>QCHZ01000037.1 GCA_003216955.1 Prochlorococcus sp. AG-402-I21 | reverse complement strand
AACTTCATGATATTCATGACCTGCATCAATATGTAGTATTCTTATTACTTTTCCATCAATTACTTCCTTTATATCATCATCATTTAATTTAGAAGTATCTGCTTTGATTAGTTCATATTGAACATTTGCTCCGTAATTTTTTAATGCTGATATAGTAGATTCATAGTAATCATCAGGGAAAGTATCGTAACCATATAGAGTTTCATTTTCTTTTATGAAATGACTAAGGAATGAAAACGATTTCCCTTTATATACTCCTAGTTCAACTATATGACCTTTGATATTATTTTTAGACTGCAATTCATTAAGAATTGCCATAGAGAGCATATCTTGAGGAAAAAACCAACCCTCTAAATTTTTTTCAATTTTTAAAAATCTATTCAGAGCATTAACATTCATAGATACTAAATACTTCTTTTCAGAAAATAATACTATTAAAGCATTTATAAAATAAGTTATGTTAGGTAATTCTATTAAGTATGCTGAGAGAGCAGAGGAGAGGAGAGGAGAGTAGAGTAGGCAAGTAGGAAAGATAAAGAAAGTATTGGCAGCACAAGCAACTGAGTTCCTACCTTTTTATTATGCTGTTCTTTGTTATGGTAAATCTTATTCAGTTGATTTGTTAAAACCTGAAGAATATATAAGGCGATGGAATAGAAAAGAAGTTATTAAAACTCATAGTTTTATTAGAATCTAAATTGAAAGTTACTTTGGTGATGTTCCTACCTTTTGGTTAATCAATAGGCATGAAGATTAGAATGACTCTGAAGGCAACTGTAAGAAGGGTTCTTTCCATACTGATCTACATAGGTGAAATACCAAATGAAGCGATTACAACGCCTTCTAATGCCCTTTCAACGCTATTATACAAAATAGATAAATCAGGTATTCCGATAAATATCAGAGAGGTAAGAATGAGTAGGTTTAAACGACTTCTATTGGAGATGTTTATCAGAGAAGCAAGGTGGATTAGTAAGCACCCAAACTCAATAAAACTTCAGAGAGTTCCAATAGAAGAGTTTGAACAAACCTTTGACTATGGGTTAAAGGACATAACTAATTTGGATGACTTCAATTAAGTAGTTGATTGGGGAAATAGTTCTTTTTATCAAGCAACTAATCAATCACCTAGCGTTATTAGTTAAGTATCAATAATTTAAGAAAGAGGTTCAAATAGAACTTATAGTTAGCAGTAGAATTACTTCATACAGAAGTTCTTAGGATTAATGGAATCTAAGGATAAAGAGAAAGGAAAAAAGAAGCTCACTGAAGTAAAAACACTTCCAGTTCCATTTTCTTTAGGTGAAATCAAAGGAAACATCACTTTTAGTACTAAGACTCCTTCCAAACCTTCTAAAGACGAAATAATTAATCAAGCATTGAAGTTTCATTCAGAAGGAAATATTCTAGAAGCAGAACAATATTATCAATATTTTATAAATCAAGGATTCAAAGATTATAGGGTTTTTGCTAATTATGGAACAATTTTAAAAGATCTAGGAAAATTAAAAGAAGCAGAATTATCTACTCAAAAAGCAATTGAACTGAATCCTAATTTCGCAAAGTTACATTTCAATTTGGGAAATATATTAAAAGATCTTGGAAAATTAAAAGAAGCAGAATTATCTGCTCGCAAAGCAATTGAACTTAAACCTGATTTCGCAGACGCTCATGCCAATCTAGGAAGTATCTTGAATGGTCTCGGCAAATTAAAAGAAGCAGAATTGTCATATCGCAAAGCAATTGAACTGAATCCTAATTTCGCAGATGCGCATTACAATCTGGGAAACATATTGAATGATCTCGGCAACTTACAAGAAGCAGAATTGTCATATCGCAAAGCAATTGAACTGAATCCTAATTTCGCAGTTGCGCATTACAATCTTGGAAACATATTGAATGATCTCGGCAACTTACAAGAAGCAGAATTGTCATATCGCAAAGCAATTGAACTGAATCCTAATTTCGCAGATGCGCATTACAATCTGGGAAACATATTGAATGATCTTGGCAAATTACAAGAAGCAGAATTGTCATATCGCAAAGCAATTGAAATTAAACCTGATTTC
>QCHZ01000036.1 GCA_003216955.1 Prochlorococcus sp. AG-402-I21 | reverse complement strand
TTTGCCAAGATCATTCAATATTCCTCCCAGATTGTTATGCGCCATTGCGAAATCAGGTTTGAGTTCAATTGCTTTGCGATATGACAATTCTGCATCTTGTAATTTGCCAAGATCTCTCAATATATTTCCTAGATTGGAATGAGCATCTGCGAAATCAGGTTTAATTTCTATTGCTTTGCGAGTAGATAGTTCTGCTTCTTCTAATTTTCCTAGATTTTTTAAAATCACTCCATAATTAGAAAAAACTCTGTAATCATTAAAACCTTGATTAATAAAATATTGATAAAGTTTTGCTGCTTCTGAAATGTCTCCTTGTAAATGAAATTGAATTGCCTGTTTAATTATTTGTTCTTTAGATGGTTTAGAAGTGGTATTTGTATTAATCGTGATATTTTCTTTGATTTCATCTAAAGTAAATGTCACTGGGAATGTTGTAATTTCATTCACTTTCTTCTTTCCTTCTCCTTCTTGAGTAGAACTATCCACAATCTCTTCTCTTTTCTCTTTTTGGTTATTCCGATACTACTACTAATTTCAATCCTTTTAATTCTTTCTTAAATCATTTAGTACTTACTTCTAGAGAAAGATTAATAAATATTTTTAATTAACTTTCTACGATTATTAATAAAATCAACTCATAGACTAGAACAAATTACACTCTTCTCCAATTATTCTGTTGCTTGAGATTGTAGTAAGTGCGTGGTGCTTTATGCATAAGATTGGAATTATTATGCTTATGAAGATTGCCTTCTTTAGACATAATTCCCTTCTGGATCAATTCATCCATTTCTTCTACTCTCGTAGTGATAGGTGTCATACTCATCGTTAGATGCCTCGCTAATAGTTGTTGTTTTTATGTCGTTAGAACTAATTCTCGTTTTGGTAGATACTTTTCTCTGATTTATCTTTCACCCAACCACAACGAGTCTTACATTCCTTTTTCCGTTCCTCATCCAGTCGTTTTAGAAGTGCTGTTTCTTCTTGACGGAATTAAATCATTACCTGTGTGTTCGTTCTCATTTTGCTTTGTTGTGTAGGTCTTTGTTTGGAGTTCCAAAAACTGATTCCTTCATGTTTCTCTTGAAAATTATTTCTAGATTATTTTCAGGACAAATTTAAATAAATTTTATCTAAATCTTTAGCGATAACTTCAGATGTTTTACTTATTGAAAAGTTAGGACATTCTTTGTAAGTCCTAATAAGTCCCCATGAATATTTATCTAAAACCTCTAGATCATATTTTTTCATAATTATGAATTCACTATCTTTATAAGTATTAAAATCATGAACTCCTTTTCCTCCATCATATATTTGATTGTTAGGTAATCTAATAAAAATATGATTACATTGATATGGTAGTCGACCCATCTGAAAGCAAATTTCTACCTGATTGATAAATCGTGAATTCCATTGTAGAAAAAATTCATTAGCAAATGCTCCACAAGGTCCTCTGTTTATAGAAGGATTTCCAGAAGATGTATATCCATAAAGAGAATTAATTGATTTAGAAAGTGTATTTAGTAAGACAATCGTATCTTCTTTAATTATGATTTCTTTTTTCTCAGAATGTTCAAGTCTTTTATGCTTGAAACCAATCTTTGCGATTACATCGCTTTCTTCGAATGCTTTGAGATATATAGCATTTGATTCATTTCTTAAGTTAATTGCGCTTTTCTTGAATCCTTGAAGACTTAGAGATCTCGCTTCATTTTCTATAGAAACTCCTAAACTATAACGAATAGAATTGTTATCAGAATCTAAAGATAAAGAATATTTAAAACAATCTGACGCTTTTTTATATTCACCTATTAAATTGTAGATTTTTCCCAGATTGAAATGCGCCTCTGCGTAATTAGGATTGATTTCAATTGCTTTGCGAGTGGATACTTCTGCTTCTTGTAATTTTCCAAGATCTATCAAAATATTACCCAAGCTTAAATGAGCCATTGCCAAACCAGAATTCAGTTCAATAGCTTTGCGAGTAGATAATTCTGCTGCTTCTAATTTACCAAGATTTAAAGATATAATACCAAGATTTAAATGAGCCATTGCCAAACCAGGATTCAGTTCAATTGCTTTGCGAGTCGATAATTCTGCTGCTTCTAATTTACCAAGATTTAAATATATAATACCAAGATTTAAA
>QCHZ01000035.1 GCA_003216955.1 Prochlorococcus sp. AG-402-I21 | reverse complement strand
CTGACAATCAAAAAGAAGTTTTTTCAACTTGGAAAAAAGGTAAGAACCAATTTCTTTTTGGTTGCGCTGGTACAGGTAAAACATTTATTTCATTATATTTAGCACTCAATGATATCTTTGATCTAAAGTCAAAGTATGAGAGAGTGGTTCTAGTGAGATCACTTATTCCTACCAGAGAGATAGGATTTCTGCCTGGTGATGAAGAAGATAAGGCTGCGTTATATCAAGTGCCATATCAGAATATGGTGCAGTTTATGTTTGAAATGCCCAATGAGCAATCATTTAATAGTCTATATGACAAACTAAAAGGTCAAGGAAGTTTGTTCTTTTTATCAACTTCTTTTCTAAGGGGATTGACATTTGACAATACTATTGTTATAGTAGATGAGTGTCAGAACTTAAACTTTCACGAACTTGACACGATTATTACTAGGGTTGGCCAAGACTCTAGGATTGTATTTTGTGGTGACTTTGACCAGACAGATTTACAAAGAACAAATGAGAAAAATGGGCTACATGATTTTTTACGTATCCTAGAGGAGATGGAAGAATTTAATTGCACAGAATTTACTATAGGTGATATTGTGCGATCTGGTTTTGTTCGTAGTTACCTTATCAACAAAATCAAACTAGGAATAGGAATTGAATAATGGACATAGAAAAACTTAGAGAACAATTAGAGATTGACGAGGGAGTAGTTCATGAGATATATTTGGATCACCTTGGTTATCCTACTTTCGGTATCGGTCACTTGGTCACAGACACAGACCCCGAATATGGAGCCGACGTGGGAACAGCAGTTGATGAAGCTAGATGTATTGAAGCCTTCAACAAAGACGTTGAAACAGTGATTGCAGATTGTCTAATTCTGTATCCAGATTTTGATGACCTACCAGAAGAAGTTCAACAAATTGTTGCGAATATGATGTTCAATATGGGCCGACCACGTTTGAGTAAATTTAAGGGTATGAAACGTGGAGTAGATGCCAAAGATTGGAATGCTGCTGCCGATGAGATGGTAGATAGTGCATGGTATCGTCAAGTGACTAATCGTGCTGAACGTCTTGTTAAGAGAATGAGAAACGTATGAAATATACTCAACGCCAATGGGACAGAGAAGTAGGCTGGGGTAAAGTCCCTAAAGAATATGCACATGAGACTAAACTAGAAGAATACACACGCAAAATAAACTATGACGTTTGGACAGATGTATCAAACGTAAAATATAACATGGAAGTAAATTATGTCGTTCATCCACAAACAAGTGAATCTACCAAACGTAAAATCAATAACGATGAATCGAAAGAGATTTTACGAAACACCAGAGGGAAATAAGTATCCTTCTATAACTACAGTTCTTTCTAATCGTAAGAAAGAGGGATTATGGGAATGGCGTAAACGTGTTGGTAATGAAGTTGCCAATTACATTGCCCATACCTCTGCTGCAAGAGGAACTTCTATACACCATATGTGTGAGGATTACCTCAACAATATGCAAACAGAATTTCCAGAAAAATTTGCAAAACACGAAAATAAATTTCTACATTATTGTTTGTTCAAGCAACTTAGAGATAAAGCCCTCAATAATATTAATAACATCTATGCACAAGAATCATGTCTCTATTCTGATAAATATAAGGTAGCAGGCCGTGTAGATTGTATTGCAGAGTACAAAAATATCTTATCTATTATTGACTTCAAAACATCTTCAAAAGAACGGACTGACCCTTGGAATGAAAATTACTATATCCAAGGCTCTGCATATGCTGAGATGTTTGAAGAAAGAACAGGTATCAAGACTGATCAGATTGTTATCCTTGTAGTAACAGAGGACGGCACTGTTCAAGAATTTGTTAAAACTAAGCATGACTTTCTTCCTATGTTGGAAGAGTCCGTAAACGAGTGGAGAAAAACAAATGAAACATCTATCAATAATGATGGCGATGTTTCTAATCGTGGGTTGTCAGAGTACACAATCGGCTGAGACAGAAACAAAGCCAGAGGTTGTAAAAGAAGTGAAAGCACTTCCAAAGCAAAAGGAAGTGGTAGCACCTAAAAAAGAATTGACAGAAAACCCATTTCAAAATATTGACATACCACCTAATCAGGTGGTAACAAGTAGGAAACCTGTTATATGTGGAAGAATTGACACTGTGCTAAATAGAATGGAATCTTCT
>QCHZ01000034.1 GCA_003216955.1 Prochlorococcus sp. AG-402-I21 | reverse complement strand
TCTAAAGACATTTTTCAATTTAATGTAATCGACAAAACCATAGGTTTAATGGAAAGAGCAGTTAGTAAAAATTTATTTGATTTTGAGGATAGCACTTATTTAATTTATTTTTTTACGAGCTGATTTTCAAATTTTATTCTTAAAGACATAACTCAGATAACTACAATGTAAGAAAGAACTCACTTCCTTAAAGAAAAAATGAGTATGGAGATTACAACTGAATCTGCAAAAAAGGCGCAAAAGGAAGCTGAATGGGCATATAACAAAGCAATGGAAAAGTTTTATTACTCAATGTTGGAGGTTGTTTTCTTAAGGATTAAAAGTCACCTGTCTACGGAGGGGCTAAAGAAAGTGGTGGAGATAGATAAAAAAAGAGCTAACAACGAAAATCTGGGAGTTGAATTTAGTCAAAAAACCTGGTCGGTATTAGCAGAAGCATGGACAGGTGCAGAAGGTTTGGCGATGACTAAGATCGCTGAACTTTATGGGCTGGAGATATCTGATTTAGATATATCCCAAATTCAAAAGCTTGATGGAAATGATAGTTCTCCAAAATGCACTCCATCAAAATAACTTTGATGTACATTGAATCTGCTGAATATCTTCACCGATCGATTTGAAGTTACAACAATTAAAAAGGTTCTTGAAAGAAAGAAAAAAGCTACTCAAAAAGAAATATCTTAAGGAACTTGTTGAAAAACAACCAAACTAGCTTTGACTTGAATGGGTGGTATTTATTCCTATGTCGTATTAGTCTAGGTATATGACATATTATGCAAAGCCAAATTATATTCAATACGATCAGTGGTTTGATGACAACATTGATCCGTGCGAATTAGAGTATGAGAAGGAAAAAAAGTTTAGTGATTCCGTTCACGAGAAATTTTATAAAATGTCAAATCATAATTTAATTATCGGTGGATCGGAGTCCGTTGCAGATTTAAATAAATCTGAAAGATGCACAGGTGGTTTTTGCTCATTAACAGATGAAGAACTCAAGCAACTTTAATCAAATGTAAATTAAGAAAAATATGAATTTGAACGATCATTTTTTTATTTATTTAGAAGCACTTACTTTTATTCTTTTGTTTATAATGTTTCTCCTTTTGTATAGAAGCAATAAATGGTTCCAACGTTCTAGAGCTTTATCTAAAAAAGATGATTGAATTATCTATATGAAATATCTATTATTATTTACTGTCTTTTTGGGCCTAAGCACTCCTTCGGGAGCAGTTACAACCCGAATGTTTAAAGTTCTAGATACTTGTGCAAGATATAGGTTGAAAGAAAAAACTGCTTTAGTCGCAATAAAAGACCTTAAACTCAAATATGAGGGTAAAGATGAAAGTGAGGCAGAGCTGTTTATCAAGTTGTATTGCTCGGTTTTTACGCCAAATGAAAATGTAGACTTTTAATTATTTATGAGTCGTTTACTTGTTCTTCAGCATTTAGAACGCGAGCGCCCCGGATTGTTTGTCAACCTTGCTGAGGAAAGAGGATTTAGTGTTTGTACTTTTCGTTTGGATCTAGGAGACTCTCTACCAGAACTTAGGAATGGAGATTTACTTTTGGTGTTGGGTGGACCTATGGGTATAAGAGACATTGGTACTTCAACTTATCCATGGCTTGTTGATGAAATTGGTCTAATAAAAGATGCCTTAAATCAAAGCGTTGGGTTGATAGGAGTATGCTTGGGTGCTCAACTTTTAGCCTATGCAGCTGGTGGTGATGTTGAAATGATTATGGAGGAGGTATCCCATCAACCATTAGCTGAAATAGGGTGGGACAATATCTTTCCTCAATCACTAGAGGATAATTTTAAATTGACAAGGCTTTTAAAACATCCTTTCCCTGTTTTGCATTGGCATGGAGATAGAATTTTATTACCTAATTCTGCAGAGCTTATCGCTAGTAGTTGTAGATGTAAGGAGCAATTATTTAGTATTGGTCCATTAGCTTATGGGATGCAATTTCACGTTGAGATTGACGATGAGATGGTTAATACGTGGATTTCAGAAGATCATAAATTTATTTCTTCAGCATTAGGGGCAGACGGTCAATCCATTTTAAAACAACAACAAAAAGAATTTGGTCATAAAACATTAGATTCTAGATTAGAGTTTTTAAACACTTTATTTGACCTATTAATCTAAGTAAGATTTTTAGCCGCTTAAAATATTTACTAAAATGATTGATGACTTCACTCTTGCGCAGTGCAGAAAAGATAAGGAAATTCTGCAATTAAAAATTAAAAATCTTGAGCATGGTATTAATGAAGCCGAAAAAATGATTGCCGAGTCAGATATGAATGATGAGGCATTAACTTTTTTAAGAAGAAAAGTCGCAGAATCTAATCAGGATTTAGAAGTTCTATATTTAATCCACTAAGTGATATTCATTTTGAATTTTTGTTTGAAACTCGACTTAAAATCTTCATAAAGTGAGTAAGCCGTACTCGACCGTATCTTTCTTCTAGAAAACTCATGCTTTACATTACTTTACATCAACGCAATTCCAGTAATGACCACTTCATCCTCATCTCAAGTAATCACTGAGTACGGCAAGCAAAATATCTTTGGCCGTGAAACACAGCCTCAGCTTGTAGAGGACTACACAAGCTATCCAGAAGAAGCTGAAAAGACAAATGGCCGTTGGGCAATGATCGGAATGATCAGTCTTTTGGTTTCATACTTCTCAACAGGTCAAATCATTCCTGGAATTTTTTAAACCAATACTTAATCATCACAATGCAACCATCTAACAAAACAATCCTAGAAAGAAGCATCGGCAGACCAGCCATGATGGCATTCGTTCTACTAACAGGTATCTACCTAACAACCGGTCAACTAATCCCAGGTGTCGTTTAATGAAAAACCAAACTACAGAAACTCCACGTGTCGAAGAAGGCAAAGTAATTGCCGAAAGACTTAATGGTCTTGCTGCATCTGTTGGCTGCTTGGCTCTTGTCGGTGCATATCTAACAACAGGTCAAATCATTCCAGGTTTCGTGTAATGAACAAAGAAATTAACTACTGGAAGACAGCCGAACAAATGAATGGTCGTCTAGCAATGATGGGTTTCTTTGCAGCTGTGATT
>QCHZ01000033.1 GCA_003216955.1 Prochlorococcus sp. AG-402-I21 | reverse complement strand
CAAATCAGTAGGTTCTTCGCCCTCAAGGACTGGTTGACCTAATGAAGTACTTAATGGAACATTTCCTCTCCCATCAGTAATTGCAACTACGACAACTTGGCCTAGATCTCCCGTCGCCAAAGCATTTGCACCTACTCTTGCAGCTTGAGTCAAACCATGAGCAAGTGGAGATCCACCTCCGCAAGGCATTGCCTCAAGTCTTCTTTTTGCAGCAGTGATTGATCTTGTTGGCGGGAGCAAGACTTCTGCTTGATCTCCTCTAAAAGGAATCAGAGATACTTCATCTCTGTTTTCATATGCTTCGGTTAGCAAGCGAATAACTGCTCCTTTAGCGCTTTGCATTCTATTTAGAGCCATCGAACCACTTGCATCGACCAAGAAAATAACTAATGCACCTGCCTTACGCTGAAGTAATTTTGCACGCAGATCTCCCTCTTCAACAATAACTTTCCTATTGGGTTCTCTTTCCCTTCTGGCTTTTTGATAAGGAGCGGCAGCTCTCAAAGTTGCATCTACTGCAATTCTTCTAACAGGACCTCTTGGAAGAATTGGTTTTACATATCTACCACGGTTATCACTTAAGACAGCTGATCGACTTCCGCTATTTCCACTTTTTGATTTGGTGGATGAGAATAGCAACAAATCAGGATCAACAGCACATGCTTCTGGATCAAGCATAAATTCCTCAGGGATTGGAGGTGATGACTCTTGATCTTGGTCCTCTTCCTGATCTTCTTCTTGATCTTCTTCTTGTTCATTATTGTCATCAGAATCTTCAGGAGGCGGAGGGGGTGGCTGCTGATCTTCTGGTGCTGGTGGCTCCATCTCCTCTTCTGCGGGCATTTGCATAGCCCTTGGAGCGATTACAAGTCTTACTGCAGCCTTTAAATCTTCAGCGTCCACTGAATCTCTGCCACATAAAGCAGCATGAGCCTTTGCAACTCTGACGGCATATAGCTCTGACCTATGTCCTTCGACACCTCCTCGAATAGCTTCTACAACTAAATATTCAATTTGATCTTCACTAATTTGAACATCTGGAAGCCATTGCCTTGCCAAAAGTAATTGCGTTGATAGAGATTCTGTTTCTTCTGACCATTTCTTAGAAAAAGCTTCACTAGATTGACCATGAGAAATGGCAGACTGAGTAATTTCAACTCTTTGTTCATTTGTAATTAATTGATCCGCAGACAACACAATTGCAAATCTGTCCAAAAGATGATCCCTCAACGCCCCCTCCTCAGGGTTATAAGTAGCAATCAATAAAGGCCGGCATGGATGACTTAGGCTCAATCCTTCTCTTTCGACTCTATTTTCACCTGCCCCTACTGAAGCCAAAAGAAGATTGACAATGCCATCATCCAACAAATTCAATTCATCTATATACAAAACTCCTCTGTGAGCTTCAGCTAGTAACCCTGGCTGAAATACTGGGGTTCCACTTGATAATGAAGCAGCAACATCAACAGCACCAACAAGCCTATCCTCTGTTACCCCTAAGGGAACCTGAATAAAAGGCGCAGGAACAACTTTCTTAGGGATATTTTCTAAGTGATTAATATTTTCCAGACTTCCTATATTTTTTGTAAATAGCTTTTTAGTCAAATCATCCCACTCTCCTGAAAAAGAAGGATCTAAATTTCTGCCTGCTGGATAAATAAATGAATCATCATCAATCTGATTATTAGATAATTTTTCTAAATCAATTATTTCAATCGGAGGGAGAAGAGCATGCAAGCCTCTAGCTAAAACAGATTTACCAGTTCCACGCCCACCAGCAATTATTACTCCTCCCAAACCTGGATCAACTGCTGCAAGCATTAAAGCAAGCTTTAAAGTTCCATGGCCTGTAATAGCAGCCAAAGGGAAAGAACGATTAGCTCGATCCCTCACAGAAGTGTCTTTTGAAGCCGAAGACATAACGTTTTTATTCAATCCACTGGAAACCATAGAGTTGGATAAATCAAGCAAATTTTTAAAAGTCTTTTAATATTCGCATGACTTATGCAAAACAAAAACAGAATTGAAAATCGTCATCTCAATAGGCGCAAATATCCCTGGCATTCTTGGAGATCCCATAACAACAATCGCTGCCATGAGGCCGCAAATCGAAAAAAGCATAATTGAGTGGAACGATTCTTTAAATCGTCCAGAAATCGACTCTAAAAATATTGATAAGTCTTTATCTTTTCAATGGGCGCCACTATTTGAGACTGATCCTTTAGGAGGGCCAATTGATCAACCAAAATTTATTAATACCGTGCTTGTTGTAGAAGGAGAGGATTTTGCCTCAGTGACCCCAAACGAAAAAGCAGCTATCTGTTTAATGAAAAAGTTCCTAGAATTAGAAAAAATTGCAGGTAGGGCAAGAAAAAATAAAGAAATTTTTTGGGGGCCAAGATCCTTAGATATTGACTTCATTTCTTGGGGAGAACTGCAGATAAAGAATGACACTCTGATTTTGCCTCACCCAAGATTAAGTCAAAGGAACTTTGTTTTAATTCCCCTTGCAGAAGTTTTATCAAAGGCTCAAGGGAAACCGAAACGAATCACATCTCAAAACATTTGGCCTGAATAAAACTCGTAACAAACATCACCAACCTTTTCTAAAAAAATCGGTCATCCTATGTGAATAGAAAAAAAATTTATGTCTATTCCAGGACCTGAACCCTCAGAAATTATTGAGACAAGAGCTTATCTTGATGCAAAAAAAATTCGTTTTGAAATTAATAAATTTCTTTTACCTAATTCGATGGAGGGTGAATTTGGGATCATTCGTCATCCAGGGGCTTCATTAGCAGTACCAATAACAGATTCTGGAAAAGTCGTTATTCTTCGTCAATACAGATTTGCTTGCTCTAGAAGAATTCTTGAGTTTCCAGCTGGGACCTTAGAATCAGGAGAAAGCCCACTTGAATCTATTAAAAGAGAAGTTCAAGAGGAAAGTGGTTACTCCGCAAAAAGATGGGACAATCTTGGAGAAATGCTTCCTTGTCCAGGATATTCAGACGAAACAATTCATCTTTTCCTGGCAAGAGATTTAACTAAACTTGAGCAAAAGCCTGAGGGCGATGCAGATGAAGATATTGAAGTATTAAAAATTGCCCCCGAAAGGTTAAATGAAATTATTGCAAGC
>QCHZ01000032.1 GCA_003216955.1 Prochlorococcus sp. AG-402-I21 | reverse complement strand
AATTGGGTTATGGTTCCAAATGTTTATGGAATGAGTCAATTTTCAGAGGGAGGTATATTTACAACTAAACCATATATTTCTGGTTCTAATTATATAAAAAAAATGTCTAACTATAAATCTGAAGGTTGGGGCTTAACTTGGGATAGTCATTTTTGGACATTCATAGATGACTATAAAAATAAGTTCAAGGGCCAATATCGATTGACTATGATTTTAAGAAATCTAGAAAAAATGGACGATCATACAAAAATTACCCACAGACGTAATGCTAATGAGTTCATTTCTAAACTAACTTGATAAAGTCAACTCAGATATTGAATGTCAATTCCTATTATCTTTGTATAGGTACTGTTCCTACTCCAAAAAAGAGCTCTCGAAAAAAAGAGATTTTATTATAATCAATGTTTGGTTTAACAAAGTGATACTGAAAATTGGTGATCAGATCCCATCGTTTTCTTTGAAAGATCAAAATGGAAAAATCAGAACATCCAATAAGCTAAATAAGTCTCTAGTTTTGTTTTTTTACCCAAAAGATGATACCCCTGGTTGCACTATTGAGGCGTGTGGATTCAGAGACAAATACGATCTTTTTAAAATCCTAGGTGCTGAGGTGTGGGGAATCAGTAATGGAAGTATGCAAAGCCATCTTGGATTTGCGAATAAAAACAAACTTCAATATCCGTTACTTTGCGATCAGAATAATATTCTTAGAAAACAATTTGGTGTACCTAAAGCCCTTGGTTTAATAGAAGGTAGAGTAACATATATAATAAACTCTGAAGGAATAATCAAACATATATTTGAAGATCTTCTAAATGGCCCAGCTCATATAAAAGAGGCTATAAAAGCATTAAAGAAAATTCAAGAATGAGACAATAATCAATATTAATAATCAGATGAATATTTTTGAAGAAGCTAATGATTTATTAGATAATTTTATTTTAAATCACCTCGTTTCATACCATAAGCTAAGAAATTACGATTACGGGATCAAAAACAGGACTAATGTTTCTCAAATTTCAAAAAATATGTCGCATAGGATTCTTTACGAATACGATATCGTTGAAAAGTTAAAGAAGTTGGACAAAAAACAAAAGTATACTGATGAGATTCTCTGGAGGATCTATTGGAAGGGTTACCTTGAAAATCACAAATCAATATGGTTTGAATATATAAATTTTAAAGAAAGCTCAAGTAATTCAAACTTACTTAGGTCCGCAATGAATGGTAAGAAAGGTATAGATTGCTTTGATACATGGATAGAGGAACTTAGAGAAAATAACTATTTACATAATCACTCAAGAATGTGGTTTGCCAGTATATGGATTTTTACTTTGGGACTTCCATGGCAACTTGGAGCGAGACTTTTCATGAGACATCTATTTGACGGGGATGCTTCTTCAAATACTCTTAGTTGGAGATGGGTAGCGGGCTTGCATACAAACAAGAAGCCTTACTTAGCAACTAAAGAAAACATCAATAAATATACAGTTAATCGATTCAAAAAGACCCCAATTAGAATATCCAACAAAAGTAATTTCATAAAAAATAGCGAACATATGTCAAATAAAATTCAAATTCAAAAAAATTTCTCTAATAGTAATATTCTTCTAATGTTCGAAAATGATATGTACATTTTGAATAGACCTCAGTTATTTAATTCATACTCAAAAGTTTATATATTGAGCAATAGATTTATAAATAATGAGTTGGAGCTAAGTGAGAAAGTAATCTAATTTCAAAAAGGTTTAATTCAAAAGATAAATAAATTAATTTCAAACTCAGTAGTATTAAAAACAACAGAAATAGAAACATTTCTTCGAGATAATAGATGTATTGATATTATTTACCCAGGGGTTGGACATAATCTAGATTTGATAACTAAATATTCCACTCGAAATCAAATTATTATTAATTATATATATAGAGAAGAAGATCTTAGGTATTGGAATATTGCAAATTCAGGATTTTATAAATTTAAAACTTCTTTTTGCAAACTTAATAATCTCTAAAATCTTATAAATCCTCATTAACTCTATGCAACACTATTACACTTAATATACCACAATTTAATCAACTCACAATTATAATAAATTCATATATTAAACAATTATGGTTAGATTAAATGAAATCAAGATGCAAAGTGAGAAAATATTCTTAATCACCGGAGCAAATAGCGGTCTTGGTTATGAAACATCAAAATTCCTTCTAGGGAAAGGTGCAACAGTACTCATGTGTTGCAGAGACTTATTCAAAGGAGAGAAAGCAAAACAACAACTTTTAAAATTTAATTTTCCTGGGAAGATTGAGCTAGTTGAATTGGATTTATCCGATTTAAAGAACGTTGAGAAAATTGCTAATTTTATAAAAAATAAATTTACTTACTTAGATGTTTTAATAAACAACGCTGGAATAATGGCTCCTCCCAAAACTATTAGTAAGCAGGGTTTCGAAATACAGTTTGCTGTTAATCATCTTGCACACATGCACCTAACTTTGGAATTATTACCTATTCTTGAAAAAAGAAACTATTCGAGAGTTGTAACCGTAACCTCAGGCGTTCAATATTTTGGAAAAATCCAATGGGACGATTTACAAGGAAATCTTAAATATGATCGTTGGGCTTCATATGCTCAGAGCAAACTTGCAAATGTAATGTTTGGTTTAGAGCTCAATTCAAAACTTAAAGAAAGAAATTCAAAAACATCTTCACTACTAGCTCATCCAGGATTTGCCCGAACGAACTTGCAGCCTAAATCAGTCGAGGCAAATCAATCATGGCAAGAGGAACTTGCTTATAAATTGATGGACCCTATGTTTCAAAGCGCGGAAATGGGTGCATTACCTCAAATAACAGCAGCTACATTATCTAGCGCTAAAGGAGGTGAGCAATATGGACCTAGATTTAACTTTAGAGGTTTCCCAAAAATATGTAGAAATGCTCCAAAAGCGCTAAATCATTTTTCAAGAAAAAAATTGTGGGAGGTAAGCGAAAAGCTTATAAAAGATGTTTAACACCCAATCAAAATAAATAAAGTAAATCTTCTCCTTTATCACATATTTCTTGTTGAGAAGGGCAATTTTTAATTCCTATCCATGCAATCAAGCCTTTTCTAATTGAACAATTACATTTATCTTCACCAGTTAATTCATTAAGCTCTTTCCCCGTCCAAGGTGTGGGATTTTCGCATAGCATTATTT
>QCHZ01000031.1 GCA_003216955.1 Prochlorococcus sp. AG-402-I21 | reverse complement strand
ACTAGGCATATTCGATCTTCTTGGCTTTCAAAGGGAATAGTTTGATGAAATAATGAAGAGGGAAAGATACATATGTCTCGTGTTTCTATCTTTTTAACAGTTGAGTTGAAAATTTTGTCATTCATAGGATACTGCGGACCTTGGTAGCTGAAAGAAATATTTCCTGCGTCACTATTATCATATTTTTTTGGCACCTGAAGGTAAAAACTACCAGTGATCCATCCATACCTATGATTATGTTGTTCTATAAACCCCCCAGTCTTCATAGCAAGCATCCATGCTCTAAGTGTGTAATCTACTGGCCAATTTTTTATAAAACCTTGCTCACTATCTTTAAACTTAGCTTTGTAAAGTTCAATCTGAAGTTCTAAGGCTTTTTTTATTGATTTAATAAATGGGTAATCTAATGAAAATAAATTATCTGTAGTTTGTATAGCTTCATGAATTAAGGGTTGAGGCTTCTTTTCGATTTCATCACTGTTTAAATAAGAAATAAGTTGATTACAATGATTCTCGGAAAATAATTCTTCATTGATTTTTTCTACAAATATATAATTTATTGCGTCGTTACAAAAATGGGATTTATTTTTTTTCTCGTAAATAATATTGGCATGTTCAATAATGCCACTCATTTCAGCATTACAGATTTCTTTCGCAGATAAATCTTGATATTTTTGATCATATTCCTTTTCTTTGTTAAGACACAATAAACAACTTAGGTATAAACTTTGACAAGTATCTGATTTATTGTTTCTTAGATACTTTATTGCTAAATCATATTGTCTATCAAGATAAAGACGCCTAGCTAATTGCTCAACAGTAACTTGTAAGTTAGGTTCTAATTCTATTGCTTTAAACCAAGAATCCTTTGCTTCTTTATATTTACTAAGATCATTTAATATATCTCCAAGATTGGAATGTGCCTCTGCGAAATTCGGATTAATTTCAATTGCTTTGCGGCATGAGAGTTCTGCTTCTTTCAATTTGCCAAGATCTTTCAATATATTTCCCAAGTTGGAATGTGCCTCTGCGAAATTCGGATTAATTTCAATTGCTTTGCGGTATGAGAGTTCTGCTTCTTTTAATTTGCCAAGACCTTTTAATATAACTCCATAATTAGAAAAGACTCTTTGATCATTAAAACCTTGATCAAGACAATATTGATAATATTTTGATGCTTCTCGAATATTACCTTGTCGATGAAACTTAATTGCTTGATTAATGAGTTGTTCTTTAGAAGGTTTAGAAGGAGTATTAGTAGTAATAGTGATGTTTTCTTGATTTTCTCTTAAAGGAAATGGAACTGGGAATGTTTTTACCTCAGTAATTTTCTTTTTTTCTTTGTCGTTTGTCTCAGACTTCTTCATTTCTTTTCTCTATGCCCTCTTTTACAGGATTCTAGAATTAACTCTAATTCATTCTGTTTGAAATTATTTTTTGCTCTTTACAGTGAGAGCGAATTTACTTCTTTATAGTATTTCTCTACGTAGAGAACATAGGACAAGGGGACAAAATCACCAAACGGAAACAGGATGTAATATGATTTACGTAATCTCTATATGAATGTCTAAAACGGGATTATTAGAGGGCAGATATGTCTCCTATGCGTTTCACACACGTTTCACACGAGAATTGTAGAAAAAATAGTTGAGTGAGGAACAGGGATTATAAGGAATATTTGAGGTAGGAACTATTGAGTGGGAATAGCTTAGGGCAGTAAAACCCAGTCCACCAACCAAAGTGCTTGTTCCACGTGAGTTCCATGTAGAAATTTAAGTGCCAAGGTGACAGGGATTTCAAATGTCACTTCCACTTCACTTCCACGTGTCCCCTTGTCATTTTCTCTACACCTAAACCGTAGAGAACTTGTAGAGAAAGCGTTGGAGAAGAAGTATTTATTTTTAAATAATTATTTTGCGACATATATTACTAAATTGACTACTTTCATAAGACGACTACTTACTCCTTTTTCAGCATTTCACTTTGTTTTCCTTTGCAATGACCATTTGATACAGAACAAAACTTTATTTCTGCTCCATTTAAGTATGACATATTTTCGTAGAGAAGTCGTAGAAAAGTGTTTTTCTCTGAAAGATTAAATATTTTTATTCTGTGGAAGTTGTCAATTCTCCTTTTTAGAAACCCAGAATTGATACATACCTGCGAAGGTCGTGGGATGTTGCTCTTCAAATCTTGCCCAGTTTTAGTAAATTAGTTTGTGTTTTATCTTTTGGCAAATATTGGAAATAGAGAGATTTACTTGGATGAAACTTCCCTTTTGTATAGGTAATTCTCAAACAAAATAGAGAGACATTGGGGAGATAGGTGAAATTGATCGCACATATAAAGGTTATTATTTTCTCCATCCTTATTTGATGTCAAAGTATAAACATCTAAAAAACAGGAACCCCTAGATAAGACCTCTATTTTTAAAATTGAATTGTATAGTTTGATCATCTCAATTCTCTTTATATCTAATTCATCAAGTAATTTTTTTCCTCTTGTTGGTGCTGGAACACCAAAGTAATATTTGTTTGAGTAATTTGGAGTTAGTATTTCTTCCATATAATCCAGATAACCTTTAATGGTTCTTTTACATACTTCTGAAATATCTTTTTTTTTCTTGATTGAATAAGTAAGTATACCTTCGTCTTTCCTACAATCTATCTCACCAAAAGAAATAAATATTTCGTCACTATAGTTATGGTTTTTCATCTGTTGAGTTAAAGAATCTTTCCATTGATTATTTTTGTTACTAGCAAAATGCCATGCTTTCCCGCCAGTTATTAAAACTGGTTGAATCGTTTTTACTTGTGAAGACAAGGATATAGTTTGATGAGCAAAAGAAAGACAATGACTTTCTCCTAAATGCAAAATCTCTCTTGCCTCAGGATTTTTATTGTGTTTCTCAAGTAGAGGAAAGAGTGAAGTAATAAATCTGGAGAAACCTAATGCATACTTTTTATTTTTCTCATCTTTAATAGTATTGATTCCTCCTTGACTTATTAAATCGTTTGTTTTGCTTATGCTTATTAAAGTTTCTGAAAATTTTTTTTGCAGTAAATTGGCAATTGTGATTCGTAATGAAGCGAGTAACTTATATCCTTGATTGATTGATCTTGATTTAAGCGTTGATTCTGATACCAGAATCAATTCTTGTAACTTGCCAAGATCTCTCAATATATTGCCTAGATTGGAATGCGCCATTGCGAAATCAGGATTGATTTCAATTGCTCTGCGAGTGGATAATTCTGCATCTTGTAACTTGCCAAG
>QCHZ01000030.1 GCA_003216955.1 Prochlorococcus sp. AG-402-I21 | reverse complement strand
AACCAATTAAAGCGAAGCAATAAATCAGTTAGAGCAGAATTTAGAGCAGAATCAACTTAGCTCTCGTAACCTACACGGATAAAGCTAATAACTGCGATGGTACTGTTTATGGCATTGAGCTTGTTGAATAAATAGGTTCTTACTGGGCTAATCCACGTGGGTCATCCTAGGGGTGGTTATTAAGCTAGCGTCGTCTGCTCAGAAGGATTAACAAGTTAACAATCTATCTAAAAGACTTTATTAGAAACGATTAGTAGTCAACTGTTAACTAATTCAAAATCATGTGCCTAGAAGAAATCTGAGGATCGAATCCCCCCTTGAGCGATCCGCTAGGAAGGACCCATTACCAATGCATGATCAACCAATTTTAAAACATTTATACGAAAGAAATATTATTGAAAGGAATTAAGTTAAATTGGAACATTAAAAATTTTTATTTGGAAAATGTTGAAAAAATTAAAAGATTATCTAAAAAGAAAAAAATCAATACTCATAGTCCCTATAACTCTATTTACTTTTTTAGTCATTGGGAAAATTTATAAACAAGCAAAGTTTACAACTTTAGATAACTATGAGAGAAAAGTTAGTATCAATGAAAAATGCAAAATAAAAACGCCCAAGGAGGATTTTGTTACTGTTAAGGGCAAATTGCTTAATTCATCATTCATTGGATGTTGGAAGTATAAGGATACTCAATTTGATAAAGACTTTACTCATATTTTCTTAAACAAAAACGAATTAACTTTAATTAACAGTGTAACTAATCAGGGCCCAAAGGAAATCCAGGGGTATTCAACAGTCTCAATTATATCTATAAATAAAGATGATTTTAATGCATCTGTATATGTGAAAATTAATGATTTTCAAACGTATCGAAAATACATATTAAAAGGAAGCGATACTATATTAGTTCAGTGGTGGGACGAAGACCGTATTAATAGTGGAAGCTATGAAATAATTAGATACTAATAAATAGTCAAAATTAATAAATATAAAGTCTATCTATTTATAAAAAAATAATGAGCAGAGTTGCAATTATTGCCTTCCTTTTTTTAATCCAAGCAGGATAACTAATATTACCCTTATCTAATTCTATATGTGCAACTAATATAGTTGTAATTACAAAAAAAGAAAAATATTGAGTTGAATCTGAGACTTATCATTAGTTTTTACTAAAGTGATATAATCAAATTTACTAGTACACTATAATTTCTTAAAGATGAATAAGCATAAGATAGTAAGTATTTTTATTTCAACTGGTTTATGCATACCTTCTTTCTTTAATGTTATACATGCAGGTTCTCATGAAGCTTTATGTTCTTTTTATTCAAGTTATCAACCTTGTGAAATAAAAACATCTAATACACATATAGAAGGCAACCTGCCTACAGATTATCTTTATGTAGATGAAAGTAATTTTCTTGATTTAAAAGTTTATGAAGATTTATCCAACTCCTCAAATTTAATTGTTGGCACAGTCACAACACTGACTTTGGGACCAATAGGCTTGTTAGGCTTTTTAGCTAAAAAGAAGTCAGGCACAATTGATTATGGCGTTTCATTTAAAAATGATAGAGGAATAAAAAAAACAGCATTTATTAGATTTGTAAACATGAAAGCGGCTGCTAAGATGGCGGAAGAATTACCCTCACTATTAAATAATTTAAATAGAAATCCTATAAATGATAAGGGAAATCTTTAATTCTTTAATTCTTTAATCCTGCTAATTTGAAAATAATAAGTTTAAACATATAGATTGTTAATTAATAAATTAGCTCATATGCTAATCTTTCGAGAATCAAATGATAATGGCGATGTAGTGAAAAAACTAATTTCACAATTAACTGTTGCGAGCTTTATTTTTTTAAGTACTGCCTGTTCAAATGGAGGAAATAAGGCAAATGATCCAGTTCCAGCTCCAGCTCCAGACCCATGCAGAGACGATGCTACTACTCTAATCGGAGTAGTAAACGAAAATGAAAAAGAAGAAAATGAGACATTACGGGGTATCAGGCCCCATACAAAAAGAAAGGTTGTCTTGATGCCAGTTACTTTTGTCAAAGGAAGCTCAGCCGGTGGATATACAGCAATGGTTGCGAATATGCAGCGCGGAGGTGGAGGCACAGCAGGTTTAGCTCCCTTTGCAACTGAAATAATGAATATGGCCTTTCTTAATGAAGGGATAAATACTCTCGCATGGTTCAAGGTTGAAAAAGAATTGAAAAAAGTAATACCACCCTTTTCTCAACAGGAAATGATGGCGCATCAGCACATGCAGTTAAATTTTGGAGTAGAGCCGCCTTCTATAGTTAATGACAGCAATATTAATGAGCTAATTGATACAGCTAGAAATCTAGGGGCATGTTATGTAGTTAGACCAGTAATTTTGCAGGCAACTAATACAAATAAAGTTAACGTTAATCCATTATTTGGTTTCACATCTTTAAATAAAAATGCAGAAGTTGAAATTAAAGTATCAATAATTAGTACAAGACAAGAATTAGATAATCCAATCATTGCAATAAAGACTTTCGCAGGAAGAAGTTCTCTAGTAAATAAAGATCGTGCAAGTGCCTTAGATGAACTTACCGGAGGATCAATATTAGGCAATAAATCTTCTGATAATAATCAATCACGAGTTGCCTTCTACGACACTATTGATAAGATAGTTGAGTTTTTATCAGATAAGATGATTTGATTTGGAGTGGAGTTTAACCAATAATCATAAAGCATTAGTTATGAACTTTAGAATTTCTTTTTTTGCTCTGATTCTCTCTTTAGGTATATTCATTCCAGAATCTAAATCAGCTGAAGAGTTCTTAGACCTTCAATGTTTATCCGACATCAATACAAAATATCCTTGTAATGTTAGTTTCTATAGGAATTTCATGAAGTTAAATTTTCCAATGGCTGGAAGATCTAACAAGATCAATTTTAGAAATATTAAACATTGGCATTATTCAGATTCTAGTTTGAGAAAGATGGATCTGGATTTGGCTTCAAAGATAGGAATTATTGGTTTATTGTTCACAAAGATTGAACATCAACATGTATTTACTATTATCTATAGCGATGAATTTGGCGACAGGAAGGTTGCAATACTTGACTTCGATCAAAAGCAATATGTTCTACCAATGAAAGCTGCTTTGTCTGAGGTTACAGAATTAAAATAGGTTTTAAAATATTGCTAATAAGATCCCTTCCTTGAAATCTTAATGGAGCCAAGCGGACTCGAACCGCTGACCCCCTGCATGCCATGAAGGGAAAATTTTGTC
>QCHZ01000029.1 GCA_003216955.1 Prochlorococcus sp. AG-402-I21 | reverse complement strand
TGGGATTTAGACTTTGAAAAATTAAATTTACGAGCATGGAGGGACTCGAACCCCCGACTCTCAGAACCGGAATCTGATGCTCTATCCAACTGAGCTACATGCCCAACGTAGGGTGTTATTAAAAAAGGTCAAATGCTGAGACCTTATTAAAATTAGCTTACATACAAACTCCATAAAGAAACATCCAACTTCATCAGTTAGAACTTAATAATTTTCGTAATTATCGACGCTTTCAGTTTGAGTTAACTGAAAATCGGTTGATAGTAATAGGTCAAAATGGAGTCGGTAAATCTAATCTTCTTGAATCCGTAGAACTTTTGTCTAGTTTACGTTCCCATCGATCCAATCGAAATCAGGATTTAATTTATTGGGACCAAGATCAGGCTAGTTTATCTGCAATGATTGAAGATGATCAAAAACTTTCTTTAGAATTAAATAGAAAAGGTGGTAGAAAAGCCTATAAGAATGAAAAACTTTTGACTCGTCAAATTGATTTGATTGGACCGATGAGAAGTGTAGGCTTTAGTGCTCTTGATCTAGAATTGATTAGAGGAGAACCTTCACTTAGAAGAAATTGGCTAGATAGAATTGTTCAGCAACTTGAGCCTATTTATTCTGATTTGATGGGAAGGTTTTCTAGATTACTTAGGCAAAGAAGTCAGCTTTGGCGTAATTTGAGTATTGAATCGAGCAAGGATCAAAATATTCTATTAGATTCTTTTGATACGCAAATGGCTTTAGTGAGTACTAGAATTCATCGAAGACGTAGACGTATTTTAGATCGTCTACTTCCTATAGCTTCAAACTGGCAACAACATCTAAGTAATAGTAAAGAGAAATTAGATATTATATATTTGCCAGGTAGTAAACTTGAGGGTGAAGAGTGTGAAAGGCTTTGGAGGGAGAGTATTGAACGTCAACTTTTAGAAATGAGGCCTGAGGAAGAGATAACGGGTAATTGTAGAGTAGGTCCTCATCGTGATGATGTACAGTTTTTAGTAAATGAAGTAGATGCTCGACGTTTTGGGTCTGCTGGTCAGCAGAGGACTATTGTGTTGGCTTTAAAATTGGCTGAATTAGAATTAATTAAAACGCTGTATGGTAAATCTCCAATTTTGCTTCTAGATGATGTGTTGGCTGAGCTAGATCCCAAACGACAATTATTGCTTTTAGAGGCTGTCGGTCAAAAACATCAGTGTTTAATTAGTGCAACACATGTTGAATCTTTTGAAGGTGAATGGGTACGAAACTCACAATTAATGCAGTTAGATTCTTTTGGTTGAAACTATTGGTCGGTTATTGTGGAAATGACTTTTGGATAATATGGAACCTTTTTTCCCCGAATTGCATCCAAATCCTGGATGGGGTGACTTTTGTAAGTCAAAAGATATAGAAACCATACATACCAATTCTCATGAGAATATTGGAAGACACTGCATACTAGAACTTTACCAATGTGATCAAGGGAAGCTTAATGATGAGGCTTTTATAAGGACAACTATCACATCATCGGCCAAAATTTCTGGTGCAACACTCATAAATTTGGTAACACATAGCTTTAAGCCTCAGGGCGTCACTGGACTAGCTTTATTGGCTGAATCTCATATCTCAATACATACATGGCCTGAGATTGGTTATGCAGCTATTGATGTTTTTACTTGCGGTGATCATACGATGCCTGAAAAAGCTTGCAAATTACTTTTTCAACATTTTTTGGCTAAGTACTTTTCTTTTAAAAATATCGCAAGAGAGATCCCTTCAGGAATCCAAACTTTGCATCGTGAACCTTGATCAAAATGAAAAGTTACAAATACATCATAAATCGTTTCTACATAACAGTTTATTGTTAAGTAGTCTTTATGCCTCTAGTGAGTTTTCCACTAATCAACCCTTCAAGGTCCAGGCTTATAGAATGGAAACCTAAGTATAAAAAATATTTAATTAATTTATTTCTTTCAACAATTTTAAGAAAGTTATCTATTTCATTTGCGGGCAATTCGATTCTGGCGGATAAGCCTTGACTTCTTACACGTACTTTTGAAAAACCTTGATTAATGATCCATTCTTCTGCTAATGCAATCTGCTCAAGCCGTTTTGAACTTATTTCCTCTCCAAAAGGAATACGAGAGGCTAAACATGGTTGGGCAGGTTTATCCCACCAGGGCAAACCTAATGATTTAGAGATTGAACGAATTGATTTTTTATCGATTTCTAGTTCAGCAAGAGGTGATATCACTCCGGCTTGATTAGATGCCTTAATGCCTGGTCGAAAGTCGTGAAGATCGTCATAATTAACTCCATCAAGGACTTGAGCCTTATGGAATTTTTTTGAAATTTGATTTAAATGTTTATGTAATTCCTGTTTGCATGCAAAACATCTATTTTCAGGATTTTTAAAGTAATTTGGTTCGTTGAGTTCATTAGTTTGGCATTCTTCATGATGAATACCAATCCAAGCTGCTTGAAGCCGCGCTTGTTTAAGCAAATATGGAGCTAAGGACGGAGATACACCAGTAACGGCAAAGGCTTTCGAACCTAGTTGTTCGTGAGCTATTGTCGCTACTAAAGAACTATCAACGCCTCCAGAGAAAGCAACACACGCATGCTTTATGTCTTTAATAAACTCTCTTAACAATTTTAATTGCTTCAGCTCTGAGTCAGTTAAAGATTCAAGTTGACTAAAAAACACTTTTTTAAAAGATCATTAATTTATTTAAATGGAGACTCCTACTTCTTTTCATCTTTGTATGTATTTTGCATATTCTATGACGTCTAATGAAGAAGAAGTTAAGTTGCATTCATAAGAAGCAGAATTTTCGATTGTGGTATTAAACGGTATAGGGATTACAACAGCATCGGAAAGCCAGGAACGTAGTCACGGACAATTACATGTCTATGATGGAGAGGGCAAAGGGAAGAGTCAGGCAGCTTTGGGAGTGGTCCTAAGGACTATAGGTCTAGGTATATGTGAGAAAAGACAAACAAGAGTCTTACTTCTTAGATTTTTGAAAGGTCCTGGTCGTTCGTATGACGAAGATGCCGCAATAGATGCTTTGCAGCAAGGTTTCCCTCACTTGATTGATCAAGTAAGGACTGGCAGGGGCGAATTTTTTAGCGCAGATCAATCTACCAAATTTGATTATCAGGAAGCTCAAAGAGGTTGGGACATAGCAAAGGGAGCAATTGCTAGTGCCTTATATTCAGTTGTTGTTTTAGACGAATTGAATCCTGTTCTGGATTTGGGATTATTGCCTGTTGAAGAAGTTGTTCAAACCCTTAATGCAAGACCAAACGGTATGGAAATTATTGTCACTGGAAGAGCTGCCCCAAATTCTCTGATTAAAGTTGCGGAACTACACTCTGAGATGAGAGCTCACAGACGCCCTGAGATTAATAACGATGAAATTCTTTTTGAGAATAATGTTGGTGGCATTGAAATATATACTGGGGAAGGGAAAGGTAAATCAACCAGTGCGTTGGGTAAAGCTTTACAAGCTATTGGTAGAGGAATAAGTCAGGATAAAAGTCATCGTGTATTGATTTTGCAATGGCTTAAGGGTGGTAGTGGTTACACAGAGGATGCCGCTATTGCGGCTCTTAGAGAAAGTTATCCGCATTTAGTCGATCATCTTCGATCTGGTAGAGATGCGATTGTTTGGAGAGGCCAGCAAAAGCCCA
>QCHZ01000028.1 GCA_003216955.1 Prochlorococcus sp. AG-402-I21 | reverse complement strand
TAATTCTTGTTGATCTTTATCTAATTTATCTAAACCATTTTTTGCATCCTCATACGATAAAACTAATTCTTGCTGTCTTCCAATCAACAATTGATTTTTCAGATCTTTATATAAGCTTGCTTTTTCACAATCTTTTTGTAAGCGCTGTTTTGAAAGAATCAGTTCTTGTTCAACAATCCGACATCGTTCCTGCCTTTCGTAAACATCATCTAACTTTGAACGAGTTTGATCAATACGAGTATCAAACAATGCAACGCCAGCCAGTTCATCTATTAGACCTCTACGATCCTTATTACTCATAGAAACAATTCGAGTCACATCTCCTTGCATAACAACATTGCTCCCTTCAGGATCAATCCTGAGACGCCTTAGTTGAGTTTGTAATTGCTGTAAATTACAGGTCTCACCGTCTGCGCTATAAGTAGAGGCATATGATCCCCCAGGCATAACTTTTAATCTTCTTGATACTGTCCATTCTTTTTGATCAGACTTAATCCAGGGTCCATCATCAGTAGGCTCTATTCCATCTTCAGCTTCATCGGGCTGCCAATCAGTTAAATCAAATTTTACAGTTACACTAGTTTCAGATGATTTTCCAGCTTTTAGTACGCCACTATTAACTAGATCAGGTAATCTATCTGCTCTCATGCCTCGACTATTTGCAAGGCCTAAACAAAATAAAACTCCATCAAGAATATTACTTTTACCAGAACCATTTGGGCCCGTTACTACTGTAAAGCCCTCTTCGAGTGGAATCGACATCGATCCACCGAAGGACTTGAAATGAGACAAATCTACGTGATTGATATGGACCAACAGAATGCATCCACAATATGAATGACGTTAGCGAAATATCAGAAAAACTCAAGCCTTGCTAGCTCACAAGAAATAATTCCTATTTTTTGCTGAAAATTCTGCAACCATTTTCATCTATGACCAAAGCCCCTTCAATATCTCCCCATGAAACCGACAAATTTATAAAACTATTTTCAATAGATGGGAGAGCTTTCAAAAAAATACCTTGTTTAACTCTAGTTGCAATTCCTCTATTTCCAGAAACAATCTTCTCCTCAATATCCAGCCAATAAAGTTTATGAGGAGCTATATAAATTGAATCAACATATGGCCCATCTAACAATGGAATATCACTTAACCGCCAGGTTCTACAGAATTTTTTGTCTTCTAACAGCAAATCAAAATGAATACCTTTTGAATCATCAGGTGCACCAGTGTGTCTAAACAAAGCCCACCTATAAGAATTTTCTTCAGTAAAAGTAGTCAAAAGAAAAACTATACAAAACTAAAGAAGAAATTTTCCATAAAAAAATATCAGGAGAAAACTCTCCACAAAAAAAGTTAATGACAGATAAACCTTTTAGCTTTTCGCCTCAGGGACAAACCTTAAGGCAATGAGAAGGAGGCTTCCAGCACCTGCAATTGCGGCTAATACCAGGCCAAAATCAGTAGGGATTGTATTAGAAGCAAAAACCATTGATGAAATTCCGACGCCCATGGGTTGTGAAGAAGATATCAATGACGTTTAGCACTATAAGTATTCGAATAGCAATATTTGTAAGCAAAGGCGACGAAAAATTCCTACGAAATTTTGGACTTCAAACATTAAAAACTCTAAAAAAGCATTCTTCTGAGGCAACTTTCAAAAATTGAATTCGACTTAGGGGTTTCGATTAGGACAATACCTCTCTACTCTTAAATAAACCTTTGGGTTTATGGAATCAGTGAATTCCTCGTCCTCTACATCATCAAATTCAGTCGAAGCTGAAGAAGCTATTGCTGAAAAATCGCCTGAGCAATGGTTCAATGAACATTTTGAGAATCTATTGCCAAAAATTCAAGAGCGTTGGCCAGATTTAGCTAGACAAACAATAGAAGCAACTAAAGGAAGTCTTGACGATTTAATCGATGTCATATCTATTCATTCTGGAAAAAATAGTTTTGGAGTCCAAGAACAACTAGAAGAAATTTTTCATTCTGCAACTGACACTACCAAAGGGCTAGCAGAATCTTTGGAGCCCCTGGAAAAACAGCTTGAAGACCTTCTAGACGAGCTAAACACTACGCTTAGGCCCAGAATTGAGAAACCAGTAAGGAAAAGGCCCCTCTTAGCCATAGGGGTTGCTGCTGGAATTGGAGTTTTATTTGGAATACTTCTTGGTGGGGGGAGAAGAAATTAATGACCAACTCAGAACGCAAAAAAGGAATAGGAGCTGCAGCAAGAGTGACTGCATTAGCTAGTTCAGTGATGGATCTGCATGTGCGCATTGCATTACAAGAAATGGATAGAGAAAAACGTCGACTGATCAGTGGTTTGATTTTCTTGGCTATTGGAGGGGTATTAATGTTTTTTGCCTTACTTGGGTCTGAATTAATTCTTGGTTTTTGGATTAAAGACTTGCTTGAATTAACTAACAAATCGACAATTTTAATTTTGGTTTTTATCAATCTCGCATTGGCAGGGATGAGCCTCAGAATTGGAGGATATCTAGCGAAAGGACCTTATCTTCCAGAAACATTAGAGGGAATTGCAAAAACCACAAAAGCTGTTTTAGGCAAAAATTAAATTATTTAATTTTATAATTCAACCATCGACAATCTATAGAACCATTATTTACTTGAAAACGTCGATTGGCTTTCATTCCTAAATATTTACTTAATTCAGGATTGCCATTAAGTAACCATAGGTCCCAACCAGAGGCTTGCTGTTTGCAATATTGACCTAGTTGTTTATAAAGATTAGGTAATTTATTTTCTTCTCCTATTCTTTTCCCATAAGGAGGATTACAAACCAAAAGCCCTAATCCAGTTGGTAATTGAAATTCTTGAAAAGGACAGTTGATAATTTCTATATAATTTTCTAATCCCGCTTTTCTAATATTTTCACGAGCGGAATTAGCAATATTTTCATCAAATTCACATCCAATTATTTTAGGTAACTTCTTATTTAAAATTTTCATTTTCTGCGCCATTTTAAATTCTTTGTCCCATATAGAGAAATCAAAATCGGGCCAATTTTTAAACAAAAATTTTCTATCCATCCCAGATGCAAATCCAAGCAGAGAACTCACTGCTTCAATCAAGAATGTTCCAGAGCCACATAATGGATCTACCAAATTCTTAGTTCCATCCCACTCAGTCATTCGAATTAAACCTGCGGCCAATGTCTCCTTAATAGGAGCTATTCCAACAGCTGGTCTGTATCCTCTTTTATGAAGACTAGAGTTGCAACCATCAACACTAAGAACAGCTTGATTGTTAGCTAAGTGCAAATGAAAACAAATATCTGGATTTTTCACATCGATGCTTGAACGCGAACCCATTCGTTCTCTTTGTAAATCAACAATTGCATTTTTCACTTTCAAAGCAGTGAAATGAGTATGTGATAACCCTTCTCCAAATCCAGTTACATCTACTCGAAAACTTTTTTCTGGCTGGAGCCAATTTCCCCAGTCAATTGCTCTTTGAACGCCGATATATAATTCATTAGGTCCATGACAAGGAAATCGACTAATCTCTCTTAAAAATCTAAAAGACACGCGAGCTCTTAAATGTAATCTATATAAACAAGCCATATCAGCTTCAAACAATATGTGCCTTCTTGATGCTTTCACCGATTTTGCGCCAAGTTGTATCAATTCTTTTGCACCCTCTTTTTCAAGACCTTGTGAAATAGATGCAACAAGTTTCATTACCTTAAAGTTATTAAAAAACGATCCAAAGGTTCATTAAATATTAATCGATTAATTCCAAAAGATCTGTCAGAATATATTTGTCTATTTCTAATGGACTAGGTGATTCACACCAGTATCTCGGACAGCGGTTCGATTCCGCTCAGCTCCATTCAATGGGGCTGCAATGGCTTCGACGGGGTATCAGGCGAGTGACTGAAGCCTGCTCGGTCAGAGCAAAACCATAACTGCTAACAACATCGTTAGTTTCTCCCGTCAAACAGCCCCTGTTGCTGCTTGATCTTCAAGGAGATGGGGTCCAGATCAGCCTTATTACCCAATTGATCCATGGACGCTGGAAGGCGTCCTTTTTAATGGCACCGAAATGAGTCTTAGGCTCTCTCAAATATGAAAA
>QCHZ01000027.1 GCA_003216955.1 Prochlorococcus sp. AG-402-I21 | reverse complement strand
ACCAATAAAACTTCATTAGGTTGGACGGCCTCTTTAATACGAACCATCTCTCCCATCATCTCGGCATCAATTTGAAGCCGCCCAGCAGTATCAACAAGAACAGTGTCAAATCCTTCTTCTCTAGCTTTTTCCAAACCTTTTCTGGCTATCTCCTCCGGCTTTGAATTTGAACTTAAATTAAAAACCTCTACACCAACTTGATTTCCTAGGGTTACCAATTGATCAATGGCTGCAGGTCTATAAGTATCAGCAGCGACGAGTAGTGGCTTTTTATTTTTTTCTTTAAGCAGTAATCCAAGTTTTGCTGTGGCTGTAGTCTTTCCAGCGCCCTGAAGTCCAGCCATTAAAATTACGGTTGGCTTGTCCTCTGAATCTGCCAAGGGATCATTTTCTCCCCCCATTACATTTACTAGTTGCTCATGAACTACTTGAATAAATTTCTGACCAGGATTTATACCTCTTACAACCTCTGTACCAACCGCCTTGCCCCTTACTTCTTCGATAAATTCTTTTACGACAGACAAACTCACGTCAGCTTCCAAGAGAGCTCGTCTAACCTGTTTAAGAGCCTCATCAACATTTTCATCTGAGATTTTTGCTTCACCTTTAAAGGCCTTGACAGCATCCTCAAATTGATTAGTTAGTTCCTCAAACATTTTCTTAGAGTTACAGAAATAATTTAAAAAGTTATTTTCTTAATTTCCACTAATATAGTCAACTAGTAGCCAGTTTTTCTTACTTCTACCTATTATATATTTAACTTTCAAAGAAGGAATAACTGTTTCTGATAAAATCTCACCAGATGAACTAATTCTTTTATCTTGATAGTTTAATTCAACATCTGCTGCAATTCTTTTGTCTGATCTTTGCACAATATTGATTGAATTTATATTTGCTTCAATAATCTGTCTTTGTCCTAATAATTTATCTTTCTTTCTTTCTTCAATAACTCTATTAAATAGAGATACTCTAGCAACAGAAGAAAGCAACTGACTTTCTGAACCATTCAAAATATCAGCCTTACCTGCTAACCATGATTCAATAAGAAATTGAATTTCTTGAGTTGAAGGGTTTAATGAGGTAATAGATATTGAGTTATTTAAACTTAATATTTCTTTATTACTAGATATTTCACTTGGTTCTTTATCTTTGATGTTTATATCCTTTGATTTACCTAATTCAGGATTAGAAATCTTATTGATAAGATTGTTTTCTGATGATTTTTTCTGTGTAAGTATTCCTAAGCTTGTTCCAAAAATAAATAACCCAATAAATGCTACAGCACTTGTATAAATCGGTCGTTTTAATATAAAAGATTTTAAATCTGACTTTTTGATAAAGTCAAATGTTGAATAATATTTTGAAATTATCTTTTTAACTAAATCAGATCTTAAAAAAGCTTCTTTACCATGTAATCGTGTTTTAAAAGATTTTTTATTCAGAGTTCCATCTAAAGCTCCACCTGGCATAGGTAAATCAGCTTCTTCATCCAGGTTATTTAATAAATTATTCTCCACTTCTTGTTCAGGAGCCAAAGAAGATAGAAATGAAAACCCAGCTTTCGCTATTCCTAATGCACCTTTTGTTTCCAACTCCTCAACATAAAGTTGTACTTCTTGACTAGCGAACCAATCATCAAGATTTACATTTTGTATCTCAACATCCCTAAAACCTACCAATACATCTTTTTTTAACCAATTTCTGCAGTAATCACAAAGGGCACCAAGGGTCTCGCCAGGATAATTGTCTAACCAGTCTTTTAATTTTTCATCCGAACTACTTCTAAAACGAGACTCTGCTTGCTTTACATCCCCTAATAAAAGATCTAGGCATCCAATTAATGGCATAGGGTCAAAACCATTTATATTGATATTTCGAAGGTATTTACGAGCCTCTTGCAAAAGTTCTGGTTTACGATAGGAAAAGCCAGAAGCAATCAAGGAAAAAGCAGCAAGGAAGCCAGCATCTTCAGAGCCCCTTCGATACCAATTTACGTAAAGTTTTGACTGCTCTTTTGCAGTTAAAAATTTTCTAATTTGGAGAAAGAATAGCTCAAAATCATTTTGATTTAATCCAGCTATTTTTTCTGAATTTCTTTTCCCTTCAAGTCCACCCCTTTTATTGACAAAGTCTTCCAAAAAGATCAGGCCTTCCTGATGAGATTTTTCATCTTCTTCCTCTCTACTTAATAAATCAAGAATTCTGTATGGAAGTAAGATCTCTAAATCAGATTCAAGGGTTTTTCTTTCTTCAACAAGCTTTCCCATCCTTTGTAATAGCTGTATCCCCTCTTGGAGCAAATCGGCTCCTGAGGCATATCTTCTGCACGCCTGCTCGTAAATAGAAGCGTCTCTACAAGATAAAGCTGCTATTAACGTCAAATCTGACTCTCTACCACTTCCTAATGCGGGGGCTTGTGGAGGTTGCAATGCTTTTTTTGCAAGCTTAAAAGCTTGAAAAGAAGCATTTGATTCCCACAAGAGAAGTAAACCAGCAACTTCTCTATTTGAAGATAATTCAAGCCCAGAGGAACCCTCAATAAGAGCTAGTTCGTAAGATTGTCGTTCGGCAGGATTGGATAGCAGATCAGCAGAAAGTCTTAGTAGCTCAGATCTCTGAGCTAAAACTTCATAAGTAAAGCCTTGCTTGGGAGGACGATCTAGCCTTAGCTGAAAAGCCCTGAGGACTTCTTCAGCATTTGCAGAAGGGCTAACCCCCAATAAGCGAAAATGATCAATAGGTAATTCCAATCGCTACTAGGTAATCAGAAAAAAGCTCTAGGCATCGTAAGGGGTTTTAACCATTTTGCATCCATTGACGCTTAAAGTCTAAAAAGGATTGATAAGTGAATATGAACAAAGTCATGTCTCACGACCAGGACAAAACCAGCCAAAACCCAATTCAGCAAAGGGAACACGCCGACAGGCTAAGCAATCTTGGTAACACGAAACCAGCTCAAATCGATAGAGAAATTGGTTTAAATCTTTTCAAAGATATGACTTTGGGAAGAAGATTTGAAGATAAATGCGCTGAAATGTATTACAGAGGGAAGATGTTTGGGTTTGTTCATCTTTACAACGGGCAAGAAGCGATAAGTACAGGTGTTATTGGTGCAATGAAACGCAAACACGATTGGTTTTGTAGTACTTATAGAGATCATGTACATGCTCTGAGTGCTGGAGTTCCTGCGAAGGAAGTGATGAGCGAGCTATTTGGGAAAGAAACAGGTTGCAGTAAAGGAAGAGGTGGATCTATGCATCTATTTTCGAAAGAACATCATCTACTTGGTGGATATGCATTTATTGGTGAAGGTATTCCAGTTGCCCTTGGAGCAGCTTTCAGCAGCAAGTACAAAAGGGAAGCTCTTGATGAAAATAGTGATTCAGTAACCGCAGCCTTTTTTGGAGATGGGACTTGCAACATTGGTCAGTTTTACGAATGTTTAAATATGGCCCAGTTGTGGAAATTACCGATCATCTTCGTAGTCGAAAATAATAAATGGGCAATTGGAATGGCCCATGACAGAGCAACCAGTGAGACTGAAATATGGAGAAAAGCCTCCGCATTTGGCATGCCAGGAGAAGAAATTGATGGGATGGATGTTTTAGCCGTGAGAAGCGCTACTCAAAGGGCTCTAGAGCGAGCTAGAGCTGGTGAAGGACCAACTTTAATAGAATGTCTCACTTATAGATTCAGAGGCCACTCATTGGCCGATCCGGATGAACTCAGATCAGAAAAAGAGAAGGAATTCTGGGCTAAAAGAGATCCAATTAAAAAGCTAAAAAATGATTTAACAAGTTCTGGATTAATTTCTAATGAAGAACTAAAAAATATTGAGAAGGAAATAGATAAAGAAGTTAACGATGCAGTTGAATTTGCTCTAAACGCTCCAGAGCCTGACCCAAGTGAGCTAACTAAATATATTTGGGCAGACAATTAAAGTAGATAAAAATTCAAATACCGCTGGGAAGCTTTCTCGTAAGATTTCTCAATTTTCTTAAAGCTTTTAATTCAACTTGCCTAACTCTCTCACGTGAAACCTGCAACAATCTGCCTATCTCTGCGAGAGTATGTCTTTCATTACCCTCTAAGCCAAACCTAAGTCTAATAACGTGCTGCTCTTGTTCGCTTAGATGGCTGAGCCACCTTCCAAGTTGCTCTTG
>QCHZ01000026.1 GCA_003216955.1 Prochlorococcus sp. AG-402-I21 | reverse complement strand
TGTTGCGATAGTAGAATTTGCGGATATATTTTCATTGAAACTTGATGTTGATAATTTGATATCTGTTGGTAACAAATCAGATTCTACAATATCAGTAACATTTAAAGTTCTATAATATTCCCCTTTAGAACTTTCCCCAGATTGATCTGTTGCTTTAATTACTATTGTATAAGAACTTTTAGTTTCATAATCAGGAACATCCTTAATCTTTAATTTATTACCATCAATTATAAAATAAGAGTTACCTGAACTTTCATTAAATCCAGATATAAATGTGAAAGTGTGCGTATCAGAATCGTCTTCATCTATACCATAAATAGTTGCGATAGTTGATCCTGAATCAATATGTTCGTCAAATGTGTATGTTGATAGAGAAAAGGACGATGGTGCGTCGTTAATATCATTAACAGAAAGAGTTAATGCTTCTGAATAAGTATTCCCATAACTATCAGTTGATTGAATTCTTATTTTGTAAGATGATTTATTTTCAAAATTTGGTGAACTTTTAATTTTTAAAGATGAACCATCAATAGTAAACGAACTATTATCATTATCACCTGAACCGCTTACGAAAGAATAAGTATGTGAATCTAATGGATCACTATCAGAACTTGATAAGGAACTAACTATTGAATTATCAGAAATATTTTCATTGAAATTGTTACTTGAAAGATTAATTGCAGTTGCAGAAGTTCCTATTTCTACGCCCCAAATAGTTTGTAGTGCCTCAATATCTAACGATGAAAAAGATGGTGTATTTAGATGACCAGGATCATAGTTATATGACATTCTGGTGTCCTCTGTTGTATATCTTGAATCATTAGGATCCATATAGGGCGATCCATGTGTCAGTCCAACAAAATGAGCAATTTCATGTACAATTGTTTGTGCAAGTCTTTCAAGTAAGGTGGGATAATTATCTAAAAAACCTGGTGTGCTTTTATCTTCAATAAGAATTTCAGAACGATAATAGTATGATGGTTTTGTTAACCAAGAACTTCTACTTCCCCATTTTGCAGCATGATATCCTCCCCAGTCATAAATATTTGTCTTATAAATATCGACTGTTGCTAAATCTGCTGAATAGACTCTTTCGAAATCAAGGTCAATTAAGTTATCTATAACATCAAAGGTATCTATTATATATTTCTCTTCATCGTTGGATAATGAATATGCATATTGCTCGCACTCTGTTTCATCAAATAATTCATAATCAACATTTCCAGTTTGATCATGAATATAGTATTTTATTTTCTTTGTAAATGTAGTTCCATCGTATCCAGCGATATTACTAAATGCACGATATTGGAGTTCTGTTTTATCTAATAACTCTTTTTCAGCAATATCTGTTATGCCAAGAGTCACGTTGCTAGTCCATATATAACTTCTATTTTAGTTATTTATTGTATGCTTATTTTCTTATGTCGCTATAATTGTATCATTGAGTATTTTGTACATCTTCGCTAATCCCAAATATTTCCTTTAAGACAAGTTCCACGTGACTTCCACGTGGTAAAATAGGGGGCAAATCCCAGTCCACCACTCAATAATTTCATCAGGCACTATTTAGTGGGAATGATTCGTCTACAAAATGGTAGATATAGTTTAAAAAATAGGGTTTGTCACAAGTTCACCTCCTGACATTAGTTGACGAAATAACAGGGATTTAACCCCTTGTGTTTGTCACGGGTTTGGTTTCTGACCTTGTCAGCGTCTTCATGAAGAAATCGTAGAAAGTCGTTTTTCTCTGAAAGATTCAATATTTTTTTCTCTGGAAGTTTTCAATTCTCCTGTTTAGAACACCAGAACTGATACATGCCTGCAAAGGTATTGGGATGATTTTCTTCAAACTTTTCCCAGTTTTGTAAGTTCGTTTGTTTTTTATCTTCTGGGAAATATTGCTTATAGAGAGATTTAACTGGTTGTTGCAGTAAGAATCCAAGAAACTGTAATTCATTAGACTTGAGAGTTTCTTGTAGTTGGTTAATGGTGAATCTGTGCTCTTGGGTGTGAAAGCAAAGATCACGGCAGGAAGAGAGTGTATAAAAATCAGAACTTTTTGTTAGAGAGTTTAATGCTGGTGTTTCACCTGAAAAGATAGTTTCTCTAAAAACACGAATACTATCCTCATTCGCTTGAAGATCTTTCCTGGCAATATAATTTCTTGCTTCAACAATATCTTTTCTTGCTAGTTCGCTATATAAACCCAATTTAAGAAAACCATTATTTTTTAAAACATCTACTAATGCTTTCAACCCTTGTGAGGGATCATTCATATGGTGTAAAACACCGCTAGATTCAATAATGTCAAATTTCATTTTTAGTAAACTAACTTCTAATATATCCATTTGAATTAATTCAACATTATCAATTCCAAGTTCATTTATTTTCCTTTGAGCATAAGCAAGACTAGATACACTTAAATCTATACCAGTAATCTGTGCATTCTTATATCTTTGTGTGTTTAAAATATGCTGACCTGTTCCACATCCAGCAACGAGGACTTTAAATTGCCTATTATCTACATTATGATTTATAGAATTAGGGTTGATATCATTATTAATTGCTTGGTTAATAGATAACTTTTGATTTTCTTGATGACTTCCATGTTTCCATCTAGGATATGGATTTTCTTCGTATTGAGATTTTACTTTTTGAGAAACATCATCATTAATTGATCCTAATTGTTTGATACTTTGTGATAATTCAATTTCTTTTAGAGGTTCTGTTATTTGTAATTCTATTATTTTTTTAAAACTTTGATTAGAAGAATTAAAAGATTTTAAATATGGTATTTCATCAAGCAGTTTATATAGTGGGAAATAACAAGATAAAATTGCAATACTTATTTCATTTAATTCATTATCTTGACACCTTTTGATGATGGTTTTTAGAGATACCTTTTCTTCTTCAGTGAGAGAGTAAACATATTCATTCAAGAAGCATTGTTCTCCTAAAGCAATAATAAATTGTAGTTCAGAGTCATGAATAGTCTCTATATTTTTAGAGATATAATCGCATATATTTCTTCTTACTTTGGTTAGCATTTTCTCCAAGTTAAGATCATCAAATGTCATCTTTTTAAGTGCATTAATAATGACTTTATTATTGATAAGTAATTCTATTTCGGAAAAGTCGGAATCAAATCTTTCCAGAATAGCAATTATTTCATTGCTATATAAAAAGTTAAATGCCCTTATTAATTCTTCATGACGCACATCATTTCTCTCTAGCAAAAGATTGATTATATATTTTAATTTTGATTTATTTAATTGGGATGGATCTGAATCTTTTAGGAATCTAGTTATTAATGGATAAACATTAGAAAGTTTTGGATTAATTTCAATTGATTTCAGATAAGAATCAAATGCTTCTTGTGATTTGCCAAGTTCTTTCAATATGTTTCCTAGATTGGAATGAGCATCTGCGTAATCAGGTTTGATTTCAATTGCTTTGCGAGTGGATAATTCTGCTTCTTGCAAATCACCAAGATCTTCCAATATGTTTCCTAGATTCAAATGAGCAAATGCGTAATCGGGTTTGATTTCAATTGCTTTGCGATATAACACTTCTGCTTTTTTTAACTTGCCAAGATTTTTTAATATGACTCCATAATTAGAAAAAACTCTGTGATCATTAAACCCTTGATTAATAAAATAATGATAATATTTTGCTGCTTCTGAAATATTTCCTTGTGAATGATACTTAAATGCTTGATTAATTATTTGTTCTTTAGAAGGTTTCGTAGAAGTGTTTGAAGTAATAGTTATATTTTCTTGATTTGCTCTTAAAGGCAATGGAACTAGGAATGTAGTTATCTCAGAGACTGTCTTTTTTCCTTGATCGTTGTCAGCAGACTCTTCCATCTATATTTTCTATTTTTGATACAAGTCATTTTACTACTAATACTGAAATTATTTTTGTTTCATTTTGAGTGCCATAAAGTATCATTCTCCTTGAATCATTGTTTAACGATATTTCTAGGTAAATGTCGCTTTTGAGAAGTGTTTAGTTCATCATCGTCTCTTATTAGTTTCACACGAGTTTCACACAGGATTTCAATATTATCAAATGCTATTATTTATTCATTTATAGTAAGCAATCCCGAACTTAGTATTTTTAGAGGGACTATTGAGTGGGAATGAATTATCTACAAAAAGGTAGATATAGTCTGAAAAAGGGGGTTTGTCATAAGTCCCCCTCCTGATATTAGGTGACGAAATAACAGGGATTTAAACCCCCTTGTTTGTCACAGGTTGGTTTTGTAACCTTGTCAGCGTCTTCATGAAGATATCGTAGAAAGATGATTTTCTCTACAAAATTAATATTGTATGGTGTGGAAGTTTTGAATTCTCCGTTTTACACACTCAGCACTGATACATACCTGTAGAGGTCCCTGCGATGTTGTTCTTCAAACTTTGCCCAGTTTTGTAAGTTCGTTTGTGTCTTGTCT
>QCHZ01000025.1 GCA_003216955.1 Prochlorococcus sp. AG-402-I21 | reverse complement strand
AAGGGTTCTTGACAATTAACACTAATAAGTATAGAATGAAATTATTGAAACTTATAGAGGAGTCCAGTTAATGGAAGTCACTGTACATCTTGACGGTAATCCTGCCGTAAGAGAAGAAGGTTTCTTTGAGAGTAAAGTCGTTACTCTTGAGAACCAAATTAAGGCATTGCAGTTTGAAAATGCCGAGTTGGTGCGAACTGCCGATGAGTTGGCAGAACGAGTTAAGAAACTCGCATCACGCCAACCATCCTGGCCTAAAGGGTACACCCCTCGTAGGCATGACCGTAGTAAGAAACGGTCATAAATGGGATGCCGCAGTAGCTCAGTTGGTAGAGCAGTTGATTTGTAATCATCAGGTCGGGAGTTCAAATCTTCCCTGCGGCACCATTTTTAGATTAATGGAGTAAAGATGAAACAGTTCATATATGAATCTTGGAATGGTGTTATGAACGCAAGACATAACCCACTTAGACATATTCAAGATTTACAAGTGAGACATATTGTATTACAAGTTCTTGCTTGGATGTGGTGTATAATTTTTGCAATAGGTGTAGGTAGTTGGACAGTATTCGGAATAAGTGCGATTGCACACCTTGTTTTTATCGTAGGAATTGTTCTTACAGTTGCCACGTTTGAGACAGCAAAACGTAATCCCCAATCATTCAACTTTATCAAGGGTTATCATAGTATGGGCCGTAGTCGAGGTAGTGTTTGGGTTAATGGAAAACGTGTGGATTTGCCAAAGGGTGATCCAGGCGGGGAACACGAATAATGGAAGTCAGGTTAGTTGACCATATGGGCAGTGATTTATCAGTGGTAAATGCTGCCCGTGTTTCTTTTGCAAAAACATCTGAATGGGATGTTGTACCAGATGCTGGACCTGTAGAGGGTTATCTAAAAGTTGACGATGAACGTCTAATCAAGTATCTTGCAAAACACAATCACTGGAGTCCGTTTGGTCACGCATCCATGCAGTTTCATATTAAGGCTCCTGTATTTGTTGCAAGACAACTAGTGAAACATCAAGTCGGTTTGGTATGGAATGAAGTATCAAGACGGTATGTTGATGATGAAGTAGAGTTCTATGAACCTACAGAATGGAGACTTGCTGCAGAAAACAAGAAGCAAGGTTCATCTGATGAAACTGTTCCATTTAGTGTTACACCTACTCACGAATGGTGCAGACAAACTTACAAAAATTTACTAAATGCTGGTGTTGCACCAGAGATGGCTCGAATGGTTCTACCTCAATCCATGTATACAGAATGGTATTGGAGTGGGACACTATATGCATTTGCTCGTGTATGCAATCTGCGATGCAAACCAGATGCACAGAAAGAAACTCAAATGATTGCAGATCAAATTGATGTTCTTGCAGAAGAACTATTTCCTAACTCATGGGAGGCACTACGTGATGTATAATAATGAAAGTAATCTTGCAACTGTAGACAAGATTATTGTTTTGGTAGAAGAAATTTCGGTGTTAAAAAGTAGATACACAGATCATGATACTGGTCATTTACGAACTGCTGTAAGTGTTCTGGAAAATCGTGTGCAAGAACTAAGGGAAAGGGTACACAATTAAACATCTAGTTTTAGGTAACGGTGAGTCTCGAGCTTGGTTCAATCCAAGAGAGACAAAGATAAAAGCCAATGATGTAGTTACATGGGGATGTAACGCAATCTATCGTGACGGGCCCGTGGATAATCTGGTATCCATAGACTATGGTATTCAACAAGAAATCTATATATCAGGTTATCACAAGTGGGCTCAGTGTTGGTTTGCTGATTGGAATCCGTTACCGGCAGATGCAGCAGAAGGAATGTTATTTGGTTATGATATACCAGAAACATTTGTACACCAAAATGAAACGCCTGGTGGATTAGTAGGCCAGTGTGTAATATCTGGTAAAGACCCTACTACTCTAAATGAAAAGATTGAAGCAGCTATAAAACAATTTCCACACCTTGATATGGAAGATTTGAAACTTAAGCTAAGTAAAGATGTTGGAGTCTGGATTACTTACGTAAAGGATACAGACACAATAAAGAATATTGAGTTTCCTAAAATGTGGGCTGCAGGGTCTACTGCAATTCATCTTGCCTGTCAAGAGGGTGCAAAAGAGGTGTATATGTTAGGGTTTGATTTAAGTTCTCAAAACAAACTTATAAATAACATCTATAAGGGAACTAACTATTATTATCCCGAACATACGAAAGGGTTCAATCCAGTAAATTGGATGAACGAATTGAAAACTGTTTTTGGTGAATTTCCAGATACACAATTTTATTGGGTAGACTGGGCATATGATACTCCACCTTGCTATAATCATAGTAACGTAGGGTACTTGACAAAAACAGAACTTTGTGATACATTTAAAATACTTTAAACATACGATTACATACGATTACACAAGGAGAAAAATATGTCGTTAGCTCAATTAAAGAAGTCTAATTCTTTGGATAAACTGCTCGGTGCGGTTCAATCCGAAAACTCACCACAAGAAAAAAAGTCATACGTAGATGACCGTATTTGGAAACCAGTGATGGACAAAACAGGCACTGGTTTTGCCATCATTCGTTTTCTTCCTGGCCCAAAAGGTGAAGAACTACCGTGGGCAAAACTTTGGAATCATGCATTTCAAGGGCCAACTGGTCAGTGGTATATTGAAAACTCTCTTACCACTATCGGTCAAAATGATCCAGTATCAGAACACAACTCTGCGTTGTGGAACTCTGGTGTTGAGTCAGATAAAGAAATTGCACGTAAACAGAAGCGTAAGTTGCAGTATTACTCCAACATCTACGTTGTCAAGGATGGTGCTAATCCAGAGAACGAGGGAAAGGTATTCCTCTATCGGTATGGTAAGAAAATCTTTGACAAAATCATGGAGACTATGCAGCCTGCATTTGAGGAAGATAGTCCAATCAATCCATTTGATTTTTGGGAAGGTGCAGACTTCAAGTTGAAGTTGCGTAAAGTTGATGGTTACTGGAACTATGATAAGTCAGAGTTTGCAGACCCATCTGCTCTATCTAAGAAAGATGATGAACTAGAGAAAATATGGGGTCAAACACATTCTTTGACTGCATTTACCGATAACTCTAACTTCAAGTCTTATGATGAGCTAAAGAAACGTCTTGACGTTGTTCTTTCTGGAACTACCACAGTTGGTAATGTCACTGAAATGACAACCTCATTTGACGATTCACCAGAGGTATCAGTTGTCGTTGATACCAAAGAGGAGCCTGCTCCTACAATAACGGTATCAGAAGATGATGATGATACCATGTCATATTTTGAAAAACTTGCAGAGGAAGGTTAATTGATGAAAAACTTTATTATGACCGCAATGGCAGTAGTGCTCTTTAGTGCTACTGCTAACGCAAACACCATTTCGGTTAAGTGTGGTGATTATGTTCAACGTGGAACAGTTAAACTGGCAAATCCGCCTGTTATGAATTGTGCTGATCTTGAACTTTTACAAAAATATCTTGGTTCTGGTATCACTGTGGGGCCTGATTCAAAAGTAGAGGAATTGGTTGCTGCAATTACGAGTATACAACCAGCACCAAAAGCACAACCAGTGCCACCTGTTACAACTGAAAAATTTGTTGTAACTGAGAATAATCTAAAACTTGAGGATAGTGGTGTGAATATTCGGCGTGAGGATACATCAAAGTCATCTAGTGATTGGCCATCAGAGTTAGGTGGAAGTCTGGATGATTTCTCTCGTAAAACTTTTCCTGGCCAAAATCGAACTGGTAATAGGAGATGGTTTTCTGAACTTAATTCTACAAAATGTCAAGGTTGGATAGACCTTAATGATATCCTTAGTGGAAGGTGTGGTTCTGTACAAGTCAATATGACTAGGTAGATTAACCACTATAACCAAAGAAAACCCTTGTAGAAATACAAGGGTTTTTTTTATATGGAAAGTCCTATCTCATCTATAGCTCTATCTCTTGGAGCCAAAGTCTTAGACATTTGCATCACAGTTTTACTATCGCCACCTTTTACAGTTGTAGGTGCGTTTACTATTGGTGGTGCTTGTTTTTGTTGACCAGATGGTGGAGCCATGCCTCTACCAGCGTTACCATTACTGCGAGGTAATGTACCAACCATATCTGGGTCTGCCGGCTCCCGAAATCGCCTCGCACTCATTTTCATTTCATAACGGCCAGCTACATTTGATCCTCTACCACCTTGCCGTGGCACTCCAAATTTTTGATAGTATAATTCTTTATATGTATTATAATCTTCTCTATCCTCGTATCCAACTATTGCATAAAACTCTTTGTCACCCAATAGTCTGTCTTCAGGCCATGTATTTGGGTCATCGTATTCAAAATCCTGATATTCCTTACCATGGCCATAACCGCCAGGTCCACCACTTTTACCACTTCTTTTTCCTCGCCTGCTTTGCTGCTTCTTTCTATTTTCAGTGTTAGATTGTTTACCATCACCTCCACTGAAAAAATCTCCGACTGAGTCCAAAGCTCCCATGACCGTTTCTGCGCCAGGAATTTTCATAATTAAACTTTTTATATCAAAGTCAAGAAGACCTTTGAAGAAGTTAATAACTTTTGATATCGCATCACCTATAAAATTGCTCAACCTAAACGGTTCATCTGGATCACCAAATCCAAAAATATCTTTGACCGCATTAACTGCTAAATTTAT
>QCHZ01000024.1 GCA_003216955.1 Prochlorococcus sp. AG-402-I21 | reverse complement strand
AACTTATCCATAATCTAATTCTTGTATAAATCAATACTAATTCAATAGTTAAGCTTTGCTTATGTACTGGTATAAAATGATAATTGATTATTAATCATAAGGCTTTTATTCATGATTTAGATAGTTAAAAAGTCTACTAACTTGTAGTCTGTAAAATATATATTACCCCCCTGATTTTATATGCAGACCTATGGAAATCCAGATGTCACCTATGGGTGGTGGGCTGGTAATTCAAGGGTTACTAACCGCGCTGGAAAGTTTGTCGCAGCTCATGCAGGTCATACTGGCCTAATATCATTTGCTGCAGGAGCTAGCACCCTTTGGGAGTTAGCTAGATTTGATCCTTCCATAGCCATGGGTCATCAAAGCTCTATCTTTCTTGCTCATCTTGCATCTATTGGAATTGGATTTGATGATGCAGGTGTTTGGACTGGAGCGAATGTTGCTTCTGTCGCAATAGTCCATATTATTGCTTCACTTGTATACGCAGGTGGTGCTCTTTCTCATTCTCTTCTTTTTGATGGTGATTTGGCTGATGGACCAGGTCCTACTACTCAAAAATTTAAACTTGAATGGGACAATCCTGATAACTTGACATTCATTCTTGGACATCATCTGATTTTCTTTGGTGTTGCTTGCATAGCTTTTGTTGAATGGGCCAGAATTCACGGAATTTATGATCCTGCAATAGGAGCTGTTCGACAAGTCGAATACAACCTTAACTTGACCAATATATGGAATCATCAGTTTGATTTCTTGGCCATTGATAACCTTGAAGACGTTTTGGGGGGGCATGCATTCTTAGCATTTGTTGAAATCACAGGTGGTGCTTTCCATATTGCTACGAAGCAAGTTGGAGAATACACAGAATTCAAAGGAAAGAATATTCTTTCCGCCGAAGCTGTACTATCTTTCTCTTTGGCTGGTATCGGCTGGATGGCTATTGTCGCAGCTTTCTGGTGCGCAACTAACACAACTGTTTATCCTGAGGCTTGGTACGGAGAGCCTTTGGCTTTAAAATTTGGTATTTCTCCTTATTGGATAGATACCGTAGATGTTAGTGATAGCACTGCATTTGCAGGTCATACCACACGAGCTGCATTAACTAATGTTCATTACTATTTTGGATTTTTCTTTTTACAAGGTCATTTATGGCATGCAATCCGTGCATTAGGTTTTGACTTCAGGAGAGTTACTAATGCAGTTGCGAGTTTGGATACCGCAAAAGTTACTCTTAATGGCTAACTGAATTCAATTATCGGAAACTCGATAAAAAGCTCCGTAATTTTTACGGGGCTTTTTATTTATTTGAAAAATTGACTGTTATGTATCAAGGATTCCTAAAACTTACCTGACACTGGTTTTGTAAGGAAAATCAAAGGATAATTACAGCTCTTCTTTTAATTCCATTTGTGTATTAAATAAAGACCTTTTACGATTTCAAGCAAATTTATGGCACTAAATGTAAGGTAGGTCGAATTTCGACTTCAATTTCCTCAATTATGCAGTCCTACGGAAACCCAGACGTCACCTACGGGTGGTGGGTTGGTAATTCTGTCGTAACAAATAAGTCAAGCCGATTTATTGGCTCGCATGTTGCTCATACAGGATTGATTTGTTTCGCAGCTGGTGCCAACACACTTTGGGAGCTAGCTAGATACAACCCAGATATTCCAATGGGACACCAAGGAATGGTGAGTATCCCACATCTAGCTTCTATTGGTATTGGATTTGATCCAACTGGAACAGTATTTGATGGCACGTCAATTGCTTTTATCGGTGTATTCCATTTGATTTGCTCAATGGTTTATGCGGGGGCAGGCCTATTACACTCTTTGATTTTTAGCGAAGACACTCAAAATAGTTCAGGTTTGTTTGCTGATGATCGTCCTGAACATCGTCAAGCAGCAAGATACAAGCTTGAATGGGATAATCCAGATAATCAGACTTTTATCCTTGGACATCATTTGATTTTCTTTGGTGTTGCATGTATTTGGTTTGTTGAGTGGGCTCGAATTCATGGGATTTACGATCCTGCAATAGGAGCTGTTCGACAAGTCGAGTACAACTTAAACTTGACCAATATATGGAACCATCAGTTTGATTTCTTGGCTATTGATAGTCTTGAAGATGTTATGGGTGGTCATGCATTCTTAGCATTTGTTGAAATCACAGGTGGTGCTTTCCATATTGCTACCAAGCAGGTTGGAGAATACACAGAATTCAAAGGAAAGAATATTCTTTCTGCTGAAGCAGTTCTTTCATGGTCTCTTGCTGGTATTGGTTGGATGGCAATTATTGCCGCTTTCTGGTGTGCAACAAATACAACTGTTTACCCAGAGGCTTGGTACGGAGAAACATTAGCTCTTAAGTTTGGAATCTCTCCATATTGGATTGATACAGCTGATATGACTGGTGTTGTTAGTGGTCATACTTCAAGAGCTTGGCTTGCTAATGTTCACTACTATCTTGGTTTCTTCTTTATTCAAGGACACTTATGGCATGCAATACGTGCTTTAGGCTTTGATTTTAAAAAGGTTACTGATGCAATTAGTAATCTTGACGGAGCAAGAGTTACTCTCACTGATTGATTAGCTGAGTTTTTCAGCATTAAAAAAGAGTCTCGTCTTTTGACGAGACTCTTTTTTTTGTGAAAAAATTAAAGAGGTTTTAACTTTCTTTAGTTTTTGTAGTTTTCAGGCTTAGCCCAAGGATCTATCCTTTTTGAATCATCAGAATAGTAGAAGAATTGAGATGCTCCAAAAACTGCTCCAAGTCCACAAAGAGCTGCAGCTATATTAAATCCACCGGATGGTTTGATTAAACCAATATCTGATGGGTGTGGAAGCTGAGTGGCAAAATCAAGAAGGTGAGAAAAATCAATCATTGAGTCAAAAAATTGTTTTTATAGTTAACCCAGGTGGCCACTATGCCAAACCCGTGTTTGAGGATATTACATTAATTTGAGAACTAACATTGAAAAACAAAATTTTCTTAGTCATTTAAAATCCTTTTGCGCGAGATTTTCTCTCAGGGGAAGAAACTTCCTCAATTTTTCTTTTAGATAAGGAATTTCTCTGAAGAAGATAAAAAATCACTGCTAAAAGAGAAACACCAAGCAGAACAAACCAAATTATTGTTGCTATATAAGGAAGTCCATGAAGGTCTTGTAATTCAAGTTGTAAAGCAGATTTCATTTTTGATATTTAAATTTTTTTTGAGTTTTTCCATGAAAACCTAGTTTAGTTGGGGTTTAAGCCAATTTGAAGAAAAAAAACTTTACTACTTCTTTATACGCCTTATGACTATTGGTAGTTTTTGAATTCAGCTGCCTGTAAGGTGTGCTCACCGTATTACGCCAAAAAACTTAAATCATGCAGACCTACGGAAACCCGGATGTCACCTATGGTTGGTGGGCTGGAAATGCTGGGGTTACAAACAAATCAGGTAAATTCATTGCTGCACACATTGCTCATACTGGCTTAATAGCCTTTGCAGCAGGTGGAAGTACCCTTTGGGAACTAGCGAGATACAACCCTGAGATTCCAATGGGACATCAGAGTTCGATTTTTCTTGCTCATTTAGCTTCAATTGGTATTGGCTTTGATGAGGCTGGTGCTTGGACAGGGGCAGGAGTTGCCTCTATTGCCATCGTACATCTGGTTCTTTCCATGGTTTATGGAGCCGGTGGCCTATTGCACTCGGTGCTATTCGTTGGCGATATGCAAGATTCAGAAGTCCCTCAAGCTAGAAAGTTCAAGCTTGAGTGGGACAACCCAGATAATCAGACTTTTATACTTGGTCACCATTTGCTTTTCTTTGGTGTTGCATGTATATGGTTCGTAGAATGGGCTCGAATTCATGGGATTTACGATCCTGCAATAGGAGCTGTTCGACAAGTCGAATACAACCTTAATTTGACCAATATTTGGAACCATCAGTTTGATTTCTTGGCTATTGATAGCCTTGAAGATGTCTTGGGAGGCCATGCTTTCTTGGCTTTCTTAGAAATAACAGGTGGTGCTTTCCATATTGCTACCAAGCAAGTTGGTGAATACACCAAGTTCAAAGGTGCCGGTCTTCTATCTGCTGAAGCAATTCTTTCTTTCTCCTGCGCAGGACTTGGTTGGATGGCTGTTGTTGCAGCTTTCTGGTGTGCACAGAATACAACTGTTTACCCAGAAGCATGGTATGGAGAAGCATTGATCTTAAAATTTGGTATTGCTCCTTATTGGATTGATAGTGTTGATCTTTCAGGAGGTCCAGCTTTCTTTGGTCATACCACTAGAGCTGCTCTGGCAAATGTTCATTACTACTTCGGGTTTTTCTTCCTTCAAGGTCATCTATGGCATGCTTTAAGAGCTATGGGGTTTGACTTTAAGAAAGTACTTAAAGAGCCTCTTCCCGCTCAGCTTTATTGATTCTCTAACAAAATTGATTTAAAAAAGAGAGGATTTAATCCTCTCTTTTTTTTGTTTTTTTCTTGGTCTAATAAACTCTTGTGAAGAATTGATTTTATATAGCTAGTAAGACTTGATGTCTCTTTTTTATCTGGAAAAAAGAATTTCAAACATAACGACCTTTAACTATTCTGCACATATCAATTGAACAGAGTGTAATCTGCACCCATATTTCCCTGATTCGCTTAGAAATTATGCAGAGCTATGGAAATCCAGACGTTACTTACGAGTGGTGGGCTGGTAATTCTGTGGTCACAAGTCGTTCTGGTCGATTCATAGCCTCCCATATTGGGCATACAGGCTTGATCGCATTCGCGGCTGGAGGAAGTACCCTTTGGGAACTTGCTCGCTACAATCCAGAGATCCCTATGGGGCATCAAAGCTCCCTATTCTTAGGGCATCTTGCCGCCTTTGGCGTAGGTTTTGACGAAGCTGGAGCTTGGACTGGTGTAGGTGTTGCAGCCGTAGCCATTGTTCACTTGGTTTTGTCAATGGTTTACGGAGGTGGTGCTTTATTGCATGCAGTTTATTTTGAGGCTGATGTTGCAGAAAGCGAAGTTCCAAGAGCTAGAAAGTTTAAATTGGAATGGAATAATCCAGATAATCAGACGTTTATCCTGGGCCATCATTTATTTTTCTTTGGAATGGCTTGTATAGCCTTTGTTGAATGGGCAAGAATCCATGGCATTTATGATCCAGCTATTGGTGCAGTAAGGCAGGTTAATTACAATCTTGATTTGACTATGATATGGAATCGTCAATTTGATTTCATTGGAATTGATAGTCTCGAAGATGTAATGGGTGGTCATGCATTTCTTGCTTTTGCAGAATTGACCGGTGCAACTATTCATATGGTTGCAGGCTCAACTCAATGGGAAAACAAGAGACTTGGTGAATGGAGTAAGTACAAAGGAGCTGAATTGCTTTCTGCAGAGGCAGTACTTTCATGGTCTCTTGCAGGTATTGGTTGGATGGCAATTGTTGCAGCATTCTGGGCTGCTACTAATACAACCGTTTATCCAATTGAGTGGTTCGGTGAACCTTTGAAGTTACAGTTCTCAGTTGCTCCATATTGGATAGATACAGCAGATAGCACTGGCATAACAGCTTTCTTTGGTCATACCACTAGAGCTGCTTTAGTTAATGTTCATTATTACTTTGGATTTTTCTTCTTACAGGGTCATTTCTGGCATGCTTTACGTGCATTAGGATTCGACTTCAAGAAGGTTTCCGAAGCAATTGGTAATACTCAAGGCGCAACAGTCAGGGTTGAAGGCGCAGGTTTTAATGGAAGAGCTCCAAGATAGATTAAAAAAAAACAAAAATATCCCTCCTTTGTGAGGGGTATTTTTTTTGTCTATTTTTAAATAAAAAGAGCTTTTTTGGTAAAAAAATAAACAGACCTATAAAGACCTCTAACTATTCTGGTAAAAACAATTGCATAAAGTGTAAGGTAGCCAAAATTTCGACTTCAATTCCTTAATTATGCAGACCTACGGAAACCCAGACGTCACCTACGGGTGGTGGGTTGGCAATTCTGTGGTGACCAATCGCGCTGGTCGATTCATAGGGTCACATATCGGACACACAGGCCTGATTTGCTTTGCAGCTGGTGGAAGTACCCTTTGGGAGCTTGCTCGCTACAACCCAGAAATACCAATGGGACATCAAAGTTCCATTTTTCTTGCTCATCTAGCATCTCTCGGCCTTGGCTTTGATGAGGCTGGAGTATGGACCGGAGCTGGTGTAGCAACAATCGCTATTTTCCATTTGATTTTTTCAGCTGTATATGGAACGGCTGGATTGGCTCACTCACTCTTATTTGATCCCGACTTGAAAGATGGTCCCATCCCAACCACTAGGAAATTCAAACTAGAATGGGATAACCCAGATAATTTGACATTCATTCTTGGACATCATTTGATTTTCTTTGGGGTTGCAAATATTTGGTTCGTAGAGTGGGCAAGATGGCATGGAATTTATGATCCAGCCATTGGTGAAATCAGAACAATCTTCCCTGGATATGGAGATTTTGGAATGGTTTACGGGCATCAGTTCGACTTCCTAACCATTGATAGCCTTGAAGAAGTAATGAGTGGACATGCATTCTTAGCATTCGTTCAAATAAGTGGTGGTGCTTGGCACATAGCTACAAAACAACTAGGTGAATACACTGAATTCAAAGGGAAAGGATTGCTTTCAGCAGAAGCCGTTCTTTCATGGTCTCTTGCAGGTATTGGCTGGATGGCAATTGTTGCTGCCTTCTGGTGCGCACAAAATACAACTGTTTATCCAATTGATTGGTATGGAGAGCCTTTGGCTTTGAAATTTGGAATTTCTCCTTATTGGGTAGATACAGGAGATGTTTCTGATAGCACTGCGTTTTTAGGACATACAACTAGGGCAGCATTGTCAAAT
>QCHZ01000023.1 GCA_003216955.1 Prochlorococcus sp. AG-402-I21 | reverse complement strand
TTGAATTAACTAATAAGTGTAATTTTCATTGTACATTTTGCCCTTCGGACTCTCAAAAACGTCTTTTGGGAACTATGGATTTAGATCTTGTTAAACAACTATATGAGGAGAATGCTAATAAAAACTTTGCTAAAGAAGTAAATCTCCATTTAATGGGTGAGCCAACCTTACACCCTGAATTAATTGAAATTTTAAAATTTGGATCAATAAAAAAAGTAAAAACTAATTTAACAACCAATATCAGTACCTTAGGGGCTAAAAATGTTTCAAAAATACTGGATGCCTTATATGGCACAATAACCGCCAGTCATATGTCTCCTACAGAAGAGACATATCATGTTCGAGGTGCAGTTGGTATTTCATGGGAGCGCTATATCGGTAATCTTCGCTTGTTAGTTCGTGAATATATGAAACGTTTAGTTGAAGGGACTGCAACCAAAAATAATATCGATATACGAGTGTTGGTTACTCAGAATACGGCATCAAATGTGAGTATTATTGGATCCACAAAAGAAGCTGGGGATATCCTAAAAGAATGGAATGATTTTGTCGCTGAAGTTGAAAATGAGTTAGGTATGGCTCCCTTTGCGCGTAAGTATCACAATGACAATGATCTAGTGCGAGGCAATAAGTATTCATCCACCTCTTACTCTTTGCAAAAAGGAATTAAGCTGACCTTTTGGAGAGCATTTACATTTGCCAACACCAGAGTAAGTGATGACTTTAACTTAAAGCCAACAAAGCAAACGTCTTACTGTCCTCATCCGTTCACTGACATTGGTGTCCTTTGGAACGGAGACGTAACACTATGCTGTCTTGACCATGATGGCCAACTAAAAGTAGGTAATGTTTGTAATTCGTCGATAGAAGATGTAATCCAGAGTGAAGCAGCACAAAAATTACGTGGCAGTATGCTTGGGAAACATCCCCTTCCATCTATCTGTCAAACGTGCCAAGAAAGACCTGTTAAGCGTGAGAATACGTAAATCAAAGAAAGAAAGCTATAACTCTCAGACATAGTAAAAATATTTGCTATAAAGGAACTTCTTTTATTCCTTAAGAATGGAATATTCCAATAGTCATACCTTTTAGCCTAATTCCAAATTGATTACTAGATTTTTCTCACTCGATCGTTATGTGAGGAATTAGTTAGCAGCCAATCCAACCCCTCTTGCCATAAGTGAAGCTAAAAAAGGTATCGAAGCGAAACCAACCAATTCAACATTAATTATTAGCCTTAATCTTGAAACTAGATTCTCCGTTACTTGAGGAAGAGTTCCCTTGCTAAGTGGGATTGCCCATAAGACATAGGTAATTGTTGGATATAGCGATAAAGAGCCAACTAAAGCAAAAACTATAATCTTTGTCCAAAAGATTGGATTTTGAGTATAGAATTCTGAACCCTGACCAAACTTTATAACTCTATAAATCCCACTTACCAAAAGTGCAATTCCTGCTATTCCGTAGATGATATCGGCAACAACCATAGAAATTGCCTCTTGCCTACTGGGATTTGACTTTAATGAGATACGTTCATAGATCAATGCACCAAAACAAATCATGAAGCTCAAATAATGTATGTATGCAACTGAGGCAGATTTCAATAAATCAACTGGCAAAACGAATCCAAACACAATCTCTTTGTCTGTTAGATTTATACATTAGCAAAAATCATAAATCACAGTGTGAGCCAGGTGAATCCCATCATCAAGCAAATAAGAATTGACTAACACGGATTAATGATTATCAAAAAAACTCAATCTCGGATCTAAATCAATGCAAGCAGCTTTTAATTAATTCAATTCTGTTCAAATCTATGGAGGCTATTACAAATATTTTAAAAATAGACCTCAATGCAATCTATTAGACTATTTTACTCATTTTACTCATAGATTATGCAAGAGAAGTTCAAGAAAAAAGCTTTTAGTCTAATTGGCTTTATTATTTTAATGTGTTCAACATTAATTATTTTCCATGCAGAAGCCTTATATGCCTCAGATAGCTCTGATGCTCTTCTAACCAAAAAAGTATCACAATCATATACAAAAAAGTTTTGCAACTCTATAGGTTTTGGACTTTCCAAGGAAAGTGCAATGAATTTTTCCCTAAAAGAAAACAATCAAGTATTTCATAAAAGAAAAGAGTTTAATAATATAAATAAAGAAATACTTGCAGAAGAAATAGCAATAGCAGTTATCGAAAAATGTGGCTATCCAATCAACCTATTAGGAGAGAAGGGTATTATGGAATTTAAAAATTACTATCTATCAAAAGATAAAGAATTCTCTTCATCAAAGTAAAATGGAAAAGTTTCATATCATAAAAATATCACTATGATCAAATAATAAGATCACTGATTTAATTCTAATAACCTAAAAAAAATGAAAAAAATTTATTCACGAAAAGAGAAAGGCAAATTATTACATATAATTAATAGAATTAGTGAGATAACTGAGAGAACAAATATTTGCACAGATGAACAATTCATACAACTTGCAACAATGAGATTAAATAAAGGAAAGACATTCTCTCCTCATAAACATATTTGGAAAGAGCAAAAAAGTAATAGAACAATTGCTCAAGAATCTTGGGTAGTTATTCAGGGATCGGTTTGTGTACATTTATATGATCTTGATGAAAAACATATTTGTGATGAAATTATCGAGAAAGGTGATTGCTCAATTACATTTGAAGGTGGACATACTTATACAATTTTAGAAAATGATACAGTAGTTTATGAATATAAAACAGGGCCATATTATGGTCAAAAAAATGATAAAATATTTATAAATGATCATAGATTTTAATTATTTTCAATGGACAAAAGTAAAAGATGAAAAAACTACATTTGGGTTGCGGGAAAAGAAATTTAAAAGGTTATATTCATATAGACTATTCTTCATATAAACATATTGATTACGTAAAACCAATTTATCCATTGCCTTTTATAAAGGATAAAAGTGTAGAAGAAATATATTGTTCACATGCACTTGAATATTATGATTTTGAAGAAGCAAAATATGTTTTATGCGAATGGAAAAGGTGTTTATGCACTAATGGAAAACTTAGATTATCTGTACCAGATTTTGATCAATTATTAAAGGTTTATAAGTTAAATAATTCTGATATTAATTCAATTCTTGGTCCATTATATGGGAAGTGGAATACATTAGGTGACAAATTTATATATCATAAAATTATATATACAAAGAAAAAACTCAAATCTCTACTTATTTCTTGTGGTTTCAAATCAATATATCAATGGGATCCATTAGAGTTTTTTGGTAGAGATTTAGAAAGTTTTGATGACTATTCAAAAGCTTACTTCCCTCACATGGATTTTGAGAATGGAATTCCTATCAGTATAAATCTAATTGCAAAGAAAGTATAGTTGTCTTTGAAATATATTTTTATTAATAGATTTTATACTTGATGGGTATTAAAATATAATTATTTGAAATATAGATATTTATGTTTAACAAGGTTGATGAGTTTGAAAAGGCTATCGCTCAATTTTACCGTGCACCATATGCAATAGCGACTGATTCTTGTACTCACGCAATTGAATTATGTCTTAGATTGCAAAAAATTAAAAAGATAACTATACCCAACAGGACCTATATTTCAATAGCTTTTTTGCCAAACAAATTAAATATAAAGTGGAATTGGGATTATCAGGAATGGAAGGATTATTATTATTTAGGTATGACCAATATTATTGATGCAGCTGTTTTCTGGAAAGAAGGAGGATATATTGAAAAAACATATATGTGCTTAAGTTTTCAGTTTCAAAAACATTTAAGTCTAGGGCGAGGAGGAATGATCCTTTGCGATGAGAAATCATCATACGAAAGACTTAAAAGAATGGCTTATGATGGAAGAGATACTAAAATTCCTTGGCGTAAACAAAACATAAATACTATTGGATATCACTATTACATGACTCCAGAAACGGCATTACTTGGATTGAACAAAATTGAAAATGCAAAGAATAGTCCCCCGAGAAAATGGCAATGGGAAGAATGGCCAGATCTTACAAAAATGGATGTATTTAAATGAAAAAGGCTTTAATTTTTGGAATAAATGGGCAAGACGGTAGTTACCTAAGCGAGCATTTACTTAGCCTAGGATATAAAGTTTCTGGAATGGTTAGACGACAATCCGTCTCAGAGAACCAAACATATAGAATTCAAAAGAATCAATCTTTAATAGATACTTTTTATGGTGATGTCTGTGATGAATATTCAATCAGAAAGATATTAGAAAAAGTACAACCAGATGAAATATATAATTTAGCTGCAATGAGTCACGTAAAGGTTAGTTTCGAAGTACCTTCTTTTACTATTAAAACAAATGGATTAGGCGTACTAAATCTGTTACAAGCTTATAAGGAAGAATGTCCAAAAGCTAAATTTTATCAAGCTAGTTCTTCAGAAATGTTCGGTAATTCTGTTGATTCAGATGGTTATCAAAGATTAACTACCCCTATGAATCCCACAAGCCCATATGGATGTGCCAAATTGTTAGGATTCAATTTAGTTAATCACTATCGTAATGCTTATGGCCTTCATGCTTGCAACGGTATTCTTTTTAATCATGAGTCACCAAGAAGAGGAGTAAATTTCGTTACTAATAAAGTAGTAAAAGGTGCTGTAGAAATAAAAAAAGGAATAACAAAAGAACTCGTTTTAGGGAATATGGATGCTAGTAGAGATTGGGGACATTCTTATGATTATGTTAGAGCAATGTATTTAATTTTGAATAAGAAAGAACCAAGAAATTGGATTGTATCCACAGGAGAAAGTAGAACTGTTAGAGAATTGTGTGACTATGTTTTTACTTCTCTTTCTTTAAATTATAAAGATTATGTCATACAAGATCAGAAATATATGAGACCAGAGGAGTTAGATTTTCTTAAAGGTGACTCAAGTGAAATAAGGCAAGAGTTAAATTGGAAACCTACTTATTCGTTTGAAACCATGATTGATGAGATGATTACATCATGGCTAGAAAAATATAATTGATTACATTAATCTAATTTTAATTAAACTTTATTTTATCAATCAGATGAAAATATATCTTCTCAAGATCTTTTGTTTTTAATTCACTATCAAAAAGAGGATTTACATTTTTAACTGTAATTAACTTTTTTCTAATATTATTAAACCTTAAAGGATTTTCAGCTAGATCAACTACTATTTCTTCGTATTGATTTTTGCTATTAGCAATAAGACAATCTAAGCCTAGAGTCGTAAGAAAACTTGCACTTACTCTAGCCAAGAAACATTTGCCCTTAAGAGTTACAATTGGAAGACCAGACCATAAAGATTCCATGGCTGTTGAATTAGCATTCCAATTAAATGTGTCCAACAACAAATCGGCACATGAAAGCCTAGAAAGATGTTCTTCATAAGTAACCATCTTGTTTGCAAAAAATATTCTTTCGGCTGCAACTCCTTTCTTAGAAAATGATTCCCTTAGGTTATTTTCTATAATAGTATTATTATTACTTTGAATCCATAAAATACATTTTTTAGACTTCAAAAGTATACGTGACCAACATGATACTAAATCTGGTGTGATTTTAAATGGTCTATGAAATGAAGCAAGAACAAATCGATCATCAGGCAAACCAAAATCTATTCTTTTATAATGGTATTTTTTTACCTCAATATCATTGCTAAAACACATATAAGAATTTGGAATGTAAATTATTTTTTCTGAATAAAATTTACGATACCGTTCAGGAATTACAATCTTATCAGCAATTATATAATCTATTTCACTAGACCCAGTTGAGGCCTCATAGCCAAGATAATTAATTTGAATAGGGGCTACTCGTAAAGAAAAAAGTGGCATTCTATTATTACCTGTATATCCCATTAAATCTATAGCTATATCTAGCTTATCTTTCCTTACGAGTTCTACAGCTTCAGAATTACTTAGGTTATATATATCTCTGAAATTAGTGACTGAATCTTTAATTCTCTTCGTATAATTATCTTCAGTTGGAGAAAACGAATAAGCAAATATTTCAAAGCTATCTTTATCATGTAACTCAAGAATACGAACAATCATCTTTGCTACTGGATGCTCTATAAAATCAGCTGAAAAATATCCAATATGAATTTTATTCTTTTTTACATACTTAATTTTTCTGGCATTTCTCTTATATTTTTTTTTATATAAATTAATAGCCCTTTTTAGTTGATTTTCAGGATTATCTTCGAGATGAGAAACGGCCATTGGGTTTATACCATTTCCGTTTAATCCTAAATATTTAATCTCTTTTAAATATTTTTCTACATTTTCGAAATCTGATATTTTTAATAAGCTATTAATTAATTCTGCTTTGTATTCATTATTCTCTTGATCTAGTTCAAGAGCTTTTTTATAATACTTAATTGTTAAATTATTTTTACTCTGCAGGTGATATATTTGAGCAAGATTATAATATGCTTTTGGATTATTAGGTTCTAACTCGATAGATTTTTGTGTAAAAAATATAGCATCATCAAATTGGTTTAGAGACCTAAGTAAACCTCCTAAATTATAATAAGCTATAGAGAAATAAGGATCTATATTAATAGCATACCTTAGAAATTTTTCGGCTTCTTTCAACTTTCTATTTTCTCCACAAATCACTCCAAGTTGCATATAATAATTTGCATTATTTTGATTAATATTAATAGCTTGCCTTAGCCTTAACTCTGCCTCATCTTGCACACCTCTTTCAAAGAGAATTACTCCTAAATTATAATAACCTTCATCAAAGTTAGTATTTATAGAAATTGATTTACGAAAAAGTTCCTCTGCCTCTATTAACTTCCCATCAGCTTTTAATAATCCTGCAAGATTACTATAGGCTTGTTGATATAGAGGGTAAGAATCTATACACTCTTGAAATAGGATAATAGCTTCTTTTCTATTTCCAAGTAATTTTTTTATTAGTCCAAAATTAGAGAGAAGGCTTGGCTGCTTATAACCTTTATCTAGCAAATATTGATAATAAATTGACGCTTCTTTAATCTTTCCTTGAGACTGAATTTGAAATGCTTTAGCAAAAATTTCTGCAGCTGATTTTTGTGATTGGTGTTCTTTAAATAAGGTTTTTGAATCAAAAGTAGAAATATTAATATTTTCATTTATTGGAGCTAAAGATTTTGGTATTGGAAATGTAGTAATTTTATTTTCCTTTTTTCCATTATTTACAAACTTTTCCATAATTTTCTTTCTCTAAAAAAGAATGTTGTTTATTATATTATGGATTGATTTTTTTTTACTATAGAGGGGATCCTCAGTTACTAAATTCATAATCATGTAGCTTCTTAATATAAAAACCATATTTAAACATTCCCTATCAAATCTTATCAAGAAGAAGTCAGTATTATAATTTGACTATCTTAACTAGAATAGAAGTTAGAGAAACCTAATGTCTATGGTTGTTAATCTCAGGATTTTTCAATGCGAAGAATCTTTAGAACCATAAGCGTATTACGTTAATAGCAATGATGTCTTTAGGCATCTAAAGCAATATTATATTATTTAAATCGCGCCATGAATTCCGCTAAACAAATTACTGGGGCTGAGAAAATTAATGAAGCCAAGCAGA
>QCHZ01000022.1 GCA_003216955.1 Prochlorococcus sp. AG-402-I21 | reverse complement strand
CTATTTGAACTTCTCTTTGAGATTTATTTAGTTAAGCAAAAATAATAATTAAAAATTTAATGCGAAGTATAAAAACCAAGGTTTATTATTGTTTTTACCAGTATTGATTTATATTCTCTTTCTTCCAGGTTTTTTTCTGTTCTTTACTTTTCTGAGTCCTTCTCCGTACATGATTGGTTTCAGGGCATTTAAGATGAATCCTTATTCGGGCAAATCATATCTTTGATAAAATTTGGAAAGAGTTACTATTTCACAGTTCTATTAACAGTTGAAGGTGAAGTTTTTTTGAGGGGAAATGAGAACTCAGAAAGTCAGTTAGAAATAGTTTTCACTCTGGCTTGTGCAGTATTCAAGTCACCTAGGTGAGTATCTGTGCTCTTATGAGCTCTTAAAGCATTAGATCTTTTCTGGATACAATCGATTTCTTAATTTAATCAGAAAAGTAATATTTTGATTTTAATTCAAGAGCTTGATCCTACAAATGCAATAAATGCACCAAATATTGCCGTAATTGTGAAGAAAATACTGAAAATGCTTATTTTCTCACCCTCACCTTTAGCGAAGAATAGAGATATTACAGGCGCACAACTTAATAAGGTCCATCCTAATCCAATAGTTAAAAATTTAAATACGGTCTGTTGCAGAAAAAGTTCAATATTTGTACCTAATATCGAAGCATATAATAGATTTAGTTTGTTTTTTTTAGGAACAGTATGTTTTATTTGATTAAAGTCAATTCTTACAAAAGACATTAATAATAATAGGGAACCAATTAATCTTAATTCTGAAGACTGTAATGGATGAAGGTCTGAGTTAGATAATACTAGTCTTGATAAAATAGCAGCAATCACAGTACATATAACTGATAAGATTGCATATAAAAATCCATGGCTAATTTGTAGACTTGTATCATAATTCCTATCATCTGTTCTTTCTATTGATATACATATTAAAGATAATGTCACAATAATTGTACCAATCCACCCTTGAGTCTGGATTGGTTCATGAATTAATAAAGCTCCTAATATGTTTGCTAAAATTGGTGAAAGAGATTCAATTGTTAATGTTTTTCTTGTGCCTATATTTTTTAAAGCATTTATGTAAAATGAATCACCTATGGAAATCCCTATACATCCACTTATAAGAAGAATAATTACCTCCTTATAGTTAGTAAATATATCAATAGTAAATAAAGCGGGAAGAAATATAAAGCAAGCAATCAGATTTTTTAGTAAATTAATTTGGAGAGCAGAAAAATATTTCGTTTGTTCTCTAAAAAGGAATGAAGCAAGTGTTCCTGAATATGCAGATCCTAAAGCAGCAAATACTCCAATCAACAAATTGATTCTTCTTCCCTATCATCATCTTGATTCTAACTTAATCTATTGGATATGTCTTTATCTTATTAATTAAATATAAGTAATTTTGATTGATTGTTGAATATAACTTCATTTTTTCAAGGTTATATTTTATATAATTTTTTTAGTAGTTATTTTAAGCTGTTAGCTAATTACGTTTATGTTAAAATCAGATCATTTATTAGTAATTGAATGGGTAAGTATTTTTCAAATAAAAAATTAAAAGCTAATAATGCTTTAGAGGTTGATTTAGATGTAGATAAGTTAAAAGACTTAGAAATAGTAAAATCCTCTTTTCTTTGGGGGACGAACCAAGCAATATTTGTACCAGAAAAATTCACATCTCTTAAGCCTTCTTGGGGAGGAGATATGGAATGGATATCTTCAAATAATATGAATACTTATAATTCTTTCTTGAAAGCATTTGAATCATTTGGTTTTGATCAAATACTCAAGGATGTAATTGAACGCGAAAATGGCCTTCGTCTTTATGCTGGCTTTTTCCTGAGAAGATCTTCAAGTAAGAAAAGTTTTCATAAAGATTGGACTAGTAAATTAAAAAATAATGCTTTTACATTGTTAACTCCTCTTTATCAGGAAGAAGATGCTTTACATCTTTTATATGAGGATATTGATGGCAATGAATGTAAATATAAATATAAAATTGGTAAAGGAATACTCTTTGGTAGTGATTTCGTCCACTCAACAGAACCTGGTCAATCGAATAATTGTAGTATTCTTTTGTGTTTTCAATTTGGTACCGATCTCTCTCAATATAATCAGGGTATTTGGGAAGCAATGGGTACACAAACTCCATTTATGATTCTTCCAGATGGTAGACCTATTGATCGCAGTAAAACTAAGAAACATAATGAAAAAGTTTTAGAAATCACTACTTATACTGTTCCAATGTAGGCTTATAAATTTATTTATTTCTTACTAATATTATGCAGGATATTGATTTAATACTTTTTTTCTTTGTTATTTATAGTTAATCCAACCTAGCTTAAAAACCTTTTATATAATCTATTAAAACAAAGTCTAAGGTCTTGAGTGGCAGCTGAATCCCCATATTTTTCAATTATCTTTTTTAAGGAGTTTTGAATCAAATAAAGCTCTTCTCTTTCATCATCTCTCGCAATTTGACTTTCAATCCATCCAACACAAACTATTCTTTCTCCATCAGTTACTTCTTTAACTTCATGAAGATATTTAGTTGGATATATAATAATATCTCCTTGATTAAGTTTTATTTTTTTTGTTTCAGGTGGAATGTATAGTATTAGTTCTCCCCCTTTATATTCATCTGGATTGTTTAAGAAAATTGTAAAAGATAAATCTCTGCGACCACTAGGAAGATGAGGAGTATCGATATGAGGTCCGTAATACATCCCTTCACCTGTTCTGGTAAATAGGATATTGAAAATTTTATTTGGAAAAGTAAAGCTATTAATTAAGGAATCACTTTCAAGAGATTCAATTATCTCATTTGTAATCATTGTCTTTTCATTACAAGAGTTTAACTGTAAATTTCTTTTAATCTTGGAACCATGTGTAGAAACCTTTCCATCAACCCAATCTGGTGAAAGGATTAAACGTTTTCTGAGATTAGCTGTTTTCTCTTTGGTCAATAGATTACGAGCCATATAAAGCATAAAACTTCTGAGTAATTTGATTTATGTGAATTCTAGACATCCATATAAATCAAATTAGATATCTAACTTATCTTTTATAATTGTTTCAAGTTTCTTTGAATCTCTAAGTTCAAGCCCTAATAAATTACAGGATGAGTAATGTTTAATAAGATTACAGCTCTCATTTTTGATATATGTTATGTGCTTCTTATCAATCTAAGAAAACTTTTAATAGTAAATTTCAACTTTGTTATTAAAAGCTAGAAATATTTAAGGTTTAGATATTTGGGATAGAAAGGATCTTTAGAATTTAGTTTTCATAACTTTTTAGATATCTCTTGGGTATAAAAAAAGTCTTTTACTAGTGATTCTTTTTCTTGTAAGATGACACTCCTAGAATTAAAAGTAACATTTGATAATTTTATCAAGCTTTCATATGAAATTCTTCACCATAGCTAGATGATGCTAGTTTAGATAAGGTTTTGTATAAGTTTTTTGGATTCTAATAGTTTGAATAATTAAATCTTTTTTCTATAGATTTGTATTATATTAATACTATCCAAATATTAGTTTCTATCAATATCTCTCAAAAATAGATTGTGAGATGGAGTACTATTCTCAAAAACAATATAGAAATTTAATTAAGTAATTGTCTTTTTATCTTTTCTATTATAGCAAAATATATCTTTGTAAGATATATGTATGATTATATTCAAAAAGATAATCTACATTATCATTCAATTGTTTATTATTTGTATCTAATTTTAATCATGATCTTCTTTTATGAATTTTATTCGTGTCAACTCCCCAGTATAAATATGGTTTTTGGGATCTAGTTCTATAGCTTTCTCTATTAATTTAAGAGATTGATCTAAATTATTCATTTCAGTAAAGATCTTACTAACTATATAATAATTTTCAGCTGAATTAGGTTTTAACTCAATTGTTTTTAGTAAAGAAACTTCTGCTTCTTTAAATTTAGAAAGATCCTTTAAAATTCTTCCAAGCTTTAAATAAGCTCCAGAGTAATAAGGATTTAATTCAATGGCTTTGCGGGTGTAGATTTCTGCTTCTTTTAATTTGCCAAGATCTCTCAATATATTGCCTAGATTTGAATATCCAATTGCGAAATCAGGTTTTAATTTAATGGCTTTTCGGGTATAGATTTCTGCTTCTTTTAATTTGCCAAGATCTTTTAGAATTGAACCAAAATTAGAAAAAACATTATGATCAAGTAATCCTTGTTTTATAAAATTTTGATAACATCTAGCTGCTTCTATAATATTTCCTTTAGAATGAAATTTAAAGGCTTCTTGCATCATATTTACTTTGGAGTTAAGAACTTTAGTATTTATATGAATAGTTTCTTTCTTATCATCCAAAGAATCTGGTAATGGAAATATATTGTCTGTAATATCTATTTTTTCAGATTTATTTTTTTCAGTTTCTTCCATTACTTTTTCTATGAAGATTCTTTTTAGATTATACATTGATCTATGATTTTTGTTAAAGTATTATAATAATGAAACTTAGAAGTCTGGTTTCCTATTTATTCCTTCAATAATTTGAATTGCTGGCCTGAGCATCTCCTTATAGTTCCTCCAACCACCAATAGAGTTTTGATTTATTGGAGAACGAACTTGCACATTGCTTGCTGTGGATACCGATCGAGAGTTGAGATGGGGAAATAAATATGCATCATTCCACTTCCAGCTTAACCACTGAATAAGGTTCCTAATTTCATAATTGGGATCCTTCACTAATAAGTCGTAATTAAGATCGTATATTTTTGATCTGTATTTTTTCTTGTATTCTTTCATTATTTTTTCTTGATCTAAATATACTCTCGCGATATCTACAAGGGATGAAGCATATCCATTCCCTTTTGTGAAATTAGCTCGATAAATAGAAAGAATATTATCTAATGGATTTCTGAAACAATGAATAATTTTTGCATTAGGTATTTTTTTAGATATTATTCCTGCAAATTGATAATTATATAACATTTTGTCAGTTATAATATTGTAATTATCACTTAGATTAGAAATTTTTTTTGAATATAATTCAAACATAGATAAACTATTAACTTTATCTTTTTTTATAAGTGATTCATGATAAGATTTTTCTAGTATTTTTAATTCTCCAAGATCTTTGACTTTACTATTAATACTAATTATTGATTCTACTAAAGTTGACCCGCTTCTCGGCATACCTATAATAAAAATTGGCTGAAATTTTATTTTATTTGTTTTATAAAAAGACATTATATTTGAGACTTTTAAAAGTGTATTTGTTTTTTTTATTAATTCATTTGCTTTAGAAGGCCTAATATTAAGTTTAATTGAATTAGCTAATTGAAGATATTTTGCACTTTCTATATATTTTTTTTCTTTGTGCAGAATATTAGACCTAGCAAAATAGATATCAATTGTTTCTTCTGGTTTCTTTTGATTAAGAATATTAATTGAAAAAAGATAATCTTGCCATACGTCCTTTCCTCCTTTTGAGTATTTGAGAGTTGATAGGGCTAGATAAGGACTTGTATAGTCTGGTTTGATTGAAATCGCTTTTAAAAAAAATTTCTCAGCCTCACCTAACTTACCAAGATCTTTTAATATTAATCCCATATTATGATTGGTCTCCGCTGATTTAGGATTGATTTTTATTGCTTCCTTAAGTGAGGTCTCCGCTTTTATTAATTCTCCTATACTTTTTAATATGATTCCATAGTTTGAGAAAACTTTCGAATCTTTGATGCCTCTATTTATACAAGATTCGTATATTTTTAAAGCATCTAAAATATTACCTTTTTTATGATGCTTTATTGCTTTATTCACTAATTCTTGGCCTGATTTTATATCAATCTCATCATCTTTAATAGTGATTACACTTCTAATATTTTCTTCTGGGAAAGGAATTGGATATGTAATTAACTCTTTAAATCTTTTATTTTCTTTTGACTGTCTTTTCTGGTGTTTCATTTTGAAATCTCTTTATAATCAATATTGTTTAATATTGATCTTTTTCAGTTAAATCAAATACAAAGCATATTCTTTCCTCAGAACTCTGAAAAGGAATCGTTTGGTGAAATAAAGAAGAAGGGAATATACATATATCTCTGGATTTAATATTTTGTATGGTTAATTCAAAATCTTTTCCTTTAGTTGGGTATTCAGCCCCAAGGTAACTAAAAGCAATATTTCCTGAATCTTTCTCGTTCTTATATTTTGGTATTTGGAGGTAAAAGCTTCCTGTAATCCAACCGTATTCATGATTATGCTGTTTAAGGAAGCCTCCCTTCTTCATTCCAATCATCCATCCATTGAGTATATAATCTTTAGGCCAATTATTTATAAAGCCTTGATTGCTATCTTTGAATTTAAATCTATATTGATCGATTTTTTCTTCTATAGCCTTTTTTAAGGACTTTATAAAAGGTTGTTCTAATGAAAATAAATTACCAGATGTTTGTTCACCATTAAATAAAAGATTTTGATTCCTTTTACCTGTATTGATTTCTTTGAAAAAGGTAATTAATTGTTCAAGATATTTTTCTGAAAATAATTTTTGATCGATTTGGTCCATAAAAATATATTTCTTTGAGTCTTCACAAAAATAAGACTTATAATTATTTTTATAAATTATATTTGCATGTTCTGCTATACCACTTATTTCTGCATTGCATATATTTTTCGCCGATAATTCTCGATATTGCTTATTAAATTCTTTTTCTTTATCAAGACATAATAAACAACCAAGATATAAACTCTTTGATCTATTATATTGTTTCCCTTTTAGATATTTAATTGCTAATTCAAAATTCTTTTCTAAATAGAGACGCTGTGCTAATAAAAAACTCACTTTTTCTTCTTTAGGTTCAATTTCAATTGCTTTAATGAAACAATTTTTCGATTCACTGAATTTGCCTAAATCTTCATATATGATACCTAAGTTTTGATAAGCTTTTATATAATTAGGATTTAAATCAATTGATTTTTTTGTAGATAATGCGGCCTCTTCTAATCTTCCAAGATCCTTTAATAATGCTCCAAGATTATTATGAGCAATTGCTGAATCTGGTTTTATTTCTATAGCTTTATGAATTATTTTCTCTGCTTCTTCTAATTGATTTAAATCCCCATAAATGCTGGAAAGATTTATAAAAGCTTCAAAAAAATCAGGTTTGATTTCTACAACCTTAATTAATGATTTTTTCGCTTCCTCAAGTTTTCCACGCTTACTAAAGACATTACTTAGGTTTAAATGTGCGTCAGCGTAATTTGGCTTCAAATCAATTGTTTTTTTTAAAGCTTTTTCGGCCTCATCTAATTTATTTAGATCATATAAAGTCAATCCCAAATTAAAATAAGCTTCTAGGAAATCTGGTTTTAGTTTAATTGCTTTATTTAAAGCGATTTCTGAACTTTCAAGTTGAGATAAATCTCTTAATATAATTCCTAGATTTGAATAAGAATTTGGACAATTAGGTTTTAAATCAATTGCTTTTAAAGTTGATATCTTCGCTTCTTCTAGTTTCTCTAGATCTCTTTGTATATTTCCTAAGTTACTATACGCATCACCAAAATCAGGCTTTAGTTCAATTGCTTTTAGTGTTGATATTTCAGCTTCTTTTAGTTTTCCTGAATTTCGTAAAATTGCAGCGTAATTTGAGTAAACAACTGGACTTTCAAATTTTTTTTTGATGCAAAATTTATAGTATTTTATAGCTTCTTTTATATTTCCTTTTACATGGTAGTCAATAGCTAGATTTATTAATTCATCTTTGGAGATTTTCTCTAATTTTTTTTCAGGATTTTTTTTTATGATTTCCTCTATTCCGTATGGGACATGAAAAGTAATTACATTTTCTGAAATATTTCGTTGTGACTTCTGTTGATCCATCCCTTGAATTTAGATCCAATTAACAATGAGTATACATTTTTCTAATTTTCATTTGAATTTCAGACTTGTTTTAACGTTTTTTTTATTTGCTTTCTCAAGAGATTAATATTTTGGCATTAATAGAATTTTTACCAATGAGGGCCTTGTATATGAAATTTGTTGAATTCATTTGATATTACATTGGTTCATTGCAAGTAGAAACATTTTTTAAATCTCCGTGATCTGGATGCTTGAATAAGGCAACTTTTTGGATTTAAAGTGCAAGCGAAAACAGCTCAGTCAGATAAAAAAGCTTTAGCGGATAAGAAAGCAGCAGCGGAGAAGAAAGCTTTAGCGGAGAAGAAAGCTTTAGCGGAGAA
>QCHZ01000021.1 GCA_003216955.1 Prochlorococcus sp. AG-402-I21 | reverse complement strand
AAACAACTTGAGGATAAGAATCTCTTCTTAATTCAACAACAATTCTCATTCCATCTCTATCACTTTCATCTCTAATATCTGCAATACCTTCAAGTTTTTTATCATTGACCATATCTGCAATTCGTTCTATTAATCCTGCTTTATTTGTTTGATAAGGAAGTTCAGTAATTATCACTGCATCCCTGTCTGGTCTACCAGGATTTTCAATAGTTTCTATTTCTGCAACTCCACGCATTGTGATTGAACCCCTACCAGAAAGATATGTTTCCCTAATTCCACTTCTGCCAAGTATCTGACCCCCAGTTGGGAAATCTGGACCTTTAATTATATTCATCAACTCTATTTCTTCTAACTCAGGATTAGAAATTAAAGCCATCAATCCATCTATCAATTCGACCAGATTATGAGGAGGTATGTTGGTTGCCATACCTACGGCTATTCCAGAAGAACCATTTAGTAGCAATTGAGGAATTCTTGCAGGTAATACAGTTGGTTCTTGTACAGATCCATCAAAATTATCGGCGAAATCAACTGTTTCAGATTCAATATCTTCAAGCAAACTATCAGTGGTTAAAGATTGCAATCTGGATTCTGTATATCTCATTGCAGCAGGAGGATCATTGTCAACAGATCCAAAATTCCCATGACCATCAATTAGAGGCATCTGCATAGAAAAATCTTGCGCCATTCTGACCAAAGCGTCATAAACAGCAGTATCACCATGGGGATGAAATTTACCTAAAACCTCTCCAACCACACGTGCACATTTTCTATATGGCCTATCACTAGTTAGTCCCAGTTCATACATCGCGTAGAGGATTCTTCGATGAACTGGCTTAAGTCCATCTCTTGAATCAGGTAAAGCTCTACCAACAATCACACTCATCGCGTATTCCAGATAGGAACGCGACATTTCGTTTCTTAAGTCAGTCTGAATGATCCGATCGTCGGATTCCCCAGGACCAGTACTATTAGGTCCCAATGGATCAGCCATATATTAGGGTTTTACCAATTATAAGAACATCTGAGCATTAATAAACCTTTTAAAGTAAATAACCATATATCTGAAAGTAAATAACCTCAAAGATAAGCAACGATTACAAAAACATGAAATAAATATCCTTCAAAGCATTCCTAAATCGTCTAATCAATAAGAAAAATAAGCAAAATCTTGATTATCTATTCCCAACATTTGCTCAATTTGGCACTTCAGTTGGTAGTTTGACGAGAACTTACAAAATTTAGGTGTGAATATTCAACTAGGACGCACCAAAACTGTTCGAAGAGCCTACGGAATTGATGAAATTGCATTGGTTCCAGGAGGAAGAACAGTTGACCCTGAAATCACAAAAACCAACTGGGAAATCGGTGGGATTCAAAGAGATATTCCCATAATTGCAAGTGCGATGGACGGCGTTGTAGATGTAAACATGGCAGTCTCCCTATCAAAATTAGGAGCCCTAGGTGTTTTAAATCTAGAAGGAGTTCAAACCAGATATGAAGATCCAGAAGAAGTCTTATCCAAAATCCAATCGATTGGGAAAGAAGAATTTGTTCCTCTGATGCAAGAAATTTATAAGAAACCTATAAAAGAAGAATTAATTTTAAAAAGAATTCAAGAAATCAAACAAAGTGGAGGTATTGCTGCTGTAAGCGGGACCCCACTTGCTGCAATTAAGTATAGAGATTTAGTCAAAGGTTCAGGTGCAGACTTATTTTTTCTTCAGGCAACAGTAGTTTCAACAGAACATCTCGGTAAAGAGGGTAGTCAAAATCTTGACCTTTTTGATCTATGCGAAAACATTGGCATACCAGTTGCTGTAGGTAATTGTGTTACTTATGAAGTTTCTCTAAAACTAATGAGAGCAGGAGCCTCAGCAGTAATGGTTGGTATCGGGCCTGGAGCTGCATGCACATCCAGAGGAGTATTGGGAGTTGGCATCCCTCAAGCAACTGCTATTTCTGATTGCGCTGCTGCAAGGGACGATTTTCAAAAAGAAAGTGGGAAATATATTCCAATTATTGCTGATGGTGGAATTATCACTGGTGGTGATATTTGCAAATGCATAGCTTGTGGTGCCGACTCAGTTATGATCGGTTCCCCAATCGCAAGATCTAAAGAGGCTCCTGGTAAGGGCTTTCATTGGGGTATGGCAACTCCAAGCCCTGTTCTGCCAAGAGGTACTAGGATTAAAGTCGGTACTACAGGTAGTTTAAAAAGTATTCTTTGTGGACCTGCAATTCTTGATGATGGAACCCACAATTTATTAGGAGCAATAAAAACCTCAATGGGGACTCTTGGCGCTATCGATATCAAGGAAATGCAAAAAGTTGAGGTAGTTATTGCACCATCTTTGTTAACAGAAGGAAAGGTTTACCAAAAAGCACAACAGCTTGGAATGGGTAAATAAAGCTACCGAAAGATTTCAGAATTAAAGACAATGGTTAGAATTGAGTAGTGAGAGCCTTTACTCTCACACTCCTCACACACACATATGCCCGACTTGTTCGGGTTTTTCTTATTACAAGAACTCAATTCAAAATTCAAACTTCGTTTAAAAATGGCAGAAAAACTTTTTATAGGCAAAATACAATTGTTATGATCTAGTTCTTAAGACTTCAAAGGTATGTCCACAGCTTCTGCAGTAACTGATTCCTCTTTCGAACAAGAAGTCCTCCAGAGCGATGTGCCTGTTTTGGTTGATTTTTGGGCACCTTGGTGCGGACCATGCAGAATGGTTGCGCCAATTGTTGAAGAGATCTCAAAAGATTTCGAAGGCAAAATAAAAGTTTTCAAATTAAACACTGATGAAAACCCTAATGTTGCTAGTCAGTACGGGATCAGAAGCATACCAACATTGATGATCTTTAAAGGGGGTCAGAAAGTAGATACAGTTGTGGGGGCAGTTCCTAAGGCAACTCTTTCTGGAACAATCTCAAAACATCTATAATCTAAATTTAGAATTTAGATTTTTTTGAACCCAATTTAAATGATTCAAAGGTAAATCTTTTGGCAAAAATTGGATTGATAGATTATGGAATGGGTAATCTTTTTTCTGTTCAACAAGCATTTAAAAGGTTTAATCAACCTTTAGATATTATTTGTGATATCAAATCACTCAAATCTTGTGATGCTTTAATTCTTCCTGGAGTTGGTGCTTTTGATCCCGCAATGAAGAATTTAAGGAAAACTGAACTAGTACCTTCAATAATTGACTGGATAAATAACGGTAAACCACTTATTGGTATTTGTTTAGGATTACAGCTTTTATTCGAGACAAGTGATGAGGGAACCTCAGAAGGATTGGGAGTTATCAAAGGTCATATTCGAAGATTACCTCAAGAAAAAAATGAAAGGATTCCTCATATTGGCTGGTCTCCAATATACAAAACAAATCAGTGTCCTATTCTAGAAAATTTTCCTGATTCTAATTGGATGTATTTCGTCCATTCATACTCAGCATGTCCCTTAGAACCAAAACACACCGTAGCTAAAACAAAGTTTGGCAATACAGATTTCTCATCTATTGTCTGGCATAAAAATACTGGTGCCTGTCAGTTTCATCCCGAAAAATCAGGAGTTGCAGGTCAAAAACTTATTTTAAATTGGATTAACTGGTTGAAAAAAACAAAATTTTAGTTTGAAAGGAAAACTGAAACTAATTTCTGGGAAAAGGATAGAAAGTCCTTTAAGCCAAAAGACAAGACCAACCTCCTCAAAAGTAAGAGAGGCACTAATAAATATTCTTGGAGCCAGGCTTAAAGGAGCAAGTTGGCTAGATCTTTGCAGTGGAAGTGGAGCGATGGCATGTGAGGCTCTTCAAAAAGGAGCAAAAAAGGTTCTTGCAATTGAAAAACAGAGGGATACTGCAAAAACATGCAAAAAAAATCTTATCGATGTCTCAAAAACTATGGATCACTCAATAGAGATAGAAGTTATATGCAATGAATTGATCTCATTTCTCAAAAAGGGTCCCAAAAAGCAAAAAATTGAATTTATTAAAAACTTCCCAAATCCTACAGAAAAATTTGATTTTATTTTTCTTGACCCTCCATACGAATCTGGCTTATATGAACTTTCTCAAGGACTTTTATTGACTAAACAATGGGTTAAAGAATCATCTACTTTAATATGCGAGTGCTCGTCAAAATCAATGCCAAGAATACATAATGGGTGGCAATTAACTAAAGAGAAATTTTATGGAAACACCTCTCTTCTTTTCCTTATTCCCAATCAGGCATTGAGCTACTTCGACGATACTGATTCCATGCACTAACAAAAAGGCCTAATAATGTTATGGGAACTAGTCCAAGAACAATCCCACATAGCAGAGGCTCAATCATTGGCTCTCATTTTTCATGATTACTAGCAACAATTCTTTCATGCCAAAGAGGTTTTAGTGAATACTCCGTCATCAAAAGCATTAATTAATGAGAACCAAAAGATTAGCTCTTGGCGAATATTCTTATTATCCATTATCACTGTCGCCTTGCTTATTCTCTTTTGGAAAATTGGAGACTTTAAGCAAGATCCTTTCATAACTGAAACTTTATCTATTCAAGGTGAAGCTTTATCAGGAAGCAAATTATTCAAAATCAACTGTGTCGGTTGCCATGGTATTTCAGCACAAGGTTTTGTAGGGCCTGACCTTCACGCAGCAACTCAAGAAATGAGTGATAAAAAGATTATTAATCAAGTTATTCGAGGATTGACTCCACCAATGCCAAGTTTTGAAATTGAACCTCAATCAATGGCTGATCTATTGGCATATATGCATTCACTCAATTAATAGTGGCAATAAAAAAAACACTCAAAGTAGTACTTGTTGAACCAGCAGGGCCAATAAACGTAGGCAGTGTTGCGAGACTCTGTGAAAACTTTAGTGTTCATGAATTAGGGATAGTTTCTCCAAAGTGCGATTATTTAGATCAAGAAGCGAAAAAGATGGCTGTCAGAGGAGTGAAGATATTAGAAAAAGCAAAAGTATATAAGGATCTAAATTCAGCACTTTCCGACTGCTCCAGAATTATTGCCACTTGCGGAAGAAAAGAACATGGAGAAATTCCTCTTAGTTCAAATAAAGATGCATTAAAGTGGGCTACTAAATCAGAAAGAGAGGAGACAATAGCACTAGTTTTTGGAAGGGAAGACCGGGGTTTGTCTAACGAAGAGCTTTTAAAAGCAAATAAAGTAATTAGTCTTAATACAAGTGAGGAATATCCATCATTAAATCTTTCACATGCAGTAGCAATTGTTCTTCATCAATTCAATCAAATTAATGAGAATGATTTAATAAAACCACACACAAAAACAAATCATCCTGCGAATTTAATTAAATTAGAAGATTGCATTAATGATGCTGGTAGTCTTTTACTTGATATTGGTTTCTTAATGAAACATACATATAAAGCAAAAATGACGAAAATCAAACAATTACTTTTGAGAAGTGAAATAAAAGATGATGAAGTTGCATTAATTAGAGGAATAATTAGCCAAGCAAGATGGAAAATTAAAAATAAAAATGATTAAATAGAATAACAAGCTACAATAGATAACAAACGTTTATATTCTTTCATTTCAAAGTGAAAAGTCAACTCAAAGTAATAACGAATATATTTTTAACAAGCATAGGATTATCAGTTATACTTGGTAGTTTTCTAAAAGTTGTTGGTCCAATTAATCAAAGCCAAAAAATAAATAAAAAAATCAATATTTTAGGGAAATCAAGTAGGTCAGTTGAAAAAGAATTAAAAACTAGAAAATCTCACTTGTTATCATTTTATAATGATAAATTAGGGAAATTTAAAAGACTAGAAAAATTAATTAATAAATGGGAAAAACTTATAGCTAAGAATCCAGATCTAGATGTTAGTGCTTTTTTCTTATCATTAGATGATCAAGTATATGCAGAAATTAAATCTGATATAAAGCTTTCTGCAGCAAGCAGTATCAAGCTACCTATTTTGATAATTTTACTAAAAATGCTAGAAGGCGAAGAAATATTTTGGAATGAAAATTTAATACTTTCAGGTGATACAATTGCTGGTGGTTCAGGTTGGATGGCTTACCAAAAGATTGGTGAAGGGTTCCCTGTTTATGAAATAGCCACGGAAATGATTAGAGTTAGTGACAATACAGCAACAAATTTACTAATAAAGCGACTGGGGGGAATCAATAAAGTTAATCAAAAATTCAAAGAAATTGGATTAAAGAATACACAAATAAACAACTATCTTCCTGATCTAGATGGAACAAATCTTACTTCAACAAAGGATCTATCTTTAGCTATGGCCCTTGTAGATAATGGCTATCTTCTTAATAATAGATCTAGGGACATTTTCAGAGATATAATGAGCAAATCAAAGACTAATACGTTAATACCCTCTGGGATATTACGAGGTCTTGGGAAAGAATCTAAAGACACTGACTATCATCTTTCATTGAAAGGTTATCTAGTTCACAATAAAACTGGTGATATTGGAATCTCATATTCAGATACTGCTTTAATTCAAACTCCCCATAACACAAGGGCATTTGCGAGTTTTATAGTCAAAGGTCCTTTTAACGATCAAAGATCAGCTGAGTTGATAAGAAATTTATCGGCAGAATTAGTTCCTTTTCTAGTGCCAGATCAAAAATCAAGTAATCCGAATTAGATTTTTTTCTGATTTAAATAAACTATTGATTTTCATTATCATTTTTTTTTTGAACTTAATCAATCTAAAGTGGCCTGCTTATGAAACAATCTTGTTACTAGTACTAAGAAAGTGAGTTCAACTAGAAAACGCAGAGTTTTTCCATTCACTTCAGTGATTGGACAAGAGGAAATGAAGCTAGCGCTTCTTTTAAACGTTATTGACCCAAGAATTGGCGGCGTAATGATAATGGGTGATAGAGGAACAGGGAAGTCCACGACCATAAGAGCACTTGCAGATTTATTACCTGCTATTGAAGTCGTTGAAGGAGATCCCTACAACAGCTCTCTTGATGATCCAGATCTTCAAAGTAATGATGTAAGAGAAAAAATTGAAAGTGGTAGTGACATAAAAAAAGGAGAGAAACAAGTTCCTATGATTGATCTTCCACTAGGTGCTACTGAGGATAGGCTCTGTGGAACAATTGATATTGAAAAAGCTCTTAGCGAGGGTGTTAGAGCTTTTGAACCCGGATTGCTGGCTAAAGCGAACAGGGGGTTGCTTTATGTTGACGAAGTCAACTTGCTAGATGATCATCTTGTTGATGTACTACTAGACTCTGCCGCCTCAGGCTGGAATACAGTAGAACGCGAGGGAATTTCAGTTCGACATCCGGCAAGGTTTGTACTTATTGGCTCAGGCAACCCTGAGGAAGGAGAATTAAGACCACAGTTACTTGATCGTTTTGGGATGAGTGTAGAAGTAAGAACAGTAAGGGAAGCAAAACTTCGCGTGCAAGTTGTTGATCAACGTACAGCCTTTGACAATGATCCTGAATCTTTTAGTGATTCGGTTCAGACAAAACAAGACTCGCTTCAACAAAAAGTTGTAGATGCTCAAAATTTACTCAACGAAGTTTCTATAGATGAAGATCTCAGGCTAAGGATTTCAGCAGTTTGTGGTGAACTTGATGTTGATGGTCTTAGAGGAGATATTGTTACAAATAGAGCGGCTAGAGCCCTCGCAGCCTTTGAAGGGAGGAGAGAGGTAACTGAAGAGGATATTGCTCGTGTCGTCTCCACTGCTTTAAGACACAGACTTAGAAAAGATCCTCTTGAACAAGTTGATTCTGGAGATAGAGTAATAAAAGCTTTTTGCAAAGTATTTGAAAAAAATGAAAGTAATGATGTATCTGAATTTGAACTAGCTACAAGAAACTAAGTGAGAATAATAGGAATTGATCCAGGACTGGCGAGAGTAGGTTATGGAATTATTGATGAAAAGGAAGGACAAAAAAAAATGCTTGATTGTGGAATTATAGAAACGAAGTCTACAGAGAAAGAAGAAAAAAGACTTGTAGAGATTTCAAATGATTTAAGCTCAATAATAAACAAATGGAATCCAAATTCTGCGGCAGTAGAAAAATTTTTTTTCTACCGCTCTAGTACAACAATTAGTGTTGTTCAAGCTCGCGGGGTGATAATGATGACTTTAGGAAAGCACAATCTTCCGATTCAAGAATTTCCACCAATGCAAATCAAACTTGCTGTGACTGGTTATGGACATTCAGATAAAGATGATGTTTTAAAATCTGTCATGAATGAACTAAGTATCACTTCACCGCCAAAGCCAGACGATGCTGCAGATGCACTAGCGATAGCACTTACTGGAATCTTTCTTAAATAATTGAATCTATAATTAAAATATATTTTTATATGAAAAACATATATGGTGATATTAAATCAATAAAAGAAACTAAAAGAAAGGAATATAATTCAATTCGTAATTCAAATTCTTCATTAATACATGATAAGATAAAGTTTAATGTCAAATCAGCATTAAATATTCTTTTAGATAAATACCATATAGAAGGAAAATTTATAGGTATTTACTGGCCATTAAAAGGTGAAGTTGATATACGATTTATTAAAGAAATTAATAATCAAAAAGTTGCTCTACCTTTTAGTTCTAAACCTAAAGGTTTAAGCTATCATCATTGGTCAAATAATCAATTAGCGACAGATTCAAACAGTATCCCAGCGCCATCAAGAGAAAAAGCTATTAACCCTAATCATATTTCTATCCTATTTGTCCCTGCAATAGCTATCGATCAAGAAGGATACAGATTAGGTTACGGCGGAGGATACTTTGATCGTCTTCGACAAAGTGATTTGTGGTTTTCAATACCATCTTTTGTAGTCATCAGTAATAATTGCATATCTAAAGAACCATTGCCCAGAGACAAGTGGGACGTTCCTTTTAATGGTTGGATTAGCGAAAAAGGTCTACATCAAATTGAAGCAACTAAATAATTAGATAGGCTTTAAGATGTAAAAATAGCTTGAAATGAAGAGGTGTCTGAAATCAAAGAAAAGTCTTTCAGCAATACTTATGGGAGTGATTCATTAGATAATCTTATAGAGCGTCTACAATCAACTTCAGATCCCAAAAGGCGCTACGAATATATATTATGGCTAGCAAAAAGTTTGCCATTGCTAGCTGATGATCTTCACCTGGAAGCCACTAAAGTAAAAGGATGCATTTCAGAAGTTTATGTTCTTGGAATTCTGTTGAATGGAAAAATTCAATGGAAAGGCTATTCAGACGCACTAATAACAAAAGGTTTGCTAGCTTTTCTAATAAAAGGTTTGAATGATCTCACACCTTATGAAGTACTCTCAATAAATGAAAAATTTATTGAGATGACAGGACTAAGCAAAAGCTTGACACCATCGAGGGCAAATGGTTTTCTCAACATATTCCTAATGATGAAAGCTCAAGCAAAAAATCTCTCACTAGCTTGCTCTGAGAATGAAAAATAAAATTTAAACAAAATTATCGCCTTATAAAAACATGAAAAAAGTTGGTATCGGTTTGCTTGGCCTAGGAACTGTTGGTCAGGGTGTTGCAAATATCATTACTAACCCAAATGAAAGACATCCATTAGTTGGAGAACTTGAACTTGTTGGTGTTGCAGTAAGGAGTCTCCAAAAGAAAAGAATAATATCAATCCCAGAGTCAATACTTACAACGAACCCAATTGAAATAGTAAATAATCCTAATATTGAAATAGTTGTTGAAGTAATGGGCGGTATAGAACCAGCAAAATCATTAATTATCCAAGCCATAAGAGCAGGGAAATCTGTTGTAACTGCAAACAAAGCTGTAATTGCAAGACATGGTGAAGAGATTTCAAATGAAGCAAAAGCCGCTGGTGTTTATGTCCTTATAGAAGCAGCCGTAGGAGGAGGTATACCCATAATTGAGCCTCTAAAGCAATCTTTAGGGGGAAATCAAATAACTAAAGTAAGCGGAATAATAAATGGAACAACTAATTACATACTCTCCAGAATGGATAAAGAAGGAGTTAATTATGCTGATGTTTTAAAAGATGCCCAAACCCTTGGATATGCAGAAAGTGATCCTGCAGCCGATGTAGAGGGATCCGACGCAGCTGACAAAATTGCAATTTTAAGTGGCCTTGCCTTTGGTGGAGCAATTAATCGAGCTGAAATACCAACAACAGGAATAAATCACCTAGAAGGCATAGATGTTAATTATGCAAGAAAGTTAGGATACGGAATCAAGCTTCTAGCAATATCTGAGAAAGGTAAAATTCAATCAAAAAACGAAGACAGTCAACCACTATCTGTTTGGGTTGAGCCAACGTTGGTGCCTGAAGACAATCCATTGGCTGGAGTAAATGGAGTGAACAATGCAATCCTTGTAGAAGGAAATCCCATAGGCCAAGTAATGTTTTTCGGACCAGGTGCAGGATCGGGTCCAACTGCATCGGCTGTGGTAGCAGATATACTCAACATCGCAGGTATTAAGTCTATGAGTGGAGACAAAATCTTTAACTTAGACCCACTTCTATCAGCTAAAGGTTGGAGAAGTTGTCATGTAGCAGAAAAGAAACAAATAACTAAAAAGAATTACATACGCCTGATTGCCGAAGACACTCCAGGAGTAATTGGAGAAATAGGGACTATTTTTGGAAAGAAAAAAATATCTATTGAATCAATTGTGCAATTTGATGCAACGGATAAAGAAGCAGAAATAGTAGTTATTACTCACAAAATCAATCAAGGGCAACTTGAAGAGGCAATGTTAGATATAGAAAACTTGTCACAAGTTAAGAGAATTGCCGCAACGATGGGTTGCCTTTAGCTAACGAAAACTAGTCAAATCGGAATTAAGTTGCTACTTATATAAATAGGACAAAGGAAATTTTATCTTAAATTTCTTTTCGGAACTAACAAATGAAAACTTCCAAAAACTTAATTGAAAAAACCAGTAAAGAAACAGAGAAAGATATTAATCAAGGAGATTGTGTTTATCTAAAGAATCAAGAAGAACTTTTTCAAGTATTAGGTATAGATAATGCTTATGAAAAATGTTGGGTTAGAGAATGGCCACTTAATCCAAATGGATCACCAGTTTTTGAGATCTCAATCAAACAAATTTCACCTAATCAATAAAGATTTTGATCAGGAAGTTTATTTAGAATTCCTTACTAAATGTT
>QCHZ01000020.1 GCA_003216955.1 Prochlorococcus sp. AG-402-I21 | reverse complement strand
AAGAGCTGAAAAAACAATTAACCGAGAATAACTTCAATCAAAGCGATGTAATAAAAGAAACGAATTGAAAGAATCATGTCAATTAAAACTATAAATAATCGCATTAAATTTTTTTCATTGGTCTTTCCTCAAATTAAATGACAACAATTTTCGATAAAATTCTCAGTGGTCAAATTCCTTGTGATGAGGTTTTTAGTGATAACAAATGCCTGGCTTTCAAAGATATTAACCCTCAAGCACCTACTCACATTTTAATAATTCCTAGAAAACCCATTCCAAGTCTGCAGGATATAAAAAAAGAAGATCAAGAATTACTGGGTCACTTAATGCTCAAAGGGACTGAAATTGCCAATGCTGCAGGTTTAGAAAGTTGGAGAACCATAATAAATACCGGAGAAGAAGCAGGTCAAACAGTATTTCACTTACATATTCATATCATTGGCGGAAAAAAATTAAGTTGGCCGCCAGGTTAACTCTTGGATTTCCATGATTTTTGATCAATACACACGATTACCTTACTGGCTTAGTTAATGACTCAGCTTCACCCATTAATGCGCTATAAGGTATTTAATTAAACACGTCCAATGGATTCACAAACTGCTGCAGATAAAAACAGCATAATTAACAAAGTAAACACAAATTTACAAGATTTTTGGTCAAATCTTAGTGAGAACCACCAATCTATTTTAAAAAAAATATGGTCAATTTTAACTTACAAATGGCAATGGCAGATAATTCTGAATGCCCCTTTTTTGGTTATATGGGTATTAGATCAAACTATTCCTGCAGTTCACTCTTTTGATATGCAGCTTATTTCTTCACTACCTATTCCAATAATAATAAAAACATATTTGGGTTTTAGCTAATATATGCAAATAAATGAATTTAATGAGTTTCAGCTCTGAAAAAACTTCAAATTATCCTATAAAAAATAAGCTTGCCTTATTGCTAATCAAGTATTTATTGACTTTGAAATAATCAAATTGATATGACCTCATCAATTTCGAAAGCTCAAAAAGGACTAGTAAGCCAACTTATTAAATTAAGAAAGCTTACTCAACCATATTTTTTACCTTATACAAAAAACAATGGCTGGCTATTTATATATTTATTAATAGCTTTATTATTTTGTGTAGGCGGAACAGTTCTATTTTTACTAACAGGTTTAATGAGCCTGTTAACCAACGTAGCTCCAGAGATAACAAACCAATTTTTAGGAGGTGTTCAAAATTCCTTAAAGGTCATATGGGATGGTCCTTCAGGAAAAATAATTTCAAGTTTGTTTGCCTTAGGAATTTTTTCATTTTTCACAGTTCGTGGTCAGTTAAGGCAAAGAAGATGGCTTCCTTGGCTTTTGCTAGGCGTAATTATTTTGATGTTATTGTCGGTCAATGGAATTAACGCTGGAATTACTTTTCTCGTTAGAGATATAACTAATGCATTAATACAAAAAGACGAAAATGAAAGTTATAAAAATTTGTGGATTCTTGGAATTTGCTTTATTGCAGCACTTCCAATAAGAAGCTTTCAATTTTATTTTTCAGCAAAACTTCAGCTTTTATGGAGAGAGTGGTTATCTAAAAGCCTTATAACAGATTATTTAGATGATAGAACTTATTACATATTAAATCCTAACGATGAATCTGAAACGAATGTCGATAATCCAGATCAAAGAATTACAGAAGATGCCAGAGACTTTACCGCGCAAACAATTGATCTTTCGTTAAATATTTTTGATTCTTTATTAGTATTTTCATTAAACATTTTTATTTTACTAAGTATAAGTAAAGAGCTAACACTTGCTCTAATAGTTTACGCCACATTAGTTTCATCCTTACTATTGTTTGCTAGTAGAAAACTATTTAAATTAAATTATGATCAATTACGATTTGAAGCTGATTTTCGCTATGGTCTAGTTCATGTAAGAAACAATGCAGAATCAATTGCTTTTTATTCTGGTGAAAATCAAGAAGAAAAAGAAGTCAGTAGAAGACTAAGGTCTGTGGTTGATAACTTTAATCTTTTAATAATTTGGGAAGCATTGTTAAGAGTTCTCCAACGCTCGGGAATCTACGGAAGTGTCTTTATTCCTTTCATTATTCTCGCAGAGCCAATTCTTAGCGGCCAAATGGATTATGGAAGTTTTCAACAAGCAAATCTTAATTATAACCTTCTTGAGGGATCATTATTTTTTATTATTTATAAAATAGAAGCTTTAGCTAGATTCTCAGCTTCAATAGGCAGACTTGAAGGATTTCAATCAAACATGAATGAAATCAGAGATAACCAATTTGATGACTTTAAAGTAGAAATTAAAACCAACGATTGTATTATTCTCAAAAATGTAAGTATTAAAACTCCTGGAAAAGATAATTTCCTAATTAATAATTTAAATCTAAGTCTTGAGACAGGACAAAGTCTACTTGTAGTAGGACCTTCGGGTTGCGGCAAAACTTCTTTACTTCGCGCTATTAGCGGTCTATGGGCAATACAATCCGGTGAGATAGAGTCGCCCTCAAAAGGTGATTTACTTTTTATTCCACAAAAACCATATATGACTCTAGGCTCTTTGAGAGAACAACTTTGTTACCCATTAGATAAAAATAGATTCAGTGATGATCATCTAAAAGCCGTTTTAGAAGAAGTTAAGTTACCTCAAATCATCCAAAGATATCCTGACCTAGATATCAAACAAGATTGGCAAAGACTATTATCTCTCGGGGAGCAACAAAGGCTAGCTTTCGCAAGACTTTTGCTGAATTCGCCTAAATATGTTGTTTTAGATGAAGCAACAAGTGCATTAGATGTAAATACAGAAAAACATCTTTATCAACTTCTTAACCAACGCGAGATGGCTTGCATTAGCGTTGGTCATAGGCCAACCTTAAAGAACTATCATGAAACTGTACTTGAAATAACCGAGAACAAAGGTTGGCGATTATTGCCCGCTGCAAGTTACAAATTTACTGAGAACTAGTTTATTTTTATGAACTCAAATACTGAAACAACCCAAGATATTCAGTCAGCTAAGCCAGAACAAACTGAATCAGACAACAAAAATCTGTCACCAAGTGCAACTACAAATGATATTCCTGAATTTGGTTGGAGTGGGTATGCAGAGAGAATAAATGGAAGATTTGCAATGATTGGTCTAATGGCAGTTCTACTTGTAGAAGCATTTAGCAAGATATCTTTTTTGGAATGGGCTGGAATAATTAGTAATTAATAATTACTTTATTAATCATCAAATCTTGAACTGTTGTCTCTTGGTCTGGACTTTCTGGTGGATGAGGAATATGAACTTTTAGAAGATGATCTTTCATTAGCAGGATTTTGGCCAGAATTTTTTGCAGGTCTTCTACTGGCGCGTCTTACGCCTTTTTCAACACTAGAAAAAGCAGCATCTTCAATCTTGTTATTAATTTTAGAAGACTTATTAGATTCAGGGGATCGTCTGATTGCATTCTCAGAATTTAACCTTGAAGAGGATGTTTGAGAGGCAGTAGGTCCTCCAGTTCTTCTTCGACTTGATGTTGTTTGACCATTGGCTGACGGACGAGACCCTCGTCGACTTTCTTGTCGGCTAGTTCGCCTATCTCCGAAGCTTGAAGTTCTTTCTGAAGGCGTTTCTTCATTATTAAATCGTTCCATTCTTCTATCTCTTTCAGTTCCTCGAGAATTAATTTCTGAAGATCTAATATTTCTTGGCCTTCTACTTACGGCCTGCTCAGGGATCGCCGCTCTGGATGGACGTCTTCCATAATTTTCGTCATCTGCATATTCTTCTTGATAATCTTCTCTACCTGAAAATCTTCTATTAATAGATTGAGAATCATCAAATCGATCATAATTCCTATCTAAGCCTGCATCAGACAAACCTCCTCTAGAGGATCTTGGCAACTCAGGTTCATCATCAAAATATGAAGATCTTCTTGCTTGATCAGTAGCAATACCCCTCAATCGAACACTTTCATAAGCAAAGAAGACAGTTGTTCCAGCAAGCAAAAACTGTCCAAATTGAAGTATTGGATCTAAACGCCATCCTTGAAAAAAAAGTATCCCTCCACAGAGCAAGCCAATAGCTGCAAAGAATACATCGTAATCTCTTGCCAATGCTGGCTTAAAAGATCTAAGAAAATATAAGCCAGCTCCGCATACAGCAAGAACTATGCCAACAATGCTGGCCCAATTTAGACTGGCATTGACCAAGTTTGCCCTCTTAAATAAACATTTTCAGGTTGAAAACAACCTTATTTTCATCAGTCTATGGCATAAATAGGTGTTTGCTAGGGCTATCTACTCAATGCATCTTTTTGACTCACCCAAATCAATGCAGCAGCAGCAGGTGCAACTATCAAAGCTCCTGCCGCAAGAAAACTCCCAATCATGCCAACAGCAGAACTTGTAGCAGCTTCCCCAGAAGCTCCAGCACTAAGGAACAAATTTAATAAATGAAAAGCCATTTCAGCTAATTCGTATGCAAGACCGAGTAATCTTACGCAATAAAAGATGATTTATACCATCTATTCAATAATGCTTTGAGCTTTGTGATGCCTCTGTTAATTAAAAGTCTTCCAACCCTGCATTTTTTAATGAGTTTTTTAATAGGTTCGCTAACCCTTGCATTCCTTCTCAGAATTATTTTGACGTGGTATCCAAAAATAGATTTAAAAACTGGTTTTTGGCCAATTATTTTCTTACCAACTGAACCGGTACTGATAGCTACGCGAAAAATAGTTGCTCCTATTGGGGGTGTAGATGTTACTCCAATTATTTGGGTGGGTCTCTTAAGTCTTTTTCGCGAATTATTTCTTGGTCAGCAAGGTGTTTTAACTCAAATTATATTTTGATTGTTAGAGCTATTTACAACATTTCTTGTTCAACAAACTTTGTATGAACATCCCCGTTTATAAATTCGTTTCTTTTAAGTAATTTCAAATGAAAATCGATAGTTGTTGTAATTCCAGTGACTGCACATTCGCTTAAAGCTCGTTCCATGCGTTTAAGTGCAGAATCTCTATCTCTTCCCCAAACAATTAATTTTCCTATTAGTGAATCATAAAAAGGAGGTATGTCGTATCCAGTATAAACATGGCTATCTACCCTCACACCTGGTCCACCAGGAGGCAACCAACCTGTGATTTTACCTGGAGAGGGTCTAAAATTATGAGTTGGATCTTCAGCATTGATTCTGCATTCAATCGCATGTCCTTCAAGCTTGATGTCTGATTGACTAAATTGTAATTTTTCTCCTCCTGCAATACGTAATTGTTCAGATATTAGATCCATGCCAGTCACTAATTCCGTTACAGGATGCTCCACTTGTATTCGTGTATTCATTTCCATAAAGTAGAAGTTGTCTTGCCGATCAAGAAGGAATTCCACTGTCCCAGCTCCTTCATAATTGATACTTTTTGCAGCTGCCACTGCTGCCTCTCCCATCTTTAATCTCAAATGATCATCTAAAGCTGGACTGGGTGATTCTTCTAATAATTTCTGATGCCGTCTTTGAATCGAGCAATCTCTCTCTCCAAGGTGCACAACATTTCCAAAACGATCAGCAAGAATTTGAACCTCTACATGTCTTGGGCGATCGATAAATTTTTCCATATATAGACCTGGATTACCAAATGCAGCTTCTGCTTCCCCTTGAGCAGCTTTAAAAAGATTATCTAATTCATCTGGATGTCCAACTAAACGCATACCTCTTCCACCTCCTCCTGCTGTTGCTTTAATCATTACTGGATAGCCCATTTCAGAAGCAAGATCAGATGCAGCCGTAACGCTTTCTAGTAGACCCTCACTTCCAGGAACAGTTGGAACTCCAACCTTCTGCATAGTCGATTTAGCTGTCGACTTATCACCCATTGAACGTATTGCATGAGGCGATGGACCTACAAAAATCAACCCATGATCTCCGCAAATCTCTGCGAAGCGATCATTCTCAGCTAAAAAGCCATAACCAGGATGAATAGCATCAACACCTCGTGATGTTGCTGCAGCTAATATGTTTGGAATATTTAGATAACTTTTACTACTGGGAGAATCTCCAACACAAACAGCCTCATCAGCTAATTGAACATGTAGCGCATTTTTATCAACAGTGCTATAAACAGCAACCGTTGCAATCCCCATCTCACGACAGCTACGGAGAATTCTTAAAGCTATTTCGCCACGATTAGCTATCAGCAATTTGCCTATGGGCATTCAAATTTATTAAGGCCTCAGGCGGATCGTATCAGTATTAGTGCCCAAGACAGAAACGCATTATGTAGAAGCTTAATAGGTTTAGCATTATGATCATTGTTACTTGGTGTTTAACTGAGTTAACTTGCGGATGTGGCGGAATTGGTATACGCGCATGTCTAAGGAACATGTGGCTTCGGCCTTGCGAGTTCAAGTCTCGCCATCCGCATTTTCAAAACTAATGCTCATCAATAAATGAGTAAGGATCCTTTAGCAATTATCTTTATCTCCAATGGACCAGGTGAACTAGCTACTTGGGTTAAGCCACTTGCTAAAGAGCTTCATAAACAAATTGCACTAAGACCCCTAGCAAAGACATCTTCAAAATCCTTAAATCTTGTATTGGTTCCTTGCCCGAACGCAACTGGAAATGAAAATCTTGTTGCCAAAAAATGGTTGCAATTTGAAAACATAGTAAAAGCAACAAACTTCTGGGAGCTTCTTATAAAACCTAAAAAATTTGGATCATGGCCATCCAAAGGATTAATAATTTTTTTAGGAGGAGATCAATTTTGGAGCGTTCTGCTTTCAGCCAGATTGGGATACTTACATATGACATATGCAGAATGGATCGCAAGATGGCCTTTTTGGAATAATCGTATTGTCGCGATGACGGATAATATTCTAACGAAACTACCAAGACGAATTCAAAATCGTTGTTCAGTAATAGGAGACCTTACAGCTGACTTAATAGAAACTGCAACAATTGATGATCCACTCCCTGCTGGGAAGTGGGTTGCTCTAATGCCAGGCTCAAAAAGCGCCAAACTCAAAATCGGAATACCTTTTTTTCTTGATGTAGCGGATAAAATATCAAAATCAATGCCAGAATGTAAGTTTCTAATACCTATCGCTCCCACCACAAATCTAGATGAAATTAAATACTTTGGTAGCAGAAAAAATCCAATTTCAAAACAATATAAATCTGGAATAAAATCAATTACTAAAGCGAATAATGAAGAAGAAAGAGGAATATTAATAACCACTAATTCGACATCAATTTTATTACAAGAAAATTATCCAGCATATAACGATCTCATCCAGTGTGATATTGCACTAACAACAGTAGGGGCAAATACTGCGGAGCTGGGCTCATTAAATATTCCGATGATAGTTGTTGTACCTACACAACATATTTTAGTTATGGAAGCATGGGATGGATTAGTAGGTTTAATAGCTAGATTACCAATCTTAAAATGGTTCCTAGGTTTATTAATTAGCTTTGTTAAATTGAGAAAAAGAGGATTTTTGGCTTGGCCAAATATATCTGCAAAAAGAATGATTGTCCCTGAAAGAATTGGACATATAACCACCTCACAAATCGCTAAAGAAACTATTGATTGGCTCAAGTCCCCTTCAAGGCTTTCTGGGCAAAAGGAAGATCTTAAAGCACTTAGAGGTAATAAAGGCGCAACACAAAAGTTCTGCAAAGAAATTATTAATCTTCTGAAAGAAAAAGAACTTTTACATTAATCACCAAGGATCTTCAATATCTAAAATTTCTTTATCAGTAGATAGAGAATTATTAGGTTGTTTTACAGATTCTTGTTCTATAGGCTCAACATCCATAGGCTCTTCCTCTCTTGCTAATTTTGATCTATTTTTAATATTTTTAGAGGATATTTTTTCTTCAAAATGATCAGATCTTGTTTTAAATTTTGACTCAGTATAATTGGCCTCATCTTCATTAATTTCTGAATAGATTGAAGAATTATTAGGTTCATCTAAGTATCTTAATTCTTGATTATATTGTTCTTCTTCCGAATCTTGTAATTCGACGTATTCCATCTCTTCTTCTTCAAAAATTTCATCTTGTGATTGTCCTAGAAGCCTTTGATCATCATTTGCAGTGTCTCCAGAAGTCAATTGATTCTCAACTGGGACAAGATTAACTCTATACCTCTCTCTTTCGCTTTCTTCCCATCCAGAATTTCCTACACCAAGCTTTTCAAGGAAACCGCTATTTAATTGTTTTAATTTCTCTTCTGCTCCCTCATAAACAATGATTCGATCTGGACCACTACTTACAATTTCATCAACAGGCATCTCCCAAGTACTTAAAACTCCTTCACCCAATAATGGTACGCCTAATGCTCCCATCACTAAAGTGAGTAATTCTCCAGTTTCTATATCAAAAGAAAATCCAAGTACTCTTCCCAACTGATCTCCCGATTCAGTAATTACCTGGCAATTGATAACTTTATTAAATCTTTCAGGAACAAAGTTTTCGCTCAAAGAATCTATTGTATCTACCAAAATGACATCACCTACTTGACGAATCTGATCAAGAGGAAGCCATCTTGGTAAACCTGGTAAAAAACGTGTTAGAGGATTATCTCTTAGTCCTAAAGCTACAACCTCTCTCCGATCAATATCAACTACAACTTCTCCTACCAGACCCAACCTGCGCCCAGTATCACGAGTAATGACCTGAGTTCCCATTAACTCAGAGCGAAGCCATAACCTGTCACTTGGGACAGCAGATGTTGATTCTTGTGGGGCTTGAGTATTGGTCAACTCAAATATGCAGAAATGAGATTACTAGAACCATATTGGACCATATTAGTAAATTCAATCAAGCTGCGATTGGCAACCCAACAACTTGAGTATGATTTCCCCTTGCTTGTGTAACTCCAATAGTCCTCATTGAGGCACCAATCATAGGTCTTCTATGACTTACAACAAGAAATTGTGCATGCACAGCTTGTTGAGCAATTAGAGCAGCTAATCTTTCTACATTTACTCCATCCAAGAAACTATCTACTTCGTCAAGGGCGTAAAAAGGGGATGGCCTAAAACGTTGTAATGCAAAAAGAAAGCTCAAAGCAGTTAAAGATTTTTCTCCACCTGACATAGCTGCAAGCCTTCTTACAGGCTTACCTTTTGGATGCGCAACCAAAGTCAAGCCGCCTTCTAAAGGTTCTTCAGGATTTTCAAGTTGCAAATGTCCATCTCCTTCGGAGAGACTTGCAAAAATATCACGAAAATGTACATCCACTGCCTGATAAGCCTCCATAAAGGCCTCCTGACGCAAAGTTGAAACAGTCTCTATCCTAAGCAATAGCTCCGATCTTTCATCGGTTAGGACTTGAAGTCTATGTTCAAGTTCATTAAGTCTCTCATCTAATTTGGCTAATTCTTCCAGTGCAAGCATGTTCACAGGTTCCAATTCTTCCATTCTTTTCTGCAAAACATCCAAATTAGACAATAAAGCCTTTAAACCATTAGCTCTTATTTCATCTGAGATGAGCGGAATCGGTTTAGGAAGCTGCTTCTGTAATTCATTACAACGAATGCTTTCCATTCTAATTTCTTCTTTCATATTTTTTTGATCTTCTCTTATACGTTGCAGACTCCATTGAAGTTCTTGCAAATTTAAACGTTTTTCAGCGACATCAGCTTCAACCATATCCCTTTCTCTGCGTTGCTCCCCAAACCGTGTTTCTAGATCTTTTTGTTCATTGATCAAATCTTGCCGATTAGTTTTAAGTAGATTACTTTGCTCGCGCCAATTCATATGAGCAGTAGCAAGAGTCTCTATTGAATCCTTGAGGCGATTTTCTTCGCTTATTAAAGAATTTTCTTGATCTTTTAATCGATCAATTACAAGCTTATTTTGAGATTGCTTATTTGAAATCTCATCTCTTCTATTTCTAAAAGCAAGGAGATTTTTATCAGCATCTTCTAGATCATGTTGCAACTTAGACCAAACAGATGAGTCGCTTGATTGATCTACTGTTTTTTCTTCCTTCTCAATTTCTAATAAATCAACCTCTAAAGGTTTAATACTCAAATTAATAGAGTCCAATTGCAATAGTTTTTCTTTTTTATCCTTTTGAAGATCTTCAATCCTTGTTGAGCGATGACTTTGGCGCTCTAATAAAGGTGTATTTGATCTCTTAGAAGTTAATCTTTCAGCATCAATTGCTGCTTTCTTTTGGTCTAGTGCACTTAGCTGAACTCTTAGATTGTCGAGCTGATTTATGAGTTGATTTTCGTTTTTTTGACAATTAGCGAGGGTCTCGCCCACTTCTAATAATCTATTCTTCAACATATCGAAATCATCATTATCTTTTACTCTTCCAAAACTCAAACCCAAAGCTCTATTGTTTAAACTTCCACCAGTCATCGCTCCACTTTTTTCCAACAATTCGCCATCTAAAGTCACAGCTCTTTTAATACCAATTTGCTCACGAGCGGATGACAAGTCACTAAAAACAATTGTCTCACCAAATACATAAAAGAAAACATTTTCATATATTGAATCAAATTTAATCAAGTCAATAGCCTTTCCAATTAATCCAGTATTTTTATTAAAGTTCGCCTTAACGGATCTCTGAAACACATCAGACCTATTTTGAGAGTTTTTTAAAATCTTATTCAGAGGTAAAAAAGTCAATCTTCCAGCTCTTTTTCGTTTTAAAAGATCAATTGACTTTGCAGCAATTCGATCGCTATCCACAACAACTTGCCCAAGTCTGGCACCAGCAGCTACTTCAAGAGCGATTCTATAACGATCTTCAACCTCACCTAAATTAGCAACTGGGCCATGTATACCTTCTAAGCCAGACTCTAATAACAAAGTTATTGCATTAGTCCCACGGCTTTCAGATATAATTTCTTTTCTACTCTCTAAACGAGCAATATCATTTTGAAGCTTTACTTGTTCTTTCTCTAATCTAACTTTAGTACGCTCTTGTATACCTTTCTCAGAAGCTAATACCTGAAATTCTTCTTTTTTAATAGAAATCAAGTCTAAAATACTATCCCATTCTTTATTCAAATTATTAATTTCTATATGTACCTTGCGATTGGATGATTCATCAGCTTTTTGATCAGACTCTAATTCTTTTAAAATAACATTTAATTGCAATAAACTTTCTTCAATATTTTGTTTCTCTAGTCTTTTCGGCTCTAGTTTTAATCGGATCTTATTAATATCATCTCTAGCTTTCTGATGTTTTTCTATCCATGCACCAGAGCGACCTGCGACGTCTGAAAGCTTCCTTCTAGAAGATTCAACCCAAGCCTCAGCTTCTTTACATTTTAAGTCAGCTTCTTCAAGTTCTATCGGATTGATATCATTCAATCTTTTTTGCAAATCAGTTTGATAATCTTTCTTTTTCTGTAGAAGATTATTTCTATATTCCTGT
>QCHZ01000019.1 GCA_003216955.1 Prochlorococcus sp. AG-402-I21 | reverse complement strand
TGTTGCGACAGTAGAATTTGCGGAAATATTTTCATTGAAACTTGATGTTGATAATTTGATATCTGTTGGTAATAGATTAGATTCATCTAAGTTATTAACGGTAAGTTCAATATATCTACTTCCAGAAGATAATCCTGATGAATCTATTGCTTCAAAACTAATTGTATAAGTATTTTTTAATTCATAATCTGGCGATTCATTAATTTTTAATTGATTCCCCTCAATTGAAAATTTATTATTATCAGGTCCATTTGTACTAGAGGTAAATTTAAAGGTATGAGTATCATCGCTGTCTTCATCTACTCCACTTAATGTCGCAACTGTTGAACCAGATGTAATATTTTCATTAAAACTTGTGGATGAAACGCTCCAATTTGTTGGTGCAAAATTTTCTCCCCAGATTTCTTTTAATGCACTAATATCTAGATCACTAAATGATACTGAGTTAGTTAAATAACTTTGATAATTGTAAGACATTAATGTATCATTAATATTATACCTATTATCATTAGGGTTAAGTGTTCCGCTGGATTCGTCATGCTCTAGACCAACAGCATGACCAATTTCATGCATTATATAAAATGCAACTGAGGATGATAATGTTGGATAATTTGTTAATTTAGTATTACTTTCCCAAATTGGAGTCCATTCAAGTTCCACCTCATAATCATAAGGTCCCCACCACCAACTCGCTGCACACCAACCCCATCTTTCCTCTCTTGTGACTGTTCTATAAATATCAATAGTTGCTTCTGTTGCGGAGTATACGCGTTCAAAATTAAGGTCTATATATTTATCAATTTGTTTGAAAGTATCATCAATAAACTTCTCTTCATCGTTAGAAATTGCATAGGCATAATTATTATTTGAATGCAATCTTTCGAAGTTTACATATCCATTATTATCATGGATATAATATTTTATAGGTTTTGTATACGTTGAACCATTCCATCCTGCAATCGCGTTAAATGCTTTTCGTCTATTTTGCGAGGTGTCAAGGATATCTGAAGCGGCAATATCGTTAATAGATAATGACAAGATTCTAGTTTCTTATTTTTTTTATTATAAATTGATTTTTATTATGAATACTATTTTTTATAAAATAACTATTGAGTATATTTTATAAAAATATTCTATACTTTTTTGAAAATGCTAAATATTTGCCTTAAAACAAGTTCCCCGTATGTTCCCCGTGATAATATAGGGGGGCAAATCCCTGTCCACCACTCAGTTTTTTCCACAGGTGCTATTGAGTGGGAATAATGGGTGGGATGAGAACCCAGTCATAGACTTAATACTTGAGTTTCACTAAAGTTTCACTTATAATATTGCTTACCTACTATCAAGGGTTTTGAGGTCTGTAGTTTCACCAAAGTTTCACTTGTCACCTTGTCACCTTCTCTGTAGAAAAGTCGTAGAAGAATTGATTTCTCTACACTATTGAATATTCAATTGATCGCTTCATTAGAATAAATAAATTGAAGGAGCAGTTATGTCTATTAATTTGAGACTTATTGGATAACACTATTAGGTTCGTATAGGTGATTTTTAAATAAAATAGAGAGACATTTCGGAGATAGGTGAACTTTATCGCACATATGAAAGTTATTATTTTCTCCATTTTCATTAGATGTCAACTTATAAACATCTAAGAAATAAGAACCTCTACCTAAAACTTCTTGTTTTAACAATGAATTGTATATTTTGATCATCTCAATTCTCTTTAAATCCAAGTCATCAAGTAATTCTTGTTTTCTTGTTGGTGCTGGAATACCAAAGTAATATTTTTTTGAGTAAGTAGGAGATAGGACCTGTTCCATATAACCCATATAACCTTTAATGGTTTTTTTACATACCTCTGAAATATCTTTATCATTCTTGATTGCGTAATTAAGTATTCCTTCGTCTTTCCTACAATCTATCTCCCCAAAAGAAATAAATATTTCATCACTATAATTATGGTTTTTGATCTGTTGAGTTAGAGAATCTTTCCATTGATTATTGTTGTTATTAGCAAAATGCCACGCTTTCCCCCCTTTTATTAAAACAGGTTGAATTTGTTTTAATTGTGAGGATATAGAAAGAGTTTGATGAGCAAAAGATAGACAATGACTTTCTCCTATATGAGGAATTTTGCTTGAATTAGGATTGTTATGCTCTTTCTTAAGTAGAGGATAGAGTGAAGCAATTAATCTGGAATAATTCAATGTATTCTTTCTATTTTCCTTCTTTTTAATCATATCGAGTAGTCCTTGATTTATTAATTCGTTCGTTTTATTGATGTTCAAATAGGTTGCTGAGAAATCTCCTCGTAACAAATTGGCGATTGTGATTTCTAATGTAGTGATTAAATTATATCCTTGATTGAATGAGTTTGTTTCTGGTATTGATTTTGATAAAAGAATTAATGCTTCTAATTTGCCAAGATCATTTAATATGGTTCCCAGATTGGAATGTGCTTCTGCGTAATCAGGATTAAGTTCAATTGCTTTGCGAGTTGACAATTCTGCGTCTTTTAAGTTGCCAAGATCATTCAATATGGTTCCCAGATTGTTATGCGCCATTGCGTAATCAGGATTGAGTTTAATTGCTTTGCGAGTCGATAATTCTGCTTCTTGTAAACTGCCAAGATCTCTCAAGATGTTTCCCAGATTAGAATGCGCCTCTGCGTAATCAGGATTGAGTTCAATTGCTTTGCGAGTCGATAATTCTGCGTCTTGTAATTTGCCAAGATCGCTCAATATATTTCCCAGATTGGAATGTGCTTCTGCGAGATTAGGATTAAGTTCAATTGCTTTGCGAGTCGATAATTCTGCGTCTTTTAAGTTGCCAAGATCTCTCAATATATTTCCCAGATTGGAATGCGCCTCTGCGTAATCAGGATTGAGTTCAATTGCTTTGCGAGTCGATAATTCTGCGTCTTGTAATTTGCCAAGATCGCTCAATATATTTCCCAGATTGGAATGTGCTTCTGCGAGATTAGGATTAAGTTCAATTGCTTTGCGAGTCGATAATTCTGCGTCTTTTAAGTTGCCAAGATCTCTCAATATGTTTCCCAGATTGGAATGCGCCTCTGCGTAATCAGGATTGAGTTCAATTGCTTTGCGAGTCGATAATTCTGCGTCTTTTAAGTTGCCAAGATCGCTCAATATATTTCCCAGATTGGAATGTGCTTCTGCGAGATTAGGATTAAGTTCAATTGCTTTGCGAGTAGATAATTCTGCCTCTTGTAATTTGCCAAGATTTTTAAAAATCACTCCATAATTCGAAAAAGCCCTGTGATCTTTGAATCCTTGATTTATAAAATATTGATAAAGTTTTACTGCTTCTGAAATGTTTCCTTGTGAATGAAACTTAAATGCTTGATTAATTATTTGTTCTTTAGAAGGTTTGGCAGGAGTATTTGTCTTAATAGTAAGATTTGCTTGCTTTTCTCCTAAAGGAAATGGAACGGGGAATGTTTTAATTTCATTCACTTTCTGCTTTCCTTCACCTTTTTGACCAGAGTCATTCATCTTCTATTATCTTTTCTCTCTTTTGGTGCTTCCGATCTTACTGCTAATCTAGTTCCTTATTAATTATTTCTAAAATCATTTACTACTTATAGAGGAAGATTAATAAATATTTTCAATGAACTTTCTATGATTATTTAGCAAATCAACTCATAGACTAGAACTAATCCTATTCATTTCTGAACTTTTCAGTTTGTCACGGGTTTGTCACGATGAAACAATCCTTGAGAACCCAGTTATATCTTTATTCTTTTTGCTAGGGACTATTGAGTGGGAGTAGTGGAAACGTCTACTTTACAGTGATAACATGATTTATATGGTTTTACGTAGGTTTTATGTGAGAAGAACGATGCTGATATAACTAGTGTTTTGAAGTGTCAGTTTTACGTGGGGTTTACGTAGCACCTTTTTACCGTCTCCATGGAGAAATCGTAGAAAGATTTTTTTCTCTACAAACTCAAAATCTGAAATGTTTTGAACGTAGTGAGTTTATAATTTTGAAACCCAGAATTGATACATTCCTGCGAAAGTGTTGGGATATTTTTCTTCAAACTTTGCCCAGTTTTTTAAGTTCGTTTTAGGAGATTATGTCTTGGTACTTTTTAGTTTGAGTAAGTATTTCAATAGCAGGTTTCAGCATCTCTTTGTAGTTCTTCCATCCACCAATAGATTTTGAATTAATTGGGTAACGAACTTGAATATTACTTGCTGTTGAAACTGAGCGAGGATTTAGATGCGGTGTTAAATATGACTCGTGCCACTCCCAACCTAACCAAGAGATCAAAGATTTAATTTCTTTATTAGTATCGCTCACTAATAAATCATAATTTAAGTCGTATATTTTTGATCTATATCTATTCTTATATTCGGTCATTATTTCGTCCTGATCTAAATAAACTCTTGTGCAATCAACTAATGAAGAGGAATATTTATTTTCTTTATCAAAATGTGCTCTATAAATTGAAAGAATATTATCTAAAGGATTTCTATAGCAGTGAATAATTTTTGCGTTTGGTATATACCGAGCAATAATACCTGCGTATTGATAGTTGTATAAACATTTATTAGTTGTGATATTTAATGTAGTCTTATTATTTACTTTTTTCTCATATAATTCAGCAAGATTTATCTGTTGTTTAGACTTCTTAAATTCAAGGAATGATTCCTCCATAATATTAACTTCACCTAGATCATATACATCATTACTCATACTAAGAATTGATTCCAATAATGTAGAACCACTTCTAAACATGCCTACAATAAAAATATACTCAGAAGAACTTTTCTGCTCTTCTATATTAATCTCTTTTTTATCAGATTCAAGAAGCAATGTATTAGATTTATTGATCAAAGTATCAGAGTTAGATGGATTAAGATCCAGTTTAAGTTTATTTGCTAATTGAAGGTATTGAGCACTGTCTCCATATTTTTTTTCCTTATGAAGAATATTTGCTCTTGCGAAGTAAATATCAACTTGATCTTTTTGTGATTTGTTAATTAAGATATTTTCAGAAAAGAGTTGATCTTTCCATTTCTTATTATTATGGTTTTTAAATTTTGACAATGCATAATATACGCTACATAAATCAGGATTAATTTTAATTGCATGACACATCATTAATTCCGCCTCTTTTAATTTGCCAATATCCCTCAATAGGTTTCCCAGATTGGAATGTGCTTCTGCGTAATCAGGTTTAAGTTCAATTGCTTTGCGCGTTGATAATTCTGCTTCTTGAAAGTCACCAAGATCTATCAAAATATTTCCCAGATTGTAATGCGCCTCAGCGAAATTAGGATTTAGTTCAATTGCTTTGCGTTGATATAATGCTGCTACCTTTAATTTGCCAAGATTACTCAATATGATTCCCAAATTGTAATGCGCATCAACGAAATCAGGTTTGATTTCAATTGCTTTGCGAGTAGATAATTCTGCTTCTTTTAATTTGCCAAGACCGTTCAATATGACACCATAATTAGAAAAAACTCTGTGATCATTGAAACCTTGACTAATAAAATATTGATAACATTTTGACGCTTCTGCAATGTTTCCTTGTGAATGAAACTTAAATGCTTGATTGATGATTTCTTCTTTAGACGGTTTGGTAGGAGTGTTAGTAGTAAAAGTTATATTTTCTTTTTTTTCTCCTAAAGCAAATGAAACTGGGAATGTTTTTATCTTAGTAATTTCCCTCTTCTTTTCTCCTTCTTGACTGGAACTATCCATCTTCTCTTCTCTTTGATCTCTTTTGCTTTTCCCGATTTTACTACTAATTTCATCTTTTTAAATTCTTTCTGAAATCATTTACTACTTTTAGAGCGACAATAAAAAGTAGGTCTATATAGTATTTCTCTACAAGAGTATCATTGAGTATATTTTTCCTTGTAATCCATTGGCAATAATAGGTTTTACGTTTGTTTTACGTGCTGTATGTAAAGATAAAACCCTTTGGTATGACTGGGGTTTAGGGGTACTCTTTTGTAAAGGACTATTGAGTGGGAATAGTTTAGGGCATTAAAACGTAGTCCACCACTCAAAGTCGTTGTTCCCCGTGAGTTCCCCGTAGAAATTTAAGTGCCAAGGTGACAGGGATTTGAACAGTAAGTTCCCCGTATGTTCCCCTTGTCACCTTCTCTGAAAAGACATCGTAGAAAGTTTGTTTTCTCTACACTCGTGGTTTTTTTGATGGACCAGTTTCCAACAATCTTTTTACGACTTCTCTACGCAATGAGAAATTCTTAGTATCAAAAAAGTTCATTTTTTTCTATTACTAAATCGACTAATTGTTTTTTATTGAGTTTGGAAATTTTGTCTATGCCACCCAGCATTGCCCTCAATTCGCTATTGGTCTTTTGCATCAGTACCGATTTCTGATCAACAAATATTCCTTTCTTTAGGATCGAAAGAAGAGTTGAGACGGCATCAAAAATTGCCATTGAAGCGATGATGCAAAACATCATCACAGAATCAGCGGTGGTAGTTAAATTCATTGGTTTTGAGGAAATAATTGTTGGTTTGTTATGCAACTTCTGGACACCATCCAATTTGTAATACCCTCTTTTTTTGCCAATTCAGGCAACGCTTTGTGAGATGTTCACCTTGAGGGATAAGACGTTGGTGACGTGGACAAGTCAAAAGAGTGACGCATGATTTATCGCACGTATAAGTGAAGTGTTCACATGTAAGACAAACTGATCTTCCTCTGGACTTCACCAGTTCCAGATTAGTGAAATAATTCCACTCTTCTGGATGCTCAAGTGCTTCAACTGGAGCAACAACTTTTGGTGTTTTAATTCGATCCATCTTGGTTCTCCGTGTGAGAAGAGGCAAAAAAAGCACGATGCTTACTTCGTGCTTCCTTTGTCGGTTTAGTGATGGGGATAACACTAATACAAACGTACTATATTTGTCTATTAGGTCAAGTCACCTATTTTTTCCATTAAAGAAGGGAGCGAGATTTGGGTCGCTCCCTTTGAGTCAAGCACTCAACTGACTGAACTAAATTTCCATCCTTTATTTCACTTTGACCCACAGAAGGTGCTGTGACTCCTAATTCATTAATAACAAATCTAGATCAGGTGAACATGAGAAAAAACTCCTGTTTAACCAACCACCCAATAATCTTTGTGCTTTCTGAGAATGAGTTTGAGAAGATCGAGAATCATCCTTTTTACCTCAATATTTCAACTGAAAGTAATAAGGAACAAGGTGTGGAAGTGTTCCAAGTGAGATTAAAAGGACAGAAAACCAAAGAAAGATCGATGAAAGAGTATTCGACCCATTGGATCTGAAACTACGTGTTGCTTGCATAATTAGACCTCCTGTTAGTTCAATGTTTTTTAGTAGTCCATTGAGCAGTTGCCAAACTGCAAACATTCATTCTCGTAATCGACCTCATCAAAATCAGTTTCATAATTCGAAACCAGATCGCACCAATCGTTCCCTTGCATAGGAACTCCACAAGATTTTGAGAATGTTTCCTTTACGTCTTCGATTGCATGTTTAAAAGGATTACCGCATGACATGGTTTGACCTCCTAATAGTGCCTTGATTTATATCTACTCCTCCTAATCCAAAAAATCTATAGGACAAAAACCCTAAAGTATTAACTCTGATTACCGCACAAAGAAAGACCCCTGAAACTAATCAGGGGTTTGGGTTGTTCCGACCATTGCAGAGACCGCACGAAAGGTGACTCTGTTCACATCAGGAGGTGTGAGATTCCTCCTTAGAGGCAATGCACATTTCACCTTTTTAATATCTTCGAGAGTGCGATGACTCTTGATTTATGTCTAATCCCCTTATTAGAAAATATCTATACAGAGAACCCAAATTTAGAAATACTTTGGTGTTCTTACCCATAGCAATTTCCATTAAGTAGTAGTAAAACAGTCTCAGGAGTCAACGCACTTCCTTAGGTCTGGAGTGATGGACTCAAAGGGGGCGACCAAAATCTCGCCCCCTTACTACTTTTGAGGTATATCTATGACCAGAAAAAGAGACAAGATCTGGACAGCAATTATTGCAATTAAGCAATGGTTTACCAAACTTTTTACAAGTGAGGCAGATGCTTTAGTTGATGACTTCGGAAATAATCCACCACCAGAGATAGGAACTCAATCTTATTCAGGAGATATTCACGATAAAGGAGACTGATTTAACTAATTAACAATGGTATTAAGAAAGGGACCCTGCTGCTTCAGCGACCTTGAGTCCCTCTCTTCATTTACAGAACAAATTTTGGTAAGGAGTTGTTCTGCTTTTCCTTTTCTAATCAATTACGCAAAGGTTCTGCATCCGAAAAAATTCCTAATTAGATATCGTCCTAACTGTTTCTGAATGGGTTGTATCTGATATCGAAAATCAAAACCATTGCTGTACTCACAAGCAGTAAACCAAAAACAACTTGTGGAGATGGAAATATCATCAGACCACTCGAGAAAAGGCACAAAAAAACCGCCCGTTCTGAACAAGGCGGTTTCTTTGTGAGATCAGGCGCAAGTGTTTCCTTGTTTCCACTGCGGAGGATCTCAACTCCTCACAAATTCAACATAATCAACTTCACGAAAAGAGAAATGCTGAGTATTCGAGTTCTTCAACTGTCACATGTGCCAATTTTGCACAATCAACCATTAAAAAAGCACCCTACTTACGTGAAGTCGAGTGCCTTTTTACAACAGAACTATTGTGTGAGGAGTTGTTCTGTTATTACTTTTCTACTCCTGCATGAACCTTTTGTCACTACTAAAAAGACAAACTGATGAGAACCTACAAAATAGGAATAAGACCAAAGGATCCAAGAATAAAAAGTGGGGACCTTTCATGAGTTCTATCAATCATTAGATCCTGAATCAAATAAACTTTCTGAGTGGATTCAGGAAAAATAGAAGATTATGGATGAAACTTGGTTAAAAGAACTCAATCAAAGAAATCTTGAGTTGGAAGGAGAAGATAGTTCGAAATGGGATTGTGCAACTGTCTTTGTTTCCTCCTCAGTTTTAAACAAATTAAGTCAGGCAGAACAAGGGAAATTTGAGATTACTGAATTCAAAAGAGCAACGAATGAAATTGAGCATTGGGCAAGAGTAGAAGAAATATGCGATTTCTTTGGAGTTACAGACCCTGATCTAGCAGGAGATGTCTATGTCAGAAAGTTCAAAAGAATCACTGTAGATGAAGAGAGTAGATGGATGGATTTCAAAGATATCAATGACGAGATGCCTGAGGGTTTTGGCGTAAAAATCGATCGGAGTTAAGGAAAGGAAAATAATTGTTTGCTCCCTTGTTAATGAAAATATTTGCTAATTGACGGTTCCACGTGAGTTCCACGCGGTAAAATAGGGGGCAAATCCCTTTTCCTCACTCAATAATTTGATTAAGCACTATTGAGTGGTAATGACTTGTCTACAAAGAGGTAGATACAGTCTCAAAAAATAGGGTTTGTCACAAGTTCACCTCCTGATATTAGGTGATGAAATAACAGGGATTTAAACACCCATGTTTGTCATGGGTTTGTTTTATGATCTTGTCAGCATCTTCATGAAGAAATCATAGAAAGATGTTTTTTTCTAAAACATTAGATATTTTTACTCTGTGGAAGTTGTCAATTCTCCATTTTAGAAACCCAGAACTGATACATTCCTCTGAAGGTCTTGGGATGTTTTTCTTCAAACTTTGCCCAGTTTTGTAAGTTCGTTTGTTTTTTATCTTCTGGGAAATATTGCTTATAGAGAGATTTAACTGGTTTTGGAAGCAAGAATCCAAGAAACTCTAATTCATTAGATTTGAGTGTTTCTTGTAGTTGGTTAATGGTGAATCTATGTTCTTTTGCGTGAAAGCATAGATCACGGCATTGAGATAATGAATAGAAGTCTCCAGTTGTTTTTAAAGAATTTAAATCACTTAACTCACCAGAAATAACTTTTTGTCTAAAATTACGAATATTGTCCTCATTTGCTTGAAAATTTTTGCTGGCAATATATTTTCTTGCTTTAGCAATATCTTTTCTTGCTAGTTCGCTATATAAACCTAGATGAAGAAATCCATTAGGTTTTAAAATACCCAATAATGCTTTCAATCCTTTTAAAGGATCTTCCATATGGTGTAAAACACCACTAGATTCAATAACGTCAAATTGTTCTTCTAGTAAACTAACTTCTAAAATATCCATCTGAATCAGTTCAACATTATCAATTTTCAGGTCATTTATTTTTCTTTGAGCATAAGAAAGACTAGATGAACTTAAGTCTATCCCTATAATATTAGCATTCTTATAATTTTGTGTATGTAAAATATGCTGACCTGTTCCACATCCTGCAACGAGAACTTTTAATTGCTTATTACCTATATTATGATTTATAGAATTAGGGTTGATATCATTATTAATTGCTTGAACTATAGATAACTTTTGTTCTTTATAATGATTCCCATAGCGCCATCTAGGATATGGATTTTTTTCATATTGAGATTTTACTTTTTGAGAAATATAATCATTAATTGACCCTATTTTTTTGATATTTTCTGATAATTCAATTTCTTTTAGAGGTTCCGATATTTGTAATTCTATTAGTTCTTTGAAACTTTGATTAGAAGAATTAAAAGATTTTAAGGATGGAATCTGATTAAGCAATTTATATAGTGGAAAATAACAAGATAAAATTGAAATATTTGTTTCATTTATTTCTCCATCTCTACATCTTTGGATGATTGTATTAGCAGATATATTTTCTTCTTCAGTAAATGAATAAACATATTCAGTAAAGAAGCATTGTTCTGCTAAAGCAATAATAAATTGTAATTCAGAGTAATTAATAGTTTCTATATTTTTAATGATACGATGGCATATTTTTTGTCTTAATGTGGTTAGGGTTTTCTCTAATTTAAGATCACATAATATAATTTTTTTAAGTCCATTAATTATGACTTTATTATTGATAAGTAACTCTATTTCGGAAAAGTCGGAATCAAATTTTTCTAGAATACTGATTATTTCATTTCTATATAAATAGTTAAATGCTTTTATTAATTCTTCATGAGAAATATCATTCTTTTCTAGCAGAAGATTTAATATATATTTTAGTTTTGATTTATTTAATTGTGATGGATCTGAATCTTTTAGGAATCTAGTAATTAAGGGAAAAATATTAGTTTGTTTTGGATTAATTTCAATTGATTTTAAATAAGAATCAAATGCTTCTTGTAATTTGCCCAGATCTTTCAAAGTTTCTCCCAGATTTAAATGAGAATCTGCGAAATTAGGTTTGATTTTAATTGCTTTGCGTAGTGAGATTTCTGATGCTTCTAATTTGCCAAGATCTCTTAATATGTTTCCTAGATTGTAATGCGCTTCTGCGAAATTAGGTTTGATTTCTATTGCTTTACGGCATGACAATTCTGCTGCTTCTAATTTGCCAATACTTTGTAAAATTCCTGCATAATTAGAAAAAACTTTATGATCATTAAACCCTTGATTTATACAATATTGATAATATTTTGTTGCTTCTGGAATATTTCCTTTTAGATGAAACTGAATTGCTTGATTAATTATTTGTTTTTTAGAAGGGGTAGAAGGAGTATTGGTATTCACAGTAATATTTCCTTGATTTTCCCCTAAATAAAATGGAACTGGATATGTTTTTATTTCAGTGAATTGTTTCTTTACTTCTCCTTCTTGACTAGAACTGTTCATCTTATTTATCTTTTTCTTCTTTTGGTTCTTACGATTTTACTACTAATTTCAATCCTTTTAATTCTTTCTAAAATCATTTATTATTTATAGAGGAAGATTAATTAATATTTTCAATGAACTTTCTACGATTATTCAGAAAATCAACTCATAGACTAGAACTAATGCTGTTCATTTCTGAACTTGTCAGTTTGTCTCGGGTTTGTCACGATCAAATAATCCTTGAGAACCCAGTTATATCTTCATTCTTTTTGGTAGGGACTATTAAGTGGGAATAGTTTAGGGCAGTAAAACCCAGTTCACCACTCAAAGTCGTTGTTCCACGTAGAAATTTAAGTGCCAGAGTGACCGGGATTTGAAGAGTAAGTTCCACGTGTCACCTTGTAACCTTCTCTGTGAAGAAATCGTAGATAGTTCATTTTCTCTACACCTCAACCGTAGAGACAGTGTAGAGAAAACGTTGGAGAACAATTGCTTGTTTTGAAATAAGTATTTTGCGATATATGTTACTAAATTGACTACTTTTATAAGACGAATACTTACTCATTTTTTAGTATTTCACTTTGGCCTCTTTTGAAATGAGAGTTTGATACAGAACAAAAGTTTATTTCTGCTCCATTCAACTATGACATATTTTTGTAGAGAAATCGTAGAAAGATGCTTTTCTCGGAAAGATTAAATATTTTTATTCTATGGAAGTTGTCAATTCTCTTTTTTAGATACTCAGAATTGATACATCGTTCTGACAGTGTTGGGATGTTTTCTTCAAATTTACCCGTTTTTGTAAGTTCGGTTGCTTTTTAATTTCTGGGAATTAGGCATTGTAGATATAAGTGGATAATACTTAAGGTTCACATAGGTGATTTTCAAATAGAAGGTGAAGACATTTTGGAGACAAGTGTTTGTCATCGCACATATGGATGTTGTTGTTAAATCCATTTTTTGTAGAAGTTAAATTAAAAACATCTATAAAATAGGATCTCCTTGCTAAAACTTCTTTTTTTAAGCATGAATTATATTTCTTGATAATCTTAATTCTCTTTAAATCTAATTCATCAACTAATTCCTCCCTCCTCGTTGGTGCTGGAATGCCGAAATAATATCTTTTTGAGTAATATATAGATAGTGCTTTTTCCATAAAATCCACATAACCTTTAACAGTATTTTCACATACTTCTGAAATACTTTGATCTGCCTTGATAGCGTAAGACATTATACCTTCATCTTTTCTACAGTCTATTTCTCCAAAAGAAATAAAGACTTGATCACTATAGGTATGATTTTTGATTTGTTGGTTTAATGAATCTTTCCATTGATTATTTCCTCTATTAGCAAAATGCCATGCTTTTCCACCTGTGATGAGAACAGGTTGTATCTTTTTTGATTCTAAAAATATAGATAAAGTTTGATGAGCAAAAGACAGACAATGACTTTCTCCAATATGAGGTATTTTTTCTGAATTAGAATAGTTATTTTCTTTCTCAAGTAGAGGATAGAGTGAATTGATAAATGTTAAGTAAGATAATATATATTTTTTACTTTTTTTATTTTTAATAATATCAATAGCACCTAGTTTTATTAATTCGTTACTTTTGTTGATGCTTATTAAGACTTCTGAAAAATCTCTTTTTATTAAATTAGCGATTGCGATTCGTATCGAAGTTCGTAATTTATGTCCTATATCTATTGATTTTGATTTAAGTGTTGATTTTGATAAAAGAATTAGTTCTTCTAATTTGCCCAAATCCCCTAATGTTATTCCTAGATTGGAATACGCATTTGCATAATTAGGTTGAAGTTCAATTGCTTTGCGATATGA
>QCHZ01000018.1 GCA_003216955.1 Prochlorococcus sp. AG-402-I21 | reverse complement strand
AAGATGCAAATGGCTTTGATCAAGGTCGTAGTAGAAGAAGAAGAGGTGCTTCGCCTGAAGGGGGAGACGACTCTACTGCAGATTATGGTGGCGCAGAATCTTAAAGATTTCGCTTCTTGTTTTTATTGCCCAGCATCTTCAAGTTGTTGGGCAATTTTTTTTAAAATTGAAACGTCTGCTTTCTGATTTTGACATTTTTCACTTAGCTCTTGTCTCATTATTTTTGCATTAGGTATATTTTCTATTAGATTTATAATGTGTTTAGACATTTGCCAAAGACGGCCATCGTTTTCTATATTTTTTTGAACAAAAGGAATTACTTTTTTAATTATTTTAGATCTAGAAAGATATTCTTCTGGTTGTCCGTATATCTTTGAATCTATTTGTGTCCAAATAAAGGGATGTGAATATGCAGCTCTACCTACCATTGCTCCATCAAATACTTTGAGAGTTTTAATACAATCATTTATTGTATTTATTCCACCATTAAGTTCAATAATTAATTCAGGTCTATTTTTTTTTAATTTTTTCACTCTTTCATATTGAAGTGGAGGAATTGTTCGATTTTCTTTTGGATTTAATCCGTTTAGCCACGCTTTTCTTGCATGAATTATAAATCTGTCTGCTCCTGCAATTGAACAATGATCAACAAATTGCATAAGATAATCATCACTATCAAGATTATCAATACCAAGTCTTTGTTTGATTGTTATTGGTATGTTGCATGATTTTTTCATTTTCTCTATACATTTGGCCACTATCTTTGGTTTTCCCATCAGACAGGCTCCAAAGTTGCCAGATTTTACTTTTGGACTAGGGCAGCCAATATTTAAATTAATTTCGTCATATCCCCAATCTTCAGCCATTTGAGCCGCTTCAGCTAAAAGATTCGGATTGTCGCCTCCAAGTTGTATGGAAATAGGATGTTCAATTTCATCAAAATCCAATAATTTATTTCTATTTTTGCTGTAATGGAGTGCTTGGGCGACAATCATTTCAGTGTATAAGAGAGATTTTTTTGTGATTTGACGCATTAGGACACGAAAATGCCTATCTGTGCAATCCATCATTGGAGCAATACTTACCCGGTAACTAGTTAATTCATTTTTTTTGAAAGAGTTGGAAATCATTTTTTATGAATTAATTTTTTTCAACTTTTAAGGTGTGAATTTTATTAATATTGATCGAATTGAAAAATTTCTTTGAACCGCAGAATTTTAATGCTTGGATTCTTTAATACTCTTTTTGGTTTTATTATCAAACCAAAAAGTGTTTCTGCTGCCTCTACACCTATGGAGAATTATAAAACTTTAACGGATGCAGAATGGGAAAATCGGTTACCCAAAGATGCTTTTTACGTTTTACGCAAAGAAGGAACGGAAAGACCATTTTCAAGTCCCTTGAATGATGAAAAAAGGAAAGGAATTTTCCGTTGTTCAGGTTGTGGACTTGCTTTATTTTCTTCAAATACAAAGTTTGACAGTGGAACAGGTTGGCCAAGTTTTTTTGATCATTTACCTGATGCAATAGATACAAAAACAGACTTTAAATTAATTGTTCCAAGAACTGAATATCATTGCCGACGTTGTGGCGGGCATCAAGGACATGTTTTTAATGATGGTCCAAGGCCAACTGGTAAACGATATTGCAATAATGGAGTTGCTCTTAAGTTTGAAGTTGATGCATAAATGATTTGCTTTTTACATAAATAGGTGTGGGCTTCCGTAGCTTGTACAAAAAACCCTTTGCTATCAACATGTACTAATAGCTAATCAAACTATATGAATTCAGACGTTCCCTCCTCAGAACATGAATTATCTCAGGATGGTTCATCAGACAATGATTCCACTGAAAACTCTGTAAATTCTAAATCAAGTATTGAATCATCTAATTCAGTCGATCTTTCTGATAATTCTGAAGTAGAGACTCAACTGAACAATGATTCTCTTGATACAGAAAGCGATCAACTTTCAACTAGCTCTGATCAAAATATTCAAGTTCCAGATACTGAAGCAAGATTACAGCAATTAGAAAAAGAGCATGAGACTCTAAATAGCCAATATATGAGAATAGCTGCTGATTTTGATAATTTTCGAAAGCGTCAGACACGGGATCAGGATGATCTGAAAATCCAACTCACTTGCTCTACGCTTAGTGAAATACTTCCTGTTGTGGATAATTTTGAAAGAGCAAGACAACAACTAAATCCTGAGGGTGAAGAAGCTCAAGCATTGCATCGAAGTTATCAAGGACTTTATAAGCAGTTAGTTGAAGTACTTAAGCAATTAGGTGTTGCTCCAATGCGTGTAGTTGATCAGGCTTTTGATCCTTCTTTGCATGAAGCGGTTATGCGAGAGCCCAGTGAGGAAAAGGCTGAGGATGTTGTGATTGAAGAATTACAAAGGGGCTACCACTTGAATGGTCGTGTTTTAAGACATGCTTTGGTTAAAGTTTCTATGGGACCAGGACCGAAAGCTGTGAATGAAGAGATTTCTGATCAGAGCCCTTCTAATCAAGAACAAATCGAGTCTTCCGATGCTTCAACTAAAGATGAGAATTAAATACATGATGATCGAAACGGAATTGAATTTGTTTAAATGGACTAATGGCTGATTTTTACGAATTATTGGGTGTTAGCAGAGATGCTGATGCTGACACTTTAAAAAGAGCTTACAGACAGCAAGCTCGGAAATATCATCCTGACGTGAATAAAGAAGCAGGTGCAGAGGATAAGTTTAAAGAAATAGGTAAAGCATATGAAGTTTTAAGCGATTCTCAAAAGCGAGCTCGTTATGACCAATTTGGAGAGGCTGGATTAGGCGGGGCAGCGGGCATGCCAGACATGGGAGATATGGGTGGCTTTGCAGATTTGTTTGAGACCTTCTTTAATGGTTTTGGTGGTTCTGGTTCTGCTGGAGGTTCTCGTCCCCAAAGGCGAGGACCTCAACAAGGTGATGATTTACGGTATGACCTTACGATTGATTTTGATAAAGCTATTTTTGGACAAGAGAAAGAGATTACGGTTCCTCATTTAGAAACTTGTGATGTTTGCAGAGGGACTGGGGCCAAGAAAGCCACTGGACCTGTTACTTGTCCTACATGTGGAGGTGCAGGTCAAGTCAGAAGAGCTACTCGTACACCTTTTGGAAGTTTTACTCAAGTAGCTGAATGTCCAAATTGTGGCGGCACTGGACAAGTCATTAAGGACCCTTGTAATTCTTGTGGGGGAAAAGGTGTTAAACAAGTAAGAAAAAAATTAAAAATTAATATTCCTGCTGGAGTTGATAGCGGGACACGGTTAAGAGTTTCAGGAGAGGGTAATGCTGGATTAAAGGGCGGCCCTTCTGGAGATTTATATGTTTTCTTAAAAGTTAAAAATCATGCTAATTTAAAGAGAGATGGATTGACTATTTTATCTGAGGTCAATATTAGTTATCTTCAGGCAATATTAGGAGACACTATTGAAATAGATACTGTAGATGGTCCTACTAAATTACAAGTACCAATAGGAACTCAACCCAATTCTATATTAAATTTAGAAAATAAGGGAGTACCAAAGCTTGGCAATCCCGTGGCAAGAGGAAATCATCAAGTTTCAGTAAAGATTAAATTGCCTACAAAATTGTCAGACTCTGAGAGAAATTTACTAGAAGAATTAGCTGGACATTATTCTGCTCGTGGAACTCAACATCACTATCATAAAAGTGGTTTATTTAGTAAATTATTTGGACAAAAATAGTGTCAGAAAAGATGTTAACTGAACATTATTTAGACTTGCGTGGCCTTGTTTGTCCAGTCAATTTTGTTAAATGTTGTCTGGCTTTAGAAAACTTATCTTCAAATGAAATTTTAAAAGTAGATATAGATACAGGTGAATCAGAAACTAGTGTTGAAAATGGATTAAAAGAGAAGGGATACAAAGTGAATATACTGCATAAAGATTTTAAAAAAGTAACGTTGATAATATCGAGTGAATAAAAATAAATCTAAGAATCTAAAAGGTATAGTTGTTGCACTTAAGGCAAATTTTTTAATAGTTGAGATTGATTATCAAGATTTTAAAGAAGATTTATATGACCCATTTTCTAAAAAAATTAAACTGCTTTGTACACGAAGAGCAAAGTTAGATTATCAAGGTTTATTTATAGATGTAGGTGATATAGTTTGTGTTGAATCTATTGATTATAAAAATAAACGAGCTGTAATTTTCGAGGTTGAGCCTCGAATAAGTTTTCTAAAACGTCCAGCTGTTGCAAACGTAACATTAGTTTCTATTTGTATCTCAGTTGATGAACCTTTATTTGATATGGAACAAGCAAGTCGTTTTTTATTAACAGCTGAATGTTCAAATATAAAACCTTTGATAGTTTTAACTAAAATAGATTTAATTACAAAGGATGATTTATTTTTATATATAAATAAATTTAAATGTTGGGGCTACGATTGTATTCCGGTATCCATACAGAATTCTCAGGGCATTGATTTATTACTTGAGCAATTTAGAAATACAAAATTAACGGTACTTGCTGGTCCCTCTGGAGTAGGAAAGACAAGTTTAATTAATCATTTAATCCCAACCGCTTCCCTACCTACATCATCTGTTTCCAAAAAATTAAAGAGAGGGACACATACGACTAGACACGTCGAACTTTTTGCTATTGGAGAAGGATCACTTCTTGCAGATACACCGGGGTTTAATCGTCCAGAAATAGTATGCGCGCCATCTGGCTTTGCTTCCTTGTTTCCAGAGTTTCGAACCCAATTAAATAAGTCACAATGCAAGTTCCGTAATTGTTTGCATAGAGATGAGCCTGGTTGTGTAATTGATAAAGATCTTGAAAGATATCCTTTTTATCGTGAGAACCTTGAGGAAATGATTAATTCTCCTCTCCCATACCAGGCAGGTTAAGCTTGAATCCACCTGTTAGATCTTCCATTCGTTCTTTCATAGTCGAAGTTGAAACTTCGTGAGCTGATTTCATAGCATCTAGTATTGCGTCTTCGATTATTGCTTTTTCTTCAGAGAGTAGAGATTGATCAATTTCTATTCGTAAAGGCTTTTGATTACCTGACATCCATATTTTTGCCCGATTGTCATTATTTGACCCCTCTATTTCCATAACTTCAAGTTCTTCCTGAAGTTTTTGGGCATTCTGCTGAATTTGTTGTGCTTTTTTAAAAGCTTCAGTAAGTTGTCCAAAATTTGGTAGTCCGAATCCAGCCATGAGAGTTTCCTATTGTTATTGATCTTAGGGTTTAAATTTAAAAGCCACATTGTTTGACTTCTGTTTCTAACAAGATTCCATAAGAATCCAAAACTTTTTTTTGAATATATTTGATTAATTCTCTGACGTCATAAGAGGAAGCTTTGTTTGCATTAATTATAAAATTTGAATGTATTTTGGATATTTCGGCCCCACCAAAACGAAATCCTTTTAAACCAAGTTCTTCAATTAATTTTGCAGCTTTCAAAGGTTCGGGATTGCGAAAAACACTACCGCAGGTTTGGGCGTTGTAGGGTTGAGTTTTTAAGCGATGATTTAGGTTTTTATTTGTGATCTGTCTAATTTTTTCTGCATGACCTAATGCCAGCCTGAGTCGAGCAGATATGACAATTAATTGTTCATTTTGAAGGAGACTGTCTCTATAACCAAAATTGAGATCTTTTGCTTTGAGAATTTTGTATTCACCTGTCAAAGATAGCGTTGTAATACTTTCGACATAATTAGATATGCAATGTTCTTGTGCTCCTGCATTCATAACTATCGCTCCACCAATTGTTCCTGGTATTCCTATAGCCCATTCGAGTCCATGAAGTCCACTTGCGGCGGCTTTTCTGGCTAAAGTTGGAAGCATTTCACCGCTCAGAACCTCAATAATTCCACTACCTTTATCAATTTTAATTCCTTTGAAATTTCGCAAACATAAGCTTAAACCTTTAATTCCTTTGTCATTGATTAAAAGATTTGAGCCAGCACCAATAATATTGCAACTCATGTTTTTCTTATTGATCCAATTTATTAAATATTGAACTTCTTCAATATTTTGTGGCTGAGCAATCCATTCTGCAGGACCTCCTATTCTCCAAGTAGTAAAATTTGCTAATGAAATATTTTTTTCTAATTGAATCAAATTCATTAATTAAGCCGCTAAATTACTTCTGATCGATTTATTATTGATTAATTTAAAAAATAGATTTGCACATATTATATTAATATCTCCTGCGCCCATAATTAAAATCAAGTCTTTTTCAATTGTATGTTCTTTTATTAGTTTTATTAAATTTTTATTATTATCAGGAGTATATATTTCTAGATTCGGTTTTAATTTTTTTAATTCATATCCAATAGTTTTATTATTTATTCCTTCAATTTCATCTTCTCCAGCAGAGTAAATTGGAGATATGAATACCATATCAGATTTACTTAGACTTTTTGCAAATTCATTTTGAAATTTTTTAGTTCTACTAAACCGATGAGGTTGAAATATTGTGACTAATCTTTTAGGCGATATTTGCGAAAGGTTATTTTTTGTCTTAATAATATTAGAAGCAATTGATATTGCGGCATCAATTTCACTAGGATGATGAGCATAATCTTCAACTATTAATCTGTTTTTCCATAATCCTTTATAATCAAATCTTCGTGAAGGTAGCTGTAAATAATTAATTCCTTTTTTTATATCTCTAAAGGGAATACCAGCTATTCGACATGATGCTATAGCAGCTATTGCATTGCTTAAATTGTGTATTCCAGGAACAGGTATCTTTATAATTTCAATAAATTTTTCTTTTTCATAATACTCAGCAATAATTTCACAGCCATTTGATTCTTTTGGAATTAGTGAAAAATCTATATTATTAATTTTTTTAATCGAAAATAATTTAGAATTTTGTAAATTATTTCTAAGATTATTACAGTCATAATTGGTAATTAAGCAGTCACACTTTTGAGCAAATTGCTTCATTGTTTTTATTAAATCGTTTAGATCTAGATAATGATCAACATGTTCAAGCTCTAAATTTGTTATTACTCCAATATTTGGATTAAATTTTACTAAAGATCCATCCGACTCGTCTGCTTCTGCGATTAATAATTCACCATCACTATAGTTATAGTTTTTTTTGTAAAGAGGTACAATTCCGCCAATGATCGCGGTTGGATCTATTTTTGCAAAAGAAAGTAATGTGGCAATGAAAGTACTTGTTGTTGTTTTACCATGAGATCCTGAGACGATTATTGATCTTTTTTGTTCTATTAAAAAGGCTAATATTTCAGAACGATGATTGATAGTTAAATTATATTTTTTAGCTTTACATAATTCTAAATTATTTTCACGTATTGCTGAACTTCTAACAACTAATATATTTTCTCCATAAATTTTTAAAATTTCGTCAATATTAGATTCTTCTTGAGTTTCAAAGATACGAATGTTATTTTCTGCTAATTCTTCTAAAGTCTTGCTTTTTTTTTGGTCAGAACCAGATATGGAATATCCATCTTTGGCGAGAATCATTGCCAGAGCAGACATACCAATACCTCCGATTCCAATAAAATGAATATGGTGTGGCAATTCGTGTGTCTTCTTCAATTTCGCTTCAGTGTCGAGTGAAAGATAACTCTTCATCAATCTAAAGGCACATTTTTTAAAGAATTAGAGAGTTTTTGTACTTTTTATGTCCTTAACGCTTCAATTATTTTTCAAAATGCACAGAAAATGATCATCGTTCTGTATGATCAGCGGCCAGTAGCTTGTGCGGTTTTACCGTTTTTGAAATGACTTTGCGTGTAGCGATTAATGGATTCGGAAGAATTGGACGCAATTTTATGCGTTGTTGGCTCAGTAGGGGTGCAAATACAAATATTGAGGTGGTTGGTATCAACGTCACTTCTGACCCAAAAACTTGTGCCCATTTGCTCAAATATGACTCTATTTTAGGTGCTATAAACGACGCCGAAATTTCACATACAGATGATACATTTCAAATTAATGGAAAAACTATAAAATGTTATTCAGATAGAAATCCATTAAATCTTCCTTGGAAAGAGTGGGGAATTGATTTAGTAATTGAGTCAACAGGAGTATTTAATACAGATGTTGGTGCTAGTAAGCATTTACAAGTTGGAGCCAAGAAGGTCATTCTCACAGCGCCTGGCAAGGGTGATGGGGTAGGTACCTATGTGGTGGGTGTTAATGCCGATTCTTATTCTCATGATGATTTTGATATCCTCAGCAATGCAAGTTGCACCACAAATTGTTTAGCCCCAATAGTAAAAGTTCTAGATCAACAGTTGGGAATTAATAAAGGTCTAATGACCACGATCCATAGTTATACCGGTGATCAAAGAATCCTAGACAATGCTCATCGTGATTTACGTCGTGCAAGAGCAGCCGCGATGAATTTGGTACCTACATCAACTGGAGCTGCAAAAGCTGTTGCTCTTGTTTATCCAGCAATGAAAGGGAAACTAACTGGTATCGCCATGAGAGTCCCTACTCCTAATGTCTCTGCAGTTGATTTAGTTTTTGAATCAAGTCGTAAAACTAGTGCTGAAGAGGTTAATTCATTATTGAAAACTGCTTCACAGGGTGAAATGAAAGGAATCATCAAATATGGTGACTTGCCTCTAGTCTCTACTGATTACGCAGGAACTAATGAATCAACCATTGTTGATGAAGCTTTAACAATGTGTATTGATGACAATATGGTGAAAGTTTTAGCTTGGTATGACAATGAGTGGGGTTATAGCCAAAGGGTTGTTGACTTGGCTGAAATTGTTGCTCAAAAATGGAAATAAAATATAAGTTTCATGGTTAAAAATGTTGAAATAGGATTGATTTTTCAACATTAATTGGTTCTAAGTTCTCCCAGAAAATATTGGGTTTACCTTCTTTGATAAACCCAATAATTTGGGCAGATTTCAATTTTTTCGACAAAGCTTCTGCCCACTCTTTAGGAAGACTCAGTATTAATTCATAATCTTCTCCCCCATTTAGTATCCATTCATCCCAAATCGAATCTTCTGGCCAGTCAGGGTCTTTGAGAATAGAAGTTTTTGATAAAACTGCCTGGCAATTACTGCTTTGGCAAATTCCTCTAATTGATTCAATAAGTCCATCGCTGCTATCAGTTCCTGCGGCTCTCCAACCCATTGATTCAGGCTTACACTCTATTAAGGCTTTAAGTGCCTCAATAGCTGGATATGGACGTTTATGTGAGCTGATAGCTTTATTAGTAAGCTCACGACTGATTTGTACTTCACTTGGTAGTCGCTCGGATGTTAAAAGCGCTAGACCGAGTCTACTCAATCCATGGAATCCAGTGCTTAAGATATAATCTCCCGGCAAGGCATTTCCTCTGTGCAGTCTAGGCTGTTTCATTTCTCCAATTGCAGTAATTGAAATCATTTTTGTTTCTCCACAAGAGCAATCTCCACCAATTATTTCTCCTCCAAATTCTTGCATCGCTTCCCACATCCCTTCATATAGGTTTTCTACCCATTCCCAATGTGTGTTTGGTGGTAAAACAAGCCCAACAGTAAAAGAAATTATATTTTCAGAGCCGCTGCAAATCAGATCAGAAATATTTGTGGTAATGCATTTCCAGCCAATATCTTTTGCATTAGATATTTCGTCAGAAAAATGAATTTTTTCTACAAGTAAATCAGTATTGATCAATAAGCTTTTATTACTTCCACTTATTTCAGCAAGATCATCATCTATCTGCCCAGATCGCATAAATCTTTTCAAACGATTCAGTAATTCTATTTCACCTAAGTCTTTAATTGTAGTTGTCACTTTATTTCAAATTTAAGCTTTGAGTTTTAGATTTTCAGAACCATTTAATACTTTAATCGAGATTATCTTATCATCTACTCCCAGCTTATTTAATATTTCAGAACCTTCGATTACATATCCAAAAGCTGCGTTTCTTCCATCAATAAGATTACGTCCGGCTGGGTTTAATTCAGCTTCATATAAGAAGAAGAAAAATTGAGATGAACCATCATTTAAATCTGTATCAGAGTGAGCCCAGCCAAGTGTTCCTAATGTTGCAAATGGAAGGATAGGTGTTTCCGTATAAAGACCAACTTCTTCAAAAGTTTCGCCATAAAGTGTGTCTTCTAAATTAGGTGTTCTTATTTCTAATGGAACTTTTCTTAACTCATTATTTTCAGGATCTACATATCCAATTTCGTCTCCTTTAGGATCTCCAGTTTGAAGAATAAAAAATTCTTCAGCTCTATTAATTGGTAAATCATCATAAAAACCTTTCAATGAAAGATCTATAAATGCACCAGCTGTTAGAGGCGCATTATAGCCATCAATAATTGCGCTCATATTTCCTTTTGATGTTTTTATTTCTACATTTGCTCTACCTAAAAGTCTGGGTAATTTGTCATATTCACTGGGTATTTTATATGGAAAATTATTAGTGATTAAAAGAGATTCTATATCATCAATTGTTTTTAAACTTTGACGTCTGACGTCAATAAAAGAGACTTTATTTTTTTCGTTTGCTATTTGCCTTAATTCATCAAGCTCATCATTTAAATTTGATAGAAGATTAATTGCTTTTTCTTTATTTTCCTCTGGTATTGAACCAAGAATTTGATTTTTTCGATTAGTTACTAAAAATTGGCTTCTTGAGGTGGCTTTGCTGATAGCTGACCATCTACTTCCTCGAAGATCTTCGCTGGTATCTTCTAGTTTGTTTTGTAATTCACGTAATTCTTTTTGGTCAATCGGTAAAGAGTTTCTTAAGATTGCATATGGATCTTTTAGTCGATTACCATTTGGAAGGCCTGCGACAGCTGGGTCAATCCATGGAGAGCTCAATGAAAATAGGATTGTTACCAGGGCAAGAATGCAAATCTTTTTTGCCATGTTAATTCTATGTTTTGCATGACTTTGGCACAGACTTATGATCGATTGGTATCTTTTGTGTGAATGATTTCAAGTAACGACTTTCGCACTGGCACTACGATCGAGTTAGACGGTGCAGTTTGGCGTGTTATTGAGTTTCTACATGTCAAGCCTGGTAAGGGTTCTGCTTTTGTCAGGACTAAATTAAAAGCTGTCGTGAGCGGTAGTGTTGTTGAAAAGACTTTTAGAGCTGGTGAAATGGTTCCACAAGCTCTTTTGGAGAAATCAAAGTTGCAACACACATACATGGATGGGGAAGATTTTGTGTTTATGGATATGACTTCTTATGAAGAAACTCGCTTAACAGCTAAACAAATTGGTGAAAGTAGGAAATATCTAAAGGAAGGGATGGAGGTTAATGTAGTGTCTTGGAATGAAAAACCTCTTGAAGTTGAATTGCCCAACTCAGTTGTTTTAGAAATAAAAGAAACTGATCCTGGTGTTAAAGGTGACACTGCTTCGGGAGGTACAAAGCCTGCAATCTTGGAAACAGGAGCTCAAGTAATGGTCCCATTATTTATTTCAATTGGTGAGAAAATTCGAGTAGACACTCGAAATGACACTTATCTAGGTCGAGAAACACAATGACTATGAATCTTGATCACGAAGAACTTCATCGCTTGTTGGCAACTCTTGCTGAGAGTGACATACAGGAGTTTCGACTTGAGGGCGAAGATTTTTGCCTGGAAGTTAAACGAAATCTTGGTCCTTCCTCAGATTCACTAGCTTCTCAAAAGAAAATTTCTTCAGAAGAGATTGATTCACCACCGCCACAACGTAAAATTGAGGCTGCCCCAATACCAAGCACCCCTCCTCCATCAGTCCCTGGATCACGCTCTGATTTAGTTGAAGTAACTGCTCCTATGGTTGGAACCTTTTACCGTGCACCAGGCCCTGAAGAGCCCCCATTTGTGGAAATTGGATCGAAAATCAGCGTTGGCCAAGCTGTTTGTATTCTTGAAGCGATGAAATTAATGAATGAATTAGAATCAGAGGTAAGTGGTGAGGTGATTGAAATTCTTGTTGAAAATGGAACACCAGTTGAGTTTGGTCAAGTTTTAATGAGATTAAAACCTGCGTAAAAGCTTTGAATTATTGAGATAGAAGCCAAGCATTATTAATCGCAGCAATCATACTTTTTTCTCTTGCCTTGCATTTACCTGCAATATCTATTGCGGTTCCATGATCAGGAGATGTTCTTATGAAAGGTAGCCCAAGCGTTGTATTAACAGCTTCATCAAACGCAATTAGTTTTACAGGTATGAGACCTTGATCGTGATACAAAGAAAGTATTCCATCAGGTGCCATATTTTCACTCGAGCTGTGATTCCATGCATCTAATGATGAAATCCAGCAGGTATCTGGAGGTATTGGTCCACGGATTTTGATATCTGGATTATCTAGCTTCCATTCATTTAATATCGGAATAATTAAGTTTTGTTCTTCAATTCCTATTTTACCTTCTTCTCCAGCGTGTGGATTTAAGCCTGCTATTTGTAGTAATGGTTTCTCCTTGAACTTACGACAGAAGCTCAACAAAGTATCTAATTTATATCTAATTAAGTCTTTTGTTAATGTATCATTTATTTTATTAAGAGGTATATGTGTTGTAGCTAATAAAGTATTAAATCTCCATCCATTATTTGGTGATATGGCTGTGAAAAGCATAGATGTTGTTTTATTAGTGATCTTGCCTAATAATTCAGTTTGTCCTGCAAACTCATGACCAGCTTTATGCCAAGCAATTTTTGAAATTGGTGCTGTCACTAGAGCATTAGCTTCCCCTTTTAAAAGTATATTAGTTGCATTAAAAAGCCATTCATAGCTTGCTTTTCCAGAATGTTTGTCAACAATTCCTGGAATAATTTTTTTTTCTAAAGGGATATCAATAATATCAAGTTTTTCTGGATTGGGAAGATTATTTATTCCATGCTGAATTAACTTTGAATAAGTTTGAAAAATATTCTTTTTACAACCTACTAGTAAAGTTTTTATATTTTTGTTTAACTGTTTAGAACCAAGTGCTTTTAATGTTATTTCGGTACCTATTCCTGCAGGATCACCTAATGAAATAATAAGCCTATTTTTATGAGCTTTTGATGATTTAATTTCTTTCATGTTGTAATGTCTTTTTTGATTTTTTAGAATTTTGTAAATGCTTATTTGAAATGGACTGGAGTTGGTTTTTTACGACATTGTACTTACTTCATTAGAATTGGATTATTAAATAAATTTACACCAATTTTTTTAACAAGTGTGATTAAATATAATTTGAAGAATAATTAATTTGAATTTATTTTTAGTTTGGAAAAACAATGTTCTAATCCAGATTTGAAATTTGGGTAAATTAGAGAATAACCAAGTGTTTTGCATAACAACTTGTTATCAACTTTTCGGTTTTCTTGCCAAAAAGATAGTGCCATAGGACTCATTGTCTTTTTTGCAATTTCAAAAGGGACTGTCGATGGTAGAGATTTGTTAGCTATTTTGGCTGCGAAAGCAAGAACTTCGAGATTATTTGTTGGTAAGTTATCAGCTACGTTGACTACAGTGGGATTCTTGCCTTGTGAAAAAAGATTAATTAAAAATAAGACAGCCCCTGCAATATCATCGACATGAACTCTTGAAAAAACCTGACCAGGCTTGTCGATCATTTTTGTTGTTCCTTTAAGCAGGCTTTCAAATGCAGAACGTCCAGGTCCATAAATACCTGGCAATCTAAGGATTTGAACAGGAAGCTTTGTTTCTAGCCATTGTTTTTCACAGGAAAATCTACGAATGCTTCTTTTTTGTTGAGGATTAGGAGATGTATTTTCATTTACCCAATTTCCTTTTGTATCTCCATATACTCCAGTCGTAGAGAGGTAACCCACCCACTGTAAATTGTTTAAATTTAGTATTTGGGACTTTAGTTTAAGCAATACTGGATCTTCTCCGCTAGATAAAGGAGGAATACAACTCAGTACATGGGTTACACCTTCGAAAATTTCATTTGATACCTCTTTCTCCATGTTAAATATGAAATCAGCTCCTTTACTTTTTTCTTTTCTTCTGCTGCACAAAACTTTTGTTCCTAAAAGTCTCCCTACACTTGCGATTCTTTGTCCACTATATCCTCCTCCAAATATAATTAACTTTGATTTCGGAGGAAGAGGATTCAATCGCTTGACAATGTCTTCAATCATTAGTACAAATGTATTATGTTGATTATTTAGCAATGATTGCTTCTTATTTAAAGCCTAGTCTTAATTCGATTAATGGTACTTGCAAATTAAGGAACGAAAAAAGATTGTGTTTACAAAAGAAAAATCAAAAATTGATAAAACCTATTTTTGCTTCAATTTGCTTTCTTCTCTGTATAATGCTTCTCCCTCAGAACCATTCGAATATAGCTTCAATATGTGAAAAATATAATTCTTCTGTTGCTTGCCAAGTTTGGTAAATCTCAAGCTGCTTGCCAAGAATAATCTTTATTGAATAAGGATTTTGATTTTTCATGGCCGACATTTTCTTTAGGTTGAGCCCATTGTAAAAGTCTTAAAGCTAAACGTATATCCCCTTCTGTCCATGCTCTTATGGCCATTGAGCGTCTTGGGTCGTAAAAACGTTGTTTTCTGTACCATTCGAACGCATCGTTGTCTGTTTTGCTTCCATTGCATGAGAGGCATGCAGGTACACAATTCTCAGTGATGCTTAATCCACCTTTACTTCTTGGTAAAACATGGTCAATTGATTCTGAATGTTGCCCACAATATATACATCTGTTGCCAGTGAATTCATGTAATGATTTTCGCCATCTTCGATCACGTAGCTTTGGACAGAGATCTTCTAGGAAAACCGCATCCCTATTGTGCATACGTGTTAATTAGCTAATTCAATTTTGCCTTGATAGGTAGCTAAGTCAATGTATCAAAAATTGCTTTTTTGAAAATTATAATATTTGTTTTAAATTTAACTCCAATTAGCTCCTAGCTTTTTGTATTTATATAATTTTCACTAATAATTATAACGATCTATGTATTTCCCTTTTGGACTTTTCTCTGTAGACTCAATTGATGTATTCACTTTATTTTCTAATTCATCAGTATTACTAATATTGATTGAGCTTGAATCACCTGTATATAGGTCGCCTAAATAATTAATACAATTTTCATATTTAATAGGATCTTGCACTACCTCTTCAACAATTAAGGAAGCAGCTTGTTTAGGCGAAGTTTTAAACAACCCTTGCTTTTTATTTTTGATAAATTGATAAGCTGCTTGCCAACTTGGTTCATGAGTGTTCCCACCATTTCTCATAAAGCAATATATGTCTGCACCATTGGTTACTGCTGCATTAGTTTTTACTCCTAAAGTAGAGCCAAACACTAAAAAAATTATTGAAATTGGTAAGAAGTTTCGCTTTATCCCAATTGGCATGATTTTAAGTCAATTATCAATTTTAAATTATCTATCTTTTTTTCTTCTGTCTAGCTTTACTTCGTACTAGTATTTCTTTTTTACTAATTAATTTTATTTTTAGATCGCTCTTTTTTTGATGACTAAAGTTTCTGTCTTTTGATATAGTCAGTTAAAGAAATTGTTTGTAATTACAAATTATTAATGAACTCAGTACAAATAAAAAAACAAGCGTTTTTAAAACAAGCTAGTTATTTTTTTAGGAATGCATCTGAGCATGCTGATGAAGGAGATCTACAAACTTGTGCTGGTTTGATTTTAAAAGCTTTGGATAAAGAAAGAAGAGCTGGGGGTGTAGGACCTCAGGTCCTTCATTTGATTAAACCTAGATAATTAACGTATCTATTGTAAAAATATTATTCTTGATTGAGAACTGAAATTGTTTTTGCAATTCCATTACCAACTGGAACGTCCAATTTACCCATTTTATTGAGAGTGCTTTCTAATGCTGATATGACACTAACAATGTCCCTATCATTTACAAATCCCAAATGGCCAATTCTAAAGATTTTTCCTTTTAGGTGATCCTGCCCTCCTGCAAGGAGAATGTCGAAGTCATTCTTTATTGTTTTTCTGATATTTTCTGCATCTATATTTTTTGGCTCAACAGCTGTTATTGCGGGGCTTCCATAACCTTCTTTTGTAAACAAGCATAAACCCATTGCTTTTATTCCTTCTTGCGTTGCTTTTTGATGACGCGCATGACGTGTGAATATATTATTTAACCCTTCTTTTTGCATCATTGTTAGTGAAGCCTCCAAAGCGAAATATAAATTTATTGCAGGTGTGAATGGATTACTATTTTTATTTACTGTCTTTAAATATTGTTTTAAATCTAAGTAGAATTTTGGTAAATCAGATTGATTATTTGCTTCCCATGCTCTTTTGCTCATAGCAACAAAACTGAGACCTGGTGGAATCATATATCCCTTTTGAGAGCCTGAAGCGATTACATCAATACCCCATTCTTCCATTGGAATATTACAGGCACCAAGACTTGTTACGCAATCAGCAATTGTAATAGCTTTACTATTATTTTTTACTTCGTTATTTATTGCTTGAAGATCATTAATCACTCCTGTTGAAGTCTCTGAGTGAGTTAAAATTACTGCTTTAATTTTTCCATCACTATCCTCTTGGAGAAGTCGCTTGAATTGATTTGGATCAAGAGGTTGGCCCCAATCAGCTTTTACGACTTTTACTTCTAGTCCATATGCTTTTGCAACTTTTACCCATCTTTCTCCAAATTTTCCATTATTGCCGCAGATGACTTGATCACCTTTGCTTAATGTATTGATGATTCCAGCCTCCATTGCAGCTGTCCCACTTCCAGTAATTGTTAGTACATCTGCAGTCGTTTGGTGAAGCCATTTAAGCTGCTCAGTGGTCTTTTGAACTATGTCTTGAAAATCTCCACTTCTATGACCGATTGGATGTTTACTCATGCAACGCAAAACATTTTCGGGTACGGGTGTTGGCCCAGGAATCATTAGATTGAGTTTGTCCTGCATTTACTTATTTAAACTTTGATTATTATTAGTTTAAAAAATTATTTAAGGAATTTCTTCTATCGTCAGCTCTTCCAATGATTTGAATGGATTTACTCTTCCCGTTTGGGTAGTTGCGGCTGCAAAGTCAGCAACCAATATTCTTATTGGTAAAAAATTTGAAAATATTGAGAAGATTGATTTACCAAATCAAGCAGAGTCACTTAATGTAGCCATTTCTTCTTCTGCACTACTTGATCATGGTGAGAAAGCGTTAGCAATTAGTTATTGTCAGTCTGGGTTATCTCTTGACTTGACAAGGGGATTAGAAATTTGGGCATATGTTCAATTAACTAAAGAAAAGTTTCAATCTGGGAAGTTAGCTAACAATGGTTTTCCTGATTGGCTTGATTTTCATGCTGGTTACGGAGTAGGAAAATATGAATCATCTGGTCAGCCATGTTTATCTAAATTCATGCGTGATTTGTTATCTATAAATCTTTACCCTCTCTTACCAAAAGGAAATTCAATCAAATTAGAGATCGTTTTACCTGAAGGGAAAGATCGTGCTTTAAAGACGAGTAATGAAGCGTTTGGAGTCGTTGATGGATTGTCTCTTATTGGGACACAGGCTGAGGTTCAAATCAGTGCTTCTCCTCATCAGTTGGAAAACTGTAAAGAGATTTTGCAGGACAAGTGCTCTAAATCAACATTTGATGGATTTTTGACTTTTGTGATTGGGGAAAATGGACTGGATTTAGCATTGAAATTCGGAATTCCAGGGAATCAAATTATTAAAACGGGTAATTGGTTAGGTCCTCTTCTTGTTGCTGCTGCAGACAATGGTGTTAAGAAACTTTTATTATTTGGTTATCATGGAAAAATGGTAAAACTCTCTGGTGGCATTTTTCATACTCATCATCATCTCGCTGATGGAAGACTTGAAATACTCACCTCACTTGCAGTTAGAGAAGGAATTTCTTTTGATTTGATTGAGTTAATTAGTAAATCAACATCCGTCGAAAATGCTTTATTAACCCTTGGAGCAAGCAATCCAGATGCGGTATCTTTAATTTGGAAGAGGATGGCCAAAGAAATCGAAATTAAAAGTAGTAGCTATGTGAATAGATATTTGTCTTCATCGATGGAAATAGGGTCTGCTCTATTTGATCGTAAACGACAAATTCGTTGGGTTGGTTGTGAGGGTCTAAAACAAATAAAATCGTTAGGGTTAATACTTAAGCGATAGGCACATTTCGATGCTCTTAATTAGTCTATTTGATAAGAATGTTTTATAAGGATTCATCAGGTTGATATGGCTTCAATGATTTCAGATGAAAAACGTAATCCAGCAATCGTAATTCTCGATTTTGGTTCTCAATACTCAGAATTAATTGCACGAAGGATTAGAGAGACAGAGGTTTACTCATTAGTGATGAGTTACACAACATCTGCAGATCAATTACGTTCTCTTGAACCTAAAGGCATTATTTTGAGCGGAGGTCCTGGATCTGTTTACGAAGAAGGTGCTCCATATTGTGATCCAGAGATTTTTAAGTTAGGTGTTCCTGTACTTGGTGTTTGTTATGGAATGCAATTAATGGTTCATCAGCTAGGAGGATCTGTAAAACCCGCGACTGGGAACGCCGAATATGGAAAGGCTCCTTTAGAAGTTGATGATCCAACAGCTTTATTAACTAACGTTATGAGTGGATCAACAATGTGGATGAGTCATGGGGATTCAGTTCAGGAATTACCTACGGGCTTTGTTAGATTAGCTCACACTTCAAATACTTTAGAAGCAGCTATTGCTTTGCATGAAAAGAGCTTTTATGGAGTGCAATTTCATCCTGAAGTTGTTCATTCCACTCAAGGAATGGTTTTAATAAGAAATTTTGTCTACCATATTTGTGCATGTGAGCCAGATTGGACAACAAATTTATTCATAGATGAAGCTGTTTCTCAAGTACAACAACAGGTAGGAGATAAAAAAGTTTTATTGGCTCTATCAGGGGGTGTCGATTCATCAACTCTTGCATTTTTATTAAATAAAGCAATAGGACCTCAATTGACATGTATGTTTATTGATCAAGGTTTCATGAGAAAAGGTGAGCCGGAGTTTTTAATGTCTTTTTTTGATGAAAAGTTCAAAATTAATGTTGAATATATAAATGCTAGAGAAAGATTTATTTCAAAATTAAAAGGAGTTACTGATCCTGAGCAAAAGCGTAAAATTATAGGTAGAGAATTTATTAGGGTTTTTGAGGAGGAAAGTCTTCGTTTGGGCCCTTTTGATTACTTAGCTCAAGGCACATTGTACCCAGATGTAATAGAAAGTTCTGGAACTAATATCGACCCCAAAACTGGTGAGAGAATAGCGGTTAAAATAAAAAGTCATCATAATGTAGGCGGTTTACCAAAAGATTTACAATTTAAATTGGTAGAGCCTTTGAGACGTTTATTTAAAGATGAAGTTAGAAAAGTTGGTAAGTCACTGGGATTACCAGATGAGATTGTTCGAAGACATCCATTCCCAGGTCCAGGATTAGCTATTAGAATTTTAGGAGAGGTTACTCATGAAAAACTAAATTGTTTAAGGGATGCAGATTTAATTGTCAGAGAGGAAGTTAATAATGCTGGCTTGTATAATGAGATTTGGCAGGCTTTCGCTGTCTTGTTGCCTGTGTATTCAGTTGGAGTAATGGGCGATCAAAGAACTTATGCTTGGCCAATTGTGGTTCGTTGTGTTTCAAGTGAAGATGGAATGACAGCCGATTGGTCTCGCTTACCGTATAAAGTTTTAGAAAAAATATCTAATCGGATAGTTAACGAAGTAGAGGGAGTTAATAGAGTGGTTTTGGATATAACCAGCAAACCCCCTGGAACTATTGAATGGGAATAGTTTAGGGCAGTAAAACCCAGTCCACCACTCAAAGTTGTTGTTCCCCGTATGTTCCCCGTAGGAATTTGAGTGCCAAGGTGACAGGGATTTGAACAGTAAGTTCCCCGTATGTTCCCCGTGTCCCCTTGTCACCTTCTCTGTAAAGACATCGTAGATAGTTCATTTTCTCTACACTTGATAGTCGTATTTTGATGTCTAAGAATTTATTGTTTATGTACGATTTCTCTACATCAAACACACTCTATGAATCAACCAAAACCAGTCATTTCTGTAAAGAGAGTTTTGTTTTCTGCTGATTCAGCAAAACCTAAGAGAACTTCATATCTAGTTTCTGCTCCACTATTAAGTTGACCTAACCAATAGTTCAATCCTCCAACATCTGCATCTCTGCCTAATACGTTTTTATAGAGAGTATTGACATAGGTTGAATCAGAAACGTCCTTGCCATATCGCTCCTTGAATTCTGCAGACACTAAGAAAGAGGAAGCAACTGCTCGCTCATCATTCTCGCCAGAACTATATTTACCAATCCAATACTTTAATCCATCAGCATCTGGAAGGCGTTTGAAAGAAGCGTTATATAGACGGAACATCTTTGCATCATCTGTATTTAAACCAGTGACTTGATCAAACGTTCCTTTGATATCAACGATGGCACTGATGTTTCTAAAGGAACTTGTTGTTGATTCTCCTGTAAAGGTCAATAACGGAAGACCTGTGATGTCGTCATAACCAGAATCAGTCTTGATCTCATATTTTCCATTGCCTTTGTTGTAGAACTTGTAATCACTAAATTTACCGCTATAGGTTTTAATAATGTCTACTTTTGATTCTTCTACGGTTTGATCTATAAATTGAATGTATTCAATGTTTTTTAGAGTATCTGTCCCATCGTTTAACCCTATACGTTGATCAGATGTGGTTAAAAAATTTGATGATCGTGTAAAGGTGTAATTAGAAAATTTTCCACTATATACGAGTGTATCTGTGCCATTTAATCCATCTATATATTGATCTACAACCGTATTAATCAGATTGTCATTTGTATTAGTTCCTTGTA
>QCHZ01000017.1 GCA_003216955.1 Prochlorococcus sp. AG-402-I21 | reverse complement strand
GATCAAATAGCTGATCATTCGGATTATGCTATATTGAGTCTGCCTAACGGCTTGTCATCACAACTCACCCCTTTTTTATTAGAATGATTTAAATCAAGATCTATGAAAAAGACATACTCGCCTAATTCTCTTTTCGATGGACGAGATTCAATTCTACTCATATTTAGGCCAAGATCTGCGATGCAATTTAATGCCTCTAGTAATGCTCCTGGGCTATTTGACTTAAGAGAAAAAGCCATGCTTGCTTTGTTACCATTTACTTTAATGTCATTCTTACTTAGAAGAACGAACCTAGTACAATTGCCTTCAATATCATTAATAGGGTAAGCCAGAATATTTAGTTCATCACTTGCATCTTTGGATCCTATCGCTGCTCTAAATGAGCTACCTTTTACCATCCTTATCGCTTCTGCTGTTGAATTAGTTGGTAAATGAACTGCATTGGGGATGTTGTCGTTTAACCATTGGCTGCATTGAGCTATTGCTTGAGGATGGGAAAGAACCTCTGAAATAGTTGATATTGATCCGCTGCTGAGTAATGAGTGTTGAATAGGAAGAACTAAAGCTCTGTGAATGAATAGATTTTTGTGTTTCCATAAAGAATCTAATGTTGTGGTAACGCCACCTTCAACTGAATTTTCAATTGGTACTACCGCTGCTTCACAAAGATTGTTTGCAAGATTTTCTACCACAGATCTTAACCCTTTACATGGAGAGAACTTTGGAGAGTCAAGGTTTTCTAGTGCTGCTAGAGCTTTTGCGGCCTTCTCGGCGTATGTTCCTTTAGGCCCAAGGTAGGCCACTCGAGTTGACATTAGATAAAAAAATGGGGTAAATGCCGATAAGATCAAGCTGAGCAAGTTTTTGATAATGTCTCTTGCATTTACAGCACGACAAAAAATTGATCTAGTTGTTCAAGATAATGAAGAGCAACTACCTGATTATCTCCTACAACAGGAAAGAGTTGTAGGAGCGATGCTTGATCCTAAAAAATTAACTCCTTTGGGGCCAGGTAGCTTTAAGTATGAAGTTACAAGTTTTAAGGTCTTTCAACTTCAAATAAATCCAGTCGTATCAATAGGTGTAGAAAATACTAATAGAAAAATCCGAATGTATGTCACCGAAAGCCACTTGGATGGTTTGGGTTTAGTTGATGACTTTGATTTAACATTAGATGCAATTTTGGAGGCAAAACCATCAGGTCTTGAAGGAGAAGCTCTGTTGGGTGTTTCAGTTAGTCAGCCTCCTCTATTGAGATTAATTCCTCCCAAAATGCTTGAGACAACTGGGCAATCAATATTAAATGGAATTTTGTTAGGGATTAAGGCAAGGGTTGAAAAGCAGCTAATTGTTGACTTCAATAATTGGTGTAAAGAAAATTAGTTAAGAAGAAATATCAATCTATTTTCAATCTGGATAAAAAACTTTTTCGGTGGAGTTTTGTTGGACCTAATTTGATTAAGTTTTCTCTATGGACGTAAGTTCCATACCCCTTATTTTTTTCTAATCCATAAAGGCTGTATTTGTGAGCTAGACGTTTAATTAATTCATCTCTTGCTTCTTTTGCTAAAACACTGGCAGCAGCAATTGATGCGAAATGACTCTCACCTCGAATTTGTGTTTTTTGTTTTCCTGTCCACAAGCGGATGGGTAATATTCCGTCTACAAGAATTAAGTCTGGTGGAGCTGAAAATTTCTCTAATGCTCTGAGCATGGCTTTTTCAGTAGCCTTTCTGATACCCAGATTGTCAATTTCTCTTGATGAAGACTGGCCGATAGACCATGCTATTGAGTTCTTTTTTATTAAAGGAACTAAATGACATCTCCGTCTATGGTTCAATTTTTTACTGTCCTTCAAGCCTTGACTTAAGAGCTTTCTTTCATTGGCTTTGCTTAAGATTACAGCTCCAGCGAAAACAGGGCCAAATAAACAACCTTTACCTACTTCATCAACTCCTGCGATGAGAGCTTTTTGAGCTTCCATGTTTAAGAAGAAGCGGAGGACCTTCTTCTTTTTCGTCTTGGGTCTTCATTAATTTCTTCTGATTCGGTGGAACTGAACTCATTCTTTTCATTATTGGTAATATTTTCATTACTAATTAATTCATTTGTTTTTTGATCTAAATCTACATTTGTTGTCTCTTCGGTATTTTCTTGTTCTACAGAATTGGTTGGAATTTGCTTAATAGAGTTGATGTTCTTAAGACTAACAATATCCTTATGATTTTCTGGATTGGAATCTTCAAATATTTTTTGGTTATTTTCCTCAAGAATTTTATTTTTTTCTTCTTCTTCTCCCATCTCTTCTCCGGGCCTAATTATATTAACTGTATAATTTTCAGTTAGTAGAGGCTCCTCTAAAAGTAGAATAGGATCTAATCCCATTGAACTATATACAACCTCTTCATTCTCATTCATATTGATATTAATTATTCTATTTTCTTTCTTTTTATTATTCTCTTTAGGAATATCTTCTTTAATTGTCTCTCTTGAAATAGATTTTGAATTGTCTATAGATGATTTATGCTCTTGATTGGCTACGTTTGTTTCTATATCTTTTGTTTTATTTATACGTTTCTTTTTTAGATTACTTTCCTGCAAGGATTGTACATCTTCTCCTGAGACTAAAGTTGAATTGATTACACCAGCTTCAGTTGAGATTGTTGGGTTAATATCTAGAATAGTAATATTTGAAAGTTGACCTTGTCCTTGTGAATTAGCGGAAGTTTTTCCAAATAATTCATATATATTTTGACCTTGTCTTTTTCTCGTTAGCTCAACAAGTCCAAGTTCTGTAAGTGAAGCAATCTGTGGCCGCGCTGAGTCTCCATTAATCGCAGATGTAAAATGTTCTAATAATTGAAGTTGATCTCTTCTTGTATCCATATCTATAAAATCAATAATAATTACTCCTCCAATATTCCTTAATTTTAATTGCCTTGCAATTTCAATAGCTGCTTCACAATTAGTCCACAAGACTGTTTCTCTGGAATTTGCAGAACGAGTAAATGAGCCTGAGTTCACATCAATTACTGTCAATGCTTCTGTTGGTTCTATTATTATATAACCACCAGAAGGTAGATCTACCCTAGGTTTTAATGCATCATTAATTGCAGAGATCACTCTATGTTTTTCTAATATGTTTTGCGAATCACTATGTAATTCTATAGATAGATCCTTACTATTCTTGCCAAAGAAATTTTTAACTCGACCAATTGCTTCAGTATTATCTACTATAATATGACTAACTTTCTGACCACAATTATCTCTAAGAATTCTATGAATAAAGTCTTCATCTCTATTTAAAAGAATTGGCGGGCTACAACTTTCAGATGCTTGTTGAATAAGCTCCCATTCTTTAAGAAGATTTTCAATATCATCAATTAAAAATTCTTCAGAAATATCTTCTGCTTCTGTCCTTATTAATAGACCAGTACTTGGAGGTTTTACTAGCACGCCTAATGCTCTAAGTCGATTTCTTTCACTTTCATTGCTTATTCTTCTCGAAATATTTACACCTTGTCCATAAGGCTGAAGTACAAGATATCTACCAGGAAGAGCTATATTTCCAGTCAATCTAGGTCCTTTTGACCCAGTTGGCTCTTTCATTACTTGAACTAAAACCTTTTGCCTTGGTTCTAGCAACTCTGTTATTCCCGCAGTTGCTTTTTTTAATTTTAGTGGTCCTAAATCATTGACATGAATAAAACCATTTTTTTCACTTTCTCCAATATTGACAAATGCAGCATCTATTCCTGGAAGTACATTTTCAACTGTTCCTAAGAAAATATCTCCGATTTGGTAGCTACCTTGAGCCACGATTAATTCATCTATTCTCTCATCAGTGAGCAGAGCGGCTATTCGCAAATGCTCAGCAATGACAATTTGCTGGGGCATATAAAATGTTGAGCTTTTTTAAGCTATTAAAAAATTGATTAGCAGAAACACTGCTAATAGAACTGTTGGAAATTTTTAACGCCAAACACCTTAAAGAGATTTTGAAATACTGTTCGGAGTGGGAATTAAATATAATCCGGTTGAAACCGCTGGATTTGCCAACGTTTAATCTAGGTGTCCCTTTAAGAAAAAATGACGTTAATTAAGAACATTAGGGGCTTAAACCCTTTCTTAGTTCTTTAATCATTCTAACACAGGATCACTTTTAGATAACTGATATGAGCCGTGAGTTCATACTTAAAATTTAGTTCTAATGATCCAATAATCTATCTTTGAAGAGTTGAAGACGTTTAAGGGATTATCCTTAAATTGAATATTGGCGATTTTCAAGTGGTACAAGTTAATTCTAATTACCTGAAATTAAAAGCAGGCTATCTTTTCCCGGAAATTTCGAGAAGAATTAAAGACTTTATCTCTAAGAATCCAAATACTGATTTGATCCGCCTAGGAATTGGCGATGTAACTGAACCCCTGCCTTTGGCTTGTCGTGAAGCGATGAAAGCAGCTATTGATGAAATGGGCACTAAAGAGGGATTTCGAGGCTATGGTCCAGAACAGGGCTATCAGTGGCTAAGAGAGAGTATTTCTAAAAATGATTATTTATCTCGTGGTTGTGAAATTTCAGCGGAAGAAATCTTTGTCTCAGATGGCTCCAAATGCGATAGCAGTAATATTTTAGATATTCTTGGTAAAGAGAACAAAATAGCAGTAACAGATCCTGTTTATCCTGTATACGTTGACACTAATGTGATGACAGGCAGGACTGGAGAAGCTAACGCAGAAGGAGAATATAAAGGTTTAAATTATATCCCAATTAATTCAGAGAATGGATTTGAGGCAGAGATACCAAAAGAAAAATTTGATTTGATTTATCTTTGTTTTCCAAATAATCCAACTGGGGCAGTAGCGACTAGAGAAAAATTAGTTTCTTGGGTTAAATATGCAAAAGAAAATAATTCTTTGATTCTTTTTGATGCAGCTTATGAGGCTTTTATTCAAGATGATTCGATTCCTCATTCGATCTTTGAAATTGAGGGATCTAAAGATTGTGCAATTGAGTTTCGGTCTTTCTCAAAAAATGCAGGCTTCACTGGAACAAGATGCGCTTTTACTGTTGTTCCAAGGTCTTTAAAAGGTAAAGCAGGTACGGAGGAAGTTGATTTGTGGTCCTTATGGAATCGTAGACAAAGTACTAAATTCAATGGTGTAAGTTACATGGTTCAGAGAGGGGCGGAAGCTATTTACTCCAGCGAAGGTCAAATACAAATTAAAAAACTTGTGAGTTTTTATATGGATAATGCTCGAATAATTAAAGCAAATTTGACTGCTGCAGGATTTGAAGTTTTTGGTGCGATTAATGCCCCTTATGCTTGGATAAAAACACCGAAAAACATGAGCTCATGGGATTTCTTTGATTTTCTGCTTGAAAATACAAATGTTGTAGGAACACCAGGAAGTGGCTTTGGCGCTGCTGGAGAGGGTTATTTTAGATTGTCTGCTTTCAACAGTAGAGAAAATGTCGAAAAAGCTATGCAAAGGATCATTGAACTTTAATGAGTAATGTCATGGTAAGTTCCTTGTTAAAAAGTGCTACTCATCCTGACAGCTTAATTATGCTTGGTTCTACAAATCAAACTGATGGAGACACTGCTGTTATTGATAGGGAAGTTCAGCGAGTTAGAAAGCTATCTCCAAAATATAAGGTTTTACTTCATAATGATCCAGTGAATACGATGGATTATGTAGTTGAAACTTTAAGGCAGGTAGTTCCACAATTAAGTGAACAGGATGCTTTGAATATAATGCTAGAAACGCATAATAATGGTGTTGGACTTGTTATAACTTGTGACTTAGAACCTGCTGAATTTTACTCTGAATCTTTAAAGGCAAAGGGTCTAACAAGTACTATTGAGTTAGAAAGCTGAAATCATCAATTCATAGGTTATGGAATAGATGGTTGCATCAAAAGATGCAATGGATACCAACATTTACCCTTTTCTTGTTTTTGTATCCTGCTGGATGGATTATTAGTCAATTTTTATATATATTTAATCGAAATATTAGTTCCAATAATTTAAGCATTATAGGTACAATAATAACATTTATATTGTTTCTAAGTATTCTACCCAGTTGGGGTAGTGTTAGATGGAAGACTAATCATTTATGGGTCGCTATAGGATTAGATTTTAAAAAAAAACTTACAGCATTAAAAATATTTTTTAGTGGTTTTGTATTTTCAGCTTTTCTTATATTTATTCTTTTTATGTTTTTTTTCTTATGCGGCTGGGTTGATAGAATTGACTATATAAAAATTACTCAAGTATTAAACGCAATATTATTGATCGTGGGTATCGTTTTTGCTGAAGAGATTGTTTTTCGAGGGTGGTTAATGGAGGAAATGGTACTTTTATTAGGCTTAAGAAGAGGTATTATTTTTCAATCTATAATTTTCAGTCTCGCTCATTACCGATCTGATATTGATTTTCTAGCATTAATTCCTTTTCTGAGTGGTCTTTTTCTTTTTGGCTTAGTTCTAACTCTAAGACGAACTATTGATAAAGGGTCATTATGGGGTTGTATTGGTTTGCATGGTGGTCTGGTTGGTATTTGGTATTTATTTGATTCGGGAATGGTTGTTTTTTCAATTGATACTCCCTATTTTTTGTTGGGACCAAGCAAAAATATGGTGAATCCAATTGGAAGCGTTATCGGGATAACAATCTTATTAATGATTGTATTTTTTCAACGAAGGCTTTTTGCAAGAACGGGACGATTTTTAGCTTCGACAGTTAATGCTTCATTTAAAGATGAAACTCCATAATCTCTTTCTAATAAATCCATAACGGTCCTCCCAAAATCATTAGGATTTTTATCAAAGGCTTCTAAACAAACTTTTCCAAATTCCTTACCCATTGGCTCTGGATTCCAGAGGAGTTTTCTAGCAGTCCAAGGCATCAAACTCATAGGGTTATAACCAGGCTTTAGTAAACCATTTTTCAGTCCATACTCTTCTAATAATGTGTGAGGTTGAAGTCCTATAAAAAATATAGAAGGTTCAACAATATCAGCTCCGAAAATCTTCTCTAACTCTCTATGGTAAGCAACTGTTTGTCGTATTGTTTCTGGACGCTCGTCAATCACATTGAATGAATAATTGACTGAAACCTGAGCTTTAAAACCAGCTTTCGCTAAAAGTTCGCAATTTTTCAGAACTGTTTTTAAGTTGTATCCCATTCTCATTTTTCTTACAAGTTCTTGGGAACCAGAAGTTATTCCAATTTCGAAATAACTCATACCTGTTAGAACCATTAATTCGGCTAATTCTTTATCTAAATTGTCAGCTCTTATGTATGCGGCCCAATGGATATCATGCAACCCTTCTTCATAGATAGCTTGAAGAATATCTTTAGCATTTTGTATATGTCCTCTGGAGGGGATGAATTGAGCATCCGTAAACCAAAAGCCACGAACACCAAGATTGTAAAGTTGTTTGATTTCTTTAATAACTTCACTTACTGGATTAATTCTTACTTTTTTACCTTCAATCACAGTGTAGATACAATAACAACAGTTATGAGGACAACCTCTTTTTGTTTGTACTCCAATATAAAAATCGCCACCATCTAAATACCATTTAAATTCAGGCCAGATGGATTGAATATATTCGTAATTACATGCAGTTTTAACTATATTATTTGGTTTCTCATGAATCAATCTCTCTCTAGGAGAATCACCAACTATAAAACACCTTTCATCCATAATTGATTGATTTCTTATTAACTTTTCTATTAACAGCTCTCCTTCGCCTAGAGAGATGATAGTCCCTTTGGGCAGAGATTTTTTTAATTGATTATAAAAGACACTAACGGCACCTCCCCCTAATATAGCATTAGCATTTGGTTTATATTTCTTTGCATAATTTAATCCCTTTCTTATTAATTTTTGATTTCTCCATATCTCTCCATAATGGCTCTTTAATAGTTGAAAACCACCCAAAGCACCTCGAATTTTTTTAAGAGGATTGCGAGCATAAAAAACTTCAAATGAATTTTGTAATGGATTGCCTCCTCTTCCATCTACAGGTGCATAAATTTGTATATCTCTCCATGAAAAAACCAGTAATGTAGGTTTAAAACTTTTTATACTATTTATTAATATTCTTTCGACATCTAAAATCGGTATGGAAGCTAAATCTACAATTAATTGTTGAATTTTTGGAAAGCATTTATGAACATGGTCAGCTAAATAAATTGGTCCAATTGGAAAAATAGGATTACAAGGCAGTCTGACGTACAAGATCTTTACCTCTGATTTAGGTCCAAGAAGTTTTAAATCAGAGTTCGAATTTGCTTTCATCAGGACATCTATTGATAACAAAAATAATCATTTAGAGATAAACACTAACAATTTGTTGCCCTTTTTGATTGAAAATTAGATTAATATTTAAAAGGAAGAAAATTCAACTCCATTCCAAATCTAGTTAAAACCTAGTATTAACCTACTTTTTCCTGTCTTTTGTAAGCACTAAGTTAATGCTTCAATTTAAAGGAAAAGTTTTTTAGAGGCTTTTAAAATTAATATCGGCGAATTGGTTTAAAAACAAAAAATAGATCAGACTAACGAAATAGATTTAATGCTTGGATTATGAATCATCTCATGACTTTGATCATATACATCCTAAGTGGCGCTGCTCTAGGATGTTTGATGCTTCTAAGTGGCATTCCTGCAGCGCCTCTGCTGGGCTCGATTTTGGCGGCCGGATGCTTGAGCATCAGTGGTCAATTCGAACCTGCACAATGGCCCATAGGTACCAAAACTCTACTTGGCATTGGTGTGGGGACTGTTATTGGTACTGGAATTAATAAGGACACTCTTGAAGAGCTTCAGACTCTTTGGAAGCCTGCGATTTTGATTACAATTACTTTAATTCTTACTGGTCTAGTTGTTGGATTTCTAGTAGTACGTTTCTTTAGAATTGATCCTTTAATAGCTTTACTAGGATCTGCTCCTGGAGGGACTCTTGGGATGAGCTTAGTGGGAGCAGAGCTTGGAGTTGGAGCTGCAGTTGCAGCAATTCATGCATTTAGGTTGATAGCGGTTTTATTAATCACTCCAGCAATTGTTAAGTATTTACGGCCTATTATTAATGCTAGTTAGAAATGAAACAATAAAATTAAAAGAATTATTCAAAAAGCTTTGTAACTTTATAAAATTTTCCAAACAGAGTTTACGGGTATTACTGGCCCTTTGTATTTATCTAAGGGCTCTGTAGTGCTTATGCGCCAATCAGGAACACGACATTGAACATATGATGGGTTTTGAATAAGCACTCCTGGATTCTGATCTTTTTTGTAAGTAAAACCTCCCTTCCAATATCCTTCTTCTTTGAGTGAACCTTTAAACCAAACCCAGCAGTTTTCTCTTTCCATGTGATCAATCTAATAGGAGCCTTGAAATTTAGTTCTGAAATATTTTTACCTTCTTCTGCTTCGGCGTCTTTGTTGCAATTTACGCTTATATTTTTCGACAGGAGTTTCATGATGGCGCAGGCGCTTTAACTCTCCAAAGATGCCAGCTTTGGAAACTTGACGTTTAAAACGGCGAAGTGCTGATTCAATGCCTTCGTTTTCTCCAACAGTTACTTGAGTCAAAAAGATAAAAAAATGTTATTCAATAATTTTACAGGACGATAAAGCAAATTTTTGTTTTGACCTTTTTGGGGGATTAAGATCTAGTATGGTTTTTGAATTATCCAAATAGCTTTCTTCAAGTTTTGCTTTTTAGCCAAATCATTGAGGTTTTTCCCTTTTCGGACCGTTCATTATTACTTCATTAGGTCCGTTATCCAATGACTATTTACATCGGGAATCTCTCATTTGATGCTGAGGTTGAAGATATTGTAGGTGTGTTTAGCAGTTATGGGGAAGTTACTAATTGTAAGCTTCCATTAGAAAGGGAAACAGGAAGGAAAAGAGGTTTTGCTTTTGTTGATATGGGCGACGATGCTCAAGAACAAAAAGCAATCGATGATCTTCAAGATGTTGAATGGATGGGTCGAGCCATCAGGGTCACAAAAGCTAGACCAAAAAACAATTGATTTAGTTTCGTAAAGCGGAAAGGTTTTATCTAATCACCTGCAAAAAATTCAACATATTAATTTCAGGCTTTGAGAATTTTATTTAATTTTAGATTTCAGTCTATTAGCGATTAAAGCATTTTCTCAAATTAATGCTGTAATGATTAGCAGTTAAGAGCGACGCCCTTTTAATGCTTTACTCAACAATCCCTTTCTCTACAATCACATTTGGTGGATTTAATCCTTTAGCTGCTATTGCTGGTTTAGTGATCTTTTTTCAGATCTCTCAAATTTATTATTATGGGTTACCTGAGAATGAGCCATCAGTTGAGCTTTCTGAAACAGGATCTTATAAGTACCTCCAAAAACAATTTATTGGTGTGCAAGTAGTTACTGCTCTTATTGCTGCTTCAGTGATGCTTGCAGGTCCAGATAAGATATTTTTCCCTTTTAAATATTTTTAAGCTCCAACTAAATAAAATTTATTTTATTTAAAAAAAGCAGCTCATTGAGCTGCTTTTTTATGTATTAAAAAATTAACTTGAATTAACAACTAATTTTTTAAATAATTAGTTGTTAATATTATTTGGACTATTTGTTTTGGAATCGTCACTTTGTTCATTATGGACACCAACCTATTAATTAGATGGTTTAAATAGTATATATAAACTAAGTATTATGAAATCAAATCAAAATAGTATTGATAATTTACATAAAATAGTTAGTAGAAATGAAAAGGTTATTTCTACTAAAAACCTTAGTTATTTGTATCCAAATGGACATCGTATGACTCATCAAATGAGATGGTTTAAGGGAAGTCGAGATAGAGGTATAAGAACTGATATCGCGTCATAAAAAGAAAATAAATTAATTATTTATCTAAAAAAAAAGAAATGAAAAAAACCAAGAAAAATGATAAAATTTGTCCTGACCCTTATGAAGATGTGATTATATTTGAGAAACTTGATCCTTATGAAGCTCTAATCAGATCCAAGACTTTTTTAAAAGAAAATAAGAAATCAATTTAATAACATTAGTGCTACTTTTTAGCTGAAATTTAAATTAATTTTTATACAGCAAAAAAAAGCCTCCTTGTTAAACAGGAGGCTTTTTTTAGGGTTTAATTTGTGAGACCTAGAAGCTGAAATAAGTTTCAGCAACTACACCAGCATCATCATCACCAGTGCTTGTATCTTCTACTGTGAAGAACCCGGCTGTGACTGAAACATAGTCATTTAGACCGTAGCTGTAAGAAACTTCAAATCCTGTTGAATCTTCAGAATCACTGCCATCAATATCAGTTGAATTGTATGCAGCACTTAATGTTCCAGGTCCAACTTCGTAGTCAACACCAACGAATAAATCAGTTGCATCAGCACCTGTTTCTGGATCTGTTGTGTCATAAGCAACGCTGATTGTCGCAGGAACAGACTCAGGGCTGTAATAGATACCACCTCCAAATGTGTCGTATCCACTTGTTCCTGCTTCACCGTCATTGGAAGCGATCACAAGACCACCACCAAAGCCGTCGCCGTCATAGCCAAGAGTGAATGTAGAAACATCATCTCCATCATCTGCGCCGATCCCTACCGTTGAAGAAGAACCACCTACAGAAACGAAGCTCACAGAAGCAACTACGCCGTTATCTCCAGAGTAAGCAACACCAATTCCAGGACCAGTTTCGTTACCAGCCAAAGAGTAAGGCATGCTCCCTAGCCTGAAAGCATCTGAGTAAGCAGAAGTTGTTGCAGCAACAACATCATCCTGGTCAACCAAAGGACCTGCAGTGACTGAAAGGTCTCCCACAGGGAAGGCATAATACAAAGAATGCAATGTAATAGCACCAGTTCCACCGACTGAGCTATCCATGCTTGCTAATGGACCACTAGCATTACCAGTCTCCATACCCATATAGAGCATGTCTTCACCAGTAAAACTGGAGGTAACATCAAGGCCATATCCATATTGCATGTAGAGCTCTTCTTCTAGGTCAGTTGTGCCACCGTCAGCAACAGAACCAATAGTAAAAACAGCACCACCAGAAAGAGATGTGGTTGATGAAAATGCAGTATCTGCATTAACTGCAACTGGAGCCATTAGGCCCAACGCAGCAGGAGCTACCAGCAAACGCTGAAAAAACTTCATTGTGTCCTCACACAAATTAAGAGCACTTTATTCTTATCATGAGTGAATAATCTGGGTGTAATGGTTGACACATTCCTAGGAATTAATTTGTATCTCCGTATACCATATTGAACTTGGAAACTACTATCTTAATTAAATTGTACTTTCATTAAACCTCGTCGCTAGTTGTTAGTCATCTAACTTATATTTCATAGTAAATATTTTCGGATGAAGTATTTATTTGACTGCTTCTAATTATTTAATTGAAAATTGGGTTCTCATCATTTTAATAACATTCATTATCAATAGAACTTGCCTCTGCCCCTAAAGCAGATGAAACCCATTCAGATATTACTGGAGAAACATTGGATAATTTATTAAGGAAAATTCTTTCTTTTAGTGTAACTGATTGGTTAGTTTTTAATCGATTAAGTATTTTTTCTATCCTTATTCTTGTTGTTGAAGAGATCATTAATTTTTTATTTTTTTTATAACTAATTAGCTATGAAGGTGATGCTTGATTTGGACATATTAAGGAAATTTTTACATTTCTGCCCCTTACTTTTGTATAAAAAATTACAAATAAAATTTCATTTATTTGTTTTAATTTCAACAAATAATTGGAAGTCATGGTCGATTTCTCTTACAGAAACATCACCTCAAGCATGGTTATATTGAAATGCATTGGGCCAGATAGATTTTTTTTAGAAAGAGCTATTTTCCCCCAAGAAGTTTTTTCATCTATGGCACCAGAAGGTTCTCAGTTGGAAATATGGGGGATTGAGTCTTATGGGCCGAATTTAGAACAACGTCTTAGAGTGTCTTCCTCTCATGCTGAAAATCCAGTTGCAGCTTAGTTTTTAAAATGCTTAAATAGTTCAAAGTAGTAGATATCTTTGTGTAAGAGGTAGTGATTCAGCTGGTTCACAAGTTAAAAGGTCTCCATTTGCAAAAACTTCATATGTTTGAGGGTCAACTTCAATTTTTGGCATAGAATCATTGAGCTTCATTGATTGTTTAGCTATTTTTCTTGTGTTTTTCACTGCAGCATAAGAACGTTCCAATTTGAGTTGTTGTGGCACACCAGCATCTATTGCGGTTTCACTTAAAAACGTAAGGCAAGTAGGGTTCATCGCCTTTCCAAATGAGGAAAACATTGGACGACCGTGTACAGGTTGTGGAGTGGGAATTGAGGCATTTGCATCTCCCATTTGAGCCCATGCGATTGAGCCTCCTTTGACTACTAGGTCAGGTTTGATTCCAAAAAATCCTGGCTTCCATAGTACTAAGTCTGCTAGTTTCCCAACTTCAATCGAGCCAACATGAGAACTTATTCCATGAGCTATCGCTGGGTTAATAGTTACCTTTGAGATGTATCTTTTTAGACGATGATTGTCATTCCTTTCATTGTCTTCTGGTAAGGCTCCTCTTTGAACTTTCATTTTATGAGCAGTTTGAAAAGTCCGACTAATAACTTCCCCAACTCTGCCCATAGCCTGGGAGTCACTAGCAATAATAGAAAAGGCTCCTAAATCGTGGAGTATGTCTTCAGCAGCAATAGTTTCACGACGTATTCTTGATTCAGCAAATGCAACATCTTCAGGAATTTTGGGATCCAAGTGATGACAAACCATCAACATGTCTAAATGCTCTTCAAGCGTATTTAGAGTGAAAGGCCTAGTAGGATTTGTACTACTGGGAATCACATTGGACTCTCCACAAATTTTTATAATATCGGGCGCGTGACCACCTCCAGCTCCTTCTGTATGGAAGGTGTGAATTGTTCTTCCTTTTATTGCACGAATTGTATCTTCAACAAAACCAGCTTCGTTCAGGGTATCTGTATGAATACAAACTTGTACGTCTAATTGATCTGCAACACTTAGACAAGAATCAATACAAGCTGGAGTCGTTCCCCAGTCTTCATGAAGTTTTAATCCACAAGCACCTGCTCTTACTTGTTCTTCAAGTGCTGCTTTATTAGTCGCATTGCCTTTCCCAAAGAATCCCAAATTAACAGGAAACCCCTCTGCTGATTGCAGCATTCTGGAGATGTGAAATGCTCCTGGCGTGCATGTTGTTGCATTAGTACCTGTCGCTGGACCTGTACCTCCTCCGAGCATTGTTGTAATCCCGCTAGCTAAAGCAGTTTCTATTTGTTGTGGACAGATAAAATGAATATGACTATCGATGGCCCCTGCAGTAATGATGTTGCCTTCTCCTGCGATTACTTCTGTACTCGCTCCTACAATAATATTGACACCTTCTTGAGTATCTGGATTGCCAGCTTTTCCGATACCTGAGATTTTCCCGTCTTTAATGCCAATATCAGCTTTAACAATTCCCCACCAATCCAAAATTAGTGCATTTGTGATAACTGTATCTACTACTCCATTGTCTCTACTTTGTTGAGATTGTCCCATCCCATCACGAATGACTTTACCTCCACCAAATTTAACTTCGTCTCCATAGTGAGTATGATCGTGTTCAACTTCGAGTATTAAGTCTGTATCTGCAAGTCTAATGCGATCCCCTTTTGTTGGACCATAAGTCTCTGCATAGGCTTGGCGAGAAATTTTGAAAGACATTTTATTGTTGAAGTGAATTGTTTATCAGCCCGTTGAACCCAAAAATTTTACGAGCTCCTGCGTAAGGAACAAGGTTAACCTCCCTTTGGTCACCTGGTTCAAATCTGATAGCAGTACCAGCTGGGATGTCTAATCTTTTACCGAGAGATTTTTGACGATCAAATTCTAGACCTTTATTAGACTCAAAAAAATGATAATGAGAGCCAATTTGTATTGGTCGATCAGAAGTGTTAGCGACTTTTAGAGTTGTTATTTCTCTCCCTTTGTTGATTTCAATAAAACCATCTTCTGGAATAAGTTCTCCAGGAATTAAATAAGACATAATTGTAGTTAGCTAATTGGATTGTGAAGTGTTACCAGCTTTGTTCCATCTGGAAAAACAGCTTCTATTTGAACTTCATGAATGAGTTCGGGCACACCTTCCATGACTTGTTCTCTTGTTAACCATGTAGATCCTTCATTCATTAAGGTAGAGACACTCTTTCCATCTCTAGCACCTTCAAGTACTTGAAAGCTAAGCCAAGCAACGGCTTCTGGATGATTTAATTTCAAACCTCTATTTAATCTTCGCTCTGCCAAAAGAGCAGCGGTCACTACAAGTAATTTGTCTTTTTCTTGAGGACTTAAGTACATTTTTTAATAATTACATATTCATTTTACTAGCAAAGAAATGCTTAAAAGTTCATGATGGACATTTTGTATTTGTTGATGGATCCTCTTGCATTGGCCAAATCCTCATGTACTCAGGCATGCTTAAGTTCCTAAAGACTCTAGTAAGGTTCCATATTCTATAAAACCAAAATCGAGCTGATTGAGTTGATGAGCCGGTGTACCTAGCTGATATTCCATTTTCAAGAAGACTACAAGTCATAAACCCTTCAAGCCCATCTCTTTGTTGTCGGCATTTTACTAGTAAATCAGTTAAATCTTTTTGGTTGATTCCTTTAGGTGTTATCCATGTTAAAGATCCAAATACTGGTTGGCGCTCTAAACCATGAATTGATTTTAGAGCTTCTCCAGATAGCTCTAAGCGATCACTAAATTCATAATGTTTACTTTGAGGATTTTCCCTAAAGATTTCCAAAGATGATCTCCATACCCCACTTCCAAGTTTTTCTCCTGCCGAAGTTCGTCCTAGGCGAACCAAATCAACACATAAAAAGCTTGATGAGGTATCAAGATGAACAGTCATGTTTTGTTCAAAAAGACCTCCCTGATAAATAATTAATTCTTGAGGGATCCACTCAAAGTCAGCATTTTTTTTAATCTGAAAAAAACATTTTTGATTGGCCCATCTTCCTTGCGGATTTAATTTTGATCTACCTCTACTTCCATAAACTTTTTGAGCTGCTACAGAAGAACATATGGCACTGCTATCTTCTTCAGCGTTGACATTTATTGTTAGTTGGTCACCGCCAACAATGCCTCCAGCACTGTGGAGAATTGGTATTTCACATCTTCCATCTTTTTTATCATTGAATACTCTCATTAATTTTAATGGAGCAGTGCATTTTGCTTGATGAATTGTTTTGAGACTATCGATTTCCTTAGCACTTGACTTTTTGAAAAGCCTTAGGTCACAAGTTCCATGCCATTGAGATGTCATTGTATGGATGTATTGATTTTGCTCATTTAGTATTGAGAAAATAATAAATGTCTTATCAGGTAGATATGACCTTTAAAATTTAGATCGACAAAAAATTTGAAGCTTGTCTCACGAATTAATCTATCTCACCAAGAGAATTAGTGCCCAAGTGATAGAACATTGTCTTCTTCTGCCCTTGTCAGCAAAAGAGAGGACTCAGCTTCGGGGCAAGAGATCAACATTAGATGGAATTGATGTCATTTTAAATTTGCCTAGAGGAGGAGGAAGATTGATGCCTGGAGAGGTACTTAAAAGTGAGAATTCAAGAGTGTTTGTTAAGATAGAGGCGGCTTACGAAGATGTAATAAGAATTAGCTCAGAAAATAGATTGAAACTGTTAAAAGCTGCTTATCATTTAGGGAATAGACATGTTGAAATTGAGTTGCACGATAAAGAGTTATATTTACTAAATGATGTAGTTATGCAAAAGATGTTAGAAAGACATGGATTTTCAATACAAAGTTTCAAAAGACCTTTTTTTCCAGAGATTGGTGCTTATGAGTAGCAGGCTTGATTAACTTCGTTCATGAAACTTGAGCTTTTACAATTAATCAGTCCATCACTACCAGTTGGTGCTTTTAGTTACTCAGAAGGATTGGAGTGGCTGGTTCAAAATAAAAAAGTATATGACGAGAAAACACTTTTCAATTGGATTGAAAGTGAACTATCTAGAGGCCAGATAACAATTGAGGCAAGCTCAATTGCCCACATAATGAGAGATTTAGTTAATTGGAGGGATTATAAAGATGTTAAATATAAGCTAATTATTAATGAGTGGAATTCTTGGCTTACTTCATTAAGAGATTCTCCAGATGTTAGATCTCAACAAATACAAATGGGTGAATCTCTATTACAGCTTCTCATTGATCTTGATCATCCTCTTCCTGATAATGAAAAGAAATTTATATGGCCGATAGCGTGGGCTTGGGCTGGAGTTAGCTGGGATATACCTCAAATTGATTTGGTGGAAGGTTTTTTATATAGTTGGGTTGCTAACCAGTTGAGTGCAGCGTTAAGACTATTATCATTAGGGCCTACAAAAGCTCAACAGCTTCAAAAAAAATCACTATTGCTTATTAAGTCTCAAGCAAGTTTCTTGTTGCAACAGAATCCGAAAGAAATTTGGATTAGCGATGTTGGCGCGATTATGGCTCAACAATCGCATGTAGAACTTTATTCAAGATTATTTAGAACCTAATGGAAAGTAAATTGAGAGTTGGCATCGCTGGTCCAGTAGGATCTGGCAAAACGGCTATTATTCAGAGACTATGTGAAAATCTGAAAGATCGCTTTCAGATCGCAGTAGTAACGAATGATATCTACACTCAAGAAGATGCAAAGTTTTTAACTAATTCAAAGGCTTTAGCACCTGAACGTATCAAAGGAGTTGAAACTGGAGGATGCCCGCATACAGCTATAAGAGAAGATTGTTCTATTAATCGAATTGCTGTTGAAGAGTTAGAACATAAATTTACAGCTTTAGACTTAGTATTTGTTGAAAGTGGTGGAGATAATCTTGCCGCAAGTTTTAGCCCTGAGCTAGTAGATATATGTATATACATAATTGATGTTGCAGCTGGAGATAAGATCCCCAGGAAAGGAGGCCCAGGAATAACACGTTCAGACTTATTAGTGATCAATAAAATTGATCTAGCTGAAATGGTTGGTGCAAGCTTGAAAATAATGGAGAGAGATACTTTATTAATGAGGAATAATCTTCCCTGGTGCTTTACTAATACGAAATCAGGGGAGGGGATAAAAACAATTGAAGAGTTTTTGTGTAATCAGATACCTTCTGCCCAGTGAAGTGTATTAGTTGATACGAAAACTTATCTTCATTTACTGAAATAGCTGAAATAGTCTCATTAGCTACAAAAAGAGGGGTGTTCAGTTGGATACTTTTCGTAGACCCCCAAGGTGGGCAAACAACTAATTTAGTTAGTAATTCATGAAGCTTTCAAAGCGTATTTTTGCAGGTTTAGCTACTGCCTCATTGGCCGTAACGGTTACTGCTTGTGGTGGATCAGATTCCTCAGGCAACTTCGATGACACCGTAACTGTTGGAATTCTCCACTCCCTATCAGGGACAATGGCAATCTCCGAATCAACTCTTGTTGATACAGAGAAAATGGCTATTGAGGAAATTAATGCAGCTGGTGGTGTAACAGTCGACGGTAAAAGCTATAAAATTGAGTACATCGTTGAAGATGGTGCCTCAGATTGGCCTACCTTCGCTGAGAAATCCAAGAAGTTAATCGACCAAGATGGTGTACCAGTTGTCTTTGGTGGTTGGACTTCTGCAAGTCGTAAGGCAATGCTTCCAGTTTATGAATCTAAAGATGCCTTCCTTTATTACCCTATTCAATATGAAGCACAAGAGTGCTCAAATAACATCTTCTATACAGGAGCGACTCCTAATCAGCAATCTGAGCCTGCTACAGATTTCATGTACAAGCGCTCACCAGCGGCAGGAGGAGATTTCTTCTTAGTGGGTTCTGATTATGTTTTCCCAAGAACTTCTAACACAATTACTAAAGCTCAAGTTAAACAACTTGGCGGTAAAGTTGTTGGAGAAGACTATCTACCTTTGGGTAATACAGAGGTAGCTCCTATTATTTCCAAGATTAAAGTTGCTCTTCCTGATGGTGGAATCATCGTTAACACTTTGAACGGTGATCAAAACGTTGCTTTCTTCAAACAAATCCAGGACGCAGGAATCACTCCTTCCAATGGATATTACGTAATGAACTATTCCATTGCGGAAGAAGAGATTAGTACGATTGGACCTGAGTTCCTTGAGGGCCACTATGGCGCTTGGAACTACATGATGTCTATTGATACGCCAGCTTCTAAGAAATTTGCTAAGAGTTTTAAAAAGAGATGGGGTAGTGATCGTGTTGTGGCTGATCCTCAAGAATCTGCTTATAACATGGTTTATCTTTGGAAGCAGGCAGTTGAAGATGCTGGAACATTTGATGACAATGCTGTTAGAGAAGCATTAGTTGGGCAGACATTCGATGCTCCTCAAGGGCCAGTAGAAGTTATGGCAAATCATCACCTTTCTCAAACAGTGAGAATCGGTGAAATCAACGCAGAGGGTGGATTTACGATCCTTGAAGAAACCGGAGTAGTTGAGCCACAAGCATGGAACCAAAAACATCCAAGTTCAAAAGGTTACGCTTGTGATTGGACTGATCCTAAGAAAGGTGAAAAATATAGGATGTGATTCAATTTTGACTTATAAATAGATTCTAATAAGGAGCCTTCGGGCTCCTTATTTCTTTAAAAAAACAACCAAGCTAGTGCAACTTTTACTTGAAAGCCTCTTTAATGGCGTTGCTATTGGCTCAGTTTTGCTTGTCGCAGCACTGGGACTAGCAATTGTCTTCGGTTTAATGGGTGTCATCAATCTTGCTCATGGTGAATTGATGATGCTTGGTGCTTATTCAACATACATAACCCAATTAATTTTCAAACAAGTTTCTTTTTTAAAACCTTTTTATGATTCGTATGTCATAGTTGCAATTGGCATTGCTTTTTTAGTTAGCGGAACAGTTGGGATTCTTTTGGAACGAACGGTTATTAGACGTCTCTATGGAAGTCCTCTTGAAACACTTCTAGCTACATGGGGAGTTAGCCTAATCCTTCAACAATTTGTTAGAAGCGTTCCGCTGGCCTATGCAAGTGGTTTGGTAATAGCACTTTTCTTTGGATTGTTTTCACCATTATTTATTTCTGATGACTTACTTCATGGTGCAAAAGGTAAATTAATCAAGGCATGTACTTGGGGCTTCTCTGCATTACTAGGTGTCGCAACAGGAGGTATTTTATCTTCTCTAATAAGCAAACTTAGTCGTGCTAGTGCAAGGAATGTGGATGTTACTGCTCCTTCTTGGATGAGAGGTGGAATTGATTTTGTTGGAATTACTTTTCCTAAAACTCGTCTTTTAATAATCCTTATTACCGTAATATCTGTTTTAGTAGTAATTTTCTTTCTTGATAAAACAGCTTGGGGAATAAGAATTAGAGCAGTAACTCAAAATAGACCTATGAGTGATTGTTTAGGTATATCAACAGAAACAGTAGATATTATTACTTTTGGAATTGGATCAGGTTTGGCTGGTGTCGCCGGAGTTGCGGTTTCACTTCTTGGCTCAGTGGGGCCAAATGTTGGTGGAAATTACATCGTAGGATGTTTTATGGTTGTCGTTCTTGGTGGCGTGGGAAATTTATTAGGAACAATTCTTGCTTCTTTCTCGATTGGAATCATGACTGATTTGATAGGAGCAGGAAGACTACTTACCATTTGGCCAGAGATGCCATCCCCTCTTTATTCAACAATCGATTTTTTTGCGACAACAAGCATGGCTAGAGTAATGATATTTGCACTAATAGTCATATTCCTTCAATTTAGACCAACTGGGATGTTCCCTCAAAAAGGAAGAATGGTGGAGTCTTGATTTATGAGTATTTTTTCTACAAAAAAAAGTTGGATTAACTTAACTATTTGGGTGTTAATCATTGCCTTAATTATTGCTGCACCCTCAGTACTTCCTGTTTTTAGATTAAATCTTTTAGGAAGATATCTATCTCTTGCGATAGTTGCTCTTGGGGTTGATTTGATTTGGGGATTCACAGGGATGTTGAGTTTAGGTCAAGGAATTTTCTTTGCTCTTGGTGGATATTGTGCTGCGATGTTCCTCCAACTGAATAGTGCAGGAGATTTCCCAAATGGTATTCCCGAATTTTTTGGTTTATATGGAGTCGAAAAACTTCCATTCTTCTGGGAACCATTTAAAAGTTCAATTTTTACTCTTATTTCTATTTGGTTGTTACCGGCCATAATTGCTGGTCTTCTTGGGTATTTAGTTTTTAGAAATAGAATTAAAGGTGTTTATTTTTCAATTCTTACACAAGCAGCTCTTTTAGTTTTCTTCAATTTTTTTAATGGGCAACAGAAATTGATTAATGGAACAAATGGTCTAAAAACAGATGTGACTCAACTTTTTGGTCAAATGGTTGGTTCAGAAATAATGCAAAGATGGTTTTTTTGGATATCAGCTGTTTTAGTAATACTTGCATGGTTTTTTGCTCGGTGGATTGTTCGAGATAGATTTGGAAATATCCTTATTGGAATTAGAGACGATGAAGCTCGAGTTCGTTTTACTGGATATAATCCAGTAATTTTTAAAACAATAATTTTTTCAATAGCAGGAGGATTAGCTGGTGTTTCAGGGGCTTTGTATACAGTTCAATCAGGAATAGTGTCTCCTCAATTTATGACTGTCCCTTTCTCTATCGAAATGGTTATTTGGGTTGCAGTGGGTGGTAGAGGAACATTATTAGGAGCAATCCTTGGAGCTGTTTTAATTAATTATGCAAAAAGTTTGGTGAGTGAAGCATTACCAGCAAGCTGGATGTTTATTCAAGGTGGATTATTTATTCTTGTAGTAACAGCTCTTCCAGAAGGTGTACTAGGATGGATCAGAAAAGGCGGTCCAAAGAAATTACTTTTTTTAATAGGGATTAATAAAAAACTAGAGACATATCCAAGTCTTGAAGTTAATGAACAAGGTGAGGTGAAATCATGAATTCTCCATTGCTAGAGCTAAAACAAATTTCAGTTAGTTTTGAAGGATTTCTTGCCCTCAGAGATCTTGACCTGGTTTTGAATCAAGGTGATCTTAGAGCAGTTATTGGTCCTAATGGTGCAGGTAAAACTACATTTTTAGATGTAATTACTGGGAAAGTAGCACCGACAAAGGGGGATGTGATTTTTAAAGAAAAATCGTTGCTCGGTCAAAAAGAGTTTCGTATTGCCCGTAAAGGGATTGGAAGGAAATTTCAAAGTCCTAGGATATTTGAGAATTTATCTGTACAAGAAAATTTAGCTCTATCAGTTAGCAGACCTAAAACTCCTTTTTCATTATTAATTAATAGTTTAAAGGTTAGTCATTTAGATCAAATTCAACATTTGATGAGTATTGTCAACCTTCAATCAAAAGCCAATATCAGGGCTGGAGCACTTTCTCATGGTCAAAAACAATGGCTTGAGATAGCGATGCTAGTTGGACAAGACCCTGATCTTTTACTTGTTGATGAACCTGTAGCTGGTTTGACTGATGAAGAAACAGATTTAACTGCTGATCTTCTTAAATCTTTAGCTGGCGATCATACTGTCTTAGTCATTGATC
>QCHZ01000016.1 GCA_003216955.1 Prochlorococcus sp. AG-402-I21 | reverse complement strand
TGGAAAACGAACATGAAGTTGAATGTTCCAGAGATTCCTAGAGGCATACCATCAGAGAATGAACCCTGACCGAATGGGTAAACAAGGAATACAGCGAAAGCTGCTGATACAGGAGCTGAGTAAGCAACACAGATCCATGGGCGCATACCTAAACGGTATGAAAGCTCCCACTGACGTCCCATGTATGCTGAGATACCAATAAGGAAGTGGAAGATTACAAGCTGGTAAGGGCCGCCGTTATATAGCCACTCATCAAGAGTTGCTGCTTCCCAGATTGGGTAGAAGTGAAGGCCGATAGCGTTACTTGAAGGAACAACAGCACCAGAAATGATGTTGTTTCCATACATGAATGAACCAGCTACTGGCTCACGGATACCGTCGATATCAACTGGAGGAGCAGCGATAAATGCAACGATGAAACAAGTTGTTGCCGCAAGAAGGCAAGGGATCATCAATACACCGAACCAACCGACATAGATACGGTTGTTGGTGGAAGTAACCCACTCGCAAAATTGTGGCCAACCTTTGAGCAACGAAGAACGCTGCTGCTGAATGGTGGTCATGAGGACGAATGTGTATGTCCCAAGAGGGACGAGTAATTAAGAGCAGCTAATTAGACTGCCAGCCGTGATATTAGAGGAGAATGATGCTTTCTGTGGCCAATATGTAGGACAATTTATGAAGAGAATCGGTAAGTTGCACCAAAAGAGTACTCAGAGGGTCTTAAGATTTTCTTTAGATTTAGCCTTTGAGGTCGTAAATTGGTTTTAATCAAATGGCTGATTAATGGGCATAGACTTGAAGAGAGAGTTCCTCTGAGTGATGCTCGTCATAGAAAATTTGAATTAGAAGCTCAAGGAGCAATTGTTTATTGGAGCGAGAGGACTTACTTTTGATGTATTAAATCAATCAGAGATTGTTTCCATTCTTTTTTTAAGTTCCATAATTCTTTTTTGGTAAAGCTCATAGCAATATTTTTTTCCACATAAGCAGCTTCATTTATGAATACTGGAATATAAGGTTGATCCTCTTCAAACCTAATTATTTCACCATTCAACTTGGAAAACAACTCATCGTTTTTCTTTAATTCCTGCCAATTCATTGACTGCCTCGAAGAATGCACATATCCATCAATATTTCCTTCTTCATCTCTCGGGAAATCGATACTTTTAATATGCCTATGAATTATCAAATTATCAGGGAAAAAGAGATTTAAGTTATTAACTTGATGAATTTGTTCCATCAAAGTCTCAAGAATTAATTTCGTTTGCGAAATAATTCTCGAATTCAAGAGGCCCTGACCAATGGGTCCAATTTCTACAACAAGTCCACAAGGCCATGATTCAACTAAAAAACCTGTTTGTTTTTGATCTGATTCGTGAAGATATATAGGCAAACCTAATTTATTTTGAATTAAAGAAGCCAAAGCTAAATCTGCATCTCTTCTCCCATAAACAACCAAGCAACTCCCCATGGAGGCTGTAGTTGTATGAAAATCTAATGCTATTTGACAAGGATTTTCTCCTGTCTCTCCGTAAAGATCCACCAGTTCACTTGCTCTCTTTCCCTCAAAACTTGAAGAATTCACAGATAAAAATGAGTCTTTCTGGAAACTCCTATTTAAATCATGGTCAATGTATCTTTTTCCAGCCTTTTTCGCCTCAGGATTTCCGATCACCTTAAAAGTTTTAACCCCGTGAGTATTTATTAAAAATGATGATTTATTCCATTCATCAAAAAGCCAAATACCATTTATTTCATTACCATGCGTACCAGCCACTAGAAGTACCTGTAGCTGCATCATTAATCATTAACCCATAGATAAAAATAATCTTAAAAGAAATTCATGGCCATACCACCAATATTTGTAAAAGCAGCGAGACAAATATGGATTTTTGAGTGGAAAATTTTGATGAACGGTCTAGCGCCATCGGACTCTAGTGGTAATTACAAGAGGCCAATAAATCTTCAAAAACAAATTAAAATACCAACCAAGGAAGATTTAAAAAGAAGAGCTTCTAATCAAATGCCAGGATTGATTATTGGCAAAAGCTGCCCTTGGGCACATAGGGCATGGATGATTTACGAAGTAAAAGGATTAAAGAAATCAATCAATCTTCACATTGCTCAAGTAGACAATGCGGGAGGAAGATGGATATTAGATCCGCCAATCAATGGATGTAAAACCCTTCAAGAGCTTTATAGGAAATGCGGGAATTATCAATCAAGAAGAGCAACAGTACCAATGCTTTTTGATCCAGGTAATGAACCAAAATCAAAATTAAAACTTATAAATAATGAAAGTGCTGAGCTTGTAGAAATATTAAATAACTGGCCTATATACGATCAAGAAATAGACCTTAATCCAAACAAATATCAAAATCAAATAAATAACTGGCAGAATCTAATTCAAGAAAACATTAATAATGGAGTTTATAAATGTGGATTTGCTAGAAATCAAAAAGCTTATGAAAAAGCTTCTGAAAATTTATTTTCAGCTCTAAATACAATAGAAGAACATCTTCAATCAAATGGGCCTTTGCTCTGCGGAAAAAATCTCTCAATTGCTGACATAAGACTTTTCCCTACCCTCATAAGATGGGAAGCAATTTATTCCCCACTATTCAAATGCAGTAATAAACCAATTCAATCATTCCCTTACATAATTAAGTGGAGAAAAAAAATTTTTAATATGTACAATATTAAAAAGACATGTGATGTTGATACCTGGAGAAAAGATTATTTTGGATCTTTATTCCCTTTAAATCCAAGTAGTATTATTCCTAAAGGAGAAAATATGAAAGCAATTGTCAACAATTAATCATCAGCTATGAAAGAAGAAAATTCTTATTTTAAATCCTCTAATCCTATTAAAGGAGTCTATGGTGATTTCATAGTGACTTCCAAAGACAAGAAAGAAGTACTCTTCTATCGCTTTTCTATTCTTTCTTGTGGCTTATTTTTTTCTTTAGGTCTAATCCAATGGTTTACCAATGGATATAATCAAGTATGGATTTATTTTGCTGGATTGGCAATCAGTCTAGGATTAGGACTTAAGTGGATACACATATATTTAAGACCTTTACATCAAGCACTTATATTGTTCTGGGCAATTGGTTGCATTGGCCTAGGAATTAATGTATTTCACTTTGGATTAGAAAACTTTATATATGGACTTAAAGAAAATCCAAAGTGGTTATTTCTCATTGGACCACTTTTTGTATCCTTAACAGGAGTAGGTTTCAAAGAGTTTTTTTGTTTTAGAAGAATAGAGGCAATAGGAATCACAATATTGATACCAATAGCTTTTATTGGACATTTGACTGAACTTAGCAATGAAAAATTTACATTTTCTTTATTAGTCTTGTCATCCTTACTTTTATTGATCTTGGGAATAAGAAAATTTGACCTGCCAGCAGAAGCTGACATAGGTGATAAAAGTGTGTTTGAATTTTTAGAGAACCAAAGGAAACTAAATACTTCAGACATTGAAATAAGTTAGTCAGAGAGGATTTCATCTATGAACAATTTCCAGAAGAGGAAAAAATGTTCACGGTTACATGTCAGCGAATGGTGAGGAAATCCAACCAAATTCACAAAGCACGTGCAATATTTCCCCGTCATAATTATCTTGTATTAGAAAAAGATTTTGCTGCATTAAGACGCTATGAAATCCATCGACGAGCATATTCAAAAGGATCAATCAGAGATCCAAACAGCTAAGGCTTCAGGCAATGATCCAAAAGTTAGGCACTTAACAGATGAGCTTCATTCTCTTGAGGAATATAAAGAGCATCATCCCGAAGACAAGCATGATCCAAACGCGCTTGAACTCTTTTGCGATGCTAATCCTGATGAGCCAGAGTGCCTGGTATACGACGATTAATTTTTCTGAAAATAAATAAAAAAAAGGGGGAGCAATTTGCACCCCCTTTTTTTTCTAAAATTAACTAGTAATCCATATTAAAATCTGAAGGGCTTCCGGTTAAAGAACATACGACTGCCTCCTCGTTTTTCATTTGACGTACCTCAACAATTGGTCTGCCCATTTTCTTTAGAACGTTAATTTCTTGATCAGTCTGACAACGAGCAATAATTGCTCCTTGTCCATCAAAACAACTGTAAAAATCCATAATTTTAAAGACTCTATTTAGTTATGACCAAGAATTAACTGTTAGACAAGTGAGTATGATTTGCTCATGACAATTAATCAATATCCCAGTTCGTTCCAAATAGAACTCAACAAACTATCCAGCCCTAATTTCGTTACTGCGGAAATTATATGTACCTTGTTTCCATTTAATTTTTCGATTTTATTTAAAAGCTTTTTAATTTCATTTCCATTTAATAGTTCTTTTTTATTAAGAACAATAATTCTAGGCTTAGAAATTAAACCATGGCCATAGGAGATTAATTCATCATTAATAGTTTTGAAATCTTTTATCGGATCATTTGATGCTGAATCGATTAAATGAAGTAAAACCTTAGTTCTTTCAATATGTCGAAGAAAATCATGCCCTAAGCCAATACCCTTTGACGCTCCTGAAATTAAACCAGGAATATCTGCAAAAACTGTTCCATCTCCTGATGGCCTTCTTACTACTCCGAGATTAGGAATTAAAGTTGTAAATGGATAATCGGCAATCTTGGGTCTTGCAGAGGAGAGCACAGACATCAACGTACTTTTACCTGCATTTGGCAAACCAATAATTCCGACTTCTGCTAGAAGCTTTAATTCCAATTGCAATGACCATTCTTCTCCATCTTTCCCTTCAGTAAATTTTTCTGGAGCTCTATTGCTATTGGATAAATAGCGAGCGTTACCGAAACCTCCTTTTCCACCAAAAGCGACAATAAGTTGCTGGCCTTTGTGAGTTAAATCTCCAAGAATGATATTTGTAGTGAGATGTCTTACCTCTGTTCCGCATGGAACTTTAAGTACAGTATCTTTCCCTGATGCTCCAGTGCATTTATTGGGACCACCTCTTTGACCATTCTCAGCGGAAATTAATTTCTGAAATTTGAAATCCAAAAGAGTTTGCAAATTATCATCAGCCTCTAAAACAACATTTCCTCCTTGTCCTCCATCTCCTCCCGCAGGACCACCTGCAGGGACATACTTCTCTCTTCTAAAAGCAGAGATACCATCACCACCTGAACCTGCTTTGACATCAATAATGGCCTGATCAATAAATTGCATTTAAATTATCTATGCTCAATAAACTAAATAATAATTCTTAAACCCATCATTGCTTAATTAAAGAATTTAAAAATGCTAGTTAAAACTTTTATCTAAAACTTAATCAACCAACCATATAACACTACATCCAGGGCCACCATCATGAGGTTCAGCATCGGCTACTTTTTCAATATAGGAAAGTGAATCCAACCATTTCCTTAAACCTTTTTTCAATTTTCCAGAACCAATTCCATGAATAACCCATAAAGCTCCAGAACAATTTCTTAACTTTTCTTCAATTACTCCCTCCGCTTCGTGAACTCGTAACCCTCTTACATCTAGAGTATTTTTTTTTGTACGTACTAAGGATAAGTTCTTTCTTACTTGTGAAGTTTTTACTTGCACAAGTTGATTTATTTCCACCTTTTGACCATCAAGACTTTCTACTTCAGTTAAACTGACTTTGCTTCGAAATACACCGCATAGCACCGTTAATTGCATTCCATCATCTGAAAAAGAAATTATTTCACCTGCTTTTCCAATAGAAGACAATCTAACTTTATCCCCAATCTTTGGGGACCAACTCTGTAGGTGCTGAATTCGCTTATCGTTTCGATATCCCTTTTCCATTTGCCGAAATCGTTGACCAGCAATTCTTGCTGTCTCACCACTAGCGTTTTGATCGCGCAAGCGTTTAATTAAATATCTAACTTCTTTTTGACCTTCACGAATTGATGACTCCAATTTGAATCTTCCTTGTTCATTAAAATCTTCAGACTGTTGACGTTGCTTCTGCCAACTATTAAGTAATTCTTCATGTAGTAATTCGGTTTTAGCCAATAGGACAGCAGCATCTTCAGCTGCTGATTGTTGCCGCTCTCGTTGTTTTTCTAAGCCTTGAATAACTTGATTAACATTATCAACACTTTCAGGATTGATAAATTTTTGAGCACTTTTAATTACTTGCTCATCGAGACCAAGTCTCTTCGAAATTTCAATTGCATTACTTCGCCCAGGAATACCCCATTGCAAATGAAAAGTTGGTTGTATAGTTTCGCTATCGAAAGAAACTGAAGCATTTTCAAATCTTGAATCGTTATACTTGAGTGCTTTTAATTGTCCAAAATGAGTAGTCGCAATAGTTAATCTTGCTTTATCGGCCATTATCTTTAAAAGCGCCATAGCCAATGCTGTGCCTTCAGTTGGGTCAGTTCCTGCTCCAACTTCATCTAAAAGGACAAGAGTCGTACCAGGGAATGCATCTATAGCGTCGAGTATTCGACTTATACGAAGGATATGTCCACTAAATGTAGATAAATTTTGCTGTAAAGATTGCTCATCACCAATATCAGCTAAAATATTTTTACACCACGGTAATCTTGGTGAGCCTGTACATGGCAAAAGCAAACCGGCTTTTGCCATTAAAACTGCTAAACCAATACTTTTTAAAGCTACAGTTTTGCCCCCAGTATTAGGTCCTGTAATTGCTACTACTTTTAAATCAGTAGCAACATCAAAGCTAGTAGGTACAACTCTATTCTTTTTCTCATCGAAGTCATTCCATACTAATAAAGGGTGACGAAAATCTTTAATCTCGAATGGTGTGTTTTCCTCTTCATCAAGACTTGCTGGTACTCCATCAAGCCATTTAGAGTAGCGTGCTCTAGCTAATGAAAATTCTATCTGCAAAAGTATCTCTCCTAAATGAGTTATTACATTTGCATTAAGACCAACCTCTTTACTCCAAGTAGCTAGAAGTCTCCTCTCTTCATCTGAGATTTCAGAATCTATTTTTGCTAAACGGTTTCCTATTGATATGACAACTTGTGGCTCGACATAAACCGTATTACCAGAAGCTGAACTATCATGAACCATTCCTTTAATCTGATCAGAAGTCCCAGCCTTAAATGCTAGAACAGGTCGACCATACCTCTCTGAGATAATATTATCTTGAAGCAATCCACTATATTTCCGAATAATATCTTGAAGAATATCTTTTCTTTGAAGACGAACTGAATTCCTGTAGCGTCGTAATTCAGAAAGCTTTGGGCTAGCACGATCTGCAATTCGACCGCCTTCATCTATCCCAAATTCGAGGAGTTTTTGCAAATCTGGCAAAGTTGCAATGTCTTTCAGCAATTCAGAAAGTCTTGGACGTATCAATTGATCAAATATGAGTTTTCGTAATTTTCTAGCAGCCCTCAAAGTATCAGCTACTTTTAATAAATCCTCACCCATAGAGACTCCACCTTTGGAGCATTTCAAAAGAATATTTTCCAAATCATGCACACCTTCAAACGATATTCCTCCATCAAGAGAACTATCTAATGATCCAATTTCTAATGTTTGGCACAATAGCTCTTGGCTTAAAGCTATATTTACTGGCAAATCAAAGTTTTCACATTTTTTACGACCTTGTTGGGTAAGCGCAAATGTAGATAAATGGCTACAAACAGTTGGCCATTCAAGTAAATCCAAAGACTCTGATATTATTTGTGTCTTTTTATAGTCAAAATGATTTTTTGTAAATCCCATTCGTCTAGCTAAAGTCTATTGATTTGTTGGTATTCCTGTTGATGGGTGATAAAGCATTTCCAACCAATTACCCTCTGTGTCTTTCAAGTAAAAAGAAGAAGTACCATCTCGATGATCATGCAAAGTACCAACCTTTATACCTTTATTTTTTAGAGAATCATGAATTCTCTCTATTTCATCCTTGTTAGTAAAATGAAATGCAAAATGTGGGCCAGCAGCCTTATAGCCCGGACCAAGTAAGGCCAGTCCATCTTTATTATCTCCTGCCTCCAAGTAACACCAATCAACATCATCCCAAATAAGCTTCATACCTAAACTTATATAAAATTCTTTAGCCCTATCAACATCTTCAACTCTTATAGCTACATGGCCGAGACGATGTACGCTTTTAAAATTTAAATCTGATTGTTTTTTTCTCATTAGTGTTGATTGGAATTCAAATTTCAATAATTGTATTAATCAACTTTATTAGTCTTTTAACCATCCTGCGGCATCACATGCGTGATATGTAAGGATCAAATTTGCTCCAGCTCTTTTAAAACTCAATAAAGTTTCCAAAACAATTGCCTTTTCATCTATCCAACCTCTTTGAGCAGCAGCTTTGACCATTGAATACTCACCACTTACGTTATAAGCAGCGATTGGTAAGTCTGATTCTTCTCTTAAACGATAAATAATATCTAAGTAAGCCAAACCTGGTTTAACCATTAAGATGTCGGACCCCTCTTGTTCGTCAAGTTGAGCTTCTGTTATCGCTTCTCTAGCATTCGCTGGATCCATCTGATAGGTGTTTTTATTTGTCGGGATAGGCTTATTTGATAATGATCTAGGAGCAGAATCCAAAGCCTCTCTAAAAGGTCCATAATATGCAGATGAATATTTTGCTGTATAACTAATTATTCCTACATGTGCAAAACCTTCATCATCTAAGGCTTCTCTTATGGCTCCTACTCTTCCATCCATCATGTCACTAGGACCAATTAAATCTGCTCCAGATTGTGCTTGAACAACTGCTTGTTTACACAAAAAATCAACGGTTTCATCATTCAAAATTATTCCTTGATTACTAACTATTCCATCATGACCATCACAAGAATAAGGGTCTAAAGCGACATCAGTCATAACACACATTTCAGGTATCTCTATTTTCAATCTTGCAATAGCTCTTGGTATTAAACCTTTTTCATTAAAACATTCAGCTCCATCTTCTGTTTTTTGCTCGTCTGGAACCTTTGGGAAAAGAACTACACATCTAATACCTAGATTCCAAGCACGCTTAACTTCATCAACCAATCCATCTATTGACCAGCGAAATGAACCTGGCATCGCTGATATTTCTTGAATATCTGAACCTTCATGAACAAAAAGAGGATAAATAAAGTCAGATGCAGAGACACTATTCTCTCGAACCATATCTCTTAAAGAATTTGTTCTACGAAGACGACGAGGTCTATAAGTAAGATCCATATTGAGCAATAGAGATAACTACATTTTACTTCCTTTAAGTCCTAGCCTGATCGAACCAACTTGAACGAGGTTTATATATTCGAACAGATCTAAGCTTTTCAAGAAATTTCAACTCTTCATCTGACCAGTTTTCAGGGAACTTTAATTTTAGAGTAAAAAACAAATCTCCTTGGGTATCTAAGTTGTGTAATCCTTGACCTTTTAGTCTGATTTTTTGCTCTGGTAAACTTCCAGAAGGTATTGATAAATATGTATCTCCTTGAGGAGAGGCAACCGAAATATTTGCTCCCAAAGCTAATTCATCTAAAGAAATAGGTAAATCTGCATATACATCTAAACCTTTCAATTTCCAAATCGGATGGGAATTAATACTTACTTCAATCAATAAATCTCCTCTTTTCCCTTTCCCAGACTGTATATTACCCTTATTTTTCACACGTATTTTTGATCCTGTTACAATTCCTTTTGGGATTTTCACCTCGATACGTTCATCATTAACTAAAAGATTCTTTTTTGTTCCATTCAAAGCCTCTAAAAAACTAATTTGCAAATTAAATTCAGCATCAAGATTGAATGATTGAGCATTATTATCTGAAGATATATTTGAGTAAATTTCTTTACCAACATCACTAAATTTTGCAAGCATATCGCTTAAAAAATCGTCAAAGTTTAGATTTTCATTAAAGCGCTGATCATTATTTTGCCTAGAGAAATCTCTGGACTTTCCATCTCTATTTTTTAACCAATAATATAAAAATTGTTTATAAGCCTTTTTTTTATCCTTATCTGAAAGAATCTCATAAGCTTCATTTATTTCTTTGAATTCCGACTCGGCCTTCTCATCATTTGGATGTAAATCAGGATGAAATTTTCTGGCAAGTTTCCTGAAGGCACTTTTGATTTCTTCATCGGTAGCATTTCTACTAATGCCAAGAATTTTGAAATAATCCTTAAAACCATCTGATGCCATCGAAATCACGCAGCCTTCTTAGTAAAAATCAATCTTTTCAATGATTTTTATCCAATATAAGTATTTAAAAGTAGAGATTGCAGAACTTAATGGAACCTTGAAGAGATAGGCTTATTCAAGTCAAATTAAGTAAGGAGAGTCGATTGGCGTTAATTAATGGCTTTCACCTAAAAAATATTAGAGGTGACGTATTAGGCGGCTTGACCGCTGCTGTTGTAGCTCTACCACTAGCTTTAGCGTTTGGTAATGCTGCACTTGGCCCTGGAGGAGCTATTTACGGCCTTTACGGGGCAGTAGTAGTTGGCTTTTTAGCCGCTTTGTTTGGAGGAACTCCTGCTCAAGTAAGTGGTCCGACCGGGCCGATGAGCGTAACAGTTGCAGGAGTAGTTGCGAGCTTGGCAGCTGTTGGAGTACCTAGAGATTTATCTGCTGGCGAAATTCTTCCTTTGGTAATGGCTGCGGTGGTCATTGGAGGATTATTTCAGATTTTATTTGGCCTACTTAGGCTTGGTAAATACATAACACTTGTTCCATACTCAGTCGTCTCAGGCTTCATGTCTGGAATTGGAGTAATCATAATTACCCTTCAAATAGGACCTTTACTTGGAATATCAACTCGAGGAGGAGTATTAGAGTCTCTTTCAACTTTAGTTAATAATTTTGAACCAAATGGTGCTGCAATAGCAGTTGCAGTAATGACGCTTGCAATTGTTTTTCTGACCCCCCGCAAAATAAGTCAATGGGTACCCTCTCCTCTTTTAGCATTACTAATAGTTACCCCTTTATCAATTCTTCTGTTTGGCGATAGTTCTTTAGACCGAATAGGTGCAATACCAGAGGGTGGTCTTTCTTTAAGTCTCCCAGATCCAAGTTTTGATAATTTCTTCCCAATAATTCTTAAAGCTGGTCTAGTCCTTGCTGTGCTTGGCGCTATTGATTCCCTTCTTACATCTCTTGTAGCGGATAATATTTCTCAAACTAGGCACAATTCTGATCGAGAACTAATTGGACAAGGTATTGGGAATGCAGTAGCTGGGATTTTTACAGGTTTGCCTGGCGCTGGTGCAACCATGAGAACAGTTATTAATGTCAAATCTGGAGGTTCCACCCCAATCTCAGGGATGGTACATTCAGTTGTGTTGCTATTTGTTCTTGTTGGTGCAGGTCCATTAGCCGCTCAGATTCCTACGGCTCTTCTTGCAGGAATTTTAATAAAAGTTGGCTTAGACATTATTGATTGGGGATTTTTATTAAGAGCTCATAGGCTTTCGCTGAAAACAGCAAGTGTGATGTATGGAGTTCTTCTAATGACAGTTTTCTGGGACTTGATCTGGGCTGTTCTGGTTGGAGTATTTATAGCAAATATGCTCACCATCGACTCCATCACAGAGACGCAATTGGAGGGAATGGATGCTGACAACCCATTTGATTCAACATCAAACAACAATGCAGCAAATGCACAACTCCCCTCAGATGAAAAAGCACTTTTAGATCGTTGCGCAGGAGAAGTAATGCTATTCAGATTAAAAGGTCCACTTAGTTTTGGAGCAGCAAAAGGAATTACTGAAAGAATGATGCTTGTAAGAAATTATAAAGTTCTAATTCTTGATATCACTGATGTTCCCAGGCTAGGAGTCACTGCAACTCTCGCAATAGAAGATATGGTTCAGGAAGCGCTGAACAACTCACGAAAAGCATATGTTGCTGGTGCAACAGGAAGAGTAAAAGACAGACTTGCTAAATTTGGAGTTGATGTAATTGGTACAAGAAAAGAAGCCCTCACAGCTGCAATTGACAGCCTCAATGGTTAATAATCAATATTTTATTCTCTTAGGAACTAAGAAATGGGACAAAACCTTTTCATCCAAAATGCTTTAAGTCCACCAATACTTTTTTTCTTTTTGGGTGCAATTGCATACGCATTAAAGTCTGATTTTGAAATACCAGCTCCTCTACCAAAATTATTTTCTTTATATCTTTTACTTGCAATAGGCTTCAGAGGAGGTATTGAGCTACAAAAAAGTGGTTTTAGTTATCCAGTTCTTCCAACTGTAATAGCAGCAATATTAATGTCGCTATTAATCCCACTTATTTGCTTTTTAATACTTAGATTTAAATTCGATGTTTTTAATGCTGCAGCAATATCAGCAGCATATGGATCAATAAGCGCAGTGACATTTATAACTGCTGAAAGCTTTCTTGAAAGTCAAAATATACCCTTTGATGGTTTTATGGTTGCAGCTTTAGCACTAATGGAATCTCCAGCAATAATAATTGGTCTTCTCTTAGTCAAATTTGGAGCGCCCAAAGATAGGCCCATCAAAAGAAAAATGAAATGGGGCTCAATTCTTCATGAGTCGATGTTAAACGGCTCTGTCTATTTATTACTCGGAAGCCTTTTAATAGGTTTTTTAACATCAGCAATTGATCCATCTGACATAAAAAAAATGGAACCATTCACCGCTGAATTGTTCTATGGCGCAGAATGTTTTTTCCTTCTTGATATGGGAATTGTTGCTGCTCAACGCCTCGCTCGTCTAAATAAGACAGGTGTCTTTCTCATTATGTTTTCAATATTTATGCCAATAGTTAATGCAGTGCTTGGATCAGTAGTAGCTAAAATTCTAAATTTGGATCCAGGCAATGCTCTGTTATTTGTAGTTCTATGCGCTAGTGCTTCATACTTAGCTGTACCAACAGCTATGAGAATGACTGTTCCTGAAGCAAGACCTAGCTATTATATTTCGACCACTCTTGGATTAACTTTTCCTTTTAACATAATCATAGGAATACCAGTATATATGGGCCTAGTAAATACAATGATTCCATCAATTGGTTAAATAAATTTCATGAAAAGGCTTGACTTGATTTTTAGTGAAAGAGAACTAGATGATGTTCTCTCAGCCTTAGAGAAGGCTGAAGTCCCTGGCTATACAGTTATGAAACATGCCACGGGAAGAGGTCCAGAAAGAATTGTCACAGAAGACATGGAATTCACTGGATTTGGATCAAATGCACACGTAATTATTTTTTGTGAGCAAGAGATAATTGACAAGATAAGAGAAAATATAAAAACTGTTCTTAGTTACTACGGCGGTGTGGCATATGTTTCTGAGGCAACTCCTCTTTAAAAATACAAAAAAATTGCGCGAATTAAGCATGAACCCAATCAACACGAATTGATTTCCGACTATTTAAATATCTATCTATTGCCATAGCTGCAATACATCCATCCGATGCTGCAACAACAGCTTGTTTAAATGGAGTATTTCTTATGTCGCCAATCGCCCAAACCCCTTCAACTGTTGTCGACATAAAGTCATCCACCAAAACTCCACCGTCCTCCTTAAAAGCAACCTGTTCACCCAGGAAGTCGGTAATAGGCTTTGAACCGCTCATATAAACAAAAACACCTTCAAGTGATATATCTTGATTAGTATCAATTGAACGGTTCTTAACCTTAATACCTGTTACACCTGAATCATTACCTTCAATCTGCATTAACCTCGTCTTACTCCAATGATTCACATTTGGTTTGGATAGAAGATCTTGCGCATGATGATCATCTGATTTTGGATCATTGGATGTTATCCAATGGACTTTGGAAGCAAATTTTGTAAGAACATTTGCTTCTTCAATTGCCTCTTTATTAATACCAACAACAGCGACTTCACGATCTCTATAAAAAGCCCCATCACAAGTCGCACAATAACTTACTCCTCTGCCCAAGAATTCAGCCTCACCTTTAAATGATGCTGGCCTTCCCATCGCGCCACTAGCAACGACTAGTGCCTTTGCTTTAAAAGTACCCTCAGGGGTATAAATAGTTTTCCAATCACCACTAGCATCAATTCCAAAAACTTGAGCTCTACGATAATCAGCCCCATACTGAGTAGCTTGATCTCTCATCAATTTCAACAAGGCCTCTCCACTCATTTCACTAGAGACTCCTGGATAATTGGCAATTTGATGTGTTATTGCTAGCGCACCTACATCGGGATTCTTATCAAGAATTACTGTTCTTAAGTCTGCTCGGGAAGTGTAAAGCGCACAACTGCAACCAGCAGGCCCACCACCAACTATGACAACATCAGTTTCAATGGTTTCCAATGGAAAATCTCTTAGTTAGGTTTTGCTCTCTTTCAAGAAGAGAAAAAGATGTTTTGAGATCACTTGGGTTAATAGATTAGACTTTTACCCCAAATCAAATCAAATCATGTGTTTGTATTCCTCAACTCTAATGAAAATAGTCTAAGTTGAACGATAACAAACAAGCTTCTAAATAGATTTAATTGATTAAGAGCAAATCTGCATATACTCAGTTTCAATCTGAAGACACAAAAAACCCCAGATCTTCTAAAGTGAAGTCTGATTAATTAAATCATTGAGCGACTCAGAAATACTGCTAAAAGCAGCTATAAACCGAATAGCAGCTCGGATAACTCAGAAAGTGATCAATTCTGCCCAAGAATTCACTGAAATTGCTGAAGAATTACCTCAAAAGCTCCAAAATGAATGGTCTAGCTTCAAAGAAGAGGTTATTGAAGAATCTGAACGTCTAGAAAAAGAGACTAATGCCTCAAAAGAAAAAAATTCTAAGGAACAAGTAAGTAAGGAAGATTTAATTCAAATTCAAATAGACAATCTCAGATCAAAGGTTATCGATATTAATAAAGATATTGAGAGGAAAAATTGATATTTCTAGCTAGTCAACTACAAAGATTTGGTAGAGCCCTTAGAATTTGGTTAATATTATTTAATTTAATTTTCTATTTATGGTTTGATTCTAAAAAATGGACCTATTTAAAAGGATATTCCGTTAATAGAAGAGAAAAAAGAACCACATTAAGAGCAAAATGGCTTACAAAAGAATTAGTTAATCTAGGATCAGCATTTATAAAATTAGGCCAACTTTTATCTGCTAGAGCTGATGTTATTCCATCTGAATGGGTAAATGAATTATCGTCTCTACAAGATAGAGTTCCACCTTTTAAATTTGAAAAAATTGAAGAAATATTAATAAAACAACTTGGAAATTCATATACAAGGATTACAAATATTGATGCAATTCCAATTGGATCAGCATCGCTCGCGCAAGTTCATAAAGCCAGATTAAATAACAATAAAAATGTCATTTTAAAAGTTCAAAGACCAGATATAGAAAAGTTTTTCAGGCTTGACTTAGATGTAATGAATCAAGTTGCAAAAGTCGTGCAAAGAATAAAGTCTCTAAGTCGAGGTAATGATTGGATAGGTATTGCCAAGGAATCAAGGAGGGTATTACTTAGAGAGCTAGATTTTAGAATTGAAGCTCAATATGCTGCACGATTTAAACAACAATTTATAGATGACTCAGATATTTTAATCCCAAGTGTTTTTTGGGATTTAAGCACCAGCAAAGTTTTATGCTTGGAGTATTTACCAGGAATCAAGATAAATGACATTAAGTCTCTAAAAAATAATAATATTGATACTTCTTTAATCGCAAAGATTGGAGCTACAAGTTATTTAAAACAATTAGTTAATTACGGTTTTTTTCATGCTGATCCTCATCCTGGCAATTTAGCTGTTTCAAAGGGTGGTTCTCTTATTTACTATGATTTTGGGATGATGGGTTTTGTCTCTGAGCGTATTAGAGGAAGGCTCAATTCAATGATCAAAGCCGCAGCACTGAGAGATGTTAGTGGACTGGTAAAAGAACTTCAAATCGCCGGGTTAATAGAAAAAGATGTTGAAATTGGTCCGGTGAGAAGATTAATAAGAATAATGTTAAATGAAGCTCTGACTCCTCCATTTGATTCTCAAATCATAGAAAAGCTTTCTGGGGATATATCTGAACTGGCCTATGGTAAACCCTTTAGAATACCAATTGAGTTGATTTTTGTTTTTAGAGCATTATCAACTTTTGAAGGAGTTGGAAGATATTTAGACCCAGAATTTAACTTAATAGCCATAGCAAAACCCTTCCTTCTCCCTCTAATGAATTCAAAGAATCCTGACTCCAATGACTTATTTAATGAATTAGGAAGACAAGTTACTGAGATAGGCAGCAAAGCTGTTGGATTACCAAAACGCTTGGATGAAAGTCTAGAAAGACTAGAACAAGGCGACTTGCAACTTCAAGTGCGAATGGGTGAATCAGACAGGCAGCTCAGAAGAATGATTAATGCTCAACAATCATTGGGGAATTCTGTCCTTCTAGGCTCGCTTGCTATATCCTCAGCTTTACTAGCTTCAACTAATAGACCTTTTTTATTTCTCATACCAATAACTATTGGATGTCCAATAGCGCTAAGCTGGATTAAATTAAAATTTAAGATGAGAAGCGAAAGTCGTTTAGATAATTTTCAAGGAAGAAAAGGTCTTAAATAATGACAATCAACTTGTCAAGCTTCCTCTTGGTCCCAACCCTATCAGTCCAGCATACATTGCTTGACTACCTAACTCATCCTCAATACGAAGTAATTGATTGTATTTTGCTACCCTTTCACTCCGACTCAATGATCCCGTTTTGATTTGACCTGATTTAGTTGCTACTGATAAATCAGCAATCGTTGTATCTTCAGTTTCTCCACTTCTATGACTGATGACAGTCGTATAACCTGATCTTGAGGCAAGCTCAATAGCTTGAAGAGTTTCAGTCAGAGAACCTATTTGATTAACCTTAATTAATATTGAATTCGCAATATTTTCATCAATACCTCTTTGCAGACGAAGTGTGTTAGTGACGAATAAATCATCTCCAACCAATTGAACACTTTTCCCAAGCTTTTTAGTAAGCAAGCTCCAACCATCCCAATCATCTTCAGCTAATCCATCTTCAATAGAAACAATTGGATATGAATTAACTAATCCAACCAATTCCTCAACCATTTGCTCACTGGAATAAGAGTTCCCACCATAGGAATATTGCCCCTCATGAAAAAATTCCGTACTTGCGACATCTAAAGCTAAAGAGATTTGATCCCCTGGTATATATCCAGCCTGCTCAATTGCTTGTATTAATATGTCACCTGCTGCTTTATTGCTCTCTAGATTTGGAGCGAACCCCCCTTCATCTCCAACAGCAGTTGATAAACCTTTATTGCTCAATAAATCCTTAAGCGTATGAAAAACCTCAGCTCCCATTCTTAATGCTTCTCTGAAGCTTTCAGCGCCATGCGGAACCAACATAAATTCTTGAAAATCTAAATTATTAGCGGCATGTGCCCCTCCATTGATTACATTCATCAATGGGACTGGCAATAGAGAAGACATTGGTCCTCCTAAATACCTATACAAAGGCAACCCCAATCCATTAGCGGCTGCTCTTGCAGTAGCCATACTGACAGCAAGAATTGTATTAGCCCCAAGATTTGATTTGTTATCTGTGTCATCAAGTTGTTTCATTACTGAATCGACTGTGGCTTGATCTAAAGCAGAAAGGCCACAAAGTGCGGGAGCAATATTTTCTTCTATATGACCAACGGCCTTGAGAACTCCTTTGCCCAAATAACGATTTCCACCATCCCTTAATTCATGGGCCTCATGGGCACCAGTGCTTGCGCCACTTGGGACAATAGAACGTCCAATAGCGCCACCTTCTAAAAGCACCTCAGCCTCAACTGTTGGATTACCACGAGAATCCAACACTTCTCGGGCCATAATGGTATCAATTACAAGTTCTAGAGAGTCAGCCACGAATTTAAGATGATTTTTAGATCTTATGAACTACATTATTCCTATATGTTCCTGAATTGCTAATCTAGCTTGCTTTCCAAGACCTAAGTAATCAAATTTGTTTTTAAATAAACCCACATATTGATAAAAAGGTCTCAACCAAAATCAAGTAGGCAAATGACCACCTTGCATCAAAATTCATCTAAAATGAATGGAAGTCTAACTAAAGAACCAGATTCTTTTAGCGATGAAGCTTGGAGTGTTTTATTAATAGCAGAACAATCGGCCAGGAGATGGAGACATAAAAATTTAGATGTTGAGCATCTTATTGAAGTACTTTTTAGAAACAAAAAATTTAAAAAATATACAAATTCCTTACCAGCAAACCATGAAGAAATAAATGAAATTTTAGAGAACTTTCTCGCTGAGCTACCAATAAATAACCAACCAGATTTATTTATTGGAGAAGATTTAGAAATCCTTCTTGAAACTGCTGATGAATTTCGCTCTCGATGGGGATCTAATCAAATAGAAATATCTCATATTCTTATTGCAATTGGTAGAGATAATCGTTTAGGGGAGGATCTTTTTTATCAAACAGGTCTACCTAGTGAAATTCTAGAAGCAGAATTAAGACGACTACCAGCACCTAAATCATTTAAACAATCCAAAAGAAATACATCTAATCAAAGAGAAGTTAGACCAGAACGAGATTCAAAAGCTTCTGTATCTATCGAAACCACTCAAAAAAATTTAAACCTCGATGTACTTCCTCCTCTAACGAAAGAAGATATCACGCCAAAACAAGAAACTTTAGATCTTAATAAAACGCAAATGCCCAGTGCATTAGATTTATATTGCAAAGACCTGACAACTGAAGCTGAAAATGGGAATTTAGACCCTGTAATTGGAAGAGAGGCAGAAATAAAAGCAATTACAAAAGTTTTATCTCGAAGAGGCAAAAACAATCCAGTACTAATTGGTGCTCCTGGTGTTGGGAAAACAGCGATTGCAGAATTATTAGCTCAAAAAATTGTTGATAACAAACTTCCTGAATCTCTGCAAGGTTTAAGACTCATTTCACTTGATATCGGTGCACTAATAGCTGGAGCCAAATTTCGAGGGCAGTTTGAAGAGAGGTTTAGATCACTATTAAGTGAAATCAGCAATAATGAAAAAGGAGTAATCTTATTCATAGACGAATTACACACAATTGCAAGCAAAGACAGATCAAATACTGATGCGGGTAGTCTATTAAAACCATTACTTGCCAGTGGAGATTTACGTTGTATTGGCGCAACAACTCCGGAAAATTATAGACGTACAATTGAAAAAGATCTAGCATTAGATAGACGATTCCAGCAAGTACTAATTAAGGAGCCCAGTTTAGATTTAAGTTTAGAAATTTTAAAAGGACTTAAAAAAAATTACGAGTTACATCACGGAGTAACTATTACTGAAGAAGCACTAATCACAGCAAATCGTTTAGCTCATAGATATATCAGTGATAGGTGCCTACCCGATAAAGCTATTGACTTGATTGACGAGGCTTCAGCTCAAGTAAAAATCGAATCTGCATCAAAACCAAAAATTATAGAAGAGAAAGAATCTCAGGTTGATCTATTAGATTCATCAATTCTAAATGCAGGTAAAGAGACAACATTAGAGACCATAAATAATCTTGAAGAAGAGAGAGAATTACTAATCGATGAGATAGCTCAAATCAAACAAAAATGGCAAGACCAGATTCATAAATCAGCTGAATTACAAGAACTAAAAATAAGCGTTGAAGAATTAAACAATTTCATACAAGAAGCTGAAATTTCCGGTGATGTAGAAAAAGTAGAAAGACTTAAATATGGGCAACTATATCAACTCCAAGAAAGAATACAAGATATAGAAGTTTCTATTCAAGAAGATAATGAGCATGGCAATTCTTTACTATTAGACCAAGTCAATCCAGAAGATATTGCTGATGTTGTCTCAAGATGGACAGGTATTCCTGTTAGAAAAGTTTTATCTGGTGAAAGACAAAAACTTTTAAAATTAGAGCAAGACTTAGAAAAAAAAGTCATTGGTCAATTAAATGCTGTTCAAGCAGTCGCAGCAGCAATTCGTAGGGCAAGAGCTGGGATGCAGGACACAAGAAGACCCATTGGATCGTTTCTTTTTATGGGCCCTACAGGTGTTGGGAAAACTGAACTTGCTAAATCACTAGCAAGTTCTTTATTTGACGAAGAGGACGCTTTAATCAGACTTGATATGAGTGAATATATGGAGAGAAATGCTGTTTCAAGACTCTTAGGTGCACCCCCTGGATACGTGGGTTATGAAGAAGGTGGGCAATTGACCGAGGCAATTAGAAAAAGACCTTATGCAGTTTTACTACTTGATGAGATAGAAAAAGCTCATCCAGAAGTTTTCAATATCCTTTTACAGGTTTTAGATGATGGAAGACTCACCGATTCTCAAGGAAGGACAGTGGATTTTAGAAATACAGTTATTGTGATGACCAGTAATCTTGCTAGTAAAGAAATCCTAAATAATTCACTTCAAGTTCAAAGCAAAAACACAAATAAAAATATTCTTGAACAAGAAATAAATCAAAAAATAAACGAAGCTCTTACAAAACATTTTCGACCAGAGTTTTTGAACCGCATAGATGAAGTAATAAGATTTAGTCCACTAAAGCCCGAAAGTTTAGAACAAATAGTGCGACTTCAAATTGAAGAACTAAAGAAGCTTCTCAAGAACCAAGGTTTAGATCTTTATGTTGATGAAAACACCATTAAAACTCTTGCTGTAGAGGGCTATGAACCTGAATATGGGGCAAGGCCGCTAAGAAGAGTAATTCGAAGAAGATTAGAAAACCCACTGGCAACACAAATTTTAGAGGAGGCTTTTGAAGATGCCAGATCAATAAGGGTTGAGACTAAAGATGATGAGTCTAAAAAACTTCTTTTTTTATTAGATAACTAATCTAACAAACATAAGTTAATCTAGGTTTATAGCCATTCTTTTTAAAAGCACCTCCCATTTAATCTTCCCAAAGTGACAAGTCCAATCTCTAAAGAGGATCAAGAAAAGGTACTTCCTGCCAAACAGGAAAAGACTGCCTTAAAAAAAAGTTTTTTATCCTCTACAATTGATGAAATGAAGCTAGTTGTATGGCCTTCACGCCAACAACTATTCAGCGAATCTGTTGCTGTGATCTTAATGGTCACTCTATCAGCAGTATCAATTGCCGCTGTAAGCCGTTTGTATGGATGGGCCTCTACTCAGATATTCAGCTGAGTTCACTAATCTAAATTTTTAAACCTCTCGCCATTTTTTCCAGTGTCAGATATTGAAACCACCCCTACTAAAGATTCAAAAATAATTGATAGATCAGAGACAATTAAAGATGATCAATCACATTTAGCAAGCCCGACTATAAATACAAATATTGCACGTTGGTACGCTATTCAAGTTGCTTCCAGTTGCGAAAAGAAGGTTAAAGCAACACTTGAGCAAAGAGCGATCACTCTTGGTGTTAGTGACAGAATTATAGAGATAGAAATCCCTCAAACACCTGCGGTTAAACTCAAAAAAGATGGTACTAGACAGACCACAGAAGAAAAAGTGTTCCCTGGATATGTGCTGGTTCGTATGGTGTTAGATGAAGATACGATGATGGCTGTAAGAAGTACTCCAAATGTAATTAATTTTGTTGGCGCAGAAGACCGAAGAGCTACTGGTAAAGCACGAGGGCATATCAAGCCTCGCCCACTTAGCAGGCAAGAAGTTAATAGAATTTTCAAACGGGCAGCTGAGAAGAAAACGGTTGTCAAGTTGGATGTAGAAGAAGGTGATCAAATTGTTGTGACATCTGGTCCTTTTAAAGATTTCCAAGGAGAAGTTATTGAAGTTTCAGGGGAAAGAAACAAACTTAAGGCGCTTTTATCAATTTTCGGTAGAGAAACTCCTGTTGAACTTGAATTTTCTCAAATAACTAAACAAAATTGATTTTTAATTTCCTTTTGCTGTCTGGTCAGTCTAGGAGTTAAGTTTATTAGATAATTCAATCTGATTAGTTTCAGGTTTTCCGCATTAGTTCAATTTTCAGCCGATGGCAAAGAAAGTAGTAGCCCTGATCAAGTTGGCCTTACAGGCTGGCAAAGCCAACCCAGCTCCTCCCGTTGGGCCTGCTCTGGGTCAACATGGGGTGAATATAATGGCGTTTTGTAAGGAATACAATTCGCGAACCCAAGACAAAGCTGGCTTTGTTATCCCTGTAGAAATATCAGTTTTCGAAGATAGAAGTTTTACTTTCATAACAAAAACCCCTCCTGCTTCAGTTTTAATAACTAAAGCGGCAGGAATTGCCAAAGGTTCAGGAGAGTCAGCAAAAGGAACTGCTGGTTCGATTAGTAAAAGTCAACTTGAAGAAATTGCTAAAACAAAACTTCCAGATCTCAATTGCAGCAGCATAGAATCAGCGATGAAAGTTATTGAGGGCACCGCCAAAAATATGGGAGTTTCCATAAAGGACTAATTAAATCGTAAAATCAAGAAATGTTCTCTTACAAGGGGGAGACCTAAATAGTCGAATGTACCCCAATTTATTATGAAAAATTTTTCCAAAAGAATGACAACGTTGCTTTCCAAAGTGGAAGAACGTTCATATTCTCCAATTGAAGCAATAAAACTAGTAAAGGAAAATGCCAATGCAAAATTCGATGAGACTATTGAAGCTCATATAAGACTAGGTATTGACCCTAAATATACTGATCAGCAATTAAGAACG
>QCHZ01000015.1 GCA_003216955.1 Prochlorococcus sp. AG-402-I21 | reverse complement strand
AATCGTCTTTGGATTTTCCATGCTTGATAGTTTGACTCATTAAGAGATGGACCACTTGTTGTACCTGTTAAAAGATCTAATATGTAACTTGTGGCGTCATTATTGGAGTTTGCGATCATTTCATATAATGCTCTACTAAGTTCTTCTGAGTCAACAATCAAGTCTTGCTGTATCCATACTTGTGTAGCTAATGCATAAACTATTTTTACTACGCTTGCAGGATAAAAACTTCTATTTGAATTCCACCCTGTCCCATATCCACTAGATGTTGATGGATTTTGCTTGTAGTAACGTATGCATGTTATTGCAATATTTTCTTGAAGGTTTGGACGACCTTCTTGTTCAAGCCTATCGAGAAGACCTTTCAGGCAATATGCCATCTCAGTGTCTTGTCTGTAGAACGCCATAGCGCTCGAGAAGAATTCAATATGACCTTAGAGGTTTTGCTAACGAAAGCTTCATTTGTTTTGGGAAGTTTATGGAAACTACGAATAAATATTGATGGTTTTAAAAGTGACAAGAGTGATGAATTAGTTACACAAGCCAGTATTGGTAGGAGTTTTCAATTGATTGATTGTTTAAAATCTAATTTTAAAAATAAGGAAATTATCGATAGAGTTAAAGTGCGTCTTTTGGAAGATGACTATATTTGTTGGTTTAGATTTTCTGAATTAATTAATCAAGCTTCAAAAATAGAATCATGGGAATCTGAATTCTTTACTGAAGAGAAAATTATTTCTAGGATTCCTGGGGTATTGTCTTGGACTAAGGCTGCAAAAAAAATGAGTAATGAATATTTGTGGGGAGGAACTATAGGTCCAAATTTTGATTGTTCAGGTTTGGTTCAATCTGCTTTTGCAAGCGCAGGCATTTGGATACCAAGAGATGCTTATCAGCAGGAAGAATTCTGTCATAATATTGCATTTGATATTGAAGGTTTAGGCAAAGAATTAAAACCTGGTGATTTACTTTTTTTTGGATCATCTGAAAGATGTACCCACGTTGGATTACATATTGAGAATGGTTTTTATATTCATAGTTCTGGGGTAAGTGATGGGCATAATGGAATAGAGATTGATGGTTTATTTCAACCGAACCTTGGAAAAATTTCTTCTTTTTATAGATCTAAATTTAGATCTGCTGGAAGAGTGGTCTCTTGTTATCAGAGTGAAAAACTCTAAAGAAGATTAATTTACCCTTATGAGGAGTTTTGAATGAATTCAAATTTTGCACTATCAATAGTTGTTCCTATCTATAACGAAGAAGAAAGTCTTCCTTTTTTGGTGAATCAGTTATTAAAAGTTTTAAAGCCTATGGAGGAAACTTTTGAACTAGTTTTAGTTAATGATGGTTCATCAGATAATAGCGCAGAGGTAATTAGAAAACTAAGCTGTGAGATACCAGAATTAGTTGGAGTTCTTCTACGTAAAAATTATGGACAGACTGCAGCAATGGCAGCAGGATTTGATATTTCTTCTGGAGAGATAGTTGTCACACTTGATGGTGATTTGCAAAATGATCCTGCAGATATTCCTTTATTAGTGGATAAGATTAGGGATGGATTTGATCTCGTAAGTGGATGGAGATATCGAAGGCAAGATGCTGCTATAAGTAGAAAGCTTCCATCAAGAATTGCTAATCGATTAATTGGTAAGGTTACTGGCGTGCGACTTAATGATTATGGATGTTCTTTAAAGGCTTATAGGAAAGAAGTACTGACAGATATGAGATTATATGGAGAATTGCATAGATTCTTGCCTGTTCTTGCTAATATTGAAGGAGCACGAATTACGGAAGTAAAAGTAAATCATAGAGCCCGTCAATTTGGATCTAGTAAGTATGGAATTGATAGAACTTTTAGAGTCTTGATGGACTTATTGACTGTTTGGTTTATGAATAGATTTTTAACTAGACCCATGTATGTTTTTGGTTTTGGTGGAATTCTCGCAATTATTGGGAGCTTCATAACAAGTTTTTATCTATTAACTATCAAACTTTTAGGAGAAGATATAGGTAATAGACCTTTACTTATTTTTGCTTTACTTCTTGCAGTGACTGGAGTTCAACTTTTTGGGTTTGGATTGCTTGGAGAGTTGCAAATCCGCACCTATCATGAAAGTCAAAATAGACCAATTTATCGCATTAGAGATACATTTCGAGGGGGACGATAAGCTGGAGATTTTTTATGTAAATCAATAGTTTTCCCTTTGTAAGATGAAATGCTAGAAGCAGCAGCAATAACAACTCTACTGTCAAAATCCTTTAATCCTCTTCTTAAAAAAGGTAATGCTTGATTGTTGTCCCATTGACTAGCAATTTGAATGGCTAATAGACGATCAGAGGGGTTGCTAGAGATTAATTTAGTTAATTGTTTCTTTGTCTGTATTGAACTAAGTGAAGTTGGCTGTGAAAAAGGTTTGGAGTTTTTGTTACTCAGTTTTTTTGATTTTTGATTTTGTAAATCCTTATCGATTATCAATTCGGATGAGGGTACCTGAGCCTTTGAAAAGGAATCCTTGTGAGACTTGAAAAAAGCTGATGCCTTGGTTTGTTTTTTTGAACTCCAAAGGATTAAAGCAATAATTAGAGCTAAACCACCAGCAAAAACTTGATTCATAATGAGAAAATTTTTTTAGTAGTGCATCTTTAAAGAAGATATACGGATTGAACTTTTATGTCATCAATGGGTTGTATTTGGTTTGATTAGATCATAATTCTATAAAATAAAAGTGGATTTATTGAAATAAGTAATGACTAGTGAACTAGCTTCAAGTTTGCTTCCCGCTATTCTGATTCCATTAGTTGGAATAATGGGTCCAGCCGTTTTCATTGTTTTGATTGGTAGGTACATAACCGCTACTGAGTAATTTCAAAAATTTAATTTTCTACCAATTCTTTTAGCTCATGACTAATTCTCAAGAAACACTTATGCAAAAGTGGGCTGTGAAAACAGTATCAGACCCGACTGTTGGCAATCTTCAAACCCCAGTTAATAGTGGTTGGTTTACAAAGATGGTTATAAATAATCTTCCTGTCTATCGAGAGGGTCTATCTCCAAACTTCAGAGGTCTAGAAACGGGGGCAATTTTTGGTTATTTACTTTTTGGCCCTTTTTCTATGACAGGGCCTCTAAGGAATACCGATTTTGCCTTAACGGCAGGGTTACTTGGCGGTGTGGGAGCTATTCAAATATTGACTGCTCTTTTTATTCTTTACAATGCTCCTGGTAAGGCGCCTAATGTTCAACCTCCAGATGCAACAGTAGCTAATCCTCCTTCTGATTTATTTACTAGATCAGGATGGAGTGATTTTACAAATGGTTTTTGGTTAGGAGGCACAGGTGGTGTCGTTTTTGCTTGGTTACTAATAGGTACTTTGCATCTAGATACTGTACTCCCTTTGATTAAGGAATATCATTTACTTGGAGCTTAAAATCTTTTCTAAAAGAATTTAATTAAAAAGCCCCTTCTATCAGGGGTTTTTTAATTATCAAAATTATTTGCTTCAATTGGATGATATTTTTTCACAAGCTTTATTTTAACTGATATTAATTTATTTGTTTTTTATTATCTACGTCTATTTCTTGATATTAAATTGATATATTTTGCTGACAAATATCAATAGATAATCTCATAAATATTATTTTCAATAAAAAAAGAACACTGTCTTTATGAGCAGTGTTCTTTTTTTATTGAACTGTGTTTTAGATTTACCCGAACTTACCTGAAGTAGATGCTATTACAAACGCTCCAAAGGTTACAAAGTTTCCAACTGTGAAATGTGTTAAACCGACTAATCGTGCTTGGACAATCGATAATGCAACAGGTTTATCTCTCCAACCAACTAAATTAGCTATTGGCGTTCTTTGATGAGCCCAAACAAGAGTTTCTATAAGTTCTTGCCAATAACCTCTCCAAGAGATAAGGAACATAAACCCAGTCGCCCATATGAGATGACCAAATAAGAACATCCAAGCCCATGGAGATAAAGCATTTACACCAAATGGGTTGTATCCATTGATTAACTGTGAACTATTTAGCCATAGATAATCTCTAAACCAACCCATTAAATAAGTACCAGATTCATTGAATTGAGCTGTATTCCCCATCCAAATTGCTAGATGTTTCCAATGCCAATAGAAGGTAATCCAAGCAATAGTATTTAAGGCCCAGAACATTGCTAAATAAGTAGCGTCCCAAGAAGAACTATCACAAGTACCACCACGGCCTGGTCCATCACAAGGGAAAGCAAATCCTAAATCTTTTTTATCTGGAATTAGTTTTGTTCCTCTAGCATCAAGAGCACCCTTTATAAGAATCAAAGCAGTTGTATGAAGTCCTAATGCAATTGCATGGTGAACTAGGAAATCTGCAGGTCCTATAGGTAAGAAATTTGTAAGAGCATCTGGCCTATTAATCATATCCATCCAGTAATGGTTTCCTGGCATGGTGCTTGCAGCTATTGAGGCAGAACTAGATGCATTAGCTAATAAAGCATTAAATCCATACATCATTTTGCCGCTTGCAGCTTGAGCAAACTGAGCAAATACTGGTTCAATAAGAATCTGCTTCTCAGGGGTACCAAAGGCTACAACTACATCATTGTGAACATAAATTCCAAGAGTATGGAAGCCTAGAAGCATTGTTACCCAACTTAAGTGGCTAATTAAGGCTTCTTTTGTACTCAGGATTCTTGCTAATACATTATCTTTATTCAGCTCTGGATCATAATCTCTGACAAAGAAAATTGCTCCATGAGAAAATGCACCAACCATCAAGAACATAGCTATGTATTGATGATGGGTATATAGAGCTGACTGAGTTGTGTAATCCCTTGCGATAAATGCATATGAAGGAAGTGCACCCATGTGCTGGGCGACCAAACTACAAGCTACACCTAAAGAAGCTAGTGCAAGTCCAAGTTGAAAATGGAGCGAGTTGTTAACTGTCTCGAACAGTCCATTGTGCTTTATGCCGAAATAACTCTTATGTGGATCTTTTGGGTGACTTGTATTATGAGCTTCAATAATTTCTTTAAGGCTATGACCAATACCAAAGTTAGTCCTATACATATGGCCTGCAATTATAAATACAACTCCTATAGCCAGATGATGGTGAGCAATATCAGTGAGCCAAAGTGATTCACTTTGAGGGTGCAGTCCACCTAGGAAAGTAAATATCGCTGTACCAGCTCCTTGAGTAGTTCCAAAAAACTGCATCAAGTGAATCTGGGTTTTGAGCATAAGCTCCCCAATTTCCTGAGAAGAATGGAGTTAGACCTTCTGGATGAGGCATAACTGTTAACCAGTTATCCCAGCCAACATGTATTCCTCTTGATTCAGGGATGGCTACATGAATTAAATGACCAGTCCAAGCAATACTGCTGAATCCAAAAAGAACAGCTAAGTGATGATTTAATTGAGATTCTGCATTTTTAAACCATGCTAATGATGGTCTGTATTTAGGTTGAAGATGAAGCCATCCAGCAAACAATAACCAGCAGACAAGAATGTTGATAAAGATAGCACCCTGGAAAAGCTGCTCATTAGTTCTCATGCCAATTGTGTACCACCAGTGGTATAAGCCTGAGTAAGCAATATTGACTGGAGAAGTTGCTCCTGCCTGAGTCAGAGCATCAGTAAGACCTTGTCCAAAATGAGGATCCCAAATTGCATGAGCTATTGGACGAGTATGAGTTGGGTCTAGAACCCATTGCTCAAAGTTTCCTTGCCAAGCAATGTGAAAAAGATTTCCTGCCACCCAAAGGCCAATAATTGCTAAGTGACCAAAATGAGTAGAGAAGAGTTTTTGATATAACTGTTCCTCTGTCATACCGTCATGACTTTCGAAATCATGAGCAGTAGCGATGCCGTACCAGATTCTTCTGGTTGTAGGGTCTTGAGCAAGACCCTGACTAAAAGATGGAAATTTAGTTGCCATTTTATAAAAGATCAGAGAGGGTCAGCCGAGACCGATTAAGCGAGCGTGGAAGAAGGCCCAAGTTGTAGCAATTCCTCCTAGAAGGAAATGAGCTGCTCCTACTGCACGACCTTGAGTGATAGATAGAGCTCTTGGTTGAATAGTTGGTGCCAACTTAAGTTTATTGTGAGCCCAAATAATTGACTCAAATAACTCTTGCCAGTAACCACGGCCACTGAATAGGAACATAAGACTAAATGCCCAAACGAAATGTGCTCCTAAGAACATCAAACCGTACATACTTATGGGTTGACCATAACTTGTAAGGACCTGTGATGACTGAGCCCAGAGGAAATCTCTAAGCCACCCGTTAATAGTTATGGAGCTTTGAGCAAAGTTTCCGCCTGTAAGTCCCCATACATCACTTTGCATTTTCCATGAGAAGTGGAATATAACTACTGATAAGCCGTTATACATCCAAAACAATCCAAGGAAAACATGATCCCAAGATGAAACTTGGCATGTACCTCCTCTTCCTGGACCATCACATGGGAATCTAAATCCAAGATTCGCTTTGTCAGGAATTAGTCTGGAGCTCCTTGCGAATAAAACTCCCTTTAGAAGAATCAGAAGGGTTACATGGATAGTAAAAGCATGGATATGGTGAATCATGAAATCAGCTGTTCCTAAGGGTATAGGAGCGATTCCAATTTTCCCCCCAACTTGACTTACGGAACCATTGAAGACTTCGCTAACTAAGCCACTTTGAAGGTTGACATTCGCACCAGCAAGAGTGGTAGAGCCAGCAGCTGAATGATGAATATTTTGAATCCATTGAGCAAAAACAGGTTGAAGTTGGATTCCTGTATCACTGAACATATCTGCAGGTCTTCCTAACGCTCGCATTACATCGTTATGAATATAAAGACCAAAACTATGGAAACCTAAGAACATGCAAGCCCAATTTAGATGACTAATCAATGCATCTCTTGCTTTCAGGATTCTATCTAGAACGTTATCAATATGAACAGCTGGGTCATAGTCTCTAATCATGGCAATACCAGCATGAGCTGCTGCACCAACAATGAATAATCCTCCTATCCACATATGGTGTGTAAATAGACCTAGGACAGTTGGGTAATCAATCGACAAGTACGGATATGGGGGCATCGCATACATGTGATGAGAAATAATGATGCTTAAGGAGCCAATCATTGCAAGGTTTAAACCAAGCTGAGCATGCCAACTATTAGCTAAAAACTCATAAATTCCCTTATGACCATTTGGAGCAGGGAAAAGAATTGGATCTCCAGCATGATTATCTAGTATTTCTTTGAGGCTATGGCCAATGCCAAACATTGTTCTATATAGATGACCGCCAAATACAGCTAGTACTCCAAAAGCTAAATGATGATGAGAAATATCTGTCATCCATAAGCTACCAGTAATTGGATTTAGACCACCTTTGAAAGTTAGGAAATCACTAAACGCCCACCAATTAGTCGTAAAGAAATTTTCAACTGTTCTTCCAGCGAGACCAGGGAATATTTGACTAGCAATAGCAGGATTGCACAGCTCGTGGGGAAGAGGCATGTCCGCAATTGAAGCAATTGGTATTCCATCAATAACTAGAGGCTTTCCAGCATCAATTGCATCCATAAGCGCTGCAGTAGGTGCGCCAATGTGAATGCAATGTCCAGCCCAAGCAATCGAACCCAATCCGACTAAACCAGCTATGTGGTGATTGAGCATAGACTCAAGATTTCTGAACCAATCAAGCTTGGGAGCAGCTTTGTGATAGTGATAGATGCCACCATGCAACATTATGGCTGCCATTAGTAGTGCACCAATAGCTAAAGCCATGAGCTCGGTTTCATTGGTAATTCCCCAGCCTCTCCACATCTGAAAAATTCCAGAAGTGATTTGAATGCCGTGATAATTACCGCCTAAATCTGCATTAAGCATCTCTTGACCAACTATTGGCCAAACGACTTGTGCTCCTGGCTTGACATTAGTTGGGTCAGAGAGCCAGCCAGAATAATTAGAAAAGCGAGCTCCATGGAAAAAAGCTGCACTCATCCAAATAAAGATGACTGCTAGATGTCCAAAGTGAGCAGAAAATACTTTCCTACTAGTTTCTTGGAGATCTCCAACATGGGTATCAAAATCATGCGCATCAGCATGAAGATTCCATATCCATGTAGTAGTCTTTGGCCCTTTAGAAAGGGATTTTGACCAAAAACCAGGCTTATCAAGCTTGGAAAAATCTACAGGGATTGCATCAGTTTCGATAGGTTTATCGAGAACCGGTTCTTTTTTTTGTTCTCTTTCTGGTGGGCTAATGGTCATCGAGTGATTCCTTCAGGAATGTGATCGAGGTTTTGGGGGCCTAATCTTGGAAAGACTAGGGTGAAATCTTTAGTAAGTAATTCTACTTATGAGGTGGGATTACTTGGTGAAAGATTTTAGGAATTCAAGACCTACCTTTGAAGTTACTTGAAAACCTATATAAGGGTTATGACATAAGCATAAAGTAGACAGTCAGTTACTACGGAAGCATGTAACAAATGTTCTACACTTTTATTTTTAAGTGGTCATTGAATCAATGGTTTTTCTTAATTAGTAAATCTTTGCCTGTAGTGGAGTGCAGAAAAAAAGTTTTTTAGCTCTAGCGGCTTGACTTCTTGTAGACATTAATTAGGGAAAACAGTTGTTATATTAAGCTTTTTGGCTTTGCAAAGTTTAATTAGATGTTAATAGCTAGGTAAAAATACTATTGGATTTCTTGATAAGAGCTTTTCTTTGATTTCAATAAAATTATTGAAACACTATTTTACGGTTTTTTATTTTTACTAAAGCCTTCTTTAAGAGGTTAACTTATATGGATAAATAAAATTTTTTTTATCTCTCGTTCTGGAAAAAACACTAGTAAAAACTCCAAAAAAGATTGCATTTGGATTTTCTTTAAGCGCTTTGCCTTTGCTTGAGAGATTACAAGCAAGCAAAAATGTAGATCAAATTTTTATATCTAATCGTTCATCTCTTTACTTAGAAAAAAAAATTGAAGGTTTAGTTGAATCCTCACCAATTGATTTTTTAAAAGATCATTGGGATAACAATAATAAATTAATTTTTTTAGGTTCAATCGGAGCAGTAGTGAGGCTCATATCTCCTTTTGTTAGATCTAAAGAAAATGATCCAGCAATACTGGTAATGGATTCAAAAGCTAAAAATGTGATTACTCTTTTAGGAGGTCATAAGCAAGGTGGAGATCGATTTGCTAGCGAGTTGGCAGCTGCTTTGGAAGCAGAAGTGATTTGCACCTCAGATTCATTTACAGAAAGAAGAATCCCTTTGGATTGTTTTGGTAAAGGATGGGGTTGGAAAAGAGGAGGAAAGAGTGTTGATTGGCGCAAGTTAATGATTAGCCAATCTACAGAACAAAAAAATATTGTTTTTCAAGCCAAAGGATCAAAATTGTGGCAGAAATTAAAAGGTTGTTCGAATATTTCTTTTTTAGAGAAAAATGATCCAATATCTTTCAAAAATATCGACTTATATATTGGTAATGAAAATAGGAATATATGTTCATGGCATCCACCGACAATAATCATTGGAATTGGCTGTGAGAGAAATACAGATGAAAAGGTCATTCAAAGAGCAATTAATGAGTCTTTGTATCAAAATGGCTTATCAATTCTTTCAATCTCTGGTTTAGCAACTATTGATAAAAAAAATGATGAAAAAGGATTATTGAAGTTGTCAAAAAGAAATGAATGGCCAATTTATTTTTTTAGTGCCCTTGAACTTTCACAAGTCAATGTGCCAACTCCTTCAAATGTAGTTTTTAATGAAATGGGAACTGCCTCAGTTGCTGAAGCTGCGGCAATTTTGTTAGGTGGTCAATCTGGAAGGTTAATACAAGAAAAAAAGATCTATTATTCCAACGAGTATGAGTGTGGCGCCGTAACAATTGCATTGGTGGAGGTATCAATTCCCTTTGCACCTCATAAAGGTGAATTGCATTTAATTGGCAGTGGACCTGGAGACTTGGAAATGCTTACCTCTGATTCACGTCGAGCTTTAACTAGATGCTCTGCTTGGATTGGTTATACCACTTACTTAAATTATTTGGATTCAATTCGTCGTCCTGATCAGGTTCGTATTGATTCTGAATTAACTTTTGAAAAAGATCGATGTCAATACGCTCTTGATCTTGCAAAAGAAGGAGTAAAAGTTGCTCTTATTTCATCTGGCGACAGTGGAATTTATGGAATGGCAGGTTTGGCTCTTGAACTTTGGCTAAATGAAAAGATTGATTCAAGGCCTTTATTTCAAGTGCATCCAGGCATTAGCTCTTTTCAGATGGCTGCTGCGAAACTAGGAGCTCCTTTTATGCATGATTTTTGTTCTATCTCTTTAAGTGATCTTTTGACTCCTTGGGATCAAATTGAGAAGAGAATAAAAAGTGCAGCGATAGGTGATTTTGTTATTGCAATATTTAATCCAAAATCAAAAAAACGTGATTGGCAGTTAAAAAAGACAGTTGATATGCTAATCGAATTTCGCAAATCATGTACACCTGTTGCTATCGCTAGAGAGCTTGGGAGGCCAGATGAAAGTATAGAAATATATACTCTTGGAACTTTGCCATTTGATCAGGTTGATATGCTTACTATTTTGGTCATTGGTAATAGTCAGAGTTTTGTAAAAAATAATAGATTTTTAACCCCAAGAGGTTATTTCTCTAATTAATTTTTTTGATTACTAAGAGCCAGTAAATCGAAAACTTAGTTTATAGCTTATTTTTGGGTATCAAGTTGAGAAGAAGTTAAAAAATCAAGTCAATCTGAAAATTCTTTCTAAAGTTAGTTTGTTATTAAGAGAGCTTTGCTTAAACCAGACTGGTTACGTGTTAAGGCACCGCAGCAAGAGAGGATTGGCAATGTCGCTGATCTATTAGTTGATTTAAAACTAAATACAGTTTGTCAAGAAGCAAGTTGTCCAAATATTGGAGAATGTTTTGCAGGAGGCACTGCTACATTTTTAATAATGGGCCCTGCTTGCACTCGGAAATGTCCTTATTGCGATATCTCATTTGATAATTCGAAAAGACTTTTAGACCCATCAGAACCTGATCGTTTAGGTGAAGCTGTTTACAGGATGGGCTTAACTCATGTCGTTATAACTTCCGTCAATCGTGATGACTTAGAAGATGGCGGTGCGAGTCAATTTTTGAAATGTATTAAGGCTGTTCAAAGCAGCTCCCCTTTTACCTCTATTGAAGTTTTAATTCCAGATCTTTGCGGTAATTGGGATGCTTTGAAAGTTATTTTGGATGCCTCTCCAAATGTACTAAATCACAATATTGAGACAGTTCCAAGACTATATCCAAGAGTTAGACCACAAGGAAAATATGAAAGGTCTTTGGAATTATTAAAAAGAGTTCGTGAAGGCTGGCCAAGAGTGTATACAAAATCTGGCTTAATGGCTGGATTAGGGGAAACAGATGAAGAGATTTTGCGTGTTCTTTATGATCTGCATTTAAATAAAGTTGACATAGTGACTATTGGCCAATATTTATCACCAGGACCAAAACACTTACCTGTTAATAGATTTGTATCTCCTTCTCAATTTGATAGTTACCGTATTGAGGGAGAAAATAAATTAGGATTTTTGCAAGTCATTAGTTCACCATTAACTAGAAGTAGTTATCACGCAGGAGAAGTTAAAAAATTAATGATTTCTCATCCAAGATGATTTTCTAACTTTGGTTGACTTCCATCAATTGATATCCATTCGTGAAGATCCCAAATAACTAATTCATTTTTAATCATGGGATCATTTTCTATGATCTTTTTTGCTGTTAAATAATCTTTCGCTTCAAGAATTAATAAACCTCCACCCCCTGGCATCTTTTTTTTATTTATTAAATATCCGCTCCGTATATAATTGCCTGAGTTGGTAATATCTTTGACCCATTCTTTATGCAGAAATAAAAATTTTTTCCTTTCATTATTAGATAATTCTAAGGTTTGCTTTTTAAACTTCTCTGTCTTGATAAATATAGGCATTCTTATATCTCTATATTATCGCTTTCTCCATAGCTTCCTCAATACCTAATTTATTTTTTTCGCTTGGAGGAACTACTATTTTAAATAACTTTTTCCACGAAGACCAATCTGAGAGAATCTTTTGAGCTAAAGGACTTTTAGTTTTCTGATGATATTCAATAATTAAGTCATTTAAGAATTGTTCTTGGTTCGTTGAAGTTAGATGATGGACCTCAACAATTTCTTTATTGACTCTTAAGTCAAGTTCATTTTGTGGGTCAAGCATAAAAGCTATGCCTCCTGTCATTCCTGCTCCTATGTTCCTTCCAGTTTTTCCAAGCACAACAACTACTCCTCCAGTCATATACTCGCAACAATGGTCTCCCGCTCCTTCAATAACAGCATGAGCTCCACTATTTCGAACACCAAAACGTTCCCCTGCTATTCCAAGGGCGAATAATGTTCCACCAGTTGCTCCATATAGACATGTATTGCCAAGTATTACTTGGGTGTTAGATGCGTCATTAATAATTTCGGGAACAATCGTAATGGAACCTCCGTTAATGCCTTTACCCACATAATCATTAGCTTCTCCTATTAAAGAAATATTCATTCCTTTTAAAATAAATGCACCAAAACTTTGCCCAGCAGAACCTTTAAATATCAAATTTAAATTCCCATTAAAACCTTTATTTCCATATTTTTTAGAAATTTCTCCAGAGATTCGTGCGCAAACACTTCTATCTGTATTAACAATTGAAATTTCTTTGGTGATACTTCCCTGATTTTGGATTGCATTAGAAACTTCTTGATCTTTTAGTAGGGCATTTTCAATAACTTCTCCATTGCTATGAGCTTGTATTTCGTGGCTTAACCATGAACGATCTGATGAGTTTTCCAAGGGTTTGAGCAGGCTAGATAGGTCAACTTCTTTTGTTTTTGTTAATTCTAGATTTCTGGGGATTAATAGATCTATTCTTCCAATAAGATCCTCAAATTTTGCTACTCCAATTTGACTCATTAATTGTCTAATTTCTTCAGCTACGAATATAAAAAAGTTAACTACATGTTCTGGTAATCCAGGGAATCTTTTTCTTAAGCCTTCTTGTTGAGTTGCTACGCCAACGGGACATTTATTTGTATGGCAAATCCTTGCCATGATGCAGCCTTCGGCAATCATTGCGACTGTTCCAAAACCATATTCTTCTGCACCAAGTAAAGCGGCAATAAGGACATCCCATCCTGTCTTTAGACCACCGTCAGCTCTTAATAAAACCCTATCGCGAAGACCATTTTCTAATAAAGAGCGATGAACCTCGGATAATCCAAGTTCCCATGGCAAACCAGCATGTTTGATTGAGCTAAGCGGAGATGCACCTGTCCCTCCATCATGTCCTGAAATTTGGATGACATCAGCATTGGCTTTTGCTACACCACCTGCAATTGTGCCAATGCCTATTTCAGCAACTAATTTCACACTGACTTTTGCAGTTGGATTTATTTGATGTAAGTCATGAATAAGTTGCGCAAGATCCTCTATGGAATAGATATCATGATGAGGAGGAGGAGAAATGAGAGCTACTCCTGGCTTGCTATGACGAAGCTTGGCTATATATTCATCAACCTTTGGTCCAGGTAACTGACCTCCTTCTCCAGGCTTTGCTCCTTGAGCTACTTTGATTTCTAATTGCTTTCCGCTAGTTAAATATTCAGGGGTTACACCAAATCTGCCAGACGCAATTTGTTTAATGGCTGAACAAGCGGTATCCCCGTTTACCAGCCCTTTTAGATTGGGTAAGGTTTTTGATTGATTATGTTCATCAACATCCTGGAGGACATTGAATCTCGCAGGATCTTCTCCTCCTTCACCACTATTACTTTTACCTCCAATTCTATTCATTGCTATTGCAAGGACTTCATGCGCTTCCCTAGATAGGGCGCCTAGACTCATTCCACCGGTACAAAATCTTTGACAAATACTCTCAACACCCTCTACTTGATCAAGAGGTAAAGGCTTTGTAGCTGTTTTAAATGTAAGGAGATCTCTGAGCGTAGTCGCGGGACGATTTTCTAGAAGTTGTTGATAAGTTTTGAAGTGGTCATATCCAGGCCCAGCTTTTACTGCAGCATGAAGAATTTTTGACATTTCTGGATTATTTAAATGAAATTCTCCACTATTTCGATATTGAACGAATCCATTAAAATCAAGTTTTTTTTGCGCTAGTTCTGGGAAAGCTTTTTTATGAAATGAAATTGTCTCGGTTGATAATTCGCTTAGAGTTAGTCCAGCTATACGACTTGTTGTTCCCTTGAAAGCTAAATCAATTAAATCTGCACCGATACCTATAGCTTCAAAGATTTGTGCTCCGTGATAACTTGCTAGAACCGAAATTCCTATTTTTGAAAGTATTTTTCTTAATCCATCTTCCATTGCTTTCTTAACATTGTCTTGAGCAATTTCTATAGATAAATTAGACAACTTCCCATCGGAAATAAGTTTTTGTGTTTTAGGTAATTGCCACCAATGACGAGTTGTTTCCCAAGTCAACCAAGGACAAATTGCACTTGCTCCAAATCCAATCAGACAAGCTATGTGATGGGTACTCCAGCATTGAGCTGTATCTATAATTATGGAGGTTTTAAGCCTTAGTCCTCTCGTAAGCAAGTGATGATGAACGGCTCCAATAGCAAGAAGAGGAGGAATGTAGGATCGTTCTGGATTAATATTTTTATCTGAGAGGATTAGTATTTCTGCGCCATTTATTACACAATCTTCAGCTTCTTGGCATAGATTTTTAAGACCTTTATCTAAGTTTAATTCATCATTATTAATAGGAATTAATGTTGATATTTCCTTGAAGTTGAGCCCTAATTTTTTGATTGAAGTTAATTCTTTTTCATTAATTATTGGTGATTTAATATGAATTAGTCTTGCTGAAGCTGCATTAGGAGATAATGGTGCTTTCCTAACACCAAGATGCATTTCTAAGCTAGTAACAAGTTTTTCTCTAAGAGGATCAATTGGTGGATTTGTGACTTGTGCAAACCTTTGCTTGAAATAGTTATAAAGAATATGTGATTTATTAGAGAGAATGGCTAGTGGAATATCATCTCCCATGCAATAAGTTGGTTCTTTTGCATTTGCTGCCATGCTATTAATTATGTAATCAAAATCCTCTGCACTGAATCCAAATGCAATTTGTTGCTGCAGTAATTCTTGCTTATCAAATTTATTATTTATTTCCCAATTTTGGTTATTAAGGTTGATTCGATTTGCTTTTAACCAATCTAAGTATGGATATCTGTTAGCCGATTCTTCTTTAACATCCCAGTTTCGTAAAATCCTATTTTTTTCTAAATCTACTGCCAGCATTTGTCCAGGACCAAGTCGACCTTTTTCTTGGATTTGCTGCTCATCTAATTCAACAACACCTGTTTCAGATCCCATTACAACATATCCATTTTTAGTGATGCAATAACGAGCTGGTCTAAGTCCATTTCTGTCAAGTGTTGCACCTATATTTCTTCCATCGGTAAATACTATTAGTGCTGGTCCATCCCATGGCTCCTGAGTTCCAGCTGCATATTCATAAAAAGCAGTTATTTCAGGCTTATTTACTAATTCAGGTTGATCTCTAAAAGCTTCAGGTATAAGAGTTAATAAGCTATCAGTTATAGGCCTTCCACTTCGAACTAATAATTCAAGAGTTAAATCAAGATTCGCTGAATCACTAAATAAATTATTTACAATTGGTTTTAGATCATTTGCATTGTTTTTCCATACTGAACTTATATCTGTTTCTGTTGCTTTTGCCCAATTTATGTTTCCTAGTAATGTATTTATTTCTCCGTTATGACCTAAAAGTCTCATAGGTTGAGCCAATGGCCATTTTGGCAAAGTATTTGTACTAAATCTTCTGTGGTAAACCGCATATGAAACTTCGAATCTATTGTCTTTTAGATCTGTATAAAAAGGAGCCAAAATTTCCGATCTGACCATTCCTTTATATACAATTGTTTTGCTACTCAAAGAGCATATATAGAGTCCTAAGTTATCTTCTTTTAATTCTACATTTGCTCGGTTTGAAATTCTTTGTCTTAATCTAAAAAGTAAAGGTTCAAGATTAATTTCTTGATTATTAACATTTACTATCCATTGTGTAATAAAGGGTTCATTCTCTCTGGCAAGTTTGCCTAAAACTTCTTCATGAACAGGAACATCTCTCCATCCTTTGGAGTTTAAGCCTAAAGACTCAGCTTCCTGCTCACATATCTGCCTAGCTATTTCTCTATTGTTTAAGTCTTGAGGCATAAACATCATGCCTATTCCTGAGAAATGGGGATCACAATCTTTAGCTGTGTCCCAAACTTGCCTGAAATATGACCATGGGATTTCACATAAAATCCCAGCACCATCACCTGAGTCGCTATCTCCTCCACATCCTCCTCTGTGCTCCATACAACTCAGACCACGTAATGCCTGAGACAATACCCAATGATTTTGTTTGCCTTCAACGCTAGCTATGAAGCCAACTCCACAAGAATCTTTCTCCCCAGAAAAGGCATCTGGATAGGTGCTATCGCAGTAAGGCCAATTTGATCTTGAGGGTCGTTGATGCATGTTTTTTAACTTACTATTTTTTCTTTTCTTACAAAAGTGCTATCGGTAAGCTTTGAAATAGATGATTAGATTGATTTGATAGTTCTTAGAGTTACATCTTAAACATTTTTGTCGACCATTAAGTTTTTTATTCAATACTTTCTTGAAAATATTTGTACTTATGCTTAAACCTGAATAAAAGTAAAATATTAATTGGTGAAAAATACGAATTTGGGTGGTTGACCAAGTAATCTGGTGAATTGTTGAATCTGGTCGAACTTAGACCAAATATTAAATTAATGCCAACCATTCAACAGTTAATAAGAACTGAGCGAAAGACTCTAAAAACGAAGACAAAATCCCCTGCTTTGCGAGGTTGCCCAGAAAGGAGAGGAGTCTGTACAAGGGTTTACACCTCAACTCCCAAAAAACCTAACTCGGCCCTGAGAAAAGTAGCTCGTGTGCGATTAACCTCAGGCTTCGAAGTTACTGCTTATATTGGTGGTATTGGCCACAACCTTCAAGAGCACTCTGTTGTTTTACTGAGAGGTGGAAGGGTTAAAGATCTACCGGGAGTTAGATATCACATAGTCAGAGGAACTCTTGATACCGCTGGGGTTAAAGACCGCAGACAGTCAAGATCAAAATACGGAGCTAAATCTCCTAAAGAATAAAAATTTATTTTATTCATTGAATTCTCCCTTTATACAAATTTAATTTCATGTCAAGAAGAAACGCAGCAGAAAAAAGACCTGTACTACCTGATCCTCAGTTCAATAATCGTTTGGCAAGTATGATGGTCCATCGATTGATGAAGCATGGTAAGAAATCAACAGCTCAAAAAATTCTTTCTGATGCTTTTGGTTTGATTAACGAACGAACTGGTTCAAACCCGATTGAATTATTTGAAACAGCAGTGAAAAATGTTACACCTCTTGTTGAAGTGAGAGCTAGAAGGGTCGGTGGAGCTACATATCAGGTGCCAATGGAGGTCCGTCAAGAAAGAGGGACCGCAATGGCACTCAGATGGTTGGTAAATTTCTCAAGATCAAGAAATGGTAGAACCATGGCTCAAAAACTCGCTGGAGAGCTAATGGATGCAGCTAATGAAGCTGGAAACGCAGTGAGGAAGAGGGAAGAGACCCATAAGATGGCCGAAGCAAATAAAGCTTTCGCTCATTATCGCTATTGATTTAGGTCAAATTTTTCTATTTAAATCCTCAAAATATTTCTTTTTTAGCATGCTGAGATGTAGAGTCCATGCGCATTTTAAAGCCCTTTAGTCGGAGTATTTTCTGTGGCACGCGCCTTTCCTTTGGAACGAGTAAGAAATATCGGGATTGCTGCACATATTGATGCTGGTAAAACCACTTGTACTGAAAGAATTCTCTTCTATTCAGGTGTCGTTCATAAGATGGGAGAGGTTCATGATGGTGCAGCAGTAACAGATTGGATGGCCCAAGAGAGAGAGAGAGGAATCACAATTACCGCTGCGGCGATTTCAACAACATGGGACGATCACCGTATCAACATCATCGATACCCCTGGCCACGTTGATTTCACCATTGAAGTTGAGCGCTCGATGAGAGTTCTTGATGGTGTAATTGCTGTTTTCTGCGCGGTTGGTGGAGTACAACCTCAATCTGAAACAGTTTGGCGTCAAGCCGATAGGTATTCGGTACCTAGGATGGTATTTGTCAATAAAATGGATAGAACTGGAGCAGATTTCCTTAAAGTTCATGGTCAAATTAAAGATAGATTAAAAGCTAATGCAGTTCCAATTCAGTTACCTATTGGAGCCGAAAATGACTTGAAGGGAATTATTGATCTAGTAGAAAATAAAGCATATATTTATAAAGATGATCTTGGAAAAGATATTGAGCAGACTGATGTTCCATCAGACATGGTTGATTTAGTTTCTGATTGGCGATCAAAATTAATGGAGTCAATAGCAGAGACTGAGGAGGAATTGCTCGAGGCGTTTCTAGAAAATGGTGAGTTATCAATTGAACAACTCAAAACCGGTATCAGGGAAGGAGTTCTTAAACATGGTTTAGTTCCAATGTTATGTGGTTCAGCTTTTAAAAATAAAGGTGTTCAGTTATTACTAGACGCAGTAGTAAATTATCTTCCTGCTCCTGTTGATGTTCCTCCTATTCAGGGCTTGCTGCCTAATGGGAAAGAAGCTGTTAGACCATCCGATGATAGCGCTCCATTTAGCGCGCTTGCATTCAAGGTAATGGCTGATCCCTATGGGAAATTGACTTTTGTTCGTATGTATTCGGGTGTCCTTGAAAAAGGAAGTTATGTTCTCAACTCAACTAAGGATGCAAAAGAAAGAATATCTCGGTTGATAATTTTGAAAGCGGATGATCGTGAAGAAGTAGATGAATTAAGAGCTGGGGATCTTGGTGCTGTGCTTGGGCTGAAAAATACAACGACGGGAGATACTTTATGTGCTTCCGAGGAAGCAATTGTTCTTGAAACTCTATATATTCCTGAGCCTGTTATTTCAGTTGCGGTTGAACCCAAGACTAAGAGTGATATGGAAAAATTAGGGAAGGCGCTGACATCTCTTTCTGAGGAAGATCCAACATTCAGAGTTAGTACTGATCAAGAGACAAATCAAACTGTAATTGCAGGTATGGGTGAACTTCACCTAGAGATTTTGGTAGATCGTATGTTGAGAGAATTTAAGGTAGAGGCAAATATTGGAGCACCTCAAGTTTCCTATAGGGAAACGATTAGAGCCAGCTCTTCAGGTGAAGGAAAGTTTGCTAGACAAACTGGTGGTAAAGGACAGTATGGTCATGTTGTTATTGAAGTTGAGCCAGGAGAACCAGGGACTGGTTTTGAGTTTGTCAATAAAATTGTTGGTGGGGCTGTTCCCAAAGAATACATAAAACCAGCTGAATCAGGGATGAGAGAAACATGTGAGTCTGGTGTAATTGCTGGCTATCCTTTAATTGATGTAAAAGTTACATTGGTTGATGGCTCTTATCATGATGTTGACTCATCAGAGATGGCTTTCAAGATTGCAGGCTCAATGGCTTTCAAAGATGGAATCAAGAAGTGCAATCCTGTCCTTCTAGAACCTATGATGAAAGTTGAGGTAGAAGTGCCTGAGGACTTCCTAGGATCTATAATTGGAGATCTGTCCTCTAGACGAGGTCAGGTTGAAGGTCAATCCATCGATGATGGACAATCCAAAGTCCAGGCAAAAGTGCCATTAGCCGAAATGTTTGGCTATGCCACTCAACTCCGATCAATGACTCAAGGTCGGGGTATTTTCTCAATGGAGTTCAGCACATACGAGGAAGTTCCTCGTAATGTTTCTGAAGCAATTATCTCCAAGAATCAGGGCAATTCCTGATCTCTAAAATTTACTAACCAACCCCCGATTCTTTAAAAAAAATGGCTCGCGAGAAGTTTGAGAGGAACAAACCTCATGTCAACATAGGTACTATTGGCCACGTTGACCATGGCAAAACAACACTTACTGCTGCAATTACAAAGGTTTTAGCAAAAAAAGGTCAAGCCGAAGCCCAAGATTACGCTGAAATTGATGGAGCTCCAGAAGAGCGTGAACGCGGTATTACAATCAACACTGCTCACGTTGAATATGAAACTGATGGTAGGCATTACGCTCATGTTGATTGCCCAGGTCACGCCGATTATGTAAAAAACATGATCACAGGTGCTGCTCAGATGGACGGTGCAATTCTTGTGGTAGCAGCTACAGATGGAGCAATGGCACAAACAAAAGAACATATTCTTTTGGCTAAGCAGGTTGGTGTTCCAGCATTGGTTGTTGCGCTCAACAAATGTGACATGGTCGATGATGAAGAAATGATAGAACTTGTAGAAATGGAGATTCGTGAACTTCTCACAAGTTATGACTTCCCTGGCGATGACATCCCCGTTGTTCAAGTTTCTGGATTAAAAGCTATTGAAGGAGAAGCCGATTGGGAGACAAAAATAGATGAATTGATGACTGCAGTTGATTCTTCAATTCCAGAACCAGAACGTGAAATTGATAAGCCTTTCTTAATGGCTATTGAAGACGTTTTCTCAATTACTGGGCGTGGAACTGTTGCTACTGGCCGAATTGAAAGAGGGAAAGTTACAGTTGGAGAGGAGGTTGAAATTGTAGGTATCAGAGATACGAGACTCACAACCGTTACCGGAGTAGAGATGTTTAGAAAGCTTCTCGATGAGGGTATGGCAGGAGATAATGTTGGACTTCTCTTGAGAGGTATTCAAAAAGAAGATATTGAAAGAGGAATGGTGCTTGTTAAAAAAGGATCTATTACTCCCCACACTAAATTTGAAGGTGAGGTTTATGTATTGAAAAAAGAAGAGGGTGGTCGTCATACCCCTTTCTTTGCAGGATATCGTCCTCAGTTTTACATTCGTACTACTGATGTAACAGGTCAAATTACAGCTTTCACATCTGATGATGGCAGTAATGTTGAAATGGTTATGCCAGGAGACAGAATAAAAATGACTGGAGAATTAATATCTCCTGTTGCTATTGAGCAAGGAATGAGATTCGCAATTCGCGAAGGTGGTCGAACCATTGGAGCCGGAGTGGTTTCAAAAATTATTGAGTAATTGGACTCTGGGGATGACTTGTAATTTATACAGGTCATCCTTTAAATTGAATGAATAAATGAACTAATTAGTTCATCGTTAAAAGAACCTAGAAAACCTAATTAGCTTTTGGTAACCGCATTATGTCAACTGCAATTGCACAGCAAAAAATACGCATTCGTCTAAAGGCTTTTGATAGAAGAATGCTGGATCTATCTTGCGATAAAATAATTGAAACTGCAGACACAACAGCTGCTTCAGCAATAGGCCCTATACCTCTTCCTACAAAAAGAAAAATTTACTGTGTTCTTCGTTCGCCCCATGTAGATAAAGATTCTAGAGAGCATTTTGAGACAAGAACACATAGACGGATTATTGATATTTATAGCCCTTCAGCAAAGACTATAGATGCTTTAATGAAATTGGACTTGCCCAGCGGAGTTGATATAGAAGTTAAGCTCTAGATCTTTTTCTCTCAAATTAGAGATTGATTACCTAGGATAGATTTAATTAGGAATACCCATTTGAGCGAACTTTCAGTTAGGGAGCTACCACTTTTCCCATTACCTGAGGTTGTGCTTTTTCCTCAGGAATACTTGCCACTTCATATTTTTGAGACTCGTTACAGAGTTATGCTTCAAACTGTTTTGAAATCGGATAGCCGTTTTGGAGTTGTTAGATGGGATCCTGTCGCAAAAAAAATGGCAGTTGTTGGTTGTTGTGCTGAGATTATTAAGCATCAAACTTCACAAGATGGAAGAAGTAATATTGTGACTATTGGACAGCAAAGATTTAGGATTCTAGAAATTATTAGTGAAACTCCTTTTATAAACGCTTTAGTGAGTTGGGTTGATGATGAGCAAATTTCAGATCAGTCAAAATTATTGGAACTCAAGGACTCCGTCGCTATTGCTTTAAAGGATGTAGTTTCGCTTACCTCAAAGTTAACTGAATCTGAGAAAGAACTCCCTGATTCTTTGCCTGATATCCCAAGGGAATTGTCTTTTTGGATAGCTGCTCATTTAGGAGGTCCAGTAGCAAGTGAACAGCAAAATTTATTAGAATTAACCAATACCTACCATCGTTTGGAAAGAGAATATGAACTTCTTGATCACACAAGAAGACAGTTAGCTGCCAGGACTGCTTTAAAAGATACTTTTTCAAACGCTGATCAAGCCAACAATTAACCATGCAATGGATAATAGCTTTTATAATTAGCGCTTTATTTATATTCACTTTAATTACTCAATGGCTAAGGAAAAGTCGTAAATATGAGTCCGTTAATAGCGTTGCATCTTCATATGATTCATGGACCAATGACCGTTTATTAGAAAATTTATGGGGAGAACATATTCATCTTGGCTTTTACGAAAAACCAAGAATAAAAAAAGATTTTAGGAAAGCTAAAGTTGATTTCGTACATGAATTAGTTCGTTGGAGTGGTTTGAATAAACTGCCAAAAGGGTCAAGAATATTAGATGTAGGATGTGGAATAGGTGGAAGTTCAAGAATATTATCCAATCATTATGGATTTGATGTGATTGGCATTTCCATAAGTTCAGAACAAATTAAAAGAGCAAATGAATTAACAGCTAATAACGATTTTTGTCGTTTTGAGGTAATGAATGCACTTGACTTAAAGTTTGAAAAAGGCAGCTTTGATGGGGTTTGGAGTGTTGAAGCTGGGCCTCATATTTCTGATAAACAAACTTTTGCAGATGAAATGCTCAGAGTCCTCAGACCTGGGGGAGTTTTGGTGATTGCAGATTGGAATCAAAGAGATTCGACAAAACATCCCTTAAATTTATTGGAAAAGTTCATTATGAATCAATTACTTACTCAATGGACCCATCCTGAATTTTCAAGTATTGAAGGATTTAAAAACAACTTATTAAATAGTCCTTATTGTGGGAGTTCTGTCGAGTCTTCCAATTGGAC
>QCHZ01000014.1 GCA_003216955.1 Prochlorococcus sp. AG-402-I21 | reverse complement strand
ATAGGCCTCAGCCAAAATTTGTTCAATGCCATATTCAATTCCGTTGTGAACGGTCTTAACAAAATGTCCAGACCCCCCTGGGCCGATGTAAGTCACACAAGGTCCATCTTCAACCTGCGCTGCCATTTTATTCAACAAACTCTCAATGGCATCGTAAGAAGTCTTTGTGCCCCCAGGCATCATGCTAGGTCCTTCCAATGCACCCTTCGCTCCACCTGACACACCCATCCCGATGTACCCAAAACTCTTGCTTTCAAGTTCTTTTACTCTTCTTTCTGTATCCATAAATTGGGCATTTCCACCATCGATGAGCAAGTCACCTTCCTCAAGGAAAGGTGAAATCTGATTAATGACAGCATCAGTAGCTGTTCCAGCCTTAACCATCATTAGTACTCTTCTTGGACGTTCCAGCTTAGAAACAAATTCTTGAAGATCCCTCGCTCCTTGAATTAATTTATTTAATCCCCTACCTAAAAGAAAATCTTCGGTTTTTTGATAAGTGCGGTTATAGACCACGCTAGAAAAACCATTACGCTCTGCATTAAGAACAAGGTTCTCTCCCATTACTCCAAGACCGACTAATCCAAAATGTGCCTTGGTCATTAAGTTAATAAGTTTCTACTTGAGCTAGTGTGACGACTGTGGAATCATTTCGCTGCATTAAAGAGCTCAATGTCAGGGATGAAGGATTCTTTAATAAATATTTGATAATAAAGTCTCGAAAAAACTAGGCTTATTAAATTTCTAGAAAATTAAATTAAATTCAAATAATTGTTCCATCAGGGATTGTGGCATTTTTGACGATGACAACTATTCCATTACGAATATAAAAGCCTTGATCAGCGCGATCAGCTTCTTCCACGTTGTCTTTATTGACTATCGTTACATTGTCACCTATTCGAGCATTCTTATCGAGAATTGCTCTTTTAACAGTTGTTCCCTGACCAACACCTAAGGGGATACCTCCTCCATTTCTTAGAGCGATTCTCTCCTCATAAGACTCGTAAAAATCAGATCCCATAACTAGGGTTTCATTAAGTACAACGTCACTTTCTATCCGACTCCTCACTCCCAATACACAATGGTGAATGCTACACGATTTAAGAATTGATCCCTCGGAAACTATTGAATCAGTTATTTGTGTATCTACAATTTTTGAAGGTGGTAAATATCTAGGCCTAGTGTAAATAGGGAACTTCTCATCATAAAAACTAAACGGAGGCGTCGGTTGCTGAGTTAAGGCTAAATTTGATTCAAAGAATGCACCAATGGTTCCAATATCTTCCCAATAATCATTAAAAACATAACTTTTAAGTTTGTCGCCTCTACCAAGAGCCTCAGGAATAATTTCTTTTCCAAAATCTGTATAAGAAGGAAATTTATTTAATAAGTCAAAGAGAGTAGCACGACTAAAAACATATATTCCCATAGAAGCCAAATAGGGTTTCTCTTTTGCCTCATTTGCCTCCAATCCAAACCTTGAAGTATCCACAGCCATTGCTTTCAATAAATCACCAGTTGGTTTTTCACGAAATTCTTTAATATTGCCTGATTCATCAGTACGCATCAAACCAAACGCCTCAGCTTGCGCAGAGTCAACTGGCAAAGCTGCAACTGTTAAATCAGCTCCTGTTTTTCTATGCTGCTCAACAAATAAGCTGTAATCCATTCGATAAAGCTGATCTCCGGAGAGAATCAAATATTCATCAACATCCCACTCTTGAAAAAGCCATTGATATTTTCTTACAGCATCAGCAGTACCCTCAAACCAAGATGGAGTTTCCGGTGTTTGCTGAGCGGCTAAAACCTCAACAAAACCTTGGCCAAAAGGTCCGCTTAAGTTATAAGTCTGTGCAATATGTCTGTTAAGCGAAGCGCTATTGAATTGCGTAAGAACATACATTTTACTGATGTCCGAATTTATGCAATTACTTATGGGAATATCTATTAGTCGATATTTACCCGCCAATGGGACAGCGGGCTTTGCTCTCATTTTTGTTAATGGATATAGGCGTGATCCTTTCCCACCGCCAAGAATGATGGCAAGTACTCTCTTCATGAAGGCACTATTAATCGGCTATTCGGAGCAAACCTACTGGATAGAGTGCTCATTAATCCAGAAAAAAGGTTATATGTAGTAAGAAATTCAAAAGTAAATAACAATATCAGTTGTTTTTGGGCTTGTTTAAAGAACTAGAAACATCAAGATTAAAAAGTTTTTCAATCACATCAAGAGCATCTCTGCGATCATTTCTTGATTGAGGAGCTCTCAATTTTGTGACTGGAGTATGAAGTATTTTGTTAATAATGCCCTTGCTTAATGCCTCGACAACTTTTCGTTCTCTAGCCGAGAAATCAGGTCCCATTCTACTTAATGCCTTCTGAAGTTCTTCTTTTCTGATTGCTTCCAAACCAGATCTAAGGCAATTGATAGTTGGAACAGCCGCTAAACTATCCCACCATTCTAGAAAAATACGACATTCTTCCTCTATCAATCCTTCTGCTTCTAGGGCGAGCTTTTGTCTTGCCTCTTGATTTCTTGAAACGACTTCTTGAAGGTCATCAACATCATGAGATTCAATTCCAGAAACTGATTTTGCATCAGAAGAAATATTCCTAGGAACTCCAATATCAATAAGCCTTAACAAAGGTTGTCTATTTATTTTTATCAATTTTTCAGCATCAATAATTGGCTCATTAGCAGCTGTACTAGTAAAGACAAGAGTACTAAGTGAGAGGCAGCTATCGAGCTCATCAATTAATTGACAATCAATTTGAATATCGGGGAATGCTGCTGAAAGATCCTCGGCCCTTTTCTTTGTTCTATTTAAAAGAGTAAGTGAACAACATCCTTTTGATTGGAGATGCTGAAGCAATAGACGGCTCATTCGTCCAGCACCTACAACTGCAACCTTTTCAGTTTCCAAACTCATTAATTGATCTCTTCCGTGTGATTGTCCAAGTTTTAATTGAGCTAGTTCTACAGCCGCAGAACTTATAGAAACCGCACCAGTTCCAAGATTTGTCTCGCTCCTTACGCGTTTACCAGTGCTAACTGCCTGTGTTAATAATCTATTTAAGATAGGACCGAGACTTTGATGGTCTTGGCCAAGACGTACCATTTTTTTTACTTGAGAAAGGATTTGTCCCTCTCCTAAAACCAAACTGTCCAAACCAGCAGAAACTCTCATAACATGAGAAACTGCTTTCTCTTGGACAAAGTTAAATAAATGTGGGGAGAGAGTCTCATCTTCAAGGCCCGAAAATTCAAGAAGAAAAGATTTAATCGCTTCTATTCCCAATTGCGGGTCCTTAACCAAGCTATAAATCTCAAGCCTGTTACATGTACTCAATATTGAAACTTCTAATATTTGATCAATTTTCTTTAAATTATTAAACGACTGATCAACTAGTTCTTCAGGTATACTTAGCTTTTCACGCACTTCGACTGGGGCCGTGCGATGGCTAAGACCGACGACAGCAATATGCATAAGTAGCCCCTTACTTCATTTAATTAAATCTCACTTCAAAGAGATGCTTTGAGCACCATCTTTGATGTGAACTGTATTTGTAAATCTTGCTGTTTGATCAAGTGTACTAATTACAAGGCTACTAGTTCTTGTGCAATCTTTTTCAAATTTAACTCCATCAAATAGCAATCCATCTGTGATTCCACTACCGGCAAAAGCTACATTTTCTCCTGAAGCAAGTTCATTTGCTTCATAGATTTTGTCAATGTCAGTTATACCCATTTCATTCAATCTTTTTATATTTCCCTCTTTTGTATAGTCTGCCCATTCAGATGTTTGGGCAATAGCAGGATCATAAACAAGTTGTCCCTGAAAATGTCCTCCAAGTGCCCTCATGGCAGCTGCTGAAATAACCCCTTCAGGAGCAGCACCAATACCCATTAAACAATGTGTACCTGTACCTTCAAAACCGCATGCTATTGCTGCCTGGACATCTCCATCTGAAATAGGCTGAATCCTGGCACCAGTAGATCTTATTTCGGAAACTAAATTTTTATGTCTAGCTCTATCCATAACAACAATAGTTAAATCACTTATTGCTATACCCAGACAATCACTCAAGATTTTTATATTTTCTGTGGGAGTTTTTCTGATATCAACTTTGCCCTTAGCTGCTGGAGGAGCAGCTAATTTATTCATATAAAAATCTGGAGCATTGAACAGTCCGCCCCTATCTGAGGCTGCTAAGACAGCCATAGATCCACGCTGGCTGTTAGCACATAAATTTGTCCCTTCACAAGGGTCCACGGCAAAATCAACTCCAGGACCTATTCCCGATCCGACCTCTTCTCCGATATAAAGCATTGGAGCTTCATCCCTTTCACCTTCGCCAATCACGATCCTTCCTTGCATCTGAATCGTTCCCATTCTCTTTCGCATTGCCTCTACGGCAGCTGCGTCAGCCTCATCTTTTTGACCTAAACCAGTCAATTGAGCCGAAGCAATTGCAGCTTGCTCAACTACTTCAAGAATTTCTTGGACGAGAGTACGATCCACTTTTTGCAGCTAGGTAAAGAAATTTACGCCTTAAGGCAGACAATATTGTAAGTAATTGAGGGCATTGAAAAATGCTTAGAAAAAAGTACTCACAAAAAACTTATTATCTGTTGATAAGCAATAATTACTGTATCAGTGCATGGTCACACTAGAACTTATGACCATGAATTAATAGAATCTCTGCCACAAGACAAAAAACAATGATCCAATCAATTTCCTCAGCAATTTTTTCTGAGCATCGTCCAGTTCAAATAATCCCTTCAGTCTTGCCAGCAGACTGGGCAAATATGGGCCAGTGCGTAAAAGACCTTGAATTAGCAGGTGTAGACAGAATTCAATTTGATGTTATGGATGGGAACTTTGTTCCAAATCTGACATTCGGCCCAGAAATGATTTCCGCATGTAGAAAGTATTGCAAAGTTCCATTTGAGACTCAGTTAATGGTTAGTCAATACAATTGTGAAACCATGCTTGAGGGATATGTAGAAGCAAGTAAGGGTGCCAATGGAGAGCCAGGCGTTGTAATTGCTCATGCTGAAGCTAATGTTCACCTTCATAGAATTCTTGGTAAAATTCGCCAACTGGGAGGGTCTCCTTCCGTAGCACTTAATCCTCATACACCAATGGATATGGTTAAGGATGTGCTTGACATGGTTGATCACGTTTTAGTAATGACAGTTAACCCTGGATTTGGCGGGCAAGCTTATATTCCAACAATGCTCAACAAAATTACTCAATTAAGAAAAATAATTTTAGAAAATAGATACAACGTAGACATAGAAGTTGATGGTGGAATAAAAGCAGATTGGTCATTATCTCAATGTTGCGCTGCTGGAGCAAACTGTTTCATCGCAGGAAGTGGTATGTTTGCTTACCCAACACTGAAAGAAGGTTGTGATGCTCTAAGAAAAGTTGCGAATGACGCACAGAATGGAATAATTGTAGAGAAATAGTTAATGTTAATTAACTATTAAGCATCGAAGAACCATCCATAACTGTGCAAGCCAACGCCAAGAAGATTGACTCCAATATAGCAAACAATAATAACAAAAAAGCCTGCTATAGCAACTAATGCAGGCTTTTTCCCTTGCCATCCTCTTGTTAGCCTAGTATGCAAATAAGCCGCATAAACCAGCCAACATATCAAAGCCCAGGTTTCTTTAGGGTCCCAACTCCACCAACTACCCCAAGCTTCATTAGCCCAAACAGCACCGCTAATAAGACCTACTGTAAGCAATAAAAAACCAGCAGTTATTGATCTATAACTTAAAGAGTCAAGTTGCTCAGCATTTGTAAATTCAAGCGGCTGTATTGAATTTAGGTTCTCATTTCGGTCATCAAGATATAGATCAGAACTTTGCCTAAACGAACCAGAACCTAAAGAGCTATTACGGATATTAAATTGCTTTGTTCCATCAACAAGAAAGACACCAAAAGACAAAATTGAACCTATTAATAATGCAGCGTAAGAACACATAATTACACTCACATGCATTACCAACCAACTAGAGCGAAGTGCTGGAACTAAAGGTGCAGAAGTTTGCAGATTCTCTGGTAAAACAAAGCTAGCAAAACCTATTGAAAGTAATGAGATAGGAGTCGCCACTGCAGAAACTATTGGGGAGCGCCATGCTCTTTCAACGAAAAGTTGAGTTAAGGTACAACCCCAAGTCAAAAAGCAAAGAGACTCATAGAGATTACTAATTGGGAAATGTCCCGATTGCCACCATCTCAAAATCAATTGACTAGTTAGAAAAAAGTTGGAAATTGCGACTAAAAACCTAGCTTTTGAGGAATCACTGCTACCAGCAACTGACCAAAAAGAAATAGGCAATGCAATTAATAAGAAAAGAAAGGCTACGAACCCAAGAGAAACAACAGGGTCAAAAGAAAAATTATTTAACTGAAAATCAACCATTGATAAAAGCAACTAGAGATTATTTAGAAAGATCAGATCATTTGCTTGCCTGTTCTAACAAGAAACCTCCCCCTAACATAGACAAAAAAACTGGAGCCCAAGCAGCAAAGAAAGGATTTATTATTCCTTTGACTCCAAGAGAACTAAAACTAAAACTCAAAATGTAATAGATAAGTATCAAAATAATACTTAAACCGAAACTTTGACTTCGACCTCCTCCTTTTTTTTGCATTACCCCAAAACTACAACCAATCAAAGCAAAAACTGAACAAGCAATTGGCAAAGTAAATTTTTCTTGAATTCTTACTTTCATTCTTCTTGCTTCTTTTATATTGCCACTATTTTGATATAACTCCATAGCCGTATTAGCCTCTCCTAGATTCATATCATTAGCATCTTTTGGCAGTTGTGCAATATTTGTAAGTTCAGTACCTAATGGATATAAAAAACTCAAGAATTTTGTTCTTGTATTACTTCCATCAGGACTAAGTGTCAAAATATCTCCTTCAAAAAATTCCCAATTATTTTTATCATTATTCCAAATTCCTTTTTTTGCCTTGAGCATTTGAGTAAAGCCCAATTTTGAAAAATCAATTACTGTGACATCCAACATATGTCCATCAATAAATTTCCAGGCATAAAAAAGGTGAGTAACTCCTCTTTTTTTATAGCTTGAATATGGATCTAAAATTTCTCCTTTTTTTGAAAAAATAATATCTTCTCCCTGTTCATTTGTAAAAGATTTACCTAAAGAATTGGCTAAGATCATTTCAGCATTCTTATTTGAATTTGGAACAATATTATTATTAAAAACAAAAGTCATATATGACATAAATATCGATAAGATTAAGCCTGGTAAAATAAGTCTATATATAGATATACCAATACTTTTTAATGCCTTTATTTCACTATTATCATTTAGACTTCCATAGGCCAATAAAGTTGAGAGTAACATTGCCATAGGGAAAGAAATAACAATAAAGCTAGGTAGTTTTAGTAATAGAATCTGAACAGCAATAGAGAGAGGAAGTCCAATCTCAACTATTTTTCTAATTAAATCAAAAATAACTCCTACGGAAAGAGAAACGACGGTAAAAGCAGCTATCGAGAAAAATAAAGGCGGCAATAATTCAAAAAGTATCCATCTATCTAACAAAGGAATTGTTTTCCATATCCTTTCTATTAAATTTCGAAATCTAGATAATAAAAATAGGTTATTAATCATATTAATTAATCAAATGAATTTCCAAGATAACTCTCTTTAACAACTTTATTTCTTGTGAGTTGATCTGAAGATCCATCTGCAAGGATTTCACCTTGATTAAGAATATAAGAACGCTCAGTTATAGCCAATGTGGCTCTAACATTATGATCGGTAATCAATATGCCTATATTCTTATTTTTTAATTTCCTAATTAAATTCTGTAGATCATTAATAGCTATAGGGTCAACTCCAGCAAAAGGCTCGTCTAAAAGCAAAAATTTCGGACCTGCACGTCCTACCGCCAAAGCTCTTGCTACTTCACATCTGCGTCTTTCACCGCCGGAAAGTTGATGGCCAAAACGATCAAGGAAAGAGACCAAATTAAATTCCTCAATCAATTCTTCACGTTTTTTCCTAAATAAAGAAATTGATAAGTTAGCTTGAGAAAGCGCAATATCCAAATTCTCAATAACTGTAAGATTTCTAAAAACACTTGGTTCTTGAGGTAAATAACCTATTCCTAATTGAACTCTTTTTGTCATCGAAAAATTTTTTATGCTTCTTCCCTCCAAGAAGATATTGCCTTTATTTGGCATAATCAAGCCCACAATCATATTAAAAGTACTAGTTTTACCCGCACCATTTGGACCCAAAAGACCAACGACCTCACCAGGCTTAACATTTAAATTAACGTTTTTTACAATAGTTTTATTGGATAAGGTTAAGTCCAAACTCTCAATAAGTAGAGTCATTTCAATAGAACCTATCAGGTGGAAACTTATACATAAGAATTAACAGATAATAAACTATACCTCTCATATATATTTAATCAACAATCCTCTCAACCCAATATAAGTAGAATTTCTCTGAATCATGAAAGGAGTTCTCAAATTTTGAATCAGCAATTACTCTAAAATTTTCAAAGTAAAGATATTCGCCTGGATCCAAATTCTTAATAGATGATCGATTACTTAAAAGTAGTAATAATTTATTTACTTTAGGAAATTTATCTAAATAAATTTGGACTTCATCGAGTGTTTTATTTCTGTCTAATATAAGTCGATTAGCCCACTGAGCATAACTTCCAAAACCATTCAATTCAGGCAGGTAGAATTCTCTATCAAGATATCCAGATACTGTCGCTACCTCAACATCTCTAGTCGCAAATATTGGAAAATCCTCCCAACCTTTAGACTGAATATATTGAGCAGTTTCCCTTCCACTAGAATACGGTATACGAAAGTCATTAATGACCATATGAATCCCAACAACCAAATGTATAGTCAAACAAATATTAAGCAATCTAGGAAAATAAAATAAATTACCTTTAGTGAATAAATTTTTATGATTAGAAAAAGTAAGTTGCTTATCTTCATTAGATAGTGCTAACCACAATGAGGAGATAATCAACAGGAAATAATATCCGTAATGCCTTGATCCATCACCTAAAAATAGAAAATAGTTGAAAAGAAATAGAAATGCAATACCGCTATAAAAGAAAATCAATGCTGGACGATAAAATTTAATAAATGTGATTGTACTGATAAGCAAAATCAAAGTAATTAAGGCACATAGAATTAAATCTAAAAACCTACTTGAATTAGGAATAATAAGCATATATCCTCCAAAAATCTGGCCTATAACTCTAAGAAAGTGACGTATATCTATAAAAGAAGAAAGTAACTTGACTGAATCTTTTACTTGAAGAAGGCTAAAAGCTCCGAAACATAATAATGTGAGGGAAATAGAGGCACTAGTAATTAAATCAAGAATCCAATTTTTATTTCTTTTGAAATTATTTCTTTGATTAGGATTAAAAAACCAATCCACGACTAGAGTCATTCCTATGGCAAATCCCAATGACCATGACAAAGCTTGTGTATTAGCCAAAAGGCCAATACATAAGGAAAATGGTATGTAAGTTTTTTCTTTTAAATGATAAATAGAACAAAAAATAAATATAATTAATTCTGCAATAACGTAATGACGGCACACAAAGAAATATTCCCAGAAAGGGAAATATCCAAAAGTAAATAGAGCTTTAGTAGTTACATTAAAAGGACTAAATCTCCAAAAAACCAATATCGCAGAACTACCTAAAAACCAGTGCATCAATTGCATACTTATGGGTGTACCAGTAATATTTTTTGAAAAATAAATCAATAATGACCAGAGGACAGGATGTCCAGATGGTGCGTTATTTTTCCATAAATCAATTAAGTTATCACTATGCCAAGCCACCAGCCATCCTTGCATCTCATCTCTCCAAAGAGCATGATTAAATGCACCAAATAAACCTATAATTATAAATAAGATAGGTAAAAATATCTCATAAAAACGCTGGTCAGGTAATAGTATTTGATTGATTCTTTTAAATTCCATTTTGTTTATTCGAAATGTCGATCTATATAATTTGGGTTAATCAAAATTGAAGCAATGTAAGAAAGCACAACAAGAAAAATAATATGAAATCATCGCTCTTTCAATAGCAAAAATGGAAGAGACTTAACAAAGTTTTTAAAGGAAACTGAGAACGGGCAAGCTGCAACCCTCCAAGTCCTTACCAATTTGTAGAAATTCCAATCTCCTTGAAACGCATTTAGAGAGTCCTTCAATGTCTAATCCAAAATTAGCTAAATGAAATTTTTTCAATCTACCCAATGCTTCTCCGTAAAGGATCGTCGCCCCATTTAAATTACTATTTTCTAGATGAACTTGTGCAACAGCTACTTGTAATATCCCCTGTATTAACTGCCTTTCAGATCCTCCAGTCTCATGCCATATCTCTTCAAAAACATCATGCGATTTGTACCACTGACAAGAATTAAATAATTTCATTCCTATTTCAAAACGAGAATCATTAATAAATAAATCATCTTGTTTGTCTATAAGAGTCATTAATTTTTCAAATTTTTCTTTGCTTTAATTTTTCTCAGCCTTATAGATTCAGGAGTAACTTCCAACATCTCACCTGGTCCAATGTACTCAAGAGCTCGTTCTAATGTCATTTCAATTGGGGATTGCAATTGATCTAACTCATCTGCACCAGCTGATCGCATATTGGTAAGTTGTTTAGCCTTGCAAATATTTAATTCAAGATCTTGTGGGCGATTATTCTCTCCAATAATCATTCCTTTATAAACTTTGGCTCCAGGAGTAATAAAAAATTGTCCACGATCTTCGGCATTTTTTAAGGAATAGAAAGTAGCTACACCCTCTTCAAATGAAATAAGGACTCCATTTCTCCTTTGTTCAAAATCTCCTACTGATGGCCTGTATTCAAAAAAAGAATGACTCATAATCCCTTCTCCTCTTGTTGCACGAATAAACTCTCCCCTAAATCCAATTAAGCCTCTTGAAGGGATAACAAATTCAAGTTGAGTTCTATGATCAGTACCCGTTTCCATGTTTTGCATTTCACCTTTTCTTGCCCCGAGGCTTTCAATACAAGCGCCAATAGAAGCTTCAGGGACATCAAGGACTAGTGTCTCAACCGGTTCGCATTTAATTTCATCAATGGTCCTAAAAATGACTTGTGGTTGAGAAACTTGAAATTCATACCCCTCCCTTCGCATTGTCTCTATAAGAATTCCTAGATGTAACTCTCCTCTTCCGCTGACAGAGAAACGATCAGGTGAATCTGTATCCTCGACTCTTAATGCAACATTCGTAAGAAGCTCTTTGTTTAAACGATCCTTCAACTGACGACTGGTTACAAACTTGCCCTCTTTCCCAGCAAATGGCGAATCATTCACAACAAAAGTCATCTGCAATGTTGGCTCATCTACCTTTATTAGAGGTAAAGGCTTTGGTTCATCAGGACACGCTACAGTTTCTCCTATAGAAACATCTTCAAATCCAGCCAAGGCAACTATATCTCCAGCATTTGCTTCGTCTATTTCAATTCTTTTTAATCCTTTAAATCCTAATAGCTTATTAATTCTTCCTTTTTTTAAACTCCCATCTTCCTTTATCAAACAAGTCCTTTGGCCATTTTTAACCACACCATTATGTACTCTTCCAATAATTATCGTTCCTAAAAAATCTGAGTAATCAAGAGTGGTAACTTGTAATTGTAAGGGCTTATTCTGATCGCCTACCGGAGGAGGCACTTGCCTAATAATTGCTTCAAATAAAGGTTTCATATTATCACTTTCACTTTTGACTTCAGTCTTTGCGAAACCACCTAATCCACTGCCAAATAAATAAGGAAAATCACATTGATCATCATCAGCTCCTAATTCCAAAAACAGATCTAAAACTTTGTCTACCGCAGTTTCTGGTTCTACTCTCGCACGATCAATTTTATTCACAAACACAATAGGCCTTAAACCCTGTTCTAAAGCTTTTTTTAGTACGAATCGAGTCTGTGGCATTGGTCCCTCGTTGGCATCAACAACAAGAAGACAGCCATCTACCATACCCAAAACCCTCTCGACTTCTCCTCCAAAATCAGCATGACCTGGAGTGTCAACAATGTTTATACGGGTATCGTTATATGTAACAGCTGTGTTTTTCGAAAGAATTGTTATTCCTCTTTCACGTTCCAAATCATTTGAATCCAAAGCACAAGTTGGGACTTCCTCGTTATCTCGAAAAGTCCCAGATTGATTTAAAAGTGCATCAACCAAAGTTGTTTTGCCATGATCAACGTGAGCAATTATTGCTATATTCCTTATGGCCTGTATATCAAAACTCATAATTGAAAAAAATTAAGATTTCTTAAGTTAATAGAAAATTAAAGAATATCTCACCATGACTTCATTTAGCTGTTTTAAATGCCAATTAAAATATCGAATAAAAAGTTGGAATTAAAAAAATTTAAGTAAAAATTATTTGAATTTTGTAATTTTATTAGCAGCTTCAAACTTCCTCAAGGCATTAACAGTCCCTTCAAATCTCCAATGCCAAGGCTCATAAGATACTCCTTGTTTGTTGTTAGGTGGAAAAGAAAGAACGAAATGATATTTAGGGGCAAACCTCTTCATCCATCTAAAAGCAGGCGTTTGTTCAAATTCAACCTCAAAATGAGTATCTGGATAATTCCCATCCCCAACATCGATTGCATATCCTGTGCTGTGTTCAGAATAGCCAGGAGGAGCTGAAACTAAAGAACGCTCAACAGCAGTTTGATTTCTAATAGATTTATTTTCATAAAAAATATCTCTTTGCAAATCAATTGATCTATAACCACTCAATAGTTGTAAAGAAACCCCTCTTTGAGCTGCCATAAATTGCATTTCCTTAAAATTTTCATAAATTTCTTTATGAACATAAACACCTGGGGAGAAGAGAATTAACTCATTTTTTGAAGCCTCAGGGTAAGGAAGATGGCCCAACAAACTTTTATTTTGATTTGTCTCAATGGAGTTGATCGAATCATCTAAAGATATTGTTTGGCGTAAAAATGCTTTATTAGCTAAAAACGCTAACAAGATACCAAGTCCAACGAATAGAAGCCCTAAACGCAAAAAAGACTTGGTGGTAAGCGTTTTGATCGATCTAATCCTTTTGGCAAGCGGGATGTCATCTTGATAATTCATACGATCTGCTTATGGTCTAAACAATTGGAATTCACAAAAATGATGTTTCGATAGTAACGAGTATCTCCAATCTTTATACTTTCTATGAGATAAGGATGTAAGTTTTATATATAGAGAACTAAATTTTTCATCCAAAGATGTTAAGAGTTGCTGTTATTGGTGGTGGTCCAAGTGGATCATGCGCTGCAGAAATTTTGGCTAAAGCGGGAATTAAAACTTGGATTTTCGAAAGAAAGCTTGATAATGCAAAACCCTGTGGAGGAGCGATTCCACTATGTATGGTTTCTGAATTTGATCTTCCTGAATCAATTATTGATAGGAAAGTAAGGAATATGAAAATGATATCTCCATCAAATAGAGAAGTAGATATTATTTTGGATGATATTTATCCAGGTAGTGACAAAGAATATATAGGCATGTTAAGGCGAGAAGTAATGGATTCATTCATGAGAAATCGCGCCGCAGAACTTGGCGCTACATTAGTAAATGGATTGGTATCAAAAATAGAAACTGGTACTAACAAACAAGGTCCATATACACTTCATTACACAGAAATTCTGAACGATCAATCTGAAGAGAAAGGTAAGCAACTTGAGGTGGATTTAATTGTTGGGGCAGATGGAGCAACTAGCAGAGTCGCAAAGGCAATGGATGCTGGTGATTACAACTATGCAGTAGCAATTCAAGAAAGGATAAAACTTCCTAAAGAGGAAATGAAGTATTACGAAGACAGGGCCGAAATGTATGTAGGTACAGATGTATCACCTGATTTCTATGGTTGGGTTTTTCCAAAATACGACCATGTTGCAGCGGGAACAGGCACAATGAAACAAAATGGAGGTTTAATTAAAAGCCTCCAGATTGGTGTTAGAGAGAGAGCAAAAAAAAGACTCGTAAATGGAGAAGTCATCAAAGTAGAAGCTCATCCAATTCCTGAGCATCCCAGGCCAAGAAGAGTTGTTGGAAGAATGGCTCTCGTGGGAGATGCCGCAGGTTATGTAACTAAAAGTTCAGGAGAAGGAATTTATTTTGCTGCTAAAAGTGGAAGGATGTGTGCCGAGCAAATTGTAGAATCAAGTCAAAATGGAAAAAAAATACCAACAGAGAATGATCTCAAAAAATATTTAAAGAAATGGGATAAAAAGTATGGAACCACATATACAGTTTTAGATATTCTCCAAAGAATTTTCTATACAAGTGATGGGGCTAGAGAGGCTTTTGTAGAGATGTGTGGAGACATGGATGTTCAAAGACTTACATTTGATAGCTATCTTTATAAAACTGTGGTTGCAATGAAGCCACTTCAACAATTAAAACTTACCCTATTAACAATTGGTTCAGTATTAAGAGGAAAGGCACTAGCACCTAGCACATACAAGCCAGTACCAAGTGCAGTCAGAGATGATAAAGAAGTTAATAAAATGTTAGCAGTAAGTTCAATCAAAGGTGGTATAAAAACTAGTAAAAAATAATACCAAGACAACTAAAATAATTAACTAAGCTTACTAAAATCAGCAAGCTTTAAAGACTGATTCCTAAGGATTGTTAGTAAATTTAATCTGTTATTTCTTAGATTAACATCATCCGTCATAACCATTACACTTCCTTCTCCATCAAAAAAGTTGGATAGAGTTTGAGCACTTGAGACTAGACCATCAGCTAATAATTTATATTTAACGCGATCACCATTTATAGCTAGAGGTTTTAATTTCTCCAAAACGTTAAACATTTCTCTTTCACAAGCCTTTTCAAATAATGACTTATCAACAAAATCTGAAGGGTCTATCACGTCTTGGTGGATAGAACTTTTAGCTGCCAACTTAGAGGCTCGAGTCACTACGGCTTGTAACAAATTGAGTGTATTATTTTTTCTCATATCCATTAATAATGAAGTAAGAAAATAAACGTCTGTTGGATCATCTAATAATTTTGAAGTAGAAGTTGTATCTCCAGCAATTGCCTGAATAATATCAAAGTCTATGTCTTTCTCTTCTAATAAACTAATAATTCTTTGACGAAAGAATTCCTTTAACTCTAACGAAAGAGTAGTTATATCAAAAGATAGAGAAGGGAAAAGTTGCAACCAATAAATCAGTGAGTTATTAAGTATTTCGTTGATATTTAACTGCCAATCTTTATTCCACAAAATCAACAATATTCCATTAGCAGCCCTTCTCAAGGCATATGGATCAGATGAACCAGTAGGTCTTTCGCCCTTAGCATAAATACTGAAAAGCAATTCAAAACGTTCAGCTAATGAAACCGCGTTGCCAAGGTTATTTGATGGAAGAGAATCTGCAGTTCCTTTTGGTTTGTAATGTTCCAAAACACCAAGGCATACATCCCTGGATTCCCCCTCATGGAGTAAGTATTTTGATCCAATAACTCCCTGCAACTCGGGAAATTCGTCAACCATATTACTAACTAAATCATGTTTAGAAAAATGTGCGACTTTCAGAGATTTATCAATATCCTCTTTATCAAAATTAAGTTTTGATGTCACTAATTTAACAAGCCATTTAATCCGATTTACACGCTCATATAAAGAACCTAATCCTTCAGCAAAAGTTACATCTTTTAATTTATTTATACGTGAAGAACTGTTGATTAATAAATCTGACTTTATAAAAAATGAAGCGTCAGAAAACCTTGCCTTTAATACTTTTTCATTACCTAAAGCAATATTTTCTTTTGCTGAAGATAATCCATTACTAATACACAAAAAACTAGGAAGTAAAATATTTCTTGAGTCAAGAGATAATGGATCAAACTCAACATTTTCATTATATAAAGGTATGTACCTTTGATGAACCTTCATCACTGTGGACAAAACCTCAGGGGGTAAATCGAGGAAAGATTCATCAAAACTCCCAAAAACAAGTAATGGAGACTCAACTAAATCAGTTAGCTCATTTAACAAGGATTCCGTCAGATCAGGCTTAACTTTTTTATTTGTTTTATGATTATGAACTAATTCATTGATATTAGAAAGGCGACTCTTCCTGTCAACTATTACTCCGACATCCTGCAATTGATCAAAATAAGTTCTCGCATTCTTTATTTCTAATGTTGAACCATGCAATCTATGTGGTCTAGAGATATTAGCAATTTGGATTTCTGGATCGCATCCTGAAATTCTAAAAGGTAAAACTTCTGAATCAATCAAAGACACAATCCAACGGATAGGCCTCGAAAATCGAAAATCACCTTTGCCCCATCTCATAAACCTTCGTCCTTGAATTTTGCTTATCCATCTAGGTAAATAGTCAGCCAACAAGCTCCCAACGGGCTTGCCTTTCTCGATTAATTTAGCGAAAACAAATGAGCCCTTTGGCGTTTCTCGAACCTCTAATTTTTCAGGAGAAAGGTCATATCTTTTAGCAAAACCAATTGCAGCTTTGGTAGGTTCTCCATCATGAAAAGCTTGAGAAACAGGAGGGCCTTTTCGTTCGGAAATATTATCTTCAGAAAATTGAGCGAGCCCTTCAATCGTCAATGCAATTCTTCTAGGAGTAGTAGTAACTCTTATTTCACTAAATCTTATTTGAGAAGATTTCAAATCATTATTTACATATAACTCAAGCTGAGAAATAACAGATTCAGCTAAATCAGCTGGCAGTTCCTCAGTGCCGATTTCTAAAAGGTAAGTAGACAAAAAAATTTCCTTATGTTCCTAACAAGATTAGATCTAAATTCGAATTACTTCTACATTCTGTGTCCTAGAAAATATTTAACATAAAATGAATGGTTCTCTCTTCACTCATGATTTCATTTGAACAATTAGGCACCAAATAACACGAAAAATGATACAGTGTAGGTACCGGTGTTGGTACCATTGCCTAAGATCATACAAATACCAGGAAGATCGGGTTTTTACCTCAGAGTTGCTGTTCCAAGGGGCAAATTAAGGGATGCTTTTGGAACATGTGATGTAGTAAAAAAAATAGGTAACACTAAAGAAGAAGCAGAAGAGAACATAAGCTCAGCAGAAATTGCTATTCAACAAAAATTTGATGAAAAGCTAAGAGAAGAAGAGGCTAAACAGATCAACAGATCCTTACCTAAGGGAATAAGACTCGAAGCTATTAAAAATAGTAATTCAAACGAATCTCCAAAAAACATAGAAAAAGACTTAAAAGATGCTGGATTCAGTAATGCAGCTATTGAAGCTCTGATGAATTTTGAAGAAAATGGAAGTACTAATAAAGAAGAAATAGAAAAAACTGTTCCATCGCCTTGCATAGCTAATAATTCGCCCAGAGCGAAGTTTGAACAATTTAAAGCTGATAGTAATTACTTAAATGAACCCCTACAAAGTGAATTATCAAACGACAGCGATCACTTTACAAACGACGCAGTACAACTTTTAAAATTCCATGGTAGCTATCAACAAGATGATCGGGAACATAGAAAAAAAGGCGGCACAGGTAAAGATTGGCAAATGATGCTGAGACTAAGGAATCCAGCTGGTTTGGTCCCAGGGGCCCTATTTGTAGCATTAGATGATCTCTCTGATCGACTAGGGAATAAAACGCTCCGAGCGACCACTCGACAATGCTTCCAAATGCATGGAATAAAGAAAGGGAATATTAAAGAAGTAATAGGAACAATTGTGAAGTCAATGGGATCAACCCTCGCTGCTTGTGGAGACGTCAACAGGAATGTAATGGCTCCAGCGGCCCCCTTCGAAAAAGGATCTTATCCAGCTGCGAGAAAGTTAGCTAGTGATATTGCCGATGTTTTATCACCCCTAAAAGCAGAAAAAACCTACATTGATCTATGGGTTGATGGTGAGATGAAATATGCAATTAAGCCAACTTCTGAAGTCAAAAAGACTAGAAACCTTCAACTAAATCCTGGAGTTTATAGTGGAGACAAAAACGAACCTTTATATGGCGCGACCTACTTACCAAGAAAATTCAAATGTGCAACTACAGTGCCAGGAGATAATTCAGTGGATATTCTTACTCATGACATAGGTTTAGTAACGTTCACAAATAAAAAAGGAGATCTAGAAGGATGCAATGTCTACGTAGGAGGAGGTATGGGTAGAACACACAACTTAGATACAACATTTGCGAGGATAGCAGATCCGATTGGTTTTGTAGAAGGTGAATATATATTAGAGCTAGTTCAATCTATTCTCGCTCTTCAAAGAGATTATGGAGATAGAAAAACTCGAAGACACTCAAGACTTAAATATGTTTTGCATGACATGGGTGTCAATTGGTTTAAGAAACAGTTAACAACGAAGTATTTTACGAAAGAGATTGGTGCCTTAAGGAACGAAGGAAATACAAGACTTGAAGATTATTTAGGCTGGCATCAACAATCTCAGAAACTATGGTTTGTTGGCCTACCACTATTATCTGGTAGGCTTACCGGAGAGATAAAGAAAGAGCTTAGAAATATAGTTGAAAAATTCGCATTGGATATACGTTTAACCCCCAACCAAGATTTACTTTTATGTAATATTGGTAATTATCAAAAAGCCAGTGTAAACAATGCTTTGATTAATATTGGTTTTAATAATCCAGAAAAACCTGAGCCATTAGCTAGACATGCAATGGCTTGTCCAGCTCTACCGTTATGTGGACTCGCGATGACAGAAGCTGAAAGATTCTTGCCAGATCTCTTGGAGCGCATAAACAATCAATTAAAAAGACTAGAGATCAATAAATCAATATTGATAAGGGTTACAGGCTGTCCAAACGGATGTGCTCGCCCATATATGGCAGAGTTAGCTCTAGTTGGTAGTGGTCTAAATCAATACCAACTATGGCTTGGTGGTAGCACTAATTTACAAAGATTGGCGACTCCATTTCTTCAAAAGATGCCTATTAATGAATTAGAGAAGACACTAGAGCCTTTATTCCTTAGCTGGAAAGATACTGGGACGTCATCTAGTCTTGGAGATCATGTAACTAATCTTGGCTCTGAAAGTGTAATGTCTTTACTTACCTCAAGTGCAGCCCCATAAATAGCATTACCTTTCTTGGTTAACCAAGACCATAACTGATCTCCGTAGCTAAAATGCCACCATTCGTTCGGGTGTTGAACAAAACCAGCCTGTTCCATAATTGAAAACAAAAGAGATCTTCTTTCCTGAAAAACCTTATGTTTTGAATAAGGCATCTTAAGATAATCTTTCTTATAAAAGTCAGGACTAGATTCAGGTCCAATAAAATCTATTTCTCCACCTAGATCTAATGGTTCACTGGTGATATCAGCAAGTGTCAAATCAATAGCAGCACCGGTACTGTGAGGAGGAGGCGTAAGAGGATCAGAAGATGGTTTTGCCCAGAAACGACCCACTTCCTCAATTACATCATTTATGCCCCCATTAACAGAAAGATCATTAATATCAATCCCCTTCGACTTACATGTTTCTTGAATAGTGTAATTAAACATAAATTTTTGGACAGAGATAGGTCTCCAAGCATCAAACAAAGCCAACTGTAATTGTGGATTAATTTTGGAAAGGTATTGTTGCGCACGTATCAATCTTTTTAAAACACCTCTACGTAAAACCCATGGATCTGCTCCCGATATATATGGAGCACCTAACGACATATAAGGATGAGGTGTTAAACGAATTATGGATTTTGGAATAGAAATTAAAGGCTCATTACATTCATTTATTTTGATATTATTCCAAGGTCTCAACTTTATCATTTGTAGAAAATATAAGTATTAAATTTTAATCACTTAAAAATTATTTCTTTAAGTCTACCCAATAAACAAATGAGTTCAATAGTAAAAATTTTTTTCTGAAGTTAATTTAATTTATTACCAATTTTAAGTTTTTCCCACTGTTCTTTTATTAGAGCACGAAGCATAGAGTTATTTGTAAGCACAGGATCAGAGTCTAAAATATTTTGAGCCTCATTCCGCGCAAGATCAAGGACATCAGCATCATCCGCTAATGATGCCAGGGCGAAATCAGGCAACCCCGATTGTTTAGTACCTAAGACTTGTCCTGGTCCACGAAAACGCAAGTCAATTTCAGAAATTTCAAAGCCATCGTTGGAATTAACCAAAACTTCCAATCTTTGTCTAGATAATTTATTTTTATTTTGATGGCTCAACAGACAATATGACTTCGATGCCCCCCTCCCAACACGGCCCCTTAATTGATGCAATTGAGCAAGTCCAAAACGATCAGAATCTTCTATTAGCATTACACTGGCATTTGGAACATCAACACCTACTTCTATAACTGTAGTAGAAACTAGTATGTTAGTTTTTTTGTTAAGAAAATTACGAATGACCTCTTGCTTTTCTACACTTTTCATTTTTCCATGAAGTAATTCAACAGTAAAATCTGAAAAAATATCAGTTGACAATTGATGATGTACGTCAATAGCTGAGCTGAGTTCAAGTTTTTCTGATTCTTCAATTAAAGGGAGAACAACATAAATTTGATGTCCTTTTTTGATTTCACTCCTTATTAAATCATATGCATACTTTTTATCTTTAGGTGATATCAGCTGAGTATTGATAGGAGTCCGTCCAGGGGGAAGTTCATCTAATTGACTAACATCGAGATCACCATGCAGAGTAAGTGCCAAGGTCCTAGGGATGGGTGTAGCAGTCATCGTTAGCAAATGAGGTTGCAAGCCTTTATTCAGAAGTTTGTTCCTCTGCTTAACACCGAAACGATGTTGCTCGTCTACGACTACAAGACCAAGTCGATCAAATACAACTGGGTCTTCAAATAATGCATGAGTTCCTACAAGAATTTTTGTAGATCCATTCACTAAATCAGTAAGAATTTCTTTACGTCGTGACTTAGGGGTAGAACCAGTTAATAGATCAACGTTTAATTCAAGTTGAGGAATCCATTTACTTAATGTTTGATAGTGTTGTGAAGCAAGCACCTCAGTTGGTGCCATAAAAGCAGCCTGCCATCCTGATTGAACTGCAGTGAGGAGTGCTGAAATAGCGATAACAGTTTTTCCACTTCCAACATCCCCTTGCAAGAGTCGAGACATTGGTTCGGCTTTGACTATATCTGATTCAATTTCCTTTAAAACTCTTTTTTGAGCATCTGTGAGGGAGAAAGGAAGAATACTCAAAAATTTCCTAACTAAGCTATTACTACTTAGCTCAGTACTTAATTGAGGAGAATTACATTTCTTATGTAATTGACGTCTCAAAAGAAGACTAAGCTGCAACAATAAAAACTCTTCGAACACAATTCTTCTTTTTGCTTTAGCTAAAGTCTTAGAATTCCCAGGATTATGAATATAAAAAAAAGCTTCTTTCTTCGTGGGTAGATCTAGACTTTTTAAAGTATCTTTAGGGAGTGGCTCCTTTATTTCAGATGTCAAATAAAGAATTGACTGTACTAGATCTCTAAATTTATCAGCAGTAATTCCTTCAGTTAGAGAATAAACAGGAAATATCTGACCAATTGATTTAGATTTCAAGTAACTATTAGGACTATCTATAATTTCTATCAAAGGATCATTTAATGATTTGCCATATCTACTTTCCTTAACGAGCCCGCTTACCGCAACAGTCGCGCCTACAGGGTACAAACTTTGCTGAGATTTTACAAATGCAATACTACTTTTACGGCGACCTGCAAAAAATCTAGTAACTTTCATTCCACCTGTCTTATCTTTTATAAACAACTCAAGAATTGATAGATTTGGGTTTTTAGGACTTTTAAATGAACTACATCGTCTAACTTTTGCGACGATTGTTACATTCTGACCTGCTTGACTTTTATCTATAGTTTTCAAAGAAGTGTAATCAACATAATCACGAGGAAAATAATTTATGAGATCACGAATTACAATAAGACCCAATGAAGACAATCTCTCAGCTTGTTTTGGTCCCACCCCTTTAATATCTAAAATCGGACTTCCTAAACTTAATGAATCTGTCAGTAAACTTCTCTTATTGCCTGATGAATAATGGGATGTTTTTATCTTTAAATTTTTTGACCCTATTTTCTCTGCGCCTTCTTGATTTTTGTATAGATTATGAAGAGTCTGTCTAGTCTGAACTATTATTCTACGTCTATCATCTGTAGACATAGATGAATATTTTTCATAATCTAAAGCTAATTGCTTTAATTTAGAAAAATCAGCTTGATCAACAGCTGTGGAAGGACAGCGTAATAAATATCCACTTACAAAATAAGAAAATTTGTTTGTTCTTCCTTGAATATTAATAAACCCATGATCAACCTCAACTGTTAAAGCTTGTTGCAAAGATCTAATCCAAGAAAATAGTTCACTCGATTTGCTATCAGGAGTAGATTTTAAATTAGTACTGCTTATATTTTGGTTGTATCCTTCCACCATTCTTTATTAACCTCTTCTACTATGGAGCGACCTTGCCAATAGCGTTGTTGTTTAATCATACCTAGGAGTACATTTTGATAATGTTTAATATTAGTTCTATTTTTTCTAAGTCTTGGATTATCAAATTCCATATCCGAAGGAGTAATTAACAAGCAATCAATCTCAATTCCTCCAGAAGCTAATGGGTTATTCGTTGGTAATTTAAAAGTAAGAATATTAGATATGGATTTAGAAGTAATTATTTGGCCTGACAAAGCAGCCTCTAAAATATTAATTGGTACAAGCGTATTTACTAAGCCAGATTTCAAAAGCTCAGTATTAATACAATGTGATAGGTCACGCAATCGTCGAACCAAAGCTATATCTATAGAAGTCATCCACTCATATAATCCAATTGGTGATTGCGGGAAAAAACGATTGTTTTGTACATCTTCAGTAGAGTTAGGCTCATATGATGAATCTTCTGTTTTTGAATCTACTTGACTTAAATTAGATTCATCAGTCAATGCAAATATTGATTGTAAGATTTCAATATCTTTACTTCTCAAATTAAAAGTGTCGGAATTATTAATATCATCTTTTAATGAATAATTTTTATTATTTGAATTTTTAATTAAATCTTCACTTTCTGATATTTTATTTTTTAGATAAGGTTCTTTATCATCTATTGAATATGGAGCTTTTAATTCTCCATTCCATCCTTCAGTAATTGATAAGTCCTCTAATGGCGGCATCGAAGTAATATTAATAGAATTAGCACGACTAAATGATTCTGATGTTTCAGAATCATTTTTAATATTTAGTGCATTTGACATTTCCTCTTTAGCATTATTTATATGACTAATATTTTCTTCATCAATTTTCTTAGCCAATTCAATTAAATGTTCAATAGTTATTAATGAAATACTATCTGAAACTAATTTATCAATTTTCAACTGAAATGCTTTTCTTGAGCTGAATGTTGAAAACCCAAAATCATCTCCAAGCCTATCAGTAATGAGGGAGAATAATGAAGTTTTTATAGTTTGAGGAAGGAAGTTTCTTAGTTCCTCAAGATAAGAAGAATTAACTCTATATAATTGAGGGGATATATTAGTACATTTTTCTTTAAGTAAACTTATTTGATCTAAAGGATCAAAATTAGAGTCAAGTAAATGCTTTTTTTTAGACAAGATTAAACTGAAGTCATAGATGCTACCTCTTCTGCGAAGTCAGGTCCTTTAACTTCAATCCCCTCTCCAAGTATATATCTAGTAAATCTACGAACTTTGATATTTTCTCCAATTTTCCCAGCAACTTGTTTTACCAACTCTTCAACATTGATTGAACTATCTTTTATAAACGGCTGTTCGAGGAGGGCCATTTCTTTTAATCTCTTTCCTATTCTTCCTTCAACAATTTTAGCTTTTATTTGATCAGGCTTACCAGAGAGGTCATCTCTTCCCATTTCTATTTCTTTCTCCTTGTTAGCAATTGATTCTGGAATTTGATCAACACTTACATATTCAACACTTGGACAAGCTGCTACTTGCATAGATAAGTCCCTCAAAAGGCCTTGGAATAAATCACCTCTAGCAACAAAATCAGTCTCGCAGTTCAATTCTAGAAGAACGCCTACACGAGAACCTGTATGAATGTAACTACCTACAGCTCCTTCAGCGGCAACTCTACCTGATTTTTTTTCCGCGCTGGCAATGCCTTTTTGTCTTAACCACTCAATGGACTTATCCATATCTCCCTTATTTTCGATAAGAGCTTTTTTACAATCCATCATTCCTGCGGATGTCTTATCTCGCAGTTCTTTAACAAGCTTAGCTGTTATTTCCGCCATTTTATTTTGGTGTAGTGAGAAAAAGGGAAGTAAGAATTTATTAAATAAATTATGCTAACTACTCATTGGGGCCATGTCTCCCTTCATTGATCGCATCAGCCAATCTGCCCAAAACGAGTTGAACAGATCGAACAGCATCATCATTACATGGTATTGGAATCTCGCAAAGATCTGGATCACAATTAGTATCAAGCATTGATACTAATGGAATATCAAGTTTTCTGGCCTCTAACACAGCGTTAGTTTCTCGCCTTTGATCAACTAAAACAACAACATCTGGCAGACGCCTCATCCCTTTAAGTCCACCTAAGTATTTTTGCAATCGTTCTAATTCTCTTCTTAATACGGCTCCTTCCTTTTTGGGACGCATTGCAATAGCACCACTAGATTCCATTCTTTCGAGATCTTTTAGCCTATCAATTCTTGCTTTCATTGTTGTCCAATTTGTAAGCATACCTCCTAACCATCTTTGATTGACGTAAGAAGCTCCGCACCTAATAGCTTCTTGAGCAACTACTTCGGAAGCTTGTTTTTTTGTACCTACAAAAAGGAATCTTTTACCGCTTCTTGCCGCTCCTCTTGTCCACTTATAGGCGCTGTTCATACAAACAGCCGGTTTAACCAGATCAATAATATGAACCCCATTTCGAGCAGAATAGATGTAACGGGACATCTTGGGATTCCATCTTCTTGTCTGATGCCCAAAGTGAGCACCAGCTTCCATCATCTCTGAAAGAGAAACTACAGCCATGTTTTTTGTGGGTTCCGGGTTCGCCTC
>QCHZ01000013.1 GCA_003216955.1 Prochlorococcus sp. AG-402-I21 | reverse complement strand
ACAGCTTTGATAGATCTAATTCTCAAGCCATAAAACCCTAAAAATCGTAGAGTTAAATCACATTTAATTTTTACCTAGGATATATTCATTTGTATTGTTTTTAAATTCATTTACTAGATCTTTTGGATCAATGATTAATCAATTTTTAACTTTCTTCTTTTCAATTGTTATTCTTCTCACGATTACCCCCCATAAAGCAAATGCAATAATAACTGATCTGCCAGAGTGTGTTGTCGTAACGCACTGCGTGAGAGAAGACTTTAAAGTAAATGATTTAGAAAATGCTTTTAAGAAAGCAACCAAAATAATTTCTGAAACTGCCAGAACAAACATAGTTGAAAAGACTGATTCATTTATTCATGCTGAAGCGAAGACAAAATGGAGAAGATATACCGATGATCTACTGCTCAAAGCAATTCCAGAAAAAGGTATTATTCAAGTCAGATCAGAATCAAGAGTAGGAATTGGAGATAATGGTGTTAATCAGAAGAGAGTTGATGATTTTGCTTATCGTCTAATGACAGAAAGAGACATCACTAACTGACATTCAAAAAATCAATTTAAATACCCCTGAAAAGTCATTGATTTTGAACATAATAAATTTTTCGATTAAGTTTGTTTGCGAAGGTATGGCTTAAGCGTAAAAAGTAAGTGATTTTTTATACAAATTGCTTTTCTTTTTATGCTTCTAGCAGCATTTGAACCTGGTAGAGAAATGGCCATCGCCAACTTTTTCCTAGCCATTTTTTGTCTGTTTACCGTTGCCCTTCCTTTCTTACTCATCACCCGTGGAAACAAAACAGAAGCAAATCGGGACTTCATTGCAGCAACAGTTAACCCATGGTCTCAAGTTGCTAAAGAAGCTGAGTTAGCACAAGTGGTTCTATCTGAAATCACCTCGTCAGTAAAAATGGGACCCAATCTGGAAATAGCTTCTGAGCAAAATGTCGAGCCGAGTCTAGAATCAGGAGACGTTATTTCTCTAGAAATAAAGGGAAGTGATGAATTGGATGAGTCAACAACTCAAACATTACCAGTGGAGGAAGAACTGTTAGCTGCTTAAAATTCTAAACACTACTAGTAAATTCTGATTGTCAGACGATTAAAAAGGGGCAACTTAAGCCCCTTTTTAATGATCTATTTAACTTTTGGGTTCCATCTGATTCATATATAGAACATAAGGGTGTTTACTCCCGCCTTCACTAGCGTCTATCCATTCTTTGTATTCCTCTCTTAATGCTTGACTGTCTTTCCCACCTAATTCTTTTATCCTTCGGAAAGCGTCCTTCATTGTCACGTCAAGTGTTCTTTTTAAACTGATCGAAGGTATCTTCATACTAAATTACCCACCAAAGAATCAATAATGAAAGTACAAACCACAAATGCAACTGTCATTGCCAAGGGTTTTTGAAATGGTTCATTTGGTGAGTTCATTTAAATATCTATCAACTAGCGAAGCATGCTAATGAAGCACAATAAATAAAAAGCAAACACATTTCTAATGGTTTACGTGAAAAAACTGAGAGGTAAAATTGATTTGATTTCATATATATCATCCAAATATTTGATACGTGCTGCGTGTTCGGGTTCCCCATATAACATTGCATATAAATAGGTTGTGAAGATTAGCAAGATCGCCATTATGAAAATATGAAACGCTTATTTCCTTTATTATTAATATCCTTGGTTCTCTTATTTTATTCAGTCATATCAGCTAATGCTGAGTCGGAATTTGAGATGTATTTAAGAGATTTTTATCAAAAACAAGAGAAAGCAAGCAAAATACTGAAAGAAATTGAGGTAGATTTAAAAGATGGATCCAAAGACAGAGTTTGTGCAAGGCAAAGAGAAGCTGCTAGCTATGGAATCGAAGCTACAGAGTCGTTGATTAAAGCATTTAAAACAAATGGTTCTAAAACTGAAATAGAGAATCTTCAAGCAGGGCTAGATAAATGGAGAGAGTTGAGAGATTATTGCTAGCAACTTTTATCTTGCAAAATAAATGGATTTATTAGTTATTGTTTTTTTTATTGCCGCAATTTGGCTCATAAGAAAATTGGCATGGAATGTAGAAGAGGGAACCAATGAACAAAGAGAACGAAATCCAGAGTTAAATACAAAAAACTTCGATATGCATGAAAGAAGACTTGAACAATTTTCAAAGTCAAAATACAAAAACCGTATGTTTTATATCGGCGCTGATGGTACTTGCTACTATTACTCAGCTACTGGAAGGAAAATTTTTTGCTAATGGATGAAATATCTCAATGGGTTATTGCTGCTTTAATTGGAACATCTATTTCCGCCTTCTTGGCTTGGTTTAATAAATCCGGTTCGGACTTTAAAGACGGATTTGAGCCAAAAAGCAAAAGGACTAAAAAGAAAACATAAATTGCATCTTCTAAAAAATTAAAAAGCTTTGTGCGTGCACCATCTAGGACTCAATGAACCTAGAGGCAAAAAGCATCTGACGGATTACTAGATCAATAACAATAAAAAAATCAATCTACTTAAAACGAAAAGCGGAAATCAATCAAATGAATAAGCGCCTAAATATTTTTTAATCCCAGATTAATCAGTATTATTTACTTCCCACTCCAGTAAAAACAAATCCATTAAGTATACAGAAATCATATGCAAAAATCTTTAAATTTTCAGGCATCTCAATCCATTTCATTTCCTCAATTTTATTTAATTGCTCTGAACTTAGATTCTCAACTTTAGCATATTCTAGCATCATCTTTGACCAACTATCAGAATAAATATCTACGTAAAATGCCTTTTGATTTTGATCAAAGAAATTAATTTTATCTTGCTTTGTACTAACCTTTTTAGACAGTTGCTTATAGTATTCAATGTCCGATGTCATGATTATTTGTTTATTTGAAAATCCAACCTAATTAATTTACTTTTAAATACTGATGAGATGTTCAAAATCTATACATTAAGTAGTCTGCGAAATCAAACGTTGGACAGATTTTCCGTTTGAAGTGGAAAAGATAAAGTATAAAAGCTAATTTAACTAGAAAATAATAAGAACTTCATCATTTTAATTATTAATCCCACTGTGGGGGAATACGTCTCCATCCAGTTGACAATAATTTCCTCCAAAGTTTTATTGCCAACCCTCTTCTCATCCTCTTGCGATTTTTTAAAAGTGGGGGTCCATTTGATTCAAGCCTTCCCCTCTCAATCCAAACCTTAGGGTTTTGATCCCAGCTCTCCCAATCATATCTAAACCTAAGTATCCATATTCCATTTACTTTCCTAATCCAACCATCTCGCTTCATAATAGCAAACAAGTTAACAGTACAAATGCACTATAAACGTTGTTGATGTTTTTAATGGGACTTTTTGGATGTAGCTTTATTTTTCCGTTTAGGCAGAGCTGTCATATCAGACTTAGGAATGCTGAATGGAGTAAACAATTTCATAGTGTTGATAGATATTTCAGATATTTGAATTTTAAGATCACCAAAAAATTTAATGCATGGGTGAAACTACCTTAAAAATATTCGCATTGCACTACAAAATCAGATGTGTAGTAGTAGCTAATTTCATCTAAAAGCATAAAAGCAAAATCACAATGTTTTCTCCCTACCATGTAATCATGTTTGGAATTTTATTAATAACAGGTTTTGCATCAATTCTTCAGATGTCAGAAGGAGAAAAAGGTTTAAGAAAAAAAAACAAAGATTTCAAAATCAAAATTCGATTTGAATAGTTATTAAATTATTTTTGACAAGAAAACTATTTAAGCAAAGAAAGTCCAATCTAGGTTTCGATGATTTGTTAAAAACGGAGCTGGTGTGCAAACCTTCTCACCATCTGGTGTTACGTAGCACCTTTCAATGCCCCAACTTCGTTCAATGATTTTCACCTCAGTAGAGCCTTTTAGTAAAGGAGGTGCTGCAATTTGAGCTCTGTTCATATTAATCTGTAACTATACATTTTTAGCTCGTAAAAAAGTTTTATCAATCAGTAAATAAATCCATTGACATTGAATCAAGTGCAAGACATATAAACTTAATAAAAATAAATTTTAAAGCCAAGTCAAAGAAAGCGGATCATATAAATGCTTCTCATGAACCTTCACGAAACAAGTAACTCAACTCAAATGTAAATACTCCCACTACTAATAAAATTCCTGAAATAGCCATAAACTGGCTTTAACTAAAAGGGCAAAGAATCTAAGCCGTTTCAAAAGAAAAATTCTTGTGATTAAGTAAAAGGGAAATGTCACCTCTCCACCTATAGCTATAGTCAGAGAGTGAATCAGAAGTTTTTTTACAAAGAAGCGAAATGAAAAGAATAAAGCTCAATCAAAAATCTGAGGAAGTTGGAAACACTTATAAGGTGATCGCAATATCTTTAACAGTTGGTCTAAATATAATTATCTTTACTTGGTTCTTTCTCTTTTCAGGGTTGACCAAATAAAATATCTAAAATAAAAGACGTGCAAATATGAATTTAATCAGAGTATCAACAAGACAAAGGAAGCGGGTTAAGAAAACTTAAATCACCTAAAGGATTAGCTTTATTTACTTATACAGGTATATTTTTTACATACAAATCACAAACAAACGAGTCAAAAGAAAATACGCATTTTTTTTTTATAAGGTTCAGAAATAATGCCCTAAAAAAATGCAAGTAGATCTAAATGAACTAGTAAATTCATACGAGGTCGTTCCCGTATCTCTTAGTGATCCTTTTAAATCTTTAATTGCGGAACCTTCCACGATGGAAGTACTTAGATTCTTACCCATTATTGCTTTCATTGCTTTAATAATTACAGCTGTATGGAGACAGGGTATGAAGTTCCCAGTAAAAGCTATTGGCGAATTAAAAAAAGACAGCAAGCAAGATTAAATCAATGAGTGAATTTAAACGATTTTCTTGTAATTTATAATGGGTGTAGGATTAATTAAATATCATTGAGATCATGTAACAGCTAATGAAAATTAGGTGTTAAAGGAGGAATTAGCTAACTCATTCGTCAACTCAATTAATTTTTTAGAGATTCCAATCTCTTTCATTGAGTGTCCTGCACTATCGATTACATAAAGTTTTGAAGAGCGCAATGATTTATTAAGATCCCATGCACTTCTCATGGGACAAACAACGTCATATCTTCCCTGAACAATCGAAACAGGAATATCTTTTAGCTTAGTAATATTTTTTAAAATATAATTTTCCTCTAAAAAAATGTTATTAACAAAATAATGACATTCTATACGCGCAAAAGAATCTGAGAAATTATCATTTGCAGCTTTTTTAATGGATAATTCCTTTGGCATGAGAAAGCTTGTTGACATTTCCCATCTCGTCCAAGCATGTGCCGCTTTGGCTCTCTCAGACCTATCTTGACTGGTTAATCTCTTATGGAAAGCATTAATCAAATCGCCTCTCTCATTTTTCGGAATAATAGACTGATAAAGCTCAAATTCTTCAGGAAAAATCTCACTAGCACCTTTTTGATAGAACCAACTTAATTCGGTTTTTCTGCACAAAAATATACCCCTAAGAGTAAGACTTAAAACTTTTTCCGTGTGTTGAATGGCATAAATCAAGCTTAATGTTGAGCCCCATGAGCCCCCAAAGACATGCCATGATTCAATTTTTAAGAGTTGTCTTAATTTTTCAATGTCTTCAATTAAATGATGAGTCGTATTTTCTTTTAACTCAGAATGAGGAGAAGATCTACCGCATCCTCTTTGATCAAATTGAACAATATTGAATTTCTTTGGGTCAAAATATCTTCTATAAGAAGGACTACTCCCACCCCCTGGGCCTCCATGAACAATCAAGACAGAGGATCCATTTGGATTGCCGCTTCTTTCCCAGTAGATTGAGTGTAGTGGGCTCACTTTCAATATCCCTTGTTCCTTAGGTTCTATTTCTGGAAATAACATTTTTAATTAAATTTTCGTCTTTTGCTTTTGAGACATTTCATTCAACTCAAGCATACATAACAAAATTAGCTATAAAGGATTATTAAAAAGGAATTGATCAATGCGTAAGAAAAATTGGCTCAAAAGCTTTCGATTAAATATTCATGCCCCTGGAACAGGTTTTGCCCTAATGATCTTGGCTTTAACTCAAATACCAGTAGGAATAAAAAATGCAGCTGAAGTTGCTTGTATTGGTCAAACTTCAAATAAGATTTGGAAATCAGAAAAGAATCATGCGGATGCAAACATGCTTGCAGTTCAAAGATGCAATGGAAGAAATTAACTGGAATCATGTGTTCGTCTTCAAGCAAAATTAGATAAAAAACTAAAAAATGTAACGTTGGCCTAGAACTTGATTTTTAACACGATAAAAAGATGAATATTTGAAAATTCTTCTTTTTTATGACTTCAGCGCTAAAAATAATCGATCAAGAACTAGCACAGTTTGGCTGGGTTGAGTCAATAGCTACTAATTCAATAAGTGATTTTAAGTCACCCAAGATAGATGTTGAAGAACAAACAACTAATGAAAAAGAATCTGATCTCATAGACACATTCATATGTCATCTTATTTTCTATGTGGTTTTTTGCTATTCCCTATTTCTATATATTTTTATTGATTTGGGTTTTGGTTCCTTTTTAAAGAATAAAGTAAATAGATTATTTAAACTCCAAAAAAAGTTTGAACCGCCTTCCTTTATCAGTGCTCATTCCAATTAATACAGACTAGGTTTGTCCTTAAACAAATTATTTGGGTATTCCTTACTATCGCAATAACTAAAATAATGTATTTAGATAGGAAAGAAGTAATTCACTAACGGTCTGAGTCTGCACAGACCGTTTTTTTATTAAATGCAAAATTTTTTCGCCAAACTATCAAAATATTTTTATGGAATTGAAGTTGGTCAATTCTATGAAGAGCCCATAGGAGACGATTACTTATATCCAGATTGGTAAATAGACGTAAAATGCGTTTATCATTGTTAAATCCAAGATTATTCATTACTACACAACCATTTAGAAAATGAGACAATCAATTGATTTTTAACTGATAATAACCACAGACTATATTTTTTTAACTTGGTAAAGCTTTAAGCATAGCCTCTACTCCTATAATTCTTATCTTTGATTCGTTAATCGACTAATAGTTAATTTTACTTGAGTAAAAGCCGAGGTGTATAAATTCAACAAGATCGATTAGAACATTTATATACCGATACGGAGGGTTATGAAACTAAAAACTCCTTTGAACATAATCAAAAATGCATTAAGTGATATTGGAACAATGCATGACTTCTCTTACACGGTTCCCAATGAAACTAGAGATGAGTTTTGGGAAAAAGAATGTAGTAATCATCCAACAGCATCTACTTGCAAAGTTTATGAGGGCTAATAAAAATAAACTTTGTACGAGTTAATAGCTGTTCAACCAAACAAGAATTATCTACGCAAAAAAAAGGCCCTGCCTAGCAGGGCCTTATAAAAAGAGTTAACAAACTAATGTTGATAGCGATGACCGCGATAAGCCAATTGGGAATTTAGCTCAGACTTAGCATCGCTTCTGCATGTGTTGTAGTGATTACGCCTGTAAGTCAGCTCAACACAATCCTTTTGAGCTTTTTGCTCTTTGTGCTGGACATAGTTTTGTCCACGATATAGAAGAGTTGTCATCATCCATACTCCGAATGTTGATTTAAGTCCCCGTTCCTTGGCTTAAATCGAGATGCGGCTCGCTATGTAACGAGTTGAACGTTTTGGTAGCGCTTGCTACAAAAACTATTATGTTATGCATGGATGGCACGTGTAGTTCATCTGGATACAAAACTATCTAGTTGTATATACTCAAATTTCAAAATCTTTTTTTCTTAAATATCAACTTAAAAGAGAATTCTGCTAATTTTTTTTAAGCTTTAAGAGGTCTCCCATAAGGGTTTCTTAGAGACTTCCCATTCTGTTTCCACTGATGACCTCCATAGGTCTCTTGCTTTTTCATAAGTTATCTTCTCACTTTCATGTAATTGAACATGAGGAGTAATGCCGTGTAGGAATCTGAACCTGCAGCTAGCGTAGTGAACCCTTATATATGTAGTTCCGTCTTCATCAGGGTGTTTATCTTTTAAAAACCTCATTGCCCAGACTCGATCTTTTTTCACAAGCCAACTTTCATTTTGCATTTTCAGTAGAAGTTTGGATTATCTCTTTTATGCAACCTAGCCTTTGAATGACAACTATCTGGTGACCAACGATTTTTAACAACCTCAAGGAAATCACATATGAATTCATCTGGGCAATCAAGTTCATCCTGCAATTCAGTTAACTCATCAATAAAAAATTCGAATGTTCTACTTATTAAACCTGTCTTTTGCTTTTGGGACGGAATCCATTTGGCCATAACTAGAAACAATAATTAGCTAAAACAATAATTAAACTATTACTGCAGAACCTATTTGGTAAACACCTGCTATTAAAAGCAAAACAGGAAGGTTTAATAAAACTAAAAGCTTAGCGGCAGTAATTTTATTAATTGCTGTCATTGCTAAAATGTTTTTAAATTTGAATCAATTATGGGGAATATAACTAGGAATAATCTATCCCTAAAGGTCGGTTCAGGTAGGGCTAACCAGTTCGTGTAAAAAAGAGGAAATCCCTCCAAAAACGTAAATTAATTCTGGATAGAGTAGGACATTAGTAGAAGATCTATGAAACGCAATTTATTATTTTTGTCATCGGCTATGTTTTTGACAGCTATGAATGCACAAGCCGAAAGTTTTTGGTTGATCCTTCAAAACAGTACTTACGGAATAGAAAAAATAGAAATGAAAAACATGTCTCAATGCGAGGAACAAGGCAAGCAGTACACAAAAAGTTCGGGTATTCCTCGTTACTTGTGCTTAATAGGCAAATAAATAAAGTATCAAACTAAATACCTTATTGGTACAACTGGATAGTTAACTTGCTGACTTTTGATTGGTAGACGAATTGAAGGTGATTTAACAACAATCACAACCTTTGTCTCCTGTTATTGCATTTTCTTCAAAAGTATCAGCAATATCTCGAAGAATTAGTGCGATAAATGCAGGAGGACATTGGAGTTCACTAGCATACTTAGCGTATTGCTGAGCAGTTCCCTGCATTGCTGGAATAATGATGTTATCGATTTGATCTTCAGTGGGTGACCACTTCGTTTCACATTTTTCAGTCATAGTTTACAGTCACCTAACAACAAAAATATAAATGTGTTTTGCATGGAGTCAATATTGTAAATCCATCTACCACTTGCTTAAGCATTTGATCAAACGACACCCAATTTCATTCCACTTTTCACCTTCGCAAGAATCTTATCGTCTAAATCATTGTCTGTTTGAAGAACTAGCCACTCAATTGCACTGATAATAAAAGCTTTCATTTGCTTCTTGAAAAATTTTTTCAACATCAAAAAGAGTACTGGCTTTAGTATTAAGAAAAGGAAACTAACCATTACATTCCAATTTATTCAATATGGTTTTACCTCATATTCTCAAATATTGGTGTAACCACCCCAAAAATCTTCGCATTGCACTACAACATCGACTTAGTTCGTTGGTTAGATTCATCAGGATATATATTTTTTTAACATGCTTACTCCATATCACATAATTTTATTCGGAATACTTTTAGTAGTTAGTTCTGCTTCAATTTTTCAAATGTCCACTGCAGAGCAAAGCTGATGACATCATTTTTTATAATTGCAATGGCTGGTTATTTCTATTTGATGGCCTGCTTATGGAGAGATTTAAGAAGAACCAAAACAAGTTGAAATTCACTTAATATTTTAATTTTTAAAATTGCTTGTTAACTTCAAAGAAGACTCAAACAAATCTTCTTTATTAACTAGCAAAAAGAATGCAAAGCCTTACAAGATTTTCAGTAATTGGTATACCCGCAACCATTGGAATAGGAATTGCCTGGGTAGGTAATCGAATTATTAAAAATGAAAAAGGTCTCAAAGATCGTGAATTAGAACTTAAGCTTCAACTAAACAATAAATTTCATTGAACATATTTAATCATAAGAAAAACCCAATGATGAATAATATTGGCCTAATTTTATTTGATATAGATGGGGTTATTCGTGACGTAACAAACAGCTATCGATTGGCTATCCAAGAAACTGTAAATTTTTTTAGTGGGTGGAGACCCTCGATAGAAGATATTGATTCTATAAAAAGTGAAGGCTGTTGGAACAATGATTGGGATTTGAGCCTAGAAATGATTAATAGACATGTACAAACAAACAATCTTTCTTTTTCAGCTCCGTCTAGAAAAATATTAATTGAATGCTTTGAAAACTTTTATTTTGGTGGAGATCCAAACCATGACTCTAGTGAATGGTCAGGTTTTATTAAAGATGAAACTTTATTAGTCAAAGAAACACTTTTTAAGGAATTAACTCAGCGAAGAATTGGTTGGGGTTTCGTAAGTGGAGCTGAATTACCATCAGCGAAATTCGTCTTAGAGCAGAGGCTTGGCTTAGCCTATGCTCCCTTGATTGCAATGGGTGAAGCGCCTGAAAAACCTGATCCAACAGGTTTTATTTCACTATCTTCTAAACTTTCAAAAAATCCTTTAGGCCTTTCCAACCCTCCAATTGCATATATTGGAGATACTGTTGCAGATGTTAAAACAGTAATAAATGCTCGAATTAAGATCCCTGATCAGAAATTTATCAGTATCGCTATTGCCCCCCCACATTTACATGTAGATTCAAGTCGAGAGAAACGTCTAAGTTATGAGGCAGAGTTGAGAAAAGCAGGTGCAGACCTGATTATTAAATCGATGGACAATTTAAAAAATGAAATTCTAAATTTGTTTATAAACCAATAGATAGTTCGATAATCTAATTTTTATTTCTCATAATTATTCAGTTGAACAATAAAAAACCACATAAGATAATTTGTTAGAGAGGTGCTTAAAACAATTAGTAAATTATGAGCAATTAACCATCTTTAGCACGTAACTGCAAAACGAAATCAAGCTGAAACTGCTTCAGCATTAATTACATCATCATCATCAGACATGTTTACTTCATCATCATTTGATTTCTTATTTTGAAGAATGTAGTAAGCAGCTCCACCAGCAACTGTTGATGAGACAATTAATCCAGACATAAGTGTAAGTGCAACGAGTCCGCCTATCAGTCCACCTTTCAAACGAAGAAGGTTTGATTTAATTAAAAGAAGTAAAAGTAATGTTGAAGTTGCTTTTAATGAAGCGATTCTTAAAGCTGTTAAAGGCCAAAATGGATTAAAGAAAAACATTTTAAAATTTCTTTCTTCAAATGTAGAGGCTTTTTTGACTTATTGAGGAAAAAAAACTAGAAAATGGTGAAATTGCTTGTAGTTCCTTTAGGTGTAACAAAGTCTTGTACAACTTCTTCGCTCATACATTCAGTTGGATAAGAGATCACATTCTTTGCTGTGAATCCTGCACCAATGGCAACCACACCAATCACAAAAATCCATTTGGATCTTTCACTTGAAATAAGTCTGTTAATCATTTACGAAAAATCATTGATTTTTATTCTGTCAAATAGTCTGAGAATTGGGTCAAAAAGATATTGATCGAGAGTTTTATCAGCATTTTGAGAAGTCATTACCCAATAAATAAAAGCCCCAACACAGAGAAGAGTTAATATTTTCGGCCAAAAGTTTTCTGGATAATTCGAATCGGAGTTGAATTGATTTTCTTTTCTCATTACTTCCAACGTATACGTTCTGGATGATCTTTTTCAATTTTCCTAAGTAGCAAAACCAAACCCGTAAGACTCAATGGTCCAATGACAAGTACAACTTGCATAAAGGTTTTTATTAGAGGATCTAAAACCGCAAAAAAATTCATTTTCTCAACAACTGTCGCCACCATTACAACCAATAATCTTGAAAGTGAGTCTGGAGGAATTAAGAACATATCTTCTTACTGATTTACTTGTTGCTTTTATCTTAGTTTTAGCTTGAATTTAGGATACATTTTAATTATTTTTGGAATGTGCGGTCAACGTCCAAATATTCGCCTAGTCCGTCCTCGAGTTTACTCTGTTAAACAACTAACCCGGTTTCAATCATTGGTAAGTTTCTTTAAAAAATATTAGTTCTTGCATTAGGAAGATTTCAATAAAGTTGCTAATTTCGTATTAGCTCCAAATTAACTTAATTGACCTTCAGCTCATTATTGTTATTAGCACATCTACAAGCATTTCTCATCCCTATCCTTATTGGAATTAAGTCCATAAACAGATTCAAGCAAATTAGATTTCCTCTGCTACCACCTTTTGCCTTTATCTCACTAGGATTTGCTTCAATGTTTGAGATGTTCGATCATACGACTACGGATTGGATATATGTAGATCACTCATCAATATATAATTGGCTGTTTTATTCATTTCTTTCTATTGGATTATCGTTCTTTACAATTTCAGTAGCTAAAAACAAGTCGATCATAACTAGCAATATTTTGTTAATAATTGCCGCGGTTTTTTCTTATTGGTTACTAGACAAGTCAACAACTCTTTTAATTCAGGTATTAATAAGTATTCTACTTATATCGCAATGGTGGAACCGATTTAAAGATTGGGTCTTCTTTATTTATCCCATCACGGGAGTATTCTTTACTACATTCTTTGGGATTCTACTTTCAAGTTCAGGCGAACAAATATGGCATGTATTTATAGGTCCATCTGGAACGATAAGTGTCTTAGCTTTTTACGCAGTTTTAAAGAGATCAAGAAAAAAAGAAATCATTTCTGCTTAATAAGATTTTGATCAACTTCAAGATCGCTATGATTTTTTAAAATTACATTTGCAGTTATCATCTTAGGTAAGATGATTCATCCAATTACGTTGATTATTGTTTAAAAGCTAATGAGTCTGAGTTCTCATAGACAACACAAAATTTATATTGCTGCAACGATGGGGTATGGACTTGGTTCCGAAGATCCAGAAGAATTAGCGCTTTATGAGATGATCAAAAAAGAAATAGAAAAAGACTGCAAAAACAGAAATATGGGCATTAAAAGAACTGATTAGACTCTCATTTCAGAAAGTGTCTAAAGATAGGGTAAGCATTTAACTTAGCTAACTTAAAGATCTGCGGGTGTAGTTCAGTGGTAGAACGTCAGCTTCCCAAGCTGAATGTCGCCAGTTCGAGTCTGGTCATCCGCTTGAAAAAAAATCGAAACTAAATTCTAATTGTGTGGTGTAACTCACAACAGCAAGTTGAGTCCACAGAAAACAATTGATATCGACATAATTTGATTTTTGAGATTTACATGGATAACCCCTCTAAGGAACAAATTCTTGCTGCATCCAGTGGATGGGTTGCTACAACATTAAATTTCCTTCCTGGCTTAGGTGCTGGATACCTTTACCAACGTCGCTGGATTCCTTACTTTGCGACTGGAGGAGCAGCTACAGCTTGGTTCGTTCTAGGAGCAATCTTAAATGGTGATACAGAGCCAACAAAAGCCGAACAATTAATTGGAATAGGAGGATTATTTTTGATATCAATCACAACAATGGTTGAATCTAAAATTGCTCATAAGAAAGCAAGATTAGTCGTAGAAGAACAGCTTCAGGCAAAGACTCCAAAGAAAAAAGGAGGTCTTTTTAGATAATCAGTCATTTAGAAAATTAATAGTGATGACAGTAAAAAATCATAATTGTGTTAGGAGAGGTTGAAGATATGATTAATGAGACAGAATTTTATATAAAAATATGCAATGCTCTTTTTGGTTCAGAATCATCTAATCAAATCAGTGGCTCTAGAAACAACCGTATTCAGCTTTAAGATTTCTGTTCCGTTTGAACAATGGGCAGCGGTATATGACAGTGAAGAGAACAAACAACTTATGAAAGAAGAAAAAATTGTTTGTCTTTATAGAGGGATAAATAAAGAGGATTCAAGTAGTGCCGTAGTTATAGAGCAAGCTGAAAAAGGTAAATCAATCGCAATGTTTTCCAATCCTGAAGTAAGACCTTTAATTGAGGAAGCTGGACACATTTATGATTCAACCGTCATCACCAGTTACTTACGAAGTTAATTAAAAGATGAAACACTTTCTTTCTCTTGTTGTATTTGCTGTATTTATAAGTGGCTGTACAAAGAACACTTCTCGAGTCAGTTCCTTAAAACCAAATGTAATCTCTGAGACACAAAGACAAAGAAATCTTTGCCTTGATTGGTATGCTTACAGAATTGAAACTGCAAAAGCAATTTCAGACCTAGATCTCAAAACAGAAAAAGAGTCGGATTTAATGGTTTATTGTGAGTTCTTTAAAAATGTAGCTGACACGAATTAACTTTTTATATGGAATTGAATTAGCCCAGTAGTTTTATGTCTTGAAACTTTCCCAACGATATAACTGAATCTAAAATATTCTACTCTCCATTTTTTAGACTTATCGGCTAGTACAAAACAGATTTTAAGAACATTAAAGCTTCGAATCTATGCTAGAAATATAAAAGAAAGAATCATCAAATTAAAGACTTAACCAACTAAAAAAGATCTAAATGAGCAGTACTAAAGCTATGCAGACAACTAGAACTTTCTCTGAGTTTGCAAAACAAGCTGACTACTCATTCTTGGATTCTCTCGAACCTGATCCTCAGGCAACAGATGATGGTGACGACCACCTAACAAGACAGGTCTTTTCTGGTCACTATGTACCTGTCACTCCAACAGCAATTCCAAAGCCAGAATATATCGCTCACAGTAAAATATTATTTAACGAGTTAGGCTTGAGTCAGGAACTTGCTCTAGATGAGCTTTTTCGTCGTCTATTCTCCGGCGACATAAGTGTTGCGACAACACCGATGCGACCATTTGGTTGGGCTACCGGTTACGCACTATCTATCTATGGAACTGAATATACTCAGCAGTGTCCATTTGGGACAGGTAACGGCTATGGAGATGGGAGAGCTATTTCTGTATTTGAAGGTCTTTTTAATGGCAAAAGATGGGAGATGCAACTGAAAGGAGGAGGTCCAACACCATACTGTAGAGGGGCTGATGGACGAGCAGTGCTTCGTTCAAGTGTTCGTGAGTTTTTAGCGCAGGAATATATGCAATCACTCGGAGTACCAACATCACGATCTCTCACACTATATGTCTCTAAATCTGAAACAGTCCGTAGGCCTTGGTATACAAAAGACTCCAATTCAATCGATCCAGACATATTGGTAGAAACACCAGCTGCAATCTCAACACGAGTCGCACCATCATTTTTACGGGTAGGTCAGATAGAACTCTTTGCACGTCGAGTACGCAACAATGAGCATCAAAATGCAATGAAAGAGCTCGAGATGATTGTGAAGCACTTAATCGTAAGAAATTACAAGGAGGAAATTGATCCGACCCTTAGCTTTAGCGATCAAGTCGTTGAGCTCGCAAGTTCATTCCGAGAACGACTCACATCATTAGTAGCTAATTGGATGCGAATTGGCTACTGCCAAGGTAATTTCAACAGTGACAACTGCGCTGCAGGAGGTTTCACCCTCGATTACGGTCCATTTGGTTTTTGCGAACTATTCAATCCCCGATTCCAACCTTGGACAGGGGGTGGTGAACATTTTGCATTCTTTAACCAACAAGTTGCTGCCGAAGCCAATTATCAAATGTTTGGGGGGGCGATTCGACCTCTACTTACCGGCAACGCAAAGGCACTAGACAGGCTAGATAGCATCCGCGATGGATTTTCTACGGTAATGAATCAGAAAATGGAGAACATGTGGGCAAAGAAACTAGGCTTAGTCAGCTATGACGCACCTCTAGTAAATGAAATGCTACAGCTCATGGTTCACACAAAGGTCGACTACACAATCTTTTTCCGAAAACTTTCAAGTATCCCCAAAAAATATAAGGACTTAAAAGATAGTTTCTATCTACCAATTTCAGAAGAGATTGAGACCAAATGGATCAGTTGGCTACAAAGATGGCGGGAGCACGTAATTAACAAAGGTGATCAAAATGAAATATCAGCAAAAATGAAACGCATTAATCCAAAATACACATGGCGGGAATGGCTCATCACACCAGCATACGAAATGGCAGAGAAAGGCGACTATGGTCTCATAATGGAACTACAAGCAGTTTTAGACAAACCTTACGAGGAACAATCATTAGAGGTACAGAAAAAATACGACAGACTCAAGCCCAAGAAATTCTTTGGAGCCGGTGGGATTTCCCATTACAGCTGTTCCTCATGAATCAACACCAGAATTTATAACCTAAGAAGTTAGGGCTATAGAATTTAAAACCAAAGTTTAATTATCTTCAATAGGAACAACAAACATAAAAAGATTCTTTGGATGACTTTTTTATATAGGGAACCGAACCAATCATTCTCTCGATAAAGAAATATTTAACGCATGATGAAATCACTGAGTTTGAACCATGTCCGAAAATACAAAATCTAAAATCAGAATTTTTCTTCCATTTAGTTGGTTCATTCCCGCTCTCATTTCTTTTGGAGTGATTAACTTCCACCAATTTTCTGCAGGCATCTCACCCATATCCATTTAGAACCATGTCATCACATATTCCTGAATTCTACGAATCAATAGTTGAAGCTTCCGATAGAGGTGAGTTGTGGGGGCTAGATCAATATTCCAATAACATTTATCAACTTGAAATCAACTTTGATCCTTCTATTTATAAATAATGCAAAACTTCGATAAAATAAATCCTCTAAACCAAGAAGATAGAGAATTACTTTCTGATTTAAAATCTACCTTTGATCTTGGGACACAGACTATCATTGTACAAGATAAAGATGAGAAAGTTGATGACCTAATGGATTCGATGACTGAATATAATGAAGATCTATAACTAGAATTAACATTTTAAATATTAATTTATGGTATTTAGAATTTCTTTTTTTAATACGATAAATTATAGAAATTTATTGAACTCCCAAAGTTAAAAAGAGAAAAATCTCAACTATTAATTTTTCGCCAAATAATTTCAGCATCTCTAAGAAGGTAAATAGCTTCTTTCCTACCAACGGCTCTTTCAGCATCATTCATCAACTTAATATACCTCTCTCTCAAAGCCTGCTTTTCCATGACAACTTTGGTGAACATATGAAGCTTTTCAGGTCGATCGTCTACTTTTCTTTTGACTACATTCTTTGTGAAGCCATGCGAGTGTTTAGGTTTTACCCGAACGTTGTGCCTACTCATTTAACAAGATCTAGGTTACTGGTTTAACACTCGAACATTCTGAAAAGGGAAAATATCAATCGCGTGTAGGGTTAACCTCCAACTTTTATTCAACTAGGAAGCTTTACCCACTTCGATTCCATAGTCTTTCGCGAGTTCTATCAACTCTTGCATTGACAAGTCAACTAGATAACTTCGGATACATTGATAAGCATTAAAGCTCTCAATACTTTTTCTCTCATTGAACATTGCACGAGAGATTCTTAGAGCTAAGGCTTCTTTAGTGAAAAGGGCACAAAACAACTATTAGAATGCTATTCAATTTCTGGGTATGTGTGTGTGTACAAATCATCTTAAAAAAAGCAAAAAATAAGATCAATATAGTTGCCATCAAAGTCACACTCTGCAGATTGACCTTTTAATATTTATTAAAAGAGTAGCTATGACAGAAGCAAAGAAAAATAAAAAACTTGGATTCACACCAAATACCTCAAAGACTTCAGAAAAAAAAGAGGTACTTAAAGAACCCAAAGGAAGACTTATCTCCTGGTCTCCCTGGCCTCCTGCTAATTTCAAAACTCGTTACCCTGTATTCCCTTTAGTTACGACTGTTTTGATTTTAATAATTTTACGCTGGCTAACCTTGGATAATTAGCTAATTAAGTACTAGTAAATAGTTAAGAGTTATATAAGCAAAGTTGTTTTTCAAAAGTGAAAATAGGGTATTTCTCTTGGAGGGGCAGTTCGCGTAGAACAGATGCCAAATTGCAAGCACTCCATCACATCATCATCATATTTTGGCTTGTAATTAGAAAACAAATCAGACATTTCATTTCCTTGAATGGAAACCCCAGAAAAATTTCGAAATAATTGCTTTGAAAATGGCATGGTTAGACATCTAAACAACCTGCTTAATTTCTACTTATATTCTTTTAAGAAATCTATGGGCAGGAACACTCAAGTATTAATACAGGCACGGAAAACCAATTCAATACATAGACAATTGTCGAAGGATCAACTAGTGCTTTTCTTAAAATAAATTTTTTTATTAGTACGAGGCAATTTTTTTTCACTCTTTACTATGACTTATCTGGATAATAAAAGTTCCATTATTTTGATTTGTCTCTTTGACTAAAGCCATCTGGAGACTGAAGATAAGAAGTTTGGCCTAAATAGGGATCTTCACCAAAAAGATCGTTCATTTGCTTTTCTGTCATTTGCCTAGGAGCTTGAACGGTTTCAGTAGCATCTGATTCTATATGCGATGAATCTGTTTCATCTGCATTAGTAGCCGCAGGACAAAGAATCAGTAGAAGACCAAGAGAGAAAGAAATAATTCGAATTAGCAATGAGTCATTCATTTCCTTGAAATTACCTATCGGTAGAATCGGAACTATCAACTTGCTCAACCGTCTCATCTTGACTTACTTTGTTCTCATTAGATAAAGCGCATCCCCCTTCCCCCCATGCCATAACAGGAGCTGCCACAAAAGAAAGGGCAAATACTAAAGATAGAGTTTTATTCATAAGAAAAATTGAAAGCAAAGCAATATTAAAGGCTTTTATGAAAGTTTGTTTAACTGACTTAATTCATGTCCATTCCTATTTCCATTTCATTCATAGAAACCTCACTCTGATCATTATCTAATGGTCCTACACTAATTTCAGGCAAATTTTCTTCGGTTATTTCAGGCAAGGATGGTTCAATAACTATCCCGAGAGGATTATCACCATTGTCTTCAAGAATTGACGGCTCATCAAATAGAGACTTGTCTTTTTGATCTGTCAGAGACTCTGATTCTGTTAAAAGATTATTATCTTCACTAGCTATTCTTTCACTTGTATCCTTTATTAGTAATTTCGAAAGATCAACAACGTCTATGATTACTGACTTCTGACTTTTATACATATCTTGTATCACATTAATTATTTCACCAGATTTTGCAGGTTGGGAAATAAAAGCAAAACAAGTCCAGCCAGCCAGAATAATTGAGATTAAGACAATAGAAATAAAAGCAGAATACATTGCTCTTATTAGTGTTTTGATCATTCGGTAACTTTATATATTGTTAAATCTAGGCAAATCATTTAATACTTAAAACGACCTCTTCACACCCTGTAAAGGCGTATAAATACTTTGGGGTTTACTCCTTAGATTTGACTAGCCGAATAGAGTAGAAAAGTAAAAGGGTTTTTAGGTAGCTTAATTATGTCCTTTAATCCATTCAAACCTTTAATTCAAAACATCGAAGAATTATTCTTCACTAATATTCAAACTGAAAAACAGCGAAAAGATGAGGATCTAGAATGCTTACAGTTTGGAATTTGTTCTGTGCAATCTCCATCACCTAGACCAGAAGAGTTGTATTTTGGATAAAAAAATTCAGTACTATGCAACTTCAGAAATATTTTCAATAAATTCATCTAATTCTTGAAATTTACGTTCTAAATAAATGATCTTTTTTGTTTCCGTCATTTCATCGGAATAAAATTTTACAGGCAAATGAGAAAGCAGATTATCACCACTCATCAATTTAATTCCATTTGATTTTCAATCTATTAAAGCTAATAAACTAAAAATTACCAATCTCAACAACTATTAAAAGATTATATGTCTCACTTTAATCTTCAGAAGAATTAACACAGATGTAAGTTTGTTCAAATGTAGAATTATCAAGTGACTATCCGCAGATCATTAAAATCGCATAAATACTTAGGTGTTTATTCTCTAGGTATCATTCACCTCATAGGAGTAGAAATAAATTATGGATCTTTGACCTCCTATGTCCTACGGTAATCACTTTGCTAAATTGACTACAGAGGCTGCAGAGAATGCTGCTCGACTTGTTCTTAGTCAACTATCTGAAAGACTCAGTTTTTCAAAACATCTATCAAACAACGATGAAGAAATGGAGTGTTTGCAATTTGGTATCTGTTCTTATCAAGCTCAACCACAAAGAGTAAATTTCTAGAAAGTTTCCAATGAAATACACTGAACTAATTTTAATATTTTCGTCATTATCATTGACGTTTTTAGGTTTCTCTTTTCTCGCTATTTAGGAAGAAGTAAACCATAAAAAATATTAGAATGAATCGTTAATTGCTGAATAGCCTAATAGGTCATTCATTATCAGAATCCTCCAAAAGGTCAGAATATTCTGGTGACTTTGCAATCGGCAACTCAGAAGCGCTATTAGTTGACCTTACTAACAAAGCAGTTAATTCTGCTGTCCTTTTATTATTAACAACATTGCTACCATGAGCTGAAACCGCTGCTCCAGCGATAAGAGCAGTAACTGGCTTCCACCAAGGCAAAGACTTTAAGTCGTTCTTTTGAGCTTCTACCAAGAAAAGACCTATCCCGAACAAAATACCGAATACAGCTCCTGACCATTTGCATATCTCGCCGGAAATAGAAGTGCTATTTTCGGCAGCATTAATTTGGTCTTCCATTAGGTAAAAATCGAAAGCTAGGTAATGATTTCTCAATTAATATAATCACTTTTAAATCTAATGAACATAAGTAATTAATCTAATACAAGTCGGCTTTATAAAAAATGGATGAGGTCATTCCTTTTCTTCCCCGATGGTTAAAATTTTGTTGTTCATAGAGAGTTGGATTAGCAATCAAAGCTCTAAATCAGAGAGTTTAAGAAACAAACCCTCCCAACAATTTCTACTAGATGCAAGAAATTATAAGATATTTCTCGGAGAGGTAACTTTTAATAAACACTAAAAGTCTTAACTTAGATGAAATACCTTATCGCTAAGTACAAAAATCAAAAGTCCAATCGAACTCATTGCAAGTAAAATTCCACTAAAAATAAGCGTATTGCTTTTTTCAGGTTGTTGTGTTTCATCAACTTTTTGAACATTTTTGGTATTTGTCTTTTTTGTCTTATTTTTCTTACTCATCGGCTTTAGTGTTATTTAATTGAAGGACTGAAACTATATATAAACAAAACTTTTCACAGCTCCCACCTTTTCTTCTAAAACCAATATTATTAACAAGTTATTGGTTTTAGAAAAATACACGTCATTTCGTGATGATTTTGACTAACCCCATTTTTTAACCACTAAGTTCTTATCCCTTTTTTAGTTTTTTCGAAGTTTTCCTTTTTATCGTTCTGAAATTTTGAGCAACAGTGAGTGTTTCCTTCAGAATTCTGACCAATGACTGAAAATAAGAAATTTTTCCCTTCCCTACTTGAGATCCAAACGACCTCTTACATACACGCCTCCCATTAGAGCTCGTATACACAGAACCCCTACACTTGCACCACAGACTGCAATGCCGACAACTGCTCCTGTGTAAGCACCTCGGGACGTTCCTACGGCACCAAAGAGAAGATTATCTTCTTTTCGAAATGAATACCACTATGAAATACTTTTCTTGGGGATGAAATCGGTTAATCCGGAGAACCCCTCCTCTAATAAGTTATTTGACAAATAAAAACCTCAATAATTGAGTCATCATTACTTAAAGTGGATTGATAAACATCATACAAGGAGTTATAAACTTATGCCTTTGTAGCGATTGGAGATAATAATCCTACGATTATCTAAGGAGAGATTAAATGTTTTGTCATTTATTACGTGAGTCGAAGTCACGATGTTTTTTCACTTTTTGATATTGTCCAACGTATTAAACTGGAACATCTAAAACACATACAACTATCAAAGTAGTGTTTTCCCTCTCTCACTCTTCAATTAGAGGGTTTGATATTCTTTTCAATTCTCCTCATCCCATGGGGAGAGAAGTGCAATCTCTATTGCATTCGAAAACTTGACAAAAAGACTTTTACCTAACATGCAAACAAATTTTTAATATTTAAAATACTCCCCACAATTGTGGTTTAGATCCGCTCCAGTTCTTGCAACACTATGACTTTCAAGCACAGCAATCATACTTATTGGAGTAAATAGTTATTTCCCTGACTATTTATATATACCAATGAGTTGAAGTTGACATCAATCAAAAAAAAAAAAAAAAAAAGATTAGACTATTAAATTAACATAGAATTCACGAGAGTACGCATGTCAATATTTGCTAGCAGATTTTTGAAATTCCATAAGAATGTTTTCAGCTTCCTGTAAATAATTCTGTAAAAAGTGAAATCCTTTATTGCCGCTTGGACGCATTACTAATGGTCCAATGATTATAAATCTCTCAATAATTTTTGCTAAGCCAATGTTCCAAATTTAATAATCTAATATAAATTTTGACTGACTAATAAAGACAATTATGCAAATCACAACTTTAGCATTAGCTTTCTCAGAGTGGGGGATTGGTAGATTCCCATTGGATTTAATTGTTTTCTTATCGGTGGTTCTGATTTTTGCTTTGCCAGCGGGTATTAACCGAAAAAAGATTTTTGTTAAGGGAGATGCATTCACTACTAGGTTGAAAAGCTAGTAATGAAGCGATCATTGTCCTATAAATAATAATGAAAAACAAAACTTTAGATAGTTGTCATGTAAGCGAGAAAACCAACAGGAACAAAAAGTAAGGCAGCAATAGTAAAACGAACAAATTTTCCTGTGCCTGATTCTCTTGAATAATCAGTAAAATGCTTGGAGTTGTTCCATTCGGCCCAATTTTTAGGGCTCTTAGATGAGATCATTTTTGATAATTAAACTTTAGAAAAAAGGGAGTATGAAGAGAAAAAAATTCTTTGGTATACCTTAAAACAACATTCCTTACAACGTAGTTCGGTCGAGGTAGTGCTAACCCTAGAGATAAATTCATTTTATTAAAACTTTGACTTTCCTCAAAAATGTTTATCAACTCAATAGACGGCTATTTATAACTGATTTATTGACCATGACAAATACATTTACCACCCTTCCAAGCAGAGCATTTCTTCTTTTTGCACTTCTTCTTTTTCTTCTTATCTCCCATAAGAATTAAAATTTATTTTTATTTTAGTAGAAGATAATATGCCTGTTGGAGTATCAAATTTAAATTTTTCATCAATAAAATCATTATCAACTTTATCAGTAATAAGCGAAACACTTAGCAAATAAGTTGAATTCAATTTTATTGGTTGCAAAACTGAACCAACAAAAATCACTAAAACGAAAAAAAGTCCAGAACATATTTGTCTTTTTTGCACATGCAATATAAACAATATTATCTGATAAAAAGTTACTAGCTAGTTAACTAACTGCAATAACTACTCTTTTAACAGAAAAAGTTCATTGTGTTACATACACTACAACCAATTTTGGTCCTTTGATAGATCCTTCTATCCAATGACATACTGTTATGACTAAAAAACTCACCTATAGGTATGCGTTCACATTATTAAAAATGAAGAATGCTGAAGGCAGAAATGAATATATGGATTTAGCAAAAGAAGCTAATCTCATATGGCATCAAATAGTTAGCCAAAAATCAAAAGACACACCTCGAATCAACTGCAGAGCATAGTTAATTTATTAAAATTCTTTAATCAAGCGAAAGCAGGGTTTTTCACAATGACAGCATTTTTTGCAATTTCAATCAATTTAAGAAATTGATTTTTAACTAACGACCCAATACCAAGATCAATAAGGATGTGCAAGACAAGGGAAATGCAAAAAACCGCATAAAAGATTAGGTGACAAATAAAAGTATTTATAAAATCACTAGTATCCTTTTCTTTATTTGATTTCGTTTCATTGAAATTTGATGAAACAAAATCTGCAAATGAATTTACACTTGCTGATTCAACCAATCCATGTGGCATCAATTCCTGATCTTTTACTGTTGGAGCAGCAGTAGCAGTCATAACCTAAGCCTTAACTAAAACCACCCTACTTTGTTATTCATAAGTTTGGCTTATACCTTAATTATATCGTTTTAAATCTTGTTCAAATAAGCCATTGCTTCAAGATCTTTCTGCATCATGATTGGAACTTTTTGAACATCAAACCTGTTTTTTATTTTAGAAATCTTTTTTTTCAAGAAAGCTGTAATGGTCATAAAATCATTTAATTTGTTTATATTAAATCGATTGATCAAAAAGATTCAATCCGTAAGAATTACCAACAAAAAAGGGGAGCTAAGCCCCCCAGAAATCGGTTGTCAATTTCTACATTCTACTTTGTAAAAAGAGAGCTCTTAACTCCAGCTTGTTCCCACTTTTTAATTGTTGGCCTTAGGAATGACATGGGTAGCGCTGTCAGAATTGCGAACGAAACAACAAGAATTAAGTCAGTAGTGAAATGGTTTATTCCAAGATCTGTTCCAGCAAGCCAGAGCCAAGGAAATGCAGAAGCAAATAAAGTAGTTAGCATAAATTCTCTTCAATTCAGCAGAGCATATAAGACAATTGTGTTCATTTTATTCATTGCTTAGTAAAAATTATCACTCCCTTTCTCATTGATCGGAATGTATTTACAGCCAAACAAAAGTACATACTTCATTTGTTCAACAAATACTACCTTTCAGCAATCCATAGTTAGATAAAAAAGGATTTGGGATTAGAACGTTCAAAAAGTTGAAGAAGGATCATCATCAACAAGAATGACTGCATTTATTGTGTTGAAGACAGCAACTATTAATAAGAAAGACATTAAGACCAACTCACCTGAGGAAACTTTTCTAGCAGAATGGAAATCTATTATGAAACTCGAAATAATTAAAAAAGCCAATACCTAAATTGCATTTGGCAATAACATCAGCGAAGTCTCTTACATAAAGCGTTGTTTCGGCTCAAACAGATGGAGCCTTCGTTTCCACTAAGGAAACCAACATGATTATAGGAGTTAACCCCAATAGCAATATAAAGATATCCCGTGGCTTTTAGAATCGTATTTATATTAAAAATTTAGGATTAGCTCTATGGCCTAGTTTTTTTGATTAATGAGATTGTTTCTTCCAGGTCTAAACAAGGTTGAATAGATATATCCATCAATTTTCTCCAAGGATGCCAGAGTTTCCATATAGTATCTAAAGAATCTGCTCTAACTACGCAATGACCAGTACCGTTCTGAATCATGAAAACCCATGAATGAACCTCATAGGTTTCTGGTCTATTTTCTACTCCTCCTGTCTCATACCATTTAACCAACATATCGCCACCTATTTCTTGATCTTCTCCATCATTGAATTCGTAAGAGATTAGATAACGCTGCATAACTCAAGGCAAAACAAACCAACATAACTACTTTGCATAGAGTTATCAAAAATTCAATTAAATATGATCTTTCTTGAACTTTATAATTTTCAAATTTTGACTTACAAATTTAAAGAAGGTAATAATGTCTTTTAATACAAACCAGTTAGGAAGAACAGCTATTTACAATGGTTTTTTTAATCAACTTATTATTAATGGGGTTTTCCCAATTTTTTACTTGCTTAAGATCAGCATTTGCTGGAAATTTACTAAATAATCTATTCTCACAATCAATAGCCATTAAAAAGGGTTCATTGTTTATGACAGATTTGTTATCTGGATCGATATCAGAGTGTTTTGCAATAACCGAAAGAAAACCTTTGTTATTATATTTAATTGATTTAGGGTTTATATATAATAATTCATTGTTTGTCTTAGATACTTCTAACCATTCGATCTCATCAGCAAATATCTTAAAAGAAGAACAGAAAAATACTAGAAAAAAGATGTAACCTATGAGCAATCCCTGGGATATATAATTTCTAAAACCAATCATTATTTATAGCTATTTTTTTAATTATGCCTACTAGAGTCAACCAATAAAAGAAAATAATCTATAACTTATAGTAAATATACATAAATTATCTTTTCTTAAACAGTTGCAGTTTTAGGTCTTGACATGAGCTTACAAAGTTTCAAAAGAAATTCATCTCAAATATGTATTTGACTTTCTTAAAAACAAACTAAGTATAAGCTCTTTTGCTTATAAGCAATAAACATGTCAAGACTTAATGCTTACTTATAAAGCTGCTTATATGAAAAATGTTCCTCCATTTCTTTACCCAAAGAAAAAAGAATTTCGTTAACTATTTTTAACTGCTTCTCCAATTCACTTCTCTGGAATTGTAGGTCCACAAATCTTCTTTGCATCTCAGCTTGAGACCGTTTTACATAATCAACTTGCTGATTAGATAGGTTTTTTGATGCTTTGTTTTTCATAGTTATGACATTGGTTTATGAGATGAGGAAAAGTCAAATACTCTCGTAGGCTTTCAGTAGTTCTTAGTAATATCATGAATGTATATCTGATTAAATAGAAATAAAGACCAAGAGTAAATCCGTCTTAATGCGGGAGTATTATGACCTCCGTTTTCTTACCTCAGTATTTACTAGTGCTTGAAAGCCATGGAATGATTTGTCCCGTTAAAGCATATGCACCAACACCAGAAATAATTGCAATCATGCCAGCCAAACCATTATATTTTTTTTGCAGCCTTATATGGGTTAAAATTAGATGAGATCCATTTAGTGATTGTTCCTATCAATAGTCTTCAAGGAAGTGAAACAAAGTTAATAAATACTTATGTAAATTCAGTTTCAACAGCTATATTCGTGTGATGTTAAAGTACACAACTATAGATAGATTAAATCGTCTACTTTATAAAGTAGACGATTTGCAATCAATTTTAGATTAAAAAGTAGTTTTTGAAGAGTCATTTACAAGTGATTTGCTCTTCTTACTAATTCGATTAATTGAAATCAAGGCTAAGTCAAAAGAAGATAAACCAACCTCATTTTCAAAAGAATGTTGATTGGCTTTTGTTTTTTGCCGAGAGATAATTACTTTTGGAATATTCATTCAAATAACATATACATGATTCTACTAAAAGATACATATAGATATTTTTCAAGAAATATAAAGACACTTCACTAAGTGTTCGTTAAGAGTAAGTAAAATTTAATTTTCTAATCATTTTGATTTCAAACGCAGAATTTATTAGTCAAGCAAAATATTAGTTCACCTCAAATTAATTAATCAGAGATCTCTGGTTTCTTTATTTTTTTTCTCTTTGGCTTTTGAAGCTTATAACCAAACTCAATAAGTTGATGATATGTCAATTTAGCTTGTAAAGCACTTAAAGATAAACGTTTTTCATCATCTTTTTGAAGATAGAAATTTCCTCTATTATTATTATCTCTCTCAATGAAAATAAACTCTTTTCCTTTCTTAAGAATCCAAGGCTCTTTTAGATAATTATCGTCACCCTCCTTTGAATCCCATGGAACTCCTACTGGCTTTTTCTTTAATGGCATTCTGAAAAATACATACCAGAATCTCTATTTTACATGCAAATCTTGCGATAATCCAATTAAAGATAATAATGCTCTCAGTTATTGTGATAATAACTAGCATCTAATTCAATAGAACTAAAAAATTTTAATAGCATTTTATTTAATCTCTTCTAGACCGATCTTTTTTTTTGAAGCTATTAATTCAGAAGCAAAGGGGTTGACCCTGTTCTCATATTTTCTTGATCTGTAGATTTGAAATTTACAAATATCATCACCACTGAGAAAACAATCATCAATAAAATCATCAAGGACTCGTGATGGCATTTAAAAAAAAATAATTAAACAATTAATGCGTCATTAGCAACATAAAACAAGTCCGTCTTAACACCTAATTTTTTACTTCTGGACTATCTCTTCACGACATTTGAATCAAACAGAAGGCACTTCTAATATTAGCAAGAGCATTTTTAACGATCTAGCTAATTAAAAAACATCACAAAAAAGTCTATCTCCCATGATTTGGATGAAACTAATTTTCTAGAGTAACGGTAATCCTTTAGACATAATCATGAGATTTAGATAAATATATTGAAGTTAATTTAGATGTCAAACCTTCAGATCAAATTCTTTTCAGTTGAGAATTTTCAAATTGCGTGGCACAAAAAGAAAAAATCATATCTGAAGAAAGTTAGATAATCTTGTCTAACTAAGGACACTCAAATTACTCATCTACTTATCTATGGAGAATTAGTTAGGAGGAGAAAAAAGAAAGGTAAGTATCTAAATCTGATCATTTTTCCAGCAATAAAAACAAAATTCGTTTATAAAGTTCAAGATCTCTCAAATGATTCATGCTCTACATACAGCATTGGAAATTCAAGCCTGGTTACCATCAAAAAGGCGCAGAAAGATTTTTATCTACAGGAGCTCCATACGCAGGAGCAAAGATGCTTGGTAGATATCACGCTCCAGGATCACTTGAAGGTTGGATTCTTGTTAAAGCAGAAGATCCAAAAGCACTTTACGAGCATGCAGCTGAATGGGCTGAATTTCTAGATTGGGAAACTACTCCAGTATTTACAGATGAAGAAGCTGGTCCCATTTGCGCGAAAATCTACGGTTAAATCAAAACCTGATTGATTAATCGTGAGGTAATTGAAATAAAGACGACATACTTCAGTCTTTTATCTCATCTGTTTAAGAGCTTTGAAACACAATATTTTTATTAGGAAAAATACATCCTAAGTAAATAAAATCTTTGAAATGTAGATAGAAGGTGAACTATTAATTACGATTACCGTAGTTTTTGTGCATGGAGTTTTATTTATTTACAGGTAACTTAATAATAAAGAAAGCATAATGAGTTTATGAGCCGCTTCGATGATCTAAAAATTTTACTTAATAGTTTTTTCAATAGAAGAGAATCGACAAGAAGAGAAATGAAGAGGGTATTCCAATGGAGAAGGTATCTTGAATGGAAAGATTTAACCCCTGAAGAAAAGCTCTCAGCCAAAAGATTCTTGTTTATTCCAGTTTTTGCTTATCTAATAATTGCAATTTTCAATCAGAACTTTTCCTTGATTGTTTTATGCCTGATTGGATATGTACTTTATAAAAAGTTTGA
>QCHZ01000012.1 GCA_003216955.1 Prochlorococcus sp. AG-402-I21 | reverse complement strand
TCATTGAAAATATTACGACAAGCTTGTGAGATGATTCCTGGGGGGGCCAACAGAAAATCTTGAGGCACAAAGAACAGTTGAGGGAAAAAAAGGTGATTTGTCGGGGTTTGATTATCAATATGTAGCCAAGAAAGTGGCACCTACTTTTAAGATCCCTAATGGTGAATTATATACACGTCTTGAGTCTGGCAAAGGTGAAATAGGGGTATTTATTCAAGGTAATAATGATGTAACTCCTTGGCGGTTTAAAATTAGAGCAGCTGATTCTAATAATTTGCAGATACTTCCTCACATACTTAAGGGAGCTAAGGTTGCTGACATAATGGCTATATTAGGTTCGATCGATGTGATTATGGGTTCTGTTGATAGATAGGTCTTTTGGAAAAGCGTAATCCTAGAGAATGGTTATGTTTGAATCGAACAGTTCGTTTTGGTGAGACAGATGCTGCTGGTGTGGTGCATTTCGTTGAATTGTTGAGATGGTGTCATGAAACTTGGGAAGAAAGCTTAGAAAAATTTGGAATAGTTTTACAAGAAATTTTCCCTTCAACCCAAATCAATACAAGCCAACTGGATGTAGCTTTACCAGTTGTTCATTGTGAAGCAAATTACTTTCAACCACTTTATGTGGGAGATACTATCAATATCGAACTGTATCCAGAGAAGATAAATGAGTCTTCATTTGTACTTCTATTTAAATTTAAAAAGAATGGTGAGCAAATCGGTACGACAAATATAAAACATGTATCAATAAATCCGATTACAAGAGAAAAATGTGCATTATCTAAGCAAATAAATTTGTGGCTTCATGAATCTGGCTTGAATTTTTAGCTGATAGGACTATTCAAGGCTACCCAATCTTGCCATTTTTTTACTTCCCATTTTTTATTGATATTTCGTGAAAGTTTTGGACAATCGTACCATTTTAGTGGTTTTTTGGATGGTTGCCAGTCCTTAATGAGATCGGTTAGAAGTTTGATAATTGGATATCTATGAATTCCTTTTTCTTTGAATTTAGTTAAGACAATTAAACGTTGTCCCCACTTCTTGTCACTAACTCCTAGTACAAAAATGTCTTTAATTGGGATTTGATGTTTTGAGATTATTTTCATTAATTCCATTTCGATATCTTCTGGGAAAATTGTTTCACCACCTGAATTTATAGCTGAATCTCTTCTACCTAGGATTTGAATTGCTGTTCTATTGTCGAGAGTGATGTATTGCGCTAAATCGCCTGCTTCCCACCATCCATTTGAGTCTGCAATTGATTCGAATTTATCATTCTTCCATTTTGAAGTTGCAATCCTACTAGTTTTAATCTTAAGTGAATTTCTTTTGTTGATTTCTATCTCCACATCTTCGAGAGGAAACCCAACACTATTACTTCCTTTTAAAAAATCTTGGGGACTCAGGCAAGTCACCATTGCTACTGTTTCGGTGCTCCCATAACAAGGAGCTAATTTAATAGACTTTCTTCGCGCTTTGTCAGCAAGATCTGTCGGAAGCATGGATCCTCCAACCCAGATTATAGCTAGAGATTGAAGCCATTCTAAACCATCAGGATCATCAATTAAAGATAATAATTGAGTTGGAACTAGGGATGTAATTAATGGACGTCTATGTTTATTAGTTAATGCTTCACTAAATTGCTTAAGTTGAAGTGGTTTATGCATTATAGAATTTGAAATCCAGTAATACCCAGATCCCCAAGTCTGATGTCTCCACCAAGGCATGAAACCACTTATATGATGCAAAGGTAGTGAATTGAGAATGATGCATTCATTTGGCTTAAGGCCATGATTCTTTAACCACTTTCCGGTTGATAAAGCCGAATTAGTGAGATTTTTAAGTGATTGGAAACAAAGATTTGGCCCTCCAAGGCTGCCCCCGCTTGAAATGATTATTCCTTCTCCTTCAGGTAAGGTTGACGATGTGGGGATTTTCGTTTGATCTTTTGGAGGCGCTAGATATACCCAGTTATGCTTTTCAAAATTCTTTAAAATTTCTTTTGAACAGTCCAGGTTTTTTTCAGGAATACATTCTACAACTGCAATTTTGGTCATACGGCTTCCCAGACTAATTTCGGATTGTTGTTGAAGAGTGGGCCTTTTGGGCACCATCCAGGTGCAAGTCCAGGTGCACAAGGATTTCCCCCTTTGACTTGTCTGGCAGCGAGGTGATTAACCCACCTTCTCCCAATACCAGTTTCAAAAGCTGTGCTTATGACTGTTTGACTATCTTCTTGTTCTATTTCTTTTAACAGTAATCTCGGATCACCATCTAATGCAGGGCGACGTATTTGCCAACTTTTCCATGTTTTTCGTAAATATGGAAATTCAACCAAAGATTCATCTAGTGCGATTGGAATTTGAGTGGCCAATGAAAATAAACCTTCAATATCTTTTGATGGGAGTGGCTGTTCAATCCATTCCAAACGAGGTTCGTTTTTGAGTTCGTTACTCCATTCTTGTGCTTTTTGGCGACTCCAACCTCCATTTGGATCAATTCTAAGTTTAAAATTATTTGGTAAAATGTCTAAGATTTTTTGTAATGTTTTTTCTTCCTTAAAGTTATTTTCTAGGTGAGATACTTTCCATTTTATTGTACAAGAACTTTTCTTCTCATTTGATTCATCTACATATTTACGTATTGACTCTAATGGATCAATATCTGTAGGTAAAAGATAAGCTGATTTTGCGACGTCAAAACCTTCAAGATTTAACTTCCTTTGAGTGAGACTTTCTAAATCGGCTAAGCAGGACCCTAATCCGAAAGCAAGTGCGCCTGGCAATTCAAATAAATAATTTTCTATTGAATCTTTTGTAGTTTGTTTCCCAATAAAATCAAGACTTTCGATACTTTTTTCTAATTCCTTTTTCTCAATAGGTGAAACTTCCCCCCATCCGTAATTTCCATTTGAGTCTTTTATTTGCAACAATAAACCTACCTTGTTATGAATAATTCCTTGCGAGGTTATTAACTTTCTTGTTAGTTGAAATGAAAATGGCTTGATATTAATTATTAATTTCATGATTCAATAAAATCAAAAATTAATTATAAAAAAATGAGGATATAGCAAAACCTATACTCAAGCATAAACCATTAATTGTCTGAAAGCGTAAAGCTAAAAACTTACTGTTTTTAATACGCTCAGGTTGGTTGTGATGTCTTTTAATTAATTTAATAAGATCTAAACCTGAAGGAAGGCTAATTAAACATATTAGAGTCGTTATTGGCCATATTCCAATTAATACTGGTAATAATTCTAATAAAAATATTAGGCCAACGAACCACGGTAAAAATTCTGCTGCTCGATGAGTGCCTAAAATAACTAAGGGTGATTTTTTACCGACAGCAGCATCTTGATTGATTTGATGAAAATGTGAACAGAATAGAACCAAAGTGGTCGCCATCGCTGGACCTGCACCAATCATCAGTGCTGTTCCCCAGGGGATGGCCTGAAAATTAGATTTTGGAGAAACAACAATTAGTGCTGCAGCTGTAGCAAGCGGTCCAAAGGCAATCCAGCAGAGAGGCTCTCCCAACCCCTTATACCCCAGCCTAAATGGTGGCCCTTGATATAAATATCCAAGGAAACAACAAATTAAGACCAAAAAAAGTACTGTTATTTTACTTTTTAGAGCAAGGATAAATATGATAAATAAACCTAATAAAAGAGAAAAATATGCAACTCGACTTACAGTGGTTTTATTACCCGTTAAAGCGACTACGGAGTGGAATTTGTATTTGTCAACGCCAGTTTCATCGTCAAAAAGATCATTGGTAAGATTCTCCCAAAGCAAAATCAAGATAGAGGCAATTAGAAAACCGATGAATTGTCCCAGACGAATATTGCCGCTATTCCCCAACTCCCATGCTGCAGATAAAATTACAGGCATTATTGCGACAGAATATAATGGCCACTTAATTGCAGCTTGCCAAAGATGTTTCTTTTCAGTTGTAGATGACTTCACTGATAAAATAACCTGTTCTGTTTGTTTCTTGGTTCCTTCCTTAAGATTAGGCAGCAGTTCATGTATTGGTTTATTTATTTCTAAAGGCTCTAATTGGTTATGAATTTAGAACCTGTCTTTAGTGAGCTTTTAGTTGGTTCTCTTCGGAAATGGAGTGAACGAAAAGTGGATGAATGTATCTTGAGTATCTCTGTTCCTGTAAGTCAAACAGACCCTTTAACGACATTACCCTTAATTGCTGAAAAACATCAGTTTAGATTTCTTTGGGATCTATCTCCCGGATTGTGCATTTCTGCAGGGGGACATTGTCAATCTTTGGATTTATCTGGACCAAAGAGGTTTGAAAATGCACAAAGGTTTAGTGATGAGATTTTTACTCGATTGATAGATACTTCTCCAAGTCCACCATTTTCAGCATCAAGGATTTTATTTTCATTTTCTTTTTTTGATCAAATTAAGAGTAATGAAAAATCAATAGATGATAAATTTTCCCTGCAGGCTGTTTTGCCTAAGTGGCAATTAACTGCAAAAGAAGGATTGACATGGTTACGTTTAAATTCAGTTGCCCAAAATCCTTCGGATGTTCGTGAATCCGTAGAAAGATTATGGTCAATTCGAGAAAAGATAAATAGATCATCAGTCCGAATTTTCCATGATGTAAAAGAAAATTTCTTAGTCGATAATTTTTCTAATGATTGGAAATCTCAATATCGAGATGCTTTGGCTAAAGGGATCGAATTAATCAATGCGGGTGATTTGGATAAGCTTGTATTGGCTACGAGACAACGCCTTTCCCTCAGAAAACCATTAGATCCGCTGAATTTACTCGCTCGCCTAAGAGTTCAGCAAACTAATAGTTGTCGATTCCTATGGCAAAAAAATTATGACGAGTCATTTTTTGGTGCATCACCTGAGAGATTGATCAGTCTCAATCAAAATCAATTATTAATCGATGCTTTGGCTGGTACTGCAAAAAAGGGTGATGATGGACAAGAATTACTTGCATCTTCTAAAGATTTAAGAGAACACCATTTTGTAGTGAACTCTATTGTCGAACAACTTTTAAGAAAAGGTATTAAAGCAAGTCATTCCCCTCAACCAAAATTAATTACTCAAGGCCATTTAATTCATTTGCATACTCTTATTCAAGCGTGTGTCACAGAGAAATCTCCTCTTGACTTAGTTGAAGCACTTCATCCAACTCCTGCAGTCGCTGGATTACCTCTGAGTAAATCTTTGAGTTGGTTGAGAGCTTTAGAACCATTTGATCGTCAAACATATGCTTCTCCAATTGGATGGATAGATAAAAATCAAAATTCAGAATTTAGGGTGGCCATTCGTTACGGACATGTGAGAGGCTATGAACTTAAATTGTTTGCTGGTGCTGGACTAGTAAAAGGCTCAACTGTTGAGGGGGAAATGCAAGAGGTGGCTTTGAAATTTGAAGTTTTAAGAAATCAATTAAACTTGGATAGGGTTAATTTTTAATTGTTCAAATGATCTGTAAGATAATCAATCACTTGGTCTGCTAATGGAATATTCATTAGGTTTTCTACTTCTCTAATACCTGTTGGACTCGTCACATTAATTTCACTTAGCATTCCTCCAATCACATCTATACCAACAAAAAAGAGCCCTTCATCTTGTAAGTCAGGCTTTATTTGATCACATATCTCTATTTCTTTAGGAGTTAATTTAGTTATCTCAGCTTTTCCACCTAAAGCAAGGTTGCTTCTGAAGTCTCCTTTTTTTGGACGTCTATTAATTGCACCTAATGGCTCTCCATTAACCAAAAGGATTCTTTTATCGCCATTAACTACTTCTGGTAAAAATTGTTGCATCATAACTGGCAAATGTTCTTGTGAAGTAACCAGTTCGAGTAATGCCTCTAAGCCTGGAGCATCCTTTGCAATTCGTATAACTCCTTGCCCACCTTTCCCTCCAAGTGGCTTCAAAACAACTTCTCCATACTCTTTTGCAAATGTAATTAATTGCTCCACCCGACTCGCGACAAGAGTGGGAGCCATTAAATCACTAAACCTTAAAGCTCCTAACTTTTCATTCCAGGCTCTCAGTGATGCAGGCTTATTAATTACATTGACACCATCTCTTTCTGCAACTTCTAATAAATGAGTTGCATATAAAAAGGCCTCATCAACGGGTGGATCTTTGCGCATCCAAATGCATGAGAAATCTTTTAAAGGAAGGCTTTGAGATGGATGGACAGTGATCCATGGTTCACAATTGACTTTATTAGAAACTACCCATGCATCGTCTCCTCGTGCTTGCAGGTCAGAAGGAGTACAGATCCAAACATCTATTTTCGCTCTAGATGCGGCTTGCATAAGTGCTGCTGATGAATCCTTGTTGGGATTAATATTTTCAATTGGATCTAGAACAAATAGTTGCTTCATGAATCAATTTCTAATTCCAATCAGTTCATCTAATTCGTTATTGCTCTCAAGTTCGTAGAGCTCGTCGCAACCTCCAATACTTTCTCCATTAATAAAAATTTGTGGAAGAGTTCTGCGACCTCCTGCTCTTTCAGACATTTTTGTTCTTGCATCATTGTCTCCATCAATAGAATATTCTTTGAATTGGATTCCTTTTTCATTTAGTAGTGCTTTTGCACGTAAGCAAAATGGGCAAAATCTCCAAGTGTATATTTCCACTGAAGTGATGCCTGAATCGTGAATTGATCTGTTCATTTATAGTTTTTGGGTTGATATGCTGATAGCTTTTAATGTATTAATTCTATTACCTCGTTTGCAAGACCTGACTGATTTTAAAAGAGACCTTTCTTTATTAACTGCTCGCCTGGGTACAGCCCAGGATTGTCTTTGACGAACCTGCATTGCTAGCTAGAAAGAAGGACCTAGAGCAAGTTGCATCGCAACCTGCATTTTGGAACGATCCAAAAAATGCACAAAAACAGATGCGTCAACTTGATGAGGTTAAAGCAGAGTTAGAAAAACTCATTATATGGAGAGGTGCTATTGAGGACGCAAATCTTTCGTTAGAGCTTTATGAGTTAGACCCTGATGAAGAAATGCTTGCTGAGGCTCACCATGGACTTGAGAAATTAAAGCAAGAACTTGAACGTTGGGAGATGGAGCGTCTCTTGAGTGGTACCTATGATAAGGAGGGTGCAATTCTCTCAATTAATGCTGGTGCTGGCGGAACTGATGCCCAAGATTGGGCCCAAATGCTTCTAAGGATGTATACCCGTTGGGCTGAAAACAATGGTATGAAAGTAACTATTAATGAACTTTCGGAGGGAGAGGAAGCTGGAATCAAAAGTGTCACCATCGAAATAGAAGGTGTATACGCATATGGTTTTTTACAAAATGAAAAGGGGACCCATCGTTTAGTCAGAATTTCCCCTTTCAATGCAAATGGAAAGCGACAAACCAGTTTTGCTGGAGTTGAAGTTATGCCTAAACTTGATGAAGAGGTTGAACTTGAAATCCCTGAAAAAGATTTAGAAATCACGACAAGTCGCTCAGGTGGAGCAGGAGGACAAAATGTAAATAAAGTTGAGACTGCAGTTCGGATTCTTCATGTGCCTACAGGTATTGCCGTTCGATGTACACAAGAAAGATCTCAGCTTCAAAATAAAGACAAAGCAATGGCTCTACTAAAATCAAAATTGATGGTAATAGCAGTAGAACAAAGGGCTGCAGAGATTGCAGATATTCGAGGGGATATTGTTGAGGCTGCGTGGGGCAATCAAATTAGAAATTATGTTTTTCATCCGTATCAAATGGTAAAAGATTTACGTACTGAACAAGAGACAACAGATGTAGATTCAGTAATGAATGGGGAAATAGATATTTTTATTCAGTCTCTTTTAAGGCAAAATATTGAAGAATCATAAATTAACTGGATATGAATAATAAAATTATTTCTGATGACGTCACCAAGAAAGCAACTCCACCTCCAAGTTTTGTCAAACTTGCGATGAAAAATATGGTTCGGAAAGGTAGTCAAAGCCTTTCTCACTTTGGTTTAACAGCTTTGGGTTTCATTGGATTTATTCTTTTAGTTGCTTTTCTTGGAAAACCTCATATCCCTCAATAACTTTATGGAGAATTTTTCGAATAGCTCTTCTAAATTAAATGTTGACCTTTCTTTTACACCTTTCCCGGTTCAAGATTTAGATGTCTTCGTGAACAGTGAGTCTTTGGAGTTGATGAAAAATCCAAGTCAATGGATTGAGGAAATAGAAAGCTGGATTAGATTCATACAAGTAAATTCATCATTTAAGTGTCCGGAAATAGTCTTAAATGCGTCACAATTTAGCTTGGGATTGGAATTAACTAATGATAAGAAAATTCTTGATTTGAATCATGTCTGGCTCGGGCAATCAAAAAGTACAGATGTGCTGTCATTTCCCATAATTGATGAGACATTTTTTGGTTTAAGTAATGAGTGTATCGAATTGGGTGACATAGTTATCTCAGTCCCGACAGCAATCAGGCAAGCCAAAGATAATAATTCTGATTTATTTAGAGAACTCAGATGGCTGGCTACTCATGGTCTCTTACACCTTTTGGGTTGGGATCATAGTGATGAAGAGAGCCTCAATAAAATGCTTTTGATTCAAGAGCAACTTCTTGATATTAGAGGTATTCTTTAAAATAAAGAGTTTGAAGGTTCACAAATATGGTTCCTGAGATATCCAATGACTCTGAGATAGAAATTAGGGACATTTCTAAAACTCTTCAAAGACCCAATAAAAGATCATCGTGGAAGATAGCTAAAGATTTACCAACTAGCTTTTTATATGCAGCTAAAGGTTTAAGATATGCTTTCTTGACCCAGAGAAATTTTCGGATTCATGTTGGTTTTGCATTAGGTGCGTTTGGCTTAAGCTTTTTTTTAGGCCTTAATAAAAGTGATTTAGCAATAATGGCCCTTACAGCGACTAGTGTGTTAGTAGTTGAATTGCTTAATACAGCGATTGAATCTGTTGTTGATTTGGCCATTGGGAAACGATTTCATCCTCTTGCTCAAATTGCTAAAGATTGTTCAGCTGGGGCAGTTTTAGTGGCTTCAATCAGTTCGGTGCTGATTGCTGTTTTATTATTATTTCCTCCATTACTTAAACAGTTAGGAATTTAATGGCTTAAAAATTATGTTTTTGGTGATCGACAATTATGACAGTTTCACTTATAACCTCGTTCAATATTTGGGCGAATTAGCTTCTTTGCATCCCATTGCATCAGAAGTAAGAGTCGAACGTAACGATGCTCTGACGATCAGTGAGATTAAAGATTTAAATCCTGATGCCATTTTACTATCTCCTGGTCCAGGAGATCCGAATCAATCTGGAGTTTGTCTAGATATTTTATCTGAGCTATCAATTGAAATACCAACTCTTGGTGTTTGTCTTGGTCATCAAGCAATTACTCAAGTGTTCGGTGGGAAAATAATCAGAGCTAATGAACTAATGCATGGTAAAACATCTAATGTTTTGCATAGAGGTACTGGAATATTTAAAGATTTGCCTAATCCCTTAGTGGCAACTAGATACCATAGCTTAATTGCGGAGAGAGAGGGATTCCCAGAATGCTTAGAGGTTATAGCCTGGTTAGAAGATGAAACAATTATGGGAATAACTCATAAAGATTATCCGCACATATACGGGGTACAATTCCATCCTGAGAGTGTTTTGACCGAATCTGGTCATAAGTTACTCTCTAATTTCTTGGATATAGCAGATGCTACCTAAATTATCTTAAATTATATAGACGTTATAAATTAATCAAACCTATAGTTCATCGATAAGCTTGAAAGCTGACCAGAATCTTTTCATCTGTTCAATTGTTCCAATGCTTACTCTGATAGAGCCTTTTAAATTTTTTTTCTTATCCATATTTCTAATTAGAATTCCAGATGACTTTAACTTTTGCTCAACTTGTTTTGGGTTTGATTTTGGCCAAAGTAGAAAATAGTTTCCTCCATCAATATGATGCTTAACGTGGTACTGCTCGAATTGATCTTTGATCCATTTACGAGCCTCAAGTACTTTGTTTACATACGAATCAATATAGGATTGATCTTTAAGTGCTGCAAAAGCAGCAATGACAGCAAAGCTGTTGACGTCATAAGGACCAGTGACTCTATTCACTATATTAATTACTTTAGAATGACCAAAAGCAAACCCAATTCTTAAACTTGCCAAACCAGCAGTTTTAGAAAGCGATCTTAATACGACAAGATTAGGTGTAGTTTGGAAATTCACAAATGGTAGAACACTATCACCTGTAAATGCCTCGTATAGTTCATCGACAACAACTAGTGTTTTAGATGAAAGTTTGGTGATCTCTATAATTTTTTCTGGGCTTAATCTTGTTCCAGTGGGGTTATTCGGGTTGCAGATGAGTAAAATTTTCGGAGTATTTTGTGTCACGAATTTGCAAATACTATCAAATGGATATTGAAAATCTTTCCCCTCATAAGGTATTGAGTTTATTTTCATTCCTCGCATTTGTGCGCAAGGAGTATAATATCCAAACGTAGGCGATGTTGTTAGCATTAGATCATCAAAATCGCCATAGGCATGAAAAATAGCATTTATGGCTGCGTCTACTCCATTAAAAATACCAACTTCAGATGAGTTTATATACACGCTTGAGTTTTGTTTAATGAGAGTTTCTACTACTTTTTCTTTTAAACCGGAGTATTCAGGATAAATAGAGATTTCATCTCTGCTTATTTCTCTGAGAGATTTAATTACTAGTGGGCTTGGTCCAATGGTGTTTTCATTAAAGTCTAGTCTTAGTAAATTTCGTCTTCCTTCCAGTGGTGCAGAATATGGCTGTAAATCTTCGATATCTTTTCTGGGACTGGGTAGATCAATAAATGAATTTTCTGTTTTTTCCATTACATTCTTTCCAGAGTAGGGATGCCTAACAAACTCATTCCCAGTTTAAGTGTATCTGCAGTGATAGAGCATAAAGCAAGTCGACTGGTTCTTGTTGGTTCACTTGCTTTTAAAATAGGAACTTGATCATAGAATCTGTTAAAGATCTGACTTAACTCAAATAAATACCCGCAGAGACGATTAGGAAGCAGCTCTTTTTCGACTTCAGCGATAATACAATCAAGTTGCAAGAGCTTGCGAATCAAGGCCCATTCTTGTGATTCATTGAACTGAATCTTCTGACTTGATACATTTAAATCCCCACCATTGCGCGATATCCCGGCTATTCGTACTAATGCATAGAGTAAATATGGTGCTGTATTCCCCTGCAAAGAGAGCATCTTATCAAAACTAAATTGGTAATTAGAAATTCTATTTTGACTTAGATCCGCATACTTGATGGCTGCAATCCCGACAGTCTTAGAAACTTTATCTATAAAACTTTCATTTTCGGATCTGCTTTCAGTGTTGAGACGATCTTTAAGATCTTCTCTTGCTCGTTGAATTGCTTCATCCAGAAGGTCTACTAATCTAATTGTTTCTCCTGAACGAGTTTTTAACTTCTTACCATCTTCTCCTTGAACAAGACCAAAGGGGACATGCTCAATCTGACAATTTGTAGGAATCCAATTTGCAATCTTTGCAATTTGAAAAACTCCAGAGAAATGTGAAGCTTGCCCAGCATCTGTGACATAAATCAACCGGAATGCTCCATCTCCATTTGGAGGAGTAGTCAATCTGTATTTAATCGCTGCTAAATCAGTGGTTGTATAATTAAAACCTCCGTCACTTTTTTGAATAATTATTGGTTGAGGTTTTCCATCTTTTCCTATTACTCCATCAAGGAAAATACATTGAGCCCCTTGATCATTTATTAGTAAATTTTTATTTTTTAGATCATTAATAACATCTACTAAAAATTTGTTATAAAAGGATTCACCTCTTTCAGTAAGCTTGATATCAAGTCGATCGTAGATCTTTTGAAACTCTTTTCTGGATTGTTTGCATAGTAATTGCCATGCAATTAGACTTTCTTGGTCACCTGCTTGCAAATTAACAACCTCATCTCTAGATTGCTTTTGAAAGATTTTATCTTCATCAAATCTTTTTTTTGCTTGACGATAGAAATTCACGAGATCGCTTATTTCAACTACATCTTTTTTATGCAGTGCCTCTGGTACAACTTCTTTTAGGTGAGTGATGAGCATGCCAAATTGTGTACCCCAATCTCCCACGTGATTGAGTCTTAAGACTTCATAACCGCAGAATTCAAGAACACGCGCTAATGAATCTCCAATAATTGTTGATCGTAAGTGCCCAACATGCATTTCTTTAGCAATATTTGGACTAGAAAAATCAATAATTACGCGGTTATTGTTTTTTCCCTCTTCTATTTCTTCACTACTGAATTTTTTTAGAGGTACTCCCAATCTTTTATCATTTAGACGAAAATGGATTTCCGATATAAGTGTTTTTGAATTTATTGATAGGTTTATGAAACCTGGACCTGCAATTTGTGGTGGATTGCATATTTGAACGAAATCATTATCTTTTTGTAGTTGATCAGTTATTTGTTGTGCAATTTCACGAGGGGCTTGTTTTAGTTCTTTTGCCAGTGATAAAGCACAATTGATTTGAAAATCTCCAAATTCCGGCTTGGATGCGGGAACTACATTAGAATCTGTAAGTATTGAAGAAGTTTTGGAACTTCGACCCTCTTTTGGGAATACTTTAATGAAAGCTTTATTAAGAGCTTCTTCTAATCTAGCGGATATTTCAAGCATGATGTTTATGGTTAGGTAGATACTTTCAAGATTTTGTTGTTTTTAGGATGTTGCCAGAAAACTATTTATTCATTTTTTAGTCAAAGCGCATACTGAAATCTATCCATTTACTTTTAGTGATTGGAGCACTTGTTGAGATTAGATCAATACCTGTAAAAACATAGTCTGACAAATTATTCGGGTTGATTCCAGAGACTTCAATAACAATACTTTGTGAGACGTATTTGGAATCACTAGTTTTTGAAAGTTGACGTAATTCTGGAACTAATCTCTCTATAGTTTGAATAGACATTTCATCAAGTAAAATCCCATCAGCTCCTGCCTCCACAGCTTCTTTCGCTTGTGAGGGAGTTTCTGCTTCGACTATTATTTTTTTTGTCCATGGCAGAGTATTTTTTAAGATTTTGATACTCTCGCTAATCCCCTGAGACCACTCAATATGATTCTCTTTCAACATAGCAGCATCATCTAATCCAAGTCTATGATTAATACCGCCACCACAATGAAAAGCATATTTTTCAAATATTCTCAGCCCTGGAGTCGTTTTACGTGTGTCTGCTAACTTCACATTGGATCCTGAGAGTTTAGTTACCAGCAAAGCTGTCGATGTAGCAATACCAGAAAGATGCATGGCTACATTCAGAGTTACTCGCTCTCCTGCTACTAAGGAAGAGGATGACCCTTCTAATTCTATGAGTCTCTGATTCTTTTCAAACTTCTGACCATCCTCTATTAGAAGTTGTATATTAACTTGGGGATCAATTTTTCTAAATATTAGTTTGACTAGATCTCCACCACAAAAAATCCCACCCTCTTTTGCAATCCAATGAGCTGATGCACTTCTATCATTGAGGACAAATCTTGTGAGATCTCCGTCACCGAGATCTTCCTCAATCCAGGTGTCTAATATTTTCTGTAGCTTTGGTGAGCGAAGATCCACAATACAACAAATACATTGATTACTATACCAATGCTTAATCCATTTAAAAAATACCTTTTTCTATTGTTTAATTTCATCTACTTATCTTTGTCTTCAATATCTTAAAGAAAATAGAGACTTTTTAATATTTTTTATTTGTTGTATGTGAACTATATGCTTTAATTAATTTACTATCGACTGTTTGAATCAAGTGGACGTTGTTCATAGTGTAAATTTTATGGTTGCGCTATTGATTGGAGGAGTATGCTATTACTTATATTATATTTTTACAATCGACAATAACTAGTAGATAAAAATTTATCGGTTACTTACCAATACAGAATTTTGAAAAGATATTATCAAGTAAACTTTCTGTTAAATCTTCTCCTGTTAGTTCTCCTAAATAATTAATAGCTTGTCTTAAATCGATTGTCCAGAAATCCCATGGTAGCTTTTCATCAAAAACTTTATTAATATTTTCTAGGGATTCCATCGTTAACTTTGCGAGATCAAGTTGTCTTTCATTTAAAGCAATATGTAATCCATGCGTTTGAGAAGAACCACATATTTTTAGTATGTAATTAATTAGATCTTTTTCTCCATTTCCAGTTTTTGCACTCATGATCACTAGATTTTCTTTTTCGAGTATATAGTTAGGAATTTTTTCAAAAGATTGATTGTGCTTTAAATCAGATTTATTTCCAACAATCAAGATTGGAATATTTATGGGTAATTGTTTTAGTATTGATTCATCCTCGCTAGTCCATCCTTTTGAATAATCAAAGATTAATATGATGAGATCAGCTTGCATTAAAGTTTGTTTAGTTCTAGAAATACCGATTTTTTCGATGATATTTTTAGTCTCTCTGAGACCTGCTGTATCAATAAAAGTTACTGGTATTCCCTCTAAGACAATCTCACTTTCCAAAAGATCTCTAGTAGTTCCAGGCAGATCAGTTACAATAGCTTTCTCTTGTCTACAAAGCCTATTAAGTAATGAGCTTTTCCCTACATTAGGCTTCCCGGTTAATGCAACTTTTAAGCCAGATCGAACCCAAGATCCTATTTTGGCATTATCAATTAGTTCTTTAAGATCTTTTTTGATTGCTATAAGTTCATTCTTTACATATTTTTCATTTAAAATTGGAAGATCTTCTTCAAAATCTATTCTTGCTTCAATTTCCGTTAGTTGCTCTATCAATCGTTTCCTGATTGATTGAATCGTCGTTTGAATATTTCCTTCAATTCCATTAATTGCTAGTTCTGCGGCTTTGCGACTTCTTGCTGACACAAGCTCACTAATGGATTCTGCTTGAGTCAGGCTCATACGACCATTAAGCACTGCTCGTTGACTAAACTCCCCGGGTTCTGCCCTGCGAACGCTTGGGATATCTAATATTCTTTCAAGGATCTTCTGGACTGCAATGATTCCACCATGGCAATGAATTTCTACTACATCTTCTCCTGTAAAGCTTCGCGGCCCTTTCATTATTAGTATTAATACTTCATCAATATATATAGTTTGATTTGCTTCGGTTACATGTCCGTAAAGAACTTTGTGAGATCTCCAATCATGCTTTCCAGGGATATGAACAATATTTTTAGTTATCTCAATGGCTGAGGAGCCAGAAATCCTAATAACAGCGATACTTCCTTGGCCGGGAGAAACGGCAGTCGCAATTGCAGCAATAGTATCTTCAGTAGGGGAAAACGAATTCATTAATCAATAATCACGCAATCTTCACTAAGATCAAATCTAGGTTTATTTTTTTTGATCAAGATTTTTTAAAATATGAAAAAAATCTTCCTAAATCTAATACAAAGAATTCGTAAATTTATCTCTTGGCTCTGGAATCAGGAAGGTTCTCCCTCTCAGAGAGCATTAGGCTTGGGCATGGGGATATTTAGTGGTTGCTTTCCATTCTTTGGTTTGCAAACCTTGATGGGTGTATTTTTAGCAAAAATCTTCAAGGGAAACAGTATTTTGGCGGCAGTTGGAACTTGGATTAGTAATCCATTTACTTATGTCCCTCTTTATTATTTTAATTATAGACTAGGTTCTTTAATACTCAATAAAGATAAAAATATAGTAGATTTTAGTCATATAGCTACCAATCAGTTGTGGTCTCAAGGTTGGTATTTGAGTTCTCGACTCATAATGGGCTCAACATGTATGGGGCTTTTCACTGGAATACTTGGAGGACTTGGTCTATATGTTTTACTCAAAAAACTTTCTAATAAAATTTAAATTTCTATATATTTAGATATCATTTCTTTGTTTTCAGCAATCTTTCGAATTATTAGAAAAGTTAATTAATTCCTGTTCTAGCGATATCTAAGACATCGACCATTGAACGTATTTGATTGATAGTAATTTCTAATTGATTAACGCTTTCAAGTTCAACTCTAAGGTCTATGCAGGCAGGTTTACCGTGAGATGTCTTAACTCTTGCATCGATTACATTAATACCTCTATCAGAAAGCCTCATTAATATATCTTTAAGTACTCCGACTCTATCAATAACTTCAATTCTTAATTGAATAGGAAATTTCTCTTCTTTGATATGTGTATTGCTATTCCACTTGACTGATAGTCTTCTATCGTTAGGTACTGACTGTATATTGACACAATTAGCTCGATGTATCGTGATCCCATGATTGCCAAGTGCAACTGTTCCAACTATTGATTCTCCTGGTAAAGGGCTACAACATCCCCCTAGTCTATAGTCAAGCCCTTCTAAGCCAACTATTGGCGAATATTTTGTTTTAGATATTTTTGATTTGTTTGAAGCTATATTTGCTTGTGTTCCAAGTTGGTTCGCTAGCTCGATATCGCTTAATTCAATTTCAGGTAGCTGACTTTGTATTTTTAGCTCTTCTCTATATCTATTAATTACTTGATGTAAGGTTAATGCCCCAAATCCAAGAGCAGCTAATAAATCTTCCGTAGACTTTAGATTACATCTCTCAGCAACTTTTGTTATTGCTTCACTTTTCAGTAAATTATCAATTCCTTTACGACCAAATTCTTGTTCTAATAGTTCTCTCCCTCTTAAAATTGTTTCTTGACGATGACTTTTTTTATACCATTGTCTAATTCGATTTCTAGCTGTGGGTGTGGCGACATAGTTTAACCAATCTAAGCTTGGATGAGAGCTCTTGTGAGTAAGGATTTCAACGAAATCTCCATTTTCAAGAGGTGTTGATAGCATGCAAAGACGATCATTAATTCTAGCACCATTGCAATGATTTCCTACTTCAGAATGTATACGATAAGCAAAATCGATTGCTGTTGAACCATTCCTTAATCCTAAAACATCTCCTTTTGGCGTAAAAACAAATACTTCTTCATCAAATAAATCCTCTTTAATTGATGTAAGGTAGTCATTATGATCATTAACTCCATCTTCTTGTTGCCATTCAACTAATTGTCGTAACCAATTGAATTTTTCTGAATCAGGATTAGCCGGAGATCCTCCTTCTTTATACTTCCAATGAGCTGCAATTCCAAATTCTGAAACCCTATGCATTTCTGGAGTTCTAATTTGCACCTCAATCGGCCTGTGTCTGCCAATTACAGCTGTATGTAGTGACTGATAGCCATTTGGTTTTGGGAGACCGATATAGTCTTTAAACCGACCAGGTATTGGTCTGAATGTGTCATGGACAACAGCAAGAGCTCGATAACATGTCTCGACATCTGAGACAAGAATTCTTAGGGCAGCAACATCAAAAATTTCATGAAATTCTTTTTGTTGTCTTTGCATTTTGCTCCATATTCCATATAAATGCTTTGGCCTTCCACTAACTTCACATTGGCTAAGTCCTGCTGAGTTCAAACGATCTTTTAGTAATTGAACAGTTATATTTAATCTCTCTTCTCTTTCACTGCGCTTACTAGCTATTTGTTGCTGAATTTCTCGGAAAGGATCTGGCTCTAAAAGTTTAAATGCTAGGTCTTCTAGTTCCCATTTGAAGCGTCCTATCCCTAAACGATTTGCGAGAGGAGCATAAATTTCTCTCGTTTCTTTAGCTATTCGAGTTTGCTTCTCTTTGTCTAAGTAACTAATAGTTCTCATATTGTGAAGCCTATCTGCAAGCTTCACAAGTACAACACGAATATCGCTAGCCATAGCTAGAAACATTTTACGCAGGTTTTCTGCTTGAGCTTCTGTCCGATTATTGAAATGGATACCGCCTAATTTAGTCACACCTTCAACTAGATATCTAACTTCACTGCCAAAATACCCTTCTAGTTCTTCTGGTGTTATGTCTGTATCTTCAACGACGTCATGTAAAAAACCTGCTGCAATTACACTTGCGCTTGCACCTATCTCTCTTAGCAAGTCAGCCACTGCAACTGGATGGGTTATGTAAGGTTCACCACTTTTCCTGTATTGCCCTTTATGCAATTGAAATGCAAGATCAAAAGCGGCAACCAAAAGGGCTTCAGAATCTCTTGGGCAACTTGCTCCAATCCCGGGCGGAATATTTTCAATGCAATTTTTTAACCACTCTGGCAAAATAATTTCATAATCATCACTATGTTTGATCTGATGAGTTCTAAGTTGCGGCTGGCCATCAAAAAATTCATCACAGACAATATTAGTCTGGTTTGAATTGAGTGCAGAGGTGACTTTAGGCATCAGCACCGGAGCTTAATTTATTTTATTCAAACTCAACATTTCTTGCTACCTTTTTATGAATAATCCATCAAAAGAAGTTTTAAAGATAAATAAACTAAATGCTATTTATTCAAATACTACTACTTACGTGTTAAAAGGATTAAATCTCAACATGAATCGTGGCGATAGGCTTGCATTAGTTGGTAGTTCAGGATGTGGTAAAAGTACTGTTGCTAAGGCTGTAATGCAGCTTCTTCCTAATGAATGTGTTTGTGATGGTGAGATTTTTTTAAATGGAAAAAATGTATTGGACCTAGATAAGGCTTCTTTACAAACTATTCGAGGGAAAGAGGTTGGATTGATATTTCAGGATCCAATGTCACGTTTAAATCCTTTGATGACTGTTGGAGAACACTTGGTTGATACTTTTAAAGCTCATGACAATTCTGAACCAATTAATAAGTTAGTAAAAAAAGCTAAAATCTTATTAGAAAAAGTTGGAATAGATCCTTTAAGATTTAATTCTTTTCCACATGAATTTAGTGGTGGGATGCGACAACGTGTAGCAATTGCTTTGGCAATTTGTTTAAGACCCCCTTTAATAATTGCTGATGAACCTACAACTAGTTTGGATACAATAGTTGCTGATCAAATCATGAGTGAATTGAGTTTACTTTGTGATGAGATTGGTACTGCATTATTATTAATTAGTCATGATTTATCAATGGCATATAAATGGTGTAATAAAATTGCAATTCTTGATTATGGTCATATAGTCGAATCTGGAAATATTAAAGAGATAGTTGATCATCCAAAAACTGATATTGCTCAAAGATTAGTTAATTCAGGAAAAATTTTAGAAGGTTCCGAAAGAGAAATAATGAATACCCACTCTGAAATATTGAAAGTCAATAGATTACGTTGCTGGCATAATTCAGGCTTTTGGCCTTTTAATTCTTTTTGGTTGAAAGCAGTTAATGAAGTAACTTTTTCTATTTATGAAGGAGAGACTCTTGGTATCGTCGGTCCATCAGGATGTGGTAAGAGTACACTATGTAGAGCGTTAACTGGTTTATTGCCTACTAGAGGCGGAAGTGTTGTTTTTCTTGGAAAGAATATCGAAACTATCAATAGAAGATCTTTAAAACAATTACGTAAATATATTCAAATTATTTTTCAAGATCCCTCTGCATCTTTGAATCCTAAGATGTCAGTAATAGATGCAATTATAGATCCAATTCTTATCCATAAATTGTTAAGTCGAGCTAAAGCTAGGGAAAAAGCTCGTAATCTTTTAGAACTAGTTGGTTTGACGCCCACAACAATGTATGAACAACGCTTACCTTTTCAACTGTCAGGAGGGCAACAGCAAAGAGTAGTTATTGCAAGAGCACTGGCACTTGACCCCAAAATACTTATCTGTGATGAAAGTGTCAGTATGTTAGATGCAGAGATTCAGGCGGAAGTTTTGGAGTTACTACACTCTTTGCAAGAAAAATTAAAATTGTCTATGTTATTTATAACCCATAATTTATCCGTTGCGGCAGGCTTTTGTCACAGAGTTTTAGTGTTTGATAAGGGAAAAATCATCGAAGAGAATTCTGGTAAAAATTTGTTAAATCATCCTCAAAAATACCTAACAAAACAAATGGTGAAGGCTTGTCCTAGACTTCTAAGATAATATTATCTATAGGTTGCAATATTTTTAAAAGCCGTTCGAAATCTTTAGGTAATGGAGCTGTAAATTTCATTTTTTCTAATGTTATTGGGTGTATTAAACCCAATTCAACTGCATGTAAAGCTTGGCCACTCAGTTTAATTGGCAATTTTTTACACCTACTGTAAGTTTTGTCTCCAATAATAGGATGACCTATATGTGCAGTATGAACTCGAATTTGATGCGTTCTACCTGTATCAAGTTTGAATTTTATCAGAGAAAAATTTCCTAGATTTTTAATTAAATTCCAATGTGTACAAGCATATCTACCAGATTCCTCATCAACAACAGCATATTTTTTTCTATCCTTTGGATGTCGACCAATAGATCCGACAATCATACCCGCATTGTCTTTCATAGCTCCATGGACAACTGCAAGATAATTTCTTGAGGCTACTCTTTTTTGTATTTGAATTTGTAGTTTAACTAAGGCTTCTTGCGTCTTCGCTACGACAATGCATCCAGTTGTATCTTTATCTAAGCGATGAACTATTCCAGGCCTTAATTTACCTCCGATGCCTGGTAAGTCTGGGCAATGATTTATTAATCCATTGACTAAAGTTCCTGATTTATTCCCTGGTGCAGGATGAACCGTTATCCCTGCTGTTTTATTAATGACTATTAAATGATTATCTTCATATAAAATATCCAAATCAATTTTTTCTGGTTTTAAGTAAGGAAGAGGCTCAGGTGGTGGAACCCAAAGTTGAATTATGTCACCTGGCCTAACTGGAGTTTTTGCTTTTCCTGTTTTACCGTTCACTCTCGCGAACCCCGCTTCAATGAATTTCTGAATATGAGCCCTACTTTGCTCTGCTCGTTGACTTACCAGCCATCTATCAAGTCGCATAGGGAAAGGTTTCTTATATTCACCCTCAAATAATTCACCTGGCCCCTGCCCAAATTCATGTTTGATTTCTTTATTCATTAGGGGAGTTCAAGAGAGATATTACCTAACAAATTTTTGCGAAAATCATCCAGTAATCTTTGAGACATTCTTCGAGTATCTCCCGAAGTGTGACGTTCTGCGGCTGAAAGTAGCCATAAAGATTTGTCTTTAATGGTTTTATTTATAAATATTCCATATCTATTTTGAAGACACATTGACTTGATTCCCGCTCCCTGGGTGTTTTCTAATGTCTCAAGAAGTTTCATAAAGTTAATGGCTACTTGTTCAGTATCGTATGCGGCCTGACCAATATCATCACAAATAGCTAATTTTAAGGCGGCATTTTGATCTTCAAATCTAGGCGGCAGAACTCCAGGAGCATCCAATAGATCAAGATCTTGTCCCAATCTTACCCATCTCAAACTTCTTGTGACCCCAGGTTTTCTTGAGCTTGATACAACCTTTTTTTTAACTAGCCTGTTAATGAGAGCAGATTTTCCAACATTTGGGAAACCAAGAGTTAGAACTCTGATTGCACGATTTTTCATCCCTCGGTCGAAACGTCTTTGATTTAACTCTTGCCCAGCACGAATAGCGGCTTGTTTGATTTGGAGAACGCCTGTTCCAGTTTTTGCGTCACACCACCATGGAACTTTCCCTTCAGACCTTAATTTTTTGTCCCAAGCTTTATGGGCATCGATATTGATCATGTCTTTTCTATTGATCACTAATATTTGCTTCTTTCCTTTTAACCATTTTTGAAGATATGGATGAGATGTGGCGAGGGGTATCCTTGCGTCTCGCACTTCAAAAACTAGATCAACTTTATTTAGATGCTCTTTTAACTGTTTTTCTGCTTTAGCAATATGCCCTGGATACCATTGTATAAGCTGCTTGTTCACGGAATTTTAAAAAGAAGTTGGTTGAAATTGATTAATTTGAAAATTGTAAAAATTTATTTTTGATTTATTTTGGGAGTGTAGTTTTGAAAAATCTAAGTTCAACTTATCATCTGCATAGATTGAATAAGTTGATAATAATAATTGAATTATTCAGAATAACCTGATAGGAGTTCAATTTCATTGATCAATTGAGATTGATAGAATTACAATATTTAATAACTTGCCAGTGAAAAAGATTTCTTGAATAGTAGTTTTTTAAAAAAATATATTTTTAGCCTTAAATTATAAGTTTATATTTGCTAGTGATTGCAGGCATGTGAGAGGTAATTAATTATTTTAACTTTAGATTTATAGTATCTAAACAGTCGTTTTTAGTTTCTCATAGGTTTAGGTAGATTTTTTCTGTGTCTTAGTAATTACCCAATTGGTGCCTTTCAAGAGCTATGGTCACTCAGTTTCCTTTCTGAATCCCATACATTATGTCTAAGCGTTCCCTGTCAAGTCTCGGCGCTGAAGACTTATGCGGCAAGCGTGTTTTAGTTAGAGTTGATTTTAATGTCCCATTAGGAGATGAGGGGCAAATAACTGATGACACAAGAATTCGTGCTGCTTTACCAACTATTAATGACCTTCTTGAGAAGAGTGCAAGAGTTATTCTTTCTGCTCATTTTGGTAGGCCAAAGGGACAGGTTAATGAAACAATGCGTTTGACTGCTGTTGCTCAAAGACTCAGTGAATTGCTTGGTAAAACAGTTGTAAAAACTGAGAGTTGTGTAGGAGCTGAGGCTAAGTCAAAAGTAGATGCGATGTCCAATGGAGATGTTGTTCTTTTGGAAAATGTTCGATTCATTGCTGGTGAAGAAAAAAATGATACAGAATTTGCAAAGGAATTAGCTTCTTTGGCAGATGTATATGTTAATGATGCTTTTGGTGCTGCCCACCGCGCTCATGCCTCAACTGAGGGAGTTACAAAGTTCTTAAGTCCTTGTGTAGCTGGTTATTTAATGGAAAAAGAACTTAAGTACCTTCAAGGAGCGATAGATCAACCTAAAAGACCCTTGGCAGCAATAGTTGGGGGTTCCAAAGTAAGTAGTAAGATTGGTGTCTTGGAATCTTTGATTGATAAATGCGACAAGATAATTGTTGGTGGAGGGATGATATTTACGTTTTATAAGGCTAGAGGATTATCTGTTGGTAAGAGTCTTGTAGAGGAAGATAAGCTCGAATTAGCAAGTGCTTTGGAGAAGAAAGCAAAAGATAAAGGAGTTGAGTTTCTTTTGCCAAGTGATGTTGTCTTGGCTGATGATTTTTCTCCTAATGCAAATAGTAAATCTTCAAAAGTAGATGCTATTAGCGAAGGTTGGATGGGATTGGATATTGGTTCAGAATCAGTTGAACTTTTTCAGGATGCTCTGAAAGATTGCAAAACTGTTATTTGGAATGGACCGATGGGTGTCTTTGAATTTGAAAAATTTGCAAATGGAACAAATGCAATAGCCAAAACTTTGGCCGAATTAAGTGCGCAAGGATGTTGCACAATTATTGGAGGTGGAGATTCAGTGGCAGCAGTTGAGAAAGCAGGTTTAGCGAAAAACATGTCTCATATCTCGACTGGGGGTGGAGCTAGCCTTGAACTTTTGGAAGGGAAAGTTCTTCCTGGAGTTTCTGCTCTAGATGATGTTTAATAATTGCAATCTAATTTTATGATTTCTAAAAGTAGGTTTTTATAAACCTACTTTTATTTTTTTTGTAATTAAATAAATACCTTTAGGATGAGTAATGATTGCAGAAATAGTTTGAGAACCAGGTTTTAAGGGTGCTTGAATATATTTAAATAAACCACCTGATTGATTCGGCTTAATCCCAAAGATATCATTTGATATTTTCTTCTTATCTTCGTTTCGAAGTACGATCATCCCACTAGCCGTTAATGAATTGTCTAATGGGTTTTCAATAATTAAATTCATTTCATATTTTTCACCAGCAAGAACTTTATTTGGAGATATAATTTTTATAATAAGAGGTGACTTTTGGCTATTCAGAATTGATTCTTCATCAATAACTTCATACCCTTTTATTTTATTTTTGTAAGTCTCTACCTTAACGGTCTGCTTGGTACTTAGATTATAAATTTGATCATTAATTTCTCTTGTAGATATGATTTTTATATCTAGCAATGATTCATTTTGATCATTTTTGTGTGGTTTAATGGACCATTTTGCATCTTTATATTTTTCCTTAAAATCTTGATAATGCCTATTAAATTGATTGAATGATTTTTGTAGAAATAGCTCTTTCAGCAAATAATCCTTCCTCTGGTTGAGGTGTCCCTCCAATTGATTAATTAATAACTGATTATCTATATTTTTACTTAAAACAGAATTGATCATTAGAGGATTGAGCAATACAAAAACTAATGATTTCGTTATCAGTGAATGTCGCACGCCTACCTTTTTTACTCAATATAACTTAGCCTCCAAGTATAAGGTTATTTAATTCATGTCTCGCCTTTTAATTGCTGCAAGCGGAACGGGTGGGCATATTTATCCTGCATTGTCTTTTGCTGATTCACTTTCAAATTCTTGGGAAATTGAGTGGTTAGGTGTGCCAAATAGGCTAGAGATTGAACTGGTTCCCAAAAAATACAAATTAATAAAACTAAAAGTCGGAGGATTACAGGGAAATATTTTTAGAAAAATCTTTGATTTATGTAAATTACTTTTTGCTTCTATTCGGATTTCTTTTCTATTACGTCAAAAAAAAATTAACGTTGTTTTTACTACTGGTGGGTATATATCTGCTCCCAGTATTCTCGGCGCAAAACTTACTGGCATACCTATTGTTTTGCATGAATCTAATGCTATTCCTGGAAAAGTAACTAGGTTATTGGGTAGGTTTTGTGACCATGTTGCGTTAGGAATCCCGTCTGCATCTGAGTATTTGCCAGGGTGTAGAACAAGTTTTACTGGAACACCTGTAAGGTCAGAATTTTTTTTAGATCAGTCTCTTCCATCTTGGGTGCCGATAGGAGATGGATTATTGATTGTAGTTATGGGAGGTAGTCAAGGAGCAATAAAAATGAATGAGATGGTGAGGAATATCTTGCCTTGGTTGCTTGATAAGGGTTGTAGAGTTATTCATTTGACTGGTAAAAATGATTGTTTTTACAAAAAATCAGATAAAGTTTATACTCACGCTAATTTGGTTGTCAGACAATTTAGTAATGAAATATCGGCCTTGCTGCGAAATGCAGATCTGGCAATAAGTAGAGCAGGATCTGGGGCAATTTGTGAATTAATGGTAACTAAGACCCCCTCAATTTTAATACCTTTTCCATCTTCTGCTGATCAACATCAAGAACTAAATGCTGCTTATATGGCTAGATATGGAGGCGCTGTAATAGTTAATCAACATGATCCAGAAAAAAAGATTTTGAAAAATACTATATCTAATTTACTAGATTCTAATTCTCTCAGTGAAATGAAATCAAATATGAATACTTATGATTGTCTAAATCCTGAAAATAAGATATTTGAGATTATGAATTCAATTATATAATGTAATCTTTTAAAGTATTAATAATTCGAATATTTTGTTTTCGTTTTTGGAGACTTATTCTGATCCATTTTTCATCTAGAGTTATAAATGATCGGCAGTCTCTTAATAAAATTCCTCTTCTTTTTAAATTCTCAATAAGACTTAATATAGAAATATCACTTTTAATTAATTGAAAATTTGTAGTTGTTGGTAGAGGCTTAATAGTAGAAAACTCTGACAAACTTTGATGTAACCAGTTCCCTTCTTCTTTTACCCATCTATGGATTTTATTTAATCTTTTTTTATACATTTTAGAATCTTTCATGATCATATTAGTTGCATTTATTGCCAGCGTATTTACTGGCCATGGATCTCTTATCTCTTGCCATTTTAATAATCTATCTGAGTCCGTTACCGCGTATCCAATCCTTAATCCAGCAATACCTAGAAACTTAGTTAAACTTCTTATCACTACTAGGTTTTTATGGTTTTTAGTTAAATCAATTATTGATTGATTTTCACCCCCAGGTGTAAGAGAAATAAATGCTTCATCACAAATTACGAGTTTATAATTAGTTAGTAATTTTTCTATTGATGAACGACTCCATAATTGCCCAGTTGGATTGTGTGGGTTTGTAATCCATAAGACATGGGTTTTTGGTTTAATTGGAAATGGCTGAGGATTGCTATTAGTCCAAGATAAAGGAATAGGATTAAATATATAAGAAGCATTCCAACAATTTAAAGCTCTTTGATAGTCTCCAAAACCAGGAGATGGTAGAGAACTTATACCATTTAAACTTGCATCTCTTGCTGCCCAAGTAAATAATTCTGAAGCTCCATTACCAGGTAAAACCATTGATGGTTCAATATTATGCCATTTTGCAATAGAATTTTTGACTTCAAAATAACTTCTATCAGGATAAGATTTTATAGATCCATTATTTATACTATTGATGAGATAATTGTTTAACTTCTTAGGTAATTTAAAAGGAACTATTGATGCACTTGCATCGATTATTTTATCTGTAGATAGTCCTAACTTTCTTGCTTCTTTTTCAATATTACCTCCATGAATATCAAAGTCTATTTTCATCATATATTAGATAATTTTGTGATAAGTTTAAATAAAATTGTAATTATTTATTGAAATCATTTGTGTTTTTATTTCCATGCTTCTTCGGAACCGATGACCTCTTTAATATTTCGGAATCCATGTTTTTTCATTTGCATTGTTAACCCATCTAAAATTTCTGGAACTAAATTTGGTCCCTCAAATATCCAACCTGTATAGACCTGAACCAGTGATGCCCCAGCGGCAATCCTTTCCCAGGCTGTTTGTGCTGAACTGATTCCACCAACACCAATAAGTGGTAAAGAATTATTAGTACTTTTTCTAAGCCTTCTAATAACTTCCAGCCCTCTTTTCTCTAAAGGGAGTCCACTTAAACCTCCATTTTCTTGCTCTAAAGTATTTCCAGTCTTGATTCTTAAGTTTTTTAGGTTAAATCTATTTAAGCTTGTATTGATTGCAATTATTCCATCAATACCATTCTCAAGTGCAACTTTCGCAAGTTCATCAATTTCTTCATTTGATAGATCTGGAGCAATTTTTACAAGCAAAGGAGGACAATTGGATAAATCTTTTAGTGTGCGTATTAAATTTTTTATTTGTTTTGTTCCTTGTAATGAGCGTAGGCCTGGGGTATTCGGAGAACTAACATTGATTACTGCATAGTCTGATAAAGGAGCCAATAGTTTTAAAGATAAAAAATAATCTTTACTGGCTTCATCAAGAGGTGTAATTTTTGATTTTCCTAAATTTATTCCCAGCACACACGGTCTATTTCCTGGCGCAGGGATGTTTTGTTTTTTTATAGTGCTTAAGAACTTTTCTGCGCCTTCATTATTGAATCCCATTCTATTCAGTGCAGCTTTTTCTTTAGCAATTCTGAAAAGTCTGGGTTTTGGATTACCTTTTTGGGCATGCCAAGTAATAGTTCCTAATTCGGCGAAACCAAATCCAAAATAATTCCAAAGACCAGCTCCTACTCCATTTTTATCAAATCCAGCAGCAAGTCCTACAGGGTTTTTAAAGTGCGAGCCAAATATTATTTGATTTAAGCTTGAATTGCTTCTTTGAAATTCAGTTGACGTTTTTAAAAGGATATTAGAAATTATTGGAAAATTTCTATTTAATGACGCAAATTTAATAGCATTAAGAGCTGAATTAGTAAGTATTTCTGCATCAATACCCTCGTCTTGAGATAGAAGCTGACCAAGCAGAATATTGTATAAGTCGTTTTTTTTATTCTTTGACAAAATCTTTTAGTTGTATTTTTCGCCCTTTAGAAAAAGCTACAGCAATTGCATCAACTCTATCATTATCCTTTTCTCCGCTATGTCCCTTGACATATTGAAGTTTGATTTTTGGCAGTGCAGGGTGGTCAAGAGCTTTCCATAAGTCTTGATTGAGAACTTCTTTACCAGATGCAGTTTTCCATCCTTTCTTTTTCCAATTCGACATCCATTTTTCCATTCCATCAATTAAATATTTGCTATCAGTTTTGATGGTCAATGAAGGGTGGAATTTTATTTCTTTTAATTTTTCAAGAACAAATAATGCAGCCTTTAATTCCATGCGATTATTTGTTGTCTCAGGGCTGAAGCCACCAAATTCAACTTCGCTTCCATCTTGGAATCTAATTAATGCTCCCCAGCCACCTGGACCAGGATTTCCGCTACAGGCTCCATCAGTTGCTGCAGCAATAGCCAATTTTTCTTCTTTAGACATAAAAAAACCGGTCTGAATAGACCGGTTTCATATAAGCAGAAAACAGGTGCTTTTCCAGTAACGATTTTATTTTAAAGTTACTTTTCCACCAACAGCTTCAATTGCTTTCTTTAAAGCTTCAGCATCTTCTTTTGTTGCTCCTTCTTTGATTGTTTTTGGAGCAGCTTCCACTAGCGCTTTAGCTTCGCCAAGGCCTAGGCCTGTAGCATTTCGAACTTCTTTAAGGACTTTGATTTTAGATGAAGCGTCAAAGCTTTCTAAAACTACCTCAAATTCAGTTTTTTCTTCCGCAGCATCAGCACCATCGCCACCAGCAGCAGCTCCAGGAGCTGCCATGACAACGCCAGCAGATGCGGCGGCAGATACACCAAAAGCTTCTTCTATTTGCTTAACAAGCTCTGAAGCTTCAAGCAAAGAGAGGCTTTTTAATGAATCTAAGATTTCATCGGTTTTTGCAGACATGGTTTAAATCAGCAACTAAGTAAGTAGAAAACAAATTGTGAAACAAGGAGTATCAGCTCTCGCCGCTCTCAGAATGTTGTTTAAGAGATCTTGCAAGTCCAGATGGGACCTCATTTATACCAATAGCGATTTTGCTTGTTATGGAATTCATTGCACCAGCAATTTGTGCCATAAGTGCTTCCTTGCTAGGAAGTTTTGCAATCGCTTTGATCTCATCTTGAGATAAAAGTTTGCCTTCGAAAAGACCTCCTTTAGTCTCAGACTTTTGAGTTTCCTTTTGAAATGCTTGTACAGCTTTAACAGCACTCCCAACATCTCCTTTGATTAAAACAAAGGCGTTAGTGCCAGTAAGTAATGACTCCAAACCAGTCCAGGATTCTTTTCCTTTTATGGCTTGACGCATCAAGGTGTTTTTAGTGACCTTGCAAATGCCATCGCTTTTTTGCAATCTTGAGCGCAAGTCAGACATCTCTTTTGTGGATAAGCCCTTGTAATCAAGAACTAAAGCCATTTCAGAGTTATCTAATAGACCCTCTATCGTTTCGACGATCTGTTTTTTGCTTTCCAGCGTGCGGCCCATAATAATTGGATCGAATCGGGGGAAGAACTGGACATACGGCCATATTCCCATTGGGGAATCGAGGCCGCTAACGATTCAATCCAAAAAGATAAAAACCCTGCGTATACCTCGGCGGGGATTATAAATTCTATTAAACGAAAGGCTTAACAGAATCAGACCTGCTGTCTTTGGCTGGGCGCATGCCCTTGTGGTGTTACCACGTAGCTAATTTACAACAAGAAGGGTCACTTTTCTTTTTGTAAGTCTTGTAATTCGTTGATATCTACTTCTACGGATGGTCCCATGGTGGATGTAATAAAAAAGCTTCTCCAGAATTTTCCTTTTGCTCCGCTTGGTTTATTTTTTTCTATTGTTACTTGCAAAGTCTTCAGATTTTCAAGGAGTGCCTCTTCCGAAAAACTTGCTTTACCAAATCGAACATGCACAATTCCTGCCTTGTCTGCTCTGAATTCAAGTTTTCCTGCTTTAAATTCTTTAATAGCTCCTGATAGATCGGTCGTAACTGTTCCTGCTTTTGGGTTTGGCATAAGCCCTCTAGGACCAAGAACTCTTCCAAGTTTGGCGACCTTGGGCATCATATCTGGAGTTGAAATTAGAAGATCAAAGTTCATCTCTCCTTTGTTGATTGACTCAACTAAGTCCTCCTCTCCAGCTAGATCAGCCCCTGCTTTAGTCGCCTCAGCTACTTTTTCACCGCGTGTAACGACTGCTATTCGTATTTTTTGACCGGTGCCACTTGGTAAGGCAACTGTCGTTCTTAATTGCTGATCAGTATATTTAGGGTCAATACCTAGTCTTATATGAGCTTCAATAGTCTCATCGAATTTTGCATTGGCATTTTCCTTTACTAGTTTTATTGCTTCAATTGGAGAATATGAACGTTCTTCCACTTTGGAAAGCAACGTTGTCATTCTTTTGGAAAAATTTTTCATAATAAATTGGGGTACATTCGACTATTTAGGTCTCCCCCTT
>QCHZ01000011.1 GCA_003216955.1 Prochlorococcus sp. AG-402-I21 | reverse complement strand
AAAAATCACAAGAATCAGAAATATCTACATCCAAATCACCAATAGTTTATGTACAGACTTATGACTATGAAATTATTGGAAACGATATGATACTCATAGATTTTATGACACCAAACCAATGTGAAAAAATGATAAAATTAGCGGAGGGTTACGGTGTATTCAAAGAGGGGTATGGTGATAAGGTTTCAGCTAAAGAGTTAAGGTTAACAAAGTTAGGTTTATGGAAAGAATTAGCTAATCATTGGATTAACAGTGTCAATCATATTGTGAATAAATATTATCATCCTTGCCAAATATATGGATTGAAAGATGCCTTTGTTATTAAGTATGCAATGGATAGTCAAAAGAGTCTAAGATTACATACTGATGATAGTCTTGTAACAGGTAGTATTAAGTTGAATGATAACTATGAGGGAGGAGAACTGTTCTTTCCTCGTCAGGGTGTTTCTAATAAGGATATTCCAGTAGGTAAATGTATATTATTTCCAGGTCAATGCACTCACGGTCATACATCTAAAGAGTTAACTTCAGGTACTAAGTATAGTTTAACTATGTGGACTATGAAAAATAAGAATGACTACTAGAATAGCATCAATTAATATACTTTATTTTTATTTGAAAGTAACATATAACAAATACTTCTGAATCTGCAACTTATTAATTATATTTTGAGTGATTAGGAACTAGTAAAATAGATGTATCAATTCTGGGTTTGTAAAGGCGGATAAATAATTGAACTAAAGACGAGAAAAATGAAATGAGAACACAAGGCATTTACTTAAATGTTTCACGCAGAAATGATGATTTACCAGAAATGATTGAGGAGTATTCAGAAAAGTTCAACCTATCCAAAGCGGATACGGTTGCTGAGATTCTTAGAGCGTATCCAAAACTTATTGCTTACAAGCAGAAGGTAATGGAAGAAGAAAGCAGATCATTTGAGAGGTTATTTTCTAATGCCGTATGAGAAGAACAAAACCGCCTACCAAGATGAGGCGTGGTAGGAGAAAAGAAACCCCCACATCCTCAAAAAAGTTTCCCCCCACGCAGCACCCGAAAAAGAAAGATATACCTGAGATCTACCTTCCCTTCAGTAATTTCCATTCCCCCCCACATTTCCCCCCACACAGAACTCGGAATCTGTGGCACACTACGAACAGGTGCGAACTCTTTATTCTTCTAATCCCCTACTGCTACTGCGTTATTTCTGTTTTCTGAACTTATACGAACTTACCTGAACCAATAAAGAACGGAGAGGGAGGGATTCGAACCCTCGACAGAAGTTACCTCCTGTAACTCCTTAGCAGGGAGCCGCTTTCAACCACTCAGCCACCTCTCCATACCAACACCTTATCAAGTCAATGCTCAAAATATTTAGATTGTTCTCCTCTACAAATTTTAAGTGACAACTCTTGGAAGACGATTTCTGAAACTGCAAAGGACTTCCCATGGAATTGACCCAGACAAATCACACCAATTCTGGGGAGAGATACACACTTCACCATCAGTTCCAAGAAGGGTTAAGACTTGACCTGTTTTGATATCAGGTTTGTCAGTTATGTCAAAAACCATTTGATCCATTGCAATTGCTCCTACTTGAGGCACTAAGACTCCATCTATTGAGGCAAAAATTTTTCCAGAAAGAGTTCTGCTGACTCCATCTGCATAGCCAATAGCAGCCACAGCAAGTTTGCTTTTCCTTTGAGTTTTAAAACAATGTCCATACCCAACACCTGTCCCCTTTTCAACATCCCTAACCAAAGTAACTCTAGCCTTAACTTTCAAAGCTGGATGAAGGTTCAAATTAGACTCAAAATCATTTAGTGGAAAGTAACCATACAAACTCAGTCCTACTCGAACCATATCAAAATGAAGACGTTTATCTGATAGTGTCCCCGCAGAATTAGCAAGGTGTCTGCAAAGAAGCGTATTTCTCTCACCTAAGTCCTTTAAAACCTTCTCAAATCTATTTAACTGAATCTGCGTAAAACTTCCTTGAGTATTGCTTCCTAGATCTTTATCAGCAATTGCTAAATGACTATATATGCCTTTTAAAGATAGGTTTTCTAAAAAATCAATTTTGGAAATCAATTCTTGTACTTCTTTGCAATCACAGCCAAGTCTCGTCATACCGGTGTCAACTTTTAAGTGAATAAGAAATTTTTTATTATTATTTTCAGCGATATTATTGCAAATTATTGCCTCACGAATTCCACTAATCGTTGGAATAAGATCCCAACAAAAGGAAGAATAAAGTTCTTCTGCATTGATTAAATTTCCAAGAATTAATATCTGACATTTCAAACCAGCATTTCTTAATTGAATACCCTCTTCTAAAGTTGCTACTCCAAGGCTATCAGCGCCTCCAATTAAAGCAGCCTTAGCAACAGTCTCTGCCCCATGTCCATATCCATCAGCTTTTACAACTGCCATTAGCAAACAATCTTTGCCAATAAAGTTTTTCAAGACTCTTGAATTATTTTCAATTACTTTCGAATCAACCTCAACCCATGCGCGACTTCGAGGATCACATCTCAATACAGTATTAGTTGTCCCACCAAAAGTGAAAGATGTATCACTTCTATTGATCTTTGACATGCTTTGCATTCAATCAATGTAATAAGGAAAACTGCAACAAGTATGTATTGCCACTAGCATGCCGCTTAATTAGCTTGGTTGCATGGGTCAAGTTCTTGTTTTGAATGCGTCCTATGAGCCATTGAACATCACTTCATGGCGTCGCGCGACAGTTTTAATGCTTAAGGGCAAGGCTGAAAGTCTTGAAGAAGACGCTGCACATCATATTAGACAAGATTTTAAAGCTCCAACTGTCATAAGATTAAGACAATTTATTAGAGTTCCATATCGTGATATTCCTCTTTCTAGAAAAAATATATTTCAAAGAGATGATAACTGTTGTCAATATTGTGGTCAGAGAAATAAGAAACTTTCAATTGATCATGTTTTACCCCGCAGTAGAGGAGGAACCGACAATTGGGAAAATGTTATTACTGCATGTCTTCAATGCAACGTAATGAAAGGGAATAGAACACCCGAAGAGGCAAAGATGTCATTAAAAACAAAACCATATAAACCTTTAAATAACATGAGCTTTGAAACCACAAAACAAATTCACTCAGGTCGCCATAAAGAATGGAGTAAATATGTAATTGGATGGGTAGCTTAATTTCTTTAGTTTTCCGAGTAATTACTAAGCTCTTCCAGTTGCCTTTTTTGTTCTTCAGCAATACATGCACCAATAATATCTTCCAATTGACCTGCAAGAACTTGTTCAAGGGGAAAATTAATTCCTAATCTATGATCAGTAGTTCTATTATCTTTGTAGTTATAAGTCCTTATCTTTTCACTTCTATCACCTGTTCCAACCTGAGACAATCTAGCTGATCTTTCTTTTGCATTAGCCTCTGCTATTTCTAATTCTAATAGTTTAGCTCGTAAAATTTCCATTGCTCTCTCTCTATTTTGTAATTGAGAACGTTCCTGCGTACAAAACACTCTTATACCAGTCGGCTTATGAAATAAATCAATTGCTGTTTCAACTTTATTGACATTTTGTCCACCCGCACCACCTGATCTTGCCGTACTAATTTCTAAGTCTGTAGATTCTATTTTCACCTCTACTGGATCTGCTTCTGGCATTACAGCCACAGTTGCAGTAGAAGTATGAACTCGTCCTTGAGATTCAGTAGAAGGAACTCTTTGCACTCTATGAACCCCTGCTTCAAATTTCAATTGGCTGTAAACAGACTCTCCTTTGACTGAGATAATCATTTCACGAAAACCACCCATATCAGCTTCTGTTGAACTAATGGGTTTTACGTTCCAACCTAGTTTTTGTCCATATCTCTCATACATTCTTGCTAAATCTCCAGCCCATAAACAAGCTTCATTACCTCCTGCTCCAGCTCGTATTTCAAGCATCACACTTCTTTCATCTCTAGAGTCTTTTGGTAAAAGAGCCAAAGTCAACTTTTGAATTAATTGATTTTTTGAAAGTTCGAGATTTTGAAGTTCTTCTCTAGCCAAAAGTTCCATCTCTTTATCATCTCTACTTTCTTTTACTAAACCTTTAGCTTCTATAAATTCTCTTTCGATTATTTGAAGTTTGGCATAATCATTAACCAATGGCTCTAAACGCGATCGTTCTCTTGCAATTTTCTCTAATTGTTTAGGGTCTGATGCAACATCTGGATCAGCTAGCTGCAACTCCAAGTTTTGAAAACTACTTTTAGCTGTCTCTAATCTTTTTATTAGGGTTGAAGAATCCATTCTTTAAATTCCCTAAATATTTAAATCAACAGCTATCAATTTTCTTTTTTTTCTTCTGTAGATTTATCTTTATCTTCACTTGAATCAGATGAAGCCATACCATATTTCCTCATAAATCTATCCACTCTTCCTTCCGTATCTAAAATCTTCTGGGTCCCTGTAAAGAATGGGTGATTTCCACTCCAAACATCTACCTGAATTTCTGGTTGTGTAGAACCAGTTGTCATAACAACTTTTCCATTACAAATAACTTTTGCTTCTGGATACCAAGTTGGATGAATATCTGATTTAGGCATAGTAAAAAAAGAGCAAGATTAAAAAGGAAAAGTAAAATTATCTCTTTGAGAATTGTGGAGCTTTACGAGCTTTTTTGAGACCATATTTACGCCTCTCTTTGGCTCTAGGGTCGCGACTAAGGTGGCCCTCTACTTTCAAAGGTTTACGATTATCAAGAGATAAGTCACATAAAGCTCTAGCAGCTCCCTGCTTTATCGCGTCAGACTGACCGGTCAAACCTCCACCATATACATTAACTAAAACATCATATGATTCACTCAAGCCAAGTGTTTGTAAAGGAGCTCTAACAGCGGATATATATGCAGGATTAAAATTCAAGTAGTGGTCACCGGGTCGACCGTTGATAATGATTTCACCTTTTCCAGGGGTTAACCTAACTCTTGCTACTGATGTCTTTCGTCTACCAGTCCCCCAGTAAACGACTTTATTTGTTGAACTAGTCATTTCGAAACAGTTTCAGAATTTAGATTGAGGGTTTTAGGTTCTTGGGCTGAATGAGGATGCTCAGAGCCTTTGTAAACTTTGAGTTTAGTAAACAATTGTCGTCCTAACCTTGTGTGAGGCAACATTCCTTTGATTGCCTTTTCAACTATTCTCTCTGGAATTCTAGATTGAAGTGCCTTAAAGGTTTCAACCTTCATTCCTCCTGGACGTCCAGAGTGTCTGCGATAAAGTTTTTGATCAGATTTCTTTCCGGTTACTTTGATCTTTTCAGCATTTACTACAATAACAAAATCACCCGTATCTAAGTGAGGAGTAAAATTTGGCTTTGTCTTACCTCTAAGTACACTAGCAACTTCAGTTGCTAGTCGGCCTAGAGTCTGATTCTCTGCATCCACCAGAAACCACTGGCGATCAATAGAATCCTGCGATGGAACGGAAGTCTTGTTCATTTTTGCTGAACACCTTTAACACTGAATAAGCATTGTCATTTTGATAATGCTGTTTAAGGAAGTTATCAAGTCAAAAAATTGATCTGATTCTTCAGAAAATCAATTCTACACTTTCATGGCTGAAAACTGGCCTTTTTGTTTTCATAAAATTTAAATTACTGATTTAACAAAAATCCCCATTTTTAATTTACTAATATTTTAAATTGTTTGTAAATTTTAAGAATCAAATTTTGAGAGAGAAAAACTAGGAAAAGTGTCGAAACTTTTCTCTTTTGAAAAAATTTGTTCCTCATAACCAACTCTTATCAAACAAAGGCCATGAGGCGGTGCAGCCTCTTTAACCTCAGAACGTAAACCGTTTCTCCATCTATGTCTGAATTGATTAATAGAAAGTCGTTTTTCTCCAACAGCAACTAATTGCCCAATCAAAAGCCTCACCATTCCATACAAAAATCCACTTGCCTGTATCTCAACCGTGACTATATCCCCGTGACGATAAATAGCAACATCTTGCACTGTGGTGAATGAATTACTTCTATTACTTCCAGCTTTTTGAAACGCTACAAAATCATGTAAACCTAATAAATCATTCAGAGCAGCCTTCATTAAATTGATATCTAATCTAAACCTATATTTATGCCAACTTATATTTTGAAGAAAAAGATTTGGATAGGAACCATTAAAAATAGAATATCTATATCTTCTATACTTTGCCGAATAACAAGCATGCCAATCTCTTTTTACATCTACTGCTTCAAGGACTTTAATCGAAGCTGGCAGCCTTCCATTCAGCGCTGATGTCCATTTATGAATAGGAATCGGGCCAGAACAATCAAAATGAGCAACTTGTCCAGAAGCGTGAACACCTGAATCAGTTCTGCCTGCTGCTATAACTTTGACTGGCCTAATTTGATCAAGTTCAGCAATTTTTTCTTCTAAGGTACCTTGAACAGTTATCGAATCTTTCTGATTTTGCCAACCACTAAATCCTGATCCATCGTATTGGATAACAAGTGCAATTCTCTTAGTCAATTTTAAATTAAAAGTTATTAATTTATGTTGTTAGAGAATTAATTACCTATACGAGTTCAACAATGGCCATTTCAGAATTATCACCACGTCTTGGAGTGGTTCTAACAATTCTTGTATAGCCTCCTTCTCTATCACCATATCGCTCTTGAGCCTTTTCAAAAAGAGCATGAACCAACTGTTTATCGTATACATACCCAATAGCTCTTCTTCTAGAGGAAAGGCTTCCATCTTTAGCTAAAGTAATCATCCTCTCAGTCTCATCTCTCAAAGCTTTGGCTCTTGCTTTTGTTGTTGTAACTCTACCTTCACGTATTAATTGAGTAGTTAATCCTCTTAAAAGTGCCTTCCTTTGATCAGCAGGACGACTCAGTTGTGGAATTCGACGTTGATGACGCATTGGATTAGCCTTGAAATGTAGTAGTGATAAAACTGAAAGTCATGCAGAAGTTCTACTTTGAGGAATAGAAATTCCAATTCTCTCTAGAGCTTCAATAACTTCATCAGCAGATTTAGAACCGAAGTTCTTAATTTCCAACAAATCCTCATAACTGAAACCCATCAAGTCTGAAACAGAATTCACTTGGGCACGTTTTAGGCAGTTATAAGCTCTTACTGATAAGTTTAACTCCTCAAGGGGTATTTGAGCCTCTGCAGCAGGCTCTGGCTCTTCAGGAATCTCTTCTACCATTGAGACAGTAGCAAGAGGTTGGAAAAGTTCGATTAATTGATTTGCAGCTTCCGCTAATGCGTCGTCTGGAGAAGTGGATCCATCAGTAACTAACTCCATCTTCAATCTTTCTCTTGTAGATCCACCCTCAGCTACAGCGGTTTCATCAATAGTAAAATTAACTCTGTTTATTGGCATAAATACCGCGTCTATTTGAAGCAAATCAATAGCGCTTGTCTCTTCGTTTCTTCGATCAACTGGACGATATCCAACACCTCTTTCAACGTGTAATTCTAATTCTAGATTGTGTCCCTCGTGAACAGTTGCTATTGGACGATCACCATCAACTACTTCAACTTGAGAGGAGAACTGAATATCCTTTGCTTTTACTTCAGCTGGACCCGTAACAACAATTCGTCCTATCTCCAGTTCTTGACTGCGACTATCGACTGAAATCTGTTTGCAATTCAGAAGAATGTCTAAAACGTCTTCTCTTACACCAGGGATTGTTGCGTATTCATGATTTACACCTGCAATCCTTACAGCAGTAACAGCGCTGCCTTCAAGCCCGCCCATTAATACTCTGCGTAAAGAGTTACCCAAAGTTGTTGCTTGACCTCTTTCAAGAGGTCCAATTAGGAAGACGCCTGTTTGGGAACGATCATTAGAAACTTGATGGTCGATCCTGTCTATCTGGTATTGCAACACGGTCTAATGCGATGTGGAAAGAAAAAAAAGTTCACTTAAGTGAATAGAATTAAACGCGTCTGCGTTTAGGTCTCCTACACCCGTTGTGAGGGAGAGGAGTTACATCTCTGATCAAAGTAATTTCAAGACCAGCTACTTGCAATGCCCTTATTGCGGTTTCACGACCTGAGCCTGGTCCTCTTACAAGAACTTCTATTTGACGCATTCCTTGCTCTAAAGCTCTTCGGGCTGCGACTTCAGCAGCGGTTTGGGCTGCAAAAGGAGTACCTTTTCGAGCTCCTTTGAATCCGCTAGCTCCTGCTGATGACCAGGAAATAACCTCACCAGAAGTATCAGTAATTGAGACAATGGTGTTGTTGAAGGTACTTTGAATATGCACAACTCCATTTGGAACATTGCGCTTTGACTTCTTAGAACCGGATTTCTTTGAGGTTGTAGCCATTAGGCTGTGCCTTATTTAAAAAAAGTTTTGGTAAATTACCAGGTGGTAACAGGAGACTTAAGAAACTATTTCTTTCTTCCTGCAACAGTTTTTCTCGACCCTCTTCGAGTACGAGCATTAGTTCTAGTTCGTTGGCCTCTAACAGGAAGACTCATTCTATGCCTTCTTCCACGAACACATCCGATATCTTGAAGTCGTTTAAGTGCCATTCCTTCTTGGCGTCTCAAATCTCCTTCAAGTGTGAATTCTTCAGTAACAGCTCTAAGCTTCTGAACATCACTATCGTCTAGATCCTTTACACGAATATCAGGATTAACTCCTGATTTTTCAAGGATAGTCTGAGCTCTGGTTAAGCCGATGCCATAGATGTAAGTAAGGGCAACTTCCACCCGCTTTTCGCGGGGTATATCGATGCCTGAGATCCGTGCCACTTAGGGATAAATCGATGAGGACAATAAAAATCATCATAAATTAATGATGACCTTGGTGTAAGAAGTAAACGAGAAGAAAATTAATCCTTCATGGCTTCTTAACAATCAGGAATCAGCCCTGACGTTGTTTGTTTCGAGGCCTTTTTTTGTTGATCACGTAGATCCGGCCTCTGCGCCTCACGATCTGATCGTCAGGACTAATTTTTTTGACTGAGGATCTAACCTTCATTTGGTGAGACTCTGCCTATTTCCAAACTATAACTTTACTACATCATCCGCCTAAAGCTTTCTCAATACATGAAAACACAACATCTTTGTCAGCATTACCTTCTATCTCCTCAAGAATTCCTTGTTTGGCATACAAATCAATAAGGGGGGAAGTTTTATCTCTGTAAATTTTGAGTCTGTTAATTATGACTTGTTCATTATCATCCTGCCTTCCTCTTTCTAAAAGCCTTTTAATCAAATATTCGTCAGCAATTTTTATTAATATTACTCCTTCTAATGGTTGATTGATTTTGTCTAAAAGACTTTTTAGCGAATTCGCCTGATTCACATTTCTTGGGAACCCATCAAGCAGCCAACCTTCATTAATATTTACCAATCTTCCTTCTACAATTGAGAGTACTAACTCATCACTTACTAATTCTCCTTTTTTCATAACTTCCGCAGCCTTAAGGCCTAAAAAGGATCCTGACGAGACCTCATCTCGAAGTAAATCTCCAGTTGAAAGATGATTTAAACCATACTTCTTGCAAAAAAGAGTTGCTTGTGTCCCTTTACCAGCACCAGGAGGACCAAGAAATAATAATTTCTTTTTCATTTAAATAAAAATCATAGTAAAGATTTTATTGACGAACTAACCCTTCATATCTTTGAGAAATGACATAAGTCTGAATCTGCTTAGATGTATCAATTGCAACTCCAACCAAAATTAATAATGAAGTAGCACCAAGGCCCTGAAAAGTTTGGACATTTGTTGCTCTCTCTACTGCGGCAGGAACAATGGCAACTGAACCAAGAAATAAACCACCAAGTAAAGTGAGGCGGTTTTGAACACCTGAAAGGTAATTAGAGGTAGAACCACCAGGCCTTACGCCTGGAATTGCAACCCCACCCTTTTTCAAATTAGAGGCAATATCTATTGGATTTATTGTCAAAGAAGCATAAAAATAAGCAAAGCCGAGAATTAATGCAAAAAAGGTAATTGCATAAGGCCACGGGTTTGATGAGCCTGGATTTAGTGAACTAGCAGCCTTAATTAGCAAAGGGTTTTGAGTGAAATTTGCGATTGTTATAGGAAGGAAAATTAATGCAGAAGCAAAAATTATTGGCATAACGCCACCAGCATTTAACTTCAGAGGTAAATAACTTTGCCTGCTTGGCAAAAGGGCTGTTCCGCCCATTTGGCTTTTTGCACTTACTATGGGAATTCTCCTTGCACCTTCCTGAACAAAAATAATACCCACAATAGTAATCAAAAAAACTATCAAAAGAATTATTATCCCCAGAACATCTGCTCGATCTCCTGTTTGAGCTTTTTCAATAGTAGAGCTAAGTGCCTTTGGCAACGTAGCAACAATATTCAAAAATATAACTAGAGAAGCTCCTTGACCTATCCCTTTTTCAGTAATAATTTCACTAAGCCACATAACTATCATCGATCCAGTGACTAATGCAAGTGATGTTTGAATAACAAATGCAGTTTCGCTAAGACCTTCCACTGCATACTGTCGAAGAATCAAGGCAAAAACTGAGCTTTGAATCAATCCCCATCCCAAAGCTACATATCTAGTGATTTGAGCAATCTTTCTTCTGCCTGCCTCGCCTTCATTTTTCTGCAGATCTTCCAATTGCGGTAAAGAGGCAGTGAGCAATTGAATAATTATTGAAGCATTAATGAATGGAAGAATACCTAATGCAAAAATACCCAAAGTTGAGATTCCACCACCTGTGAAAATATCAAGAAATCCAATCAATTGCCCTCCCTGATCAATAAAGGTTTTAAAAGCATCTCTATCTATTCCGGGCATAGGAATATAAATTCCTAATCGAACAATTAGCAATAAGCCTATTGTCGTAAAAACTCTTCCCCTTAGTTCTTCATTACTGAACAGCTGAGTGATTACTTCACCTGCGCTTGGGTTTCTTCCACGACTTATTAACATTTAATAGGGATGATTTATTAGAGGCTAATGTATAAAATCAAATTTTTTAGATACAGAAGTTAGTTGTATAGATCACAAGTACCCCCGACTTCTTCGATTTTCTTTTTGGCGGATGCTGTGAAAGCTGCAGCTTGAACGGTTAATTTCACTTCTAATTTTCCATTGCCAAGAATTTTCAAAGGATTTTTGGGTTTAGTCAAAATCCCTTCCTTGACCAATAAATCAAGGTTAACAACAGTCCCTTCTTTCAATGAATTCAAACTGGAGACATTGAGGACAGTAAAATTCTTCTGATTAACTATTGGAAAATGCTTTAATTTTGGAACTCGTCTATACAAAGGCATCTGACCACCCTCAAAGCCTGGGCGAGTAGGTCTACCTGATCGAGATTTCTGCCCTCTCATCCCAAAGCCGCAACTGGCTCCTTGACCAGCAGCTATACCACGACCTTTACGCATCTTTTTACGTCTAGATCCTGAATTAGATTGGAGAGATTCTAATTTAATAGTCATGATTGTTAGGAATAAATCTGCTCAAGTGAAATACCACGCTCTTTTGCTGTCGCTTTATGAGTTCTTAACTCACTTAAAGCAACCATTGCAGCTCGAGCGTTATTCAGAGGGGTCTTACTACCTAATCGCTTAGCAAGTACATTTTTAATTCCGGCCAACTCTAATACAGTACGAATTGAGCCACCAGCAATTACACCTGTTCCAGGAGCTGCAGGACGAATTAATACACTTGCTGCCCCATCTCTACCGTTAGAGAGAGTTGGGATCGAGCTATTTCTAGTTAAAGGGACACGAACTAGATGTTTTTTCCCATCAGCGACTCCTTTACGAACAGCACCAATTACATCACCAGCTTTGCCTACACCAACACCAACTTGACCTTTTTCGTTGCCTACAACAACTATTGCCCTAAAACTCATTTTCTTTCCACCTTTGACTGTTTTCGAAACCCTTCTAATTTGAACAACTCTTTCTTGCCATTCAGAGTCTCTTTCTTGACCTCTTCTATCTCTTCTTCCTCCGCGTTTTTCACCACGGTTGCGACGATTTTCCTGCCTACCATCTGCAGCAGGAGGAGCATCTGAGGATCCAGAAGTTTTTCTATTTGAGGACTGGTTTTTAGAGTCTGTCATTATTAAAGCAATAATTAAAAGTTCAAGCCTGCCACTCTGGCAGCTTCGGCTAGAGCTTTAACCCTGCCATGATAGATGTTCCCACCCCTGTCAAAGATAACTTGTTTGATGCCTTTTGATAAAGCTTTTTTTGCAACGAGTTCTCCCACTGCTGTAGATGCATCACAACTTCCAGCATTGACTTTTAAAGAGGCTTTCAAATCTTTATCCAAAGTTGATGCAGCACATATAGTGTTTTGAGCATCATCATCTATTATTTGAGCATAGATGTGGTTATTAGATCGAAAGACAGCAAGTCTTGGTCGAGATTCTGTTCCACTTAAGTTTCTCCTCAAGCGTTTATGTCGTTTTTGGGTCTGTTGTTTTCTAGAAAGTTTTGACATGGCTAAAAAATTTTTAAATACAAATAAACAAGATTAAGTTTTGCCAGACTTGCCAGCTTTTCTAATTATCTGTTCTCCTTCATATTTGATTCCTTTACCTTTATAAGGCTCTGGGGGCCTAATTGCTCTTATTTTGGCAGCTTCGTTGCCCACTAATTCTTTATCAGGTCCAGTTACTATCACATTTGTATTATTTTCAACTTTAAATGTTATGCCTTCAGGAGGGACAACCTCAACTGGATGACTATATCCAGCACTAACAACAAGAGTTTTTCCTTTTACTTGTGCTCTTGATCCAACACCAACAATCTCAAGTTTTTTCGTAAAACCAGTACTAACCCCCTCAACCATATTCGCAACCAGCGATCTACACAGCCCATGCATTTCTTTGGACTGTCTCTTTTCATTTATAGGGTTAACAATAATTGTGTTGTCATTTTTGCTTAGGCTTACTCCATCAGGAAGAGTTCTATGCAGTTCACCTTTAGGACCTTTTACAGTGATGGAAAGTCCCTCAAGTTTTACATCTACCTTTTCAGGAAGGGAGATAGGTTTTTTTCCAGTACGAGACATAATAAATACCTAATCAATCAACAGACGTAGCAGAGGACTTCTCCTCCAACTCCTTGTTTTCGTGCATCACGATCACTCATGACCCCCTTAGAGGTAGAAATTATTGCAACTCCAAGGCCTCCTAGAACTTTTGGTAATCCTCGAGTGTTTTTATAAATCCTCAATCCTGGTTTACTAACTCGCTGCATTGAGCGAATAATAGGTGAGCGATGTTTACCAGTGTATTTCAATCCAAGAATGAGCTGCTTTCTAAAGCCTTCTCCCTCTTCATTGATTTCTGCAATAAATCCCTCACGCTGAAGAACCTTAGCGATACTAAGAGACATTCTTGAAGCAGGGACTTTGGTTTTTTCATGACGTTTTTCACTTGCATTTCGTATGCGAGTGAGCATGTCTGAAATTGGATCGTGGTTGGCCATAGTATTTAGCTAATCAAACTCATTTTTTACGGAAAGGCATTCCCATTTCACTAAGAAGGGCCTTACCTTGTTCATCAGAGGAAGCACTAGTCACAATTGTGATATCCATGCCTCTAATGGTGTCGACTTTGTCAAAAGTAATCTCAGGGAAAATAAGTTGCTCTTTGACTCCAATGGTGTAATTTCCTCTGCCATCAAAGCTTTTTGGACTCACACCACGAAAATCTCTGATTCTTGGAAGTGCCAAATTTATGAACCTTTCCAAGAATGCGTACATGCGATCACCTCTAAGTGTGACGGCACAACCTATGGGCATTCCTTGTCTGATTTTAAAAGTAGCAATTGCTTTCTTGGCCCTTGTAACCAAAGCTTTTTGACCCGAAATTGTTGCCATTTCAGCCAGAGAAGCTTCTAAAGCCTTTGAATTAGAGGCAGCTTCACCAAGTCCTCTGTTTAAGGTGACTTTCTGCACCTTAGGAACTTGATGTACATTTTTCAGACCAAGATCTTTTAAAAGCTTTGGTCTAATTGTCTCTCGATAACGGGTTTTTAGTGACATTGTTGGAAAAGATTTAATTCTGGTCTTGGTCAGAATTCAATTGGGAAAAGAGAGTCTGCTTTAGTTAATTCAGACAAAGGAATAGTGAATTAATCAATTAATTCCCCAGTCTTTTTTAATCGTCGTTTCTTTGATCCGTCTTTATCTACAAAAATTTCAACCTTACTAGCAACTTTCTCTTTAGTTGAGTAGATCATTACATTTGAGGCATGCAAGGAAAATTCTTTAGTCTCTATTCGACCAGTTTCTCCTTCCTGTGAGGGTTTGACATGCTTTGTTCTTTGGTTAATTCCCTGAACTAAAACTCTATTTTCATAGGGAAGTGTTTTAAGGACTTCACCGGTTTTACCCTTGTCCTTTCCAGAAATAATCTGAACTGTATCTCCTTTGCGGATCTTCATTTTGATCCGATCAGCAGGAGCTTTGGATTTGTTAATTGCTGGCATAACTAAATAACCTCCGGAGCTAAAGAGACAATTTTAGTGAAATTGCGCTCTCTTAATTCTCGTGCGACAGGACCAAACACCCTAGTGCCTCTTGGGTTTTGATCATCATTGATAAGAACAGCAGCGTTGTCATCAAAGCGAATTGAATTTCCAGTCTCTCTACGCATTGTTGCTCTGGTCCGAACAACAACCGCTTTAACGACATCTGATTTTTTCACTCCCATATTTGGCATAGCATCTTTAACAGAAGCAACAATCACATCGCCTACGTGGGCATACCGACGATTAGAGCCCAAGACCCTAATACATTGCAAACGCTTGGCACCACTGTTATCTGCAACGGTTAAGAAAGTTTCTTGCTGAATCATTTTGCAGCCTCCTTAGATTTCATCCCCTGAACGAGAACATCTGTAACTGTCCATCGTTTGTGAGCGCTCATTGGAGGAGACTCTTTAATCCGAACTCTGTCTCCCACTTTGCAATGGTTTTCTGCATCATGGGCTTTATATCTAGTCGTACGACTAATAATTTTTTGGTAGATAGGATGTGGAAATCTATTTTCCACGGCCACAACTACTGTTTTTTGCATTTTGTCACTGACAACAGTGCCGACCATTTCCTTGAGTGCCATAACTAAAAAATCAAGATGATGTGTTGGAGCGGCTTCGCTCGTTTGAAACCGTTAAAAGTTGAGCCAATTCGGTTCGTGCCTCTTTGAAACGGTGAGTTTTCGTTAGCTGTCTAGTAGCTTGCTTAAAACGAAGATCAAAAAGTTCTTTACGAAGATTTTCAATCTTTTCTGATATCTCGGAATCAGAGAGATTCCTTACATCTTTTGTGGTTGTTTTGCTCATGATGATGACTCCGAATCATCTGCGTTAACTGGCGTTTTAGCAGGTTTATAATTTCCCTTATTGAGATCTTCCTCTAGGGAAATAAATTTTGTTTTTACTGGCAGCTTGTATTGAGCAAGACGCATTGCCTCTTTTGCAATTTCCTCTGTAATTTCTTCTCCACCCATTTCAAACAAGATTCGACCAGGCTTGACAACTGCAACCCAAAATTCTGGGTTACCTTTACCAGATCCCATTCTTGTCTCGGCAGGCCTCATCGTTACAGGCTTATCAGGGAAAATACGAATCCAAATTTGTCCTCCCCTTTTGACATAACGAGTCATAGCTCGTCTACTAGCCTCGATTTGTCTTGAGGTAACCCAACCACAATCTTGAGCTTGCAATGCAAACTGACCAAAAGAGATTTTGTTGCCTCTAGTAGCAACGCCGCGCATACGGCCTCTTTGTTGTTTGCGGAATTTGGTTCTTTTGGGACTAAGCATGATTAAAACTCCTTATTTAGCTTCATTGGAACGATCCTCAAATTGTTGAGGTCTTCGATTCCCCCTATTGCGTCTAGGAGTAGAGCCAACAGGTAATGGCTGTTCTTCTTTAGGAAGAACTTCACCTTTAAAAACCCATACTTTGATTCCTAAAACTCCATAGGTTGTACTAGCAACTTTGGTTGCGTAATCGATTTCTGCTCTCAAAGTGTGGAGAGGAACTCTCCCTTCTCGTGTCCATTCAGAACGTGCGATTTCAGCGCCATTCAACCTTCCGCCTACTTGTATTTTAAGACCTAAGACACCAGCTCTTTGTGCTCTTTGAACAGCCATTCGAATAGTTCGTCTAAAAGCAACACGCTTTTCTAGTTGCTGAGCAATATATTCGGCAAGAAGATAAGCATCTGCATCAACTTTTTCTACTTCAACAACATTGATGCGTACTTGTCTGTTTCTATCACCGATTGTTTTTTGAATACCAGATCTGAGTTCTTCAATACCACTTCCCTGCCTACCAACAATTACTCCTGGCCTAGCAGTTTTTAATTCGACCTCAAGTTGATCTGCTTTTCGAGCAATCAATACATCGCTTATCCCCGCTGCTCCATACTTTTTCTTGATGAAAGTACGTATCCGATCATCTTCTTGGAGTAGTAAAGGATAAGTTTTACTTGGTGCGTACCATTTAGAACGATGCTCTTGGGTGATGCCAAGCCTAATTCCAGTGGGGTGAATTTTATGTCCCATCAGTCTGAGTCCTCAGAATTGGTTGATTGATTGGCCGAAACAGAAATGCTGATGTGGCATGTCTGCTTTTTAATTGCAAATGCTCTGCCCTGAGCCCTAGGCCTATAACGTTTCATTGGTGGGCCCATATCAGCGGTAGCAGTGCTAATAACAAGCGAAGAAGGTTCAAGACCAAGATTGTTTTCTGCATTCGCAACAGCTGATCGCAATACTTTTGTTATTGGCTCAGTTGATCGATACGGCATAAATTCAAGCATGATCAAAGCATCCCTGTAAGTTCTTCCTCTTATTTGATCAAGAACACGTCGAACTTTTGAAGCAGATCCGCGAATATAACGCCCATGGGCCTGGGCTGTCGTTTTGGTAGATGAAGTAGTCATGATTAGCGTGCTCCTTTTTTATCTCTGATATGACCTCTGTAGGTTCGAGTTGGTGCAAACTCTCCTAACTTGTGTCCAACCATTTGCTCAGTTATGAAAACGGGTATGTGACTCTTTCCATTGTGAACAGCAATTGTATGGCCAATCATCATTGGCAGAATTGTTGAGGCTCTGGACCATGTCTTGATGACAGCTTTATCATCATTAGAGTTTTGCTTCTCGATTTTACGAAGCAAACTGTCTGAAATAAATGGCCCTTTTTTTAGTGAACGTCCCATAACTGTTTAAAAGAATTGGTAAAGAAAGATAGAAATCATGAATCGCGACCTCCTCTACTCCGTTTAGATACCTTGCGTCGTTTTCGAAGGACGTACTTGTTGCTGGGCTTATTTTTCTTCCTGGTTTTCAAACCAAGAGCAGCTTTACCCCAAGGAGTCACAGGACCAGCACGTCCAACAGGTGCCTTTCCTTCTCCTCCTCCATGAGGGTGATCACATGGATTCATGACACTTCCTCTAACTTGAGGTCGTCTGCCAAGCCATCTTCTTCTTCCAGCTTTTCCGAGGCTTGTATTTCTAATCTCAGAATTACCAACCTCTCCAAGGGTGGCGTAGCATTCCTTTCTAACTAAACGAACCTCAGTTGAAGGTAATTTCAACGCAACGTAATCTCCTTCTTTAGCCATGACTTGTGCGCTAGCTCCAGCTGTACGAACCATCTGTCCGCCACGACCTGGATAAAGTTCAACACAATGAACGCTCGAACCTAAAGGCATAGAAGAAAGTGGTAAAGCATTACCAGTTTCAATTGGTGCATCTGGACCAGAAATAACTTCTTGCCCAACTGTTATGTCCGCAGGTGCAAGTATGTATCTCTTTTCACCGTCAGAGTAAAAAAGTAGAGCAAGTCTTGCATTCCGATGTGGGTCATAATGAATTGCCGCAACTTTGGCCGAAACACCATGCTTATTTCGACGAAAATCAACAATCCTATATAGCCTTTTATGCCCTCCTCCTCTATGCCGACAAGTAATTATCCCTCTGTTATTACGCCCTTTCTTGCGATGTTTAGATACGACAAGTGAGCGCTCAGGTTTATTGGATGTAACTTCACTAAAGTCAGTTACTACTCTTGTACGAGTGCCAGGTGTGTAAGGTTTGAAACTTCTTATTGCCATTGTTTTAAGCCTCCTCAGATTCTGGGAACAACTGTATTGAGTTGCCTTCTGCTAGGCGAACCACAGCCTTCTTCACTTGAGGTCTCTTTCCAGAAAACCTACCAACTCTTCTACTTTTTCTTGGTGGATTCATAGTACTAATACCAAGTACCTTGACATCAAACATCTGTTCAACAGCAGCTTTTATGTCAGGCTTAGCTGCTCTTGGATCGACTTCAAAAGTGTACTGATTTAGATCCAAAGCTTTTGTAGCCTTCTCAGTTATCAAAGGACGCTTAATCACATCAGTAAGTCGTTTATCAAAAAATTTAGTCATTACCGTAGACCTCCTTAATGGTTGATAACGCGTCTTCACCTATTACCAAAGAATTGGCATTGAGAAGGTCAAACACATTTAATTGATCAGAAGAGATAAGCTTTATCTTTTCTAAGTTTCTAATTGAGCGCTTTATAATTTCTGATGGCTTATTGAGAATAATAAGAATTTTCCCATCAGCATTGATTCCTACTCGCTTTAGTAGAGCAAGAATTTCGCTTGTTTTAGGAACTTCTAGCTTTGAACCGAAGTCTTTAATTATTTTTGCGTCTGAAATCCTACTCATTAGAGCAGTCCGAAGAGCTAGCCTTCGTTCCTTTCTATTCATTTCCAAGTTATATTTACGAGGCTTAGGCCCAAATATAATTCCACCTCCTGGTCGAAGAGGAGTCCTAATTGAACCTTGCCTAGCTCTACCTGTACCCTTTTGCTTGTAGGGTTTTCGCCCGCCTCCTCGAACCTCAGACCTAGTCAAAGTGCTTGCAGTCCCTTGGCGACTATGAGCCTGTTGACGCAACACAGCACGATGTAATAAATCTGCTGCCGAAGATTCCTTAGCGGTTTTCAAATCAATTGATGATTCTCCAGCCTCTTTACCTTGCCAATCGAGAACAGTACAGTTAGCCATCATTTACCTCCTTGCTGGGTAGAGACGCCAACTCTTTTGGCAGGTCTTATGTTTAAAAGAGATCCAGGCTTCCCTGGCACAGATCCTTTTACTACTAATAAATTGTGATTTGTATCTATCTTTAAAATTTCAAGGCCTCTGGTAGTGACTTTTTTGCCACCCATACGACCAGCCATCCTTTTCCCAGGATAAACACGACCAGGAGTTGTTCCTGCCCCTGTCGAGCCAGGTAATCGATGATTCTTTGAACCGTGACTCATTGGGCCTCGACTAAAACCATGTCGCTTTTGATAACCTGCGAATCCTCTACCCATAGTGTCGCCACTAACATCAACTTTTTGACCTTTTTCGAAATCATCGACAGTTATTGCCGCCCCAAGTTTAAATTCACCAGAATTTTCTACTCGGTACTCTCGAAGATGGCGCAAAAGATCATCTCCTGATTTTGCAAGATGACCTTTCAAAGGCTTGTTAATAAGTTTTTCACGAATTAATTGAAAACCTATCTGCACAGCGGCATAGCCATCAGTATCAGCAGATTTCAATTGAGTGATTCGACAGGGACCCGCTTCGATCAAAGTGACTGGAACGGCTCTGCCTTGATCATCGAAGAGTTGGGACATCCCCAACTTCTTACCTAAGATTCCTAAAGACATGAGTTAAATAAACGCCAGCTAAAAGGTCGATCTGTCAAAGACAGAGACTTGGAATCTGAATAAATCGCCTATCTAGCCAAAAAAGTTGAAGTTAATTGAAATTCAATTTATTTGGAAAAATGCTAGCGACAATCAGCTGGCTAAGACTTTCTCAAACTTTTTGAAAAGTTCAAACAGTATCTAGGCAAAAGAAAATAAGTTCTTCTGCACTGGCCAAAAAGACTAAACGCAAACGTCTAATCTGCTTAAGCGTCTAGAGGCCCGGCTAGCGGACGGGCATAGAAAAGCTTTAGCAACTTAAAAGATTACACTATTAACACCCATTTTGTGTGATGCTTCACTTGAATAAGATAAAGAATTTGATTTAAGGATGCCTTTATTACTCTCTGGTCAGAAATTTCGCACTGATCTTGAATCATTCGGCTGCCTTGCCATCCTTAGTCCATTAGAAGGTGGAGCAGAAACTCGTTTACTTAGAAGACTTAGAGCTAGCGGATATCAAACGCAGATAACTTCTGCTAGAGGATTAGGAGATCCAGTTGTGTTTCTTACTCAATTACATGGAATCAGACCACCACATTTGGGACATCAAAATGTTGGGAGGAACGGTGCATTAGGGGAAGTTCAACAAGTTATTCCTCAATTAAATGAATTGTTAGTCGAAGATAAACCCTTGGTTCTATGGTTATTAGAAGGTCAAGTCTTATCCAATTCAGAACTATTAGCAATAAATAATCTCTGCCAAAAGGAACCTCGAATCAAAATTGTTATTGAAATGGGAGGGGCTCGACGTATTAAATGGCAACCATTAAATGAATTCATCAATAGAGATTAGAAATTCATCAAGGTGATTACTCAAAATTCGATTTGCAATTCTGAAGCTCTCAAAAAAGGTAACTGGGTAAAATTAATTTGTGGAGCTAGTAATCAAGACTTACCTTCAATAACTGATCTTTGCTCAATTTATGGAGCGGCAGGGGTGCATTGCATCGACCTTGCTGCCGACGAAGCTGTTATCTATGCAGCTCGCAATGCTATTGATTGGGTTTTCAAAACTTATGGAAAAAAACCTTGGCTGATGGTCAGCTTAAGTGATGGAAAAGACGCGCATTTTCGCAAAGCTTGGTTCAATCCAGACCTATGTCCATCGAATTGTTCAAGACCCTGTCAAAGCATTTGTCCAGCTCACGCAATTGAAAACGAAGGTGGTATAAAAGCTAATAAATGCTATGGATGTGGCCGATGTATTGATATATGCCCATTAGGAATCATTCAAGAAAAGGATCGGAGATTAACTCTGAAAGATTTTGCTTCGTTGTTAACAACTATCAGACCAGATGCAGTAGAAATTCATACTGCTCCAGGAAGAGGCCAAGAATTTGAAAAAACAATCAAGGAAATTTTCAAAGTCGATATGCAGCTTCAACGATTATCTGTCAGCTGCGGTTTACAAGGGCATGGAATAAACCATGAAAAATTAGCAGAAGAACTTTGGCTGCGACATAAATTCCTGAGAATTCATAATCAAAAACCTCTTTGGCAACTTGATGGGCGTCGAATGAGTGGAGATCTCGGAGCAGGTGCGGCCAAAATCGCAGTAAATCTTTGGGAAAGGATACGCCCAATAGCTCCACCTGGCCCCTTACAACTTGCTGGAGGAACTAATGAATCGACCATTAAGTATCTCCCAGAAATCAAAGGGCCTGAAGGAGTTGCTTTTGGAGGGAAAGCAAGAAAGATAATCCAACCATGGCTAGAAGAGGCTCAACGCAAAAGAATCAGTCTTAGAGAGTGGCCTGAAGGCTGGGAGGCGGCCCTTGCAGAGGCAAAACGACTTATAAATCCTTGGCTTGTAAGAAAATCTTTATAATTGGATTTCCCTAGCTAACACAATCATTCGAAAGCCCACGTTGAGCTGTATTAATGAAGAAATCTTCCGATTAACTAAAAAAACATGGATAAAGACATGACAGGATTGAATCAAATATGTAATTATCTAAGAGAAAGAATCCAAATCTATGGGTCTTAATTGCAAACCTAGATCTGGAACAATGGGCCGTCGCCAAGTGGTAAGGCATCGGGTTTTGGTCTCGACATTCCTAGGTTCGAATCCTAGCGGCCCAGTTTTCAACAGTTAGTGATAGAGAAACCTCTACTTGTTCTTGATTTTGATGGTGTCATCGTTGACGGCATACAGGAGTATTGGTCAAGTTCTCGTCAAACTTGTCTAAACATACTTTCTGCTAAAGAGAAAGAGAATCTTTCTTTTCCTAGCAATATTCCCAAAGCTTTTAAGGCTATTAGGCCTTGGGTTCATCATGGTTGGGAAATGGTTATTCTTGCTGCTGAATGTTCAAATAAAACTAGTCAATTAAACTTAAAAGGCATACAAAATTTCTCAAAAAATTATCAAATAGAATGCTCTCTAGCTCTTGAAAAATGGAGTTGGACACCTGTTCAATTACAAGAAGCCTTAAATCAAACTAGAAGAGAAGCAATAGCGAATAATTTCAAGCAATGGTTAAATTTTCATCAGCCTTTTTCTTTAGTTACTAAACGCCTCAAGACACTTGAGAAGGAAGGCATTGAATTTGCTGTTTTAACAACAAAAAGTATTGAGTTCACAAAAAAACTTTTGGATTACTTCGATCTGCAGCCAAAGCTTGTTTTCGGTCACGAATCTGGAAGTAAAGTCGATGTCTTGAACCAACTCGTACAGAACAAAATAATTCTAGGATTTGTTGAAGATCGAAGAACTACTTTAGAAAAAGTCTTGGAAGATCCCAAGCTGCAATCTATCCCTTGTTACTTAGCAAGCTGGGGATACTTGAGACCTGATGATAGAAATAGTCTTCCTTCCGGTATTAAATTATTAAATTCAGATACTTTACGAGAACCAATCTCGAAGTGGTCTTGACTTAATAGCGTACGTCTGTACTATCGGTTTAATTGCTATTCGTTGAGGAATTGAGTATTTCATCATCAATCCCAACGTCTGTTGTTATCCCTCTGAATTAAAGTTATTTGTCATGTCAAACGAAGGTAAGTCACTCCAATCAACTGAATCTAAGAAAATAGACGCAAAATCTGGAGAAAAAGAAAAAGCATTGAGCTTAGTGGTTGGGCAAATAGAACGCAATTTCGGGAAGGGTTCAATCATGCGTCTTGGGGACGCGTCAAAGATGCGGGTAGAAACAATATCTACGGGTGCCTTAACTCTTGATTTGGCTCTTGGTGGTGGTTATCCCAAAGGACGTGTAATTGAAGTTTATGGTCCCGAAAGTTCTGGAAAAACAACGCTGACATTACATGCAATAGCTGAAATTCAACGTAACGGTGGAGTCGCTGCTTTTGTAGATGCAGAACATGCTCTTGACCCAGTCTATGCAGCGTCTCTTGGTGTTGATGTAGAGAATCTTCTCGTATCTCAACCGGATACAGGCGAGATGGCATTGGAAATCGTTGACCAACTTATTAGATCTGCTGCAGTCGATCTAGTTGTTGTTGATTCCGTCGCTGCACTTACGCCTCGTTCAGAGATAGAAGGAGAAATGGGTGATCATTCAGTAGGCGCTCAAGCTCGTCTAATGAGTCAAGCAATGAGAAAAATTACTGGAAATATTGGCAAGTCTGGTTGCACAGTAATTTTCTTAAATCAATTACGTCTAAAAATTGGTATTACATATGGAAATCCAGAAACGACAACTGGTGGAAACGCTCTTAAATTTTATGCCTCTGTAAGATTAGATATTCGTCGTATTCAAACGTTAAAGAGAGGAACTGAAGAATATGGAATTCGTGCAAAAGTAAAAGTCGCAAAAAACAAAGTTGCACCTCCATTCCGAATAGCCGAATTTGATATTCTTTTTGGAAAAGGGATTAGCACTCTTGGTTGTCTTCTTGATTTAGCAGATGAGACTAATGTCGTTACTCGTAAAGGAGCTTGGTATAGCTATGACGGTGACAATATTGGGCAAGGAAGAGACAATACCATTACTTGGCTTGAACAAAATCCTGAATCAAAAGAAATAATTGAAAAATTAGTTAAAGACAAATTAACTGAGGGCTCAGAAGTTAGTGCTAATTCAATGAGACCATTAGCCGCAGCTGCTCGTCATGCTTCATTACGACCAAACCTAAGCCAAGTTTCAGCGAACGGTTAAAGGTAAACATATACTCAGCTTTATCTGATGTCTGCAGGAATCCACCACCCTGCAGCAGGTCCAACAAAGCGAACAATAATCCAAAGAATAACTAAAGCAGCAATACCTACCCATCCTGCACGAATGCTTAAATGTATAAATTGATCTCTTTGTGCTTGCGTAACAGGGAACCAAGAGACAATACGAGGTGACTCATTCCTAGAGTTTTTCTTGCTGCGAGGACTTAAGCCTTGTTCAGATCTTCGACGAGCTTCTCCCATTATCAAAAAACAATATTTTTTAATCTAAGAGATTGATTTTAATAAGGCAATAAACGTTCTAAGGCAACCCAAGGCTCAAGAGCCTCAAATATTAGTTTTCCCCAACTTCTGCAGTGCATGCGGCCATCAAGTATAGCGACGCGAACATCTTTACCCCTAATGATTACAAGCGATTTAAGAAGGATAGTAAGAGTTTCGGGGAAAAGGAATTCTCGAAACCAGTCACGACCTTGTTGCTTAAGCATTTCAACTTTAGCGGCAATCAAGGGTGATTCTAAAATAGGCAATGGAATCACAGGGAAAATCAATTGATCTGGTGTTGGCAAATTGTACTGATTAAGAATCCACCAATTACAACTACAACAAATAATCCCATTAGGCTCAATATCAGTAGTTTCATGAACTACTCTTAATCCAAATTCTCCAGCCAATTCACTAGTTATCTGAAGTCGTAGTTGTAAATCATCTACCAAAATAATAGTTGGATGTATACGACCAAGAATTAATCTTTGACACTGTCTTAAAACATGGCAATAAAAATGAGACGTATTTGGTAAAGGTTGTCTTTTTGGGACAAATAAAGGAATAGGTTCTTGATCAAATTTATTTCCTAAATTCACCTTAACAGTGAAAGCAAATTTTTTACTATTAAAATCTAAAAAGAAAGAATCACTTTGACCTGAATTAGTAAGCATTAAAAGAGTATTTTTTGACAACAAACCCGATAGAGTTTGTAAGGGAGTCAAAGGTTGAATATACCAATCCCAACTAAGTTTTCGATGATCTAGTTTCGCCCATGTCACCCATTCACTATTTACCGCATTAAGAGCTCGTTTCCAAGGCATTGCAGCAGGCAAGTCATCTTGGAGAATTTCTTTTAATGCTAGAAGTTCCCTATGATCAATTCTTATGACAGCATCAGAACTTACTGAATGACTAAAAAGACTTAGACTGAGACGCTCATGAACTTCAATAATTGAAGCTTCAAAATGTGAGTGAGAGACAATTAAATCCTCCCAATCTTTTGGAGTAATTTTAATAGACATAGATTCTCTAAGCTCATTCGAAATAAACTCAGATTCAGGAAATATTAATTGACGATTTTTTAATAAATCTTTTTCATTCGCCAAAATAAAATCTTGGTATCTTAGAACCCAAACTTTATTATCTGAGGGAGTGAATTCAATTCCTTCTACATAATCGAAACTTAGGTGACTAGATTTTAACTTTGGTAATTCCACTTCAAACAAGAGTCGAAACTGTCTCTCTGAAAGAATTAGAACAATATTGTTGTTATGCAAACAAAGTGGAATCAAAAGGCCAGGCCACCAAAAATTTTTACTGTCACTTGATAGTTGAATAAAAGTATTATCTTTGCGGCTTAAGCTTCTAGATATCAATCTTGTTAGGGTCAAATTATGAGGCCATAGAGCAAGATTATTTTGATAGTATTTCTTTAAATGTTTATGTGAATTCACCTCAAGCATTAGTAGTACCTTTTATCAATAAATTCTTTTAATCATGTTGCCCTATCAATAAAGATATAGAACAATACTATTTATGGAGATTAAAACACAAACCTCTAAAAATATTGGAATTGTTGGATTAGGTCTGATTGGAGGATCCTTAGGCTTAGATCTCCAGAAGCTTGGATACACAGTCTATGGGATTACGCATCGAGAACAAACTGCACAAAAAGCCAGAGAAAGAAAATTAGCCCAAATTGTTAGTACTGATCCAAGCTTATTAAACAATTGTTCCCTTATTTATATTGCTTTACCACTTGAGCAGCTCCTAAATCCTTCAACAGCTTTAATCAATGCCATTCCCAGAAATGCTGTTGTTACTGATGTTGGATCTGTAAAAGTCCCTATTTTAAATACTTGGAACAAGTTACATCCGCGTTTTGTAGCCAGTCATCCAATGACAGGAACAGAAGAATCTGGCGTTTACGCAGGTCAATATAATTTATTTAAAAATAAGCCATGGGTCGTTACTCCAAGTGAAGAAACTGATCACAAAGCCCTCGAAATAGTGCAACAAATTTCTTTATCACTTGGGAGTCAATGGATAAGCTCTGAAGCTCAAATACATGATGAAGCTGTAGGCTTGATTTCACATTTACCAGTTCTAGTTAGCGCGGCATTGCTCAATATATTAAGTGCAGATGTAAAGCCCTCCTTATATTCACTTGCAAAAAGTATTTCATCCAGTGGGTTTGCTGACACCTCTAGGGTCGGAGGTGGCAACCCAGAGCTAGGAGTCTCTATGGCAAAATTTAATAAGAAAAATATAGAGAGACATTTGGCCTCGTATAGAAATTCTCTAGATCTTGTAGAAAAATATTTACTTGAAGAGAACTGGAATGAGCTCGAAAAGATATTAGTCAATACGCAGGCAGAAAGACAGAACTTCTTTTTAAAACCTACTAATTAAAGACAGGGATATTCAAATGTCTACCTTTGCATTCCATAAGTTGTCTGACAACCATCATTGCTGATTGGCTTACGCCAGCTGTGCCTTCTCCAGGATAAATTGAATCTCCACAAAGCCATAAACCTCTGAGAGGGGTTCTACTTGCCAAGCCAAAAGGACCAAACTGATCTGGATGTTGACCAAGACCTCCGACTATTCCACTTGGTCGTCCTGTCCACCTTTCGAAGCTTCTTGGGGTTGACAGTTCTTGATGCTCCCAACTCGTCTCTAACAAATCAAACTTTTTATTTAAAATAGTTCTAATCTGTTTTGATAAAATAATTTTTTTTATGGCATACGATTGACTATCTAGATTAGACCATTGATCAATATCAACAAATATACTTGCAATTAAAGTAGCCATTCCAGCTGGTGCACGCTGATCATCTTCCATACTTATTGAAATAAATAAAGAGCCAAAAGTTTGATCGAATATTTGAATATGCCCTGGACAATCAACTGGCAAATCAGCACGACGGAGAGCCCCGTAAAATACAAGGGCACCACTTGGCTTAGGTAATTTTTTGATACTTTCACGGTATGTTGTAGGCAACCCTCCACCAATAGGAATTAAATCTAAAAGAGATTGAGGAGGCAAACTAAAAACAATATCTGATGCTTTCAGCTGTATCAAATTCTTTTTTCTATCAATTACATTGACATAAAAAATATTTGAATTTTTTTTACTTAATATTTTGGTCACTCTATGCCCAATCAAAAGGGTTCCACCATCTCTCAAAAAACAATCTTTCAACAAATCGCTAAGAATTTGCATTGATCCATGAAGATGCCATAGGCCTCGAGGAGATTGGGCCATTTGGAGAACAGTTGCACCGTATAAAGCTGCCGTTCTACTTGCTGGCTCTTGTGAGTAGAGTTTTAATTGAAGGTCTAAAAAGCTTCTTAGTCGTCTATCTTTATGACAACCAGTTATTGTAAGCAAGTCTGCAATAGTCAACTTACTCAAAAAACCTGTTAAGAAATTTGAAGGACGTATAGCTCTAATTAATTGACTTAAATCCCAAAGATTTCTTACAGGAAGTATTGGATCTCTTTCGACAAATTCCCAGTTACTTTCGTGAATTTTAGAACATAATGACCAAAAGCTTTCACTCCCAGGAAACTGTTCTTGTCTCTCTTGTTGCCATCTCAATGGATCATGCCAAAGATTAATTGGCCTACTTCCATCACCAAGAACAACAGAACATCCAGGATCTAAAATTTTTGCATCAGGTAAGGGAATATCTAAATAATTAAATAAACGATGATGAATTCCTCCCCTCTCAAGGCCTGCAACTTGTGTAGCACCTACATCGAACGTATAAGAACCTCTTTTAAAAGTTCCTGCACAACCACCTAATTGACTATGTGCTTCGACCAAAGTTACCTGATAACCCTCTTTAGCGAGAAGAGCAGCACCTGTTAAGCCAGCTATTCCTCCCCCAACAACAATGATAGATTCTTCAGACATAAAAAATTATCAAGCGAGAATACTGTGAATGGAGGAATTAATCCAAAAGGCTCTTTCAATTTCAAAAACAGTAAGCAAAAACTCACTTGTAGAGAAAATAATTCCGGTAGGCGGGGGTTGTATCCATAAAGCTTGGAGCATTCATTTCCAAAATGGCAAGAGAGTTTTCGCCAAATCAAATCACATTGACAATATTAATATGTTTAAGTTTGAACGTGAGTGTCTTTCAGTTCTAAAAAGATTTGCTGATCAATCGTATATCTGCGTTCCTAAAGCACTTGATCTCATAAGTTATCAAAATATATCTATACTTTTATTAGAGTGGATAGATCTCAAACAATCCCAACAAAATCTCCTTGGAAAAGGCTTAGCACTACTGCATAAATCTTCGAGTGAATGGAGCCAAAAACAGTTCGGATGGGAAGGAGAAGGTTTTATAGGTTCTAACGCCCAATCAAGAGGATGGGCAAGTAACTGGGGAGAATTCTTTGTAAATTATCGTCTTAGGCCACAACTTAGACAAGCAAGAGAATGGGGGATTAAAGTTGATGATTATGAGGATGTTTTAATATATTTAAGCTTATATCTAAATGATCATCACCCAAGGATCTCAATAGTTCATGGTGATCTATGGTCCGGTAATTGTGGAAGTACTAACAATGGATTAGGAAGTCTTTATGACCCTGCCAGTTATTGGGCTGACAGAGAAGTTGATATCTCAATGACTAAATTATTTGGTGGTTTTAATAAAGAATTTTATCAAGGGTACGAGGAGATTTGGCCACTAGATAAATTTTCAAAAGATAGAACTGATATTTATAATCTTTACCATTTGCTTAATCACGCAAATATGTTTGGTGGATCCTATAAAGAAAATTCACTAAAAATACTAAAAGATCTGAGATCTCGTGTGTAACGAAACCTCAGATCCGTAGTTGTCTCTTTTTATTAATTTATCCTAAGTACTCTTTCTTAAGATTTTGAACTTTGTCAAATACAGCTGTTCTTTTTTCACTTGTTGTTAAGTTCTGCCAACTCCATTGGCCTAAAACAACAATTCCAAGAAGTTCTAGCAATCCAGGGAGAATTGGGAAAAAATTAACTGTATCAATAACAACCTTGATTAAAACTTGAGCTAAAACAACAACGGCAATGATCCCTGCCGCCTTGCCATACTTACCCATTTGAGTCCAATCAATTTTGCTCAAAGATTCATTAACTTTTCCCATTACATCACTGTAACGTTCTGAAAAATTAACACCTTCTGTTTTCCCTGCCTTTGATTCATCTTTAGAATCAGGATTTACATCAGACATGAACACAAGCTACTAAGCAAATATGGACTGAGCGTATCGAATTAATTTAATAAATGCCATAGGCTGAATAGAGATAAGTCCGAACCAAAATAGAGAGGATGCCGAATCAAATCATTTTTTTTTCATGAAAATTCCAAAATATATTGAATTCCATAACGAAACGAATTGTGTTCTCTCGAGATTTTTGAAGGCGGTAGAGCCAGAGGAAGGCTGTTGTATTCTTATTGGCAAAACAAATAGCTCAGCTGAAAATCACAAAAGAAATATTTGGGAAGTAACTCATATCTGGAATTGTCGAAATATTTGGGGAGAACAAGAATCGAAACTAATTGATCACAATATAGAAGCTTTCGCTAAGCAAAAAAATATGCAATTATCCAAAAAAAATCGCTTCGAAATAGACGCTAAAGATCAAATTGCCTCTCACAAATGGGCAAGAGAGAATGATCTAGAAATTCTTTGTTGTGCTCACTCTCATCCTTCAGATGAAAACAAGCCCTCAGAAATCGATATAGCATTACACCAATCTCCTGGTCTCATGGTTATTTCAAATAAGGATGGTGATTTAAAAGCATGGTGGATTAAAAATAAGTTAAACTTTTATAGCGTGAAAATTGAAATTATCTCTTTAACGTAAATGAATCAGGGAAGGTTTAATTAATGGAGCAAAGACAAAATGAAGCAAATTTAAGTTCTGAAGAAATTGCTAGGTATGCAAGACATATAAGTCTTCCTGAGATAGGTATCAAAGGTCAAGAAAAATTGAAGCGAAGCTCAATTGCTTGTATTGGTACAGGAGGACTGGGTTCACCACTTTTAATTTATCTTGCAGCAGCTGGAATTGGACGTATTGGAATAGTCGATTTTGATGTCGTTGAATACTCAAATTTACAAAGACAAATCATTCATACAACAAAATCAATAGGTCTATTAAAAACAGAGTCTGCCAAACAACACATACTCAAAATAAACCCTACATGTCGAGTTGATTTATTCAATCAAAAGCTAACAAGTAATAATGCTTTGGAAATACTTAGAGCTTATGATGTGATATGTGATTGTTCAGATAATTTCCCAACACGCTACCTAATTAATGATACGTGTCTAATACTTAAAAAGCCTAATATATATGGTTCAATTGCAAGATTTGAAGGACAGGTAAGTGTATTTAATTGGAAGGAAGATAGCCCTAACTATCGAGATCTTATCCCTACACCCCCTCCTCCAGAATTAATTCCATCTTGCTCTGAAGCAGGAGTTATGGGAATTCTTCCAGGAATCATTGGTACGATCCAAGCAGCAGAAGCCATAAAGATAATTACAAATATTGGTGATCCACTAAACGGCAGGGTCCTCATTTTTAATGCCTTAAAAATGCAATTTAAAGAGCTAACATTGAGATCCAATCCAGAGAATAGAAATATCCATCAATTAATAGATTATAAAAGCTTTTGTTCAGAAGTTTCAGTAAAAGATGAAGTAGAGTGTGATATAGCAAATATTTCAATTAAAGAATTAAAAATACTTCTTAAACAATCTTCAAAAAATATACTACTAATAGACGTTCGCAACCAAAATGAATACAATCAATGTTCAATTGAAGGTTCAAAGCTCATACCTCTTAGCAGTATTGAAAGTGGTGAATCCATTAATAAAATTAAAAGTCTTACCGCAAAAAAAAATCTTTATGTATTTTGTAAAAGTGGGAAAAGATCATTGCGAGCATTAAAGCATTTAAACAAATTTGGAATTAGAGGTATTAATATTAAAGGAGGTATTGAAGCCTGGAATAACGAAAAAAATTAATTAACACTAATAATCAACCCCCCTTTTTAAATCAACTCCTTTTTCTGCGTAGTGCTTGTGACAGACCATCTCTGAATGAACACTTGCTAAATCAAAATATATAGGTTGATTTTTACATCTTCCTGTAATAATTACCTCAGTCTCGGAAGGTTTACGAAGCAATGTTTGGACAATAGGTTCAACTGGTAGGAGCTCCAAATCAACGGTTGGATTTAACTCATCCAAAATCACAGTCTTATAAAGACCACTTGAGATCGCTGCCCTTGCGATCTCCCATGCTCTTTCAGCTTCTACATAATCAATGGGCTTTTGCTGGCCTCTCCAAACAATCGCATCTCTACCAGATCGAAGATGATCGACTAAATGCGGATAACTTTCTCTAAGAGCCGCAATAGCGGCATCCTCTGTGTAACCACTACCACCCTTAAGCCATTGCAAAAT
>QCHZ01000010.1 GCA_003216955.1 Prochlorococcus sp. AG-402-I21 | reverse complement strand
AAACTTAAACCTTTCAAGGATTTACAAACTTTACAGTGAAAGAGATGTACTTTCTTATTAATATAGTCTTTAAATTCTTTTTTATTTGGCAGATTAAATTTAATGGAAAAGATTGAACTCTCAAAAAAAGGTAAAGAATTGATAAAATTTTACGAAAGAATGAGTACCGAAGGATACGAAAGAAGAGATGGTAATTATATAAATAAAAAAGATAACCAATCATCATCTTTTTCAAGTTTTGAGCTTCGAAGATTTAGAGAAATATTATTGCCTTATTTCAAAAAATATAATATAAAATCAATATTGGATTATGGATGCGGTGGGTCAAATTGGGAATTAGAGGGTTTTGACATAAAAAGTACTAAATCCGCAAAGGAATTTTTCTTATTAGAAAAAGTTTTTTTATACGAACCAGCATTAAAAATAGACCAAAGGAATAAAGCCGATTGTATTACTTGCTTCGATGTCTTTGAACATATTTTTATTTCAGATATAGCAAAAATATTAAGAGAAATTTTCAAATTTAGTCAAAAATTAGTTATTTTAAATATAGCTTGTTATAAAGCCGCGGCTTTACTTCCAAATGGAGAAAATGCTCATGTAACTATAAGAGATCCATTCTGGTGGAAAGGTTTTATTGACTCAATATCAATTAATTTTCCAGATATAAATATTCTATTGTTCTGTTCCACTGGATATAATACAATTCAAATATTTGAATGTTGGAAAGCAAAAGAATGGAATCAAACTACTAAATTTGAAATAGGTTTGAATCCACCAAAACTTATTGGACAACCTAAAGAAAATAATAAAGATATCTCTTTAACCAAAGATCAATTCCTAGCTATCATAAAAAATTATGCGGGAAAAAGCCTTGAAAACAGAGATGAAATTCTTAACTTACTTCAAGATTGAACAATCGAAAAAATTAAAATGCACTAATTTTTGCACTAAATGTATTTGAGACGTGATTTAAGACCCTTGAGAATGAAGCTCTAAGCCACGTTATGTCAATACTTTTGAAGAATGGAGCCAAGCGGACTCGAACCGCTGACCCCCTGCATGCCATGCAGGTGCTCTACCAGCTGAGCTATGGCCCCATGTGTGAGTTTTACTAGTTATACCAAGCATCTTTAGAGATTCTGGGAAATCGTTGATGTTGCTTGATACCGCTTGATATTGAATAATATAGCAAGATCCCGCCACGAATCCCGCCAAAGCGGCCTAGTAATGACAGTGGCTTTATGCTTTAGCTCCCAAATAATTGGATCTCCTAATTAGACTCCAGGTTACGGGAGGGCAAGAACTAAATGATTGATATAACTAGCTTAGATAAAGTTCCCGATACTATTACCGACGAAAAAAGTTTTACCCGAAGGGAACGCGATGAGCAATTACCAAACGCCTTTATTCTCAATGGGTTTGGAGTAATTACTTCCCCTAAAAGAGAGATTAGCTCATGCTTATTTACAGCGGGTCAATTTCTGTTGGGAGTCAAACCCAAGGGTAAAATACAATCACAATTAATAGCTCCTTAGTTCAAGCAATAGACGTGAGTGAAAGAAAAAGAAATAAAAATAAAGAAAGATATAAAGTAAAAACATTTCCAGTTCCGTTTGCTTTAAAAGAAGTCAAAGAGAATCATGTTTTTAATACAAATATTCCAGCTAAACCTTCTAAGGAAGAACTTATTACTCAGGCATTCCAGTTTCATTTAAAAGGAAATATTCAAGTAGCACAAAAATATTATAAAAGCTTTATTGCTCAAGGATTCAAAGATGACAGGGTTTATTTTAATTATGGAACAATTTTAAAAGATCTTGGTAACTTAAAAGATGCAGAAGAGTCCTATCGCAAAGCAATTGAAATTAAGCCTGAGTTACCAAATGTTCATTTAAATCTAGGAAGCGTATTGGAAGGTCTTGGTAAATCAAAAGAAGCAGAAATCTCTACTCGCAAAGCAATTGAATTGAAACCTGATTTCGCAGAGGCTTACTCCAATCTGGGAACTATTTTGAAAGATCTTGGTAACTTAAAAGATGCAGAAGAGTCCTATCGCAAAGCAATTGAATTGAAACCTGATTTCGCAGAGGCTCACTCAAACCTTGGAATCATTTTAATAGCCCATGGCAAATTAAAAGAAGCAGAAATCTCTACTCGCAAAGCGATTGAATTGAAACCTGATTTTGCAGAGGCTTACACGAATCTAGGAACCATATCAATAGATCATGGGAACTTAAAAGATGCAGAAATATTTACTCGCAGAGCAATTCAACTGAATCCTAATTTCGACATTGCTAATTACAATCTTGGAACTATATTGAAAAATCTTGGGAACTTAAAAGATGCAGAAATATTTACTCGCAGAGCAATTCAACTGAATCCTGATAACGCAGAAGCTTATTCTAATCTAGGAAACATTCTAAAGGATGCGGGGAAATCAAAAGATTCTAATAAACAGTATAATATTGCTTTAGAAAAAGAGCCAAATAATATATTTAATATTGTACAAGTAAAACTTAAATTATCAGCTATTATGAAAGATAGTAAACAAATAGATATTGAGCGCAAGACATATAAACAAGAATTAGAAAAAATAAAGAATAACAAAGATATTTATTTTAAAAGCAACCAGATTTTTGATACAAATATGTTTTATCTAGCATACCAAAATAGACTAGACGATAAGATGATTCTTGAAGAACTTAGTAGAACAATATCAAAAATTAAAGGAATATTATTTGAAGGTTTCTCCAAAATAGATTATATTAAGAATTCATCAAAAAGAACTAACTTAAAAGTAGGTATTTGTTCCGAATGTTTTAGGAAAAATCATACAATAGGAAAATTATATATTAAAGTTCTATTAGACTTATTAAAAACCAATGTTGACATTATCATTTATGTTCCGACTAGTGCAAGTAGTAATTCAGGGCTAGAACTAATTGAGAATTCCTTCAAAAGAGTAATAATTTTACCAACTTCAATACCTATTGCAGGTGAAATAATATCATCGGAAAAACTAGATCTCTTGTTTTATCCAGACATTGGGATGTCTAACTTCACCTATCTTCTTGCATTATCAAGATTAGCCCTTGTTCAAGTTACTAGCCTAGGACATCCTAATACATCAGGAATTAAAAATATTGATTATTTTATTACTAACGACACAGTCCCTCATCATCCAACATCTAGCTATACAGAACGCTTAATTAAATTCAGTAGATTGCCTTTCAATTATCCCACTCCAAAAATCAATGAATCAAAATTAACAAGTAAAATTATACTAAATTCTGATAATAATTTTATAATTGGACTTACTCAGTCACCATTTAAGCTTCATCCTGATTTCGATCAAGTACTTGAATCAATCTTAAGCGAGATAAAGAATGCATATTTAATACTTCTAAAAGATAAACAGGAATATAACACAAGAAATTTAAAAAATAGATGGAAAGGAAAAAGTAATTTGTTACTAGAAAGATCAATCTTTCTAGACAAGATGTCTAAAGATGATTTTATTAATACAACGAAAAACTGTCACATAATGCTTGACCCATTCTATTTTGGAAGCGGAAATACTTTTTATGAAGCAATGGCTTTTGGCATACCATTTATTACTTACCCATTCAGTCAAAGAGGTAGTTTAGTTGCTTCAGGTTATAAACAGATGGGTGTAAAAAATCCACCAATTGCTGAATCACCTGAAGATTATATAAATTGGTGTAAAAAATATGCAAATAACCGTTTATTTCTTAAGAATACAAAAGATGAATTAAAAGAAAGGGCTCAGAAGTATCTATTTAATGATAATGAAATATACAAAGAATATTATATATTTTTTACTGAGGCTGTAAAAGCAGCAAGGAAGGGTGAATTTCTTGAAGACAATTGGAAGCCCTTTTCTCCAAGCAAAAATTAATCGACAAAAGATTATTTTGTGAGTTTTTCATAGTAAAATATTGCTATAATCCTATAGTAATTACCTATTGAGATTAATTATAATTTTTCTTACAAATAATGAAAGTCTTTTACAGGTTTATCCATTGGAGATTAATTTGTATAAAGTATTATTCAATAATTAATTATTTCGTTACAATTAAATAAATACATTAGTTATGGTTAATTCTTATGGATAAACTAATACCCTTTTCTACGAATAAAAAATAAATGATTATTTGGTTTACGGGATTATCTGGAAGTGGTAAAACAACACTTGCAAAAAATATGCATAAAAAAATAAAGCCATTACATAAAAACACCATCTATCTAGATGGTGATTTAATCAGAAAATTCTTATCGATGGAAAAAGAAACAGACTACACGTTAGAAGGGAGAAGAAAAAATGCCCAAAGAATTCATGATCTCTCTCTAATTCTTGATAATCAAAAAATAAACGTAATTTGTGCAATACAATTAATTTTCAATGATATAAGAACATTAAACAGAAGGGTTTTTTCAACATATAAAGAAATTCATATCACTTGTAGTCAAGAAACTCTTAAGAGAAGAGATACTAAAAACTTATACAAATTACATGAAATAAAGAAAACTAAAAATATTGTTGGAATTGATATCCCATATCCGAAACCATCTAATTATGATTATGAAATAAATAGTGATGAAAGTATTGATAATTCATTTTCAAATATTAATAAGATATTTAATGAATTAGTTCCAAAATTATATTAATATAAAAATGTATATCTACACAATAAAAAGTTTATTAGATAATCCTGTAAGTTATTCATATTCATCTTATGAGGGTGATAATTTCATAAAGAATTGGTTAAGTCATAGATTATCTCATTTCGAAAGGGTAAGTAAGCATTTCAAGTCAAATAACAAAAAACCTGTCTATCCAAGTCTACCAGATATTTTATATACGAATGGTTCTTTTAATGTTAAGGGTAATGAGGATGAATCATGTAATTTTCTTTTAGGTAAGTACGAATCAAGTAAAAAGCTATATTCACAATATATTAATAATAAACCCATAAAAATTAATGGTTATAAAAATATAGACAATTATGTCTCTACTGCATTAATGATGGAGACTTATTATTCTTATTCAAAAGATATTAGATATTTAAATTGTCTTCTAAAATTATGCGATCTTTTTCAATCTGATGAAAAATTTTTTTATCATTCATATTATTTAAAAGAATTATTACCCAAAGAAATAGATCACATAAAAAATTTGATTTCAGAAAAGTCGAGTCCTAATTTAAAAAACATTTACAGATGTATTGAACAGACAAAGACCTTTAATACTCGTCAAGTTATCAAAGGCTTAACATTGCTTTGCTGTGAATCTTCTCGTTCTAGCATTTATCTTCAAGCATTAATCAATGCAAATATCTATCCAGAAAATATAGTTTATATGAACAATAATCAAGCTAAAAATAAAGATATAAGATATAATTATGAAAAATTATACCAAACTCCTGATTGGCTTTTTATTCCAAAAGAGTATATACATCCAATAGAGCTTGCTAAAGACAATAAAATTAATTTAATTCAAGTAAATACTAGCTCTGTAAATTCAAATATTATGTATGAAAACCTAAAGAAAATTAAAATCCAATTAATTATTTATTGTGGATTTGGAGGAGAAATTGTTAGTCAAAAATTACTTGATGAATTTAAATTTATCCACTGTCATGCTGGGTCGCTTCCAAAATACAGAGGCAGCACCACCTTCTATTATGAAATACTAAACAAACAATCTCCTTCAGTAAGCTGCATCCTTTTGGATAAGAAGATAGACACTGGTCCAATTATCGATATAAAATCATTTCCTTTACCCTTTAAAACTGATAATATTGACACTCTTTACGAACCTTGCATAAGAGCCAATTTGCTTTGTGATGTGATATTCAATAGCGGTATTTCATTAAATCTAAAATCCAAAGTACAAACATGCAATGAAGATTTTTCAAATTACTATATAATTCATCCAATACTTAAGCATATAAGTTATTCTTTATTTAGAGAGACTGAATAATGAAGTTTGGTTGTAAAGCTCAGTCGCACCAACTTGCACGAACTTGCACCAACTTGCACCAACTTGCACCAACTTGCACCAACTTTAGCTTCATAAGCAATAAAAAGGAATCAGTAACCAATCCAGCAAGTTAAATTATTCGTCTTGCACATGCAGTAACGCCAATTGATTAATTATTGAGAAAACTTTTTTGTATCCTAGTTCAAGATTAGTGTAAGATAGAATTAAAATTAATAGCTTTTTAGCTAAAGCAATAGACGTGAGTGAAAGAAAAAGAAATAATAGCAAAGAAATATATACAACAAAAACATTTACAGTTCCATTTGCTTTAGAAGAAATCAATGAAAATTTTGCTATTTCAACTAATATCAGCGAAAACCAATCTAAAGAGCAAATAATTAAACAAGCATTTAAATTTCATTCACAAGGAAATATTTCAGAAGCAACAAAATATTATCAACTATTCATTAATAAAAGGTTCAAAGATTATAGAGTTTTCTCAAATTATGGAACAATTTTAAGAGATTTAGGCAATTTAAAAGATGCAGAGATTTACACTCGCAAAGCAATTAAAATAAATCCTTATTTCAGTGATGCTCATAACAATCTCGCACTCATATTAAGCGACATTGGCAAATTAGAAGAAGCAGAATTTTATACTCGAAAAGCAATCGAAATTGATCCGAAATACGCAGAGGCTTATTCCAATCTAGGAACAATATTGGGTGATCTTGGTAAATCAAAAGAAGCAGAAATCTACACTCGTAAAGCAATTGAACTAAAGCCTAACTATGCGAATGCTCATAGAAATCTAGGAGTAATGTTGCAAAAGGTTGGTAAAACGAAAGAAGCAGAAATATCTACTAGAAAAGCTATTGCACTCAAGTCAGACTTATTTAAATCATATGTAACACTTGGACAGATTTTATATGAGCTAGGCAAAACAAAAGAAGCCAGTGAGTCTCAACTGAAGGCTATTAATCATCACCCATTATATTCTTTTATAAATTCTTATCGAATGAATGCAAAATCAATCAATAAAACAGCATTTTATATATATAACTATACAATATTTAATCATTTTAGAGAAATCATAGAAAGAAATGATAATGATTTTGAATTATTAGTTCCTGAAAATTATGATAACTTTATAGAAAAACTTCATACAAACTTAGAAAACAGAGATATAAGAATAAGGACTATAAAAGAACTGTTGAAAGATAACTTAATTTATGAAAAGCTTGTCTCAATTCGCGGGGATTATGAGAGCGATCTGAATGAGAATAAAACAAATACGAATGTAAAGTTAAATGCTCCTAGTATTAAATTATTTGGTAAAAAGAATATAAGATTTATGTATTCAGCAGGGAAAAGTAAATATACTATATCTTCTTATTGGAATAAATATTATGATGGAATTCTATGCTTTGGCCCATATCATGAAGATAGATTTAAGATAATACACAAAATACCAACTTCGCAGATGGGTTATCCAAGGTTTGATAAATACTTTAAACCAGGATTTAAAAAATCTTATCTAATGAAAAAATTTAATTGTGATAATAATAAGAAAACTATAGTCTGGCTCTCGACTTGGAGCAACTTATCTTCAATAGACAAGTATCTTTCAGCGATATCCTCATTAAAAAGTGATCATAATATAGTTATGAGACCTCATCCATATATGAAAATAGATGACCCAGAAAATTATAAAAAATTGTTTTCCGCAAATTTCAATTACGTAGATGATAGTTTAGATGATAATGTTCAACTATTTGCACTCTCTGATCTAATGCTTTTTGATTATGGAGGTTCGATGTTTGGCTCTATTTACTTAAACAAAAACTTTGCATTTTTAGAAATGAATTTAGAAGCTAAAAATCATTCTTATTTAGGTAAACAATCTAGCGAGGATTATGTAAAATCATTCTTCCCCGAAAGAATAGCAAAATTAGAAAATCTAAAATCTATTTGTAATTATTGCCTTGAGAATCCTCCTGATAATTCTATTGTTAAATCATTAAGGCAAGAATTTTTTAATACAAATTATCAAGGTACTAGTGCAAAAAGAGCATATGAGCTTTTAACTTCAAATGATTGGCTAATAAAAACTAATTGATCTTGTAAAGATTTAACGATAGTATTTCTAGAAAAGATTTTATTCAATAATCAATACTTTTATTTATATTTTCAGACTTTATTCGAAAATATTTTTATTAAATACTTAAATAAAGTAATTGAAACTAGTTTTTTAAATAAATATTTCGATATATAATTAAATATACTAATGACTATGAATGCATTATCTATTTTTTTAGAAGCTCAAAATATCATAATAAATAAGTACATACAGCTCTCCAATTAGGATATTCATTCGATCCAAAGAGAATATGTTCACCTTTAAATAGATTTGCACCATTTGCTTCTCTATCATCAATTAAGAAATCACCAAAATTTAAATTCTTGTGATGAGTTAAAATAAGTCTCTTATATGCAATTTCGCCTAGATACTTTCTTACCCATAGATTCTTGTCAGCCCAAGCACTGGAGTTTTCCCAAGGAGCTGTAGAAAGAATGAAAGTATCATATTTTTTCGAAAGTCTTTCAAATGAAGAAATTGCTCCAGATAAAGGCTTCATCAAAGAGAAGATACCAGGGACCTCATCTAAATTATCTTGGTATTCAATTTGAAGCCGGTAAGGAATCTTATCAATCGCAGAAGAAAAGTCTACAAGCACATTATCCATATCTATGTAGAGTATCTTTTTCATTTTAGATAATAGTTTTATTAAATCCTAATAAATACTAGATGTAAAAAAGCAATTAAAGTTTTAATAATTTATGTTTTGATTAATAAATGTCTAACAAATAGATTTATTAGTATTCTATTTATAATTTATAAAAGATAACTTTTAAATTGAACTTAATCACATAGAAATTTTCAACTTTTTAAAAAGTTTCTTTTTAATCTCATTTATATGATCTTGGTAGACCCCATTTAAAATGGTATTAATTCTCAATTCTGGATTTTTAGGGAATTCATGCTTAATAAATTGATTAAGCATGTACTCTGAGTTCTTTGCATAAAGACCCTTTTTGTTCTTTTGAACTAATTCATCTAAAGAAGGGTCAAGAAAAATCTCAAAATAGTCATTAGCATTTAAACGTATATATTCTTGAACATCATGAAATAGCGCGACAAAAGAACAAATTACTATACAATTACTTTGCTCTATTAACAATGCTAATTCACTATAAAATTTTGCTAATCTAATTCTATCTTCATTACAATAGGATAATTCATAAGGCAATATATCTCTAATGTTGTCTCCATCTAAAAGAACAATATTATTTGATATTTTAAGGTCCAATATAGATTTTATTTTTTTAGCAAGAGTTGTTTTACCTGAACCTGGAAGACCTGTAATCCATATAATCATATCAAAAACTCGCTAATGAATTTAAATAATTAATGTGAATGGTATTGAATCTAAGACCTTTACTACCTTCACTAAAATATATAAATATATATAGATCATCAGGATTCAATCCATTCTCAGTAAGCTGTCTTGCAATAGAATAAATATGAGTCCTATCTTTTTTACTGAAGAAAACATTTGATAATTTTGTCTTAACGTTTCTAAAAACATTTAGATGTCTTAGCGTTTCATGAGAATCTGTAATGCAGTAAAAATCTTTACTTACATATTTTGAAAGGGAACGGTCATAATCACTCGTTTTACGAATACATACTAACCCTTTTGATATTTCCGATGAGGCTAGAAAACTAACACTTTCTGACATGACATCTGCCTGTTCAGATTGCTTCTTATTTGTAAATTCCAGTGAACTAAGATTCTTATTTAGAATATATTCCTGAGTCAAACTAATAATAGATTTCATGGTTTAATTGATTCATATGGATTTTCACCTAAAGCTGTCTCTCCAGAAAGGATGAGACATGAAGCTCAATCTAATACAGAATTAGTAATATCATTACACTCAACTTTTGTAGGATGAATTGATTCTTACATGCTATGTAACATTTCAGGAGAAACAACCACAACCACAACCACAACCACAACCACAACCACAACCACAACCACAACCACAACAACATAGTCTCCTAATTAAATGTGGATTCAACTCACTCTGGAGCATGTGCAAGCACTATGAAAGTTCAGCAATCATCTGAGGCATTAGAGACAAAGCTTGATTATTTTCTATTACTGAAAAGCTTGAAGTCATTGCTTATGCGATAGTTAAAAATCAGAGTGAATGATTATTGATATAACTAGCGTTGTTTAAGTTCCGGATACTATTCCCGAAGGAAAAGAAGTTTTACCCAAGGGAAAGAGTTGGAAAATCACACCAAACACCTTTATTTGCTTATGGTCTGGACTAATTACTTCCTTTTTTAGGGAGATGTTTCCCTAAAAATTACAAGTGGAAGATCTTTTCAAAGTTAAAACTTCAGAGCAAGTTATAATCACAATCAATAGATCCTTTATAAAACAAATAGATGTGACCGAGGGAAAAACAGATAAAAATAAAGGAAAATCTAAAGTAAAAACAGTTCCAGTTCCAGTTCCAGTTCCAGTTCCTTTAGGGGGAAATCAAGAAAATATTACTATTATTACTAACACTCCTTCTAAACCTTCGAAGGAAGAAAAAATTAATCAAGCAATTCAATTTACTCTAAAAGGTAATATTTCAGAAGCAATAAAATATTATCAACATCTAATATATCAAGGATTCAAGGATCATAGAATTTATTCTAACTATGCTATAATATTGAAAGAACTTGGCAAATCAAAAGAAGCAGAATTATTATTAAAAAAAGCAATTGAGTTAAATCCAAATTGTTATGTGAGTCATTTAAATCTCGGAGTAATATTGAATACTATTGGCAAATCGGAGGAAGCAGAAAAATCAACAAGAAAATCAATTGAGTTAAATCCTAATTTTGCAGAAGCTTATTTAAGTCTTGGGAATATATTAAATGATCTTGGTAAATCAAAAGAAGCTGAGTTGTCGACTAGAGAAGCTATTAAGCTTAAACCTAATTATGCAAAAGGTTATTATAATCTTGGAGATATATTAATTGAAATTGGTGAATTAAAAGAAGCTGAGTTATCGACTAGAAAAGCTATTAAACTTAAACCTAATTATGCAGAAGCACATTTAAATCTCGGAGTAATATTGAATACTATTGGCAAATTGGAAGAAGCAGAAAAATCAACAAGAAAATCAATTGAGTTAAATCCTAATTTTGTAAAAGCAAACTATAATCTTTCTACAATCCTCTTACAAAATAAAAAATTTCAAGAAGGTTGGAGAAAATATGAATGGAGATGGAAATTAGATGAAAATAAAGAATCTAAAAATAAAAAGTTCAGAACAATTAAACCAGAATGGTCACCAGGGAAAAGAGGAAGAGTTTTACTTTGGGCCGAACAAGGGGTCGGAGATGAGATTTTATATACCTCCTTGATAGCTGATTTCTTAAACGAAGTTGACCAACTAATCGTGCAAGTAGATGAGAGATTAATACCTTTACTAAAAAGATCTTTTAATGAACAAATTATTTATATAACAAGAAATCAATTTCTAAAAATGGAAAAATATGATTATCAAATAGCAATGGGCTCGCTTCCTAAATTTCTAAGAGCAAACCAAGAAAGTTTTGAAAGAGCTAGGAAAGCATTTCTAAAAGCTGATGAAAGAAAAACTAAAATCTTCTTAAAACAAATAAAAGAAAAAAAATTTGACAAAATAGTAGGGATTTCATGGAGTTCAAAGTCTAACGCAGACAAGAAGAAATCTATATCTCTAGAAGAATTTATATTAGGAATATATACCCCAAATATATGTTTTGTGAATCTTCAATATGGAGATATAAAGTATGAAATTAAAAGTATCAAAAAGAAATACGATATTGATATTTATGATGTAGAAAATATCGACATTTTTAATAATATAGATGATCTGGCCGCATTAATAGATGCATGTGATCAAATTATTTCAATAGATAATGTCACAGCTGTATTAGCAGGTGCTATTGGGGCAAATTGCAATCTCATACTTGGTTTCAAAGGTCATTTCTATTGGGGAATAAATGATACAAAAAGTTATTGGCTACCATCACTTAAAATATTCAGACAAACTAATATGCACAGCTGGAATGAACCATTAAAAGAAATTAAAAATGAGATAAAAATTAATAATCCAAGATCATACTCTTAAAAATATAGCTAAAGGTTTAATCAATTTTAATTATTGGAAAACCTTTTACTAGTGCATCTAACTCACTCAATTGAGAAAGTAAATCATCTAAATTATTCAATGGAAGTGCACTTGGTCCATCGCATAAAGCTTCTTTAGGATTTGGATGAGATTCTATAAACAAACCAGCTATTCCTGTAGCAATTGCAGCCCTTGCGAGTCCAAAGATCTGAGATCTTCTTCCTCCTGATACGGAAGAAGAATGATCTCTATATTGCAATGAATGAGTCACATCAAATATTAGTGGAACATCATTACATTGACTTTTAATTACTTGGAAACCTAGCATATCTACTATTAAATTATCATAACCAAAACAAGTACCTCTCTCACACACCAAGAGATTGTTATTGCCATATTCTAAGAATTTTTTAATTATATTAATAATTTGAAAAGGACTCAAAAACTGTGGTTTTTTTATATTAATAATACAATTTGAAGCAGCCATAGTTTTTACAAGATCAGTTTGTCTTGCCAAAAAAGCTGGTAATTGAATAATATCACAAATTTTCGAAGCTAAATTAACTTGATCTGGAGTATGAACATCTGTCAAAATTGGTATTTTATATTTTAATTTAATTTCATTAAGAACATCTAAACCTTCAAGTATCCCTATACCTCTAAAGGAATCAAATGATGATCTATTGGCCTTGTCAAAGGATGCTTTAAAAACAAGAGGCATATTATATTTTTCACATGTCTGTTTAAAATGTAAAGCCGTTTCAAATGCCATTTGTCTAGACTCAATAACATTTATACCACCAATAATAACAAGTGGTTTATTGTTTGAAATTTGAAAATCTGTTAAATTGATTTCATTTTTTATTTGCATAATCTTAAATTAAAATTCTATCAGATATTTCTCGTGCTATACCCATACCACCACAATTTTTCAAAAGTAAATCAGCCTTAAGAGAAAATTGAGGACATGAATCTTTAGTTCCTATTAAAAGACTTACATCTTCTTTTACTACTAAATCATTAATGTCATCTCCAACAAATGCTGTATTAGAAGGTGATATATTTAATTTATTTTGAAGTTCTCTTAAAGCTATTTGTTTATTTTTAATATTAATCAAACAATTACTAATTCCTAACATCTTTGCTCTTTTTAAAGTACTTTCCCCTTCCCCACCACTTATAAATGCAACAATTATATTATTTTCCTGCAATAATTTAATTCCAAGTCCATCTCGAACATTGAACTCTCTACTAATATCACCATTCTCATTTATAAATAATTTACCATTAGTAAGTACACCATCTATATCAAATACTAACAATTTTATTTTAGCTATTTTTCTACTATTCAAAATCCATTTTATTTCCATAAGTAATTCTGAGCGCTTGAAGAACTTATCAAAAAATCTATTCATTTTATTCCTTCTTTAATAAGATCATGCAATCTAAGGATACCTAAAACCTTTTTAAATCCATTATCAATTTTTACAATAGGTATATTGGAGATAGCTTTTTTCTTTGAATTTTGTTCCATAAGTTTCAAGGCCTCACTAGCCAAAGTATGTTTTTCTAATGTAATAGGGTCACTAATCATTAAATCTGATGCAGTCAATTTAGACCAACTACTAGGGTTATTGTTTTCAAGTGCTCTCCTAAGATCACCATCAGTAATTATTCCAACAAGGTGATTATCATTTCTATTGTTTACAACATATCCACACCCTATTCCATCCTTAGTTATTGTACCTATTAATTTTTGGAAAGAGCTTTTAGTATCTAAAGAATTCAACTCTGAAACAGGAATCATTAAATCTGAAACAGTAAAATTTAATTGCTTACCTAGTATTCCTAAAGGATGATTAAATGCAAAATCTTCAGAAGAAAAACCTCTAATCTCAGTAGAAACAGCAGCTAATGAGTCACCTATTGCCATTGCAACAGTAGTACTTGCAGATGGAGCTAAATTCAAAGGACAAACTTCTCTATCTACTTTTGAACCAAGAAAACAATCACTATTTTTAGCCAATGTTGAATCTATCTTTCCAACTATTGAAATTAAAGCTACATCTCTCTTTTTAAAATGCGGTAAAAGTTGAACTAACTCATTAGTCTCTCCGCTATTAGAAATCAAGAAACAAATATCAACATCAGAAACTACACCAATATCTCCATGAAGTGCATCAAGCGGACACAAATAAATTGATGTCAAACCTAATGAAGAAAATGTTGCAGCTATCTTTCGTGCAACTATTCCACTTTTCCCAACACCTGTAAAAATTAATTTTCCTTTGTTATGGTCACAAGCTTGTATTAAAAATAAAGCTTTTTCAATTTGTTCTTCATCAAGATTATTCTTACATTCATGAATTGCTTTAGCCTCCAATTCTAGCCAGCCAATAAAAGATCTAATTATTGAGGAAGATTTTTTAAGTGGAAAATTAGTCGACATAGAAATAGCTAATTATTTGAAATAATTTTGCTTCCATTACTATTAGACATTTTAGAAATCACTTCTTTAAAATCATCATATGTATCAATTGAGGATACTTCTTCATTAGCTAGTATGGTTTTTATTCCAAAGCCACTCTCAAGAAATCTCAATTGTTCAAGACTCTCGAGCTCCTCTAAGCGAGAGGAAGGGATTTGCTTCCAATGAGCTAAAACATTTGCCCTAAAGCCATAAATGCCAATATGGCCATAGTATTGAGAATATCTGCTCCATTCAGAGGGGGGCTGACCTCTTATATGGGGTATAGCTGATCGAGAGAAATACAAAGCATCGCCGTTGGAAGCAACTACAACTTTTACAAGATTAGGATCTTGTACATCTTTATCTCTTAATAAATAAATAGGCGTTAAGATATCATGCTTTAAATTAGAATTTTTAAATCCTTTATAAATATCACTAATTAGTTCTGGAGATACAAATGGCTGATCAGCCTGAACATTTAAAATAACTGTTTTTTGCAAAACATGATCATCTATTATGTCTCTTTTTTTATATTTAACTCCCCACGCTATTGAAACCAAATCATTAATAACAGAAGAGATTCTATCAGTGCCTGAAGTGCATTTTTGAGAGGTCATCAAGACTTTTACGCCCCAATCATCTGCTAGATTTTTTATTTCTTTAGAATCAGTACACAAAACCACAGCAGAACTTTCATTTACAAGCTTACATCGATCTAAAACTCTTTTTAACATCGTCTCCCCAGCAATATCTATCAATACTTTTCTAGGAAGACGTAATGAATCCAATCTTGCAGGAACAGCTATAATAAGTTTATCTACGCTCATGATTAAATATTTTCCTAATATTTACTAATTATATTTGATCAATCGGTATAGTCAAATAAATATGTAGGTTAAATTAATTATTTCTATAATTTAAAAAATAAAATCAGTTTACAATTGCAATAAAAGTATTATAAATTCTTTCGGAAATTCATTCAATTTTTTAATTAGGTCATGATAGTTTTGAAAGCTCTATTTATATTCTATAATTAACTTTTTTATTAAAATTAAAATCATTATAAAAACATTAATTCAAACCACAATCATTATAGAAATCTAACAAATACTTTCTTAAAGTAGTAGATAAATTAATTTTTTAAGAGGAGGTTTCATATGCTCAATGGGTTAGAAATTCAAGCTATAAGCATTATAAAGTCATATCTATCTAAATCCTCGAATCGCCCCCAAAACTTATTTCGTTTCTTATAAAGATCTAGTACGAGTTTTTCCCTAGGAGCTAGTGAAAAACCCTCTATTCTCTTGAGTTGAGTTAAGAATCATAGGCTAGTATAGTTAAATTATTTATCTTGCTGAAGCTGTAAATCCACTTAATTGATAATTGATTAGTCCTTTTTGCATCGCTTGTTCGAGATTTACAAGAAGTTTCGCCACCATTTTCGGCAGCTCAATATTAATATCTTCAAAGTCTTGAAAGATCAAATCCATTGCTTTGGCTGTGATCCTCCGAGCTTGCCTTCTGTTTAATTAATATTCTTTCGTCACTCTTGTCATTGCTACGGTGCAACTATGACCTTGAGCAAGTAAGACAGCAGAAAAACCTGCCCTTAATTCATTTCTTGTTTATTAGCTTTTTTCATATACCAGCCCGATGCAATGTAGCGTCAATTCCCTCTGGAGTATTTGAAAACGCAATGTCAACTCAGGAACAAAAGAAGGCATTAGACCCAAGCTTGATTCTTTTCTATTACTGAAGAGATGGAATTCATTGCTTTTGCGACAATTGAAGAATCAGAGTGAATGACTATTGATATAACTAGCTTTAATAAAGTTCCGATAATATTCACGAAGAAAAATAAATTTCACCCAATACAAGTACGGTGGGATTCCCAAATGCCCTCTATTCTCAAAAGGTCTGGGCGAATAACTCCCCCTTGCAGGCTAATGATCACCTCCCAAATTGCTTGGGTTAATTTTCTTTTAAAAGTTAAAATCTAATTCAGGTATACAATATGTAAATATTCAGGTAATAACAAATAAATGTGACTGAGGGAAAAGGAAATCAAAAGAGAACAGACTATAAAGTCAAAACATTCTCAGTTCCATTGCCTCTAGAGGAACTTAAAGAAAACAGTAATATAAATACTCATAGTCCATCAAAATTTTCTGAAGAAGAAATAATTAATCAAGCATTTCAGTATCATTCACAAGGAAGAATAATAGAAGCAGGAAAATGTTATCAAAAATTGATAGATGAAGGATTTAAGAATTACATTGTCTTTTCTAATTATGGGGACATATTAAAAGATCAAGGAAGACTAGAAGAAGCAGAATTATCTACTCGTAAAGCAATTGAGCTTAAGCCTGATTTTGCAGAGGCTAATTACAATCTGGGAAACATATTGAGAGAACTTGGAAAATTAGAAGCAGCAGAATTATCAATCCGCAAAGCAATTGAAATCAAACCTGATTTCACAATGGCTCATTCCAATCTGGGAAACATATTAAAAAGCCAAGGAAAACTAAATGATGCTGAATTATCAATGCGAAAAGCAATAAAACTGAGCCCTTCTTTCGCAATGGCTCATTGCAATCTTGGAAATATATTAAAAAGTCAAGGGAAACTAAAAGATGCCGAATTATCAATGCGAAAAGCAATCGAAATCAATGCTAATTTCGCAATGGCACATTCCAATCTGGGAATGATTTTTTTAGATCTTGGCAAGTTAGAAGAAGCAGAATTATCGACTCGTAAAGCAATTGAAGTCAATCCTGATTTCGTAATAGCATATTATAATCTTGGGAATATCATGAGACAAGTTGGTAAATACAAAGAAGCAAATATTTACTATTCAATTGGATTAAAAAAGGAACCAAATAACATTTCTTTATTAATAAGTTCAATGTTAAATTTTTCGCCAGTGATGTTAAGTAATGAGCAAATAGATATTGAACGAAGTAGCTACAAAAATCATTTAAAATTAATAAATGAAAATAAGTATTTACACTTTAAAGGTGACGTAAAATTCTCCACATCAATATTTTATCTAGCATACCAAAATAGATTAGATGATAAAATAATCCTTGAAGAATTAGCTAACACAATTTCAAATATAAAAGGAATCATAAATAAAAATTTTGATATAGAGAAAAAAAAATCTTCTCATTTTAAAAAGAATAATATAAAAATTGGTATTTGCTCAGAATTTCTAAGCGAAAAACATACAATAGGCAAACTATATATAAATATATTATTAAACTTATTAAAAACTAATTTAGAAATTACAATATATGTTCCACCAAATCGTAAAACAAAAAGTGATCAACAAATAATTAGAAAGAATTTTAGAAGAGTAATCGACTTACCATCATCGATTATTCATGCGCAAGAAATTATCCTTAATGACAAGCTAGATATAATGTTCTATCCAGATATTGGCATGTCGGATTATACATATATTCTTGCACTTTCAAGATTAGCATTAGTTCAAATAAATGGATTAGGTCACGCAAATACATCAGGAATTAAAAATATTGATTATTATATAACTTATGGAATAGAGCCGATTTCATCAGATTCACAATATACTGAAAAGTTAATAAGGTTTAGCAGATTACCTTTCAATTATTCTACACCTAAAGTAAATGTAGATAATATAGAAGATAAAAACATCCTAAATCAAGAAGAAAGTTTCAATATTGGTCTCACCCAGTCATTATTTAAAATACATCCAAGTTACGACAAAATCTTAGAGTCTATTGTAATGAAGATAAAGGATTCAAAATTAATACTTATCAAAGATAAACATAGTCATAACACGAATATCTTAAAAGATAGATGGAAAAACAAGCACAAAGTATTACTTGAAAAATCGATTTTTCTTGATAGAATGTCATACGAAGATTATCTTAATATAAATAAAAGTTGTCATATTATGCTAGATCCTTTTTACTTTGGTAGTGGGAATACATTTTATGAAGCGATGACATATGGTATCCCATTCATAACTTATCCACATAATCAAAAGACGAAAATACCTACAGCAGGTTATAAACAAATGAAAGTAAATAATGCACCAATTGCAAAATCACCAGAAGATTATATCAATTTGTGCATAAAATATGCTAACAATAAATCATTATTAGATAGTACAAAAAGAGATTTAAGAAATAAAGCTAAAAAGTATTTATTTAATGATAATGAAATATATAAAGAATATTATCACTTTTTTAATGAGGCTGTAAAAAAAAGCAAAGAACAATAATTTCAATAAAAATAACTGGGAATATAAAAATAAATAATTTGAAATAATTATGACCTATATAATTATTTTATAAAAATGGAAAAACATACTAAAAAAAGATTAATTATCAATATTTTTCAAAACTGGTTATTTACTAAGTATTCCTATCCTTTACCACCAGAAATTGTAGATATTCTGAAAAAAGAAAAAATTCCTGAAGAATTTATAAGACCTGCATCTAAAATAATTCATCAATTATCTGAGAACCCATGGTCAACTCAAAATCAAATAGCAGAAGTAATAAATTTAAGTAAAGAAGAATTAATCAGAATAAATTCTTACATAAGAAGATCTATTCTACTACAAAAACTAATCACTCAATATGGTCTAGGCAAGAAATATTGGAATACAATAATACCGTATACAAAGAGCGGCTATATTCAAAAAGTTATTAATTATGAATATATTTTTCCTCTAACAATTGCAATATTTCCTGGATTATCCTGTATGTATTATTGCGGCTTTTGTGGAAGGAACCAACAAGCTTCCTATAATAAAAATGAATATCTAGACATCGGATTATCAAGATTTAAAGATATCATTTCTCGACTACCAACAAATTCTACAATATCAATTGGTGGTGGATTGGAACCTTTAACTAACTCAAAACTCGGTGAAATGATTTCACATGCGAAATCATTAGGTCACAAATTACCAATGATAACTAATGGTTACTTACTTAATAATAATTATATTAAAGAGAATCCTGGAATCTGGGATTTAGATTCAATAAGAATATCTTTATATGGGGTTGATCAAAAATCAACATATTTTATCACAAGAAACAAAAATGCATATAATAATGTTAAAAATAATCTTATCAACTTTATCAATAAAAGAAATTTAATAAATCCAGAGCTTAAAATTGGATTAAATTATATCATTATACCTGAAAACATTAAGGATCTTATTAGACTATTAGATTATATAAAAAGTATTAATAATTCAATAAATAATGGGAAAGGAATTGATTTTCTAACTATTCGAGAAGATTTCGGTAGTGTAACAGAAATAAAAAATGAAAATACTCAGGATTTAGAGAAAAGAAAATATAATTTAAATAACTTACTTGATGAGTCTCATAGAGAACAACTAATAGAAGTTTTTCTAGAATTTAATTCTATTATCAAAAATCAATTACCAGATATTTATGTAGATTATGGCTATGCAATGGAATCTTTATCAAAAGGAATCTTGGGAAAACCACTAGCAAAAGTAAATGGTAATAGCATGAGAATCTCAGGTTATCCTCAGATTTGTGTGACTATTGATATTGCTGGTAATATTTATCTTTTTAGAGAAGCAGGTTTTCTTGATCGACCCGGTAATGAAAAGTTTATTATTGGTAAAGTAGATGAAAAAAATAGTCTTGAATCAATACTTAAAAAATTCATCTGTAGTAAAGAAAAAATCAAGTTAAATGCTGAGGATAGTAAATTCATGGATTCATATGATCATTTGATTACTTTAGTAATCAATCAAACAGAAGAAGACATAAAATTCGGTATTAAGCCTGAGCAAGGTCCACTTATGGCAAGAATTCCGAGTATAAATGAATTAAATGTTGATGTGAATAATAATTGGTACAAAGAATAATTAATAGCCTAATAATTAGCATAATAGGCAATCATAGGATATTATAAAAACATGTATAATTATCAATTAGATGGATAATTGTAAAAAAAAAATATTAATTTTTTTTTTTACAATTAAAGAATTATTGTCCATTTTTAAACTAATATAAAATAAAAGTAATACAATTTCTCTAAATCAATGACGAAGATCAAGCCCATTTCTGAAAAAGAGAGTAGTAGTTGGCCATCTACTGTTATTGTTGATCTTCCAAAGCCATTTATCGACGATCGTGGATCAATTCAGCCTTTAGTTGATATTGAGATGAAAAGCTCAGTTTTAATAACATCAAATCCAGGCTCTATTAGAGCAAATCATTATCACAAAAGTGATTGGCATTACTGTTATGTATTATTTGGAGAATTAAAATATTTCTATCGTCCCCACGGTAATAATAAAAAGCCTGAAGAGATCATTATCAGAGAGAAGCAAATGTTTTTCACTCCGCCAATGATTGAACATGCAATGGTATTTACTCAAAGGACTCATTTCTTAACTTGGAGTAGAAATTCGAGACTACAAGAAATTTATGAAGCTGACGTTTGCAGAATACCACCAATAAACAATTTAAAATAATTATGTCAAAAATTCATTATCAAAGATTAAATTGCAGACAATGTAATTCAGATAAATTAATATTGGCCATAAAACTTAAAGAAACACCTTTAGCAAATTCTTTCGTAAAAAAATCTCAACTAGATGAAAGCCAATCATTATATCCGTTAGATGTTTATTTTTGTTCTGAATGCAAACATTTACAGTTAATTGATGTCATTGATCCTAATTATCTTTATAAAGATTATCTTTATGTTTCAGGAACATCTAAAGTTTTCGTACAACATTTTGAAGATTATTATAGATGCGTAAAAAATTACTTTAAAAGTGGATTAATAATAGATATAGGTTCAAATGACGGAACATTTTTAAATTTTTTCAAAAAGGATGGCTACAGAGTAATTGGTATAGAGCCTGCTGAGAAAATCGCAAAAGAGGCTATAGACAATGGCATAGCTACATTGATTAAGTTCTTTAATACATCATTATCTAAAGAAATTTTTGAAAGTTTGGGTCCAGCCTCTGTCATAACTGCAAATAATGTTTTTGCTCATGTAGATAATCCAACTTCTTTTCTAGAAGGCATTAAATACTTAATTAAAGACAGTTCAGGTATTTTTATTATAGAAGTTTCATACCTAGTAGACGTCATAAATAAAAATTTATTTGATACTATTTATCACGAACATTTAGATTACCATTCGATTATTTCTTTAAACAAATTTTTCCAGGCGAATGGATTAGAAATTTTCAACATTGAACATCTAGATACTCATGGAGGATCAGTAAGAGTTTTTGCCCAATTAAAAGGAGGTAAATTTCCAATAAAAACTTCTGTTATGGACTTTATAAAGCTTGAAGAATCTTTAGGCCTAGATAAAATAGATATATATTTAAATTTTTCAAAAAAAATAAATTCTATCGGTAAAGAACTTAATGCTTTACTAAATTCATTAAAAGCCGAAGGAAAAACAATAATAGGTTATGGAGCGCCAGCAAAGGCTACAACATTGATGTACAATTTTAATATTAACCAAGATATATTAAGTTATATAGTTGATGATAGTAAATGGAAGCAAGATTTATATACTCCAGGCATGCATATACCTATAGTATCTAAAGATTTTATAAAAGAAAATAAGCCTGATTATATTCTTATTTTAGCTTGGAATTTTGCATCTTCAATTATAAAAGATAATATTAGTTTTCATAATAATGGAGGTAAATTTATTATTCCCTTACCTAATCTAGAAATAATTTAATAATAACTATATATAATCACACTATAAAGTTCATGGTAATCACTAAACAAAAAAAACCAAATGTAATCAAAATCGGTCTAATAGGTGCTGGGCGTTGGGGTAAAAATATCATTAAGACTTCAAAGAAAATACCCTCTATAAAGTTGAGCTGTGTAGCAAGCAAAAATCCTGATACCAGAAATTTAGTTAAAAACGATTGCAAAATTTTTACAGACTGGCGAGAACTTATTAGTTATTCAGATTTAGATGGAATTATAATATGTACACCACCAAAGACTCATTTTGAAATTGCCCAATCTTCAATAGAGGCAGGACATCCTTTACTCATTGAAAAGCCATTAACACTTGACTTGGAAGAAGCTAAAACTATTTATAAACTTTCAACATCACATAATAAACTTGTGATGACAGATTTTACACAGCTCTTTAATGAAAAATTTATTGCATTAAAAGAGTCATTGAAATTAATTGGTGATATAAAGTTTCTAATTACAAAAGCTGGTAATTATGGCCCCTATCGAGAAGATATCCCTGTTATCTGGGATTGGGGTGCTCATGAACTTTCAATTTTGATATCTATATTGGGTTGTTCTCCCACGAAAATAATTTCACAAAAAATCAATGAAAAAGAAAATCAATATGGTGATGAATCTATTTGGAACATAAGATGTTCCTTTGATAATCAAATAGAATCAAGTACTTTAATAGGAAACATGATGCCGAGATGTAGAAAGATAGGAATCCTAGGTACAAATGGAATGATAGTATTAGATGACATAGGCAAGATCCCTTTAAGTTTTTACAAAGACTGGAATAGAAAAGAATTTCCAACACAGGAGGGAATTGCAATAGAAGTTAAAATAAATAAAGAACCTCTTGCTATAGTTATAGAATCCTTTTTAAATCTAATTAAAAAAGGTATAAATAAACATTGGAGCTTATCTATGGGTATAGAGGTCACTAGACTTCTACATCTATGTTGATATTAATATTTCATAAAATCAATCTCTTTAAGGCTAAATATCAATCAATGAATATATCTTTTTTAATCTTTTTAAGGGAACAAATATAAAGTAATAAAAGAATTAGAAATACAAAATGTTAATACAAAATGTAATCTTTAAGTAAAAGTTAATTCTTAAAAATAAGTTTTCAACAAAAGAACTCAGCTAAAGCCAATAAAAAGGTTAACTATTTATAGAGATTACTTATTTAAATTTATACAAAAAGTATAAATTTAAAATGATAATAAAATAATCATCGATAAAAAGTCAGAAAGTAATCACAAACGGATTTGCGAAACAAAACAACATATAATCCTCTTTACATGTAATATAAGTGTAATAAAAATAAAAAAGTGTCCACTAGTAATGAAGAGCTTGATAAGAGAAATATAGATTTAGAAACATCCCCTTTAATAATTGACAGGGAAGAAATGAATAACGATATATCTTATTCAACCAATACAACTCCCGATCTATCAGATGAAGCTCTAATCAATAAAGCATTTGAGTTTCACAAAAAAGGGAATATCGTAGAGGCCACCAAATATTATCAATATTGCATTAATCAAAAAATTAAAGATCACAGAATCTTTTCAAATTTTGGTGCAATATTGAAAGACTTAGGAAAGCTTGAGAATGCAGAGATATGCCTTCGCAAAGCTATTCAACTTAAACCAGATTTCGCGATAGGGCATGCAAATCTTGGAGCTATTTTGGGGGATCTAGGAAAATTAACTGAAGCTGAACAATCTCAACGTAAAGCAATTCAATTAAAACCTGATTACGCCTTAGCGCATTCAAATCTTGGAGCTATTTTGAAAGATCTTGGGAAATTAAATGAAGCTGAACAATCTCAACGTAAAGCAATTCAATTAAAACCTGATTACGCCTTAGCACATTCAAACCTTGGAGCTATTTTGAAAGATCTTGGGAAATTAAATGAAGCTGAACAATCTCAACGTAAAGCAATTCAATTAAAACCTGATTACGCCTTAGCACATTCAAATCTTGGAGTTATTTTGAAAGATCTTGGGAAATTAAATGAAGCTGAACAATCTCAACGTAAAGCAATTCAATTAAAACCTGATTACGCCATAGCACATTCAAACCTTGGAGTTATTCTGCAAGATCTAGGAAAATCAAGTGAGGCAGAACAATCTCAACGTAAAGCAATTCAATTAAAGCCTGATTACGCCATAGCACATTCAAACCTTGGAATTATTCTTATAGAGATTGGCAAGAAAGATGAAGCAGAAAGATGCCAACGTAAAGCAATAGAAATTAAACCTAATTTAGTAGAAGCACATTCAAATTTAGGAACAATTTTACTAGGCATAGGTAAATTAGATGAAGCAGAATCTTGTTTCCGTAAAGCAATAGAAATCAAAGCAGATTTCGTAGAAGCATATTCAAACCTTGGAATAATTTATAAATCACTGGGTAAATTTGATGAAGCTCTAGTTTTTCAAAGGAAAGCAATAGATATTAAGCCAGATTATGCGGAGGCTCATTACAATTTAGGCTTATTATTAAAAAAAATAGGGAAAGAGACTGATTCATATAAACATTTAGCAATAGCTTTAAAATATGAACCAAAAAATATTTGTTATTTTATCACCTCTAACCTTAAATTCTCTACGATCATGAAAGACAATAAACAAATAGATAGAGAAAGATATACTTATAAAAAAGAAATAGAAAATTTAAGAAATAAAATTGATTTGAAATTTCAGAAACCACATAGTTTCTATTCTAGTTTATTTTATTTAGCTTATCATAATAAATCAGATGACAAAAAAATTCTTGAAGAACTAGCAGATACAATTTCAAAAGCCAAGGGCATAATATGCAAAGATTTCTCACATGAAAGATATTTAAAATATTCAAGTACAAGAAGAAATTTAAAGATTGGTATCTGTTCGCAATTGCTAAAAACAAATCATACTATAGGCAAATTATATATTCAATTAATATTAGACTTATCAAAAACAGATATGGAAGTTAATATTTATATACCACCTAATAATAACAATGATGAAATTGAAGAAGAAATTAAAAATTTATCTAAAAGAGTAGTTTTATTACCTTATTCTCCAAAAATCGCTGCTAAAGAAATACTATCTGACCAACTAGATATATTATTTTATCCTGATATTGGAATGTCAAGTTATACATATATTCTCGCTTTATCAAGATTAGCCTTAGTTCAAGTTACAAGTCTAGGACATCCTAATACTACAGGTATTAAAAATATTGATTATTGTATAACGGCTAATAAAGTTCCTCATAGAGCAGATTCATGCTATTCAGAGCGTTTAATAAGATTTAGTCGATTACCATTCAATTATTCAAAACCTAGCATTAACGAGAAGAACTTAACTAACGAAATTGGTATTAATTTTGAAGGAAGTTTCAATATTGGTCTTACTCAGTCATTATTCAAGTTACATCCAGATTATGATGAAATATTAGAGTCAATCCTTAAAAAAATTAAAAATTCATACTTAATTCTTGTAAAGGATAAATATGATTATATAACGAAGGACTTACAAAATAGATGGGAAAAGAAAAGTAAATTGTTAATAGAAAGATCTATTTTCTTGAATAGGATGTCAAATGACGAATTTATAAATACCACGAAAAATTGTGATATAATGCTTGATCCTTTCTACTTTGGTAGTGGGAATACATTTTATGAAGCAATGGCATTTGGGATACCATTTATTTCATTTTCTGATAATCAAATAGGTAGCCTCGTAGCATCAGGTTATAGTCAAATGGGAGTAAAGAATCCACCAATTGCAAAATCACCAGAAGATTATATAAATTGGTGCTTAAAATATGCTAACAATAAATCATTATTAGATAGTACAAAGAAAGATTTAAGAAATAAAGCTGAAAAGTATTTATTTAATGATAATGAAATATATAAAGAATATTATCACTTTTTTAATGAAGCTGTAAAAAAAGCAAAGAACGCAAATTTCAATAAAAATAACTGGGAATATACAAATAAATAATTTGAAATTAATTGTGAGCTATATAATTATTTTATAAAAATGAAAAAACATACTAAAAACAATTAATTATAAATATTTTTCCAAACTGGTTATTTACTAAGTATTCCTCTCCTTTAAACCAAACATTTTAGATATTCTGAAAATAGAAAAAACCCTGAAGTTTATAAGACCTGCTCCTAAAATTGTTCATCAATTATCTGAGGAGCCTTGTTAAGCTCAAAATCAACTATCATAAGAAATAAATTTAAGTAAAGAAGAATTGATCAAATAATTAGAAATAAACCTTAAGATAGTACTATCATGATATAAAATCAAGAACTTAGTATTGGAATAGATAAATGAAATCGATTCTAATTACCGGTTCAAATGGATTCCTAGGTAGTCATCTTTTATCTAAATTCCTAAATAAAAATGAATTTGGCTTTATCGAGAAAATTACTGGTATTGATAACTTCATATGTTCTAACAAATCAAATCAAAATGAAAGCAATTCAAAGTATACTTTTATAGAATCTAATTTAATCAATTTTGATTTTAATCAGCTTGAAGTATTTGATACTGTTATTCATTTAGCAAGCATCGCTAGTCCAGTACACTATAAAAGATTCCCACTAGAAACAATTGATATTGGTACGACTGTTACGAGAAAACTATTAGAAAAATGTAAAGAGTGGAATGCAAGATTTATATTTTTTTCATCTTCAGAGATTTATGGAAATCCCTCCTCAGAGAATATCCCTACTTCAGAGGATTATAAAGGGTATGTATCATGTCAAGGACCTAGGGCTTGTTATGACGAGAGCAAAAGGCTTGGAGAAACATTATGCTATGTATACGCTAGTAAACATAACTTAAAAACAAATATAATACGACCATTTAATATTTATGGTCCAGGTATGTCTATTGAAACAGATTATAGAATGGTACCAAATCTAATCAAATCAGCTTTAAAAAAACAAAGAATAAGTATTTATGGAGATGGTAATCAAACAAGAACTTTTTGTTATTATAAAGATGCAATTGAAGGTATAACTAAAGTTATACAACATGGAAAGAGAGGGGAAACATATAATATTGGCAATGACAAACCTGAAATATCAATGATAGATTTAGTTAAGTTATTTTGCAAAACAATTAATAGAGATATAAGTTATCAATTGACTCCCTATCCAGAATATTATCCTGATGATGAACCTACAAGGAGACTTCCATCCATAGAAAAAGCAAAGAAGCATTTAAACTATGAACCAAAATTCACATTAAAAGATGGTCTTAGTGATACATGGAATTGGGCTCTCAAAAATCAAACTATATAAAAAAAAAGAGTAAACAATTAATCATCCTAATTTTTAGTTTTTCTTGATGCGATGTATCCAGTATCTATATCATCACAAAAGTTAGACAAAGCTGCTTCAGAAAAAATTTCCCTAATCTTCCAATTAATTTCAAAAGATGATTTTATTTTTCTAGAGTTCAAAGGCTCATTCATTAAAAGCAGTAAGATTTTCTAATACATTAAAATTTACTTGCTTTTTAACGAGTTGTCTAAAAAAAATCATTCATAACAAAAATTCACTTTGGAAATTGCTTTGATAGTCGTCAAAAGAAAGGATCAATTAATCGCTTTTCAACGTAAAAAGTCCCTTTAGAGAGATAGTTGTACATTATGATACTTTTCCACATTTTTCTGTTTCCTGATATTACAAAAAGTTTTGTCCGCGAATTTTAACAAGAACTTTTTTGTGTATCAAGAGATACAAAGATCTTCAAACCCATTGGTGTACCTTAGATTTAAGGAGACATCTGTCATTTGTAATTAATCCACTTATTCAATTGACATGAACCCTATTGAGATTTTTTTCAAAACATGAATTTTGTGGAAAAGTGGAAAAACCCCTGCCAAAGGTCCCAAAAATCATATTATTTTTTCGTCGATCTTCAAAAAAAAATTGACTGTAAAGACAATTTTTCAAAGTCGAAAGAAAAAACAATTCGACCAAAGAAATCAATCTCAGCTAGTCAATCTAGTCTTTATAGCTTAGAAAAGTTTGCTCTTCTACGTATTTAGTTAACGCCTCTAGTTCCTTCTCAAGAGCATCAATTGTTTTGAATCCTAAAGTTTCAATAGTTTCATTACCTAGAGATTTTTCAAAACATGCTTTTCTCATAATCATAATTTTTTAAGTAAATTAAATAACTAGGATCGAATTTCAATTATTTATGTTGAAAGTAAGTTTTGATATAAGTGGATTAATTAATTTATTTTGCTGACTTTAAAACGACTAAAAGATGATTTACAATCATAGTGATTTTATGCATAATCCTTTTTCAGTATATTGGAACAAAAACTGGACCTTTCAAATAGTGCATATGGAAGGTGGGATTTATATAGAAGCAAAAGGATTGGGATTGCTAATAAGAAAGCCCTTATTAGCAACTGAAAGCCCATTTACTGCCGCTGATAGCTTGGTTTATAACGAAGATAAAAATAGAAAATCTTTATTCAATTCTTGGAAGTCAACAATTAATTAATAGTTTTAATTAATTTTAAAAATAGAGTTAAGTTTTTCTCCACACAGCCGCTAACTTTCCCTGAACATGTACTTGTTCAGCATCAATTTCTATAGGTTCATAAAATGTATTAGCGGCTTCTAAACGAACTAAACTTCCATTACGAAAAAAATGTTTCAAAGTAGTTCCCAATCCAGGGACCATTGCACTAACAATAGTTCCGTTTCTCAAACGAGAAGGGTCATTAACAGGCTCCATTAAGACCATATCACCGTCAGCAATATAAGAGTCAATCATTGAATCTCCATTCACAGTTAAAGCAAACAGTCCTTTTAATTGAAGAACTGAGTTTAAATCTAGAGTTTCTTGTACATCATCAAAAGTTTCAACTAATCCTCCTGCCGCTATTGCCCCCAACACAGGAACACCAGAAATATTCTCCTCTATCAATTGCAAGGTCCTTGCCTGACCCTCTTGCCATTTTATCCAACCTTTTTGCTGTAAATGTCTTAGACGACTTTGGATCGGTGCCGGAGACCTAAGGCCCATAGCTTGCATCATCTGCCTAATTGAAGGGCTGTGATGATGATCACCAATAAAATCTACAAGCCAATCATAGAGTTCTTGCTGTGCTGTAGTTAAGGCTTCTTCTGGCATTCGAATAGATTAAGTACATATGTCCTCCAATACATATGTACCTAAAATATCTCAATTTCGCAACCCTAAAGCCCCCCAAGCTGGACGGCAAGCAAGGCTTGCTGGACATGAAGTCTGTTCTCCGCTTGATCAAATATATGTCTACTTTGACTCTCTAGAGCATCTTCTGTGATTTCTTCTCCTCTATGAGCAGGCAAACAATGCAAAATAATTACTTCCTCATCTGCAAGCTCTATTAATTTTTTATCAACTTTAAACTTCTCAAAAATTTCTTTCCTCTTTAAATGCTCTTCCTCTTGCCCCATAGAAGCCCAAACATCTGTATAAATTACTTGAGCTCCTTTGACAGCCACAAAAGGATCGTTAGAAATGGATATTTTTGAACCAAATTCCGATAGCGATCTCGCCTTCTCTACGATTTGAGCATCTGGTTCAAACCCTAATGGTGAGCAAATTTTCACATTTACACCCAACATTGCTCCGCAAATCATCAATGAGTTGGCAACATTATTACCATCACCAATGTAAGAAAGATTTACTCCCTCAAGCTGTCCAAATTTCTCCTGAATTGTTAAATAATCAGCGAGCGCCTGACAAGGATGTTCTAGATCCGTAAGAGCATTAATAACAGGAATAGTAGACCACTGTGCATATGCTTCTAGTTCTTGCTGAGAAAAAGTCCGAATTGCAAGTACATCACAATATCGACTCAAAACCCTTGCTGTGTCTTTTATCGGTTCGCCCCTTCCAAGTTGAGTGATTTGAGGGTTCAAATCAACAGTTTGACCTCCCAGTCTTGCCATTGCAACTTGAAAACTGACTCTTGTTCTGGTAGAAGCTTTTTTAAAAATCAATCCGAGGACTCTATTCCCAAGGTCTATTCTCCTATTACCTTTTTTTAGCTCTTTAGCTAATTCAAGTAGAGAAAAAATCTGATCACTATTTAAATCAGATGAAGAGAGAAAGTTCTTTTGACTGAAAGTCGTTAATTTGGAAGCTAAGCTTGTAAACGCTGAAGCCATAAATAAGCCTCAAATATCCTTTATCGGAGATAAAGGATATAAAAGTCAAGTAATTTAATTTAAAACTTTTTCTGGCATTACGCTATTAGAAAGCATTTCTTTAAGCTCATCTCCCTCTATTACTTCCTTCTCGAGGATCTTTTGAGAGATATCTTCCAATAATGAAAGATTATTCTTAAGAATGTTTAAGGCACTTTCATGCGCATCATCTACCAAACTTCTAACTTCTTTGTCTATGGCCTGAGCAGTTGCATCACTAAGCTCTCTTCTTGGGTTGTTATTACCACCTAGGAATTGACCCCCTCCCTGCTTGTCATATGCCAAAGGTCCCAAAATATCACTCATACCATATGTGCCAACCATTTGCTCAGCCAGATCAGTAGCTCTTTGTAGATCGTTTGAAGCACCAGTAGTGATTTTCCCAAAGATGATCTCTTCTGCCGATCTACCACCTAGAAGAGTAGCTATTTGCCCTTGTAAATCTTCTTTTGAATTTAAGAATCTCTCCTCAGTGGGTAATTGAAGGGTATATCCAAGCGCACTCATTCCTCTTGGCACTATCGATATTTTTGCGACTTTGCTTCCTCCTGGCATTAGGTGACCAACTATTGCATGACCAACTTCGTGATAAGCAACAATCTTTTTCTCATCGTCTTGCAAAACTCTACTTTTTTTCTCTAATCCAGCAACTACTCTTTCAATTGCTTCATTGAGGTCTTGTTGTTCAACTGATGTCCTTTTGCCACGGGCAGCGAGAAGAGCTGCTTCGTTAACCATGTTAGCCAAGTCGGCTCCAGCAAAGCCACTAGTTGCCTGAGCTATTCGATCTAAGTCTATTTCATTAGAAAGCTTTACTTTCTTTGTATAAATTTCCAAAATTGTTTTTCTACCAGATAAATCGGGTCTATCAACAAGGACCTGTCTGTCAAATCTGCCTGGTCGTAATAAAGCAGCATCTAAAACTTCAGGCTGATTAGTAGCGGCTAGAACAATGACTGGTTTGTCAGTTGAAGCAAAACCATCCATTTCCGTAAGAAGTTGGTTAAGTGTCTGCTCTCTCTCATCATTTCCACCAACAACACCCATCGAACCTGATCTACTTTTACCTATCGCATCAAGCTCGTCTATAAAGATTATACAAGGAGCTTTTTTCTTAGCTTGTTCGAATAAATCTCTAACTCTTGCAGCTCCAGCACCAACAAATAATTCAACAAACTCAGAGCCTGAAATAATGAAGAAAGGCACTTCTGCCTCTCCTGCCACTGCTTTAGATAATAGAGTTTTTCCAGTTCCAGGAGGTCCTACTAGTAAAACTCCTTTTGGAATCCTTGCCCCAATATCTGTATACCTTTGAGGCTTTTTAAGAAAATCAACTATTTCAGTTAATTCATCTTTTGCTTCATCCACTCCAGCTACGTCATCAAAGGTAACCTTTGATTCGTCGTCAGGAACATATACCTTTGCTTTGCTTTTAGTGAAACTTAGTGCTCCTTGCGCTCCACCCCCTCCCATGCTTCTACGAGCAAAAAACTGTAAGACCAAAATAAATATCAGAGGTGGTACAACCCAACTAAGGATTGTAGTGAATATGTTGGGTTTCTTTGGAGGAGCAGCTGCGAACTCAACACCTTTTTTCTCTAGTCTTTGAGGTAACTCCATATCAAAAATTGGAGTTGTTGCGAGAACTGATGGAGCACCTTCTTGTACTGTAGAAAGTTCATATCTAATCTGATCTTGGGTTATGTATGCACGTTTAACTTCTCCATCATCTACTTGATTGATAAAGAGCGAATAAGGAACTCTCGGAACTTGTGTATTTTGGCTTGGGAAAAAGCTGCTAAAAAGAAGAAGCGCTCCAAAGCCTATAAGAATTAAATTAATTATTCCAAAACGTCTATTTGGCTGATTTTCGTCCTGTCGTATTGGCATTAGCAATGATTTGGGTTGTTACCAAGTTAAACATTTTTCTTCCCAAATCGACTTGTTTAACTGGAGGGAGATCCGAACGAATATCTAATGCTAAAAAATTAACCCCCTAAAAAAGTAGTCTCCAACAAAGATCTTCTCCTTTTTGTTCTAAAAAAGAATGTTGCAATTTGTAGGTCGAACTTATTGATTCAAATCCAAAACTGTTCAGAGGGCTCATTGAAGACTTTCCTCCTAAGAGTTTTGGTGAGATAAAAACTACTAATTCCTGAACACAATTTGCTTCGATTGCACTTGTAGCTAAATGGGGGCCACATTCCCAGAGAATTTTATTGCAGCCTTTTTTAGCAAGTGAACCTAGCAATTCAGAAGGATCATTCGTATTTAATCTCAATTTCTCTAGACCATCTGGCAAATCAGAAAAGAAAGATTCATTCGCCTCTGGTCCATAGGCAATTATTGTTCTCGCTATTTTTGTATCCCAAAGTTTTGCATCCTTAGGTAAATTCAATGACCTTGAGAAAATGACCCTTAAAGGTTCAATATCTGATTTTCCCCTTGAAGTCAAAAGAGGATTGTCGCAACGAACTGTTCCTCCTCCAACTATTACAGCATCACACTTAGATCTAATTTGATGAACAGAATTCCTCGCAGGGAGATCTGTAATCCACTTACTTTGACCATTGGGCAACCCTAATCTCCCATCTAAACTCATTGCCCATTTAAGGATTCCCCAAGGACGTCCATGACGAACTCGAAAACTAAATTCGCGATTAATTGCTTCACATTCTTGACTCAAAACCCCCTCTATTACTTCAAGTCCTGAGTCTTTCAGTCTTGAAATTCCATTACCTGAAACTCTTGGATCAGGATCGACCATCCCAACAACAACTCTTTTTAAGCCTGCTTTTATAATTGCTTCTGTACAGGGAGGTGTTAAGCCCTGATGACAACAGGGCTCTAAAGTCACAACTATTGTTCCATCAACCGACTTCTTTCCCGCTTGAGCAAGTGCTTCTATTTCGGCATGAGGATTCCCAGCTCCTGAATGAAATCCTTCTCCAACAAGACTTCCACTCGAATCCAAAATAATTGATCCAACAAGTGGATTAGGGCTTGTACTTCCTTCTGCCAACAAAGCCAGTTGGATAGAACGTCTCATCCATGGCACCCATATTTTTTGACCCAAAGGCAAATTAATCATTATTATTTGGCCAATGATCTCCACTCACTTACTAAGTATGGCGGAATTGGTAAATCATTTATCAATCCCGGCAGGCTGAGTCTCAAAGGTCTATTTTTATCCAACTCAGGTATCAAAGAGCTTAGGGCAAATTCTGCAGCAGAGTCATTCAAAGATTCAACTTTGATTTTACTGTTTTTCGTTATATCTTTTAGATTCCAAGTTTTTCTCCCTGACTTAACTACCAAGTCAGTTGGGTGATCAATCCTCAATGAGCCTGGATAGCCAACGATTCTTAAAATCAAATTCTTGGACTCATTTGAACTTGGATAGACAATGATTTGCCAAGTTTGATAATCCAAATCTTTAAGGCTCTCTAGACTTCTTTTAATTTCTTTTCTCTGATCAATTACAGTGACTTTTGAATCTGCATAACATTTATTTGCGTTAGAAAAAAAACAACAACAGAAAATTAAAACACATGAAATTGTTAGACGAAATAAATTACGAAATCCTTCCATCATTAATATCGTAATCTTCTGATTCAAGTAGTGCATCTAATGCTATTGCTGAGCGAACGAGTGACTGGTATTTCTTAATGATACGTTGATTACGTTCAACTATTTTGGAAGGATCATATTTTTCTAAATGATTAATAGGTTTTTCAAAGACTTGAACACCATCGTCCATTAATTCTAAATCTTTTTGTTGCTTAATCAGAGCTATCAAAATTTCATGCAGACGGGATCTTCTAGTTAAGTGTTCCACTGCTTCATTTTTTTTAAGATTCACAAAACTTTCAAACTAACTATTGAAGTTTTAGTTGATTTTCATCGAAAAAATAGTAAAGCTATAAAAAAGAAATTTTTCTACGTCCATTTATTTAAACCATGCCTAATGAGTCAAAGCAGATACACGTAATAGGAATTGATACTTCGAGTGTTGAAAGTTTTTTTGAAGCTAAAAAAAAAATAATTTTTAAAGCTGAAAGAATTTCCGGTCCACAAAGAATATTAGATTCATTTAAAACTTGGCTAAAGGACAAAAATATAGAAAATCATAAGTTTGAATTTATAGCGACTGACAGACTAAATGGCTTTATAGATCAATTAAAAAAAGGAGAGAAAAAAACAATTATTTTTTCTGGCGGTGATCCTCTTTGGTTTGGAATTGGTAGATTATTAATTCAAAATTTTCCTTTATCAGAACTTTATTTTGAGCCTGCTGCTACTTCATTCCAACTGGCTTTTTCTAGACTTGGCAAACCTTGGCAAAATACACAATGGATCAGTCTTCATGGAAGAGATCCGCTTCCATTTGAAAACGCAATTAAAAAGCTTCCTTCTTCACTTGTGGTTTTAACTGACTCAAACAGAGGAGGTGCTAAAGAAGTTTATCAATTACTTTATTCACTGCGGCTTGAGGGAAAATATGATTTTTGGACTTTTGAAAGACTTGGATATCAAAATGAAAGAATCATACAAATCAATTCAATTGAGGATTTTCCATCAGATATAGATCCATTGCATCTTGTTATTCTTTTTGAAAAAGGAGATCAGCTTATAAAATCAAAAGATTTACCTCTATTTGGCATTGACGATTCGGTTTTTCTTCAAAATCCAGACTGCCCTGGGTTAATGACAAAAAGAGAAGTTAGAGTTCAACTGCTTGCCGAGCTTAATCTCCCCAAGCAGGGAATAATTTGGGATATAGGTAGTGGCGTTGGAAGTATAGGTTTAGAAGCATTAAGAATATCTCCAAATCTGAAATTAGTATCCATTGATAAAAGGATAGGAAGTAAAAGCATAATTAAAGAGAACTCAAAAAGAACTGGTGTTATTCCATCATTGATAATTGAAGATGAAGTATTAAATATATTCAAAGAAAAAAAAATAACACCTAGTCTTTTACATCCAGACAGAGTTATTATTGGAGGTGGTGGATCAAACTCTCATTTAATTGTTGAAGAAGTATTGAAGCTAATAAATAGTCCTTGTATAATAGTAATACCACTAATATCATTAAAATCCATCTCAAAACTAGAGTCGATTTTAAGGCCAAAAGTAGACAAGTTATCTATTAGTCAACATCAATCCTATAGGGGCGTAAGTATTGGAGAAGATATAAGATTATCTCCTTTAAATCCTGTTTTTATTTTGAAAGGTGAAATTCAATAATTTTTATGTTTTGTCAGGTTTCGCAACGTGGGGGAGTCCCCATCCTAATTTATTTCTAAGGACTTGAAAGAACTCATGATCTGAAAGTCTAATGAACTTAACTGGATGATCACTTTTTCGAATTAAAACTCTATCCTCAGGCCATACATAACAGCCTGCACTACCATCTACTACCATCATTAATCTTTCAGGTGTGGCAGGGAAAACTGTTACTGGCTCTTCATTGCTAAAGACAAGAGCTCTTGATGCCAATGAATGAGGAGAAACAGGGGTAAGCTGCAAAACTGGACAGTCAGGAGTAATTACTGGTCCCCCAGCACTGAGTGAATAAGCAGTTGATCCAGTAGGAGTAGAAAGAATTACACCATCTGCAGAAATATCTACGGGCGCATGTCGACCAACAGAAATTTCAAAATGACACATACTTGTCATAGGTTCTCTATGTAATGCCATTTCATTGAGACAAAGAGCTTCCCATCTACATTGGTCACCTCTCATAACACTTACTACAAGGCTTGTTCGCTCCTCAATATTCCATTGTCTCGCAACTAAATGTTTGAAAATTTTATCTATGTCTGAAAGATACGCCTCAGCCAAAAACCCTAAATGTCCAGTATTTACAGTGAGTATAGGGATCCCCAATGGTGCAGTTTGTCTTGCTGCAGATAAGACAGTCCCATCCCCTCCCAGAACAACGGCAAAAATAATTGAAGAATCAAAGTCATCTGGAATACATGAATTGTATCCTTGTGAACTCATATATTGATCAGGATTAGTAAAACCTAATAACCCACCCGCACTACTAACTCTGACGACATCAAAACCAGAATCTTGTAGTTTCTTTTGAAAAGTTTTTGCTGTATCAACAGCAAGCTCTTTCCCGTCATTAACGATCAGTCCAACTCGGGGCACCGATCATACTTCACAAACTATTTGTCAATCCTAGCAATCAAATGTGAATAAAATTTATTTAATACAATTAAAATTTAATTCAAAAATATTGAACTTTAAAATTGTTCTAAAAATCTGAGATCACTTGTGTATAACTTTCGAATATCATCCACACCATGACGCACCATACAAAATCTTTCCACACCAAGTCCAGCCGCAAATCCACTATATTTTTCTGGATCAATCCCTAATTCTTCTAGAACTGCAGGATCTACCATTCCGCAACCCATAACCTCTAGCCATTTGCCTCTCCATTGAACATCAACTTCTGCTGATGGCTCAGTAAATGGAAAATAACTAGCTCTAAAACGAATAGGCAGATCTCCAAAAAACGCTTTTAAAAAACCCATTACCGTTCCTCTTAAATGGCTAAAGTCAAGCTTTTCATCAATTGCTAAGACCTCAACCTGATGGAACACTGGCGAATGAGTAGCATCAACTGCATCTCTTCGATAAACCCGACCAGGAGAAACGATTCTAACCGGAGGTTTTTCCCTCTCAAGGCAACGAATCTGAACAGGTGAAGTATGAGTCCTTAAAAGATGCTCACCGCCCAAATAGAAAGTATCTTGCATATCTCTGGCTGGATGATCAGGAGGAATATTTAATGCCTCAAAATTGTAGTAATCATTTTCTATCTCAGGTCCCTCTGAAACTTGGTATCCAAGCCCTAAGAAAAGATCAATTATTTGCTCAGTAGTTGTTATTAACGGGTGCCGATGTCCTTGAGAAATACCAGTTGCAGGTGCTGTAACATCTATAGTTTCTTTTATTAATATCTGATTTAAAGCCTGAGTTTTTAAAATTTCAAGCTTTTCCTTTATTAATTCTTGTAGTTGAATTTTTAAAACGTTCGCTCTTTGACCAATTAAGGGTCTTTCCTCGCTAGAAAGATTTTTCATTCCTCCCAATAGAAGTGAGAGTTTTCCTTTCTTTCCAAGGAAACCTAACCTTAATCTTTCTATTGATTCAGAACTTTCTGAAGCAGCAATCTCTTTTGCAGCCTCGTTTTCTAATATCTCAAGCTCATTAATGAGCTGTTTTAGGGATAATGTTGAACTCAATGAATTCCAATCTGGAGTTCTAGTTTAATCGGCAACCAGTACCAGTTCTAAAAACAATTAGCTAAAAATGAAACCATTAAGAATTTTAATTAGTAATGATGATGGAGTTTTTGCTGAAGGGATAAGAACACTTGCCACATCTGCAGCAAGCAGAGGACATAAAGTTTATGTTGTTTGTCCAGATCAAGAAAGATCAGCTACCGGCCATGGATTAACTTTACATTCGCCAATAAGAGCTGAGAAAGCAGACGAATTATTTGGAGAAGGTATTAAAGCGTGGGGATGTAGTGGCACTCCAGCTGATTGCGTAAAACTCGCACTCAATGAACTTCTTGATGAAAAACCAGATTTAATTCTTTCTGGAATTAATCATGGGCCTAATCTTGGTACGGATATTTTTTGCTCAGGTACTGTCGCTGCTGCACTTGAGGGGACATTGGATGGAATTCCATCTATTGCAGTAAGCATTGCAAGTTTTCAATGGAGGAGTTTCAGCTTTGCGGGGAAACTAGCCCTGGATATTGCAGAAAAAGCAATTGAACAAAATTGGCCGAACAATTTACTACTTAATTTAAATATTCCACCTTGTGAAGAGAAAGAAATGGGGGATTTAGTTTGGACAAGACTTTCAATCAGGCAATACGAGGAGCAATTTATTCGTAGGGAAGATCCTAGAGGGAACACCTATTTTTGGATGGCTGGGGAAGCAGTAAAAGATCTTCAATCAGCTGGAGAGGGACCAAAAGAATGGCCAAGTGATGTATCTCAAATAGCTTTATGCTCTCCCTCATTAACTCCTATTCAACCTGATCTTTTTTGGAGAGGAGATTTAGATGATTTACCAAACTTAATATGAAAATTAGTTTGTCCGAAAAATCCTTTGCAACAACCACAAAGACAAAATCAGACCAATTAAGTGCGCAAATAAAACTTGAGTATTACTTAAGACAGAAAGCATTTCTAAAGAAGTAATTGGATAATTTTCCATTGCTCTCATACCTGCACCAATTGAAATCCCAGGAGCTTGCATTGAAGCTTGAACGAACAAAGCTCCTGCTAAAGATTGATACCCGACTGACGAAAAAACCAATCCAACTAAATCAACAATCAAGCCTCTCTTAAGCAATCGACTTGTTTCACCTCTGCTTGGGCGCGCCTCACTACCAAGCGCTCTCCCAGTCTTTACTATCAACCAGCCTTGCCAAAGGCTAAATAACAATAAAATGAAAGCCAATGTCGTGAGAGACAAACCTGGTCCTAAACCCAATGCTCTCTCAGAGTTTCTAGCTAAACTGCTTCCAACATTGTTGAACAACAAAACACCCACTACCACTACACCTAAAATTGTTTGAATCCAAAACCGAAGCCAACCAATTCTTCTCATTCCTAGAGAAAGTAATTGAAAGTCGCGTTGATCTGCCATCACAATGAATAAGGCGATAAACCAAACTTGCCATCTAAGCATAAAAATTGCACGTTTATCTTGATTCCTCTCTGTGCTCCTGAAAACGCAAAGCGACCTACAGCACTCGCGTTAGGTAGCTTCGATGGTCTTCACTTAGGTCATAAAAAAGTAATAAAAGCTATCTCAAAAGAATCAATTGGCGTACCAACAGTTGTGAGTTTCTGGCCTCACCCACGTGAGGTTCTCTTTGGAGAATCAAGGTTAAGATTAGATTTACCAAACGAAAAAACATTCCTGCTCGAGCCACTGGGTATAGAACAATTAGTTTTAGTTCCATTTAATAGAACTCTTGCTTCAAAAAGTGCTGAGGAATTTGTAGATGAAATTCTAGTTAAAACACTTCATGCTAAACACATAGCAGTAGGAGAAAATTTTAGATTTGGACGAAATAGAGAAGGTGACACTTCGACTTTAAAGAAAATAGGTGCATCTCTTGGAATAAAAATTTCTATTATCCCTATCCTTGAAGACAATCATGGTCGACTTAGTAGTAGCAGAGTAAGACGAGCACTCAACGAAGGTGATTTAAAACATGCCAAAGATCTATTGAAACGTCCTTATACCTTTAAAGGGATGGTGGAGAAAGGTAGAGGTTTAGGTAAAAAGATTGGATGGCCAACAGCAAATTTAAAAATAGATGGGCGGAAATTTCTTCCATCATTAGGGGTTTATGCAGCCTGGGCTTCCATCGCAAACAAAAAAGAACGTTTCTCAGCCGTCATGAATATTGGTCCTCAGCCTACTATTGACCCCAACTCCCTTTCAGCAGTTGAAGTTCACCTTCTAGACAAAAAAATCGACCTATTAGGACATGAATTAATTATTGAACCTGTGCACAGAATTAGACTTCAAAAAAAGTTTGAGAACATTGAGGAACTGAGCAAACAAATAAGTTTAGATGCAATATTGGCAAAAGAAATATTGTTCAAAACTTCTAAATTCAAGTAATTGTGGGATAAGCGTTAGACAATCCCCACACAACAAATAAACCTATGCCCCCCAACAAAAAAACGCCCCAGATAAGCACAGTCATATTGTTCTCAGAATCATTTTCCACAATAAAATTTAAATACATATCATCTAACAAAGGATGACATGAAATCAATGCCTGTCACCCCTCCATCTGATAAACGTATTAGTCAATTAATTGATGCGAACCTTGATCGCGCTAGAGAGGGGCTACGAGTTATGGAAGATTGGTGTAGGTTTGGTCTAAATAGGAGTGATTTTTCAATTCAAATCAAAAATTGGAGGCAACAATTAGGAGTTCATCATCACAACATTTATCGAAAAGCAAGGCTTATTTCGAACGACCCAGCCATGGGAGTTTCGCATCCGTTACAACAGGTCAGATCCACTCCAGAGGCTGTATTTATTGCTAATTCATCAAGAGTTCAAGAGGCATTAAGAGTAATAGAAGAATTTACTCGAATCACAGACCCAAAGCTTTGTGAAATAGCCACCAAAATCAGATACGAAACTTATGAGATCGAGATAAAAGTTCTCAATACAACAGAAGGTAGAGACAAAAGAAAAGTATTAAATGATTGTTCCATATATTTAATAACCAAAAACAGAAATAATCTGGAAGAGATTGTTATTCAAGCTCTCAAAGCTGGTGTAAAAATAGTTCAATACAGAGAGAAATTCTTAAATGATAATGAACAAATTTCACAAGCCAAAGGATTAGCCTCTCTTTGTAAAAAATACAATTCACTGTTTATAGTCAATGACCGTATCGATATCGCACTTGCTGTTGACGCCGATGGGATTCATTTAGGACAAGAAGATATACCAACAAAAATCGCGAGAGAGATATTAGGGGCTGAAAAGATTATTGGCCGAAGCACGCACTGCCTTGAAGACATAAAAAATGCCGAAGAGGAAGGCTGTGATTATATTGGCATAGGACCAATATTTCCCTCTGAAACAAAAAAACAACTACATCCAATTGGGATTGACTGCCTTAGAAAGGGATTAAGTTCGACTCTCTTACCAGCTTTTGCTATTGGAGGAATCAATCAATCAAATATCAACAAATTAAACAAATTAAATAATCTACGCATAGCTGTTTCAGATGCAATTATTAATTCAAATGATCCCTTCTCAAGAACTGAAGAGCTTCTCAATTTTCTAAAATGAAACTAAAAATTAACGGAGAAAATAAGACTTTTGTTGACTCTAACGAAGAATTACTACTTGAAGGTTTACTTGAAAACTTAGGTTACAAACCTCAATTAGTTGTAGTTGAGTTAAATGGTGAAATAATTAATCCAAAAGTTTGGATAAGTACAAAAATAAAAAATGGCGATTGCTTAGAGGTTGTGACAATTGTTGGTGGAGGTTCCTACAGTTAATCAACTCAAATACAAATAAGTGTTCAAATCCACTCGCTTTAACTGTTTCAAAAGAAAAAGAATTTTTTCTTTTATAGTTATTTCTTCAATAATTTCCTCTTTTTTATTTATTAATCCCAACCCTGCCTCAGCCGCAAGTGGAGGACGCATCGGTGGAAGTAGTTTTCAGTCACCTTCTTCGCCACGGAGCCAAAATTATGGAGGATATGGAGGCAATAGCTTTCGAGGCTATGGAAGTGGCTATAGAGGAGGTGGTATTGGTTTTCCTTTCTTATTGCCAATATTTGGCTTTGGTGGTGGTGGAATTTTTGGGTTTTTAATACTTATGTCAATCGTTGGTGTGATTGTTAATTCATTTAAAAACTCTTCAAATTTTACCAACTCAAGCAATAACTCAATAGTTTCTCAATCAGCAAACCCATCCAAAGTTTCTTTAATACAATTTCAAATTGGATTACTAGCCAGTGCAAAAGAGATTCAAGTCAAGCTTAGAGAGCTTGCTTCCTCTTCTAACACCTCAACCTCATATGGGCTTCAAAGAGTACTTCAAGACACAACACTGGCCTTGCTAAGGAAGCCTGAATTATGGGTCTATTCAAATATAGAAACAGGCTCCGTTCCTTTTGCCTCTGCAGAATCAACATTTAATCGAATCTCAATAACTGAAAGAAGTAAATTAAACGCTGAACTTACATCAAACTATTCAGGGCAAATATCTACATCAACAAATATCGAATCCAATCCTGGTGATTCAGATTTAACAAATGAATATATCGCGGTTACAATTTTAGTAGCGAACAAAAAGGATTTAAGACTAAAAGAGTCCGCAAATAACGAACAAATCACAGAAGCATTAAGACTCTTAGGATCAATATCATCAGATGACCTAATCGCTTTAGAAATTATCTGGCAACCTGACGGAGAAGGAGACACTTTGAGAGAAGAAGAGCTAATAACTCAATACCCAAATCTTAAACATTTATAAATTCAGTGTTCTAAGTAACCAAAAACCTGATTTCTTTATATTTTTTTCATCTTATTTACGTAAAGAAGGGTCAAAAAATATACAAATAACAGTTAGCATTCTCTGACAGTTATTTACTCATAATAGAAGTGTCGGCTTCTTCACAACCAGAACCTCGTTCAATGAAATGGGAAAGCTCTGGAGAGCTTGCTCAAAGAGATTTATCAGAATTAGTCACTCGTCTCCTCGATGTTGAATCGAGCAACAATAGTGATGAACTAACAAGGCTTGGTAGCAAATATGACGAAGAATCTTAAGACTATAAATCCCCCCTTGCGCACCTTGTATTAATAGTTCAACTTGGGAGAAAGAAGAGAGTTTTAATGAGGCGAAAGACTATTCAATGGATAAACACTCCCGTTATTACCGAAGCAATCTTCCGTTACGAGAAAGGTCTACTGCCTAACTCTATGAAATTATGGCTAGAACAGGTTCTAGAAATGAATTCAAATAAGGATTAGGCCAATAAAATTCTAATAGCAGCCATCGCTGCACCATAACCATTATCAATATTCACTACTAATAATCCTGGAGCACAACTTGCAAGCATTCCCTCCAAAGCAGTTTTACCTCCACCACTAATGCCATATCCAACTGAAACAGGAAGTCCAATAATTGGCTGAGGAATTAATCCAGCAAGCACAGTAGGCAAAGCTCCCTCCATGCCGGCACATGCAATAACTACTTTTGCTGATTTTATTTCTTCAAGCCTATCTAGCAGCCTATGAAGGCCTGCGACACCAACATCAATCAATAATTTAGTTTTTATTCCGTGCAAATTCAAAGCTATTTCTGCTTCTGACGCCACCCCTACATCACTTGTTCCTCCAGTCAAAATAATCACTTCTTCCTCAGAAGAAGTACATTCCTTAAACTTCCCCATAGTTAAACAACCAGCTATCTCATGAAATTTTGCAGAAGGAAATTCAACTAAAAGTTTTTCTCCTTTTACTTTGGAAAGTCTTGTCACCAAAGCAGTTTCGTATTTAAGTTGAAATTTTTTCAATATTTCAGAAATTTGCTCTATTGTTTTATGCTCCCCCCATATAGCCTCAATCACACCTAGTCGACTTGGTCTCTGAAAATCAATAATTGATTGATTCATCTTTACTCTGGATTTAATTCTCCTTCAAAAATCAATGGGAAAGGATTTCCACTAATCTCACCTGTTTCCTTTCGAGCAATCCTTTCAAAATCCTGCTGGACAAGATTTATTTCTGTCTGAGAAATATTCTTCCAAACTGCTTTTGACTCCCAAGCAATCAATAAGGTTGCTTCCTCAAGTTCAGGATCCCAAAAAAGTTGGCGTCCTAAAAACCCATTCTGTTTCAACAACCATGGTTCCCAACTTCCTTGTTCGGCTTTTAACCAAGCATGTTTAAATTTTTTCGGGACATCAAGCTTAAGGTGCTCGACAATAGATTCCTTTGGAAAATTCACTTTCAAAAAAGACTCAGCTTGAATATTTTTCACATTTCCAAAAATAGTAGAAAGAGAAATTAAACCAACAAATACAAAAAGAAAAATTTTTTGAATAAAATTTTTCTTTTTACTTGTTTTCATTTCTTTTCATCAAAACAACTGCATGACAACATATACCTTCTTCTCTCCCTTCAGCACCTAATTTCTCATTTGTAGTTGCTTTAACCCCTACATCATCAATATCAACTCCTATTTTCTTAGATATTTTCTCCTTCATCAGGTCTATATAAGGTTTTAATTTTGGCCTTTCAGCAACAATAACTGAATCAATATTTTGAATTTGCCAACCTTTCTTCTCAATTAATTCTATTACCTGTTCAAGAAGAATCAGACTATCTGCATTCTTCCATTTAGGGTCATCTGGAGGGAAGTACTTTCCAATATCACCCAAAGATAATGCCCCTAAAATTGCATCCATAATTGCATGAGTAAGAACATCTGCATCACTATGTCCATCAAGACCTAAACCTTCAGGATGATTTAACTTAATCCCACCAAGTATTAAAGGTCGACCAGGAACCAATCTGTGCATGTCATAACCGTTGCCTATTCGTAAGCTCACTTCAGTTTTTAATAATGAAGTTCTTTTATCGAATGATAATTGGTCGAGCTTCCAAAGTTTGAACAAATCGGGTCTACGTGACTGAGTCCTGATTTCTCTTTGCTTCTGCCTCCATTCTTTAATTAATTTATGGTTACCACTTTGTAAGACATCAGGAACCTTCATACCTTTGAATTCTGAGGGTCGTGTGTATTGCGGATGTTCTAAAAGGAACTCATTATGGCTTTCTTCTTCTAATGATTCGGCACTTCCTAAAGTTCCAGGCAATAGTCGTACTACTCCATTAATAAGAGTTATCGCAGGAATTTCTCCACCCGTAAGGACAAAGTCTCCAATTGAAATTTCTTCATCCGCTAGAGAACGAATCCTCTCATCAAACCCCTCATAGCTACCACATATCAATATAAGTTGATCTGATTTTGACCATCTAGAAAAATCAGATTGAGCTATTCTTCTACCTTGTGGAGACATCAAAAGTATCCTTTTATTATTGAGCTTTGGGATTTGATCAAATACCGAAAAATAAGGTTCGGGCTTCAAGACCATTCCAGCGCCTCCGCCATATGGTTCATCATCAACTTTTCGATAATTATCTATTGCATGGTCACGAGGATTATGTATATGAATTGATGCAATCTTCTCTTCAAATGCCTTTTTTATAAGTCCATGATTAAAAAAATTTTTAAATGCTTCTGGGAAAAGGCTTACTACATCGAATCTGATCCTACTCATACTGATTAGCTCCCTTCATAACCAAACTCATTAAGCCGAGAAGATTTACTTCTCCAGTCAGGAACAACTTTAACAAACAATTCTAAATATACATTCCCATTAATTAAAGTTTGAATTTGTAGTCTTGATTCCTGGCCAATTTTCTTCAACATACTTCCTCCTTTACCAATTAAAATTCCTTTCTGGCTTTTTTTCTCAACACAAATAGTTGCAAGAATTCCTGTTCTTGAATTCTCTTTAGATTTTTTTTTCGAAGGTACATCTTCAATTTTATCAATAGAAACTGCAACACTATGAGGGACCTCTTCGCGAGTATTTATTAACACTTGTTCCCTTATAAATTCAGCCATTAAAAACTTTTCAGGATGGTCACAAGTCATATGACTTGGATACAACTGAGGGCCCAAAGGTAGTTTTTCTTCTATTTCATTAATCAATTCATTACATCCCTTTCCTGTAAAAGCACTACAACAAAAAACTGGCCAATTTGTACCCTCAAAAAAATCTAAATATTCTTTCTTTCTTTCTTTAAATTGACTCAAATGAACAAGATCCCATTTGTTCAAGGCAACAATCACTGGTATTTGTATATTTCTAATCAAATTTAAAATAAATGCATCACCTCTTCCTGGAGAATGATTGGCTTCAAAAATAACTAAAACTGCATCCACCTCTCCAATAGATCTCTTCGCACTCTGAACAAGTCTTTCACCTAATAAATGATGGGGTTTGTGAATACCAGGAGTATCAACAAAAATAATTTGAGACTTTTTATTAGTAAGTATTACTTTTAATCGATTTCGAGTAGTTTGAGCGATGGGCGATGTAATTGATATTTTCTGACCAATAAATTTGTTTATGAAAGTTGATTTACCAACATTGGGTCTACCGATTAATGCAATAAATCCTGACTTAAAATCCTCTTGATTTAAATTTCCCAAAGACATTCTCATTCTCTGCGATTATCTATAGCCTTACTCTAAAAGAGCAATAAAACCATGAATGAACAGAAACCAACTTTTAAAGAGGCTATGCAAGCATCAATGATTTGGTGCAAAAGTTGGGAAAATGATGAAATAAGTGACGAAGTTATTTCTGATCGAATTGGCGAGCTTATTCAAACTGTAGAGGGTGCAAGAGGATTTTTTGCTGTAAGTCTCTCAATAGATTGCCCTTTAATGGATAGATTTCCTGATGCATTAATTTTTCAATTAAGAAGTTCTGGAGAATTTGTTGTGGACCTAACCGTCAAGAATCTTGCTATGAGTTCAGCAATGATAATTACACATCGAAATAATAAAGATCCTCAGGAAATCCAATCAGAGAGAATAAAAATTCGGTGTATTGAATTACTTAAACTATTAGATTCAACTGAGGTCAAAAAACGTTTAGATGTTTTACTTGAAGCAACAAAAGGGAATGGAAATGACTTGAAGTTTCTGAATAGATGGGGTTATAACGATGAACAAATCAATGCAATATCAGAAAGTATTTATGAAGTTGCAACATAAAAAAAGAGCCTTTCGGCTCTCTTTTTATATTTAATTTATCATTCTCAATCTCTTCTACCACCCCCTTGTAGAGCAATGATCAGACGAAGAACAAAAACAAATAAATTTATATAAGTTAAGTACATTCCCAATGCTCCTGCTAAATACTGTTCATCGTTGTACCTTCTTGGCATTGTATAGAAATCTACAAAAGACATAGCAACAAAAAGTACAGTTCCAAAGCCAGCAATCATTAATTCAAATCCACTGCCTCCAAACATCCCTGGAGCAAATAAACCACCAATAAACTGAAAAACCATTGCAATAATAAGACCAAGCAATCCAAGACCAACTGCTCCTTGCAAAGCTTGACCAACGTTATCACTCATTTTTCTTCCAACAGAAGATGCAATAACGAAAGTAATTCCAGTAGCGAATACAGCTGTTCCTATGGCTCCCATGCCTGCAACTTGAATTGCCAATCCAACAATCCCACTTAATGTAAAGCCAGTTAACAAGCTGAATCCTGTCAAAAGTGGAAGCGCTTTAGAATTATTTGCGTTGTTGGCAGCGCTGCTTGCCATAAAAAATAGAACTATTTCTGCAATAAATGCACCTATAAATAGCGGGCCAAATAGAGGATTGTTAGTTGCTTGTAAAGAAAGTCCACCTAAAACACCTAATCCAGTTAATGCCATTCCTCCACCTACATAAGGCAAAGCTTTATTAACTACATTTGGGCCAATAAGTGCACTTGATTGTGCTTCACGAATAGCTTGTTGAAAATTGCTGTTTGCTGGCATAACGCACCAGATAATTATTAATACTTATTTTGACACAAAAAAAATAAGTCTTCACAAATGTGAATGCGGATCACCCTATCGTATTTTTTTATCAAGTTCTGCATAAGCATCAACAACGCTTTGTACAAGTGGATGTCTTACTACATCTGCTGAAGTAAGTCTGCAAACTGAAATCCCATCAACCTTTTCAAGCAAATCTGCTGCTTCAATAAGTCCACTCATTTGTCCGAATGGCAAGTCTACTTGGGTTACATCGCCAGTTACCACCATTCTTGATCTTTCACCTAATCTGGTAAGAACCATTCTCATTTGTGCTTGAGTAGTATTTTGAGCTTCATCAAGTATCACGAAAGATTCTTCTAAAGTTCTGCCGCGCATGTATGCCAAAGGAGCAACTTCAATAACGTTTTTTTCAATAAGTAAATTAGTTTTTTCTTGTCCAAGTAAAGAGTGAAGAGAATCATATAAAGGTCTCAGATAAGGATCTACCTTTTGCTGTAAGTCTCCAGGCAAAAAGCCCAATCTTTCTCCAGCCTCAACTGCAGGTCTTGTCAAAATAATCTTCTCAATTTTTCTCTCAGTAAGCATTCGCACTGCTAACAGAGTTGCTAAGAATGTTTTTCCTGTTCCTGCTGGGCCTAAAGCAAAAGTAAGATCACTTTTTTCCATAGCCTCTACATAGGATTTTTGCCTAATTGTTCTTGGTCTTAAAAGATTTCCTCTTTGACTTCTTGCTAAAACTTTACTTGTTGATTTGGCGTGATCATTTTTTTTCCCCTTATCCAATGCTTTAGCCGCAGCATGTAAATCTACGGCAGAGACAATTTGTCCTTCTTCCCAAATTGGTCTAACTAATTCAACAATTGCTGCAGCTCTCTCTAATTGATTAGAATTTCCTTTTATTTCGAGTTGCAATCCCCTCAATGAAAAAGCAGCACCAGTAAGGGTTTCCAATCTGTGCAGTGTTGACTGACCAGTACCTGACAAAGCAGTAGCAGCATCGGGATCAGGCAGATCTATACAAAAGCGACCTTCAGTGGTTGCTTCAGACATAGATTTTATTGAAATTCTTGATATTCATCAAAACTTCTTATTCAGAAGTTTCTGATGCAGGTGCATCATTTTTCTTTGCTAATCTTTCTTTTTCTTGTTTTTGCTTACCTAGAACTTGAGCAGGTCGAACTTTCTTTTCAAGGAGTCCTCCTTTTTCTAATAAAGTTCTAACTGCATCAGTAGGCTGAGCACCTTGTCCTAGTCGAGTTCTCAAAGCCTCTGTATCTAACCTAGTTTCTTTGGTTCTTGGATTGTAAAAGCCTAGTTCTTGTAGGGGGCGACCATCTCGCCTTGAAGTGCTATTACAGGCAACTAGACGAAAACTGGATTCACGCTTTTTACCAAACCGCTTAAGGCGGAGCTTGATCATCTTCGATTTATTTGTAAGTGGATTGAACTCAAAAGTTCTTCACTTTAATAATACTCCACAGAAGATTAATTTAGCCTTTTGATATCTCTAAAGATCACCAAAACCTTTCTTTTTCTTAACTGGGCGCTGTCTTCGGGGTGCAGAACCTGGACCCCCTCTTCCTTTTCTTGACTGATATGGATTAGCACCTGGTGAGGGCATGCCAGAGAGTCCTCCCATGCCAGGAAGTCCTCCATCCATTCCAGGAAGTCCTCCTCCAGTAGACATCTGCTTCATCAAACCCCGCATCCTCTGGAAATCAGCGAGAACCTTATCAACATCTGCTGGCTGATGTCCACTGCCACTTGCAACTCTGCGACGTCTTGATGGTTGTGCTGCCAATAATTCAGGCTTATTCCTTTCCTCTACTGACATTGAACCAATCATTGCCTCAATTTTTTTAAGTTGATCTTCTCCACTTTTAATCATTCCGTCATCAATTTTATTCATCCCAGGAATCATTTTTAGTAACCCCCCTAATGACCCCATTCTCTTTATCATTCTCATCTGTTTTACAAAATCCGAAAAATCAAAAGTTGCTTCTTGAAGCTTCTTTTGCATGATTTCCGCATCAGCAATTTCAACTTCTTTCTGTGCTTTTTCAACGAGAGTTAAAACATCACCCATCCCTAGGATTCTGCTAGCCATTCTCTCTG
>QCHZ01000009.1 GCA_003216955.1 Prochlorococcus sp. AG-402-I21 | reverse complement strand
CTAAATAAAACAACATCTGAGGCAAAAAATTGGTTTTTAGCTGAAAGTCTTTTAGAACTAAAAAAGACTTGGGAGAGAAGAGGAAGTCGTTTATTAATATTAAATGGAGACCCTATTAAATTAATTCCTAAATTAGCAGAATTAATTAAAGCTGAATGTATTTACTGGAACGAAAATATTGAACCTTACGAAATCAATAGAGACAGATTAATTACTGAACATCTTTTAAAAGAAAAAATAAAAATATATACATTTTTAGATCAATTACTTGTTAATCCAAGTGACATCAAGACAAACAATAATGAACCTTACAAAGTATATGGACCTTTTTATCGTAAATGGATTTATATAATTAATAAGAGCAATATATCAACAAATAATTCAATACAAATATCTATAACCCCTGAAAAAATTATAGGTCTTAACGAAAAAGAGTTATTATCAATTAAGAAATCTGATTTAAACTATTGTATTTCCAGAGAAAGTAAACTTCTTAATGATTTACTAACTTCAAATAGATTTAAAAATACTAATCTATGTCCTTGCAAACCAGGAGAATCAGAGTCAGTAAATCAATTAAACTTTTTCATAAATTCAGGATGTATAAATTCATATAAGCAAGCAAGGGATATTCCATCTTTAGAATCAACTTCTAATCTAAGTGCGGCTTTAAGTTTAGGTACAATAAGTTGTAGGGCAGTTTGGAATGGGGCTCAAAAATCAAAAAATATTGCGAATAATCAATACCAAATAAATTCTATTGATACATGGATAAAGGAACTTGCTTGGAGAGAGTTTTATCAAAATGCTCTCATTAATTTTCCAGAACTAGAGAAAGGTCCATATAGAGAAAAATGGTTAAAGTTTCCATGGCAAAATAAACATGATTGGTTTAAAGCCTGGGAAAACGGATTAACTGGTATCCCAATAATTGATGCTGCGATGAGACAACTTAAGAATTCTGGGTGGATGCATAATCGATGCAGAATGATTGTTGCCTCTTTTCTAGTAAAAGACCTTTTAATTGATTGGAGATGGGGAGAACTTTTCTTTATGAAAAGCTTAGTTGATGGTGACTTAGCATCAAATAATGGAGGTTGGCAATGGAGCGCTAGCAGTGGAATGGATCCAAAGCCTATGAGAATATTTAACCCTTTTAGACAAGCTTCTAAATTCGACGAAAATGGCAATTATATCAGGAAGTGGGTCCCAGAACTAACTCATGTCTCAACGCCTAATTTACTTTCCGGTGAAATAATTCCTGCGGAGAGAAAAGGCTATCCAAGCCCTATTATAATCCATAAAAATCAAACATCAATCTTCAAAGAATTATATTCGAGTATTAATTAAATTATTTGCTAAATATTTCCTTTATTTTATCAATAACATATGATTGCTGAATAGAGTTCAATTCGGGGAAAATAGGTAAACTAATCACCTGTCTACATACTTTCTCAGTGACAGGAAGAGATCCTTCTTTATACCTTAAGTCTTTATATGCTGGTTGAAGATGTATAGGTATTGGGTAATAAATAATTGTATTAACTCCAAGTCTATGAAGTTCAGTTCTAAATAGATCTCTATTTGAATGATGAGAAATATTCTCTGAGGTGGATTTTATATTTTTAATAAAAGAATCGTCCATTATTCTTATTACAAATTGATTCCAAGAATGACCAGATTTATTGATAAAAGTATTAGATGGTAATTTAATTCCTTCTATCATGGATAGCTCATTTATATAATTAATTGCTATTGCTTTTCTTTTCTCTATCCATTTATTTAATCTATTTAATTTAACATTTAAGATTGCAGCTTGTAATGAATCAAGCCTACTATTATATCCAATATTTGTATGAAAATATCTCTTTGGCATTCCATGAATAGACAATTCCCTAATTACTTTTGCCAGATCAAAATTATTCGTGGCTATAGCTCCTCCATCTCCGGCTGCTCCTAAGTTTTTAGTAGGGAAAAAACTAAAACAACCTACATCCCCATAACTTCCCAAGGGTTTACCTCGCCAATGAGCGCCAGCCGCTTGAGCACAATCTTCTATAACCTTTAGATTATTTTCTTCTGCAATTTTCATGATTTTATCCATATCTAGTGGATGACCAAACAAATGGACAGGCAAAATAGCTTTTGTTCTAGAAGTTATTGCTTTTTCTATTAAGGCCAGATCCATAAGAAAGTTTTCAGGATCAATATCTACAAAAACCGGCTTAGCGCCAACACTGGTAATTGCTTCTGCAGTAGCAAAAAAACTAAATGATGAGGTGATCACCTCATCACCTTGACCAATATTTAGGGACCTTAAGGCAAGAATTAATGCATCTGTTCCACTATTACAACTAACTGAGTAAGAAGTTTCTATGGCTAATGCAAAAGCCTTTTCAAACGAAGCCACTTCCTCTCCACCAATATATTTTCCGCTTCTAAAAACTTTAATTAAAGCTTCTTCAATCTCCTCTCCTATTTCAGAAATTTGAGCTTCAAGGCTAAAAGGAGGTATTTTCATAACTATTTAAATTAAATTGCATCGATAAAAAATTAAAAAGACATTGATTAATTCATCCAAACCACTCGGGCTCCATACCAGGATGCCATTTAATGTTGCAACCAATAGAAGGTTTTTGATTAGCTGAAATATCTTCTCCCTTTAATAATGATCCAAGTGCTAGTCGAATATCATCACCAGAAACAGCTATTTCATTACCAGGACGACTCCCGTCCATTTGTCCCCTGTATTTCAATTTAGATTGTCCATCTAGAGAAGGCCAAAAAATATAAAAATCCGGCGTACATGCGGCTTTCAGCGCTTTTGCTAATTTTTGATCAGAATCAAATAGATATGGAAACTTCCATCCCAGTTTATTAGCTTGAATGGCTAAGAATTCAGGCGAGTCTTGCGGATGTGTGATAACGCTATTGCTAGAAATAGCCAAAAATTGAACATCATTACCAAAAGAATTGAACAAGGTTGTGATTCCACTTTCTACATGTTTAACAAAAGGGCAATGAGCACAGATAACCATCAAAAACAATGGTCTTTTTGTTAAATCAAAACTTCTAATTTGACTAAGACCTCTTAGAGAATCATCCGGAGCAAGGTTCAAGCCTGAAACCACATCTAACTCAAAATCAGGTAGTGTAGTTCCTAATGGAAGCATTGTTGAGGCTGTTCGAACCATGATTCTTATAGTTTTGGGTGTTAATGGATTACAGAACTTTTAACTATATATTCATTTAACTATGAGTCTTAGCCCTAAATAGGGGACAATTAGTAATACTAACCAAATGAGTCCGAAAGATGCTTCTCGATCTTAGTGGCAAAAAAATCCTTGTTACAGGGATAGCAAACAACAGATCAATTGCCTGGGGCATTGCACAACAGTTAAGCGCAGCTGGAGCTGAATTAGGAATTACATACTTGCCCGATGAAAAAGGTAGATTTGAAGCAAAAGTAAAAGAACTTACTTCTCCTTTAAATCCAAGCTTGTTCTTACCACTTAATGTTCAAAACTCCTCTCAAATTGAAGAAGTTTTTGAAACCATTAAAAATCAATGGGGACAGCTTGACGGATTAGTTCACTGTTTAGCCTTTGCAGGGAAAGAAGAATTAGTTGGTAATTATAGTGCGACTTCTTCAGATGGATTCTCAAGAGCCCTAGAAATTAGCGCTTACTCACTCGCCCCACTATGTAAATATGCAAAACCTCTGTTCAGCAAAGGTGCAGGCGTAGTCACCTTGACTTATTTAGGAGCAGAAAGGGCAATTCCCAATTACAACGTAATGGGAGTTGCTAAAGCAGCTTTGGAAGCATCAGTTAGATATCTTTCGGAGGAACTTGGCCCTGAAAATCAAGTTCGAGTTAATGCCATCAGTGCTGGGCCAATAAGAACTCTCGCCAGTTCAGCTATTGGAGGAATTCTGGACATGATTCATAACGTCGAAGAAAAAGCTCCCCTGAGGAGAACCGTTACTCAAATAGAGGTAGGCAATACTGCTGCTTTCTTGCTTAGCGATCTTTCGAGTGGTATATCAGGACAAACTGTTTATGTTGATGCAGGTTATTGCATAAATGGAATGTAATTTCAGGCCAATTCAAACTTGCCAATCAAATATGAAGAAAACTAGAGCAGGAGAGATTAGCCGGATAACTAAGGAAACGGACGTTTTTGTCCAAATTGATCTTGATGGTTCTGGCAAATGTAATGCAAGTACAGGTATAGGTTTTCTAGACCATATGATCCAACAATTATCAAGTCATGGATTATTCGATATTGAGGTAAGAGCAAATGGAGATACTCACATAGATGATCATCACACTAATGAAGATGTTGGAATTGCGATTGGACAAGCGTTATCAAAGGCATTGGGTGATCGAGTTGGAATAAAACGCTTTGGTCATTTTTTAGCTCCGCTTGATGAAGCTCTTATTCAAGTTGTGGTTGATTGCTCCGGTCGGCCACATTTAAGTTTTAATTTAGATATTCCTTCTCAAAAAGTGGGAACTTACGATACGGAGTTGGTTAAAGAATTTTTTGGTGCTGTTGTCAGCAATGGTGGTTTAACTCTCCACATTACACAACTGGCAGGAAATAATACTCACCATATAATCGAGGCTACTTTCAAATCTTTTGCAAGAGCTCTTCGCATGGCTACTGAAATTGACCAAAGAAGATCAAGACAAATTCCTAGCAGCAAAGGAGTTCTTGAACAAGCTGGTAGTTAAAAGCTCTATCTTGAAATAAATAATTTTGAGCTGGAGCTCGCAAAAATCAAAAGTTTAAGCGAAAATCAAATTCCAATCTATGAAAAATAGTGGTCGTTAGTTATTTAAAAAGAGAGACATCACCACAGCAAACAATCTTCAGCAAAGAGGATTGGTCAAGTGCATATTGTAATGTTGAAAAAGAACTGAATCATGCTGAACTAAAACTTGTAAAAGGATCTATTCCTAAACAAATATCTGGCACCTTTTATAGAAATGGTCCAGGAAGACTAGAAAGAGGGGGAAGATGGGTCCACCATCCATTTGATGGAGATGGGATGATAGCTGCTTTTAAATTTGAAAACGGGAAAATATACCTGACTAATCGTTTTGTTCGTACAAAGGAATGGATAGAAGAGGAAAAATCCCATAAATTTCTATATAGAGGTGTATTTGGAACTCAAAAAGAAGGAGGCATCTTGGCTAATGCTTTTGATGTAAGGCTCAAAAATATTGCCAATACTCACGTAATAAAACTTGGGAATGAACTATTAGCTTTATGGGAAGCATCTAGTCCATATTCACTCAATCCAAATACTCTAGAAACAAACGGTTTATCTAATTTAAAAGGAGTTTTGAAAAAAGGAGAAGCATTTAGTGCTCATCCTCGATTCGACTCTGGACACCACAAAAGTCAAAGAATGGTCACCTTTGGAGTCTCTACTGGTCCTAAAAGCACAATTAGATTGATGGAATTCTCTACAGAAGGAGACAATATGGGTTCTCTTTTAAGCGATAGAAAAGATTCTTTTAATGGATTTGCTTTTTTGCATGATTTTGCCATCACTCCAAACTGGGCAATATTTCTGCAAAATGCGATAAGTTTTAATCCTCTACCATTCCTTCTTGGACAAAAAGGAGCTGCACAATGTTTAGCTTCCAAATCTGACGGGACTCCAAAATTTTTATTAATTCCAAGGGATTGTGGAAAATATGCTGGTCAACCTCCAAAATCAGTTAATGCTCCAAAAGGTTTTGTTTTCCATCATCTCAATGCTTGGGAAGATGGTGAAAAAATCAATATTGAAAGTATTTTTTATGATGATTTTCCAAGTATCGGACCCGAAGATAACTTCAGAGAAATCGATTTTGATCTTCTACCAGCAGGTATTTTGAAAAGAAGTGAAATTAATCCAACAAAAAATACATTTACCTGCTCAACCCTAAGCAATCAATGTTGTGAATTTGCAATGGTTAATCCTCATTTCGAAGGACTAAAGGCACGCTTCAGTTGGATGGCAACTGCAGAAGAAAAAGAAGGAAATGGACCACTGCAATCTATAAAAAAAATAGATTTATCTAACAATGAAGAGATCATCTGGAGTGCTGCACCAAAAGGGTTTGTAAGTGAGCCGATATTTATTCCATCCCAAGAATCAAAATCTGAAGAAGACAATGGATGGGTTGTTGTATTGGTTTGGAATAGTATTAGATCTGGAACTGATTTAATAATCCTGGATTCTAAAGATCTAACTGAAAAAGCTATTCTTGAAGTTCCTATCTCAATTCCCCATGGATTACACGGAAGCTGGGTTGGAAACTAAAAACTAATTTTTTATTTAAGTAAATAGCTTTTTCAATTCTGGTTTAAGCAATTTAAATGCATTCCCCCTGTGTCCTATGTGCTTCTTTTTTTCATAGTCCATTTCAGCAAATGTCTCACCTAATCCAGAAACTTCAAAAATTGGATCATAACCAAAGCCATTTTCCCCTTTTGGTGAAGATGTAATTAGACCTTCGCAAAAGCCTGAAACTTCTATCAACACTCTTTCTCCACTAGCAATACATAATGCACATTCAAATTTAGCTTTTCTATTTGGGAAAGGTTTTAACTCAGCCAGTAGTTTTTGAATTCTCTCCTTATCTGAACTTGCATACCTAGAAGAATAAATACCTGGTGCGCCTCCAAGAGACTCAACACTTAATCCAGAGTCGTCAGCAAGAGCCATATTGCCCGTTTCTTGACTAACAGCAATAGCCTTAATTCTTGCATTTTCAACAAATGTATTACCTGTTTCTTCAATCTCAAATCCAACAGGTTGAGTCAATAAATCAAATGGAAAATCTCGCAAAAGTTTTTTAAATTCTCTGATTTTACCTTGATTGCCACTAGCAATTACTAGAGGGAGATTATCCAAAACTATTATCTATAAGCTGCTTTGCATAATACAAAGTTGAAGTAACTTCTGCACTCGAGGGAGCTTCACAATAAATTCTTAAAAGAGGCTCTGTGCCTGAAAAACGGAACATCAGCCAATGGCTCTTATCAAGTATAAGTTTTATTCCATCAGTTGAAATAACCTCTAAGACTGATTTATGACCAATTGAAGATGGGGTTTTCTTTTTCAAGACAGTTTCCAAGTTCCTTCTCATCTCCATGTCTTTGAGAGTTAAATCAATACGTTCAAAATGACTCTTACCAAAACGGCCATGCAGTGAATCTATTTTCTCACCTAAACATTTATTATCAGCAACTATTGATTCCATAAGAAGCAAAGCGGTAAACAAAGCATCACGTTCTGGCAAGTGATGACCAAATCCAACTCCCCCTGACTCCTCTCCTCCTATGAGAACTTCACTTGAAAGCATTTCTTCAGCAATATATTTAAAGCCAACTGGCTTTTCGAGTACTACTCTCCCAACATCCTCTGCAACCAATCGCATTAAGTCCGAACCACTTACAGTTTTAACAACGCAACCTGCCATGTTTCTAACTCGTGCTAAATGATCTATAAGGACAGGCATTAATAACTGTGTATTGCAAAATCTACCTTTTTCATCAATTGCCGCAATTCGATCTCCATCTCCATCAAAAACCAAGCCCATTGATAACTGACCTGCTTTGGATGAATCCTGAACCTTTTCTATTAATTGCGATAGATAAGCCTTCATAGGTTCTGGAGGGTTACCTCCAAAACAAGGGTCTCTTTTAGTTCTTATTTCGTAAATAAGCTCATCACTATAAGAGCCAAATAATTCAGACATACAGCCCGCAGCAGATCCATGCATTGGATCGACAAATATTTTCACACCTAACTTCCTTAAACCATTAGAAATTAAAGGCATGTCAAATTTTTTTCGAATACCTAAAAGATGTTGTTTTCTAAAATCAATTCTCTCTGTTACGTCTTCAATTGGAATTGATATTCCTCCAGCATCTAATCTTTTTTGAACGGAATCGGTGAAAGAACTATCAACTGAACCTCCAAAAGGACCTTTAATTTTCAAACCCAACCATTCACAAGGGTTATGACTTGCTGTGATTACGAGTGCACCAAGTGCATTTTCTTCAACTATTCCCCAGCTACAAGAGGGAGTTGGCAGCGCGGAAGATGCCAACAAAGGTACTAAACCTACTCCTCTAACTGCAGATGCAACTGCCTCAGCCATCTCCTCTGCAAGAAAACGACGATCAAAACCAATAATTATTTTATTATTTTTTTTCGCCTTCACATACGCAAGCTCTTGGGCAGAAGCAGCAGCTACTTTAAGTAATCTTTCCAATGTGAAATCAACTCCTAATATCCCTCTCCATCCATCTGTTCCGAAAGAAATTTTCTCCTTAGTAAGATTCAACTTTTTCTTTTTCATCTTTATATTGGAGAAAGATTGTTCTTAAAGAAATGCAGATTATTCTCTAAGTATGAAATGTAATAAATCCAAACCAATCAACGATCACCTTTTAAGGAGTTGGATTAGATGCAGAAGAAAAGCTTGGCTTGAAATCTATGGTGATAAACAAAAAAAGTTTTGGACAGCACATAGCACACTTCAATTAAATCATCAAATAGACTGCTTTCATAATCTCGCACAAAAAAGTTATGGGATAGGAATTCAAGCTTGTGAAGAGGGGAAGAATATTGCTTATGGAATAAGACTTCAATATCCTCTAATAAAAAATAGAATTATTAAAGGAAATTTACCAGTACTAAGAAAGACATCAGGGGAAAGTATTTGGGGCAGTTTTTCTTATCAACCTGTTTTAGCGAGACAAGGGAAAAAAGTTACAAGAGAGCAAAGATTAATTCTTATGATGACAGGTCTATTAATAAGTGATTTACAAAAATATCAAGTACAAAAAGGTTTAATACTACACAAAGAAAATGAAATTATAAAAGTCGAAAAAATAAGATTATCGGAAAATATGAATATAGAATTAAGAGAATCATTATTAAATCTAGAAAAAGATATTGAATCCAAAACTCCTCCACCAATCACTTCGAATCGAAAAAAATGCACAATTTGCTCTTGGAGAAAAGATTGTGATACTTTAGCTATTAAAGAAGGATATCTAAGCGAAGTTAGTGGAATAGGAGCAAAAAGAGAACTTTTATTAAACAAGATTGGTATAAATAATATAGAGGCGTTAGCAAAAATTAAGCATTACAAACTTAAGGAAAAGCTTGATAAATTTGGCACACAGCATGGTGATATTTCAAAACAACTTATTTTACAAGCACAATCTCAATCAACAAATAAGGTCATCAAGCTAAATACAGCAAAAGAACTAAAGAACCTAAAACAAGCAAAAGGTTTTTTGATTTACGATATTGAATCTGATCCAGATATTAAACATGATTTTTTACACGGTTTTATTCGAATACCAAACAATTTATATAAGGAGATAAATTTAAAAAAAATTAAATATTCACCATTATTAAATCTTAAAAAGGATACAGAGAACTCCCTGTGGAAAAGAATCAAAAGAAAGTTAAATCATCATGAAGGACTACCAATACTCCATTACGGAGAAACAGAGCCTATATCTTTACTAAAACTAGGATTAAGGCAAGGAGCTAGTACTGATGAAATTGAAGCTATAAAAAAAAGATTTATTGACATACATGTATTAATTAGAGAATACTGGTGTCTTCCTGTAAGGAATTATGGACTTAAATCAATCGCAGAATTCATAGGCTTTGAATGGGAACAATCCAATACTGATGGTGCTAGAGCTCTTTTATGGTGGAGACAATGGAAGAAATCACGTAGATTAAATAACATTTACTCTAAAAATTTAAATGCAATCTTTAAATATAATCGTGATGATTGTATTGCTACTTTAATGATCGCAAAGTGGTTAATAGATCAAGAGTGAAAATATCGTACTAAATTAAAAAGCCTGAATAAATGAGATTGGCTTTTTAATACTTATAGCTTCGTCTTTTTCAGAAAAACAAATATCCTTATTAATAAAATTATTTTTGATTAATGCAAGTCCACAAAAAAAATTATCATTAATTTTTTTTGAAGAGGTAATAACTCCAACTTTTTTTTTCAATTCATTATCTTGAATAGTATCCGAAAGTTTTTGACCAATATCAAAATTAACAGCTTTACCATAGGCCTCCCAATAACGAAGTTGATATTTTAAAGATTTAGATCTAGAAAATCTTGCAATTGCTTCTTGCCCTAAATAACAACCTTTATCAAGCTTTATAATATCTCCAAGGCCTAATTCATAAGGATTTGTTTCTCCATTTATCTCTCTACCGAAAGTAGGCATTCCTTGTCTTATTTTCCATATTTCTAACTCTTCTTTTGTTGCTTTAGTGTACTGAGAAATTTCATTTTCAATTAATTCACTATTACATATCCAAATAGGATTTAACTCTTTCCATGATTGATAGTTATTTATTTTTTGTATTCTTCTTATTGGTTTTAGAACTTCTAACTTAACTTTATCAGCTGGAAATATAACTGATTCAAATCCATTAATTATAGAATTAGTTTCACCACCAATTATAACTATTTCAGCCATATTATTGGAAATTCGAATCTCTAATAAAGCTTTTAAACTTCCTTTAGTTGACAACCAACAGCTCAAGAAGACTTCATCTAGTTGTTGCTGAGCAAAAATATCTGCAGTCGTTTGACCATGTAAAAAAGCAGCAGTTCCCTCCCCTTTTAAAAGAAATGAAGAGAATGTTTCATCCCAAATCAATGATTTAGTTTCTGTCATTACAAGCTTTTAGCTCTTTCAACAATATCTTTTAAAAAGAAAAGACTATTCAAATCTAAATTAGCTTTAGACATGGCATCTCCTCCTCCTTCTTCTCTATCGACTATTGCTAATACTTTGTTAACTAAATAACCTTGTTTTCTAAGTTGTTCAACAGCTTTTAAAGAAGAGCCACCAGTCGTCACAACATCCTCTAAGACAGTAATCACAGACCCTTCTGGAGGCATAGGTCCTTCTAACCATGCTCCAGTACCATGTCCTTTAGGCTCTTTCCTCACTATTAAACCGCTTAAATTACTACCTGATTGAGCCGCCAACATCACAACGCCACTAACTAAAGGATCAGCCCCCAAAGTCAAGCCAGCCACTCCACTATCACTTTCATTTATTTGTTTCAGGAATAGCGAGCTTATCGATAATAAACCTGGACCTGATAGAGAGACTGGCTTGCAGTTGACGTAATGAGAACTTTTTTTCCCGGAAGCCAAAGAAAAATCTCCATACCTATAAGCTTTTTGAGCTAATAATGTTAAAAGATTTTCTTTCATTCCATCTAATGAAGGATTCAATGGATTCATATCTTTATATGCAAGTTTAATTATTAAACATCTTGGTGGGATTAGATATATATTTACTTTAGGCAAACTAATTAACTATTATCAAAAAAAGTTTTATTCTGCTTTTTTGGGGGTGTAGCAATCTGGTGAATGCAGCGAACTCATAATTCGCCTTAGGCGAGTTCGATCCTCGCCACCCCCATAGAAAAATCATTAATGAGTTTATTACTTCTTTTTATATTGCTAGTAATACCAGCATTTTTCAATGCAGGTCAATTTGCAATTTTGCGACTTCGTTCTACTAAAGTTCAAAGGCTGGTAGAAGATGGACTACCTGGATCCAATTCCATAATACGTCTGCAGAAAAGGCTAAGAAGAACTCTATTAATCGCAGAGTTAGGAATAACTATTTCATTAATTTCAATTGGTTGGATCTGTAAAAATCTCGCAAATCATTGGTGGGGAAATAATGCTTCAATTAATTATTTTTTAGATCTTCTACTTTTTATTACTGTTGTACTTTTAGCGACTCTGATATCGGGTCTTCTCCCAAAAGCACTTGTTCTTAATCAACCAGAGACTTCTGCCCTTAAACTATCACCACTAATTGAAGCAGCAATCAAATGGATGTCACCTTTCCTCTCTTTGCTAGAAGAACTTGCTTTATTAATTCTTAGATTATTTAGACTCAATACTCAATCAGAAAGTCTCACTACAGCGGCATTCTCTGCAGGAGAATTAGAAAAATTAATTGAAACTGGTGGAGTAACAGGATTAAAGCCTGACGAAAGAAACATACTTGAAGGTGTTTTTGCACTCAGAGACACACAAGTTAGAGAAGTAATGGTTCCAAGATCAGGGATGGTAACCCTTCCACGAGAGGTTTCCTTCACTCAAATGATGGAAGAAGTTCACAAAACTCGCCATGCAAGATACTTAGTAATTGATGATTCACTTGATCATGTGCTTGGGGTTTTGGATTTGAGGCAACTTGCTGATCCAATAGCCAAAGGGGAAATGCAAGCCAACACATCTTTAGAGCCCTATGTAGAGCCCGTTGTTCGAGTTTTAGAAACTTCTACTTTGGCAGAATTATTACCCCTTATAAAGAATGGGAACCCTCTACTTTTGGTTGTTGATGAACATGGAGGAACTGAAGGGTTAATAACAGCAGCAGACTTAACAGGTGAAATTGTTGGCGATGAGATTCAATCTGACAATAAAGAATCTGAGCTAAGACCTATTGATGACTTAAAAAAAATATGGATTACTTCTGGGGAAATAGAAGTAATAGAACTAAATAGAGAGCTTAGACTAGAATTACCAGAAGCTGATGATCACTATACTCTTGCTGGATTTGTTTTAGAAAAACTCCAAGAAATTCCAAACTCAGGAGAAATCTTGGTTCATAATGAAATCGTATTTGAAATTATCTCCATGAAAGGTCCAAGAATAAATAAAGTAAAAATAATCCTTCCTAAATAATATATAAAAAAATCAATTGATAATTAATAATAAAATATGAAACCAATCTCCAAGATCAACCAAAACATTATTCCCGTAAAAGTTGGTGTAATAGGAATTGGGAATATGGGTTGGCACCACGCAAGAGTACTAAGTCTTCTCAAAGACGCTGAGCTAGTTGGAGTTGCAGATTTAGATGAAGATCGAGGAAAGTTAGCTATGGAGCAATTTAATTGTAATTGGTATAGAAATTACAAGGATTTATTAAATCAAGTAGAAGCAATATGCATTGCTGTACCAACGTTATTTCACCATGAAGTAGGTCTAGAATGTCTAAACTCCGGTAAACATGTTTTAATTGAAAAACCTATAGCAGCAAATAAAGAAGAAGCATCATCATTGATTAGTGCTTCAAACAATGCGAAAAAATTATTGCAAGTTGGTCATATAGAAAGATTTAATCCAGCTTTTAGAGAATTAACAAAAGTCGTCGCCAATGAAGAAGTTGTAGTTCTTGAAGCCAGAAGGCATAGCCCTCATCCCGAGAGAGCTAATGATGTTTCAGTCGTATTGGACTTAATGATCCACGATATTGATTTAGTTATTGAACTGGCAAATTCAAAAGTGATAAGGCTTGCAGCAGTTGGAGGATGCAGTGGAGATGGACCTATGGATTACGTTAACGCGACACTTGGTTTTCAAAACGGGGTGGTTGCAAGTCTGACTGCAAGCAAAATGAGTCACAAAAAAATTAGAAGTTTGAGCGCTCATTGCAAACAAAGTCTGATAGAAACAGATTTTTTAAATCACAATATTCACATACATAGAAAGGCTCATGAATGGTATTCAGCCGATCATGGAGAACTGCTTTATAGAAACGATGGTTTTATTGAAGAAGTCAGTACAACATCAATTGAGCCATTATATGCAGAGCTGGAGCATTTCTTACAATGTGTTCGAGGCAAGGAGAAACCTGCTGTTGGAGGGCTTCAAGCATCTAGAGCACTTCATCTTGCTGATTTAATTGAGAAAGCAGTGTCAATGCCAAGTGAAGACATTTTGCTTAAAAAAGGAATATAGATAATCCTGATTAATTCACTAAAAAATAAAAAATAAAAATTTTTGTCCGATGTATTACTTCGAACAAAAATTTTATTTTGTTAAGAACCTCTAATGGATTACTTAAGTTGTAAAAAATGCAGAAGAAAAATCTTCGCTTTTAACGAAAGCCAACTGCTGCTTGCCAAACAAAAACAAGCAGAAAGAAAAATAGAGGTATGAGCGGAAGTACATCCACTGTTGGTGCAAAAGCCTGGTATGCAACAGGAAGTTCAGCAAGTAAGTCGAGATTAATCAGTGCCATCCCTAATAAATAATGGACGTATTAAGCACGCACGCTACCACGTATGACGCGCTTTAGAGTCACTCTGCCACGGAGCGAAATCCTCTGAAAAACAACCATCAAGAATTGCCTGCCTCATAGCACTTGTAAAACGGATCAAATGAGTGAGATTATGCAGGCTCAAAAGAGTAAGACCCAGCAACTCTTTGTTTCGAATTAAATGATGAATATAAGCTCTTGTGTAACCACCAGTACAAGCTTCACAAGGACAAGTTGAATCCAATGGTCTGTAATCGTCTTTAAAACGTGAATTTCTTAAGTTCCATGTTTCACCGTCCACCAAAGCGCTCCCATGCCTTCCCAAACGCGTAGGGATTACACAATCGAACAGATCTATTCCATTCGCTACTGCAATAGCCATTTCTGGTAATGTCCCTATTCCCATAAGGTATCTTGGCCGATCTTCAGGTAATAGAGGACAGGTCTCTCGCACGATTTTATGCATTTGACTGATTGGTTCACCTACACTCACACCTCCTATGGCGATCCCAGGCAAATCAAATCCTGAGACAATTTTTGCACTCAATTTCCTCAAATGAGGAAAGCAACCCCCTTGAACTATTCCAAAAACTGCTTGATCATCTTTTGTATGAGCTTTTAGACATCTCTCCAGCCAATGGTGAGTTCTTTTGCAAGCCGCTTCAACTTCTACTTCACTAGATGGGTAAGGAGGGCATTGATCAAAAGCCATTGCTATATCAGCCCCTAAAGCCATTTGAATCTCAATAGCTTTTTCAGGAGTCAAAAAAATATGTTTACCATCTCTTGGACTTTGAAACGAAACTCCTTCATCATCAATTTTATTTAACTTTGCCAAACTAAAGACTTGAAAGCCGCCTGAGTCCGTAAGTATTGGCTTTTTCCAACTCATAAATTGATGTATTCCACCTGAATTTTGAACAATCTTTTCTCCAGGCTGCAGATGAAGATGAAAAGTATTAGCAAGAATCATTTCTGCTCCTGTTTTCTTGAGCTGCTTAGAAGTAACTCCCTTTACTGTTCCTAAAGTCCCTACAGGCATAAATCTAGGAGTATTTACGATCCCATTTGGCGTTTTTAAAGAACAGACACGAGCTAATGTCGAGTTGCATCTGCTTTTTATTTGGAAATCAAAGAAGGGCTTTTTCAATTATTCCTAAATATTCCATAACTTAAACTAGTTATATATCTAATTTAAAACCTAAGAAACAGTTGAGGTTGTAATTCTGATTTTCAAAAGCTGGCTAAGTGACCTTGCAGGTGCATGGGTTTTTTACACGATTTTGCCTACATGGCCAATAATCAAACCGCGATTCAAAAGAATTGCTCGATTTGCCCCTTTAATAGGAGTTTTAATTGGCCTTTTTCAATCATTTTCTTGGCTTTTTTTTAAATATTTTAATTGGCCAAATATTTCCGTCACCTTGATATCAATTGCAATTAGCATCTTTATAACTGGTGGCCTTCATATTGACGGTTTAATGGATACGGCTGATGGCATTGGCGCAGGTCAATCAAAACGAATTGAGGCTATGAAAGACAGCAGAGTGGGAGCAATGGGTGTGCAAAGTTTAGTAATCATATTGATTCTTCAAATAGCAGCAATTATCAAACTTGGTTTCTATGCACCATTTGCTTTCCCTTTAGCTGCCTTTTGGGGAAGAGTCTCCCAAATTTTTGCAATTGATAATTATGAATATATTTTCAAAAAAGAATCACTTTCCTTTCATCATAAACATTGGGAAGGGATACATAAAGAAATAAGACCATCCTTGATAATTCTATTTCTTGGCATAATAATCTATCTCTTTTTCTCTAACTTAAATATATCTAATTCTTTATTATTGTTATATTGTATTTCATCAGGTTTAATCACTTCAATATTAATACCAAACTTAATAAATAAATCTTTAGGAGGGCATAGTGGAGATAGCTATGGAGCAAGTTTAGTTATAACAGAAACAACTAATTTATTACTATTAAGTATCATTTTGGTTCCAAATTAAAAACAAAAGCATTTCCTGATTCAGGTAAAGAATTTTTAAATTTGCTCGGATTAACAATTAACTTTAAATCTCCACCTAATTGCCTAGCCAAATCTCTGGCAAGTGCTAGACCTATTCCACTTCCAGACATTTTCGAACCACTTTCACCCCTAAAACCTTTCTCAAAAATCTTTTCTCTTTCATCCTCATTGATAGGTATGCCCTCATCCCAAATGCATATACCATCTTCAACTAATTCTATCCCGATGGATGATTGCGGAGGACTATAACGAAATGCATTTTCCAGTAGATTTGCGACAATTTCAGCGATAACTCCCTCTGAGATAGATCTTGATTCCATCCATGATGGCCACTCTGAAGGACTAAACCATTGCCTGCCTTGCAAGTTAGCCCTAGCTTTAGCTCGTTCAATTAATGGTTCTATTAAACTTTTTACGCTTATATAAGTCTCAGTTGGCAAAAGGGGAGGCAAGAGTAACCTGTTTGATCCATCATCAGCTTGGGGTAGTTTCACTTGACTAAGTTGATCAAGCGCAGAAAGATATTTATTAACTTGTGCTTGTTCTGTAATTAGGCCTTTTACAAGATTTTCATGTTCACTTTCAGGGCCTATTTTTCTTAAGAGAAGTTTTGCATATGTTCCAAGAGCAGCTAATGGATTTCTTAATTGATGAACCATTAAGGATATCTGCTCCTTTTGATCATCTAATTGATCTATCAACCTTTTTCTATCAAGTTCAGACGCAAGAGAGTTAGCCAATAAAATTGACATTGATTGCAAGCGCTGATCAAGAAATTCGGGCCATTCTTCATCAGAAGCAATTCGCTCCGCACGAATCACACCTAATAATATTGAACCCTCTTGTAATGGGTACCATCTCCTATTGGACGAAGGAGTACGGAGGGCAATATCGGTTTCTACTGGCTGCAATACTTTTTCTGACTTGGGCCACTGTCCTACTACTTCTAAAGTAGGGGATCCACTATCTCCTGATCGAGCTACGTAAACAACAACATGCTCAAGTTCTTGATCAGCTTGAAAGCTCATCAACTGTTGTTGAACAAAATTCAAAAACCTTTCTGAATACTGCATTGAACTCATGTTGCAATCTTAAGCACAGGAAAAGAAGTATTCAAAAACTTGATAAATTTGAAAAAAGTATTAAGATGTGAATAAAGGATTTAGATTACTAATAGGAGGTTATCTCAAATTTAATTCAAAAGTGAGCACTTTGAGTGACTTTGAATCTTCGGAAGATATTGATGGGTAAATCTCCGTAGTCCACTTTTAATTGTTTGAGAATCACTTTCCATCTCATTTTCAAAGCTATTTTTCTTAAAAAACTCTTGCTTAAGCTAGAGCCAATACAAAAGAAAAGTCTCTATTCCTCTCACCCCCATTAAGATAGTTTTTTCATGTCTAAGAAGCGTAAAAGAATTAGCAGGCGCAGACTTGCAGGTCAGCGCGTAATGTCCCATGTCCCTATTTTTCATCTAGGAACAGGCCAACATAAGCCAGTGACAGCAGCAAGACGCTTTATTGCTGAAGAGGGTTTATATGCGCCAGCGATACTAAATGTGCGTCGTAACGAACACACTACTGATCGCTTCTTCTGGGGAGAGAAGGGATTGTTTAGTGCTCAGTACGCTGAAGAAAATCACTTTCTTTTCCCTTCTCTAAGAGTTATTGTTGAATTTCTCGGTGAGGACAAAATTTTTGCTGGTTTAGAGCTTACCGCAGATGATTGGGAAGAAATTGAAGAATATGAATACGCATTTGTTTAACTTAGAAAATGTTGTTTAATTATTTCACGGCAATATTCAATTAGGTCACTAGTTATTTCATGGCCTCCCTCAAAAAAATATAATTCTGATTTAACTCCATTTTTTAGCAAAATATCGAAGCTTTTCTGAGAAGCTGATTTAGGAACTACTTGATCGTTATTTCCATGACAAAGAAAAATAGGTGGCATATCTCTAAATGGTTTCCACTCTGGATGTGGATAAGAACTGAGTGCAAAAACTCCCTCAAATTTATTTCTTGTTGCAATCTCTAACGCCATTGCTCCGCCTTGAGAAAAACCCATGAGCAATGTTTTCTTTAAAGGTATGTGTTTAAAACAAAGATTATTTAAACGCTTTTCAAGATCTAATACTGCATTCGGAACCAGTTCCCATTCATGGGGATATAAAGGGTACCATTGCCTGCCTATTCCGCTTGGATGAGTCTGAGGGGCAGATAGAGAAACAATTTCATAACGGTTTTTCAACCCTTCAATTAATAATTTTCCAACAGGTATTAGATCATTTGCATCAGCTCCCCATCCATGAAGTAAAACTAATCTATTTGTTGCGGATTCAGAATTTAAGCAGATTAGTTCAGTCATCTAGAATGCAATATGGCACTTTGATGCGTAGGTTATCGAGAAGAATCGCTTTCAGAAAATAAAGATGTCACCTATTGCTCTTTTAAGTGTCTCTGACAAAACTGGTTTAATTCCTCTAGCTCAGGTATTAATTAATGAATTGGGCTTCAGAATTATTTCAAGTGGCGGGACTGCAAAGTTAATTGAGAGTGTAAATCTGCCTGTCACTCGAATAGCAGATTACACGGGATTTCCAGAAATTCTTGAAGGAAGAGTAAAAACACTTAATCCCAAAATACATGGAGGAATATTAGCTAGAAGAGATAAACAAAACCATTTGGAAGATTTGAAGGTACAAAATATAAATCCAATTGATTTAGTGGTTGTTAACTTATATCCATTTGAACAAACAATTTCAAAAGAAAATGTTTCATGGGAAGAGGCAATCGAGAATATTGATATTGGCGGTCCAACAATGATCCGAGCAGCCGCAAAAAACCATCAAGATGTTCTTGTAGTCACAGATCCAAGTCAGTACTCAAACTTAATTGATGCATATAGATCAAAAACAATAACCAATGAATTACGAAAAAACTATTCTCAACAAGCCTTTGAGCATACAGCCAAATATGATCTAACAATAAGTAAATGGATTTCCAACCAAGGCTCCCAAAAAAAGGCTTCTTGGTTGCAAAGCTTGCCATTAAAACAGGAACTTAGGTATGGAGAAAATCCTCATCAAAATGCCTCATGGTACGGAGAGCCTGAGAAAGGGTGGAGTGGAGCTAATCAATTACAAGGGAAAGAATTAAGTACAAATAATCTTCTCGATCTGGAGGCTGCTTTATCTACTCTTCGTGAATTTGGATATCAAAATAATATTATTAGCCCTTCATATCAAAAAGCAGCGGTAGTAATTAAACATACAAATCCTTGCGGAGTGGCCATTGGTGATTCTCCATCTAATGCTCTTAAAAGAGCATTAGATGGAGATAGAGTAAGTGCTTTTGGGGGGATTATTGCAATAAATTGTCCTGTTGATGAAGCTGCAGCTAGAGAACTTGAAAATATATTTATTGAATGTATTGTAGCTCCATATTTTGATAATAATGCAAGAGAAATACTTTCAAAAAAGAAAAATCTAAGGCTATTAGAATTAAAAGCTGAGTCTATTCAAAAAGCAGATAAAAATCATATCAGAAGCATACTTGGTGGTTTATTAATTCAAGATTTAGATGAACCAAGTATTGATCAAACAGAATGGAAAAATGTTACGAAATTAATCCCATCAGAAGAAGAAATAAATGACTTGTCTTTTGCTTGGAAAATCGTAAAACATATAAGATCAAATGCAATAGCTGTTGCATCTAATCAGCAAAGTCTAGGAATTGGAGCTGGTCAAATGAATAGGATAGGTTCAGCAAAACTTGCATTAGACGCGGCTGGTATTAAATCAAAAGGGGCTGTTTTGGCTAGTGATGGTTTTTTCCCATTCGACGATACTGTCAAAATGGCAGCTGAGTATGGTATTAGTTCAATTATTCAGCCAGGGGGAAGTATTAGGGACAAAGATTCTATTAATGCATGTAATGAATTAGGACTAAAAATGGTTCTCACTGGCAGAAGACACTTTTTACATTGATATTTATAATTAGTATTTTTTAAATTTCAATATTATTATGTGAGCTTAAAAACTAGTCTTAATTTATGTACCTTTTGGATAATAAGTTATTTTATTTGATTTCCTAAAGAGTGAAAGCCTCCCAGGACCAGCACATAAAAAATAAAATGATATTGCTGCGTAAATGGCCGACAATTCAAATATATAATTGTGATTTTCTACTACTGCGAAAGGGAATCCTTCTAATCCAGTATCAATAAAGTGGAAATACAACGCAAATACCATAGTTGATAACAAACCCAAGGAGGATAATCTTGCCAATACCCCAGTAGCCAAACCAATTGGACAAACTATTTGAGTAACGGCAGCCATGTATGTCCAAATCACAGGATCACCAGGAAGAAAACTGAAGTATTTACCAACAACAAATTCAGCGAAACCTCCTGGATCATTTAATTTCTCCAAACCGTGATGAACCATCAACAAACTAAAACTAACTCTAAGAACTAATATTGAAAGTTCTCCAAAAATATTCACTTCCCCTTCAGGGCTCTGTACAACGACTTCAACCTTTTGTGAGTCAGAATCTTTAATATTAGAACTTGTAGGTTGAGCCATCTTCAACAAATATTGTTAATCTATCCTACGAGAAATTGGGTCAAAATTGTGATTAATCCTAATTAATCTTTTTCACTTATTTTCATAAGCTTATGTATTACGTGCTCAACCACTCGATCTGGAGTAGAGGCACCAGAGGTGATACCCACTTTAATATTGCCAGTTGGAAGAAATTCCTTCTCAGTAATTAATTCACCTTCAAGTGGCATGTGAGTAATAGTATTTGTCTCTTCTCCAATGCGCTCTGGAGTATCAATATGAAAAGAGCGAATACCTCTACTCACTGCTATTTCTTGCAGATGAGTAGTGTTTGAAGAGTTATAACCACCAATTACAACCATAAGATCAAGGGGTTCATCAACTAGAGAAAACATCGCTCCTTGTCTTTCCTCAGTAGCATCACAAATAGTATTGAAAGCTAGAAAATGTTCATTTAATTCAGCTGGTCCATATTGTTTTAGCATCGTTTTTTCGAATAATTTGCCTATCTCTTCTGTTTCACTTTTAAGCATTGTTGTCTGATTCGCGACCCCAATTCTTTTCAAATCCTTGTCGGGATCAAAACCAGCAGAAGATGCTTTAGCAAAACGTCTTAAGAATTCCTCCCTATTTCCATTGCCAAGAATATATTGAGCTACATAATTGGCTTCATCCAAGTCAAATACAACTAAATAAGTTCCTGCGAAAGAGCTAGTCGCAAGTGTTTCTTCATGTTTGTATTTTCCATGAATGATGGAGGTAAATGTATGTTTTTTATGCTTCTCAACTGTATGCCAAACTTTTGAAACCCATGGACAAGTGGTATCAATAATATGACAGCCTCTATCGTGAAGCATTTTCATATCTTGAACAGTTGCACCAAAAGCAGGAAGAATTACGACATCTCCATCTTTTACGCCTGAAAAATCTTTGATTCCTTTCTCCTCAGTAATAAAAAGAACATCCATTTTCCTTAGCTGGTCATTTACTGAAGGATTATGAATAATTTCATTAGTAATCCATATCTTTTCATTTGGATAATGCTTTCTAGTCTCATAAGCCATTGCTACAGCCCTTTCTACTCCCCAACAAAACCCGAAAGCCTCTGCAATTTTAACTTTGAGTCGACCATGATCTAATTCATTTCCATTTTCTCTAATAGATCCGATCAAACCACTTTGATAAGCCTCAGCCAAGGCCTGAGCTCGCTTATTTGCGGAACCAAAGCCTCTCCTGTTATATCTATCTGACTTATGAAGAGTTTGCTTGAATGCTTGAGTATCCATTTCAATTAAATAATTAAAAACAAATTGATAGGATTCTCATCACTATTAAACCACACTAAAAAAGCCCGGATATATTCCGGGCTTTTTTAAGTTTAATGTTAGAGAATTAAACAAGTTAACTAGCTAGAAGCAAAGTCAGGATAAGCCTCCATTCCATGCTCACCAATATCAAGACCTTGGGTCTCTTCTGCTTCGCTAACTCTGATGCCACCGAAGAAGCCACCAATAATTTGCCAAGCAATCCAGCATGTAACAACAGTCCAGATACCATAAGCAGCTGCACCTAATGCCTGAATGAAGAATTGGTTAATTCCTCCTCCGTTGAGAAGGCCAATTCCTGCTGCACCTGGGTCCATGCCATCAACGCCCCAAAGGCCGATGACTACAGTTCCCCAAACACCGCAAACGCCGTGAACTGAGAAAGCACCAACTGGATCGTCAATACCTGCAGAATCTAAGGCAGCTACTGCTACTACTACGATTAATCCACCAACTGCGCCAGCAAGCCAAGATCCAGCAAAAGTCATATTGCCGCAACCAGCAGTGATACTTACTAAGCCAGCAAGAATACCGTTGATGATCATGGTTAGATCAGGCTTACCAGATGTAATTGTAGATAGAACTGTAGCCGCAATTGCTCCACCAGCTGCTGCCAATGTTGTTGTTACTGCAACGTAAGCAACATATTGATCCATTGCTAATTCGGAACCAGGATTAAATCCATACCAACCAATCCAAAGGATTAGCGCTCCTAAAGTTGCAATAGCCATATTGTGACCAGGCATAGCTTGAGCTTTACCATCAACAAATTTGCCGATACGTGGTCCTAGAAGCATTGCCCCAACAAGACCTGCCCATCCTCCAACAGAGTGAACGATAGATGAACCAGCAAAATCAATAAAGCCAAGTTCAGCAAGCCATCCACCATTCCACTGCCAGCTACCAGCAATTGGGTAGATAAAAGCAGTTAAAACTATTGAGAAAACGACAAATTCACCAAATTTGACTCTCTCAGCTACTAATCCAGAAACGATCGTTGCAGCTGTACCAGCAAAAGCAGATTGGAAAAGGAAATCAACTGCTGGGACAAGACAACCTGTATCACCAGCAGCAGCACACTCTAATGCGGCTGAAGGATCAGGATCAACAAATAAGCCTTGGAAATACAGCCAACCATCAATTACTGAACCGCCATACATTAGAGAATAGCCAATAACCCAATAGGCCGTAACAGCAAGAGCAAAAACAAATAAGTTTTTAGCTAATATGTTAACCGCATTTTTTTGGCGACACATACCAGCTTCAACCATTGCAAATCCTGCGTTCATAAAAATAACGAGGATTGTGGCTATAAATAACCAAAGATTGTCTGCCAAGAATGCAGCAGCTTGAGGTCCAGTTAAATCTGAAAGAGCAACTTCAGCTCTAGCAGAGAAAGTGAAAACACCTAATCCTAAAAGAGCCAATGGGACAGACGCTAGCCAAGCCCAAGATTGACTTCTTCTAAAACCTTTAATGCTTCTTAGAAGAAGCATTGGCCCGTTCAAAAGACTTGCGTCTTGAAGACGAGAAGTACTTCGCCTTGGAGGCGATTGCAAAGCAGTGGTCATAAATGATGCTTACTTCGAAAAAAAGAAATGGATAGTTAATCCAAAATTTATACAATTAACAATATGAATGCAACAGATAGTGAGAAGATGTAGGTGTTTATACAAAAAAACAGTTTGGTACTACAGATATGTTCTTATTTACACATTTTTAGGGCAAATTGATTAACTTTTCAAATTGATTTAAATCCCACAATTAAAAATCAAAATAAAAAAACTAGCTCATATAGTAAAAATAGACCTGCCTGAGTATTTTGTTCTAGATATTTTATTTTTGTGAAATCTTAAAGGGTTTAACACCTTCCCAAGTTACTTGGTCGGAAAAGAAACCAAATGCACATGGAATAACCTCTACACCCATAGATATTGCCTCTCTAAATAATTCCCCATACAAAGGATCTGCTAAATCACAAGGTGCAAAAATCTCCATATCACTCCTGCTAATACAAGGAATCAATATCGCTCTTGAATTAGTACAAATGCTCATTAGTTCCTTCAAATGTTTTTGACCTCTTTTCGTTACCGTGTCAGGGAACAAAGCCAATTTTTTTTCACACCAAGTTGTATTTTTAACCTCAATATAAATTTTTCTATTATCTGAGTTGCTTGCTTCTGGTGTAAGTAATAAATCAATTCGACTTTTACCTTCCAAACCATATTTAACCTCAGGCTTGATATTTGCAATTAAACCCAATTGCTTTTCTAAGCCATTCGCCTCAACCAAATTCCTAATCAACTTATTAGGTAAAGATGTATTGATACCAACCCAGCATCTCTTCAACTCATTATGACTTGGCACCTCAGCTTGCTCCCAAGACCAATCTAATTTACGTTTAGGCGAAGGAGAGTACTTAAGTCTGACTCGACCACCAGGCCACAAAACCCCTTTCATTGGTCCTGTATTTGCACAATGAGCGGTAACAATTTCACCATCAGCCAACTCAACATCAGCCAAAAATCTCTTATATCTCTTAATTAAGATTCCCTCTACAAGAGGGGGAAACTTAATAATGGTTTTCCCAATCTCAATCACTTAATTAACATCCAATTAAAACAATAACTAAAAATATTCAAAAAAAAAATGAAAGCTCTCTTTTCTCAAATCTAACATGCCGAAATCAATCAGAGAAATTGCTTTCGTTGTAAGTTTAGGTACTTTATTAAGCAAATTTGGAGGCATGGCAAGGCAATTAGTTATTGCTGGTGCTTTCGGAATTACTGCTGCATATGATGCATATAATTATGCTTATATTATACCTGGATTTTTCTTAGTTCTTTTAGGAGGTATTAATGGGCCATTGCATAACTCAATGGTAACGCTAGTAGCAGGTAAAAACAAAGTTGAAAGTAGATTATTTATAAGTTCAATAAATAATCTTTTATCTATAATACTATTAATAATAAGTATTTTTATTTTATTTTCATCAGATTTATTGATTAATTTAGTTGGACCGAATTTAACAGCTGAGACAAAAGAAATAGCATCTTATCAATTAAAGATAATGTCTCCTATTATTTTCTTATCTGGCCTAATAGGACTGAGTTTTGGATCTCTAAATGCGAAAAAAGAATTTTTAATCCCATCTATAGCTCCATTAATTTCAAGTCTTATAATTATAATTTCTGTATCAAACTTTTGGATTAATAAAGAGAATTCAGCTGATATATATGAATTAAATTTGAGAGGAGGAATTATTCTTGCAAAGGCAACATTTATAGGTGCGCTATCTCAATATTTGATCCAAATACCTTTTCTAATTAAAAAAGGTATATTTACTATTAGTCTTTCAATCCAAACAAAATACTCAGAGCTAAAAAGAGCCTGGAGAATGATTGCACCCGCTTCACTTTCTTCAGGAATGATGCAAATCAATGTTCTTACTGATTTATTCTTTGCATCAAAAATAGTTGGAGCTGCCGCTGCTCTAAGTTACGCAAACTATTTAGTTCAAGCCCCTCTTGGAATAATATCAAATGCTATTTTAATTCCATTATTACCTGTTTTCGTAAGGTTAAGAGCTCGAGAAAATCATTTAAACTTGATCAAAAAAATCCATCAAGGATTAATTATTTCCTCTTTTTCGATGGTATTTCTAGGTTCTATATTTATTTCACTATCTACTCCAATAGTAATATTAATCTATGGGAGAGGTTCATTCAACCAAAATGCCATAGATGTTGTAAGCCAACTATTGATTGCGTATGGGATAGGTATGCCTTTTTATCTATCAAGAGATCTATTAGTTAGAGTATTTTATGGTGTTGAAGATTCAAAAACACCATTTAAAATATCAATTATAGCAATATTATTAAACTTATTTTTTGACTGGTTTTTAATAGGAGGAACAAGTCCATGGGGAGAACTATCACCAATTAACTTAGGAATAAATGGTTTAGTATATTCAACTACATTTGTTAATTTCTTTGCTTGCATACTTTTACTATTAAAATTAAATAATAAACTAGATAACCTAAAATTATCAAAAATAGTTTCTCAAAATCTTAGAATTTTTTTTATTGGTTTAATTTCCTGTATTAGCTCATTCTTTATTTTTAAACTAATATATTTACCCTATAGTTTTTTTAATTTATTAATTAAGATTTTAATATCATCTGGAATTAGTCTGATTATATTCTATTTTCTAGCAATCATTCTTAAAGTTGATGATATTGATAGTTTAAATAAGTTTTTCAAAGAAAAATTTATTCGTCTTTAAGAAAAACATCTTTTTCTGATCTAACTTTAAGTGGGATTTCTAAACAATTCATGTCATCAGTTTGCAGGCCACTGACTGAGAGAATTCTTGCTTCAATACCAAACTCTTGAAAAGCTATTTCCATCTCTTTCATTAATTCCTTTTCAACCTGTGCATCAGCATCAGCAACTTTTCCAATAAGTCTTTCTCCTAAGCGACCAATTCGCTGCCTTACAACCTCTCTGGCATTAGTCACTTGAATGATTAGCAAGAATAACAAAAGCAATTTCTCAAATCTTATCTGCAATAGGGTTCTAAAATCTCCTCAAGGTCAAAAAATTGATTTGGTGGAATTAATTTTGATAATGGCAACCTAGTTTTACCTCCGCCAAGTTTTACTTGAATCCCTTCAAGACCTTTTCTAGCTGCAACATTTGCACCTTGATCAAAGTTAGCCTGACATTCAATAGCTAAGTCCTTTGCAAGGCCAGCATCGCCTAGATAAAGGTTCCAATTTCCAACTTGAATAAATAATCTGTCAGCTATTGAGACCGCTAGCTCATTAATTTGCGATGAATCGACATGATTGGACATAAAAGCATAGTTTTTTCTATTACTAGTGACCTTAGATGGAGATTAGTTACTATCTAAAAATGAAAAAATTAATGGAAAAATAACTTTTTAAGTTTACGATAGTATTTCAATGAATTTTTAAGGCATAGACACACACATATTTTCCTATTCTTTGGTAGTCAATCTGATATTGTTTTTTTATGCGCCTGTAGCTCAGCGGATTAGAGCATCTGACTACGGATCAGAGGGTCGGGAGTTCGAATCTCTCCAGGCGCGTTTAAAAAATTTGTAAATCCTTATATAACCAGCAAATAAGAGAAAGTTTTTTCTCATTAGGCTAAACATATGCCTACTATCACATCATAAATAAAAGAATAAAGTGACTATTCAATCTTCTTTGATGGAATGTGATCCAAGTATTGCGAAATTAATAAACAATGAATTATCAAGACAAGAAACTCATTTAGAACTTATTGCAAGTGAGAATTTCGCTTCAAAAGCAGTGATGGAAGCACAGGGATCAGTCCTAACAAATAAATATGCCGAAGGTCTCCCCAACAAACGTTATTACGGAGGATGTGAGTATATCGATGGAATTGAGCAGTTAGCAATTGATAGAGCAAAAAATCTTTTTGGTGCAAACTGGGCCAATGTCCAACCACACAGCGGAGCTCAAGCTAACTTTGCAGTTTTTCTAAGCCTTCTTAAGCCTGGTGACAAAATCATGGGAATGGACCTATCGCATGGAGGTCACCTCACTCATGGTTCTCCTGTAAATGTCAGTGGCAAATGGTTTAAGACATGCCATTACGAAGTTGATAAAACGACAGAGATACTTGATATGGATTCAATTAGAAAAAAAGCAATTGAAAATCAACCAAAACTAATTATTTGTGGCTACTCGGCGTACCCACGAAAAATTGACTTTCAGGCTTTTAGATCAATAGCTGATGAAGTAAATGCTTATTTATTAGCTGATATTGCCCACATTGCTGGTTTAGTGGCAAGTGATCTTCACCCAAGCCCAATTCCGTATTGTGATGTAGTTACAACAACCACTCACAAAACTCTTAGAGGGCCAAGGGGGGGACTAATTCTCTCAAAAGACGAAGAGCTTGGGAAAAAGCTTGATAAGGCAGTATTTCCAGGGACCCAAGGAGGTCCTTTAGAACATGTAATAGCAGCAAAGGCTGTTGCATTCAAAGAAGCTTCTGAATCCGCATTCAAGCTCTATAGCCAAAGAGTAATTTCAAATGCAAAAGTTCTTTCCAATCAACTTCAAAAAAGAGGTATTTCTGTTGTGAGCAAAGGGACTGATAATCATATTGTTCTTCTTGACCTTAGAAGTATTGGTATGACAGGTAAAGTTGCTGATCAGTTAGTTAGCGATATCAAAATAACCGCGAACAAAAATACTGTCCCTTTTGACCCCGAATCCCCATTTGTGACTAGTGGGCTAAGGCTAGGTTCAGCAGCTCTTACGACCAGGGGGTTTGATGAAAAAGCCTTTGAAGATGTTGGAAATATCATTGCAGATAGATTGCTTAACCCTAAAGATGAAAACATAAAGGAAGAATCAATCAAAAAAGTTTCTGAACTTTGCAATAAGTTTCCATTATATAGTGAAAATATTTAAAGAAATTAATATTAACAATAAGAATAAATTTGGAGCAGAGATTTTATGCATAGGAAGTGAAATACTGCTAGGAAATATTGTTAATACTAATTCTCAATGGATAGCAGAAAAACTAGCAATCTTAGGTATTCCTCATTTCAGACAAACCGTTATCGGAGATAACTCTGCCAGATTAAAAGAAGCAATACTAGAGGCATCTAATCGATCTGAAATCCTAATAACAACTGGTGGTCTCGGCCCCACACCTGATGATATAACGACAGAGGTAATTGCGGATACTTTTAAGACGCCACTAGAACAAAGGAATGATATTTTGATTGACTTAAAAAACAAATTAAAAAATAAGGATATTAAATTATCTCCAAGTCAAATGAAGCAATCCTTAGTCCCAAAAGGTTCTAAAATTATAAAAAATTACACAGGTACAGCACCAGGTATAATATGGAGTCCAAAGAAAAATTTTACCATTCTTACTTTCCCTGGAGTTCCAAGTGAATTAAAAGAAATGTGGATTAATGAAGCAGAAAAATGGTTAATCAATAACAATTTCTCAAAAAAAATCATCTCTAGCAAAGTTTTACATTTTGCCGGTATAAGTGAATCATTACTAGCTGACAAAATCACTCATTTACTTAAAGCAAAAAATCCTACTGTTGCAACCTATGCAAGCACCGGGGAAGTAAAGATACGAATTACAGCACAAGGAGATAATATAACTCTTGAAGAATTAGTATTTAAATTATTACTGAAGAGAAAAGAAACAATTGCTGTTGCAGAATCATGCACTGGAGGTGGAATAGGTTCTAAACTTACAAAAATTTCTGGATCTTCAAAAATTTTCCATGGAGGTGTAATCGCTTATAACAATTCGATCAAACAAAGAATATTAGGTGTCCCTGAGGAATTAATTAATACCTATGGTGCAGTCTCAAAGCAAGTAGTTGAATCAATGGCTGAAGGTGTCCAAAAAAAATTCAAAGTTAACTGGGCAATATCTGTCAGTGGAATTGCAGGGCCGACTGGAGGAAGTAAATTAAAACCAGTTGGCCTAGTCAATTTTTGTATTAAGGGTCCAAAAACCCTAACTACATGGGAGGAAAGATTTGGATCTAATAAGACAAGAGAAGATATTCAGAAATTAAGCGTTTTAAATGCTCTTGATAGATTACGTTTATCTATAATCATGGACAAATAAGTCCTAATTGTTGGATTTGACAATTGAGTTCTGGAACCCTCTACGACAAAGTTTGGAACTTCCATCAGGTAAAACAACTACCCGGAGGATCAACGCAACTTTTTGTTGGTCTTCATCTAATTCATGAAGTTACAAGTCCACAAGCTTTTTCAGCTCTTAATGAAAAAAATCTTGAAGTCAAATTCCCCAATCTAACAGTTGCTACTGTCGATCATATAGTTCCAACATTAAATCAGCAGCGTCCTTTTAGTGATCCTCTCGCAGAGGAAATGCTGACTACTTTAGAAAGAAATTGCAAAACTCATGGAATCAAGTTTCACGGGATTGGAAGCACTTCTCAAGGCATAGTTCATGTTATTGCTCCCGAATTAGGACTAACCCAACCTGGTATGACAGTTGCTTGCGGAGATTCACATACCTCAACGCATGGAGCATTTGGAGCAATTGCATTTGGCATTGGAACAAGTCAGGTTCGAGATGTTTTAGCAAGTCAAAGCTTGGCAATGAAAAAATTGAAAGTAAGAAGAATTTGGGTAGATGGTTCATTACAACAGGGAGTTTATGCCAAAGACTTAATTCTTCATATCATCCGCTTGCTTGGAGTCAAAGGAGGTGTCGGATTTGCCTATGAATTTGCTGGCCCTGCCATAGAGAAACTTTCAATGGAAGGAAGAATGACCATATGCAATATGGCAATTGAAGGGGGTGCAAGATGTGGATATATCAATCCAGATGAAACTACTTTTGAATATCTTAAGGGGAAAGAATATTCTCCAAAAGGTAAAGAATGGGATAAAGCTATTCAGTGGTGGAAAAGTTTAGTTAGTGATTCAGAAGCCAAATTTGATCATGAGATTCAATTGGATGGATCATCTATAGAACCTACAGTGACTTGGGGTATAACTCCTGGGCAAGGTATTTCAATCAAAGAAAAAATTCCAAATCCTGAAGAACTACCAAAAAATGAACAACAAATAGCCAAAGATGCATGCAAATACATGAATTTAGAAGCAGACCAACCCATAGAAGGAACATCAATTGATGTTTGCTTTATAGGTAGCTGTACGAATGGAAGATTAAGTGATCTCCAGGAGGCATCAAAAATTGTTAAAGGTAGGAAAGTCTCTGCTGGAATTAAAGCTTTTGTTGTACCTGGTTCCCAAAAGGTTGCTAAAGAGGCAAAGCAAATAGGGATAGATAAAATATTCCTTACAGCAGGTTTTGAATGGAGAGAACCAGGTTGTTCAATGTGTCTAGCAATGAATCCAGACAAGTTAGAAGGAAGACAAATAAGCGCTAGCTCAAGTAATCGAAATTTCAAAGGTAGGCAAGGGTCTGCGAATGGAAGAACCTTATTGATGAGTCCAGCTATGGTTGCTGCTGCTGCAATTCATGGGAAAGTTACGGATGTAAGAAAATTACTCCAAGATTAAAAGCACACATAAACTGATCTATATATGAAAATGGAATTCCCAAAAGGAGCAATCAAGGCAATTAAGGGTAGAAGCTTGGTAATTAAAGGCGATGATATTGATACCGACAGAATTATTCCTGCAAGATTTCTCAAATGTGTAAGTTTTACCGCATTAGGAGAACAAGTCTTCGCAGATGACAGAGAAGAGATCAAAGGGAATCACCCATTTGATCTCGAACAAAATAAAGGAGCCAATATTCTTATTGTTAATGATAATTTTGGCTGTGGTTCAAGTCGCGAGCATGCCCCGCAAGCTCTTATGAGATGGGGAATAAGATTAATTATAGGAGAGAGCTTCGCTGAAATTTTCTTTGGTAATTGTCTTGCACTTGGCATACCTTGTATGACGGCTTCTAAACAAGAAATTACTAAATTACAAAACCTAGTTAATGAGAACTACAATCAAATGTGGAATTTTAATCTTAAGGGACTTTCAATTTCTAATCAAAAAGAAATTTTTAAACTCGATCTTGATAGCGGAGCCTACAAGATGCTTTATACAGGGACGTGGGATGCAACTTCTCAACTATTAGATTCAGAGGAAAAGATCAATAATACATTCAATAATCTACCTTATCTAAATAATTTCAAATAAAAAATCTAAAAGGATTCATTGACAGAATTACCAAATTTAAATCCATTTATACGAAAATATAACCCACCTGCATCATTATTAGGATGATAGTAAATTCCGCATTCGTAGGCTCTTTTATGCCATAAAAGGCCTAACTTTGTATCATAATATTCTCCATAACTTTTTGAACTATTATCAATATTTAAATTAGATATAAAATCAACCATGAAAGGTCCATATATTTGTTGAATTAAACTTATATTTAGTGTTTTCAAATCTATTGCATTATCAAATTTATATGGACTATTTCCAAATTTAATTTTCACACCTGGCATTACTGAAAATTTTGTATAAGCTAGAAAATTTCTATCTAAATTTCCAAGTCTAATTTCAGGACCAAAACTAAGCTTAAGAAAGCCTTGATCGCCACTACTCTCATAGTTAAAATAAGCGTAATTAACATTAGTTCTTAAAATTAATTCAGGTTTAATCTGAACAGGAGATAAAGGTGTTAATTTCTTTTGATAAATATTTTTTAGAGTACTCTCCCATATTTGATATTCACTATCTAAAGAAACAAAAACACTAGAACGCCAAAGACTAATCATTTCAGTATTTTCGAATTTTTCTGCTTTATATTTAGCTCTTCCAATTCGGATATTTAAGTTATTTTTCACACCGCCATTAGTAAAAAACTTCGTCTTTTCAATAAAGCCTCCGAATGCAGATTTAATCTCAGTTTCACCAATTGTTCCATTCCAAGCTCTAGATCTATAAGTAGTAAAAATATTAAAACTTGAGTCGTCTAGAATAGGCATTCTAAAATACCTTCTAAAAGTATTGGAATGTCTTATTCCACTAGAAAATCTAGATGTATTCAACGTACTTAAATCATTTAAGCTTTTGAAGCTCCAATTTTTTTCACTTGCTTCTAGCTTTATATTTAAGCCAAAAAGATCAGAGAAATTAATATTTTTATTTTGACTGTTTTTATAACTATAAGTTTTTCCTAAAATAGATCTGCTAATTAAAAACTGAGGTTCCAAATCAAGTTCTATATTATTATTAATATTTTTGGTATTACTGCTTCTTACTAAAACTAATCCATCACGATCTTTACCGTCTAATATGAATCGAAATTTACTTCTCTTTTTCTTTTTGTCTCCAAAGATTCTTTTACCTAAAAAAATCTTTGTTCTATTCTCAAGAATTAAATTAGTTTTAGAACTAGTAATAAGTAATTTACCATCTTCTTCTTCTGCGATAACATCTATTCCTTCAAAAGAGATTTGATTAGGATCAAATGGATCATTCGTAAAAATAATTTTATTAGATTTCCAGCCAGTCTCATCAATAGTGATTAAATCAGATTTAAATCTCCAGTTATTAATTGAACCTATCGATTTATTAGATCTAGTTACTTTATTTTCTGGTAATTTAATATTTCCAAAAGCAAACTCTATTCCATCTTCGTAAGTATTCATTCCTGTATTTCTAACACTATTTTGAGCTACTCCCTGATCTAAATTAATATCAATTTTCAAATCGTTTAATACATTCTTTATATCTATCAAACCATATACGTCTTTAATTATTCCTTCTTTCTTTGATAAATTATATTTAAATTCTTCACCTTTAAAAATTTGTCCTCCCTTCCTAAATCTAATATTGCCCTCAGCAGAAAAAATGCCAGTTGATTTATCATAACTTAGCAAGTCGGATCTTAAAATCCCACCATTAATTATTGCCTTGACATTGCCCTTGGCTAGATAAATATTTTGATCATAATCATATTGTTTATCAGCAAAAATCTTTAAAGTTAAAAAAGTATTTTCTTTCTTGTTTACTTTTATTGTTTCTAAAGATGACTCATTGGAGTTATCAACTAAATAACCAACAGAGAACTTATAGTGCTGCGATTTATCTGAATTTTCAAGAAGTTTTTCCTTTCCTTTAGAAGAATCAAATAAAGGCAAAATAATTCCAAACCCTAGAAGTCCAAGGTTTAAAGCCAATAAATATTTTTTCTTCTTCGCCAAATGAATTAAGCCGAAGAAAAGATGATACCTAATAAAGCAATTACAGGAACTTGTTTAGTCCAGTAATTAGCGTGTCATTATTAGTCCTGAGGACTTTCCAAATCCTTTCTATTGGGTGTCCTTGTTGGATCACTTGCCAAGAAACCAAATAAAAAGATCCCGACAAAGAAAAAGACGACCGTATAGACGGAAATCTTGAGGGCAAGCATGAATCTGAACCAACTAATTAGAAATTAAATTTATCCTATGAAGTCAAGAACTCCAATGAAAAAAACAAAGGTGTTACAGACTTTTGGAAATGAAAAAAATTATTACCTGCCTGCAAATCCACAAAAGCCAATAAAGGCAAGGAATATAGATAGAAAGATTAATTTTTTTTTCTGATAGAGATTCTAAAAATCTTCAACTTTCCTTCTTTTTTGTCATTTTTCTCGTTTTTACAGCTTAATTTGAAATCACTTTTTTCAAATTTCTTGTTTTTTTAGGTCATTCCATCACAAGTTTCTACAGTCTCTTCTTCTTTTGGACAAGTTCTCATACAATATCTTGACTCATACAAATCTGAGCTTAAAGAAACGACATGGGACAAAAAACAGCACTTGGATCTTTGCTGAAATCCATTGGCAATTCTGGACAAGGAAAAGTTGTACCAGGTTGGGGGGCAGTACCCGTAATGGCCTTTATAGGAGTTTTACTACTGGTATTTCTAGTAATTATGCTCCAAATTTATAACCAATCACTTCTTTTACAAGGTTTTTCCGTCGACTGGAACGGCTGAATTGATTAAATTCTGAGTAGTTGAGATTCGCCCATGAATATCTTTGGGGTTGGTTTGCCCGAAATAGCTGTCATTGCTGGCTTAGCACTTGTTATTTTCGGTCCAAAACGTCTTCCTGAGCTTGGGCGAACTATTGGAAAAACCCTCAAAGGTCTCCAGAGCGCATCTTCGGAGTTTGAACGTGAAATAAAAAACGCCATGACTGAAGACGAGTCTTCAAATGAAAACATTTTGGACAAAGAAAGTTAATTTCTCCAAAAATAAATAAATATATCTAACCATTAGAATCATCAACGATTCTGTTTGATTTATATGTCGTCTGATAATTTGAAGTTATTAGTTGGCTTAGGCAATCCTGGGAGTGAATACAAAGAAACTCGTCACAATGTTGGATTTATGGTCTTAGAGGAAATAGCAAGAACAAAAAATTGTAGCTTTCGTGAAAGCAAAAAACTCTTTGGGAGAACCTGTTCATATGGCACAGGTATAGAAAAAACAAGGCTTTTAATGCCTAACACATTCATGAATGAAAGCGGAAAATCAGTTAGATCAGCAAAGGATTGGTTTGATTTTAAAAATCATCAATTAATCGTTCTTGTAGATGACATGGATCTACCTCTTGGGAAAATAAGAGTGCGTTCAAAAGGAGGCTCAGGAGGACATAATGGATTAAAAAGCATTATCAATCATCTTGGTACTACTGAGTTTAAGAGATTAAAGATTGGGATAGGCCCGCCGGGTGAGGTTCAAAAAGAAAGAAAAGCTAAGACTGTTTCTCACGTTCTGGGTAAATTTTCAAAAGAGGAATTTATAATATTAAATTTCATCATCCAAGAAATTATTAGTTGTTTTGAATCAATTTCAGCTAATAATTGGGAAAAGATAAATACTCGATTAAATTCTTACAAGCCTAAAAATTCATAACTTTAGGAAAATGTATAACAAACCATCAACGACAGCATATCTTCAAATTCACAAGCAATGCTTTAATCAAAAAAAAGTTGAGGGAATTGTCCGTGCTGGAGATTTTGAATGGAATTTTATTTGGGCTTTTAACCAGGGAGAACTTTTTGTCGAACCACCCCTAGGTAGAGCGCTAATAAAAGATGCATTAGAGCGTTATTTGGTCAAAGCTGATTACAAACTGGAATCTGGTGGTGATTACATTTTTACAGTTAGAGCCAAATTTTAATATCTACTTGCTTTGGCCATATAAATGTATGTTTTACAAAATCTTCCAATAAAATCAGGGCCACAATTGCATCCAGATTTTCAGGAGGAAAAAGAATTTCTTTCGGCAGCCAACGAATAAAATAATTTGGAGGCCAAATTTCCCAATATCGAAATCTTGCTCTTATTGTTGATCCTTTTTCATTAACGTAATTAATATTGAAAAAATCTTTTTGTTTTAATTGTCTCTCTACATACTTACAATTAGTTCCATCGCCAATGAGTATCTTACTAATCTTGTAATCTTCATTCCACAATGAAACTAAATCAGAGACTCTATTTAATGAGGCTATACCTGCTTCAATAACTATTCCGGATTTAATATCTGCTAATAATAATCCGCATTTTTTATTCCCAGGATCTATAGAGATATAAATACTCATTTAACTCTTTTTTCTAATAGTTTTTTCTAGAGATTGTAACTCCAATGATACTGAAACCTTGTCTGCGCTTTGATTATTATCAAGAGCTCTAGCAATAATTTGGAAATCTCCCTTTTTTTTACTAACTAGATATTTTCCTAAATTATTAATTTGATTAGCATTAATTTTCAATTCAGAACTTAATGATCCTCGACGACGAACCTCAGCTAAAGTCGAAGCCATCAAAAGATTAATCTTTTTACTTATAGATTCAGCATCAGAATTTGATAAAGATATATTTTCTATAGCAATAACTTCTCCTTTTCTTGTAATTATTTTGTTTAATGTAACTTCAGGAAATGCATAAACAAAATTTTCACCTCTAAGTATATTACCTGCTGATTTTATCCTAACTACCCAACTTCTATTATCAGCTATTATATTTTCAAGCTTCTCAATATCATCCCTACGAACTAATAATATTCTTCGATATTTAGATTGAGTTGTTTTAACTAAGTTAAAAGCATAAAAATTTGCTTGTTGCAATATACCTTCTATAATTTTTTTTATATCATTATTTTTGTTTACCTTAATAGTCTTAGTTACTAAAGTTTGGCCACTACTTATTACTACATTTCCGCTTCGTAAAGCATATAAATTCTTTTCTAATTTTTTTAATTCTTTTTCACTCTCTATAATTTTTTCTCGGATATCCTCTAACTGAAATAATCCAACCCTTAAATCCCTATCAAATACAACCATAGTTGCAAATGAAATAGCACTAATAATACTTCCAGTAAAAACAGTTATCAAAACAGCTGTACTTTTTGGTCTTAATTTAAAAATACTCAAACGCGCTTTACCAACTCTCGTACCTAAACGATCTCCCAGAGTAGAAAGAATTCCACCTAGGATTAACAGTAAAAGAATTTTTAGCCAGACAGTCACAGAGATAAAGGAGGCAGAATTAATCAAACCTCCTAAACCTTAGTATGTAATGGCCTTCAATTAAATCTTTTTGCTAAAGCTATTGGATCAAATATAGTTATTTTTTTCCTATCTATTGCTAATAATGAGGAACTTTTCAACTCACCAAGCAGCCTAGTAATAGTGACTCTAGTTGAACCTATTGCTTCAGCAATTGCTTGATGTGAAAGTCTTAAATCAATTGTGACTCCTTTTTCCCCAGGCACACCAAAATCCCTACATAAAACAAGTAAAAAGCTTGCAAGCCTAGAGGACATATCTCTATGAGTCAAAGTTTCAATCATTGTTTCAGTTTGAAGTACTCGACTTGATAAACCTTGTAGAAGCAATAAGCCGACGGAAGCATCCTGTTCAATTGCATTCCTTACAGAAGTAGCTGGTGCAGCAACTAATTCCACTCGAGTAAAGGCTACAGCATGATAAAAACGATCTGATCTATGACCGGTTAATAAAGATAAAACACCAAAAAGACTATTTTCTCGCAACAAAGCCACTGTAATTTCTTCACCTGTTTCATAAACCCTGCTCAATCGAACTGCACCGCGCCTTATCAAGTAAACCCTTTCCGCAGGATCACCAGGAAAGAAAATGGTTTTGGACCTATCTACAGTTTCATTAGAAACCCCCTCTAAAGATTTAATTACATCCAGAAGAGTTTTGTTTGTTGGCAATGAAGCTGATGAATTACCAACCATCTGGCTATTTCTTTGTTGATTGAAACGAGTAAAGCCACGATAAGAAGTGACCATATTTAATTTATTGTTCAGAAAAGATTAATAAGTTGAGAAAAAACGATATGTAGCCATGGCGACTTTTTTGAAGCTACGTCACCAATCCATTCTCAAACTTTTCTAATTATTCTATATTTTTACTCTACAAAGCTAAAACTGCTATCAAAAAGTATCAGATGCTACATATTCAGGTTTTGCCTTGGCCAGTTTTAGAGTCTTATATAATCTAGATAATTAAGTATTTTCATTCTATACACCACAGATAGTGTTGAATTGGTTGATTACAAATTTTATGCCGCTAGATTAATTAGTAGATATTCTGAAAAAGATTGAGATGAATGCACGAGTTAGCCTTAATGCGCAACAGAGGGGTTCATCTTGTTCATCGGAGACCGGCCTCAAAACTACCCCTATTAGAAAGCCCTTACAGCTAGTTGCGACCCAAGGCCAGGTGCAAATCCATACTTCTACATTTAGAGGTAGTTTTTCTGTTGTTTTGAGTGAGGCAATTAGATCTGCAGGATTGGGAAGCAAAGTTTTAATAGCTCAATTTTTGAGAGGTGGAGTTAATCAAGGACCAAATGGTGCTATTAATCTTTGTGGGCGACTTGAGTGGCTGAGGCCAGCGATTGAAACTTGCTTACCTGAAGAAATATCTGAGGTAAATTTGTCTTTAAAAAGAAAATATGAAGAGAAAGCGATAAAAGAACTTTGGGAATTCTGCAAAGAACGTTTAATTGAAACAAAATTAGATAAAGTCGTTCTTGATGAAATAGGAATGGCAATTAACCTGGGTTTTATTGAGGAAAATGATTTAATTTTCCTGATCAATAATCGCCCATCATCTACAGATATTATTCTTACAGGACCATCAATACCTCCTAAAATAATGGCAATAGCTGATCAAATCACCGAGTTACGCTGCAATTAAATGTTAAAGAACGATCGTTGGATTTCAAAGCAGGCTTCCTTGGGAATGCTTGAACCTTTTCAAGAAAAACTGATAAGACATCTTGAACCGGAATCAAAAAAATCTCCTGTTTTAAGCTTTGGGTGCTCATCTTATGGATATGATTTGCGTCTCTCTTCTAAAGAATTTTTAATTTTTAGGCATGTCCCCGGAACAGTAATGAATCCTAAAAAGTTTAATCCTGCCAACTTAGAACCTACTGATTTAAAAGAAGACGAGGATGGGAAATATTTTATTTTACCTGCACACTCTTATGGACTTGGTGTTGCATTAGAAAAAATGAAGGTCCCGCCTAATATTACTGTCATTTGCCTTGGGAAAAGCACCTACGCCCGCTTAGGAATAATCGTAAATACCACTCCTGCGGAAGCAAGCTGGGAAGGGCATCTGACTCTTGAATTTAGCAATAGCTCAGGAGCAGATTGCAGGATTTATGCCGAAGAGGGGATTTGTCAATTGCTTTTCTTTGAAGGAGATCCCTGTGAAACTACATACAGTGATAGAAAAGGTAAATATCAATTTCAAAAAGAAAGAGTAACTCTTGCAAAAGTTTAAATATGAGTCTTGTTAAATTCGTAACTTCTACACCCGATGCCGAAAAAAGCATGGCATACATTGCCAGGGTTAGTAATCCAAAGAATCAAGACAATGATGACTTCACCAAACTAATTGGATATTGCATAAAAAATGAGCATTGGAGCGTATTTGAGCAAGCCTATATGACTTTGCAAATAGAAACTACTCGAGGAATTGCTGCACAAATATTAAGACATCGGTCATTTACTTTTCAAGAGTTCTCTCAACGCTACGCAGATAGTAGGCAATTAGGAGAAATTCCCATACCAGAATTAAGAAGGCAAGATAATAAAAATAGACAAAACTCCATCTCAGATTTATCAAAGGAAGTTATTAATCAATTTAATAAAAAAATAAAAAGACAATTCGAACAAAATAAAGAGCTTTATGAAGAAATGTTAGAAGCTGGAATCGCTAAAGAATGTGCAAGATTTGTACTTCCACTTGCTACACCAACAAGAATTTATATGACAGGATCATGTCGTTCATGGATACATTACATAAATCTAAGGACTGGTCACGGGACCCAAAAAGAACATATGAATATTGCACAAGAATGCAGAAATATTTTTTCAAAAGAATATCCAATAGTTTCATCCGCTTTGAATTGGCTAGACTAACTGTGATATCTAGGCCCTTCCGATCTTATATTGTCATTTATATTAAAGTTTTCTAAATTATTTTTAGAAATTAATGTACTTGAATTTGATAATTTAGTAAATGAGGGTAATTCAGAATTATTAATTAAAGCAAGAAATAATTCATTAAGTTCACTATATTTTCTAACCCCTAATGAAACGCCTTTAAGATCACCCTTATCGTCAAAAAAGGTTAATTGAGGAATCCCATTAACATCATATTTATCAATCAAATCAAACCACCTAGAATTATCAACATTAAGCAAAACTATATCTAATTTATTTAAAGTTAGTTTTTTGGCATCAATCATATCAGGAGCCATTTCCTTACAAGCTTCACACCAATCCGCATAAAATTCAAATACTGTAGGTCTACCATTTGATAAAGCTATATCTGGTTCAAGGGAGTTCTTTGCTAATTGGTCAAGCATGGCATTAGCTTTAAACCCACTGCGGAAAAAGAATAATGTAGCAACCAAAAAAAGACTCAGAAAAACCAAGAAAATCTTCTGAAGGGATCCAAGGTCTATATCTTTATTAGTGTTATCAATCATTAGAATTAATACTTTATACTAATAATTATATACATAAACTTTCATTGTAACCAAATCGCATAATTAACTAAAAACCAACTTAATCAACGAATAACATACTATTTCTAGTATAAATTACTCTATAAATTGGCAAATTTTTCTTAAGAGAAAGTAATTCTCTATCTGTCATAGAATCATAGGGATTCTTATCAAGAAATCTAAAATTTCCTTCATCTTTCCGATTGAAATATCTACTTTTATCAATCATATTAGTCATGGATTCAAACAATTTAAATATATCACTTTGAATGAATATTTCGCCATCTTTACTCATATTTTTAGCAATTGATTGTAAAAGATTTATATTTAAAACTCTCCTTTTGAAGTGTTTTCTTTTAAACCATGGGTCTGGAAATTGAATTGAAACTCTTTTTAATTGACCACAATCTAAATCTGATAACCATTCATCTAGACTGACATTGACATTACAAAATAAAAATTTTAAGTTATCCAATTCCAATTTTTTTCTTTTTTTTTCAGACATGCGAACAAGAGGTTCTCTTATCTCAAGTCCCATAAAATTCCAGTCAGTATATTTTGTTGCTAATGCAATCAGAAATTCCCCTTTTGCAGATCCAATATCTATATGAATTGGATAATGAGATTTGCTAAAAAGAAGATTTTTATTTGGAAGTGATAATGGTAGCTGAAAAAATTGACTAAGAGGATTTACATGCTGTCTCACAGAATGAAATCTAAAATTAATAAATCAGACTATTATATTAGCAAGTTAATTAACTTTTACAGAATAAAATAAAATTCAAAAAATTTTTTACATTTTTGAATAGAGCCTATTATTCAACACAAAGTCTAGTAATAATTAACCAATGGGCTGAATTGAATGAATAGCTTAAGAGTTCTTTAAATGTGGAGAAAATACTTTAATAATTAAGAATAGTCATCAAAAGAATACCTCAAGGTTGATAATAAAAGTGAATGAGATTTTTTTTTGACTGAAACTCAATTCCAAATTCTAGTTTGGCTCTCATATCGAATTGCTGCTACCTTCGCATTTGGACTCCCATTATTTCTATTGATTTGGGCAAAAATATCAAATTCAAAGTCTCTTGATCGACTTTTATCAATCTACTGGAAAGTTTCTAGTCTTTATGCAATCAACCTTTTATTTCTTAGTGGTGAAAGTCAATTAGGTCAATCAATTTCATTCATTGCACCCTTACTTATGGTTGCTTCTATTTGGTTCTGGTTTGATCTCAATGAAGAAATTGATGAAATGCCTATTTACAAACCTATTGCTTTGACCACACGTATTTGGCGATGGACTTTATCCTTCTGGTCCATTCTGAATACGGGACTTCATATATTTAGTTGGAGGTGTTTAACTTCAGTTAATAGTAGCTACTGTGATTCTTGGAGAGAAATACCCACAAACTCCTTTACTACAACAAAAATAATTATAAAATTTGTTTTAGATGGCAATTGGAGCAAAGGGTTTGCTACATTTTTTGCATATATAGCTTTGATATTATATTTAATAGGTTTGCTGCAATGGTTGATTATCCAATTGCCAAAAAATGGGCGTTTCGCTGGTAAATTTTAAAAACTAAATTAATTTAATATTTAATTTTAATCACTTCTTAAATAGCCAAAACTACTTTTTCGCACCTTTTACAAATATTTTGATGTTGTTGATTCTGACTCATTTCAATTTCATAATGCCAACATCTTTCACACTTAAACCCTCTTGCTTTTGCAATCTCAACTGAAGCAATATCATTATTCTCACTAACTAAAACTTCAGCCCAAGGCTCACCACCAATTTGTAAAGATGAGACCAGCAACCAATCTCTTAATACATCAACATGATTTGATTCGCTTTTAGCCAACCATTCAATAGCAGCTTGAAGATTTTCATCAAATACATCAATCCTTACTGAGGCTTCCAAAGAAGAACCTAACTCCTGATTATTTCTACAGCTCTCCAACATACGATTAACAACTGATCTTAATTTGCGGAGTTTAATAACATGGCAGTTCAAACTACTATTTCTCCATGATTCAGGAGCATTAGGCCATCCTCTTAGGAATACCGAGGATTCGTCCAAACTATATGGAATATTCTGCCAAATATCCTCTGCCATATGGCATAAAACAGGTGCAATTAGACCAGATATTGTCTCAATAACTAAGGATAAAACTGTCTGACAGCTTCTTCTTCTAAAATCAGATTTAGAGCTCACATATAATCTGTCTTTTGCAATATCTAAGTAGAAATTAGATAGATCTACCACGCAAAAATTCTGAATTGTTTGGAAGAATTTCGAAAATTCAAAATTAGAGTATGCTTCTGTTATGTCGTCTATTACTTCAGCTGTTCTATTCAACATCCATTTATCTAGCAATGGTAGATTAGCGATATCAATGGAATCATTTTTAACATCAAAATCATAGAGATTTCCTAATAGATATCTTGAGGTATTTCGAACCTTACGATAAACATCTGAAATTTGCTTAAGTATATTTGATCCAATAGGAACATCTGCAGAGTAATCAACAGAACTAACCCAAAGCCTTAAAACATCAGCTCCGTAAGCAGGATCTAATTTCTTATTTGAACCACCATTAATTATAACTAAAGGGTCAATAATGTTTCCTAAGGATTTACTCATTTTTCTGCCATTCTCATCTAAAGCAAAACCATGTGTAAGGACCTTTTTAAAAGGTGCATGTTCATTGACTGCTACAGAGGTTAATAAAGAGGACTGAAACCAACCTCGATGTTGATCAGATCCTTCCAAATATAAATCTGCTGGATAATTTAAATTATCTTTCTTAGAAACAACTGAAGACCAACTAGATCCAGAGTCAAACCAAACATCCATAGTATCAGTTCCTTTTTGCCATCGATTTGCCTCATTTAAATAAGAAGGAGGTAATAGCTGAGATACTTCATATTCCCACCAAATATCTGCACCATGAATAGAAAATAAGTCAGCTATATGAGAAATAGTTTCTTTATTGAGTAAAATATCTTTTCCATTCTTTTCATAGAATACTGGTATTGGTACACCCCAAGTCCTTTGTCGAGAAATACACCAATCTCCTCTTTCTCTAACCATAGAATCAATTCTATTTTTACCAGATTCAGGAAGCCAAATAACATCTTCTATTGCAGAAAGTGCTTTATCCCTAAATCCTTCAACAGAAGCAAACCATTGCTCTGTAGCTCTAAAAATAGTTGGTTTCTTAGTTCTCCAATCATAAGGATATCTGTGCTCATATGGAACTTCTTTAAGCAAAGATCCAGTATCAATAAGCTCATTTATTATAATTTTGTTAGCATCTTTTAATACATTTAAACCTTCAAATTTTCCAGCTTCCTTAGTTAGAAACCCTCTTGCATCGACAGGACAAGAAATTGGTAACTTATATTTTTTAGCAGTATTAAAATCATCCACACCATGACCTGGAGCAGTATGAACTAGTCCGGTCCCTGAGTCAATTGTTATATAATCTCCGCCTAAAACAACCGGACTTGTTTTATCAAATAAAGGGTGTTTATATACAACTCCATCTAACTTTGATCCTTTGATTAATACTCTTTTTTCATAATTGATTCCTACACTGGCAGATACTTCTTCCAAAAGATCATTAGCAATAATAACTAATGAACTATCAGGACTTTGTGCAATTACATAGTCTAATTTTTGGTTTACTGATATGGCCTCATTTGCAGGAATTGTCCAAGGAGTAGTAGTCCAAATAATAAGTTTGACTTCTTTTAATTTACCTTCAGAATCAAATAAATCTGGGGCTTGATTAGAAATTTCTTGACTTAATATTTTTGATACTTGATCAACTTTAAATCCAACATAAATACTTTTGCTAACATGACCTGTTGGATATTCTAATTCCGCCTCAGCAAGAGCAGTTTGAGAACTTGGACTCCAATGGACTGGTTTTAGACCTCGATATATGTATCCTTTAAAGACCATTTCTCCAAACAACTTAATCTGAGAGGCTTCAAATTTTTTATCTAAAGTTAAATAAGGTTTATCCCAATTACCCCATACTCCCCATCTTTTAAAACCTTCCATTTGTTGAGAAACTTGCTTTTTTGCATAAGCAGCTGCTTTTTTTCTCAATTTAATAGGGTTTAATTCAGCTCGTTGAGTTTTATCCAAAGCTTGAAGAACTTTCAGTTCAATAGGCAATCCATGACAATCCCATCCAGGAACATAACAAACTTTTTTCCCTTGCATTGTTTGAAATTTATTGATTATGTCCTTTAATACTTTGTTAAGAGCATGACCCATATGAAGCGTCCCATTTGCATATGGTGGGCCATCATGCAAAGTAAAAGTCTCTCCAGAATTGTTCAAGCCTAATTCAAAATCTATCTTTTTTTCAGTCCAAAAAGCTTGCAACTCAGGTTCTCTTAGAGTTGCATTGGCCCTCATCCCAAAATTAGTCTGCAAAAGGTTGAGAGTGTCTTTGTAACTGGGACGATCCTTTTGAGAATCTTTATTGACATTATTCACTTTAAAAATATTCAATAATTATCAGGGGTACCTGAGACCTTTTAACCTTATCAAGAAGTCCCTTCTTTTTCAGTTAATTCTTGATTTCTGATCGTTTTGGAATCAATTACGAGGGATTGATCAACAACTTTCTTCTTAGCATCCACTTTCAATTCTGGATGAACCCATTTTTTTTCTTTTAGAGGTTTTGCAGATTGTTTAGTAAAGCTTGTAAAAAACTTTAAAAAGCCTTTCCCCAGTAAAGAAAAACTTTGACCGAGCTGTTTAAAAGATTCAAACCATCTCTGAAAAGATCCAATACGCTTTTTCTCTTCAGAACCTAATTGATACCATCTATTTTGAAAAATCTCTAAAATCATTTTTCCATACAAAATTGTCATAGGGATAACAAGTAAATTTATTGAACCTCTTAGAAGCTCATTTTCCACTAGAAGGAATAATCCTAAAAATAGAAAAAGTCCGCCCATTAACCAATCTCTTGGCCTACTTAGTTCGACAAGCATTAAAGGCAAAGCTAATATCAAAAGTCCGACGAAAAAAAATAAGTATCCAAAAATTGAAACAAACATATTTTTTCTCAATATAAATTTTTTTTGTACTGAGAGGAGCTTATTGAACAACTAAAAATCATGCGTAAAAAAAGTGAATTTCAAATGTCTAAAATACAAATATGAATTTTACATTAATCTTTTTACGTACACGAATCAAAAATAGTCTTTAAATAGCCATCAATGAGCTGCTAGAATCAATTGACAATCGGTGAAAACCTTTGGCCCACCTGGCGGAATTGGTAGACGCGCTGGTTTTAGGTACCAGTGGCTTTATGTCGTGGGAGTTCAAGTCTCCCGGTGGGCATTTTTTAATTAGGCTGTTCAAGTTCAATTAATCTCATTCACATCAAGCAATGACCCAGTGCTTATCGAGGTCTGACAAAAACAAGGCAACGAAAAAGCTGAAGTCATTACGCGACTGGCAAAATGAGATCCAAGAATATCTTGATCCGCCTAAGCCTTTAAACGTAACTTTAGGCCTTTTCTTTGGTGGTTATATTCTTGCAATAGTTAGTGTTTGGCAGTGGTATCAGGGGAACTGGCCGTTACCAATTTTGGTTGCATTAGCCTTTTTAGCTCTTCATATGGAAGGCACCGTTATTCATGATGCCTGTCACAATGCTGCCCATCCAAATAAATGGATCAATCAATTCATGGGACATGGGTCAGCTATATTACTAGGCTTTAGTTTCCCAGTTTTCACAAGAGTTCATCTGGAGCATCACAAATACGTTAATGACCCAAAAAACGATCCTGATCACATAGTTAGCACCTTTGGTCCTATTTGGTTAATTGCTCCAAGATTTTTTTATCATGAATATTTTTTCTTTGAGCGAAAACTTTGGAGAAAGTTTGAACTAATGCAATGGGGAATTGAAAGAGGAATATTTATTTGCATAGTAATTGCAGGAATTAAATATAATTTTATGAATGTTATTTATAATTTATGGTTCGGCCCAGCATTAATGGTGGGAGTCACTTTAGGAATATTTTTTGATTATCTACCTCATAGACCTTTTCAGTCTAGAAATAGATGGAAAAATGCAAGAGTTTATCCAAGCAAATTAATGAATTTGCTAATAATGGGACAAAATTATCATTTAGTTCATCATTTATGGCCCTCTATTCCATGGTTTGAATATAAACAAGCTTACGAAGTGACAAAACCACTTTTAGATCAAAAAGATTCACCTCAAAGAATGGGTATTTTTGAAACTAAAAAAGACAGTTTAAATTTTCTTTATGATGTTTTACTTGGGATTAGAAGTCACAAAGAAAGAAGAAGTAGAATGAGACCAATAGCAAGAATATTACCAATAAGTAATTGGAGGAGAAAATATATAAAACTAATTCATAAAACAAGAATCAGAACAGAAAGTAAAAGATAGTTTCTTAATTTAAAGTATTTTGGGAACTCTAAAAAAATCACCTTCCCTATGAGGTGCTTGATTAAGAAGATCTTCTCTTGAACAATTAATTACAACTAAATCCTCCCTCATTGCATTAATTACCTCTACCGCTCTAGTAGTTGGAGGGACATTTGCAGTATTTATTTCTTGCAATTGATCAACATACGAAAGTATTTCTTCGAGTTGCTCGGTATACGTTTCTATTTGATCTTCTGGAAGTTCTAAACGAGCTAACTGTGCAACCTTACGAACATCAGATGAAGAAATTTTAGTCATGGTTATGTTAGAAATTGTTCAAGATCTTTAGATAATGAGAGGTAAGCCTTATTAGAAATAACTTTAGCGCTCTTGTTTAGGTAAATAAGTTCTTATACCATTTTGCCATCTAAATGCCTTTTACGACATTTTTAGTGTTGTTAGATTAACAAGCAAAATAGTGCAAGCAATTATTTAGTTAGTAATATGGATAAGAAAGAGATAGTAAGCAAATCTCACTTCTTACCAAAGAATTCTTTTCAAGGCCATCTCACATGGTCGCACCTAACTTGATTGGCTGTTTTTTAATTAAGCGCATATCAAAAAACAGCTATCTTTCTGGTGTAATTGTTGAAACTGAGGCTTATTCTGAAGAAGAAGCCTCATGCCATGGTTTCTCAGGGAGAACCCAAAGAAACGAAACCCTTTTTGGTGAACCTGGAAACTTTTATATATACCTTTCATACGGAATTAATAGTTGCGTGAATATTGTGACAGGAAGAAAAAACTGGGCAAATGGTGTACTTCTTCGATCGATAGCAATAAAAGGAGAAAACGAGAGGATTGCCTCTGGACCAGGGTTATTGGCAAAAAGATTTGGATTAAATAGGAATTTTGACAATTTATCATTATCACCTGCAAATAATTTTTGGTTAACAGAGGGTAAAGATTTGAAAAAAACGGACACTATTGTTCAGACCAAAAGAATTGGCATATCTCAAGCTAAAGATATACCTTGGCGTTGGTATCTTAAAAATAGTAGAAGTGTTAGTAAAAGGATTAAAGGAGATCGGATTCCTCCAAAAAACAAGTGTTGGGAACCATCTAAGTTTAAGGGATTATGAATAATTGGAAACATAATCACATTCTTGATTTATCTACGTTTTCACTAGATGATTACAACACAGTTATAGAACTAACAAAAAGATTTAAAGATGTACATAAATCAAGTTCAAGAAAACTTCCCGCACTTCAAGGAAAATTAATCACCAACTTATTTTTCGAGCCAAGTACAAGAACAAGAACTAGCTTTGAACTTGCTGCAAAAAGATTATCCGCTGATATTCAAAATTTTTCTGTATCAGCAAGTTCTCTAAGCAAAGGAGAGACGCCTTTAGACACAATTCTCACATACATCTCCATGGGGGCTGATATTTTAGTAATTAGGCATGAGTCAACAAATGTACCCGCTGAGTTAGCTCACTACGTAGACAAAAATAACATCAATACATCTATTCTTAATGCAGGAGATGGCTTTCACAGTCATCCAAGTCAAGGCCTTTTGGATTTATTTACACTTGCTACGTTCTTTAATCCAAGCGAACCATCTACTAATAGTCTTTTAGATAAAAAGATTACAATAGTTGGAGATATTCTTCATTCTAGAGTCGCTAGATCGAACCTTTGGGCTCTAACTGCATGTGGAGCAGAGGTAACACTATGTGGGCCTCAAAGTTTACTTCCTGAAGAATTCATTGATTTTGTTCTCAATCCTCCGCCAGGGCAAAGAATTGATCCCATTGATAAAAGAGGTTCTGTTTTAATAAAAAGATCACTAAAAGATGCATTAAAAAATAGTGATGCTGTTATGACACTGCGATTACAAAAAGAGAGAATGAAGCAAAATATGCTTACAGATCTTGATAGTTATTATGAACAATATGGAATAACACATGAAAGTTTAAAATGGTGTGAAAAGAAAGTTCCTGTTCTACATCCAGGACCAGTAAATAGAGGAATAGAAATAAGCAGTCAATTAGTGGAAGATAATTCAATCAATCTTATAAGTAAACAAGTAGAAAATGGTATTCCAACAAGAATGGCTTTGTTATATTTACTTGGGGTAAGTAAATATAATTAATTATATTTATAATAGTTTCAACCCTTCTGAAAAAAGTCCATACGCTAATCCAATCCTAAACATATCAAAAGCCCTAATAAGTATTATTGGTTTTTTAGACTTTAAAAAAACAAATCTAGCTTTAATTAATATCTCCAAAAATACTAATGTAATAAATGCTCCAACAGGATCCATCAAAGCTAATACACCATTAATCATACCTAAGGAACTACCTATCAAAAAACCGATCAAAAAAATTATTGCTAACAATGAATACCTTCTCCAAGGATTTAGCGCCCAATTTGCTAACCTGTCAATAAGCTTTGAAGATGACTTATATAAAAATGTGTTTTGCATTTTTGGAGCCATAAAAGAAAAAATAAGAAACTAGCTCAGAATTTTTTCACTAGTTAAATCCCTAACATATATATAATAAATGAAACATCTAATAAAGCAAAAATAAACTCTTTTCATCCAAGATATAAAAATCAGATTTTATATAATATGAAATATCAACATTATTTAAAATTGGAAAAATATCTTTTAAAGGTCTATTTGATATAAAATCAAAGTATCATGAATAATCTGACTTCTTTATCTGGTAAAAAGATATTAGTTGCCGTCACAGGTAGTATTGCAGCTGTTAAAGCTCCTATTTTGGTTAGCCGCCTAATTAAAGCTGGGGTAGAAGTCAAATGCGTCATAACTGAAAGCGCAGCTAATTTAGTTAGCCCATTATCCTTATCTACTTTAAGCAGAAATAAATGTTATCAAGATAAAGATCAATGGGATGACTCTCAAGCCAAGCCTTTGCATATTGCTTTGGCTGAATGGGCAGAGCTAATTATTGTGGCACCTCTGAGTGCCACATCTTTATCAAAATTTACTAATGGAAATGCTGATGGACTTTTAGCAAGCATTCTCTTAGCCAGTCAATCTCAAATAGTTCTTGCTGCTGCTATGAACACTTCAATGTGGGAAAACCAATCAGTAAAAAAGAATTGGAATTACGTAAAAACTATTGACCAAGTTATTAGCCTCGAACCTAGTGAAGGTCTTTTAGCTTGCGACAGAGTTGGTGATGGGAAAATGGTCAATTTAGATATTATTGAATTGGCCTCTGAAAGTGCATTTATTTTCAATGCAAGAGATAAATTTCTTACCAAAGATCTAAAAGGCATAAGGTTTCTCGTTTCAGCTGGTCCAACCGTCGAAGATCTTGATGCGGCAAGACAATTAACCAATCGAAGTAGTGGGAGGATGGGAGTTTTGATAGCTCAAGCTGCAAAGCTAAGAGGTGCAGAAGTCGATTTAGTGCATGGTCCACTCAGCGTTCAAGAAAATCTTCTTGAAGGACTGAATACTTATCCAGTTAGAAGCTCATCTGAAATGGCTTCAAAAATGGATGATTTACAACCATCTGCTCAAGTAATTGTGATGGCTGCAGCAGTATCAGATTTCAAAAGAAATAAGCCAAGTGAGCAAAAAATCTCTAAAGAATTTTTTTTAAAGTCCATTTTTGATGATTTAGAAATGACCTCAGATATAATTAAAAGTCAAACGAGAAAGAAATTAGATCATCAAATTTTCCTAGGTTTTGCTGCTGAAACAGGCAGTGATAGTGAAATTATTAAAAAGGGAGAAAATAAACGGGTTTTAAAAGGTTGTGATCTACTCATGGCCAATCCCATCGACAGAGCTGGTCAAGGATTTAATAAAAACTTCAACAGTGGCTTTTTGTTAGGTCCCAGAAAAATGGTCAAAAACTTCTCTTTCACAACAAAACTTTCAATATCTCATCAACTTTTAGATGAAATTCGAAATCTAAAATCGAAAATATGTTGATATTTTTCGAATTTGTTTTTTTTCAAAAAATAGAGTCTAATCGCCAAAAAAGGCTACAGCAAAAGGGTTTTGAATGAAATAGGAGTAGGAAATTCAACAAAGCAAAAGCTACGGGTTGTATAGAGCTTTCAAATGCTTGTGATAAGAAGTATTTGACACCTGTAATATCCCAACTGAATTAATTGGGCGGTTTCGACCGCAGTCATCTAGCCCTCTCATGCGATTTCGTCCTCTGCTGGCTTTGATGCTGGCTTTTTGTCTCACCTTTACAACTCTCCCATCAAGCGCATCTGCAGCTTTAAAAGGTCGCGAGCAAGGTAATGCTCGTTTTGGCAATGTTGTTAATACTGGCCAAGCTGATGCTTGCACTGTTTTACCAACTGGTTCATCGGGTTCTATTAATGCCGATGGCCAATTTAAAAGCTTATGCCTTCAGCCAACAGAAGTTTCAGTAAAACTTCCAGGTAACAAGCGAAATAAAACTGATTTTGCAATAGCAAAAATCATCAGTCCTCGCTTCAATACAAGCCTTGATGAAGTTTATGGAGATCTGTCCGGAGGGAAATTCACTGAAAAAGGTGGTATTGACTTCTCTCTAATTACGGTTCTAGCTCCAAATGGAGAGGAATTTCCTTTTGCTTTCTCTGTTAAAGAGATGGTTGCTGAATCCAAAAAAGGAAAATCAATTGAACCAGGAGCTGAATTTTCAGGTCCAACAACAACTCCAAGCTATAGATCTGCAGACTTTCTTGACCCAAAGAGTCGCGCTAAATCAACTGGTGTTGAGTATGCTCAAGCTCTCATTGCTCGTGGCGGTGATGATGAGGATCTTGCTAGAGAAAATGTTAAAGATGATCTAGGCGGTAAAGGTGAAATAACACTTACTGTCGATAGTGTTGATGCAGACACTGAGGAATTTGGTGGACAATTTGTTGCCATACAACCTTCAGACAATGACCTTGGATCAAAAGATCCTGTTGATATCAAAATTAAGGGTATCTTTTATGGTCGCAAAGCCTAAAAAATAATCATCTCAATCAATTAAAAAAGGGGGGGTAAAACCCTCTTTTTTTTTTGGGTGAATTTAATAAAAACAATTTTTCAAATATGGGCCCTTAATCTGGGAGAATTTGCCAGTTACTTCAAGGGAAAATGACTAGCAAGCAAAGTTCTAATAAAAATCGCGAAGGGTTGATTAAACCTTATGGTGGAGAACTTATAGAGCTAATGACATCTGGTCAAGAAGCAAAAGAGTTAAAAAAAAATTCTTTTAAAACTTTAAATTGTTCAGATCGAAATGCTTGTGACATTGAACTTCTTTTAATAGGTGCTTTTTCCCCTTTGAATGGGTTCATGAGTGAGAAAAATTACAACTCAGTAGTTAAACAAAATCGACTCGAATCAGGATTACTTTTTGGTTTACCAATTGTGATGGATACCGACAGGGAAGATATAAATCCAGGAGATTCAGTTTTACTTAATTATAAAGATCAAGAACTAGCAATTTTAGAAGTACAAGAAAAATGGACACCTGACAAGGTTAATGAGGCCAAATTTTGCTATGGAACGACTTCTTTGGAGCATCCTGCAGTAAGGATGATCTCTATGGAGAGGAAAAAATATTATTTAGGTGGCTCAATAAAAGGATTAGAATTACCGAAAAGAGTTTTTAATTGCCAAACTCCTTCTCAGGTAAGAGAGAATCTTCCTCCTGGAGAAGATGTAGTTGCATTCCAGTGCAGAAATCCAATTCATAGAGCCCATTATGAACTTTTCACAAGAGCATTAGAAGCCAAGAATGTCAGTCAAAATGGTGTTGTTCTTGTTCACCCAACTTGTGGACCAACTCAAGATGATGACATCCCTGGATCAGTAAGATTTCAAACCTATGAAAAACTTGCCTCTGAAGTAAATAATCCAAAAATCAAATGGTCTTATCTTCCGTATTCTATGCATATGGCTGGGCCAAGAGAAGCTCTGCAGCACATGATTATCAGAAGGAATTATGGATGCACTCATTTTATTATTGGAAGAGATATGGCTGGCTGTAAGTCATCTCTAAGTGGAGAAGATTTTTATGGTCCATATGATGCTCAAAATTTTGCAAACGAGTGCTGCGAAGAATTAGAAATGCAAACAGTTCCATCTTTAAATCTTGTATTTACAGAAGAGGAAGGTTACGTAACTGCTGATTATGCAAAAGAAAAAGGCTTACACATCAAAAAATTGAGTGGCACACAATTTAGGAAAATGCTCAGAAGTGGAGAAGAAATTCCTGAATGGTTTGCATTTAAAAGCGTCGTTGATGTATTAAGAGCCGCATAGTTGGACCTAATCCTATTAAACTCTTGAAAGATATGGAAGAACATTGAACAAACGCTGGAGAAACATTGGTCTTTATGTCCTAATTGTCGTAGTTGTGATTTTTGTTGGAAGTGCTTTTTTCGATAAGCCAAGTCCTACAAGAGCATCTAGGACACTTAGATATAGCGACTTCATAGAAGCTGTTCAAGAGAGACAAGTCAGCAGAGTACTTATATCTCCAGACAAGGGTACAGCTCAAATCGTTGAAAGTGATGGAAACAGAGCTTTAGTGAATTTGGCACCTGATCAAGAATTACTTCAACTATTAACTGATAATGACGTTGATATTGCTGTACAACCAACTACTCAAGCAAACCCCCTTCAACAAGCTGCCAGCAGCCTGATTTTCCCAATACTTTTATTGGGAGGTCTATTTTTTCTATTCAGAAGAGCTGGCACTGGTGGTGGTGGAAATCCAGCAATGAGTTTTGGAAAGAGTAAAGCCAGACTTCAAATGGAGCCTGAAACAAAGGTTACTTTTGGAGACGTTGCAGGTATTGAAGGGGCAAAACTTGAACTTACTGAGGTAGTTGATTTTCTAAAAAATCCTGATCGCTTTACAGCAGTCGGTGCAAAAATTCCTAAAGGTGTTTTATTAGTTGGTCCTCCTGGTACAGGTAAAACTTTACTTGCGAAGGCCGTAGCAGGTGAAGCTTCAGTTCCATTCTTTTCTATATCTGGTTCTGAATTTGTAGAAATGTTTGTAGGAGTTGGTGCTAGCAGAGTTAGAGATCTTTTTGAACAAGCAAAAAAGAATGCTCCCTGTATAGTTTTCATTGATGAAATAGATGCTGTAGGTCGTCAGCGTGGAGCTGGCCTGGGAGGTGGCAATGATGAAAGAGAACAAACTCTCAACCAATTGTTAACGGAGATGGATGGGTTTGAAGGAAATTCAGGAATCATTATTGTGGCTGCAACAAATAGACCTGACGTGCTTGACTCAGCACTAATGAGACCAGGAAGATTTGACAGGCAAGTAACCGTAGATAGACCTGATTACTCAGGGAGATTACAAATACTTAAAGTTCATGCAAGAAGTAAAACTCTTTCAAAGGGAGTTGACCTTGATCAAGTAGCTAGAAGAACTCCTGGTTTTACTGGGGCAGATTTAGCCAATCTGTTGAATGAAGCTGCGATTTTAGCTGCTAGAAGAGAATTAACAGAGGTCAGTAATGAAGAGATAGGTTCTGCAATTGAAAGAATCATGGTTGGTCCTGAAAAGAAAGATACAGTCATTAGTGAAAAGCGTAAAAGACTAGTCGCTTATCATGAAGCTGGCCATGCTGTTGTTGGCGCTGTAATGCCAGATTATGACCCAGTACAAAAGATCTCAATTATTCCAAGAGGCCAGGCTGGAGGGTTAACTTTTTTCACGCCCAGTGAAGAAAGAATGGAATCTGGTCTTTATTCTAGGTCTTACCTACAAAATCAAATGGCTGTGGCTCTTGGGGGAAGAGTTGCAGAGGAAATTATTTATGGAGAAGATGAAGTAACAACTGGAGCATCCAATGATCTAAAGCAAGTAGCTTCAGTTGCCAGACAAATGATTACTAAATTCGGCATGAGTGATAAGTTAGGACCTGTAGCTCTAGGACGATCACAAGGTGGAATGTTTCTTGGTAGAGACATCTCTGCAGAAAGAGATTTTTCTGAAGATACAGCTGCAACGATTGATTCTGAAGTTTCGATTCTTGTTGAAATTGCATATGAAAGAGCTAAAAAAGCCTTAAATGAAAACCGTCAAGTACTTGAAGAATTAACAGAAATGCTTATGGAAACCGAGACCGTTGATTCGCTAGAATTTCAAGAGTTATTGATTCGCCATGAAGTTAAAGTTGCTGAGTATGCGTAAATTAAAAATATAATTTTTGGAAATTAAGCAGAATAATTTAATAAACTCTCTTAAAATACAGCCCCTTATAGTTGTAATTAGACTCGAAGATCAATTTTTTAATATCTCACAGAAAAGAGAAAATTTACTTTTTAAAATTGAAGAACTATCTCATAACGGTATAAAGAATATTGAAATAGGTTGGGATTCAAATCCTGAGTGGGTAAATTTAATATTAGAGATAAAAAAGGAATTCAAGTCAATTAATATTGGTGCTGCATCAATTTCAACAAAACAATCTTTAGACTCAATTCTCTCTTTAGATTTAAATTATTCAATGAGTCCATTCTTTAATAAAGACATTCATCTCAAAGCCATAAAATATAATCAATTAGTAATTCCAGGTATATCTAATATTGAAAATTTCAAACAAGCAATTAGTCTAGGATATAAAATTATAAAAATCTACCCTGCATCAAAATTAGGAACTAACTTTATAAACGAATTAAAAGACTTTAAACAAAAAGATATTTTTTTCATTGGTGCAGGTGGAATTAAAAGTAAGAATTTAGAAACATTCCTCAAAAGTGGATACGATGCATTGGTCATCGGAAGAGAATTAAGGAATCAAACAATTGATAAAGATCTAGGAATATGGCTAAAAGATTATTGTGAACCGAATTCAAAACCCAATGTTTAAATTCGTTACCAAAATCATCAGCTTAAATAATTAATTATCTCAACAATAGTCATTACATTGGCCTTGTTGCCTAAGTAAATGATCAGCTAAAACTAGCGCAACCATTGCTTCAACCATAGGGACTGCTCTTGGTAACACACAAGGATCATGTCTTCCTGTTGCCTTGAGAGTTATAGCATTACCATCTTCGTCAATTGTCTTTTGACTTTTCCTAATAGTTGCTGTTGGTTTAAATCCAACTCTCAGAATTATATCTTCACCATTACTGATGCCTCCTTGAATGCCCCCTGAATTGTTAGTAGCAGTTTTCAATTGATCAGAATCCGATGGCAAAAAAGGATCATTATGTTCGCTGCCTTTCAAATATGTGCCTCCGAAACCAGATCCCACCTCAAAGCCTTTAGTCGCAGGCAAAGACATTAATGCCTTTGCTAAATCTGCTTCTAACTTATCAAAAACAGGCATGCCAAGACCTACTGGCGGATTTCGAACAACACATTCTATTACTCCACCACAGGAGTCACCTTCTTTCCCAACAGACTCGACTCTCTGAATCATTAAATCTGCAGCAGATTGATTTGGACAACGAACAATATTTTTCTCAATCTCATCAAAAGTCACTTGACTAGGATGAATCTCAGCTTCGATATCATGAATTCTCTTTACCCAAGCGAGTATTTCCGTATTAGAGGACTGAGTGAGAAGTTGCTTTGCTACAGAACCAGCGGCGACTCTACCTATCGTCTCTCGTGCTGATGCTCTCCCTCCGCCACTTGAAGCCTGAATTCCATATTTTTTCTGATACGTCGCATCAGCGTGCGATGGTCTAAAAGTTTTTTTAATTTCCGAATAATCTTTAGGTCTATGATCTTTATTTCTTACCACCATTGCAATTGGTGTTCCTAAGGTTTTGTTTCCTAAAAGGCCACTAAGAATTTCTACTTCATCACTTTCGTTTCTTGGTGTAGTGATTTTGCTTTGTCCTGGCCTTCGTCGATTGAGCTCATTTTGTATTTTAAAAATATCTAGCTCCAACCTTGGTGGACAGCCATCAATAATTACACCAACCCCACCACCATGTGATTCCCCAAAGGTGCTGATACTAAAAAGTTTTCCGAAACTACTTCCCATAAATAAACCTATCTACAAAA
>QCHZ01000008.1 GCA_003216955.1 Prochlorococcus sp. AG-402-I21 | reverse complement strand
AATCAACAACATCCTCTCCATCAAGGGTTACGACCAATCGCAACACCCCATGCATTGATGGATGATGTGGCCCAAAGTTGACCACCATTGGCTCCGTACGCGTTTCAAGCTGCGCCATTGGGCCAAAACAAAGCAATGTCTAAATACTAGTGAAAACTTATGAAAGAAGGGCCAATTAGTTCAAGTTCTAACTTTAATCATGTCCCTGTAATGGGGAAAGAAATAATTCAATCACTAAAGGAATTGCCAAGTGAATTGACAAAACAAGGATTAATTATTGACGCCACAATTGGAGGAGGGGGGCATTCAGCTCAAATACTAGAAAATTTCCCAGGAATCAAAATTATTGGGCTTGATCAAGACCCAATGGCAAGAGAAGCAGCATCAAAAAATTTAATAAAATTCGGGACAAGAATAAAAATAATCTCCACGAACTTCGCAGACTTTTCACTTGATGAACAAGCCATTTGCGTCTTAGCGGATCTTGGTGTTAGTAGTCATCAACTAGATGAGCCTTCACGAGGTTTTAGCTTTCGTTTAAATGGTCCAATAGATATGCGTATGAATCCCAAAGAGGGTTCAAGTGCAGCCGAACTTATTGAAACTCTCTCTGAGCAAAATCTAGCTGATTTAATATATGAATTAGGCGAAGAAAAACGATCTAGGCGTATTGCAAGAAAAATAAAAAATGATCTAGCTGAAAATGGACCATACTCTGGAACTCAAGACCTTTCTTATGCAATTGCAGGCTGCTTCCCCCCCAAGCAAAGATATGGTCGAATTCATCCCTCAACAAGAACTTTTCAGGCTTTAAGAATAGCTGTGAATAATGAATTAGGCTCTCTCGAAAGTTTACTTTTAAAAGCTCCAAACTGGTTGTTAGAGAATGGATTATTTATGGTAATGAGTTTTCATTCACTAGAAGATAGAAGAGTAAAATCGAGCTTTAAGACAGACAATAGATTGAAAGTACTATCTAAAAAGCCTATCAGAGCAAGCCCAGAAGAGATAGAATTAAATCCAAGAAGTAAAAGTGCAAAGTTAAGAATTTCTGCAAAGAAATTCTTAACTTAGGCTTAAATTATTGTCTAAGATTAATCACTATATTCGTAATAATATTAATAGCCTTATTGATATCTTTCTCCGTAGTATTTCTCCCAATACTCATCCTTATTGACGCCTCAGCATCTTTTTTGCTGAGCCCTATCTCCTGCAGAACATGAGAAGCTTCACCATTACTACAAGCTGAACCACTAGTACAAAAAATAAACCTTCTTAATTGACCATGCAATTGACTTCCCTTCACGCCAGGGAAAGTGATATTGAGATTATGAGGCAATCTTTGATCAATAGATCCATTAACTATCAATCCAGAAATATTCTTTTTTAATCCACTCAACAATAAGTTTCTAAAAAACAAAAGTCTCTTGTTCCTCTCATCCTGATCATTTTTTGTTATTTCGACTGCCTTTGCAAAGCCAACAATTAACGGGACAGGGAGCGTGCCAGATCTTAATCCAAGCTCCTGACCTCCTCCATATTGAGAGGGTTCAAGAGGGAATCCTTCCCTAATCACCAAAGCCCCAATACCTTTAGGTCCATAGATTTTGTGAGCACTCAAACTCATCAAATCAATGCGAAATTTGTCGGGGTCTAAATCTAAGTATCCAAAGGCTTGAGCGGCATCAGAATGAAAAGCGATTCCCTTTCTCTTACAAAAAGACCCAATGTCACCAATAGGTTGCAAAACCCCTATCTCATTATTTGCAGCCATGACGCTAACCAGAAAAGTATCTTTTTCAAAAGCTTCAGAAAGTTGTTCAATATTGATTAAACCCTCTTTATTCGGTTGCAATTCTGTCAAGCGAAACCCTTCTTTTTGAAGCTGCCTAAGCGGATCAAGGACTGCATGATGTTCAGTTGAAACGGTAATTATGTGTCCAGGTTTTCCAATCAGTTGTGCTTTAGCTCTTGCATGTCCAACTAAACCCAAATTATTCGCTTCTGTTGCCCCACTCGTGAAAATTAATCTTTTCGGATTGATATTCAAATATGAAGCTATTTTTTCACGAGATACTTCAACTGCAGCTGAAGCAAAAACACCGGATCGATTATTAGTATTAGAGGGATTACCCCACAACTCATTCCAATAAGGAGCCATCTCCTCAACAACCTTCGTACAACATGGTGTTGAAGACTGAAAATCAAAAATTAGGTGATTATTATCCATTGATTCATTCGTTAATCTAAATAATAAGAGAGGAATAAAGGTTAATATCCTCCTGAAAGCTCTAGAAGTCCAATTTTATGAGTGACCCCAATCCATCAACACAAGAAGTTACTCAAACTCCAAGGATATTACTTGTCGATGACGAGCCCGGTTTAAGAACTGCTGTTCAGGCCTATCTTGAAGATGAAGGATTTCAAGTTACAACCGCTGTCGATGGAGAAGAGGGATGGGAAAAAGCTCAAAAAATGATCCCTGATGTAATTATCAGTGACGTCATGATGCCTAGATGTGATGGTTATGGGCTTTTAAAAAAAATTAGAGAAGATGAAAGACTTGGAGGTACACCTGTCATTTTCCTTACTGCTAAAGGTATGACTGCTGATAGGACTCAGGGTTATCAAGCGGGTGTAGACGATTACATGCCAAAACCATTTGATCCAGATGAGCTAGTTGCAAGAGTTAAGAATGTAGTTCAGCGGCAAGAGCGACTATTAACTGAAGCAGCCAGATTTGCTAATGCTGATGTTGGCCAAATGGCAAAACAGATTACAGAAATAAAATCAATGCTTAGCCATGGGGATAAAAACCACTCACGCAAAGATGATTCAATTCCTAATTTCACCCCAAGAGAGGCAAGCGTTTTGCAACTAGTAGCGGAAGGTTTAATGAACAAAGAAATTGCAAGACAACTTGAGACTTCTATCCGCAATGTAGAGAAATATGTGAGTCGATTATTTATTAAAACCGGTACTTCCAGTAGAACAGAACTAGTTAGATATGCACTTGAAAATCATTTAGTTACTTAAATATGTTTTTAAAAATTAAAAATTTTAGTTCTCTAGGATTTCACAAATTCTATTAATTTCGAAAAATAAAAAGGAGCTTGATTCAACTTGCTTTTGACAACTTTAAAGCCAGATTGCTTTGCAGCTTCGATAATTCCGGACTCCCTTAATGTATATGCCCTAGTAGTTTTACTTGGTCCAGGGAATAGCTGACCAATACCTTTCAAAAGGGCTAGTAAAGGAGTATATGGTGCAAAGCTAACAATTAATCTCTCATCAGATAATTCACATAGATGTTTCACCATTGCCTCAGCCTCCTGTTGAGGGTAGTGAATGAAAACATCTAAGCAAACAACTGTATTAAATGAACCTTTTAAATTTTCTAAATCAGATGTTCGAAAATTCAGCTTATTGAAGTCCAAACCTTCTTCCTTTGCCCTACTTTTTGTCTCGTTTATCATGGCTTCAGAAATATCACTTAAATGAATTGATTTAGCACCCAATTTTGCCAATGGAATACTTAAACTACCAACACCACAGCCAGCATCACAAAAACTTTTATCCTTGATATTGTCATACTCTTTCAACCAACTAATGACATCATCAACTGTCTTTTGATGACCTATCCTTATATTTTTTTGCACTTTATTTACATCATCACTTTCGCTATATATTCGATTCCATCTATCAAACCCAGTCCCATTAAAATATTCAGTGACTTCCGCCTTTTCATTTTTCTCAATTTGCGTTGTCATTTAATCAGATAATTACCTCTTACCAATCTTACGCAGCCAACTGCCAAGACAACTGATGATTACAAGAATTCATTTTCCATCTAAGTAAAGACTTAATATTCTTTCCAATAAAAAAAGATTTTGCAGTCATTTTGTTCTGACTTAATACCATACGTGGAGCAAGTGTTGCCATCCAAATAGCAGCAGAGGGATCATTAATCCAATTTGCTATTTTTTTGCATGCGTCTAGTAAAGGCAAAGTGGATCCTGCAATTGTTTCATTTGGAAGTCTGCATAAACCATTTTCTACTGTTATCAAGCGTTTATCCCAATTAAACAATCCATCTCCTAAACCATAAGCTGATATTGCATCGCTAACTAAAACAATTTGCTTTGGTGCAAGTATCTTTAAAAGCCTAATCATATCTGAATGAACATGAACACCATCACCTATCAATCCTAGGAAAATATCGTCTCTTCTTGCAGCCGCTCCTATAGGTCCAATAGCTCGATGATGTAAACCTTTCATTGCATTAAAAGTATGCGTAATCATGCTCACACCATTATTAAAAGCTTTTATGGCTGAATCAAAATCAGCTGAAGAATGTCCCAGTGAGACAACGATATTTAATTCTCTTAGACGAGAAATTACATCCAAAGAACCTTTCAATTCTGGAGCCAATGTCATTAGTGCTATGTCGTCCTCAAATCCCTTTATTCTCTCATTTAAGGCAGAAATACTAGGTCTACAAATACTTCCTGTGTCATGTGCTCCAGAATATGTTTCACATAAAAAAGGTCCTTCCATATGGGCGCCAAGTAGTCGACATCGATTTGTTGAAGTATATTTTTTCGTTTCCTTTAAGACCTCCATTCCTAATTGAAATTGATCTAGAGAACAACTAACAAAAGTTGGACAAATTCCTTCAACTCCATCTAGCCAAAGTTGATCAAGCAATGTTAATAATTTAGGTATTTTATTAAAATTTAAATCTGTAAATGAGATCCCTAAACCTCCATTCATTTGAAGATCAATGGCTCTAGGACTTAGCCAATCTCCATGCCAATCTTCGTCATAACTTGATTCCTTCTTGCAAGTTTTATCAATAGAAAGAATAATTCCATGTTCATCTAAAACTAGTGAAAATAAATTCTTTTCTTCTTCGCTTTTCTCCGGTTGAGGTACTTTAATGTTTGTAATTTTTCTCATTTCTTAAAAACTAAAAATAATTAATGCAGAATTCTTAAATAATTGGCATTATAAAAATGAGATTTATAGAATTGACAATTGTCTTTAACTGAAGCTAATACATTTAAGCAAGTAGCTGTAGTAATGGGTAGTGATTCAGATCTTAAAACTCTTAAGCCTGCGGTGGCAATTCTAGATCAATTTGGCATATCTAATGAAGTAAGGATTCTGTCTGCTCATAGGACTCCAAAAGAAATGATGGATTTTGCTCAAATGGCAGAATCAAATGGTTTTGGAGTGATAATTGCTGGGGCTGGCGGGGCTGCTCATCTACCAGGAATGATCGCATCTCTTACAACCCTTCCTGTCATAGGCGTTCCCGTCAAGAGCAAGGCACTTTCAGGGATAGATTCAATGTATTCAATCTTGCAAATGCCCTCAGGCATCCCCGTAGCAACAGTTGCCATAGAAGGGGGCCTAAATGCTGGCCTTTTGGCTACTCAAATTTTAGCCATCAACAATACTGAATTAAAAAATAAATTAAACGCCTACAGATGTGAGCTGCACGACCTTGTCGTTAAAAAAGATCACACACTTAAAGAGATTGGAGCTATAACTTATCTAGAAAAAATGTAATTAATTTTCCATTAACTTACTAATTTACTTAGAAATTTTTGAAATAATCTTTCTTTCAACAAGCAAATTAGTAACTATATCTACACATTGATCAATCTCTAGATTTCCAGTATCAATTTTCAATTCTGGAGACTGAGGTTCTTCATAAGGACTTGAGATTCCAGTAAAATCTTTGATGTCTCCGTTTCTTGCCTTGGCATAAAGCCCTTTTGTATCTCTTGTTTCACAAACCCCTAGATCAGCTGAACAATATATTTCTATAAAATCATTCTCTCCAACTAAAGATCTTGCATTATCGCGATCGACTCTAAATGGAGATACGAATGCAGTTAAAACAATGATTCCAGCGTCAAGAAATAGTTTAGAGACTTCGCCAATTCTTCTGATATTTTCTTCCCTATCAAGATCAGAAAATCCCAAGTCTTTGCATAAACCATGTCTGATGTTGTCACCATCTAAAACATAAGTTGAATAACCATCTTTGTGTAGAGCTACATTTACTGCATTGGCTAGTGTGCTTTTTCCAGAACCAGATAGACCTGTAAACCAAAGTATTGCGCTGCGATGTCCTCTTTGCTGAGATCTAGCTTCTCTATCAACTGAAGATTGGTGCCAAACTATATTGGTGGCTTTTGATAGAGGACTTTTAGAGTTTTGTTCCATGAATGCAGACTAATTGTTTACTATTCTCCATGTTGATCGACACAGTTTATTGTTAACCTCCACTTTGTTTTGGCCTGAAACCCTCCTTTAAAAGAAAATTCTGAGCTTTTGATATTTGATCTCCTTGTAACTCTAAAAAATCACCTTTAACAGCCCCACCTGTTCCGCAAGCTATTTTTAAATTCTTAAGAATTTTTTTTGCCTCTACTTGCTCTAATTCAAGTCCTTTGATGACAGTAACAAGTTTTCCTTTTTTTCCAGATCGAGTTCTTTCTAAACGAACTTGTCGCTTTCCTTTAGGAGTAACACTATTTTGAGTGTTACTCCCTATTGTCTTAAGAGGGTCATTAAACTCACTCCAGCCACCTTTGGACATTTTTTGCTTTTTGGCTGGTAATTATTTTCTTAATCTAAGGTGACAGGTACACTCCCAACACAATTTAAAGATTCGGATTTATCTCCTTTAACAAGGCCAAATGCTCTTGGTCGATTTGGTAAGTATGGGGGGCAATATGTTCCTGAAACTTTAATACCTGCTCTTATTGAATTAGAGCAAGCTGCTAAAGAAGCATGGAAAGATTCTTCATTCAATTCAGAACTAAATCATTTACTAAAAACATACGTAGGAAGATCAACTCCTCTTTATGAAGCCACAAGACTAACTGAACATTACAGAAAAAATACATTAAAAGGTCCAAGGATTTGGCTTAAAAGAGAAGATTTAAATCACACAGGCGCACACAAAATAAATAATGCACTTGGGCAAGCTCTTCTTGCGATTCGGATGGGAAAAAAAAGAATTATTGCTGAAACTGGAGCTGGTCAGCATGGAGTTGCAACTGCGACAGTCTGCGCTCGTTTTGGATTGGAGTGCATTATCTATATGGGCAAAGAAGATATGAGAAGACAAGCCTTAAACGTATTCCGAATGCAATTGCTTGGAGCCTCAGTGAGGCCAGTAACAAGTGGAACAGCAACACTCAAAGATGCAACCAGCGAAGCTATTCGGGATTGGGTTACTAATGTTGAAACGACTCATTATATTCTCGGTTCAGTTGCAGGCCCACATCCATATCCAATGTTGGTCAGAGATTTTCACGCAGTTATTGGAGAAGAAACAAAACAACAATGTAAACAAGCTTTTGGGCGGTCTCCCGATGTTCTTCTTGCTTGTGTTGGTGGGGGATCCAATGCGATGGGTCTTTTCCATTCTTTTGTTGAAGACAAAAGTGTGAGAATGATTGGAGTTGAAGCTGCGGGAGATGGAGTCGAAACAGGTCGCCATGCAGCGACAATTACTGAAGGAAGAATAGGAGTTCTCCATGGCGCGATGAGTCTCTTACTACAAGACAAAGATGGGCAAGTTGAGGAGGCTCATTCCATTAGCGCAGGTCTTGATTATCCAGGGGTTGGGCCGGAGCATAGTTACTTAAAAGAAATTGGACGTGCTGAATATGCTGCTGTTACTGACACTGAAGCCATAGAAGCGCTGCAATTAGTTAGTAAATTGGAAGGTATTATTCCTGCTCTAGAGACTGCTCATGCATTTGCCTATCTAGAAAAACTTTGCCCAACTCTCAATCATAATTCTGAAATTGTCATTAACTGCTCTGGCAGAGGGGATAAAGACGTGAATACAGTTGCTGAAAAACTAGGATCAGAAATATAAAATAACAGCTTATTAATACCTTGGAACAGATTGATCAACATCTGTGCTCCAAGCATCTATTCCTCCGACAAGATTCCAAACACTTTTAGCTATTCCTTGTTCTAGAAGCCAAATACCAAAATTCAGACTTCTCACACCCGCATGGCAAATAACGACAACAGGCTGATCCTTCGGCAACAGTTCACCTATTTTGTCTGACCAGTTTGCAGCCTTGCTCAAAGGTAGATGTAATACTGAGAATGAAAATGAGGCAATAGCAATTTCATTATCCTCCCTCACATCTACAATAAATGGTTTTTCAGAAGAATCATCTTCTAAGATTTTATTTAACTCTTTTGGAGATATATTTAAAGGAATATTCTGGTTCATATTTGTGATTCTAAGTAAAGATTACACTTTCTATTATCAAAGCTCAAAAAGGATACAAACGCTCAAATAATGACAAATGAAATCACTTCAATCTTATTTTTTAATATCTGCAATAGTAATTTTATCAATTTTGATTGGGATATTTATCTGGCGCAATAAGCATCTTACGCAAATCCCTAAGATCAATGAAGAATCATTCAATGCTCCGGTTTCCTCAAAATATATACCAAAGAATACTGATCTCGTATTCCACTGGAAACTGAATCCAGGCTTACTTCCAAAGTACATCGAAAATTATCAAGATAAAGTTAGTAAACACGCCATAAACAAAAAAGTAAGTTTTATTAGAGATTCCTCTTTTCAATTAATTGGCTTTAATTTTGCAAAAGAGATCTCAAAATGGGTAGGAGATTATGGGAGCTTTGCAGTATTTGATTCAAACAAAAAAACTATAAATGATTGGTTGATGGTCTTAGCAATAAAAGAAGATGTAAATATTAAACAAGAATTAGAATCTATTTTAGGATCAAAAGTTGTTGATGAGAGTACTAATCAAAGCAATAAAATCAGCACCTCAAAAACAGAAATAATTTCAAAACAAATTAATTCAAACAACTCAATCTACTTTGCAAATGATGAAGATAATCTTTTAATATCATCCCGTCCTAATATCATACAATCTTCAATAGAAGAATTAGATAGCAATATAATAAATACAAAAAAAATGTATAAGAATATTCAATTAAAGGATAATCTTAAAGACGGATTATTATTATTAGAAATGTCTCCAAAAAAGATTTTAAATCTTATTGGTCAAGAAGAAGATTTATTGCATATAAATAAGGTAGATAATTTACTATCTTCTGTAAATGTAGATAAAAATAAATTAAACTTAGAAGGAATATTAGCTTACAATGTTAAAACTAAAATGCCAGTTAAAGATATGAATTCTAATTTAATTGATATAAAAAAGGAATCTGAATTGCCTGAGAATTATATATTAGTTGACAATCCCAAGCAGTATTTCCAGAAAGATTCTGTCCATCCATATCAAAAGCTAATAGCCTCTATTATCAAAGAATCAACAACCTCAGATTATTCTGAGCTCTTAAAAATAATTCTTGAAAACTCTCAAGGCAACTTGATTTGGATAAATGATAAAGACTGGTTGATTTTAACTAGGAAATCTGATACGAAAAAGACAGAGATAGATGATATTCTAAAAAAAGAGAATTTTTTGAATTCAAATCTAGATTTTAAAAGCAGAAAGCTAGAGATTTGGTCAAAAATAAGTACAAATGAAAATAATACATATGAGCTAAAAGATAACATTGAGGCAATTGTCGAAGAAGATGACAAGACTTACATTTGGAGTCAAAACTTATCTTCTATATCAAATTTTGATAATACAAACTACCTACAAAATTATTCAGATAATGAACAGAATACAAATGAATTTAATGATTTTGATGATGTCCTGAAAATTCATTTAGGGAAAGAAAAAACTAAAGCAATTTTAAATAGTTTCTATCCATATATCTTATTGAAAACTATGTTAGGAAACACACTAAATCCTCCTCAGGATATTGATATAGCCATTGCAGTACCTACAATTAATTATCCAGACTTCATTAAAGTTCAAATCAACTTAAAAACAAGTTGATAAAAAATTTAAAGTGCTATATTAAAAATATAGTTTCATTCTATAAAATAAAGTTCGAGTTGAAAATTTTTCAATTGAACAGAAAATTGTTTTGCAGGAGCTAAAGCCATAGATAACGAAAAAAAGACAACTAATTTGGTTCTAAAGCCAGGCTTGGAAGGGGTTCCAGTAACCAAATCAGGGATATGCGAAATAAATGGAACAGAAGGAAGGCTTAGCTACAGAGGTTATCCAATATCTGAGCTAGCCCAAAAAAGTAGTTTTTTAGAAACTGCATTTCTCCTAATCTGGGGAGAACTTCCCACTGAAAATGAGCTTGAGAAATTTGAAAAGGACGTTCAAATGCATAGACGAGTGAGCTTTAGAATTAGAGATATGCTCAAGTGTTTTCCAGAGTCTGGGCATCCTATGGATGCTCTTCAAGCAAGTGCTGCATCTTTGGGCCTCTTTTATTCTCGAAGAGCAATTGATGATCCAAAATATATCTACGACGCAGTAGTGAGGTTGATTGCAAAAATTCCAACTATGGTTGCTGCTTTCGAGCAAATCAGAAAAGGAGACGATCCAATTCAACCTCAAGATGATTTACCTTACTCTTCCAATTTCCTTTATATGCTCACCGAGAGGGAGCCAAATCCTCTTGCAGCAAGAGTTTTCGACAGATGTTTAATTCTTCATGCCGAGCACAGTCTCAATGCAAGTACGTTTAGCGCAAGAGTAACTGCAAGCACATTGACTGATCCTTATGCCGTCGTCGCTTCTGCCGTTGGTACATTAGCCGGTCCTCTTCATGGAGGGGCCAATGAAGATGTAATAGCAATGCTAGAAGAAATTGAAAGACCCGATGAAGCCTCTTCATTTCTCAATGATGCAATTGCAAAAAAAAGGAAAATCATGGGCTTTGGACACAGGGAGTATCGTGTCAAAGACCCTAGAGCAACAATTTTACAAGCCTTCGCAGAGGAACTTTTCTCGGAATTTGGTAAAGATGAAATGTATGAAGTAGCCAAAGCACTTGAAGAAGAGGCTATTTCCAAGCTGGGGCCAAAAGGTATATTCCCAAATGTTGACTTTTATTCTGGACTTGTTTACCGAAAGCTTGGTATTCCTCGAGATTTGTTTACACCTGTTTTTGCGATTTCCAGAGTTGCTGGTTGGTTGGCTCACTGGAGAGAGCAACTTGGAGCAAATAGAATTTTCAGACCATCACAAATTTATGAAGGAGCAAAAGTCAGAAATTGGCAGCCTCTTGAGAGCAGATAATTTGAAATTTATTTTTTTCGAATTTTAAATTAATTCAAAATTACACTAACCTTATTATTAGATCAAATATCAGAAGTGAATTCAGGTATAGACCTTGAGATGAGTTTTACCCAAGGTGTTCAAAACCTTGGTTTATCTCATGAATTAGCACATCTTTTATGGATCCCTCTCCCAATGCTTTTAGTATTGGTTTCAGCTGTAATTGGGGTCTTAGTAACAGTTTGGCTTGAACGAAAAATTTCTGCAGCAGCTCAACAAAGAATTGGGCCTGAATATGCAGGTGCACTTGGAATTCTTCAGCCAATGGCTGACGGTTTGAAACTTTTAGTAAAAGAAGACATTATTCCCGCAAGGGCAGACAGCGTTCTTTTTACAGTTGGTCCAATATTAGTATTAGTTCCTGTAATTCTATCTTGGTTAATTGTTCCTTTTGGTCAAAATCTTTTAATAAGCAATGTAGGCATAGGAATCTTTTTATGGATTGCTCTAAGTAGTATTCAACCTATTGGTCTACTAATGAGTGGCTACTCTTCAAATAATAAATATTCTTTGCTAGGTGGACTGAGAGCTGCCGCTCAATCAATTAGTTATGAAATTCCACTAGCGCTAGCGGTTTTGGCAATAGTTATGATGAGCAATTCATTGAGTACTGTCGATATAGTTGAGCAACAAAATACTGCCGGTTTTCTTAGCTGGAACATATGGCGACAACCTGTAGGTTTTATAATTTTTTGGATCTGTGCATTAGCTGAATGCGAGAGACTACCTTTTGATTTACCTGAGGCAGAAGAAGAACTTGTAGCTGGTTATCAGACTGAGTATGCGGGTATGAAATTTGCTCTGTTTTACTTGGCTGGATACATCAATCTTGTTTTATCTGCATTACTTGTTTCCGTTCTCTACCTAGGAGGTTGGGGATTTCCGATCTCAATTGATTGGTTTTCATCTTTGATAGGTCTTTCAATTGATAATCCATTAGTTCAAATTATTGCTGCATCTCTTGGAATTGTAATGACAATTCTGAAGGCTTATTTACTGGTTTTTTTAGCAATTTTATTGAGATGGACTACTCCAAGAGTTCGAATTGATCAATTACTTGATTTAGGATGGAAGTTTCTTTTACCTATTTCATTGGTCAATTTACTTGTAACTGCTTCACTTAAATTGGCATTTCCGATGACATTTGGCGGATAATGGAAAAGCAACACACTAGCTGGATTTTTTAAGTAAAAGTACCTACATTTAATTGAAAAAAACTGTATAATGAGTATTGTAATTAGAGGCCGCCGGCAGCAAATTTAATATGCTTGGTTTCCTTGAAAAAGTTGCCGACTACACTAAAGAAGCCGTTAGTGCAGCGAAATATTTAGTTGATGGACTTGGCGTTACATTCGACCACATGCGTCGAAGACCTGTAACGGTTCAATATCCTTACGAAAAGCTAATTCCATCTGAGCGTTACAGAGGAAGGATTCATTATGAGTTTGACAAGTGCATTGCATGCGAGGTTTGCGTAAGGGTATGTCCAATCAATCTCCCAGTGGTTGATTGGGTGATGAATAAGGAAACCAAGAAAAAAGAGTTGAGAAATTATTCTATCGATTTTGGTGCATGTATTTTTTGTGGAAACTGCGTTGAGTATTGCCCTACAAATTGCTTATCTATGACAGAAGAATATGAACTAGCTGCATTCGATAGACATAGTCTCAATTACGATAACGTTGCGCTTGGAAGACTTCCAACAAGTGTAACTTCAGACCCATCAGTTCGTCCCCTCAGGGAATTATCTTATTTGCCCGAGGGCATAATGGACCCGCATGAATTACCTGCGAACCAAAAAAAGAGCCGGCAAATTACCAAGTCAAATTATAAATGAACTCCAACAAAAGAATTTATTAGAAGAAAAAAATACTCCTACCGATAGTCCTACTAAATTAAATTCTTCCCATTAATGAATATCGCTTATTCTACAGAATTAATTTGCTTTTTAATTCTTAGTGCTGTTGTTGTTTCAGGAAGTTTAGCAGTTGTTTTACTAGAAAATATTGTTTACTCAGCTTTTTTATTAGGCGGAGTCTTTATGGCTGTAGCAGGTTTATATCTTTTACTAAATGCTAGTTTTGTTGCTGCGGCACAAATTCTTGTATATGTAGGAGCAGTAAATGTTTTGATATTGTTTGCAATTATGTTGGTAAATAATAAAGAAAAGTTGAAGCCAATAGAAGGTCTTAGAACTAGAAAATTTATATCTGGTGGAGTTTGTGGTGGATTATTAATTTTATTGTTGAGAGTTAACATTACGACTAAATGGAACTTACCTGGACCAACATCTATAGGTGAAGAAGCAACTGAAAGAATTGGCGAACATTTATTCACAGATTATTTATTACCTTTTGAACTTGCTTCGATTTTATTATTAATGGCCATGATTGGAGCTATTGTACTAGCAAGGAGAGAGGTCTCAATTCCAACAGGTGATATCAATGATTTAAAGAATAAAAAGTCCTTAAGTGATAAGAAAATCCCTCTTCTTTCTGAAAATAGTTTAAAATGAATTCAATTATATATATAAAATTTACTTACTAAATATGTTAGAAAATTCCATTGGACCAGTCCCTCTTCAGGCTTATCTTATAGTTGCAGCGTTTCTTTTTTGCACAGGTGTATGGGGATTAATCAATAGTCGAAATGCTGTAAGAGTTTTAATGAGTATTGAATTAATGTTAAACGCAGTGAATATAAATCTTATGAGTTTTTCATCCTATATAGACGGATCAATAATTAGAGGACAAGTATTCTCAATTTTTGTTATTACAGTAGCCGCGGCCGAAGCGGCTGTTGGACTAGCTATACTACTTTCATTGTATAGAAATAGAGTTACTATTGATATGGAAAGTTTTAATCTACTCAAATGGTAGGTATTATCAATGACAACAAATCTGATCTGGATCTTATATAGATCAGATAGCGATACTGCATATAAAGAAACCTTAAATTGTAAGAAAATAATTGAAAGCTATGGAAAAAAAGTTTTATTTTCAGAAATAAGTAATGAAACCAATAATATCAAACAATTATTTTCAGTATCTAAAGTTTTACCTGAAATCGCTATTGTTTTAGGAGGTGATGGAACAGTTTTAAGAGCCGCCAGATTTTTGTCCCCAAAAAATATACCTATTTTAAGTTTCAATGTTGGAGGGAATCTAGGCTTTTTGACACATGATCGTCATATCTTAAAGCAAGCGAATTTTTGGGAAAGAGTTTCAAATAATAGATTTACTATACAAAAAAGAATGATGCTTGAAGCAACTGTATTTAAAGAAAAGATCAATATTGAAAGCACATTTAAAAAATCATTTTTTGCTCTAAATGATTTTTATCTAAGATCTTGCACAGACGAAATTGCACCTACTTGCAGCCTTGCTCTTGAAATAGATGGTGAAGCTGTTGACAAATACAAAGGCGATGGACTTATCTTCTCTACCCCAACAGGCTCAACTGCTTACTCTATGGCTGCAGGAGGACCCATTATCCATCCATCCTTAGATGCGATAATTGTAACCGCTATATGTCCAATGAGCTTGGCAAGTAGACCGATTCTGGTCCCTCCTGCATCTCAATTAGTAATCAAGCCCATAAAAGAAAAAAAGCAAAAAATAAAGCTATGGTTAGATGGATCTAGTGGATGTCTAATTGAAGATAATGATACTTGTTTAATAAAGAAATCTAATCATTCAACCTCAATAATAATTTTAGATGAAAATCTTTCTTATTATAAGACGATCACTCAAAAACTTCATTGGGCAAGCAGCCTTAATCAAAGTAAAAAGTAATAAATTATGGGAATTGAAATCGAAAGAAGATTCTTAGTTGAAAATGAAGATTGGAAATCCCAGATAATATTTAGTGAAGATTTTAGTCAAGCCTACTTGAATTCAAGCGAAGATGAATGGGCTACTAGAGTGAGAATAATAGATAATAAAAAAGCATACATAACATTAAAGTCCTCTTTAAATAGATTAATAAATTATGAGTTTGAATATCCAATACCTATAAAAGATGCTATTGAATTAATTAAATTATCAAAATATAAGATTAGTAAAACTCGTTATCAGCTCAAAATAAATCAAAAAAATTGGGTAGTTGATCTTTTCGATGGCTTAAATTCTTCTTTAAAAATTGCTGAAATTGAATTAAATTCTCAATCCGAAGAAATTCAAGTTCCATCATGGTGTGGTCAAGAAATAACAGGCATTAAATCATTAAGTAATGCATCTCTTGCAACAACACCAATTTCGGAGTTTTCGTTAAAAGATCGGATTCAAGTTAAAAATCATTAGCTAAAGGGAGAACATTCCTTTAGATTGTCTTTATAATTATCGCTAGCTCTAATAACTAGCAGCCCATGCATCTTTTGCAGGAGGTAAGACTTGTTTGGTCTTTACGACAGAGAAGGTATGCTTCGCTTTACCTGTGCTGATAAGGAAGCTTGCATTGCATATGCAAAGTTGTTTAATTTATCATCTATTGATTTTTCTCTGATGCCAATATCAGAAACTAATGAAAAGGAAAATAACTAGGTCTTTTAAGAAGCTGTTTCATCTGGCAATGAACAACAATTGAACCCATCCCGACATATCTTTCCATGATCCATTGCCCAGTTCAATAAAGCCACTCTGTTTTTTGAACCTGTTTTTGTAAACATATTGCTCACATGATTATCTACGGTTCTTTTACTAATTGTCAGTTTCTCAGCAATCTCTTGATTAGTGAGACCATCTGCAACCAATCCAATAATTTCCATTTCTCTAGCAGAGAGTCCCATATGGGACGAATTAGCGATCTCTCCTGTAAACATTCCCCTCACTCACAACTCATTAATTAATACTACTTAGATTAGGGCCTTTAATCACCGATAGTAATTATCTAGTAAAAAATACATGTGAAATCTAAACTTCAAAATCGTCTTGAATCTGGCTTATCAGCTATTACTGCTGAAATAATGCCGCCTAGGGGAGGTAATACAGCTGTAGCTCTCTCAAAAGCCATCAAATTGAATGACCTTGTTCATGGGTTTAATGTTACAGATGGCAGCAGGGCAATAATGAGAATGAGCAGCCTAGCCTTATGCAAGCTGCTTTTAGACGCAAATCTTGAACCAGTCCTGCAATTATCTTGTAGGGATCGAAATCGAATAGCACTACAAGCTGAATTACTCGGAGCACATGCTTTAGGGATAAGAAATATCCTCTGTTTGACTGGAGATCCTGTTCGAGTAGGAGACCAATCTCAAGCCAAATCAGTTCAAGACTTGAACTCAATAGAACTTATTGGTCAAGTCACATCACTTAACAAAGGAATAGATCCAGTATCGGGTTTATTGCCTGATGGTCCAACTAATTTGTTTGCTGGAGCCGCCGCTGATCCAAATTGCAGAGGTTTTGATGGCCTAAGAAGAAGAATAGAACTCAAAAAACAAGCTGGTGCAAACTTCCTACAAACGCAGATGGTTATGGATCCCAAAGTACTTGAACGATTTTGCAAAGAAATAACAGAGCCAATAAAAATTCCAGTTTTAGCTGGAGTTTTTCTTCTTAAGTCTGCAAAAAATGCTCAATTTATAAATCGTGTAGTACCAGGAGCATGCATACCCCAATCAATTATTTCTAGACTGGAGAGTTCATCTAAACCTATTGATGAAGGTATCTCTATTGCGGCTGAGCAAGTTAAAAGTTTTTTAGGGATTACTCATGGAGTTCATCTGATGGCCGTTAAAGCAGAACAACAAATACCAATGATTTTAGATAGAGCAAATATTAATTAGAAGAGCCAATAAGATCAGTTCCTAACAACTCAGCCATTGCTTTTTGCTGAGGTGAAGGTTCGCCTAAGTCTTGTCTTCTTGCATCAGTTATTAACCAATCTAAAGCGGCTTCCTGTAGATCAAAATGATCTCCTTCTTTGCCAACACAATATCTACCAAAAACCAACTTCTCTACAAGTTGTACACCTGGCCCTATAAGTGAATAATCAAAGATTATTGAATTATCAATTGTTGCACCTTCGCAAATACAACAGCTAGGACCAATCATAGAAGGTCCAATGATAGTTACACCATCTTCAATTCTTGTCATCCCACCAACATATATAGGTCCTTTCACATTTATTTTATCCCAATTAGCTGCAACATTTAAACCAGTGTAGATTCCATTTCTTACCTGCTTTCCTGGTATTTCAACCTGTCTAACATCACCTTTAAGAACATTCCTTATTGCTCTCCAATAATCTGGAACTTTACCAATATCAACCCACTCAAAATCCATAGGTAAGGCATAAAAAGGTGCTCCTTCTTGTACTAATTTGGGAAACAAATCTGAGCCAATATCAAAGGGTTTTCCAGAAGGAATATAATTAAATATTTCAGGCTCAAATAAATAAATTCCAGTATTGATTGTATCTCCCAGGGCGTTATCTACAGAGGGTTTTTCTTGAAAAGCTTTAACACGATCTTCTTCATCAGTTACAACAACACCATAACTACTTACTTGATCTTTTGAAACACGTTTAGTAATCAAACTAGCTAAAGCACCTTTTTCTTTATGGCGTTTTACAGCTTCAGATAAATCTAAATCAATTAGTGCATCTCCACACAAGACAACAAAAGTATCATCAAAAAACTTTTGAAAATCTTGAATTTTCTTTAGACCGCCCGCTGACCCAAGTGCGTCTCCAATTAACTCTCCATCTTCAATACGGCCTTCAAAGCTATATGCGATTTCTACTCCAAATCTTTGTCCATCTCGAAAATAATTTTCTATCTCTTCTGCCAAATGAGACACATTGACCATAACCTCAGTAAATCCATGCTCCTTAAGAAGTTCCAACAGAAACTCCATAACAGGTTTCTGAAGGATAGGAATCATTGGCTTTGGAATCACATGCGTGATCGGCTGAACTCGGGTTCCTTTCCCAGCCGCCAGGATCATCGCCTTCATAGGCGGTTTAACCTAAGCTATACAAGGCCAACATAGAATGCTGCCTCCACAATGCGCTAAGCAGCAGCCGGCGAGCCATCTGTCACGTCTAGAGAAGCGAGAGGGAGTTGTGCAACCATTCCTGGTTCCAAAAGCCTCTTTAGACTTATTGGTGAGAATAATGAACCTTTTTGATCAATCTCCACCTTGCCCTGAGAACATAAAAACAATAAGGCCCAAAAAACTCCTACTCTATCCGTATCCAAATCCTTTGAGGCAGAATTCTCTTTCCATTTCTCAACTAATAATTCAAAATCAACCCAGTTTAATGCCTGCTCCCACGTATTTATGAAAATCGCCAAAGCAGCTGTTGTTTCAGGTAGTTTTTCTCTATGAGCAAGAGATGAAACTTGAGCAATAACCTCCCTATTAGTTAATTTTTTTTGTCGTAATCTTCTACGATTTTGCAACTCATCATTTTTTAATGATTCTGCAATTGTCTCAAGCTGGTTTATTAATTCTCCAAGCGTGACTGGCCTTCTAAATGGAGGAGGTGCAACTGGTCTTCTACAAAGATGTCTCTCTGGTCGAAGGGGTAATTGAAAACTCTCATCTAGCCATCCCTGTTCAGCAAAATCCAAGTCTGAATAATCTTCAGTTTCCATATCAACAGAAAACATTTCAGCCTCAAGGACCTCCGCCTTCAAACCAACTAAGACAGAAGCTGCTAAGAAGGCCTCACTACTTTGAGCGAGATCAATCTCATAACTTCCTCCACTTTGGCTGAAATGTTGAGAAATCTTTTTTGGAATCTCAATACGCTGTTTCAGTTGATCCAAAAAACCATCCACAACTGGAATCACATCAACATCCCAGGGATCAATATCTCCACTTTGAGCAGCATCTTGCAACAAACGAATAGCAAGTCTCGCACCAGCATCTGCAGTATTAGTTAAAAGATCTACTGGCAAGGAGAACTAAGACTCTAAAAGCAAGTTATCTCTTTAATTGGTGTAATGCCAGGTGAAAAAATTTTCAATCTAAAATTGGAGCCTCAAGAGTCGCAATTGATAAATTAGTATTGCTAACAATGGTGGCTTGATCACTTCTAATTCTTTCAACAGCTAATAAATCTCTTTTAACCAATCCATCAATTGATGAAATATAAGTATCAGTCATAATTTTTGGATACAAACCAATTCCAATAATTGGGACTAGTAAACAAGCAATAATATAGATTTCTCTGGGTTCTGCATCCACCAACTTTGCTTTGGATATTAACTTCGCATTTTCTTTGCCGAAAAAGATCTCTCTAAGCATCGAAAGTAAATATATGGGTGTCAAAATCACTCCAATCGCTGCCAATGATGCAATAACAATCCTAAAAGGAAGGGTATAGACTTCATCTGTGACAAAACCAACAAATACCATTAATTCTGAGATGAATCCACTCATTCCAGGTAATGCAAGAGAAGCAAAAGCGCATGCAGTCCATAAAGCGAACATAATCCTCATATTTTGACCAATACCCCCCATCTCATCTAATTGGAGAGTATGAGTCCTGTCATAAGTTGCACCAACAAGGAAAAACAAACTTGCTCCTATTAAACCGTGGCTAACCATTTGCAACATTGCACCACTAGTTCCTAAAGAGCTAAAACTTCCGATACCTATCAAAACAAAACCCATATGACTTATTGAGCTATAAGCGATTTTCCTTTTTAAATTTCTTTGAGCAAAGGAGGTTAAAGCTACATAAATAATATTTACTACACCAAGAACGATTAACAATGGCGCAAATTGAGCATGTGCATCAGGAAGCAATTGTGCATTAAATCGTAGGAGAGCATATCCACCCATCTTCAACAAAATTCCAGCCAGAAGCATATGTACGGGAGCAGTGGCTTCACCATGTGCATCAGGTAACCAGGTATGAAGGGGAACAATAGGAAGTTTGACACCAAAAGCTATTAACAATCCTGAATAACAGAGGAGTTGGAACCCCCTACCAAAATTTTGCTGAGCCAAATGGGTATAACTGAAATCTGGCACTCCTCCTCCTTGGAAGAAACCCATTGCAAGGCCAGCAATGAGAATAAATAACGAGCTGCCAGCTGTATAGATAATAAATTTTGTCGCTGCGTATTGCCTTTTTTTTCCCCCCCAGATTGCAAGGAACAAATAAACTGGGAACAACTCCAATTCCCAAGCAAGAAAGAAAAGTAACATATCTTGAACAGCAAATACAGCTATCTGGCCCCCGTCCATAGCGAGAATTAAAAAGAAAAATAATTTTGGTTTATAACTAACTGGCCATGCTGCCAAAACAGCAAGAGAAGTGATGAAACTTGTAAGCAAGATCAATGGCATTGACAAGCCATCTGCACCAACAGACCAAGTCAATCCGAGATCTGGTAGCCAACTTACTTTTTCATACAACTGCAAGCCTTCTTGACCTGGATCAAAACCTTTGAAATAAGCAGCAACAGTAATTAAAAAAGTAATTAAAGCAATTATCAAGGCATACCATCTAATCTCTTTACCTTCCCCTTTATCTGGAATGAAAGGAACAACTAATGATCCAAAGATGGGAAACAATATAGATAAACTTAGCCAAGGGAAATCTGCTGGAATTGGCTCAGAAATTAGTGTTGTTGCAAGGTTCAAAGTTGTATTGAGAGCGAATTCCAAAACTCGAATTTAATCACCACTTTTTGAGTTTAGAAATTATGAGATTATTGGCACCCTCTAGATAGGGGATGAAACACACACCTAAAAAAATTATTTAAAAATTATGCACCTATAACGCCAAATAGTGCAACCAGAGCAATCACTCCTCCAAAAACAATCAATGCATAAAACTGAGCTCTTCCTGTCTCAAGATATTTGAGTCCCTCTCCACTACCTAGAGTTAATAATCCAGTTAGATTGACAACTCCATCAACTACTTTTGCATCTACTTCAAGTACTTCTCTTGCGAGTTTTCTACTACCTTTTACAAAAATTTTCTCATTTATTTCATCTAGATACCATTTATTCTGAAGAAATGAATTAATTTGAGGATACTTCTTGGATATAGAGACACCAAGATCAAGTCGTTTCAAATAATAAGTTAAAACCGCCAATACTATTCCAGTAGATGAAATCGCCACAGATGCAGTTGCAAGTGGAAGAAATTCTCCCCAACTAAAATTTTCTGCAGCTTCAAGAGCCTCACGAGGGTCTAAAAAGTTTGCGAAAATGCTATTCCAAGGAACTCCTATAAATCCAATTAAGACAGAAGGAATTGCCAAAACTGCCAATGGAAGCGTCATTGGCCATGCAGATTCATGTATTTTGCCAACTTCATGTTCTTCATGTTCTTCATCTTTTTCTTTACCTGCTAAAGCAAGTAAAGAAAGCTGCATCTCTTTATTTTCGCCTCGAAATTCTCCCTCAAAAGTGAGAAAATAAAGCCTAAACATGTAGAAAGCTGTCATTCCTGCCGTTAAAAAACCAATAAACCAAAGTATTGGAAAACTATTAAAGGCTTGACCAAGAATTTCATCTTTACTCCAAAAACCTGCTAGAGGGGGGATCCCACTGATAGCAATACAACCAATAAAAAAAGTTATTGCTGTAATAGGCATTTTTTTACGTAGGCCTCCCATTAAACGCATATCTTGAGCAAGAATTGGTTCATGACCAACCACCTCCTCCATGGCATGAATAACAGAACCTGAGCCAAGGAATAACATTGCCTTAAAACAAGCATGAGTAACAAGGTGGAACATTCCTGCAACTGGTGCACCACATCCCATAGCAAGCATCATGTATCCAAGTTGAGAAACCGTGCTGTAAGCCAATCCTTTTTTCAAATCCATTTGTGTCAAAGCTATCGATGCCCCCAGGAAACAAGTTACTGTTCCAATAATGGCAATGAATAAACCAACAAAAGGGAACTGGCTAAACAAAGGGTCAAGCCTTGCTACTAAAAAAACTCCCGCTGCAACCATTGTTGCTGCATGAATTAAGGCAGAGATGGGAGTTGGACCTTCCATTGCGTCAGGCAACCAAACATGCAGAGGGAATTGTGCAGACTTGGCCATTGGTCCCATAAAAACAAGAATACAAAGAGTCAAAGCCGCCCATATTGGCACCGTCCCAGCACTGACTGAATCTGATAAACCGTCAGCAATTCCATGAAAATCAAAACTTCCAGTTGCCCAAAAAAGACCCAAGATTCCAAGCAATAAGCCAAAGTCTCCTACTCTATTTACGATAAAAGCCTTTTGAGCTGCATGCGCAGCACCATCTCTGTCGTACCAAAAACCAACGAGTAAATATGAACACATACCAACCAATTCCCAAAAAACGTATATCTCAAGCAAATTTGGACTAACTATTAGCCCAAGCATAGAACTGCTAAATAAGGCTAAATAAGTAAAAAAACGAACATACCCAGGATCATGTGCCATATAACCATGGGAATAAATCATTACCAAGAAAGCAATTGTCGTCACAAGAGCGAGCATGACTGCCGCCAAAGGATCAATCACATATCCCATTGGTAACTCAAAAGAACCTGCACTTGCCCATATAAATAAGTGTTCAACTGGAGGCTTACCTGAAAGTTGCTCAGCCAGAACTGCATAGCTAATAAATGCGGAAGCACCTACGGAAGTTAAAAGGGTTATTGCAACGGGTTTCCTTGAACGATTAAAAAGATCGTTATAACTAATTAATCCCAAACCAATCAAAACTGCCCCACAAAGAGGAAGTAGTGGAATTAACCAAGCAAAATCTGCAGCCGAATGCATCCAGCTAAATCATATTGAAATAAGTTTAGGCAATTCTTGCGAGTAATTCAGTTAAATCAAAAGAGAGAAATCTCTGAGCTCCAACAGAAATAAATTTGTGAGACCACCAGAAAAAAAATACTGCAATGATAATGCCCATTTGAGAGGGCCTGAGAAATTCTTTTATTTGTAATTTTTGTCGTCCATCCAACACAGCTAAGAATGGAACGACCGATGTTCTTTTCTTCACATCCTCAAATTCTTCTCCGAATTTGAGGCTAAGTCTTCTATCACCATGCCAGATGGCAAATAAATGATGAGCAATCAATCCCAAGCAAGTCACAAGAGTAAAACTTGTGCCTATCCAAAGTAAATGCGCAAAACACCAAATAATTTGACCTATTGCCTGCGGATGGCGAGTAACTCTAATAATCCCGGTAGCATAAATTCTAACTTTAGGTTTTAGAACAGCTGGAATTTCTAAAAGGTTATATGTAGCTGGGTATAAGAAAAGAAAACTAATTGCACTCAAAATCCAAATCATTGGAATTAGTTCGCTCACCCCTTGCAAATTCCAAAATCTAACTCCGTCGTAACGATGAGCAATAAAATAGCCAACCAAAATAATTGCTGAGGGAATACTTGCAAACGCAAAAACCAATCTCCATGCTCTTGCACCAATTAGCCTTTCAGCCTTCACCCGTAAAGCCGCTCCACCACTATGAATAACGGCAAAACAAAACAAAAGTAATATCATTACAAAACTGGAACTATGAGTCTCAAAAAATGTCATTAGCCCTTTAAAAAGCCTCTTAAAAAATTATTAGATCCATACCGGATCAACAGTTGCTCTTGTTTTTCCCTACATTTTATTTTAATAACTGCCATGAAGACCTGCCACCATGGCCGAGATTCCATTCACTCTTGACCAACTAAGAATCCTCAAAGCAATTGTTGATGAGGGAAGTTTTAAAAAAGCTGCTGACAGTCTCTTCGTTACTCAGCCAGCTGTAAGTTTGCAGGTGCAAAATCTGGAAAAACAACTAGAAATTGCAATATTTGATAGAGGAGGCAGAAAAGCTCAATTAACTGAAGCAGGGAAACTTCTTCTCAATTACTGCGAAAAAATTCTGGGAGAATGTCAAGAAACTTGCAAAGCCATAGAAGATTTAAATAATTTAAAAGGAGGGTCTCTGGTCATAGGAGCAAGTCAAACTACTGGTACTTACTTGATGCCAAGAATGATTGGTCTTTTCAGGCAAAAGTATCCAGAAGTTGCAGTTCAACTTCAAATCCATAGCACGAGAAGAACAGGTTGGAGCGTTGCCAATGGCCAGATTGACATTGCTATTATTGGAGGGCAGCTTCCATTAGAATTAAACGAAACATTACAAATAATCCCTTTTGCGACTGATGAATTGGCTCTTGTTTTACCTACTAATCATCCATTAGCAAAGTCAAAAGAACTTACAAAAGAAGATTTATATGCCATAGGGTTTATAACCTTAGATCCCCAATCAACGACAAGAAAAGTTGTAGATCAATTACTCTCTTCTTCAGGGTTAGACGTTCAGAGATTACATATTGAAATGGAATTAAATTCACTTGAAGCTATAAAAAATGCTGTTCAATCTAATTTAGGAGCTGCTTTTCTCCCAGTTGTTTCAATTGAAAGAGAACTCTCAGGAGGAACTATTCATAGACCATTTGTTGCAGATTTAGAAGTCAAAAGAGAACTAAAAGTAATTACTAATCCTGGCAGATATTCATCTAGAGCTGCCGAAGCATTCACACAAGATATTTTACCCTTATTTGCAAGTTCTTTTTCGCCACTATTTAATCCTAAAAATTAGAACTGTATAGCTTCTTTATTTACACCAACAGCATCTTCTTCAGCACCTTTAATTATAAATTTATTTTCATTAACATCTGCTTGATAAACACACCGCACAATTGGTTGATCTCTAATTGAACCTATATATGCAAATGTATTCATTCTCTGCTTGCACTCTCTTACATCTTCATTATTTATTGCTCCTTGCTTTTGCAAAACAGTCCAATTCTCTCTTCTAATTACACAACCCGGTTGAAGAGCCGGTTGCGTAACAAAGCTTGTAGAAGGATTTAAGGTCGTATACATTTCGACATCGATAACAAAAGCACTTGCTCCGTATTGCCTACAAAAGTCAGGATCCGGAACTGCCATATCCAACTGTTGCTGACTTGCAATATTCCCCTGCCCCCCTGAAGTTGTGCTTGTGATCAGGCTGCCTATACCTACACCAATTACCAATACTCCAGCCAAAATAGCAATTGAATTAGAGTTGATTTTTATACCGCCACTTCCTCCATCTGAGGGACCTGAGGATTTAAATCGACTTGCTCTTTGATCATATTGATCTCTGAAATTTGAATCTTTTCTAGAATTAAACCTGTTGCTTTCTTCTCTTCTCGCTAGATCTGATCTTCTACGAGATGATGGTCTTCGATTATAAGGACCTTGATTCATAATAATTCTTGTGTCCGAGGTAATCCCATGGAATAGTTCATTACCCTACTATTTGGGTTATAACTGAGTTCTCCAGCTTTCAGCAACTTTCGAATAAAATCTTCAAGCAACGACCCTATTTTTCTCAAACTGTAATCGCTCAATTCATTGTCAGCTTGCGAGTCCACTAATTCACGAAAATAATCTTGCACCTTTTTTATAGATTGATCGTTCCAAAGGAATTCATTATCGGGATCAATATCTAAAGTCAAATGTCCATTATCTAAAATTAAATCATTATTTTCGACCACTGCAGTAAATATCCTAACGTGTCTAGTTGTGCATTTAAGAATAGTATCGCTCATGAATTTAAAACAACAAACCGAAATATATACTGCAAATTTAACGACCTAACCCCTTGATGGGTGGTCTTAATCACTAAAGTTGTTAAATACTATTTTATTTAAGTATGCGCGTAGCAATTGCTGGAGCCGGATTGGCAGGACTCTCATGTGCAAAATACTTAGCCGATGCAGGTCATACTCCATTTGTTTATGAGGCAAGAAACGTCCTGGGTGGCAAAGTTGCTGCTTGGAAAGATGAGGATGGAGACTGGTATGAAACTGGATTACATATATTTTTTGGAGCATATCCAAACATGCTCCAGCTTTTTAAAGAGCTAGGAATTGAGGAGCGTCTTCAATGGAAAAGCCATTCCATGATTTTCAACCAACCAGAAGAACCTGGCACATATAGTCGTTTCGACTTCCCTGATCTTCCTGCTCCTATAAACGGAGTCGCAGCAATTTTAAGCAACAATGACATGCTTAGCTGGCCAGAAAAAATATCATTTGGAATTGGACTAATACCAGCCATGTTGCGCGGCCAAAATTATGTGGAAGATTGTGATAAGTACTCTTGGACCGATTGGCTAAAAAAACAAAATATACCCGAAAGAGTAAATGATGAAGTTTTTATCGCGATGAGTAAGGCACTAAATTTCATAGGCCCTGATGAAATATCCTCAACAGTATTACTAACTGCATTAAACCGATTCTTACAAGAAAAAAACGGATCAAAAATGGCATTTCTTGATGGAGCGCCACCAGAAAGACTTTGTCAACCAATTGTTGATCACATCAGAGGTTTAGGAGGTGACGTATTTTTAAATAGGCCACTTAAAAAAATAAATTTAAAAGAAGATGGCTCTGTTGAAAATTTCTTAATAGGAAGTGCCAAAGAGTCTCATGGGCAAGAAATTGAAGCCGACGCCTATGTAAGCGCAATGCCCGTGGATATCTTTAAAACAATTTTGCCTAATGAATGGGCTTCTCTAGATATTTTCAGAAAACTTGAAGGTTTAAAAGGAGTTCCAGTTATTAATATTCATCTTTGGTTCGATCGTAAACTTACAAATATTGATCACCTTTTATTCAGCAGATCTCCGCTTTTGAGTGTTTATGCCGACATGAGCATAACTTGTAAAGAATATGAAGATCCAAATCGTTCAATGCTTGAATTAGTTTTTGCTCCTGCAAAAGACTGGATCGGTCGTAAAGATGAAGAAATAATTGATGCAACAATGGAAGAATTGACGAAACTTTTTCCTATGCATTTTAGAGGAGAAAATCAAGCGAAATTGCGCAAATATAAAGTAATAAAAACCCCAAAATCAGTCTATAAAGCTGTTCCTGGATGCCAAGATTTAAGGCCAGATCAAAAAACTCCAATAAGCAACTTTTTCTTAACTGGTGATTACACAATGCAAAAATACCTAGCGTCAATGGAAGGTGCAGTGTTAAGCGGAAAACTATGTGCTGAAAAAATCAAAATCTCGACTGACATAGGTTCTTCTTAGTCTTAATGTGTAAAAAGCAATTAATTTACAATTGCAATTTGAAAGCTTAATGCCCACTAAAAAACTTACAAACTTCTAATTTTGGCGCAGCCTTCTTTAAATCTAGAGGATGCCTACGAGGCTTGCAGAAAAGAAACTGCAGAATGGGCAAAGACTTTTTACCTTGGCACCATGTTGCTGCCGCCTGCTAAACGCAGGGCGATTTGGGCTATTTATGTTTGGTGCCGAAGAACAGATGAGCTGATGGACAGCACTGAAGCTCAAACAAAATCTAGAAATGAGTTGTCAGATCGACTAAATATATGGGAAAACAAAACAAAAAATATTTTTGCTGGGAATACTGAAGATGATTTTGATGCAGTCTTAGCCGATACTCTTCAAAAGTTCCCTCAATCTATTCAGCCTTATATCGATATGATTGAAGGCCAGAGAATGGATTTAGATACAACCAGATACAAAACCTTTGAAGAACTTGAACTCTACTGTTATCGAGTCGCTGGAACGGTCGGGTTGATGACGCAAGGTGTAATAGGCATCGATTCTGCCTATACCTCAAATCCAAATTTGCCATCTCCTGATACTTCAAAAGCAGCTATTGCTCTAGGAATTGCGAATCAATTAACCAATATTCTTAGAGATGTTGGAGAAGATAGAGGACGAGGAAGAATTTATTTACCATTAGAAGATTTGGAAAAATTTAATTACTCCGAAGAAGATCTAATGAACGGAAAAATAAATGAAAACTGGAAAGCTTTAATGTCTTTTCAATTAGCCAGAGCAAGAGATTGGTTCCTTAAATCTGAAGAAGGCATCAAATGGCTTTCAATAGATGCACGGTGGCCAATATGGACTTCACTAAGACTTTATAGCGGAATATTAAATTCAATTGAAAAACTTGATTATGACGTTTTCAATAATCGTGCCTACGTAAAGGGATGGGTAAAAGCTATAAACCTACCCATCTCATATCTGATAACTATCAACGATGAAAAATATAAACTTAGAACACTAATTAGCTGAAGTTTTATACAGGAGTTTTTTGATTAGCTAAAAGATCCTTTAATTTTGATAGCTCTCCAGCCCATCTAGGATCTGGAGCTTCTTTAATAGGCGCATCACTATGTACAACTTTCTTAACATCTTTACGATTAGAACCTTTATTTCCATTATTAGAATTTGATCCTCTTCTTGAGTTCCCGGAAGTTGAATCTTTACGCTCAGAACGCTCAACCCTCAATTTATTGCCACCAAATTCATGGCCATTTAATTTTTCAATAAGCTCATTTGCTACATTCTCATCTTTGATATTCGCGAAACCAAATCCCCTACAAGCCTTAGTATCTCTATCGAAAACAGCTTTAAATTTGATGCCATCTCCTATAGATGTTAGAAGGGCTTCAAGTTCTTTAACATTGACATTTTGCGGCAAATTACCGATGTAAAGACGAACACTCATTTAGAAAAAGGGGATAAAAAGACTGGCGGCATTCGGCCGAGATTAATTTGATTTGTGTGTAGTTAATCACAAAAAGGGTGCATTCTCCAGGGTCCATTTACGAGCGACTTCCAAAGCCTCTATGTCTGTAAAAAATCTTCCATAGGCTTTTTCCTTTGAAAGATGCCTAATAAGCTCTCCCAATAAAGGACCAGGAGGGATTCTAAAAGCTTTTTGAAGCAAATGGCCATTCAAAGGCGACGAAGGGTGAAAGAGGGGATCAGAGGGGTCTTTCCAGCGTTTTAGCCAGTCACTAGTGTATTTATCTTTCAAGAAAAGAATTAAAGATGGCAAATCCTCCTCTAGATCAATGTGAAGTTGAAACCTGTCATCCTCAGAAAGATGATCTAAACCTAAATTATTAATTCTATGAACCCAAAACCTAAGATTCTTACATCTTTTGATTTCATTTTTACTAAACGTCAACCTTGACAAACCCTCATCACCAAGCAAGCATATTAATTTAGCTAAAACGCTTCCAAGCAATGGTTTATTCGTAGAAATATCTTTTCTTTTTAGCTCCATAAATGGAAGATTATCCCCATTCCATTTTTTCAATAATTGAAGTTCTAAATATGTTTGCCAAATTGAAGAATTCCATTTTGAATTGACTATTTTTAAGATCTCCATTTTTATCCTTTCAGGTGCAACATTACTTAATTTATCTACATTATTTTTTAGAAAACTTTTAGTTTTTTTCTCTAACTTAAAGTCCAATTCACACATCAAACGAAAACCTCTCAGAATCCTTAAAGGATCATCCAGTAAGTTCTTTTCACTTATTGCAACAATTTTCTGACTTTTTAGATCTTCCATACCTCCGGTTGGATCAAAAATTACTGGCTTCTTTGTAAGCCTTAAAGCAATTGCATTTATTCGAAAATCTCGTCTTAATAAATCTTCAGTAAGATTTTCTCCAACTTGTCCAGCAAAATCTAGAGTCCATCCATCAATAACTAATCGAGCAATATCTCTATTTTCATCAAGCTTTATAAAAGTGGCCCGAATCTTTTGAGCTAAACTTTCGCTGAAATTAATAGCATTTATTGGTATCACAAAATCCAAATCAGGTTTTTGACTCAATTTTTTCAATAATCCGTCTCTAATAGAACCTCCCACTAAGGCACTTCCAGGAGGCAACTCATCGATGGATATTGGCCAATCTTTTGGGTTTAAATCTCCAAAAAGATCATTTGATAGTAATGTGTGCTTACTTATCAAAATGACACCTAGATTTTTCTTGAATAACTATGTGCATCTGTGTTGATTGTGCTTGGGTAGATAGATGTAAGACCTACTACACAGTTGAAGAAAATCATAAAGTCAAACACCTCTCCAAAAATCCAGACTTTCAAGGCATTAATCCAAAAATACATATCAATATTTTTGATCTGCCTGATAGTAAGACAGGTATAGAATGGGATGTAAGAGGATGCGATAGTTTTAAACTTGATCAAGGGAAATGGAGCAGGCTACGTCCAGGAGAAGAAATTCCAAAATAATAATCATAATAAATTCATTGCAAAATTTCCATAACTCAAAATCAAAATATTTATTGGCCTTACACAGCTGCTCAGAATCCTTTGGAATAGCAATTAAAGATACTAAGAATCCAGAGAAAAGAATAAAAAGTGAAGTATTTAATATTGGCCGCTCATTATCAAACAAGGTATTTCATTGTATAGAAACAATTCTTCCTAGAGAATTTTGGAAACAAATTATTCGCATTTCAGTAGCAAAAGGTCCTGGGAGTTTTACTAGTACACGATTAACTATCTCAATAGCCAGAACGATTGCTCAACAAATTGATTGTTCATTAGATTCGATTAGTACTTTTCACTTAATGGCTCCAAGACTTTACAAAGAGCTTGCTGAAAACCAAATCTTGAATCCATTTTGGATAACAGATTCTTTGCCACGTAGAGGAATTGTTGCTGGTCAATATCAACTAGTTAAAATACACAAAGAGTCAAATTTTCATGAATTTAGTGAAATAATTACTCCAAAATTAATAAGTGATGAAAAACAAATGAATCCTTCAATTAAGGCCTCTAATAATATAGAAAAAGATATTATTTCTCTTATAAATTTTTCTGAATATTGTCAAAATTCACAAGTTCAAGCTACTTGGGAAAAAACATTACCCATCTATCCAACTTCACCAATCGACAATCAAAGATAAAAATGCATAAGTTCAGATTTTTTCTAATCTTGTAAAGATAACTTTTTTAAATATTCTGAATTAGTCCTTTATCCAGCATTGAATTTATAGAAATTTGAATTTCTTTAGTTGTTGATTTTAAATCTTCTCTTGTCTTTGTTTTAGGTGGTTGAATTAATTTGCCAACTCTTAAATGAATGGAAACAAATCGGGGAAGAAGAGATCCTTTGGGAAAAGCTCTATGACTATTGACTATTGCAACAGGAAGAATAGAGGAACCTGTTCTCGCAGCTAGCAGCGCAGCTCCTGCTTTTGGATCATTAACTCTCCCATTTTCTTGTCTGGTTCCATCCAAAAACACACCCGTAGCCCAACCTTCATTTAATCGATTAGATGCATTTCTTATTGCCTCTCTATCTCCAGCCCCCCTCTTCACTGGATATGCGCCACAAGCAGAAATTATGGATGACAAAATAGGGACCTTGAAAAGTTCAGATTTTGCCATGAAAGCAACTGGTCTCCCCAAAGCATGGCCCAAAATCGGGGGGTCCAGATGGGAACCATGATTAGAAACAACTACAACTCCTCCGGTCTTTGGTAAATTCGAAATCCCTATTGTTTGCCCTCTAAACAAAAAGCGAAAAATCGGGAAAACAAATAGATAACTAACGCAACCATAAACAAAACTTTGTCGAGGTATATTTTTATGGATTTTTTCAACTCCCTTAAAAACTCTAGTTTTTTCCAAAATCAATATCCCAAATCACTTGCATTTGATATTTGACTTGCCAGCACTCCTTTCATTGATCGCTTAGCAAGGCCACTAAGAACATTTCCTGGCCCAATCTCAACCAGTGTTGTTATACCTTCTTTTTTCATCACATCCATAGTCTCTCTCCACCTAACTCCAGAAGTCATTTGTTTTTTTAGACGATCCTTCAATATTTCACCACTTAAAGTTGGAGTTGGATCAACATTGCTAAGTACTGGAACTTGAGCATCTTGAAAAATTACTTGATCAAGTTCTTCAGCAAAGCTTTGAGATGCTTCAGTCATAAATATGGAGTGAAAAGCACCTGAAACTTGTAAAGGAATTGCTCTTTTACATTTTAAATTATCAGCCACCTTACTCACTGCTTCTGGTGAACCAGATAAAACAACTTGAGATTCACTATTGTCATTTGCTATTGCAGCCCCATCAGTTTCTCTAATCAAATCATCTAATTCATTTCGATCAAAGCCCAAAACAGCAATCATTGCTCCTCCTCCTGCCGATGCCATCAATTCAGATCTTTTCTTTAATAGCACTAATGCTGTCTTCGCATCTAAAACATCTGCTGAATAAAGACCAACTATTTCTCCGAGACTGTGACCTGCAATTATTTGGGTCTCCCTTTCTTGTCTTTTTAAATCATCAACCAACAGTGACTCAACTACGAAAAGTGCAGGTTGTGTGTTTCTAGTATCGTTTAAATCATATATTTCTTCATTTGGAACCCCTTCACCGCAACAAATTTTCCAAAGATCTCTACCAAGAATTTCTGAGGCCAAGTCAAATCTATCTCTCGAACCAGGCAAATCTAATAACGAATTTGCCATACCTAATTTTTGAGAACCTTGTCCAGGAAAGACCCAGGCAATAGTCATGATTTTATAAATTGATTATTAAACAGCTTAATAGGGACCATGCCAATAAAACAAAGCAGCTCCCCAACTCAAGCCAGCGCCAAATCCACTACAGGCTATTAAATCGCCTGATTTAATTCTCTGATCTCTAACTGCTTCATCAAGCATCAATGGGATCGTTGCTGCTGAGGTATTTCCATAATGTTTCAAATTTGAAAGCACTTTTTTTGATGGTATTGAAAATCTTGAAGCTACAGCATCAAGAATTCTTTGATTAGCCTGGTGTAATAGCAGCCAATCTATTCTTTCTGAATTAATTTGATATTTTTCTAAAATTTCTCCAAGAATGATTGGAACTTCTTTAACTGCAAACTTATAAACCTCCTTTCCCTCCATTCTTATTGGCAAATATTCCCCTTTTTGATAGGTAGCTCCTTGGACTAAATCTAAAAAAATCTTTGATTGAGAGAGATTTAAGCAACCTCCTTTACTTCCATCAGACTTCAAATCATATCCAATCAAACCACCTTCATTTAAAGATGTCTCAACAGCAACTGCTCCTGCTCCATCTCCAAACAAAACGCAAGTCTTTCTGTCATCCCAATCCACCCATTTGGATAATTGGTCTGCTCCGATCACAACAGCTCTTTTCATAGTTCCAGATGCTAAATATTGTGATGCAGTGACCAAAGCAAACAAAAAACCACTACAAGCAGCCGTCAAATCAAAAGCAACTGCATTACAAGCTCCTAAATTTGATTGAATTTTAGGCGCAGAGCCAAATAAATCTTCTGGAGTAGATGTTGCAAGAATTATCAAATCTATAGTTTTTACATCCCAATTAGCCATTTTCACAGCATTAAGTGCTGCTTCAGTAGCCAAGTCAATCAAAGATTCATTTTCTCCAATAACCCTTCGTTCTCCAATACCTGTTCTAGTTTGAATCCATTCATCATTAGTATCCACTCTCTGACCAAGTTGATCATTCTTGATTACCTTTTGAGGTATGGCACTTCCGCACCCCACAAAAGATATTCCTGAGTCCCATTGAGAATTTCTAATCAAATCTAAAAAAAGCCCTCATTTCATAAGTCAATCACATGGTAGGACAGTTCCAATCAGACCTTTAAAACATCTGGTTTATTTAAATCTGCTAAATCATCCATTACTCCATGGCTTGCAGCGGAATGAACAACTCTTAGAGCACTCAAAACAGATAAAGCTTTACTTCCACCATGACCAATAACACAAATTCCATTAATACCTAGAAGTAATGCTCCACCATGTTCAGCATGATCTAGACGTTTTTTTATTCGTTTCAAATTATTTCTTAAAAAAGCAGAACCAACTTTGCCTCTTCTTCCTCTTGGCAACTCAGCTTTCAAAACCCCCAAAAGGACACTTCCTACTGACTCTAGAAATTTCAGCAAAACGTTACCTGTAAATCCATCACAAACCACAACATCAAAATCACCAGATAAAACATCTCTTCCTTCACAATTTCCGGAAAAGCAAAAACGTTCTTCTTCGTTTAAAAGTTTGTAAGTTGCTTGAGAAAGATCATTACCCTTACAAGATTCTTCACCAATATTTAATAATCCTATTCTTGGTTTGTCTACCTGCAACACATCACGACAATAGATATTTCCAAGAAGAGCAAATTGATGCAAATAGGTTGGTTTACAATCCATATTTGCGCCAACATCTAAAACCAAAACTGGCTGACCAGGATCTTTAGTTGGGAATAATGCTCCAATTGCTGGACGATCAATTCCTTTTAAACGTCCTAATTTAAAAATTGCTGATGCCATCATTGCTCCAGAGTTTCCTGCTGAATAAACACCCATGGCTTTTCCCTCTTTAACCAATTTCATTGCAATATTTATGCTCGCATCTTTTTTTTTGCGCACGGCAGTGGCTTCTTCATCCATGCCCACTGAGAGACCACTTGGAATTAACTCAAAATTTCCATCATTTATAGCTTTATCAAGAGATTCTTCTAAGCCAAATTCAATGGCTGCTTTTTCTATTTTCTCAATTTCGCCGACAAATTTAATTTTCAATGGAAGTAATGACAAAGATTTTAAACACCCATCTAGAATCGCTCCAGGTGCAAAATCCCCTCCCATTCCATCGACAGCAACCCAAATCCTTTTGGAATCTTGAATTTCATTTTTCTCGTCTGTACTTAATCCACCTTGCAGTCTCCTAAGAGGATCAAACACAAAAGGTTCTAATGTACTCCTGGCTATTGATCCAGCACTAGTAACAACAGAACCAGCATTAGAAACAACTGTTCCAGCAACATTACTTGCTGCTGTAGCTGAGCTTGTTGCAGTGTCAACAAGACTTGTAACAGCAGAGTTTCGACGATACCAAATAACCAATCGTCTAATAGCCTTAGAACGATTTGTTTTATTATTTAGGTGATTTTTTTCCACTAATTTATGATCCTTCAGGAATCATAGAATCAACAATTCTTTGAAAAAGATAGCCTGTTCCTCTTGCTGTAAGAATTAGTTCTGGATTTGCAGGATCATCCTCAAGTTTTGATCTAAGTCTAGAAATGTGAACGTCGACTACTCTTGTATCAACATGTCGTTCAGGTGTATATCCCCAAACTTCTTTGAGAATCTCACCTCGACTAAAAGGTTCTCCTGAACGACTTACCAATAATTCTAAAAGACTAAATTCCATGCCCGTTAATCTAATTCGTTCATCATTTCTATAAACCTGACGTTTATTTGTATCAATCTTTAAATTCATAACCGCAATCACACCTGAATTAGGGAGTCCTGCTATTTGCTCTTTTTCTACTCTTCTTAAAACACATCTGATTCTAGCTTCTAATTCTTTTGGGCTAAATGGTTTAACCACATAGTCATCAGCACCAAGCTCTAGACCAGTAATTCTGTCTGCAACATCTCCCAATGCTGTCAGCATGACTATTGGAACATCTGATTCCTTTCTTAGTTCCTGGCAAACTCCATATCCATCCAATTTAGGCATCATGACATCGAGAACCACCAAATCAGGCTCACAATTTCTGAAAAGATCCAATGCCTCATTTCCATCACAAGCAGTAACTACCTGATAGCCAATCATGGATAGGCGAGTTTCTAGGATCCTCCTAATACTTGCCTCATCATCGGCTACGAGGATGGTTTCCTTGGAGGGACTTGTGGCCGTCATTTGTTCCTTAGCTTTGGCGGCTGCGACAAGATCTTAAGTGAAGGTTCACCATCATTTAAAGATCACTATGTTTATTCAACTACAGCCAACTTCCTTTTTACAACTAAGTGTCTCGTTCTGTCTCTATTTATGTCTGTCAAAGTTGCGGTGCTAAAACCAGGCAATTCTTTGGTCGCTGCAACAATTGTGGAGAATGGAACTCAATAATAGAAGAAAAAATTAATCAAAAATCAGATAAATCTTTTTACACAAAGATTAATTCTCCTCATGAGAAATCTCCCTATCGTTCAGAACTGATAAGCCAGACAAAAAAACAAATTATTGATCGTATTCCAAGTGGATATGAAGAATTAGACAGAGTACTTGGAGGTGGTTTAGTGCCTGGATCACTTGTATTAATTGGTGGAGACCCAGGAATTGGTAAAAGCACTCTCATTTTGCAAAGTGCGACGGCAATGGCTCGTCAAAGATCAGTCCTTTATGTAGCTGCTGAAGAATCTGCTCAACAAGTAAAACTCAGATGGAATCGAATTGAAGATTCTGAATCCAATCTTCATTTACTCGCAGAAACAGATCTTGAGCTAATTATCAAAGAGCTTGATCATTTAAAGCCTGATGTTGCAGTGATTGATAGCATTCAAGCCTTGTATGATCAAAATTTATCAAGTTCACCTGGCTCAGTTGCTCAAGTTAGAGAATGTTCTGCAGCTTTGCAGCAAATTGCTAAACGTGAAACCATATCACTTTTGATCATTGGGCATGTTACGAAGGATGGAATGTTAGCAGGACCAAAAGTTCTTGAGCATCTTGTCGATGCAGTATTGACTTTTGAGGGCGATCGCTTTGCTTCTCATAGACTTCTGAGAGGTGTGAAAAATCGATTTGGTGCCACTTGTGAGCTCGGAGTCTTTCAAATGCAAGCAGATGGATTATCGGAGGTATCTAATCCAAGCGAGTTATTTTTAAGCAAAACCTCTGCGCCTGGAATTTCAACAATCGTTACTTGTGAAGGAACAAGGCCATTAGCCATTGATATACAAGCCCTTTTAAATCCTACTAGTTATGCAAGTCCAAGAAGAACCACCACTGGAGTTGAGATTAACAGGCTTCATCAAATCTTGGCAGTTCTAGAAAAAAATATGAATCTCTCACTCTCAAGATATGACTGCTACTTAGCAGTAGCTGGGGGATTAGAAGTAGAAGAACCCGGGGCAGATCTAGGAATAGCAGCTGCCATAGTCTCGAGCTTTAAAGATATTGACCTTGAAGAAGGTGTAGTTTTTATAGGAGAAATAGGTCTAGCCGGTCAATTACGAATAGTTAGACAAATGCAACAACGAATTAATGAAGTTGTGAGACTTGGATATAAAAAATTAATTATCCCAGATGGAATAGATACAAGTGAATTTGAAACAAATAAAAAATTAGAAATATTAAAAGCTTCTAATATTAATCAAGCCCTAATCTATGGATTAAATATATAGTTAATCCTCTTTTTAATTACTTATAAATAAACATCAACATTTCCTCTACCTGTAGTCTTCAGCCAGTTCTCTATATCTAGATATCCTCCTGGATATAAACGAACAGCTTTACTCCAAACTTCAGCTGCCTGATCGAACCAGATATCACTCTCATCTTGATTGCCATTTCTTTGAGCCATTCTGCCTCTTTTTTCATAAATCAATCCCATATTTTTTAAGCAAGATGGCTGTTTGGGATTTTGTCCCAAAGCTTTTTTGTATGTATTTAGTGCTCTCTCTTCATCTCCATTACTCATATAAATTATTGCCATGTTTTTTAATGTCTCTCCTCTATCAACTTGATTGTCCTCAAGTTTTAGGCTCTCTTCGTAATACTCAAGAGCCTCTGAGTAATCTCCATCATTTTGAGCTGCCAAACCTTTTCTGTAATAAAGGTAGGCTTCTTTTTCTTTGGAGGCGATTGGCATCACTTTCACTATTCCCTCAGCCATCTTTGTGAAGGCCTTATCAAGAAAATTGTCTTTGTTTTGACTTCTAGGCACAATTGGACCCTTATCAATAGATATAATTCTATCCTGCCTGGAAAAAGAAAAAATGTATAGAAATAATGAAACTAATTTTTATGTATTAATAAATTATTAAATGAATGCAAGATACTTTATATTTATTAAGTTTAGAATAAGTTTTCAAAATTTATATTCCCTTGAGCAACAAAAAGATTGCCCAAAGCAAAAATTCAATTCTGCTTGATGTAGATGGAATGAAGTGCGGAAGTTGTGTACAGGCAGTTGAAAAATTACTGAAAAATCATCCAAACATAAGTAATGCAAGCGTTAATTTAGTGACAAAAACGGCTTTTATAGAAGTTAAAGAACCTAATATTTCCTTGTCTGATGTAATACAAACTCTTGCATCAAAGGGTTTTCCATCAAGAGAAAGGGTTTATCAAACAATTGGGAACAATGCCGACTCAGAGATAAACGAAAATTGGAATTTGTGGAATAAATGGCGACAATTAATAATCGCTACTTCATTACTAATACTCTCTGTGATGGGACATCTAGTGGAGGGGCAACAATTATCTTTTCCACTTATTGGTTCATTACCTTTTCATGCAGCACTTGCAACATTTGCTTTACTTGGCCCTGGCAAATCGATACTCAAAGCAGGTCTAAAATCAGCAAGCACTCTTACGCCGACTATGGATACCCTAGTCAGCCTTGGTGTGTTAAGTGCTTACTTAGCAAGCATAATTGCTTTAATTTGGCCAAAAGTTGGCTGGCCATGTTTTTTCAACGAACCAGTCATGCTGCTTGGATTTGTTTTATTAGGACGTTTTTTAGAGGAAAGAGCACGAGTAAAAACAGGAACTGCATTAAAAGAATTAGCAAAATTACAACCCGAAACCGCTAATCTTATTTTAGATAACAATGAAATACGTCAAATCAGAATAGGTGCTCTAAGACCAGGCGAAAAAATTCAATTATTAGCTGGGGATAGAATTCCAATAGATGGGTTAGTTATAAAAGGAAATTCAGCTATCGATGTCTCAAGTTTAACTGGTGAGTCTTTACCTTTAGAAGCTAAACCAGGGATAGAGCTACCATCTGGGAGCCTAAATTTAGAGTCAACAATCACTTTAGAAGTTAAGAGAATAGGATCTGAAACTGCAATAGCAAAAATAATAAGTTTAGTTGAAGAAGCGCAAGCTAGAAAAGCACCTATTCAGGGATTAGCAGACAAGGTGGCAGGCATTTTTTGCTATGGGGTTACAACTCTTTCTTTAATGACTTTTCTTTTTTGGTGGCAAATAGGTACGCGGATATGGCCTGAAGTCTTAGAAGTCTCTAATAAAGGTTTCATGCAAAGCCATCATGTTCATAATCATTTAATGAATACACCTCAAACACCTATTGGTCTCTCATTTCAATTATCAATAGCTGTTTTAGTGGTGGCATGTCCATGTGCTCTAGGTCTCGCTACACCCACAGTAATAACTGTTGCCTCAGGAGAAGCTGCTAAACGAGGTTGGCTATTTAAGGGTGGGGATGTGATTGAAATGGCATCAAAAATAAGTCAAATTATTTTTGATAAAACAGGTACCCTCACGATTGGAAGACCTTTAGTAGTTGGCTCTTGGGAACACAAAGATTCAACAAGAAATATGATGCTCAAAGTTGCGGCAAGCATTGAACAAGATAGTCGGCATCCGCTAGCCAAAGCAATTACTCAAGAAGCACATAAAAAAGAAATTAAACTAGAAAAAGTTTCAACATCAACCACATATGCAGGCAAAGGCTTAGCTGGCAAAATTAATAATTTAGAAGGACTAATAAGAGTGGGAACTCCTGAATGGATAAAAAGTGAAGGAATTGAATGGGATGAAATGAGTGAAAAAAACCTCAAACTTTCAAAAAGAAAAGCTCAATCAATTATTGCAGTTGCTTTAGAGAAAAAGTTATTAGGTTTTTTCTTAATTGATGACCAATTGAGAAAAGATGCCTTACTTTCAATTAACAAATTACGCTCAAGAGGTTTTTCATTGAGTTTATTTAGTGGTGATAGAGATTCAGCAGTTTTATCTTTAGGGGAAAAATTAGGATTTACTGAACAACAAATTGAATGGCAAATGTTACCTTCAGACAAGCTAAATAAGTTGAACTTATTAAAAACTAATGGGTTAGTGGCGATGATAGGCGATGGGATTAATGATGCCCCGGCTCTTGCCGCTGCAGACTTGGGTGTAGCCATTGGCACCGGAACTCAAATCGCTCAAGACTCTGCTGATCTTGTTCTGCTTGGAGAAAACTTGGAAGCACTTCCCAATGCTTTACAACTATCGAAACAAGCAATGCTGAAAATCAAACAAAACCTTGCATGGGCATTTGGATACAACTTAATTGCTCTACCAGTCGCAGCAGGATTACTTTTACCATCCTTTGGGTTATTACTATCTCCTCCCTTGGCGGCTTTACTTATGGCTTTGAGCTCCATAAGTGTTGTATTTAATGCTTTATCTTTGAAGTCAAAATGAAAGGTAAATTTATTGTTTTTGAGGGGATTGATGGCTCTGGGAAAACCACTCAAATCAATAAATTATCAACATGGCTTAGGAGCAGCGACCTCATTCCTAAAAATAATCAATTGGTTATCACCAGAGAACCTGGAGGTACTAAATTAGGAAAATCTATAAGATCTCTTCTTCTTGATACTTCTATAGAAACAAGCCCAGATTCTATTACTGAGCTTTTACTTTACGCTGCAGATAGAGCACAACATATTAATGAAATTATTCGCCCAACTTTAAATAAAGGAGATTGGATAATAAGCGATAGATTTTGTGGCTCCACACTTGCTTATCAGGGTTATGGAAGAAAATTAGATCTCAAGTTAATTAAAAATCTTGAAACTATAGCCACGCAAGGAATTTATCCTGATATTACTTTTCTATTAGACATACCTGTTGAAGAAAGTATAAAAAGAAGAATAAATAGAATAGATGATCGAATTGAAAAAGAAGGTAGACAATTTTTATCAAATGTATCTCTAGGTTTTCAGAGATTATCTAAGGATAGTAAATGGAAAAAAATATCTGCTATCAACTCCACAGAAGAAATAATATCAGAGATAAAATATGAAATAAAGAAGTTGTTAAAAAACAAATAATATGGATGATTTTAAAGATATATATGGACAAGATTTAGCGATTGAAATTTTAAAGTCTGCAATTTCAAAAGAACATATTTCTCCAGCTTATTTATTCTCTGGGCCAGAGGGTGTTGGAAGAAAAAAAACTGCTAAAGTTTTTATCAACTCTATTCTTAATAAAAATTTTGACAAAGAAAGTACAAAAAGGAAAATAGAAAATAATAATCATCCTGACTTATTATGGATAGAACCCTCTTATATAGTCCAAGGTAAAAGTATTTCTAAGAGTCAAGCTAGAGCAGAAAATTTAAGCATGAAATCACCTCCGCAGATAAGGCTAAATCAAATTAAAGAAATAATAGAATTTCTAGGGAAAAGGCCATTTGCATCAGAAAGAAGCATAGTGATAATTGAGGATATTGAGAGAATAAATGAATCTGCATCAAATGCATTATTAAAAACTCTTGAAGAGACAAGTACAGGATTATTTATTCTTATCACTCAAAGACCAGAAAAATTATTATCAACTATCAGATCAAGATGTCAAATCATACCATTTGTAAGATTGAAAGATAATCAAGTAAATAAGATTGTTCAGAAATTAGAGGTTGCTCAAGAAAGTGATGGTATTCCTAGTGACAGAATTAGAGAATTAGTCGATTTTTCATATGGATCTCCTGGAAGATATCTCATGAACCTTCAACATTGGTTAGCTATCCCAAGTACGTTAAGACAAAAGCTAGAAATTAAATCTACTAATCAAATTGAGTTACTAAAATTAGCCAAAGAACTCACTGATGAACTTAATATAGAGCAGCAATTATGGTTTATTGATTTCCAACAAAACACTGTATGGAGAAAAGAACAAAATTCAACTATGGTTCAAAAACTTGAAGAGTTGAGAAAACAATTATTAAATTATGTACAGCCACGACTTGCGTGGGAAATAACTTTATTGGAGATGACCTTAAATAATTAAACTATCACTCTTTCATCACTATTGTTATTGATAGAGTTGCTTCCTCTAGCTTGAGTAATTAAAGATTGAATTTCCTTTATTTTATCCCCAGTTGGTAATTCCAAGCAATATCCAGCGCCATAGACGGTTTTAATAAATCTTGGTTTTCTAGGATCAGGTTCAAGCTTGGTTCTTAAATGTCTTACGTGCACACGTATGGTTTCAATATCATCATCAGGTTCATAACCCCAAACTTCTTTAAGAATTAATGATGGAGCAACTGTCTGCCCATGTCTTTGCATTAAACAATGAAGAAGTTCAAATTCCAAATGAGTTAAACGTACTGGAGATTCGAACCATATAGCTTCAAACCTTTCAGGAACTAATGTAAGAGGACCATAATTGAGTATTTCCTGCTGATTATTACTTCCTAATGGAGCACGATTAGTTCTTCTTAGCAACGCTTTGATCCTAACTTGTAATTCCTCTAGATCAAATGGTTTGGTTATGTAATCATCTGCACCAGAATTAAAACCTGTAACTTTGTCCTTGATGCCGCCCAAAGCAGTGATCATAAGAATTGGTATACCAGCTGTTCTCTCATCTCTTCTTAAACGTTGACAAAGAGTTAAACCGTCAACTTTTGGAAGCATTAAATCTAGAAGAATCAGATCAGGCGCGTATTGCAAGGCAAGTGCTTGTCCCTTGATTCCATCCTCAGCTTTTTGGACATCAAAACCAGTGTGCTCAAGATGCCCTGCAACCAGATCTCTCATGTCTTGGTCGTCTTCAATAAGTAAAATGCAAGGCTTCATTAATAATTGCCCAAGTTTTAAAAAGTACCCGCAGTTGCGATTACTTGAGATTTGTATGATTCTCTCAAAATTTTGTTTTTATTGCAGAATTGAAAAAATTCGTTTTTAAATAGCAAAATGGAGAAAATGCCATACTATCACTGATTTTTCAGGAATTTAAAGACTAAAAAAAGTTTTGCTCTCTTTAGAAAGTCTTCCAATTCGGGGGCTCAACTGTTACGGATCTCTAAAAACTTTTATTAAAAATGCTCATAAATACGTTTATTTAAAAACGAATTTATCTCAAAAAATTTAATAAGGTTTGAAAAGCTAGTAAATATCAGAAAAATATTTCTGGATCACAAGCAAAAAGTTGCATACGTATAAAAAATAAATACTGAAGTTCTCCTTCCTCCAAAGCTAAAGATAAAACTTCTTTTTATTTCTTATCTATTGTTCTGCAAAGTATCAAATACTTTCGGTATCTAACCAATTAGCAAAAATTAATCCAACCAGTAATGATGTATTTTGAACCTTCTTTTAATATGTTACCTCTATGTGCATGAGTCCATTCAGCAGGCCAAATTAAAGTCAAACCCTTTCTAGGTTTTATTTCAAGATCATAATGACTGAAATATGTTGAACCTCCCTCTTGAACATCATTCAAGTAAGTCATAAACGCAAAAATTCGGTGAAGACTTTGCAAAGATGATCGTTCAGTATGTATTTTTTTAAAATGTTGACCAGGTTTATATCTTTGTAAATTAAAGGAACCAATTTCTAATCTTTCCGATATATTTTTTAAAAAAGGCCATGTTTCTACATAGTTTTTATAGCATTCAAAAAGTTCATCAAAATATGTTTTAAATGATTCATTCCCTGGTAAGGCAATTTCTCTAGGATTAATAGTAATATCAACGCTATCTTTTGTTTCTAGATTTAAACCACCAACTGATAATCCAGCTTTTTGCTTAGGGATATTACATTCAAAGTAAGATATAAGATCATCACAAGTTTGGATCGGTTCTATTGTCCAAGAGCCAATAAAGTTGGGGTTTTCACCTCCAGAAGCTAGCTCTACTTTTTTCATTCAATAAATAATTATAGAGGGCTTTTGAGGATTAAAACCGATGGAACCAACAGCTTCTCTAAGTTTACTAATACCTTCTGAATGATTACCTTTCGATAAGAGTATTCTCCCGATCCCTACCATTGCAGAATCAAGCTTTTGATCAAGGTCAATTGCTACCTCATAACATAAAAAAGCCTCATCTAATTTTCCAAGATCTATCAAAATATTACCCAAGTTTAAATGAGCCATTGCCAAACCAGAATTCAGTTCAATCGCTTTGCGAGTCGATAATTCTGCTTCTTCTAATTGACCAAGATTTAAAAATATAACACCAAGATTTAAATGAGCCATTGCTAAACCAGGATTCAGTGCAATCGCTTTGCGAGTAGATAATTCTGCTTCTTCTAATTGGCGAAGTTCATTCAATATGCTTCCCAAATTTGAATGAGCCATTGCTAAACCAGGATTCAATTCAATCGCTTTGCGAGTCGATAATTCTGCTTCTTCTAATCGGCCAAGATCTGTCAATATGATTCCTAAATTTAAATAAGCTTCTGAAAACGCAGGATTAAGTGCAATCGCTTTGCGACTCGATAATTCTGCTTCTTTTAATCGGCCAAGATCTTTTAATATTCCTCCATAATTCAAATGAGCCATTGCGAAAGCAGGATTCAGTTCAATCGCTTTGCGAATCGATAATTCTGCTTCTTCTAATCGGCCAAGATCTTTTAATATTCCTCCATAATTAGTGAAAACCCTGTAATCATTACTGCCATGAGTTATGAGATTTTGATAATGTTCAGCTGCTTCAGAGATTTTGCCTTCTGAATGAAGCTTAAATGCTTGCTTACGTATTGTTGTTATGGATTGTTTAAAAGAAGTATTAATAATAAATATATTTTGTTTGATATCTTCTAAAGCCAATGGAACTGAGTATGTCTGAACTTCAGTAATCTTTTTTTGCTCTTGCTCTCTTTTACCAGACTCTTTCATCTTTTATACACTTCTATAGACAAAATTCTAATACCAACTCAATTGATCTTGAAACTCTTTAGTAAATTATTTTCCTTGAAAACATAGATCGAGATGACTGAGGTATTTAACTTTTCCAAAGAACTATTTACTATTTATTGAACAAATGGGAGAAATGCACTTTTGCTAAATGCTCCTAGACCCTCCTGATGCCATATTACGTCTAGCAAGCATGGATTAGAAAAGCAAAACAACTACCTAAGACCCGGGAGGCTTTAAAAGGCCTTTAGGGTCTTTGGTTGTAGTGAAAAACTCCCCGGGCGGGATTCGAACCTGCGACCAATCGGTTAACAGCCGATCGCTCTACCGCTGAGCTACCGAGGATTACAACAGTAAGAACTTAACCTTGACAGCTACCTAAGGGCAAGTGATTTTAATTCTTGGAACACTTTTGAACCAGAATTCCATGTACTAATTCCCCCATTCTTAACGATTGCCGCCCCATCGCAAACTAACAATTCTTCCAATCGATGAGTAACCCATATTGCAGTAATGGGATCAACTGAGGAACTTGTCAATTTCTTTACAACTTTCAAAACTGAATTTTGACTTTGAGGATCCAATAGTGCTGTGGGCTCATCAAGTAAAAGTAAATTTGAATTACTGACAATTGCTCCAGCAAGAGCTAAACGCTGCTTTTGCCCACCACTTAAAGTATGAATAGGTCTGTCCATCATTTCTCCTAAATCCACTTTTTCAAGAGCCGACTGAATCAAATCAAATAACTTACTGTGGGAAATGCTTTTTGGAACACTAAGCATCAACTCGCTTTTACATGTTGGCATCAGCAATTGATGGTCAGGATTTTGATAAACCATTGATGGTCTAAGTGAACAAAAAATTTTTCCACTTTTAGGACGGATGACTCCACTTATTAAGCGAAACAAGGTGCTCTTACCACTCCCATTTTCACCCACTAACATCCATAAACCAGGTTTAACAATTGAAAAAGAGCATTGATCAATGATATTGACTCCATTGGGCCAAGAAAAAGAAACTTTTTCGAATCCTAAATAGCCAGACCCTGTTGGTTCCAAAATTGAATAACTCCTACTTTGGTTCAATGCTGAAATGAAAATCCAGGTCTTTTACTAGTAGTACCACTGGTTTTTTCATAAATCTGTACAGAAGTAATTTCACTAACAAGAACAGTAATTCTTTTATCTTCAACTTTCTCACAAGTCAACTCTAGAAGCCTTTGATTACCTTTTTTAATTGAATCTATCACTTCCAAATAAAGCCTTTGAGCGTCTGCATGCTCTTTCCTCTGCACTATCAAAGGCATAGGACTTAGTTTAATAGTAAGCTCGATACAATACACTTTTTTAAAAAACCTAATAACTATTTGATTCTTACAAACAAAAGCTGAAGAAGTGAAAAATATGTTAGAAATAATATTTTATTTAATCATAACATGTATAAAGAACCCAATCATTAGTTTTCTTAATTGAATTGCATTTAACTTGATTTTTATCATCAAAACTTTTAATTTGTTTTTGTGAATACCAATTTAAACTTGGCCGCTCAAAGCTATTTCTAATATAAATTTGTTGATCGGGAAAACCAGATATAAATTCAGCTACTGGTCTGACATCCCAATTCTCATTTATTTCCCATAACCAAAATTTAGAACTCACAAAAAAGAATAGCCCAATTGTGCTTGCAAAAATAATTCCAATAAAACCAACTTTTCTAATATTCTTTCTTGAATTAGATAATAATATACCCCCAAAAAACCAAGCAAAGCTAATACTAAAGATTGCACTAAAGTAACCTTTTTCAAGCTTGAAAATATTTAATTTAACTAATAAAGAAAATGCAAATAAGCATAATCCAATACAAGATAAGATATAAGGTATTTTTCTTAATATTTTCCTAGCAAAAATACAATCATTCTCTTTCCTATGAATTAACCAAGATACTGGAGGGCCACATACTAAAGCGAAAGGCAACCATAATGGATGGATATACCAAGGAAGTTGCATTTTGAGAGGTAAAATACTTCCTGCAATAATTATCTGAGTACTAAAAGCCCAAACGCCCCAACGAGTATTAAGGCTAAAGCATGCCCACAAAAATCCAATTGGCCAAACAAGAATCCAAGGCCACCCACCTTCAAATATCTCAATGATTGGTACCAAAACTCCTAGCTCACTACCTGAGCCTTTTTCAAATAAAACTCTTCCTGCACCATCGCCCCACCATAACCAGAAAGCTCCTGAACCATATGAAATGATGTTCCATAAATGCCAAGCAAAACCTGGTATTAGCCCATAAAAGAACCAAGGCAATGAAAGATTATTAAAATATTTTTTTGATTTATTTTCCCAGATTAAAGGTAATAAAGATGCAATTAGTGCAGGAATAATTACAGGAGCTTTAAGTAAAAGCATAAAACTACACGCAAATCCAGCTACTAAAAAATTAAATTTATTAGACCTATTATTTTTTATTGATGATAAACAAAACCATAAAAGTGCAATAGCACTAAGCTGCGTTCCATCCAACATTGCCATTCTTCCATACCTAATAATTGGCAATAAAGTCAATAAAATTGCTGATGTAGTAATACTCGCTATTCGATCTTTAGGACGCAAATTCCACTGAATTAGTCCACCCAATGGAACAACAAAAGTAGAAAAAAGTGCAGGAAAAAATCTTATACAAAACTCAGAGGGTAATAAATCAAAACTATTTTGGAAATTTCGACTAATTCCAATAGCAAAAGATATTATCCAATGCAATCCAGGAGGTTTATTCAAATAAGGTTTATCCCAAATAGAGGGAAGCAATCGTTCTAGTCCACTTTTCTGGTTTAATTCCAATGCAACTCTTGCGACAGTTGCTTCATCAAAATCTCTTAAAGGCAAATTTCCCAGTGAGACAAATGCAATTCCACAAGCTATGGTCCAAAAAAGAAAAACCCATAAGATTGGAGGCCTATAGTTTTGGGAAATGCTCTCGGACAATATCAAAAAATTATTCCATCTATTTATATCTCTAAAAGGCCAACAAAGCTTTTGAATAACAAATTTTCAAGCATTATTAGAAAAGAATTGAATTATTAAATAACTTTTACCTCGAAACCGATTCAAGTTTTTAGAATACGATCATGCCAATTGCTAATGACATAACTTCTTTAGTTGGCCAAACACCATTGGTTAAACTGAATCGACTACCAAATGAATTTAATTGTAGCGCCGAGATTATAGCCAAATTAGAAAGTTTCAACCCGACGGCATCCGTCAAAGACCGCATAGCTGGCGCAATGGTGAAATCAGCAGAAAAAGAAGGCACCATCAAACCTGGACATACTGTTCTTATTGAACCGACTAGCGGAAATACAGGAATTGCATTGGCCATGGTTGCAGCAGCAAAAGGTTATCGGCTCATACTTACAATGCCTGACACAATGAGTACTGAGCGACGCTCAATGTTAAGAGCATTCGGAGCAGAGCTTCAACTAACTCCAGGCAAAGTCGGAATCCAAGGAGCTATTGAGCTAGCAAAGGAATTGGTAGCTTCAATCCCTAATGCATATTTGCTTCAGCAATTCGATAATTTATCCAATCCTGAAATTCATGAAAAAACGACCGCTAGGGAAATCTGGGAAGATTGCGAAGGCAAGCTTGATGGATTAATTGCTGGAGTAGGAACAGGAGGAACAATTACAGGTTGTGCCAGATTTTTAAAACAAAAAAATCCAAAAATCAAGGTTTTTGCTGTAGAACCTGCATCAAGCCCTGTTCTGTCAGGAGGGAAGCCTGGATCTCATGCGATACAAGGCATTGGTGCCGGTTTCATCCCCAATGTATTAGACATGAAGCAAATTGATGAAGTTATAAGAATCAATGATAATGAAGCAATGGATATAGGAAGAAGACTTGCCAAGGAGGAAGGATTGCTAAGTGGTGTAAGCAGTGGTGCTGCAGTAGCTGCTGCTTTAAAAGTAGGGAAACAACCTGAGTTTTCTAATAAGCGCTTAGTTGTTATCCTTCCTAGTTTTGGTGAAAGATATCTCTCAACAACTATGTTTACTTCTATCCCCGCAAACCCAGTCAAAGGGAATGAGTACATCTAAAACATAAAAAATCATTAAATAATGAGCAAAGACCCATATCAAATATTGCAAGTTCATCCCAGCGCAAAACTAGAAGAAATCAAAAAAGCATATAGAAAACTTGTCAAAATACATCACCCAGACAAAGGAGGAGATTCAGCCTTAATGCTCGAGGTAAACTCTGCATGGGAAATATTAAAGAAAAAACATAAAGATCTTGATTCAAATAAAATTAATAATTCAAAAGTTTACAACCAAAATGAATACAAAAAAGAAAATTTTAATTACGCTAAATCTGAGGATATAAAGAAATGGTTTCAAAATATATATCTCCCTATTGATAAATTATTAGGTCAAATTATTAATCCTTTAAGTGCAAAAATAAAAGATTTATCAGCTGATCCTTATGATGATATATTAATGGATTCTTTCTGCCTGTATCTTGAGAAAAGTAAAAACAAAATAACTAAGGTTAAAAAAATTTATACATCTGCTACGAGTCCTTCAATCATAAGAGATTTCAGTTTGGATCTTTATCATTGCTTATCGCAAGTCGAGGATGGTATTAATGAATTAGAAAGATACACAATGGGTTATGTAGATAATTATTTATATGATGGAAAGGCAATGATTACTCTTGCTAAGAAAAAAAGAAAATTTTTACAAAGCAATAAAAAAGAATGGCTTATATTATAGTTTCTATTTTTATTTTTTATTCATATGAGAATAAATGATCAGAATTTATCCAAACATCAGGAACTGGTCTTCTCCACCTAACTTGACAATAATCACCTTTAATCAGTAATATTTGTCCAGGGCCTTGAAAAATATATTCAGGAAAATTTGTGTCGCTAGCTTTAGATTCTAAGCTAAGAGAATATTTTTCACGATCAACTTTTACTAGATCTCCTTTTCTGAATTTCTTTTGTATCTTTTTAGATAATTGGGAATCATCTAATTTTCCAGTTTGTTCAGACATTTTAAATAATTAATAAAAAAGACTAATGACTTAATTCAAATATTCACATGAAGAATAGCAGTTAAAACAAAATGGGAAAAATCATTTCATTAATTAATTGCAAATTCCATAACACAAATTTTCTTTACCTATCAACACACCATAAGTTAATCAAAATCCCTCTAAGCTGATTAAATCTAATTTGAGAAATCATGAAATTACTACTTACTGGATGTACTGGTTTTATCGGAAGAGAACTAGTTCCTTTACTGATCAAAGAAGGTCATAGCCTAATAGTCATATCTAGACAATCTAAAGAGCAACTAAAAGCCATAGCTAATGACCAAAGCATCAATGTAATACAAATGAATCCAGCTGAGTCTTCGTCTTGGGATAAAGAAGAAATTCAAAATTCTCTTAAAAGCTGCGAAGGAGTTATAAATCTCGCTGGCGAACCTATTGCTGAAAAAAGATGGACTACCTCTCACTGTAAAGAAATTACAAATAGTCGCATAGAGACAACAAAGAATCTAATTAAAAGCCTACGGAATCTAAGAAAACCCCCAAAAGTTCTTATCAATGCATCGGCAGTTGGTTTTTATGGCTCCCATCCTCATAATGAATTCAATGAAGAAAATATTCACGGTGATGATTTCTTAGCAAGTCTATGCAAAGAGTGGGAATCTATTGCAAAAAACAAACCAAGAGCGACTCGCCTTTTAATTATAAGAATTGGCATCGTATTAGCTAAAGATGGTGGGGCACTTGGGAAAATGCTTCCCATTTTTAGAGCTGGTCTTGGAGGTCCTATAGGAGATGGAAAACAATGGATGAGCTGGATACATAGAACAGATCTTTGTAATCTTATTAAAGAAAGTGTGAAAAATTCTTCTTGGTCAGGTGTCGTCAATGGGGTTGCACCAAAACCTGTACGAATGAATGAGTTCTCTAATTCACTTGGTCAAGCACTTGGCAGACCAAGTCTTCTAGCAGTCCCTGGTCCAATATTGAAATTAATTTTGGGAGATGGATCACGTGTGGTTTTAGAGGGACAACATGTCCAAGCTCAAAGATTGAACAAACTCAAATTTAAATTCAGCTTCCCAATAATTAATGAAGCTTTTAAAGCAATATTAACTTAAAAGTTTTAATGGAATCTAATAAGCAATCAAAGATCTAACCAATTTTTTATTTTAAGTAAGGTTTTCCAATTAGGTTTTCGAGAAAGACCATCTTCAAATGATTCTTTTAATTCTTTTTCTAATTCAGGAAGGACAAACATAGCTCTTTTTACATAATCAATGTGATTTCTAACACCTTTAGAATTAGTTTCTAACAATGCAAGACTCAAATTAATTCTTGACTGTGGATCTTGGCCATTAAGTTTCACTGCATACCGAGCAGATCGCAAAGCTTCCTGTGGCAAATCACATAACAATTGCAACCAAGATAAGCATGTCCATGCAGCAGCATTATTTGGAGTGGTAGAGGCTATTATCTGAAAATCTTCAATCAATTCCTCTGCTGGCGAACCAGCTTTATAGCGATTTAGGGCTTCTTCAAAAAGGCTTCCCTCTGATTGATCCATTGTTAATTTAAAAATTCTTTTAGTTAAAGTTAAACTGCAAAGGAACTTCCACAGCCACAAGTTTGTGATGCATTGGGATTAGTAAAGTTAAAGCCTCCACCAATTAAATCTGTACTGAAATCTAACTGCATACCATATATATATAAAAGACTCTTAGGATCACAAATCACTTTAAACGAATTGCTACCTACTGAATATTCATAGACTTCATCATCTTTTTGAATATCATCAGTAGATACAAAGTCCATTGTGTAACTCATACCACTGCATCCTCCCGAACGTACTCCTACTCTCAATAATTTCCCTGAGCCTTGTTCTTGGCAAAGTCTAGACAACTGATCCAATGCAGGAGTGGTAATAAGTACTCCCTTCCCATCCTGAGCTTTATGAGTTTTTGGCGGTGCGTTTGATTCAGTCATTGTTTTTTCCTAACTTTAATAACACTCTATTAATTATATTCGATTTTAAAAGTGCCAAAAAAGAGTTTTTATTCATAGAGTTAGTGTATCCATCTAATCAAACGAGTGAAAATCGCAATAATAGGTGCAGGTTTAGCAGGATTGACTGCTGCAGTTGACCTTGTTGATGAAGGACATGAGGTCGACCTATATGAGGCAAAACCATTCATGGGAGGCAAAGTTGGAAGCTGGGAAGATTCCGATGGCAATCATATAGAGATGGGCTTACATGTGTTCTTTTTCAACTATGCCAATCTATTTGCCTTAATGAGAAAAGTAGGGGCACTGGAAAATCTTTTACCAAAAGACCACACTCACCTTTTTGTTAACAAGGGTGGTGACATTAAATCACTTGATTTTCGATTTTTTGCTGGAGCTCCTTTTAACGGCTTAAAAGCCTTCTTCACTACACCTCAATTAAATTGGATTGACAAACTAAGAAATGCTCTTGCTCTTGGAACAAGTCCAATTGTAAGAGGACTTATTGATTACGAGGGTGCGATGAAAACAATACGTTCACTAGATTCGATAAGCTTTCAAGAATGGTTTCTTAACCATGGAGGCAGCCTAAATAGTATCCAAAGGATGTGGAATCCTATTGCATATGCACTGGGATTCATTGATTGCGAATCCATTTCAGCAAGATGCATGCTTACCATCTTTATGATGTTTGCTTCAAAAACAGAGGCATCCAAGCTCAATCTATTGAAGGGCTCACCCCACAAATGGCTCACCAAGCCAATACTCGATTACATTGAACAAAAAGGCGGAAAACTTCACTTACAGAATATTGTTAAAGAAATTCATTCAGAGGATTCAGACCAACCATCTGTTACTGGATTAACTCTTCAAACACCAGAAGGTGAAAAAAAAATTCAAGCAGACAAATATTTAGCTGCTTGTGATGTATCTGGTATCAAAAGAATCATTCCTAGATCATGGAGACGCTTTAAAGAGTTTGATTCACTTTTCAAGCTTGATGCCGTACCAGTTGCAACAGTACAACTTAGATACGATGGCTGGGTAACCGAGATCAACAATGAACAAGCTCAATTCAACTTAAAAAGTCCAGCTGGTTTAGACAATTTGTTATACACGGCCGATGCTGATTTCAGTTGTTTTGCAGATTTAGCTTTATCAAGCCCAGAAGACTATAAAAAAGATGGTCAGGGCTCACTACTTCAATGTGTTTTAACCCCTGGAGATCCTTGGATTACCAAGTCCTCAGATGAAATTGTAAAACATACTGATCTACAGGTCAGGACACTTTTCCCTTCTTCAACAGGCTTGAAGCTTTTATGGAGCAATGTGGTCAAAGTTTCTCATTCTCTCTACAGGGAGGCACCTGGAATGGAGCCATATAGACCAGATCAAAAAACTTCTTTTAGTAATTTCTTCTTAGCAGGCAGTTACACAAAACAGGATTACATTGACTCTATGGAAGGGGCAACAATGAGCGGTCATCTTGCTGCTTCAGCAATGCTCTCAAAGTCTGTTTCACTAGCAAAAAATTCTTCGGTTGCTTAAGAAATGGGAAAGTGGCTTGATCACACAGTGATAAGTGAAATTCATGCTCCAGTTGAACTAGTCTGGAAGTTTTGGAGTGATTTAGATTCGATGCCTTTGTGGATGACTTGGATTGAGTCGGTTAAGACAGTCGATGAAAAAACTTCGACACTTCCTGATTTAACGGAATGGACACTTGCAGCTAATGGCTTTCGTTTTAAATGGAAAGCTCAAATCACAGAAAGAGTAGAAGCAGAGAAATTGGAATGGAAATCAGTTGGGGGTTTACCTACTAAAGGTTCAGTACGATTTTATAATGAAGGGAGCACTAAAACTGTGGTTAAATTAAAAATATCTTATGAACTACCGCAAGTTTTAGCAAATCTAATGAGAGCAAATATTCTTGGCGGAATGGTGACGAAAGAATTACAAAAGAATCTTGATGGATTTAAAGAACTCGTCGAAAAATCAGCATAAATTTAATTAAAATTTAGTTCTAAACAAGCTTTTAATAATCCTTCTAGATCATGCGGGGAAGCCTGTTTATCAGGTTTTCTAATAAGGTTTTTACAGCTAATAGTTGTTTGAGGTCCAATCGAAACAAGTTTAACCTTTTCAATTATTTTCACCCAATCTTCACCAAAGTATTTGTGAAATAAGCTGACAGTATTTATGACTGTTTTACCACTAGTAAAAGCAATAATATCTATTTCTCCACCATTCAAAGCATCTATAGTCTTTGGAGGAATACCTTTAGGACAAGAAGATTCATAAGCAGCTACTTCAGTAACATCTGCTCCTTTTAATTTGAAAGAATCAGATAATATTGATCTACCTCCAGTTTGTACTCTGGGAATAAATAGTTTTAAACCTTTTTGATTCTGAGGAAAATATTCAACCAAGCTATCTGCAACAAAGCTAGGAGGAACAAAACTAATCATTGCATCCATATCTGATAACAAAGAAGCTGTTTTTCTTCCAACTGCGGCAATTTGAATAGTCTTAGAAATTTTTGACAACGATAAGCCTATTTTTCTCATTCTATCTTCAACATTTCTAACACCATTGGCGCTAGAAAAGATGATCCAGTCAAAGGTATTAATTTCCTTTAAGGCATCATCTAAAGGAGACCAGTCATCTGGAGGTCCAATCACTAAGGCAGGAAGATCGAATACCTCAGCGCCATTTTTTCGAAAGATCTCACGAGCCTCTGAGCTCTGTTCTTGGGCACGGGTAATAATTATTTTCTTGTCGGTTAAAGCCATTTCTGTATGCTTCTTTCTAGGAAGTCTAAAGAATAACTAGGCAGTTATTTAAACAATAATAGGGGGGTTTTTGAATACTCAATTCTCGATTAAACAATTTTCAATCAGTAAATTCTTTACTTGATTTTTTATCAATTTCCTTTTGAACTATTTTTGATTGCAAAATACGACTTAAAATTTGATTTTGTGCTTCCTCTATTTGACTAGGACTATAAGCTAAAGGAATAGAGTTATGAATACTTTTCTTTATTTTATTATATAAATATGGACATCCATATATAATAATTCCTGACAATCTTTTCTCAATCTCTAAGTTTTTTATAGCGTCTATCCAATGATCATTATGATAATCTAGTCCGATGAATGGTTTACCTCTTACAAAAAGCTGAACAAGAATTTTACTATTACCAAATTGCCCCAGTTCTAAAAAACTTTTATTAGTTTTTTTCCATGGACTGATACCAAGTGGATGTATAATTAAACTTTTAAATCCTACTGCCTTAGGTAAATCTATGGCAGGAAAGAATTTATGAGATACTTGATCAAAATTATCAATTTTTATAAGATTAATATCATCAACTTCAGCTTTTATAGTATTTTCTGCTCTGATAAAAATTGATTTTTTTATTATAGAATTACTAAATCTATCAGCATCAAATGAAAATTTATTCTTTATATCTTCATTCATCAATTCTTCTTTATCTAAATCATTTTTATTACTAATTAAATCAAGTTGTTTTTTTCTTCTTTCAATAGATACATGTAAGCTTTCTAAAGAAATTTTTCCTGAATAAAAAGCATCAGTAAGAGAATCAATTGCCTCATCAATATCTTTTGGCATCATAATCAAATCAATTCCTGCAGCAAATGCCATAACTGCAGCCTTACCACTACTATATTTATTAGATATTGCATTCATAACTAACGCATCACTGACGACTAAACCATCGTAATTTAATTTTATACGTAACAAATCAGTAACCAGTCTTTTTGAAAGTGTTGCAGGATAATTAGAATCAATCTTTGGAAAAAGTAAATGTCCGATCATGACACTATTTACTCCTTGATTGATTAAAGATTTAAATGGAATCAATTCACATTTCTCTAATTTGAATAAGTCAGTCTGTATTTCTGGCAAATCCAAGTGAGAGTCAACTTGGGAATTTCCATGCCCAGGAAAATGTTTCGCACAAGTCAACATTTTTGATCTAACAACACCCCTATGAAAAGCAGAAGTTAAACTTTTTACTGTTTCAGGTTCTTCTCCCCAAGCTCTTAGATTTATAACTGGGTTATTTGAATTGTTATTGATATCACAGACTGGAGCTAATAACCAATTTAAACCAATAGTTTTTGCTTCTTTACCAGTAAAATATCCAATTTTCTCAGCAATTGATATAGCTAATTTATGATCTTTTTTATAAATCTGCGCGATACCCATTGGAGGAATAAACTTTGTTCCTCCATAAAATCTTTGACCCACACCTTCCTCAATGTCAGCACATAAAAGAAGGGGTTTACCAGACCATTTTTTTAAGACATTGCAACGAATTTCTAATTCTTTTACAGTTCCTCCTAAAAAAATAACTCCGCCAACACCTTCTTCTAAAAGTCTCTTAAGATTTGAATTAGATTCTTCAAGGTTAGGATATAAACGTTGCGAATCAAGATTAAATCCACTTGCTCTAACTATAAATAATTCAGCGACTTGTCTTCTAAGATCAGATTTATTCATCAAAAATATTGGTTAATTTATAAGTCTTTACTTATATCTTTACTTTTACGCTCAAGTTCTAATGAATTGAGAAGATCTAAAACTGCTGGACCTTTTGTCATACCTTTATCAATCTTAAAAACAAGCTCAGGAGCTCTTCTCATTTGGAGCCTTCGAGCAAGCTCAGCGCGAATAAATCCCTTTGCTTCCTCTAAACCTACTAATACTTCAGCTTTTTTTCTCTCTTCGCCAAAAAGACTTATAAAAATTTTTGCATGCTGTAAGTCACCTGAAACTTCAACAGATGTAATGGTAATCATAGCTTGATGAATTCTTTCATCTCTAACCCCATTCACTAAAAGTTCACTCACTTCTCTTTTTAGTAAAGCTGCCAATTTTTCTACCCTTCTTGAATTAGCCATGATTAAGTAATTGATACAGGGAAAGCCATAGCCTTTAATAAGAAAATTATTGTCAGAAGTCCACTTAACAACGCCCCAACGAGAGCAATCGCTGTGATCGGGTTACTACCTCGTTTAATTAATGGAGAAATTGCAGCAGTGAAAACCCCCAAAACTATTGTGATGAGATATTTGGGATATCTAGAAACATTAGAAAAAAACTCACCCATTTTTACCACCAAACGACTGAATTAATAGCTACTGTGCTAACCATTTGAAGGAACATAAAATGTTGGAACTTCATCAATTTAAGCACTCACCCTATTGCTTGAAAGTAAGAATGGCTTTGGCTGCAAAAAAGCTTGAATATCGAACCGTTGAGATAACTCCAGCCATAGGGCAAATAGATATCTTTCAAAAGACAGGGCAAAAAAAATTACCCGTGCTTTTTGATAAGGAAAGAACAATCCATGACTCAAGTTCAATAATACGATACTTAGAGAAAATTGAAATAGAACCAAAATTAATTCCAGAGGATCTAAAGGAAGCTTCTCAGGTCCATATAATTGAGAACTGGGCAGATACAACTTTGGCAAAATCTATAAAAATTGCCTTTTTGGAAGAGCTTACGAAAAATCCAGTATTGTTTTCCTCTTTATTCGCCAACGAAATTTCGGATTCTATGCAAAGATTTCTTTTTAATATTCCTACAAAGATTGCTAGTCAGATTTCTGGATTAATAAATCAAAAAGAAAAAGAATCTTTAAAATTAAATCTAGAATATCTATCAAAATTAATTGATCAAGGAAACTTTCTTATTGGAGAAAAGCTTTCAATTGCTGATATTGCAGTAGCATCACACTTATCACTACTCAAATTTCCAAATTCATCTGGAAAAAATCTAGCAGGGAAAGGTTGTTCTTTATATATAAACAACCCAAGTCTTCAAAATCTTTTTAACTGGAGAGACTTAATTGAAGATAAATTAGCAATAATTAATCATCATTAGTCTTTCTAAGTATTAAATTAGATTTATCTGTTTTTATAGGTAAAGAAATCAAATTTTGCCCAGGCTGATTGTAAATTGCCTGAAATTGCTCTCCACAAATATTAAAATCACTCAGATATATTTCATTGTTTTGATTAGATCCACATTTTTTAAACTCAGTTAATGTTTCAACCTGGCTAACCCTGCTAAATTCTGGTGAATGAAAAATTTGTAAAATTAATTCATCAGTAATAAAAGTATTATTATCTATTTGGTCTTGAAGTCTTCCAATAATTTTTGTCTCTAAATACCTATCTTCAGTTAATTTAGCAAACTGACGATTAGGAGATTTAGGATCATTCTTTACTGATAAAAAACCACCAGTCTTAGTGCTAAAAGCATAAGACTTAGTGTTGTATTCACGGTCGGCAATTAAATTACCAGAGGTGTTATAAATAAATTTAGCTGTATGAATAATAGGTGCTTGATTCTGATCACCTTCTATCTCGCTAGTAACATCCCATACACCTTCAAACCAATCAGGGTAAATTAAATCATCTTTCAATCCTGGCCGCTTAATCGAAGAAGGGAAGAGCCAATCAGGCCAGATTAATTTACGTTCGGAAAGCTTAGATGGTTGAAAATTATTTATTTCAAGAATAGTTTCAGCCAGCACAGGACCTGTGTAAGTAAAAATAATTAAAATAGAACTCAAAAAAAAGAAAATTTTCTGTCTCATGTCTGATCCGCTAATTAGAGAAATGGATAATTATGTTGTTTTGGTTCCTGGCGAAAGTGAACAATTCCTGGATAAAGAACAAACTCTATTATGGCTTCAATCTTGGTTAAATAAATTCGATTCATTACCATTAGATCTTGCATGTAAGTCATCAATAGCAGATGCAGCGCAACATTTGCTTGATACCGCCTGCGACCTAGAAATAAAAACAGGTTTTACAATTCAGTGGTATGCCGTTCGTCTTGAGTCTCCGGGTCAATAAGGATGCTTGGCAAATGTTCAGCAATCATAGTTGCAACCTCGTATGGAGATTGATCCTCAACTTCTATTCTCAAATCTGACTCTAAATATATTGGTTTTCTACTTTTATAAATCTGACTAAAATTTTCAGCTAAATCATCCCCAATTAATAAAGGGCGTTTCTTTTTATCACTTTCTATTCGTTTAAGTGAACGTTTTAAATCAAGATCTAACCAAATAACTATTCCTTGGTGAAGAATTCCCCAGTTTTCAGGCAAGGTAACTAAACCACCTCCAGTAGCAATTACAAGAGAATGATGTTGACTAATTTCTTTTAAAACTTTTTTTTCAACATCTCTAAAGACTTTTTCTCCATCTTTTTCAAAAATAGATGCAATAGATTGCTTAGAAGCTTTTTCGATAACATCGTCAGTATCAACAAAAGCATAATTGATCATTTTGGCTAGAAGTGGTCCCGTTTGGCTTTTACCTGCACCCATCATTCCTATCAAAAATATATTTCGACCGCCTAACTTTTCTTTAAGAGTTTTAGGGGTGGATTGGACGTTCATAAAGACAGAAGCAGCTAAAAGTTATTAAGATGTGTATTGATGTGAAAAATTTATGGAAGCAATCACATCTAATTTCCCTCACGGAGAGGGAAGAAGCTGTGTAATCACAAGGCGCGCCTGCTTTAGCGCAAGCCACCTATATAGGCTTCCTGAATTATCTGATGATGATAATTCAGCTTTGTTTGGACCATGTTCAATAGCTCCTGGCCACGGACATAATTACGAGTTAATCGTAACCATGGAAGGAGGTCTTAATAAATATGGCATGGTCTTAAACCTTTCAGATGTAAAACATGCAATAAAAAACGAAGTAACCAGTCAGCTTGACTTTCGTTTTTTAAATGAAACATGGCCAGAGTTTGATCTTTCTAAACCCGAAGGTTGCCTTGCCACAACTGAAAGCTTAACTCGTATTATATGGGAACGCCTTAAATCTCACTTACCCCTAAAATCACTTCGTCTTTACGAAAACACAAAACTCTGGGCTGACTATCAAGGAAATGCTATGGATGCTTATTTAACTGTTCAAACACACTTTTCAGCTGCTCATCGCTTAGCTAGAGAAGACCTGCCTCAAGCGGAAAACGAAAAAATATTCGGGAAATGTGCTCGACCTAATGGACATGGTCACAATTACATAGTAGATATAACTGTCAAAGGAAAGATTAATCCTAGGACAGGAATGATATGTGATTTATCCGCATTAAATAGTTTAATTAATGATTTAGTTGTAGAACCTTTTGATCATACCTTTTTAAATAAAGATATTCCTTATTTTACAAATTGTGTCCCTACAGCTGAAAATATTGCATTACATATTTCAGATAAGTTAACTAATCCAATAAATGCGATTGGGGCACATTTATATAAGATAAAACTACAGGAGAGTCCAAATAATGCAGCTGAAGTTTATGCAAAAGTACCTGAATCAAAAATCGATACTAAAGACTCAAATAATCAGGTTGGTTTGCTGAGATAATTGAAAAAAAAATGGGTTAAATTAGTTTTGGCTTGTAGTATTGATGGACGTATCGCATATCCAGAGGGAGGAAAAACGGAATTAGGTCAGTCTGGTGATCGTTTAGTTTTAGAAGAATCACTTGCTTGGTCAGATGGGATCTTAATGGGAGGGCAAACTCTGAGAGATCATCAATCAATTTGTGTCATTAAAAATAATAACTTATTAAAACAAAGAACTTCAGAGGGAAAGAATGAACAGCCAATTGCTCTTATAGCAAGCAATCAAATAGATTTTCCAGCCAGTTGGCTTTTTTTTAAACAACCTCTTCAAAAATGGTTGATCCAAAAGCAAGATAAGAAAAATGAAATTATGCTTCCTAATGGATTTGATAAAAAGATAGATTTTAAAATCACTTGGCGTGATTCTCTTGATGATTTATATCATAAAGGTATTGCGAAAATTGTATTACTAGGAGGCGCAAATCTTATTTCAGCTTTTCTGTTAGAAGATCTAATAGATGAATTACAAATTACAATTACACCTCATCTCTTAGGAGGAGATTACTGCTGGGTTTCATCTAAATTAAGAAATTTAAATACAATCATGAAGAAGAAAAAAAATAACTGGATTCTCAAAGAAAGTAAAAAGCTAGATAATAATGAATTACTTATCAGATATTTTAGAAATAATTTATCCTGAATATATATTTATATATAATAAATGAACAATATACAAATCAAATGGCATGTATCAATCCAAGAAATTCCTAAAATTATTTGGAATAATTTCTTGAAAGAAAATCCAACTCCTTTTTATACTTGGGATTGGTTAAATGCATTAGAAAGATCAAAAAGTGTTAGTACAAAATATGGATGGCAACCATTATTTCTCTCTGCGTGGAGTAAAAATAATTTAATTGCATGTGCACCTCTCTATCTTAAATCACATAGTTATGGAGAATTTATTTTTGATAGTGCTTTTGTTCAACTAGCTCAAGATATGGGACTTCAATATTATCCAAAACTAATAGGAATGAGTCCATTAAGTCCAATAGAAGGTTATCGTTTTCTGTTTGCAGAGGGAGTTAATGATATAGATCTCACACAAATATTAATATCTGAAATTGATAGTTTTGCCAAACAAAATGGTATTCTAAGTTGTAATTTTTTATATGTAGATTCTAAATGGATGAAAATAGCGGAATCTCTAAATTGCGCTAAGTGGGTCAACCAGCAAAGTTTGTTGAAATTGAATGAAGAAAAAAGTTTTTCTGATTTTTTAAAAAAATTTAATTCCAATCAACGTAGAAATATTAGGAGAGAGAGAGAAAGTATAAAAAAATGTGGAGTAAAAGTTGAACCTCTTAGTGGGTCTCAAATAAATGTAATTAATTTAAAGAAAATGCATTATTTTTATAAGCTTCATTGCTCAAGATGGGGAATATGGGGAAGTAAATATCTCACTGAATCATTTTTTACTGAACTTACATCAACAGAACTCAAAGAAAATATTGTTTTATTTGAGGCAAAAGAAGAAGGAATTGATAAAACAATTGGAATGTCTTTATGCGTAAAAAACGAAAATATGCTTTGGGGAAGATATTGGGGTTCAGAAAAAAATATAGATAATTTACATTTTGAAGCTTGTTATTACTCCCCGATTGAGTGGGCAATAGCAAATAATATAAAATATTTTGATCCTGGAGCGGGCGGGAGTCACAAAAAACGAAGAGGTTTTATTGCTAAACCCAATGCAAGTCTTCATAGATGGTACAACTTATCTATGGACTCATTAATAAGAGAATGGCTACCAAAAGCAAATAAGTTAATGCTTGATCAAATAAACGCTACAAATAATGAAGTTCCTTATAAGCTTGAAGAGCCAAAACTATCAAATACATAGTAACTTCAGACCAATTAAAGACTTAATCTAAATGACAGACAACAATTTACTAGATTCACCTGAGACAAATAAATCACTTTCCACCGAGAACAATAAAGTTGATTCTAATGAAGAAAAACCTTTCTTTGCTAAAGGGATTTTTAGTTATAAAGATAAAGGGACCCAAGGTGTTATTACTCTGTTTGGCTATGAACTGACAGCACCAGCGGGCCTAAAAAATCCAGGTATTGTTTATTTATCTTTTATTTTTGTAAACCTACTTATATTTCTAATTTTAAAAAGCTTTATTTCGGGATAATTTTTCAAGGGAAACCTAAAAATTTAATGAATTCAAAACAGTTGACTTGTGAAGCTTCTTATTAATTTGTAAATTTAAAAAATGAAAAATCTAGATCTTCAAGAAGACTTAATTAACTCAATAAAGCTTTTAGACGATAAATTATCCAAGCGGAAAATAGAGCTTGACCCAAATGGTTATTTCTTAATAAAAATTGAACCTACAACGAATGAGTTAATACTTGAACATTATTTAAATGATATTGATCACAAAGGTCGCGCTATTGATCCAGAATCGGGAGCACCAATTGGTTGTCAAACAAAAAGTAGAAATCAACCAAGCAATATTTATAGAGGAAAAAGTGCCAAGGAATTAGGTATCCAAATTTCCGAGGGTGATGGTCCTTTCCCCATCAGTCATTTAGATCATGCTATTTACATTGGTCGTGAATTACAGCGAGCGGAGCAATGCCTGATCACTGGTAAACAATATATTCAAGATTAAAATTAATAAATTAAAAAGATAAAGCACCGATGTTCTATTATTACTTGAGACCTTCAAATCAAATGGGAATTCTTTTTTACTTAGTTTTTGTTGGAGCAGGCCTTTCTGCAGCATTCTTGATTCAAAAAGCCCTTAAAGCTATTAAATTAATCTGAATCAATCAATCTTTTTATTATTCCTAGCTTAGTTAAAGGAGTTTATATTTAATACACAATCAAATATTTAAATGATTCTTAAATATAAAGAACATTCAAATTGATTGAGATTTTCAGTCTTTAAATGAATTATTCATTAGAATAATAAAAAGATTCATTGATTCAGAATTCACTTGCATGGGATCTTCAAGACTAAAAAGTAGACGGCACCAAGATCTGAGTTCCAAATGGGCGAGAGTTGCAATCGCTATATTATCAACAGTTGGAGTTATTGATACAGGATCTATAACATTGAATAAATGGGGATTAATAGGAAATTTAAACTGTCCAGGTGGACTAGGGGGTTGCGATAAAGTTTTAAATAGCCCTTGGGGGACCTTAATTGAAACAAATAATTATTCTATTCCATTATCTTTCATAGGATTAATCAGTTATTTTTTAATATTATTAATGGCAATATTGCCATTAATACCTATACTCAAAAGCCAAAAAAATGATATATCAAAAGTTACATGGTGGGGATCTTTTTATATATCTATATCAACTTTTACGTTTAGCTTAATTTTAATCTCAATTATGATATTTAAAATTAAAGCTTTCTGTTTTTTCTGTCTTCTTTCTTGTCTCATATCACTTTCACTTCTACTATTAAATGTGTTTGGAGCGGGATGGGAAGATTATGGAAAGTTATTTTTCAGAGGTTTTGTTGTGTCATTAGCAGTGCTTCTAGCAGGACTAATTTGGTCATCATCAGTTGATCCATCCCCCAAGGAAGTTTCAAATAACATCCAAGGTATGCCACCTGCGGTAGTCGCGATAAGTTCTCCTGACAAAATAAAGCTCGCTGAACATCTAACAAAAGAAGGAGCTGTGATGTATAACGCTTATTGGTGTCCACATTGTCATGATCAAAAAGAAATGTTCGGGAAAGAAGCTGCAAAAAAACTAAATTTAGTTGAATGCGCAAAAGATGGGTTTAATAATAAAAGAGAGCTTTGCGAAGCCAAAGGGATAACAGGTTTCCCTTCTTGGGAAATTAATGGCTCAATTGATTCAGGAGTCAAAGGTCTAGAAGAATTAGCTGAACTTAGTAATTACAAAGGCTCTAAAGATTTTTAGAGAATTTATCTTTATCAACAACTGGTCTTGTATGAATATGCTTTCCTTTTATTTGGCGAGTATGACATTGCCAAAAAGGAACTGAGGTAGGAAAGTCATCTCTAAAGTGGCCTCCTCTACTCTCTTCACGAAACAAACAAGCCTCCAACATAAGCATGCTTGACATTTGTCGATTACTTAAATCAAGCAGCAAATTAAGTTCTCTCCTGGCAATTTCATCAAATTCATTAATTGCATATTTTGATTGAGAAAAAACCAAATTTAATAAGGGCTCGTTTAAAAGATTTTGATAATCTCGTTTCACTTTTGCCAGAGCAGAGCTCATTCCTTTTCGTGATCGATCAACTCCCGCTTCACGCCAGCATAATTGTCTAAGTTTTTCAATTTCTTTTTTTAAATACTTAGTACCTTGATCCTTAGAAAGGCGAAGATTTGATTTGTTAAAACTTAAATTATTTCCTGATAAATCAGAAGTTTTACAATCATTTAATTCAATATTTCGCATTTGATTTGCAAAAACCAAACATTCCATCAATGAATTGCTTGCAAGTCTATTGGCACCATGCAGACCAGTACATGCCACTTCTCCAATAGCGAAAAGTCCTTCGATATTTGTTTGTGCCTTCAAGTTTGTAGCGACACCACCCATCCAATAATGGGCTGATGGAGCTACTGGGATGACTTCTTTTAAAGGTTCTAACCCAAGCTCTCTGCACCTTTGAAAAATTGAAGGGAAACGTGCTTCCACATCCTCCACAGCAATAGATTTGACATCAAGTCCAATGTGATCAACTTTTTGCTTTTGCATCGTCTTAAACAATGCCCTGCTGACTTGATCTCTTGATGCAAGATCTTGCCCATCAAGATGATCCACTGGGCTTTCTCCATGGGAATCTACTAAAACTGCACCCTCTCCTCTCAATGCTTCAGAAATTAAAAACGAAGGTGCATCGTCCAATTTCAGAGCAGTTGGATGAAACTGAAAAAATTCGAGATCTTCTATAAAAGCACCAGCCCTCCACGCTAAAGCAATTCCCTCACCTGCTGCTTGAGTTGGATTTGTTGTATTTGCAAACAAATGACCACCGCCACCGGTAGCTAAAACAACTGCCTTTGCTTTTATCCATCGCAAAGCTGGTCCATCAAGAACTTGTACCCCTGAAGATCTTCCTTCTTCAACCCAAATCTGAGTCACTCTTATTCCTCTTTGATGAAGAACATTATCTTTTTGATCTACTTGCTCATTAAGCACATCCACCAGGGCCTTTCCAGTTCTATCTTTTACGTGAAGAACCCTTCTATGACTATGGGCAGCTTCAAGAGTTGTAGATAACTTTCCAGAGTGTCTATCAAATTCCATCCCTAGTTTCAAAAGTCTATCTACTAATCGAGGAGCACTCTTAACAAACATCTGCACTGCTTCAGAATCACAAAGCCCTGCCCCAGCTTTAATAGTATCCAGTGCATGAATATCCTCGCTATCTTCAATTCGAGTCACAGCAGCCATTCCTCCTTGCGCCCATCTACTGGAAGAACGCTTACTAGTATTGCGATTTAACAGTAAAATTTTGAGATTTGATGGCAATTCAAGAGAAGACATTAAGCCCGCAGCTCCTGCCCCAATAACAATTACATCCCAATTAGTTGAGTAAATATCTTTTTTATTAAATCCAGTATTTAAGTACATAAATATTGATTTTCAAATCAATCCACTTAATTGAGGCTGAATCAATGTGGTCGCAAAAAATAAGCCATCAACCCACAAGGTTGTCGTCAAAGCTGAACTTGATACAAGCCAAGCATCAGAAGATAAAGGTTCACTTTTTGATTTTTGATTCATCCAATTCGCTATAAAGATTATTAAAAGTGCAGCAATAAAAATTGCGAATAGAGAAAAAGGTGCCAATAATTGTTCCGCAGTAAAGCTCAACATTTTAGAGGCTTCTGAAAAAGGCGCATCAACAACTCTGGGCCAAGCCTTCATGACACCTGTTAAAACAATCATTAAATCAGTAAAAGCAGTACCTAACAAAGATGCCAAATAGAAACTCGCTCCTATTCTCCATCGAGTCTGCAAAAGGCTCATTGCTATTGGCAAAGCTATTGACTCAACAGGCAAATGCCAGACAGGATGAGATCTTAACCATCCCCAAAAAAGACATCCTCCTAACCAGCTCCAACTCACGCCAACCAATAACGAACCAACAGAAGACCATCTATCACTACAAAATTTTAGTAAATAAAACCCAAGAAAAAATATTATGAAACTAAATAAAAAAGCTGAAAAAGGAAACACATGAACCCATGGAGCCTGAACAAAAACTGGCAGGACTACCATTGTGCTAGCCCAAAATTGCAATGTCCTTGGCTTTGAAAGATAGGACGCTTTTTGATTATTGGGCTTGGTGGGATTGTTTGAGTAAATCAGAATTAATAAAACTGAGTTGGTTTTCAGCTCAACCTTCTATGAATTTACAGTCAAGTCGATACACAAACCAAACAGTCTTCAGGATACAAATAACAAAGTTAAAATTAAAATTCTTAAAAACTTTTGAATTTCAATAATTGCAATGGGTTTCAAGACTCAGTTTTTAAATCCTTAGAAAAAAGGAACATTCAACAAAGCTTATTAAGGCTTTTTCTTGTAAATTCACTTATATTGAAAGAACAAATGATTCATTGAGATCAAGTTAATTTTTTCAAATAATCCGAAAACTATAAAAAATTTATTTTCTTACTGATAAGCATAAATGAGCACGGTAAAGATAGCTAAAAACAAAATAAAACCTGCCGTTGTTGCCTCTATTGATGAAGGTTCAATAGGAGAGGAGCTTGGATTTGAAGTTGGAGATCAATTAATTAGTATTAATGGTGTAAAGCCAAGGGATCTGATTGATTACAAATTTCTTATTGCTGAAGAAAATATTCAACTAAAAATACTAGATGCAAAGGGTAAACAACATACAATTGAAATCGAAAAAGATTTTGACGATGAGTTAGGGCTTGGTTTTACTGAAGCTTTATTCGATGGATTAAAACAATGCAATAATCAATGTCCATTTTGTTTTATTGACCAACAGCCTTCAGGAAAAAGAAAAAGCTTATATCTCAAAGATGACGACTACAGGCTAAGTTTTTTATATGGTTCTTACTTAACACTAACCAATCTTTCCGAACAAGACTGGCTGAGAATTGATCAACAAAGGCTCACACCTTTATTTGTATCAGTGCATGCGACAGAGCCTTCTTTAAGATCGAAATTACTAAGAAATCCCAAGGCTATTGATCTTTTAAATCAGTTAACTTGGTTCTCAGAAAAGAGAATACAAATACATGCTCAAATTGTTGTTTGCCCTGAAATAAATGATGGGAAAGCGTTAGAAAGGACCATTAATGATCTATATAGTTTTGCGCAAGGAGATTTTCCTGTAGTCCTTTCAGCAGCAATAGTTCCAGTTGGGTTAACAAGGTTTCGCCCTAGTAATGATGGACTAATACCCGTGGATTCTGATTGTGCGACAAAAGTCATCAATCAAGTTGAGCCAATGCAGAAGATATTTTATAAATCAACAGGTTCCCGTTTTGCCTGGTTATCTGACGAATGGTATTTAATAGCGAAAAAACCTTTACCCTCACTAAATTCTTATGAAGATTTACCTCAAAAAGAAAATGGAGTAGGAAGTATTCGAAGTTTTCTTAGAGCAATGGATAAAGCCACAAGAAATCTGCCTATCAAAATTGATCAACAGAGAACCTGCAGCTGGATTGTTGGCAAACTTGTTGAAAATGAATTACAAAATCCTTGCAAACGACTAAATAAAATTAATAATTTGACAGTTCATCTTTATGGGATGACAAGTCCCTATTGGGGGCAAGAACAAATAGTGACAGGTCTACTCACAGGCCAAGACCTGATAAAAGGACTGCAAGGAAAAGAATTAGGCGATGAGTTGCTGCTACCATCGGTCATGCTCAGGCAAGGTGAAAAAATCTTTCTTGATGACATGACTCTTCAAGAGCTCTCTTCGTCACTTAATGTGTCTATAAGAATTGTTCATGATGCGCAAGACATCGTGAGCAAAGCACTTGGTAAAGCATAATTGTTTTACTAAATCCATCTCAGTTTTTCTTATAACTATGAGGAGAGTGAAGAGAAAGTTCCTAATTGTTGCAGGTTTATTTATATCTGGACTAAATCCTTTATGGGCTACTAGTTCGCAAAAAGTAAACTCTAATGTAAAGACAAAAGTAGAATTAAGTAAAATTCAAAGTCAAAAACAACAAGAAGTCTTATATGAATTAAATTCACCTGAAGATCTTTTTTTACCCTCTAGATCGCGAGAAGTTTTAGTAAAAACCTATAAAAACGTTAATCTCGATCAATTAGAAAACATACTTATAAATAACAATCGAACAATAAAAATTTACATAGAAAGAGTTGAGCAAGCTAAATCAATCTTAAAAAGTTCATTATCATCCTGGTACCCGACATTAAATCTAACTGCTAATGGAATTCCTCAATATTTTGAATCTAATAATTACAATGATTCAAGTTTAATACAAGACACTTCAAGTAAACAATGGAGCTCGTCTATCTCAGCTCAAATTAGATGGGATTTAATTAATCCTGCAAGAGTTCCAGAGATAGCCTCAGCTAGAGATAGTTTTGAAAAGTCAAAATATTCGTATTCAATAGTTTTAAGAGATTTAAAATTAGAGGCCAAAAAACGTTATTTCAATTTGCAAAAAGCAAATGAGGAAATAGAAGTAGCAAAGAAGTCAATTGAATCCTCGACTCTTGGATTAAGAGACGCAGAGATTAGATTTGAATCCGGTATTGGTACGAAACTAGACGTTCTAGAAGCCAAAACACAATTAGCCAGAGATCAGCAGTTATTTAATATTAAATTAGGAGATCAAAAGATAGGTCAAAGATCTCTTGCTGAAATACTTAATTTTCCAGAAGATGTCACACCATTAATTGGTTCAAAAACTCATGTAACAGGTATATGGGATTTGTCATTAGAGGATAGTATTATTGCTGCCTATAATTCAAGAGAGGAACTTGAAAGTATCATCTTAGATATATCGATTAACAATAATAATGCCAATGCCGCACTTGCTGCAGGACAACCCAAATTAAGCATAGTTAATACATCTACCTCTTCATTTGCGAAAGGTGAGTTAAATCAAATATCCCCAAATACTAGAAATACCTCCTCCAGCTTTTCTAACACCATTGGTCTCAATGCAACATGGTTTATTTTTGATGGAGGTAATTCAAGATCTTTATATAATTACAATAAAAGTAAAGCAAAAGAAGCAAAGCTAAATTTTGCTTCAAGAAGGGCTCAGATTAGAAAAGAAGTTGAGGAAATATTCTTCAAACTAGAATCAGCAAAACTAAATATTTCTGCATCTTATACAGAAGTGTTATCCGCAAGAGAGTCTCTAAGACTTGCCAAGCTCAGATTCAAATCAGGTATTACAACACAACGAGAAGTTGTAAATAACCAAAGAGATTTAACTGATTCTGAAGTTCGTTATATTATTTCTGTCACTAGCTATAACACCTTATTAGCTGATTTAAGTAGACAAACGGGCGTAGATAACATCAAACCATGTGATATCAAAGTCAATCAACAAAATCAAAGCAATGTAGATAGCCAATCAAATCTCTATGAATCGAATTTAATTCCTTTATGTCAGCTTTAGATTTTCACTGAATAAAAATGAATCAAAACCCAATATCTAAACCTCTCAGTAACACTCAACTAATAGCAATTCATCGATTAGTTGATGAAGTTGGAAAACGTCAACTTCAAGATTTTGGTCAAATCAACTCTGACATAAAGCCTGATGGAACACTTATTACAGAGTGTGATAGATGGAGTGATAAAACCATAGTTCAAGGGTTATCAAAAATTGCTCCTGGAGAAGGCGTGCTTAGTGAAGAAGGTAAGAAGTCAATTCCAAGCTCAAGTGCATATTGGGTAGTTGACCCGCTCGATGGCACAACTAATTTTGCAGCAGGCATTCCTTACTGGGCAATCTCAATAGCAAGATTCACCAATGGGGAACCTGAGACAGCCTTTCTTGACATACCAGCACTGAAAAAACGAATTTTCGCAATAAAAGGAAAAGGAGTTTGGCTAAACGACAAGCCCCTTAAACCTGAATCTCGCTTCAAAAAAAATAGTGACTGCATTTCTCTTTGTAGCCGGTCAATTAAAGTTTTACAAATGAAGCCAGAACAGACTTTCCCAGGAAAAATAAGACTACTTGGAGTCTCTAGTTTAAATATGACTAGTGTTGCAATAGGTCAAACCATTGCTGCTTTAGAGGCAACACCAAAAATCTGGGATGTTGCAGCGGCGTGGTTGATACTTGAAGAACTTAATTGTCTAATCCATTGGTTGGACACTAATCCAAAAAATATTATTTGTGGAACAGATCTTACTTCGGTGAATTTCCCATTAGTAACTGCATCTTCCGAAGATCAGTTGAAAAACATGCTGCCATGGGCGACTGCCTTAATAGAAGATAGATAATTAAAGAACTGCTTTTTATTTTCATTAAATAATAAAATTAGCTTCACTAAAACAATTTATGATTTTAAATCTATCGATTCAACTAAGAAAAATTCTCTCCCTAGGAGGTAGCGTAATAGTAAATATTTTAAAACCAAAGTGGGCTTGAACTGGAGCAAAAAAGCAAGATGGTTTTTTAGTAGCCTCTGGAGCGCTTATGAAAGATGGTCCAAATGTGATTGCGTAGATTTAAGCGCAGCATTTGCTTACTACACTCTTCAATCCTTTTTTCCAATATTACTAATATCTCTATCAGTTGCATCATGGTTTTTAGGCAAACAGCAAGGCATAGAGCAAAGAATAATCGAATTAACTGCTGAAGTTTTACCCTCGGAAGTAATAGCATTGGTCGCATCAACTTTAGAACAATTAATTAATCAAGGGTTTGGAGCAGGAATACTAGGGGCAATGTTTTTAATGATCACTGCTGGCAATGCATATCTAACATTGCAAAGAGGAGCTGATCGATTATGGGAAGATGTTCTACCAGTTAAATCAAAGCCTGATCCCCTAAAAATTCAAGCGTTTCGATTTATTAGAAATCGTATTGAAGCTTTTTTCGTAGTTCTTTTAGTTGGAATTTTAATGGTTATCGATCAAATCAGTGCAAATATTCGTATGATTCCTGAGGCAGTTTTGGAGGACTTAGCCAACACAACCCCTTGGATTGAAAATGCAATCACAAAAATACCTGTACTTCAAGTGGGTCAATTTATACTTCCTCTGATAGGTTTTTCAACTATGGCATTACTTTTACAGGGTTTACTCCCTAGTAGAAGAGTGCCTCTAAAGCCACTCATACCTGGGGCTTTTATGATTGGAACTTTGCTAACAATTCTAAATTTAGCAGTCAGTAGAAGTATCCTCTCGTTGGGAGCAAGATTTCAAGCTTATGGATTCATTGGTGGAGTACTAGTATTGACCCTTTGGGTTTGGATGGTAGGAGTGATTATTTATTTTGGTCAATGTTGGAGTGTTGTCATTGCAAGCATGCGTCGCAATCGATACGTTTAAACATTAATGAAACAAGTAACAAATTTCAAATTATAATAAATAAATAAATAAATAAATCTCTTAACTACTCATGAATAAGCCATCTTCATTGGTTTGGATGGTGTTTCTATTACTTGTTATTTTACCTACACCAGCTGGGAAATTGATTATTGATTTAGCAGGTGGAATATTCCTTATCATTACAATAATACCATTAATCTTAGGAGGAATTGGATGGTTTACTTGGAAAAGAATCCAATCAAAAGTACAAACCTGTGAAGCATGTGGCTCAAGCTTTCTTAACAGTCAAATGATTTGTCCAATTTGTGGAACAACCACAAAAAAAACCACAGATATTCTTGAAAATATTCCAGCGAGTGCAGCAACAATTGATATAAAATCTGAAGATATAGAATTATAAAATTAATCTATTTTCAAAAATTCCGGATTAATTTCATTAATCTCTTGTTCAACAAACTGCAGAAGTTCCTCGCAATGTTTTAGAAGTAAATGACCTTTAATATAATTAATCTTAATTTTATCAAGTGAAATATTTTCATCTTTTACATTAATTAAGATACTCTCCAATTCAGATATGGATTCTTCATAACTTAATTTATGAATATCTTTTTTTAAACTTTCTATATTTTTCTTGTTAATAACTTTGTTAGACATTGATAAATGATCTCTAGTGACTTCATCTGAAAATGGCATTGACTAGAAAATTTTTATTTAATAAATTTATATTTTATCATAATTAAGACTATTAACCTCTACTGTAATTTTTCCATCAGAAAATTGAATTAATAACTTATCTTTTTTCTTGACTTTTTTTATACCATAAATCGAATTTCCTGATTCGTCAGTAATTAATGCAAAACCTCGTTTTAACAATTTTTCTGGAGAAAGTGCATTTAAAAGCTCAACCATATAATTTATTTTTGTTCTTTTGTGTTTAATTAATAGTCTTGGTGAATGAGCTTGAAAAAAAGATTTTTTTGTAAGCAAAAATTTCTTTTTGTTATGAAAAAATCTTTTCAAATAATCTTTGAGTATTTTTTTATTTTGTAAAAAATTATATTTTTCAATTTCTCTTGAGGGTAATAGATCAACAATCGCAGCGGTTGGAGTAGCAGATCTATGATCTGAAACAAGATCAGCGATTGTTAGATCGTCTTCATGACCTATTCCTGTAATTACTGGTAAAGGAAGTGCTGCTATCTCTCTAGCTATGATTTCACTATCGAACAACATTAAATCTTCTCTGCTTCCGCCTCCTCTAGCTATGATTAAAGCATCTAATTTTAAATTATTTATCTTTAATTTACTTAAAATAGATTTCAATTCATTTTCATTATTACCTTGAACAGGAATAGGAATTATTTGCAATTTGGTTAATGGCCATCTTTCCTTAGATGTTCTAAGCATGTCAGCCAAAGCAGAGCTTGGAACACTTGTGAGAATTCCAATTGAATGAGGGTATTTTGGTAATTTTTTTCGTAATGAATCATCTATCAAACCCTCCTTGAGAAGTTTCGATTTAACTATTTCGAACTTCTTAAGCACAGTAGAAATACTTGTTTGAATATCAAGAACTTGTACAGATAATCTTGCTTGAGATTCCCAAAAATTTAATTTGCCAATAATCACTACTCCATCATCTTGATTCGGCAAAAATTTTAAAGACTTTATGGTAGATGACCATGCAACCCCATCTATACTTGCTTGCCCATCACTTAAAGTCAGCCATAAATGACCTTTTTTGATTTGCGATTTAGAAACAGTTGCTTTCAGTATAAATTTTGGTGCAAATCCTATTGATAGTAATAAACCGATAGATTCGTTTAATTCTTTAACACTATATGTAGTTAGAGTTTGTTTATTACCGTTTTTAAGATAAGTCAAACTATTAAAAATAAAAAAATATTTTTTAATTTTTCAACCGATTCCCATTTGAGTTAATATTCCTTGCCCTGTTAAAAGCTCTGTTGTTAAACCTATTAAAATACCCATCATGGCTAATCGGCCATTCCATATTTCAGCAAAATTGACAAATCCATAACGAGGTTCGAAGTTATCTTTCATTTGTAAATCAAAATCAATTCAATAATACTAAAGAAATGCTCACAATGAGAAAACATATAAATTGACTCTAAAAATTAATTGATTTTTAAATTTTTCAAAACCTATCTAACGTGTCTTGCGCCATCAACTGGATGATAATCCTCTCCAGTTAGCTCCTCATAAATAATTGCTGGTAATCCAGTTTCGAACATTGTTTGAAGAGCTTCTTTTAAATAAGGATTCCATCCTCCAGTACTAACCTCCCCGTGTCGCACTGTCCAATCCCATGTTCCTTGTAAATCTCTAGGCATTCTTCCTTCCCTATCACGTCTGGCAACTAAATCAAGAGATTCTACTAACCCAACTTGAATAGGATCTTTTCCATATGCTGGGGTAAGACTTAGTTCGAGCCTGACTGGATCTTCCTTTAATAATCTAAGACGAAACCTTGGAGGTAACTTCATGTTTTTCAAAACTGCAGCGACTATGCGGGTTCTTTGTTCCAAAATTAAAACCTCTCTGAGAACTATTGAATGTCAATTAAAAAAATCTAATGAAAACTATTCATAAGGCTTTTCAGATGATTGTGGATGATCAGTGTCCTTTGAAAAACGAACTGTGAGCAAATCTTCATCAGTAATGCAGCCATCTTCTTTTAAAAGCTCAGGATGAACAGTAACCAAACCTGTTCGATCCTCATTTCTTGTCTTAGATAGTGAATTTTGAGTTTTTAAAAATGATTGACCGGAGAAAAAACCATTCATCATTACCCTGGCAGCCAAAATTAACAAAACAAAAACTGAAAGGCCATAAACAAAAGGTAAAAAATTACTCAACATTTTCAAAATGATACAGAAAAACTGAAGGCCTTAAGTCAGATTAAGTTTTGAAGAAATTCTAGTTTCATCATAAAAAAAAATACTAGAGCAGAAGTCTAAAGGAAATAAAGTTCAAACATAAGTTCTTATTAAAAATCTACTGTAATGAAATTAATGGATCTTTCAATTCTCAAATTAGCTATTATTGATTTTGATAATAAAAACTAATCCCTTTCAAAAAATCATGCATGGATTAGATGCAAAGGGAATACTAATAGAATCCCTAAGAATACCCCAACAAAAATATTTTAAAATTTTTGTTTTGGTTTTTCTTATTTTTTTAAATTTCCGATTTGAAACTCCGCTGCATTCCAATGAAGCATTACTAGAAACACCACAAAAAAGCACTAAACAATCCTTCGTATCAAAAGCATTAAATATAAGTGGAGATGCAGTTGTCACAATTGAAACGGAGCGTAAAGTTTTATCTTCAAGTGAAGGCATGTTTCCTCCTGGAATCTTAAATGATCCATATTTTGAAAGATTCTTTGGTCTCCGAGGCCTCCGAGTTCCGCGATCTCGAATTGAAAAAGGTCAAGGTAGTGGAGTAATTTTTTCTGAAGAAGGTCTAGTCTTGACCAATGCTCATGTAGTAGAAAAAACTGATCAACTCATAGTGGGTTTATCAGATGGAAGAAGAGTACTTGGAAGTGTTGTTGGAGAAGATTCTTTAACGGATCTTGCAGTTATTAAACTCAAATCAAAAGGCCCTTGGCCCACCGCTAAATTAGGAGACTCCAATAATTTAAAAGTTGGTGATTGGGCTATTGCAGTTGGAAATCCTTTTGGACTTGAAAATACGGTAACTCTTGGAATAATTAGCAATCTAAATAGAGATGTTGCTCAATTAGGTATATCCGATAAAAGAATAGATCTCATTCAAACTGATGCAGCGATTAATCCAGGTAATTCTGGGGGGCCATTGTTGAATTCGGATGGAGAAGTGATTGGTATTAATACTCTTGTTCGCTCAGGGCCAGGGGCAGGGTTAGGTTTTGCAATACCAATAAATAGAGCTAGAAAAATCGCTAAAGATTTAATCACAAATGGTAGAGCCAAACACCCTATGATAGGAGTTACACTTGCAAGCAATATTAAACAAAAAAATAATTTTCTTTCCCAAACAGAAAATGGTGCAATTATTAAATATTTGATGCCAAATGGTCCTGCCGAGAAAGGCGGATTAAAAGTTAATGATCTAATAATCGCAATCAATAATGAAAAGATTTTTACTCCGTCAGATGTGGTACAAAAAATCAATAAGAATAATATTCAATCGAATCTGAAAATTAAAATACTTAGAGAGAATATAGAGCTCTTAAAAATTATTAAACCAATTGATATTTATGATCTGCAGCTATAAATGAAAACGATTTTCAAGAATCATTATTTTTTATTTAATTTTTTCTTCTTTCGCTGTTTCTCTCGATTAGCCAACCTTTTTCTTTCACGTTCAGCCAATTTTAATTCTTTTTCTTTCACTTTTTCTTCTTCCATTTTTTTCTCTTTATAATATTGATAATCACCCTGATATTTAATTAATTGACCATCTTTTATTTCTACAATTTTATTTGCAACTTTTGAAATAAAATATCTATCATGAGAAACTATTAATGCAGTTCCATTATAATTAGATAATGCATGTTCTAGCATTTGCTTTGAAGGTATATCTAAATGATTTGTCGGTTCATCTAGAATAAGTAAATTTGATGGTTTAATAATCATTAAAGCTAAAGCAAGTCTTGCTTTTTCTCCTCCACTTATCTGACCAACCTCCTTAAAAACTGAATCATTAGTTAAACCGAAGCTACCAAGTAAAGACCTTACTTCTGTTTGGGTCCAATTTGGTACAGTCTCAGAAATTGTCTCGATTACGGTTTTCTCTAATGGTAAGGCTTCTGCCTGATTTTGCTCAAAATAACTAGGAATAATATTATATTTTCCTATCATAATAGATCCTTCATCAGGTTCCTCTAAACCCATAATTAGTCGAAGCAAAGTTGATTTTCCAGAACCATTAGGTCCTAAAAATGCTATTCTTTCTCCTGGTTCAAGCTCCAGAAAAGCTCCTAAAAATAAAATATTATCTTCATAGCTATGCGTTAAATCCTGAATACTTAATATATCCTTACCACCTCGAGGAGCATCCATAAATTTAAAAACAGGTCCTTTAAGATTATTCTCAGGAGCTTCTATTTTTTCAACTTTATCTAATAACTTTTCTCTGCTTTTAGCTTGTGTACTTCTTGTAGCACTAGCTCGGAATCTATCAATATATGCCTTTTGAACTTGCAAATCCTTCTGCTGTTTTTCGTATGCAATTCTTGTTGATTCCAATTCAAAATCTCTCTGTTGAAGATATGATGTGTAATTCCCAAGATAACTTTTAGATTGACCTCGTTCAGTATTAACAATTCTTGTACAAACTTTATCTAAAAAAGATCTATCATGGCTAACGATTACCATGGCAACTTTCTGATTAAGTAAATAATTCTCTAGCCATTCAATAGTTTCCAAATCTAAATGATTAGTTGGTTCATCTAATAATAATAAATCAGGACTTTGCAAGAGAATTTTCCCTAAAGCTATTCTCATCTGCCAGCCACCCGAGAAGTCTCCAACTAATCTGTCTCCCTCATTTGGATTAAAACCAATAGTGGGTAATAGTTTTTCCACTTGAGACTCTAAATCGTAGCCATTTATTGATTCAAATTTGCTTTGAATAAGACTTAATTCTTTGATTAATGAATCCAAATAATCCAGATCTCTGGATGCTAATTCAGATTCCATATTTTCTTGAATTAATTTTTGACTGTGAATTAAATCCGATGCCTCTTTGAATGCTTCGAATAACTCTTCTCTGACGGTTCTTGAAAGGTCAACATCAAATTCCTGTTTCAAATATGCAATAGATGGATCCCCTTCACTAATCAAAGACCCATCCGTTGCATCTTCTAATCCAGCAATAATTTTTAATTGTGTTGATTTCCCTGCTCCATTAACTCCAACCAAACCAATTCTCTCTCCATTTTTTATTTCCCAACTGACATCTTTCAAGACTTCGCCAGTAGGGTAAATCTTACTAATCTTCTCAAGTCGCAACACTACAACAAAACCTCAATTGAATTACCTTCAATCATTTAGCTTTAACAGATGCTAACTGATTTAAATTACATTACTTATGTAAGGCTATGTTAAGACTCGAACAAATTACTGCTCTAGTACTCGCCGCAGCTCTTGCAATTCCAAGTTATTGGTTTTTTTGGACGATGGCAGGTGGAGGCGGCTATGAAAGAAGAGGAATTAGAGACAATGGTCAAGAGACGTTAGAAACCCCCTCTTCATTCAAAAATTAATCACAAACCACCCCTAGCCTTTATTAGCCATTGCTTAGTCTCTAAATCATCAATGGTAGTCAAATATTCTTTCACCTCTTCAGAAGTAACTGGCAAATTCATTTCAATACCAAATGCACATATAGCTTGCATTGCACCTTTGGGGTTTTGAAGAGCTTGTCGAAAAAGATCTTGTTTTTTATTTGGATCTGCATTTATAAGCTTATAAAGCTCTGCAGCATTGCCACTCATAAGAAAAACCTGACTAATTCAACAATATTCAATTATGCAGCTTTTGTCCCGAAACCAGTTGATTCATTGCACATATCTAAATCACTTTCTTTTAAACCTAAAGCAGAGGCGTCTTTCATGCTTCTAGCATCCATGCAAAGGACTTTACGAAGTTGAGCAAAGTTTGCAGCATGAGAAGCTCTTCCTTCTTTACTGGCCCCATATTCTGCTCTTTGCAAAACATGGTGTAAATGAGTTAATAAATAAGAACTAACAACAGCAGAAATTAGAACATCTCCATTCTTGCCATTGTTACGACTCTTCCTTCTTTGTCGTTTTATAGTTCCTTTATTGACAACAACATTTGCAGAAAGAGGCTTTGATGTTTGTGGAAGAGATGGCTTAGACATGGAATACTCCTTTTAAATCAAAAAATTTAAGTAAAGGTTGATAAGGCAAAACTGGCCAGATTAGCAAGCATCATACACAAGGATACTACCCTTGCGTATAAGTGTACACTATTTACTACCTGGTAGTTCTTTGCAAGCATGGCTACTCGTCAACACTCATCGAACGGGAAGCAGAAATCGCCACGGATACAAGTTGTCCTACCAGAGGATTTATGTGACAGATTGTCAGAGCTAGCCGAAACAGAATCGAGAACTGTTAGTAATATGGCCAAAGTATTAATTCAAGAAGGAGTTAAGAATTACGAATTGAGAGCAAGTTCAGAATCTAAAGAATTAGAAACAAAAAAAACTAAAACACAAAATTTTATAAATGCATTAGAAAAGCAAAAAACACAAAGATTAAAAGGGATTCCAAAAAGATTAAAATTTAAAAGAATTTAACTATTCAATCAAGTACCCTCAGGGATCAACTCTTACTCCATATAAAATAGATTTGTTTGCTCCTGTTATGTACTTCGGATTCACTTTTTTCCCTAAGAAGTTCCACCAAGATAAAGTTGCAAAAACTAGTGCTTCTCTAAATTGCGAAGGAATACCAATTTCATCTATTGGACGCAGATGAATACCATGGCATTGTTTCTGTATTTGCCTCATTAAAAATAGATTTCTACTTCCACCTCCTGCAACCAAAAGCTCAATTAAACGTATATTTTTAAGCCTAAAAATATTATCTAAATCTTGAGAGATTATTGATGCGGTAAATGTAGTTAATGTTGAAATTAAATCTTCTGTTGATATATCACCTAATTCCTGTTTCCTTTTTTGTAAATCTTGGAAACCGAATTGCTCTCTACCTGTAGATCGTGGAGGTTCTAAATGAAAAAAAGGATCCTTCAACCACTTTTCGATAATTCCTAAGTTAGGTTCTCCACGAGATGCTACTGATCCATCCTGATCAAAAGTTAAAGATGACTGAGTACTTTCTGTCATAGCTAGATCAATTAAAGAGTTAGCCGGTCCGCAATCCCAGCCTAAGCATTCAGAAGTTTTATCAATTCCAGTTTTAGGTGGGATAATTGTAATATTCGCAATTCCACCAAGGTTGAGAACTCCTCTCCATCCATGAAGCCTTCCAACCAAGGCTTCATCGACTAACGCTACTAAAGGGGCACCATGACCACCTGCAGCAATATCTTTTGATCTAAAATCATAAATGACGATTTGATCTAAAATATATGCAAGTAAAGGTCCTAAAAGAATTTGAAGACTTCCTCCTCTTTTAGATCTTTCTACACTTCTATGAAATAAAGTTTGACCGTGACATCCAACAACTTCTGCAGTTGATTCAGGATCACAATTCCTTGCAGCAAAAGCATTTAGTTCCGTAATTTCCTCAGCCAACTCAAGCCAATTTTTACTGTTAATTTTTAATCCTTGTCCAACTTGGATTATTTTTTTTCTTGTTGATGAAGGATATTGACATGAACATGTATTTAAAATTTTCCATTTTGGCTTTGAAGGATCACCTTTAAAATCAACCAAAACTGCATCTATTCCATCAGCACTAGTACCACTCATCAAACCCAAGACACGCATGGATTAAGTTTGTGGCAGCTTTTGAAGATCTTCCATTGAGCCCATAACTACAAGTACATGATCTTTTTCTAAAATATATTTAGCTGGAGGATTGACCGTCAGTAGTTGAGCAGGACCAGCAGCTAAAACGTTAACAAAATAATTTTTTCTAAGATTTAAATCTCTTAAAGAACGGCCTACAAATACCTCAGGAACTTTAATCTCATCAATACCGGTTTTATCATCGAGTTCTAATCTTTCAATCAAATTAGGTCTGACTAATTCCAAACCCAATCTTTCTCCTTGCATTCTCGAAGGAAATACCACCCGATCAGCACCAACCCTTTTCAGCATTTTTTCATGCAGATCACTTGTTGCTCTAGCAATAACCTGCTTCACTAAACTTCCCTCTGTGTCTTTAGCAATAAGAGTTGTCGTAATACTTGCCTCAATTGGCTCACTAATGCCTACCACTACAGTCCCCATTTCAAGAACACCTGCCTCTTTCATAGACTCTTCATCCGTTGAGTCAACCACCCTAGCTTCAATTGTTGGCTCGAGTTGACGTAATTCCTCTATTGCCTTCTCTGAGAAATCAACAGCCAAAACATCAGCACCATTTCTCAATAGTTCTCTACATACCGCACTTCCAAAACGACCAATTCCAACTACAGCAAACCCAAGTTTCTGGTTTGCTTTTATGGGAGACCATTGCCACCAATCACTCATGATTTGTCCTCCTTAAACATAAAGGTCCTCCCTCGGATAGCCGATTCGATTGCGATTCTGAAGCTTGCTTTTATTAAGAGCTTGCCATACAGCGCTCAAGAATAAAAGGATTCCCAGTCTCCCAACAAACATTCCAATAATCAGAATTAATTGACCTACATGTCCTAGCTTAGAGGTAACGCCAAGATCGAAACCTACAGTTGCAAAAGCAGAAATACAAGTGAAAAGCATTTCTAAAAATGAAAAATTCTCTCCACTATTGAAACCATTACTCAAACTTAATAATAAAGCCATAATTAATACAAATAAAAACGAACCAACAGTAATACCTACAGCTTTCAGAATTACTTTGTCAGATATCTGCCGATTCCGAATAATGATTTCATTTTGACCTCGTAAAGTTGCTCTAGTAGCTGCCATTAATGCCGCAATAGTTGTTGTCTTAATTCCGCCTCCAGTGCCACCTGGACTTGCTCCAATAAACATAAGAAACATTAACAACAAAAGGCCAGAGTCAGAGACACTCTCAATTGATATAGGTAAATTCGTAAAGCCTGCAGTTCGCGCACTAACAGAAGTAAATAGAGAGGTTAAAATACGATCATCAAAATTAATTAACGAAAAGAAACTACCCCTAGCTAACGATTCAGTAAAAAGCAATCCGAAGAATCCCAGAGAAATTAATATAAAAGATGATCTAATTACTAAACGTGTATGAAGACTTAAATTTCTTAATTTTAAAGATCTACGATTTATCCAAATATCATTTGTTACCCTCCATCCAAAACCACCTAATATAATTAAAGTAATTAAAACAAAATTCACTACCCAATTACTTCTATAATCTTGTAAACTGTTTGACCATAAACTAAATCCAGCATTATTATAAGCAGAGATGCTATGAAAAATTGATACCCAGATCCTCTCACTTGAGCTAGTTATATTATTGAAACCAAAAAAATACAAAGTAATAGAACCAAGGAAAATAAGAATAGATGCTGTAAGCGTAATCCCTTTAAAAGTTCTTCCCACACCACCAACTCCAAATTCATCAAGAGTTTTTCCTCTGTCAAGACGTGTTTTCAATTCTGTTCCACTAACAATAAAGCCCTGTAAAAATGTAGTAATTGCCATTAAACCTAGGCCCCCAGTTAACAACATAATCGCTAAAATTATTTGCCCAAAAAATGTCAAATCTATTCCTATATCAATAATAGATAATCCAGTAACTGTGACAGCAGAAGTTGCCGTAAAGAATGCCTCCCACAGGCCTACATTTGCATGAGAACATAAAGGAGTAGCTAATAATAATGTTCCAAAAGTAATCACAAGTAAACCAGTTACCACTGTAAACTGTGGAACCGTAAGTCTTCTATAAGTTTCTTGCCTAATACTCACTTTTTTCGACAATAAATGGAGACTAATTCTGAAAAGATTAAATAATCAAAATCAAATGGAAACTTTGGATTTGTTTCTAAATTAACAATCATATCGATCATATTTAAGAAATGCCATAGTTTAGCAAAATCAACCCAGGAACAAGAAACGTCATCAAGATGGTCAACCCAGCTCCGTATCTAGTGACATCTAAGAACTGATAACGCCCAGGTCCAAATACCATAAGGTTTGTCTGGTAACCCATAGGAGTAAGAAAAGATTGACTAGCGCCAAAAAGAACTGTTATCAATAAAGCCAAAGGAGGTAGACCCATACTTGGCGCCAGTTGAACAGCGATTGGTGCCAAAAGAGCTACTGAAGCGGCGTTACTGACAAATTGAGTGAATATTGTAGTCGAGAGAAAAATTACTAGTAAAGCGGAATAAGTAGATAGGTCTTTCAATATAAAAATTAAAATATTCGCAAAAGCATCTGCAAGACCTGTGTTTTGCATTGCGACACTAAAGCTAGAGAGAGATCCAAGCAAAAGAATTACATCCAGTCGAATTGATCTTTGAACCTCTGCGGGCCTTAAGCATCCACCCCAAACCATGCCAATTACTGCCAATAAGACCGAAGCAACAAGAGGTAAATCAGTAAGTGAGGGAAGAATCAACATAGCAATGGCTATACCAATTGCTATAGGCTTTCTTGTGACAGTTGGTAGATCATTATCAAATTGATCTAAAACGAGTAGATCATTACTATCTTGCAATCCTCTAATAGAATCTCTTGGTGCTTGAAGAAGTAGTACATCCCCCTCTCTTAAAATTGCTTGGCCCAATCTTTCTTGAACAGTTTGCTGCCCTCGTCTTAAAGCTAAAACAGTTGCATTATGCCTTTGCCTAAAGCGTAATTCTCGCAAACTCGCGCCAGCCAAGGTTGAGCCAGCTGGCAAAAGGACCTCTACAGTTTGTTGACCTTCATCAGTATTGGATAGAAAAAAATTCTTTTCAGGATTTAAATCTTTAGTTAATTGAACTGTATGTTCTTGTTTTAATCTCAAAAGATCTGAGCGTGTAATTCTGATCAACAAGCGATCTCCAGATTGAATTATTCGATCAGCCAAAGGTGGCAAAAATCTCTCATTCTCTCGCTGTATTTCTAAAACATCGACATCAAATCTTCTTTGTAAGCGACTATTCCTCAAGGAATTCCCAACCAATTCTGAACCAGAAGGAATTGTGACCTCCGTAAAATAGCCAGTTTGATCCGAACTGCCTCCATACTCTGAGCTAATTCTTCCTCTATCAGGTAGTAAAGATTGAGGAGCTAACAACATATACGCTGTCCCAAACAACCATATTGGTATACCTATTGCAGTAAAAGTAAAAAGATCAAAAGGACCGTAGCCAAGTTGATCGCTAATATCGCTCACCAACAAATTTACTGAACTCCCCAAAAGAGTTAATGTGCCGCCTAAAACCGTAGCGAAAGATAGTGGCAGCAAAACACGAGAAGGAGATAATTTTCGCTTTACACACCAAGCCTCAATAACTGGTAAAAGCGAAGCTACCACTGGAGTATTAGGAACAACGCCTGACACAGGAGCAACAACCAATCCAAGCAAAGCTATTAACCTACGCGGAGTTCGAATACTTTCAGAAGCTATTAACTCTCTTAAACGATCAAGAGCTCCACTTTTAAAAAGTGCAGCAGAAACAGCAAATAAGCCCATCAATGTAATCAATGCAGGGCTTCCAAAACCAGCCAATGCTTTTTGAGGAGAAAGAACTCCTGTTGCCATTAATAATGCGACACTCAAGAGTCCAGTCAGTTCAGGAGCTAGAGCACTACTTACAAATAAACAAACTGCACTAATTAACACTGCCAAAGTTATGACAGCTTTTGGATTTTCAAAAACAGTTAGTACCTCATTCATATTATTCAATTAATAACCTTTTCAACTGACTCTGTCCAAGTATTAATTTTAAGACTACTGCGTAACGGAGCTAAGGAGATTGGGAAAATAAACGATTAATTAATTTTTTACTAAATAGCCATGAACCAGAGGATTTAAACGATAGAAGAAAACCTGGCATTCTCATTAAATATGCAAAACGCCTAATTTCAAATGCAAGGGGTCCTGCCAAGGTAATTCCATAGCCAGTAATAGATGCATTACCAATGCCAAGACTCAACATTTCTCCAAGATCTTCAAATTGGAATGATTTAAGTTCATTTCCCTTCCTTAGAGAAAAAATATTTTGAGCCACTAAAGAACCTTGCTGCATTGCAACTTGAGCGGAAGAAGGGAAGGGGGCATTTTCACAAAATGTGATATCTCCAACGAAAAAAATATTTTTATATTCATCCTTTTGCATAAATTTATTTACTTTAATCTTCTGATTTTCATTCAAAAAATGATACAAAAATTTTGATTTTGAAGGTTTTAATCCTGCAGTCCATAATAAAGTAGAATAATCAATTTTAATGTAATTATTTATTTCATTATTAGGACTGTAGAGTTCTAAAAAAGTTTTATCAACAGATTTTATAAAATAGTCTAAATAAACTCTAATATTTCTCTTACCTATTGCTTCGATTGCTTTTTCTCTATTAAATGATTTACACCTAGGTAGAATTTTATCTCCTTTATCAACTAAATATATTTCAATCCGATCTTTTATTAAATCAGAAATTTTACATGCAAGCTCAACACCGGTTGGACCAGCTCCAGCAATCACTATAGGATTCGTATATTCAGAAGAATTATTTATTTTAGTTATTAAATTTTTAATTATTCGCAAGTCATTTAAATTAGAAAAGCCACAAGCATAGTCTTGTAAATTTTCTAGCAATGAATAATTAGTTGTCACTCCTGTGCTAATGACAAGTTGAGAATAAGTTATTTCAATCTCAGATGAAGTAATTAACTTTTGTGCTATTTCATCAATCTCAACTACACATTCTTGTAAAAAAATAAATCCTAATTCTGAAGCTAAATCAGAATACTGAGGTGCCACCTCCCATAATTGAAGCTCACCGCTTAATAACTCATAAAGCAATGGCTTAAAAAGAAATCTATTGCCTTCATCAATCAAAATCACTGAAGTTCCATCTGACTTGGCTAACAAAGCTTGAACAGTAGCCAGTCCTCCGAAGCCACCACCTACAACAACTATTGGGTCAGATTTCAAATTGTTCAAGTCCATAGGGACTAGATTTAAGATGTTTTTAAAGACCCTAAACAAACTTTGACCGATTCGGCATTCAATTCTCAAATATGCAGAAAGAATCCCAAGACAATTACACCGGTGATTTGAGAGAATCAACTAACATTGCTCAACCTTTTCTGGTGGAATCAATTGATGAAACAAGTAAATATCTTGAAAAACTTGCTGCTCAAGATCAACTGCAATGGGCCCATGAGAAATTTGATGAGAAATTTGTTTTAACAACCAGTTTTGGAATCCAATCTGCTGTTTTACTTCATATGACAGTGGCTTTGAAATCTAGAAAAAAACCAAAGGTAATTTGGATAGATACTGGTTATCTACCTAAAGAAACTTATAACTATGCAGAAGAACTAACAAATCTATTCGAATTAGATTTAATCGTAGCCCAAAGCTCTATCTCACCAGCCAGAATGGAAGCAATATATGGAAAACTTTGGGAAACTGGCGAACTAAGAGACCTAAACAAATATCACCAAATACGAAAAATTGAACCTTTAGAAAATGTCTTTTCAGAACTCGATGTGCATTGTTGGGCTAGCGGAGTACGTAAAGGTCAAACCAAAAACAGAGAATCCATGTCACATATTGATTACATCAGAGACCGTTTAACTCTACGACCACTCTTAAACTGGACTAAGAAAGATATTTTCTATTACATGGAAAGTAATGATTTACCTCAACACCCTTTATTTGAAAAAGGCTATTCTACTGTCGGAGATTGGCATTCAAGCATAGCTGAAAATAATAATTCCCAAGGGAGATCAACAAGATTTGGAGGGGTCAGTGAAGAGTGTGGAATTCATGTTGATGAAAATAATTTTTTAGGAGAAGGAATATAGCTGGTGTTTTCAGAAAAAAATTACTTAATGATTGGGAATACAAGATGGCATTGGGCAAGCAAGAGAAAAAAAGATTGGAAATATTTTCATACCTCGCCAAATCCAATCGAATTTAAAGATAAGGATTATTCTCAGTTAACTTGGGCCTCAGTTGGTTCCATCCCTGAGAACATTAAATTATGCCCTTCAAAAAAAATAAATTTAGATGATGTTCCGCTCATCAACCTTCCATCTAATTTAGGGATTGATAGAGCTCTAGCTTCATGGAGTGCTTATAAAAAGCAATCATCTTTCAAAAGCAAAGAGCAAGACTTAATTGTTATTGATGCAGGCACAATCATGAGCGTCACAAAAATAACAAAAAAAGGTGTATTCGCTGGAGGGCAATTAATTTCTGGATTAAGACTTCAATTATCTTCTATGGCAAATGGTTCATTAAATTTAGAAAATCCAATCATCAAGACAATCCCAATAGAGACATTTCAACATGAAACTAAAAATGCAATGGTCAGAGGTGCAATAAATGGATTATTAGGATTAATCTTAAAAATATTCGAGGAGACAAAATTACCAATATGGATGTGCGGAGGTGATGCTCCACTGATATTAAATGAACTTAAAAATACAAATATTGATATAAATTATTGTCCGAATTTAGTTCTAGAAGGAATGATTGATATAGACCAAAAAGTTAATTCAATTTAAGATCATTTAAAATTTGATTAGCCATATTTGCTGATTTTACTTTTAAATAGATTAATTCTATTTTCCCATCTTTATCTATAACGAAAGTATGTCTCATCATTCCATAATACTCTCTACCCATAAATTTCTTCAAGCCATAACTTTCGTATGATGCCGCAACAGGACAAGGCTCATTATCAGTTAAAAGTATAAATGGCAGTTTATGTTTATCAATGAATTTTATATGCGATTTCGAGGCGTCCTTACTAATACCTAAAACTTGAATATTGTTTGATTCAAAAAGGTCCCAACTATCTCTAAAGCTGCAAGCTTCCTTAGTGCAGCCAGGAGTATCATCTTTTGGATAAAAATAAATTACAACTCTCGACCCTTTGAATGATGAGAGACTGGTATCAACACCATCTTGATTAGGGAGAATGAAATCTGGTGCAGAATCGCCTATACAGAGAGTCATGATTACTACTCAAATAAACAATAAAAGCGTACTAGGTCTTTGGCTTTTTTTGATGCCATCAAAACTTTTACCCATAAGCAGCGAAGAGAAAAAATGGGTTAACAACTTACCACCAAGCAGAGCATTAAATTACCACTTTTCCAGAGGCTGCCTTAGACATGTCATGTCGAACATGACTGGCTTAGAACCTCTGGAGATCCCTCTTAAAGCCGATCCTGGGAAACCACCTTTATTAGCGGATGGATTGGGTTATATCAGCATGAGTCACTGTTCTGATGCGTTATTAATTGGATGGTCTTCAACCAAAATTGGTGTAGATATTGAAAGAAAGGATAGACAGTTTCAAGCTCATAAATTGTCCAAACGCTTTTTCACTCAAGATGAAAATAGCGAAATAGAATATTTGACGCCAAATCAAGCTAAAGAAATAGTACTAAAAAGATGGGTAGTAAAAGAAGCCGCAATCAAATGGCAGAGTGGAAAAATAGCAACTAATATAAATCAATGGATTTGGAAAAATAAATCATTATTTGCTTATCATAAAATGCTAGGACACAAAGTAAAAATTTACGAACGCATTCATGATCAGTGGACTTATGCAATTGCATTAGATGAAGACTCCGTAACAAGAGTACCAATAATTTGCCTTAACTAATCATTCTTTTGGCAACATATTTAGTATGTAGAAGTTTCTGTTTTATAGTCTTGCCTTCCAATCTTTTAAATAATTTCTGCAATCGATCTAATGTTTCTTCCTTACAATTTTTTAGAATGATTTCTCGATAATCACTTCCTTCAGTAAGCCATCTTTTAATTGTAGAACTATCAACTTTTTGATATACAAACTCAGTCCATTCTTCAAAAGAAATATTCCAGCCTAATTTTTCTAATTGTAGAATAAATGTCTTTTTATAATCTTGTTTTTGCAACCACTCCTCTTCTTTGCAAATTAAATTATCTAATAATAAAAAATCGTTATTCTTATTATTGCTATAAGCTTCTAAGCTTTCCTTTAGAGAAAGTGCAGGACCAGAGGATGGGTTACTTATAATTAAACTTAAGTCTGCATTCTCTGTACATTTTTCAGTAAGAATCGGCCATAATTCCGAAAAATTTATTTCAGAAAAAACTTTCCATGGAATCCTTCCTCCAATCACCTCAAATTTGAGATTGTATTCTAATTTTTTAATTGATTCAAAAGTTGAATCAATTAAAACAGGTCGCTCCATGGGAGCTAAAACTTCTAATTCAGCTAATAACCTTGGATGATTATCTTCTGAAACAGCCAAAACAACTCCCCCTTCAGATACCTCTCTTAAAGGCTTTAAAGACCAAAGCAAAGAACTAGGTGTTAAGACTAAAACTCTATGATTTTTTTTCCAAGTAATACCCGACCATAATTTAGTCATCAAGTTTTTTAATCGTTCCCCCTCTTGCAAAACTTGGTGAGATAACCATTTCTCCAAGTCACTATCAACTTTTCCAGATGTAATAGTTAAAGGATTTTGTTTGTCAACTTCAATTAGTGAAGCTAACTGTTCAGATCGTCTCTCATTCAAAAGAGATCGTCTTTGCCCTTCCCATCCATGTTCAGTTGGCTCCCAAAAATTCTCTTTTAGCAAACTATCTGGTAAATATTGCTGAGGTACCCAATTTTTTGAAAATGAGTGAGGATAGCTGTAACCCAGGCCATCTCCAAATGCTTCTTGATCTCGGCTTGCATCTTTAAGATGAGACGGAACATTTTGCTTTTGGGAATCTTTAACTTTCTGAACTGCCTTAAAAATAGCCTTCACACTATTGCTTTTCTCAGTGGCAGCTAAGTACAAGGTTGCCTGAGCTAGTGGGTAAATACCCTCTGGCAAACCAATTCGATCAAAAGCCGCCGCGCATGACTCAACTATGACAATTGCATTTGGATCAGCCAGACCAATATCCTCTCCTGCAGCGATGAGCATACGTCTAAAAATGAAGCGTGGATTTTCTCCAGCCTCCAACATTCGAGCCAGCCAAAACAATGCCGCATCTGGATCCGAGCCTCGTAATGACTTAATAAAAGCGCTGATCGTATCAAAATGAGCATCACCTTGTTTGTCGTATAAAACCGCTCGTTCTTGAATTGAATCCTCAGCAATATTGAGATCAATACATATCGAACTATCTTGATTTGCAATAGTGCTTTCTACAGCAAGTTCAAGCGCATTAAGCAGAACCCGTGCATCACCATTAGACACATCAACCAAATGATCCGCAGCTTCACTAGATAAATTGATTAATTTCAACCCATACCCCCTTTCCTTATCGCTTAAAGCTCTTTGCAGCAATTGATGTAAAGCTTTTGAATTCAGACTATTTAAACGAAATAGTCTAGATCTGCTGACCAAAGCTTTATTAACTTCAAAATATGGATTTTCCGTAGTTGCCCCAATAAGAGTCAAAGTTCCATTTTCAACCCAAGGTAATAAGGCATCTTGTTGAGCCGTATTAAATCTATGAACCTCATCAATAAATAAAATCGTGCGTTTACCATATTTATTTAATCTATCTATTGCAGACTCAATCTCAGATCTCAAATCCTTGATACCAGCCAAGGCAGCATTTACGACACTAAAATGAGATAAGGTATTTGAGGCGATAATCCTAGCCAAAGTAGTCTTACCAACTCCTGGTGGCCCATAAAGCAATAAGTTGCCTACTTTATCAGCAACAATTGAGCGTCTCAATAAACGTCCTTGAGCAAGAATGTGATCTTGACCCACAAATTCATCAAGTGTTTTAGGCCGTAAGCGATCAGCTAATGGAGCATTATTCTGAATTAGCTGTTCACCATGAAAAGCAAACAGATCTTTGGCCAAAACTGGTAAACAAACATTTTTTTACTCTAAAAGCAAAAAAATACTTATACAGTTGTTTTGATGATTTGAAATTAGAAGATTTTGGATCTAGGTAATAACTGTCGGAGCAGACATTCCTGTTCGTTTTGAAATCTCAGCTAGAGAATCAATACTTTTAATTAAGGGATCCAAGGCTAACTGCGGATCTTGAGTGATATCACCATCACTTGGAACAAAGCTTTCAAAGTAAACTCTCAAAGTAGCTCCTTGGGTGCCCGTACCAGACAGTCGTACTAACACTCGACTACCATCATCTAATAAAATTCTTAAACCCTGATTAAGAGTAATTGAACCATCAACTGGATCTGTATAGCTAAAATCATCAGCATTTTTCACTATCCTTCCAGCAAAAGATTGATCTTTTAAAGTGGGAAGCAAATTGCTCAATCTAGAATACAAAGAATTTGCAACTTCAGATGGAATAGATTCATAATCGTGACGAGAATAATAATGACGACCAAAAAATAGCCAATGATTTCTCATTATCTCAGAAACAGACTTTTTCTTGGTCGCAAGTATCTGTAACCAAAAGAGAACAGCCCACAATCCATCTTTCTCTCTTACATGATCACTTCCAGTGCCAAAGCTCTCCTCTCCACACAGAGTAATTTGATTAGCTTCCAAAAGATTGCCAAAGAATTTCCATCCAGTAGGAGTTTCAAAGCAATTTATCCCTAAATGTTTTGCCACAACATCTACAGCTGAACTCGTCGGCATGGAACGAGCAACACCAGACAAACCTTTTGCATACCCTGGCACACAATCGTAATTAGCAGCTAAAATTGCAAGGCTATCACTAGGATTTACAAAGCAACCACGTCCTAAAATCATATTTCTATCGCCATCTCCATCACATGCTGCACCGAAGGAAAATAAATTTCCTTTTAAAAGCAAGTCAGCAAGATCTTTTGCATAAGTCAAATTTGGATCAGGATGAAGACCTCCAAAATCTTCCAGAGGTATTCCATTCCTTACCGTTTCTACATTAGCTCCTAAATGATCAACAAAAAGACGCTTTGCATATGGCCCCGTAACAGCATTTAATGCATCAAAAACGATTGGAAAATCTTTGTTGATATAGGAACTAATCAAATCAAAATCAAATATTTTTTTCATTAAATCTAAGTAATCATCTATTCCATCAATGATCTCGAGAACCATTGAAGCTAATTTATATTTACCAGGTGAATAAGAATTATTTGATTGACATTTGATGATCTTATATTCTTCAAGATTGTTGGAGTAATTATAAATTTCATCAGTTAAAGACTCAGAGGCAGGTCCACCATTCGAACCATTTAGCTTGACTCCAAAATCACCTTTAAGTCCACCTGGATTGTGACTAGCAGATAAAATAATTCCACCGATTGCGTTATTAATTCGAATCAAATTAGAAGCGGCAGGAGTCGACAAAATCCCATCGACAGTTGTTATGACTTTTTTAATTCCATGCGCAGCTGCCATCCGAATAATAATATCAATCGCTCTTTTGTTGCCATATCTTCCATCACCTCCCAAAACCAAAACACCTCCTTGCACCCCAGGCAGGCAACACAAGATTGATTCAATAAAGCTCTCAAGGTAATGAGCCTCTTCGAACTGCACAGTACTTTTTCTTAAACCAGAAGTACCTGGCTTCTGATCAGTAAAAGGTGTGTTTAACTTAACTTTAAGTTGGCTAAATTCTGTAGAAAACACTTTGAAAATAAATTAGTGAATGATATAAAAAATGAATCGGAAATGAAATATCAACACCTTGAATTCAGTGAGGCATTTCAGAAGTACGAAGCATTGCGATAAACCAAAGAGTACTTAATATCAACGCACTTAAAACACCCGGACCAAGTCCTAAACGCTCAATCGTAGTAGGAATTAATAAAGGAAAAGCAATAGCCCCCACTAATGGTGTAAAAGCAACAATTAAGCGAAGCATTAATTAGGTGGAATTAGATTTAAAACCATTCTGATTCAGCTTTTGAATTTGGATTAGTATTATCAACTGGAGTAACTCTTTCGAATTTCATGGTTATGTTCCTTGAATCAACCCCATCTTTATCAATCGCTTTAATTGAATAATTTTGAATACCATCTCTGAAAGGTACTTGCAATCTAAAAGTTCCATCATTTGCTAATGGAACCTCTTCATCTTCGATAAACAATTTAGCTGAGGGATCAGTAGCTCCATAAACGATTAATTCAGCATCTGCAACTAACCAAAAAGAACGTGGTTGAGGAACCCCTCCAATACCAGATTCATTCAATCCACTAGCCCAAAGCCCACTACCAGATTCATTATTTGAATTTAGATCTCCTAGAACACCCTCCTGGAATTCTTCTGAACCAACTCTTCTAGTTCTAAATTTTGTGGTCGCTGATTGATACAACCTTTCATGCAAGCCACTATCTGGTTGATCTGATGCAAAACTTTCTATCTTGGGATCAGAGGACTTAACTGAGGCGTCCAAGCTAAAAGGAACAAATTGATCAAGAATTTGTTCACTTGGATGCAATGAAGGTACTTTGGCTGAGGATGAATGAGCAAGTGACATCCATTTATGACCAATTCGATAACCGAGTTCAACCTTATAATCTCTTCCGCCTAAAGGAATAGGTAAATACCACTCAGTACTATGACTATCAACAACAACTTCCTGAAGAGTACCAGGATTAGATTCTCCAGAATTATTATTGGTGACATCAGCTAAACGCAAACATAGCCGATTAGCTCCTTCATTTTGGGCATTAGAACGATCAGCATCTGATATCTCCCAAAATACATAAGCCCACTCGGGATCACGAGGAAGAAAAACTGCTTTGGTTTCTGAAGAAGTTGAGTGTGTGGTTTCGCGAGATGATTGAACTTTGTTATTGATTAGCTGATTTTCTAATTCCTTTTTTTCTTCGTAGAGCAAAACCCCCTTAACTAAATCAGCCTTTGATTTTCTACTGTAAAGAGGAATACCTAATTCACTAGCTTTAAGACGAAGCTGACGAAGTGTTAAACGTGACAGGGATTCTTGATCAAAAGTCACGCCCATAAACCTC
>QCHZ01000007.1 GCA_003216955.1 Prochlorococcus sp. AG-402-I21 | reverse complement strand
TAGTTTCATAAGTGTTGAAGCAATAAATGAAAAATCAACAAAAGCGGCAAAATTTCAAATAACTAACTTATTGAGACAAAGACATAAAATAATTAGAGATGATGATTTTGCTGTTAGATCTCAAAAAGATGCTTTGCAAATAGTATCAACTATTACTGGAGGATTAACATTAATGCTAGCGGCAATAGGAGGTATATCATTATTAGTTGGTGGTATAGGTATTATGAACATTATGCTGGTTTCTGTAAGTGAGAGAACTGAAGAAATAGGCCTTAGAAAAGCCTTAGGGGCAAGAAGATTAGATATTTCAACCCAATTCCTTATTGAATCTTTAATACTTTCTAGCCTGGGTGGAATTGCTGGTACCGGGTTAGGACTAACCACAGTAAAGGTTGTAGCTTTATTAACACCTTTACCTGCAACAATTGGTTTTGGAACTGTATTTATAACGGTTATAATTTCTGGAACTATAGGATTAACTTTTGGTGTTCTTCCGGCAAAAAGAGCTGCTAAACTAGATCCAATTACTGCTCTTAGAAGTTTATAAATAGTACTTTTTATCTAAAATATGAGATCTTTAATGAAATTTATGAAATTAATTTTTCAAAATTTCTTGGAAAGTAACGAAATCATCCAACGGAAAGGGGCATTACACTATTAGACTCTTGCAAAAAGTCCTTAAGATTTATGGATAAGAAATGGAAAGTAATAGCTCTTTGGGTTCTTCCGATAACAATCGTTGTTTTAATCACTTGGCAAATACTTGGTTCAGCAACAAATACTCAAGTCAATCAAACCAATACTTCTACTGCTTCAAGAAGTGCTCCAGTTGCTAAAATCAGCTATGGAAGATTTCTTGATTATGTAAAAGCAGGAAGAGTAACTTCCGTTGATATTTATGAAGGTGGTAGAAATGCAATTGTTGAATCAGTTGATCCAGAAATAGACAACAGAGTTCAACGCTTAAGAGTTGACTTGCCAGGATTAGCACCTGAATTAGTTAGCTCACTAAAGGAAGAAGGTATTAGTTTTGACATACACCCTCCTAAAACAGCCCCAGCTGGGATTGGAATTCTTGGGAATCTTCTCTTCCCAATTATATTAATTGGAGGATTGATTCTACTTTCAAGAAGATCGAATTCAATGCCAGGTGGACCTGGCCAAGCCATGCAATTTGGCAAAACAAAAGCAAGATTTGCAATGGAAGCCGAAACAGGTGTCAAATTTGATGATGTAGCAGGTGTAAACGAGGCAAAACAAGATTTAGAGGAAGTTGTTACATTCCTAAAGCAACCAGAAAGATTTACATCTGTTGGGGCCCAAATACCTAGAGGTGTTTTGCTTGTTGGACCTCCAGGTACTGGTAAAACTCTTTTAGCTAAGGCAATTGCAGGAGAAGCTGGTGTTCCATTCTTTTCACTTTCTGGATCAGAATTTGTGGAGATGTTTGTAGGTGTTGGAGCCAGTAGAGTTAGAGATTTATTTAAAAGAGCTAAAGAAAATAGTCCATGCTTAATTTTTATTGACGAAATTGATGCTGTCGGTAGACAAAGAGGAGCAGGAATAGGAGGAGGTAATGATGAAAGAGAGCAAACACTAAATCAACTTCTAACTGAAATGGATGGGTTTGAAGGGAACAGTGGAATTATTATCATTGCAGCAACAAATAGACCAGATGTACTTGATTCAGCGTTGATGAGGCCAGGAAGGTTTGATAGGCAGGTAACTGTTGACGCACCTGATATTTCTGGAAGATTATCTATTCTTAAAGTTCACTCCAGAAATAAGAAATTACAAAAGGATCTAACATTAGAAAGTATTGCAAGAAGAACCCCAGGCTTTACAGGAGCAGACCTAGCAAATTTACTTAATGAAGCAGCTATTCTTACTGCAAGAAGAAGAAAAAATGAGATTGGTCTTTCAGAAATTGATGATGCAGTTGATCGAATAATTGCTGGAATGGAGGGACAACCTTTAGTCGATGGAAGGAGTAAGAGACTAATTGCTTATCACGAAGTTGGTCATGCCTTAGTAGGTTCACTTGTAAAAGATCATGATCCAGTCCAAAAAGTTACAGTCATACCTAGGGGGCAGGCAAAAGGTCTTACTTGGTTCTCACCAGATGATGATCAAACATTGATCAGCAGAGCACAGTTAAAAGCAAGAATAATGGGAGCACTTGGTGGAAGAGCTGCTGAAGATATTATTTTTGGAAGGGAAGAAGTAACTACTGGTGCAGGTGGAGACGTACAGCAAGTTGCATCTATGGCTCGTCAAATGGTAACTCGATTTGGTATGAGCAGCCTTGGACCAGTCTCTTTAGAAGGTGACAGTCAAGAAGTTTTTGTTGGAAGAAGCCTAATGAATACATCTGATATATCAGATGAAATTTCAAAACAAATCGACGAACAGGTTAGAAAAATAGTCAAACAATGTTACGAGGAAACTCTTGATTTGGTAGCAAATAATAGATCTGCTATGGATAAATTAGTTGAAATTCTAATAGAAAAAGAGACTATGGATGGAGAAGAATTCTGTAAAATATTGTCTGAGTATACAGTTATTCCAGAGAAAGATAGATTTATCCCAGTATTGCAAGATCCAAAAAAAAATTAATTTCAAATTGAATTTATTGGCCTTTTATTGAATACATTATCGATTATTCCATATTCAACAGCTTCAGAAGGAGACATATAAAAATCTCTATCTGTGTCTTCTCTAACTCTTTCAATAGGTTGGCCTGTTCTTTCTGATAATTCATTATTTAATTTATCTTTAATAAATAAGATTTCATCAGCTTGTATCCTTATATCGCTTGCTTGCCCCCTTGCGCCACCGAGAGGCTGATGAATCATTATTCTTGAATGAAGCAAACTGCTTCTTTTTCCTTTAGCTCCTGCACAAAGAAGGAATGCTCCCATACTTGCCGCAAGTCCAACGCAGACTGTATGAACATCGGGCTTTACATGCTGCATTGTGTCAAAGATACCAAGACCGTCATAAACAGATCCACCTGGAGAATTGATGTAGAGAAAAATATCTTTATCAGGATCGTCAGCTTCTAGAAAAAGAAGTTGAGCAACAATCCTGTTTGCAGAATCACTGGTAACTGGTTCACCTAAAAAAACAATTCTTTCCCTCAAAAGCCTGGAATAAATATCAAAGGCTCTTTCTCCTCTTCCAGATTCTTCAATAACAATTGGAATCATTGAACGATGATAATGGTCGGTTTTCATGATCCTAGCTAAGTCGCGGGGTAAGCTAAGGTCTCTTAAGAATTATCTAGGTTTGGCATTGAGCGTTAGAGCAACAATTTCAGACAGTAAATCTGATTTCCATAAGGAGTTTCCTTATGTAATACCTCCAATTTATAGGAAGCTGGCAGATGAACTACTTGTAGAACTCCACCTATTGAGTCATCAGAAAAACTTTAAAAAAGACTCAATCTTTGCTGCTGGATTAAAAGAAATATTTAATAAATTTACTAGTGGCTACAAACCTAGCGAGCATATTACGAAACTTTTCGAAGCAATATGTAATTGTAATGGGTTTAATCCAAATGAAATCAATAGCTCCTCTGAGCAATTAGTTAGCAAGGCAAAGTCATCTACGAAAGAAGATATAAATGAATTTATAATTCAACTAAAAAACGAACACAAAGGTAATGACTACTATAGTCGCATCAATGCTATTGGAATATATAAGTTAGTTAGCGAAATACCAACGTTTGACAATTCGAAAGAAGAAGATATAAATAAAGAGATAAGTAAGATTTCTAAATTACTTGGCTACCAATATTCAAGGGTGGAAAAAGATATAAGTATGTATAAGTCTAACATTGAGAAGATGAAACAAGCATTAGAAATTATTTCATTAAATCTAACATCAAAATAATATTGAAGTTATTTTTTTCTTCTCTTATCTTTCCAATCAATATAGCTAATATAGATCACACTTATTGTGATGAAAGAAAGAAGTGATACAGAGAAAAAAGATAGAAGGCTATATAGATTAAAGTCTACAGGCATCATTAAGTCTAGATATCAATAGAACCATCCCCATTTCTACCCCAAACGACCATTGCTATAGAAAAAGTGAAAATAGCTGCCAAGGAAGCCCAACCTAAAGTGAAAATCATTACTGTAGTTGTTTTACTAAATTATAACTTATCAAAAAGGATAAAAAAGATATGGGAAGACTTGTTCAAAACCACAGCACAAACATAGAAGGTTTGATCAAATGGTTGAAAAAAATTGCCTCAAGAAGTGATATCAAGACAGTTACACCTGCTTCAATAGCAAAAACCAAGAGTAGAGGTGAGAAGCTCATACTAAAAGTAACTGTTAAAACAAAAGAAGGCTTTAAATTACTAGCTAGAAAAGGTAAACTTGTACAAGAAGTATTTTTGGTTACAAGCTTGAATGAAAGTGAAATTATAGAAATAATTGAAAAAACTAATCCGAAGTCTTATCGTAAAAAGAAAAATTATTAGCTCTAGTTTGATTTGAGTATTGGTTTTCATTCTGCCTAGATACGGATTCAGAAAGCTCTTTTATCATTTCTTCTTTGATGATATTCATTGCTAAATCAATTTCGAATAAATTATCTGACATAAAATCTAATATTTTCAATTAATATAATTCTTTAAATAAAAGAAGCTCAATTATTTAATAAAAAAAACAGATTTATATAAAGTACTATCTAAACTTTCTTTTAAAAATAAAAAATATCTTTAAAGAGTGGTATTCTTCTGAAATATTAAGATGTCGGATTAAAATAGTTTGATTATAAATAATATATATAGTTAAGAATAATTAAATAGTTATGATTTTATATATTCAAAGCTCATATTCGTTTTTAAATTGAGCCAAATTAGTCAAATAAAGTTGATGTAGTTTAGTAGTATCATCATTAAAACCTACTTCATTATACATTTGATCAAGTGACATATATGCACTCATAACAGGTAAGAATGCAGATTTGTATTCTTCTTGAATATCATCCTCATCTATATCATGAATTATGGCTGTAATTAATTCAATTTCTTTCTTAGCTAATGAAATGTTTTTCTCTAATTCAGGGCTAAGTTTACGTCTTCTTTTTGCCATAGAATACAATTCATCCACAAAAATAATACACTATTTATAATAGAAAAATCAATCTAATGAGTTATGGACTACAAAAACCTCAAGAATAAGAGTAAATACTCATAAAAGGCATAGAAGAGTTTTCCTTTTTTATAAAAATGGGATATATTCTACTTGGTACAATATAGATGTGATAATAGTCAAAAACATTTTTTATTAAGGGCTAACTAATCTAACTATCACCATGAAAAGTAATTCAGATAACAATCAAACAAAACTACCATGGTGGGTTGAACTTTTGTTTGTTCAAATAGGATTACCTGATTCATGGCTTTCTAAATATCTAAAAAAGAAAAAGCAAGCCATAAACTTTATTGATGAAAATAAGAAATATATAGTTTACTCCATCATAATAATTGCAGGAGTCTTATACATATACCCTATTGTAAGGTATACATCATCAAGCACCTCATGTATAGATAAAACAACTAAGTATCTAAAATCAAAAAATATAAATAATTCTCAAAATGAAATGGATACAAATTCACTAGCTGTTGGATATTGTCATGGTGGTTCCTTACCTAAATAATATACTGTTACTTATTTTTTATCTCCATCAATATCATATGTAGGATTGTTTTTGGGGGGATTGCCTTCGATCAAAGGGATAAATTTAGAAATAAACCTTCCCATAACTGGTACCCAAAAATTCTTGTAGAAGTTTTTAAGTATCTTATTCATTTTTACTATTAAATTAATTTGCTAACAATAGCATAAAATTATTTATCATTGTTAATTAGTAATATATGATTTTCAAATTTTTTAATAGATGAAAACGTTTTTTTAAAGTCCAATGTATCTAATAAGTAACTATTAGAAGTAATTACATACTTAAAATTACTAATTTGATCAAAATCATCAATAATTTTAGAGGATGGCAAATAATATAATAATAAAGTCTCAATTTTACTATCCACTCTTAGTAAATAAATAGTGTTAGTATTAATAATTTGCGAAACATCTTCCTCTTTTAAAAATAATTTTGTATTATAATTAGGATTACCTAATACACCAATATTATATAATAAAGATATACAGATATATTGTGGTATAGAAATAGAATAAAAGAAATTTTTTATATTAAAACGTAGAGGCTTAATATCTAACAAAAATATAATTGACACAATATAAGAAAGCAATAAAAATGAAAAAAGAACATATACAAATAAAGTATTACTATAAGAAAATTCGCTTTCTATGTCTATATAATGAATAATGAAAAATAATATAATTGATAATATGGATGTAAGTATTATGAATAGGCAAAACTTAATGCTAAAGTTAGAAAAAGAGAATCTAAATGAATTTGAAGTTAAGTAAATACTAAATAGAATGGATAAAGGAGATAAAAGAAAAAGATAATAATGAGGGTAAGACGTAGACATACATACTAAGATAACTAAAGATGAAAGAGGATAAAAATACACTAGTAATGGATATCTGGGGTTATTATCAGATCTGGTAAAAACAAAAAGAATAGCGAATACGATTCCAATTGGAAAAGTTAAGTATAGAAAATTTATGGGAATAAGTAGTAATTTATTAAAGCCAAAGTCTCCTATTGCTTGTTTCCTTGCAAAATCAAAAAGGGCTGTAAATCCTCTTATTCCAAACTTTTGAAATGAAAAATAAAGATTAAGTCCAGTAGGTATAAATCCAAAAAATATTCCAGTACAAAAGAAAACTTTAAAAGTATGTTTCTTTCTATATAAATTAGAAAAAATAAATGGTGAGAGTCCTATAAGAGGAACAAAGGCCATATAACTTCTAATAAAAAAAGAAGTAGATATAAAAAGACCAGAAAATAATAAATAAGAATTTTGTCTAAAGGGTATTGACGAATCTAGAAAGTAAAGGAAAAACAAAATAGATAAAAGGATGCACGTTACAAATGGAATATCTGGACTTGCGTATCTTGAATATTGGATCCACAAGGGCATTGATGAAAGTGAAAATACTGAAATCAATGCAGCCTTTTTATTTGTAATTTTTAATGCTATTAAGTACGAGCTAATTAAGCATAGGAAAGAAGAAAGGATACTAGGAAGCCTTAGAGCTAGTTCACTGTTTCCAAATAAACTTTTAGATAATGCAATGAACCAGTAGCTTCCCAATGTTTTATGGTGCGGAGATGAGAATGGTGGAGACAACCAATTTTCAGAGTTCTCAATCAAACGTGCTCTTCTTGCGTAAAGCCCCTCATCATGAGCTACAAGACTTTGGGAGGATAAATCGATAACGAAGTAAAGGGAAATATAAAAAAGAACAATGATCGAAATTACGATAATACTCTTATTATTTGATAAAAAGTTTATAGCACTTTCTTTAATCTTCTTATAGTAAATAACATTAGATGGAAGAATCTGCATATTGAAATATGATTAGAGATGCAAAAGTTCAAATTTCATGAACTATACGTTAAATAAAATTATATCCTTATTAATTTGATTTGGGAATCTAATAGAGTGTGAATTAATAACATCATGTATAATATATTTAAAGACTTATAAAAGATGGCAACCGCTAAGGAAAAAAAAGAAGAAGTAAAAGCCTCTCTAAAGATTTTACGAGCTGAACTAAGAAAAATGCATTTAGGCGTAACTGAAGAGCTATCTCTCCCAGAGCCTACCGAAGTCAAGAAATTAATGAATCAAATGGAGGAGCTATTGGTAGTAATTGAACCAAAAACATCTAGGAAATCAAAAAAATAATACAACAAAGAATTTGTTTTATACTACCTAAAGTATTTAAAATCATCTAAAATCAAATCATTTCATTATTATTTTTTAATCAAACGTTTTTTATTGAATTAAAAAGAGAAGGACTTGTTATTAATATAGTTATAGCTAAAGGATGTTCAGAAATAGTATAAAATAAAGCAGAGAAAGTGAAAAAATCAACTAGAATTCTAAGATCAATTCTTAAATCATATATTGATAGTATAATTAGTAGAATTTGTAACCAATTATATTTGATATAAATAAATAATCTTCTTATAGAAATGTAGCCCATATAGAATCAATCAAGCTCTTTTCGGCTTGTTATAGATAACAATGAAGGGGCTAAAGCTATACTTGACCATGAACCAGCAATAACGCCAGTAACTAAAGCAAACGCAAACCAATACAAGGATGATCCACCCCAAACCAATATACAAATCAATGGAAGCAGAGTAGTAAAACTTGTATATATCGTCCTAGTTAAAGTTGCACTAACGGCTTTATCAATCTGATACTTGAAACTTAATTTACTCTCTATTAAGCTTTTTTCTCTGATCCTGTCGAAAACAACAACAGTATTATTTACTGAATAGCCTGCAATAGTCAAAAGAGAAACAGCAAATAAGGAGTCGACCTCTACATTAAAGAAATATCCCAACCATGCAAATACACCACAAACTATAAGTATGTCATGCAAAAGAGCGAATAAGGCTAAAAATGAGTATCTTCTATCATATCTAAAATTAATATACAAAGCTATTCCAAGAAAAGCAAAGAGAAGAGAAATTAAACTACTTTTAAGTAACTGCTTACCAAGACTTGGACCAATAATTTCAACTGAAGTATTTTCATTATTAAATGGGCCAAAAGATTTATTAACCTCTTGCACTACAGATTCAGATTGAGCTGCAGATAGAAATGGAAGCCTAATGGATATTAATTTTGAATTGTCAAGTAATAGTATTTGTGATCGCTTTAAATTAGGAGATTTAAGTGAACTAAAATTTTTATCCTGTTCTTTTAAAGCGATTATTTTATTAGATATATCACTTGTATTTAGGGTGATACATTCATCAGAACAACTCCTCTCTAAAGTTATTTGAGTTCCTCCAGTATAATCTAAACCAAGGTTTAAAGGGGCCTTAATAGAAGTACTCCTAAGGCAAATTAGCATTCCAATTATTGATATTAAACATAAAGAGAATGAAACAAACCAGACATTTTTTCTGTTTTTATAGAGTTGAATATTAAAATTAGATTTCATAATTTAATTGATTTTAGTTGGTTGTTATTGAACGTTGATAGATGGTGAATTAATCTGATCAGGATTAATAAAGTTAGAAATTTTTCGAAGACCTTGATAACTCATTAGGAACTTCAATATTGCTTTTGTACATGTTAAGGCCGTAAATAAACTCAATAGAACGCCAATACCCAAGGTTGCAGCGAAACCTTTTACAAATCCACTTCCCAAATAAAATAACGTAATACAGCTTATTAAAGTAGTTAAATGACCATCAATTATTGATGAAAAAGCGTTTTTAAAACTTGCGTCTATTGAACGAATCAAGGTATTTCCATTACGTAATTCTTCCTTTAATCTTTCAAAAATAAGAACATTAGCGTCAACAGCCATTCCTATGCTTAAGATAAACCCAGCTATACCTGGAAGAGTAAGAGTCACTGGGAGTAGTGCATAAATAGAGAGGGTGAAAAGCGAGTAAAAAGACAATGCCAAGACGGCAACAAATCCAGCTAGTTTATAGATAAAGATCATAAAAATACCTACAAAAAGCAAGCCTGTGAGAGCAGCAAAAAGACTGAGACGAATATTTTGGATCCCTAGAGAAGGTCCTATTGTTCTTATTTGAATAATATCAATAGGTAGAGGCAAAGCTCCTCCCCTTAATTGAACTTCTAAATTTCTAGCATCATCAGCAGTAAAATTGCCGCTTATTGTCGCGGCACCACCAGTAATACCGGCAGTTTCAAATTGCTTACCAACACTTGCTTCGCTATATGAAATACCATCAATAACGATTCCAAGTAATCGAGGGGTACCAGCGATGGATTTTGTAAGGTCTGCAAATAATTCACCTCCCTCATTATTGAAGCTTAAAGTAACTTCCCAATTATTAGTATTTTGATCTTGTCGTCTGCCTGCATTTGTCAAATATTGTCCAGTTAATGATGTTTGATCAAACAGACCTGCAATGTCAGTACTAATTTTATTCCTTAAAAGATTGAATTGATCGACATCTAAAATCTGGTCGGATTGAATATTATATTTTTCGAATAATTGATTAATTTCATTATTAATATTGATCTCCTTTATTAATTGAGCTGAATTATTATTCTCTTCTAATAATTTAATAATAGCCTCTACTCTATTTCGTTGAGTTTGTAAATCTCTTAATTGCGCCGCTGTACCATTTCTCTGAATTCTGAATTCTAATAGAGCAGTTTCCCCTAATACTTTCGCTGCCCCAGAGGGATCTTGCTCCCCTGGAAGTTCTAATAACAATTGATTTGTTCCTACCGTTTGAAGTTGCGAATCTGAAACTCCTAATCCGTTTACCCTCTTATCAAGTACAGCTTTAACTCCTTCTATTTCATTGGGCGTGATTTTTGTGATTTCCTGAGTAGGCTGAACCTCTAGAGTAAGTTGACTACCTCCGCGTAGATCCAATCCTAATTGGAAAGGTATATTGGTGCATATAAAAATACTTAATACTGCAAAAATGATGACTACAAAAAACCAATAGTTCTTTCTACCCATTACTAATCTACTCCACCATTATTAATAATTTTTTCAGCAGCATCTACTATCTGATGAGGTTGAATAATAGTTAAGTTTTCTAAGTTTCCATTGTAAGGAGTCGGAATATCCTGACTGCTTAGACGAACAGGAGGAGAATCTAAATCATCGAAGCAATTCTCAGTAATCAAAGACATTAACTCAGCCGCAATACCGCCTGTTTTCATACATTCTTCAACAATAATTACTCTATGAGTTTTTCTTATAGATTTAGATATGGTTTCCATATCAAAAGGCTTAAGACTGATTAAATCAATCAATTCAACATCAATTCCTTTCCCTTCAAGAAGCTCAACTGCTTTCAAACAGTGATGACGCATTCTCGAATAAGTCAAAATCGTAATATCATTTCCCTGCTTTACAAGATCGGCTTGATCTAAGGCACAGACATAATCACCCTTAGGCAGCTCTTCTGTGAGGTTATATAGAAGAACATGTTCAAAGAAAAGAACAGGATTATTGTCTCTAATAGCAGCTTTCATTAGACCTTTAGCATTCGTGGGAGTACTGCAAGCCACAATTTTGATACCAGGAACTGCATGAAAATATGCTTCAAGTCTTTGACTGTGTTCAGCGCCTAATTGCCTTCCAACGCCACCAGGTCCTCTAACAACTGTTGGAATCGTAAAATTTCCGCCGCTCGTGTATCTAAGCATTCCCATATTGTTGGATATTTGATTAAACGCAAGTAACAAAAACCCCATATTCATCCCTTCCACGATTGGTCTTAAACCTGTCATTGCAGCACCAACAGCCATACCAGTAAAACTATTTTCAGCAATTGGTGTATCTAAGACTCTGAACTCTCCATATTTTTCATACAAATCTTTTGTAACTTTATAAGAGCCGCCATATTGTCCAACGTCCTCACCCATTACGCAGACCAAAGGATCTCTGTCCATTTCTTCATCAATTGCTTCACGAAGAGCATTAAATAAAAGAGTCCCTTTCACAGAATTAACAGATCGTCCGGATTACCGGTTTGTTATTCCAAACTATCTCAAACAGTGCCTAATTACCCACCTGCTGCAAAAGTCGATAACAGCAAGATGGAAAGTAACATTCCAGGAGAGAGTAATAAAACGAGAAGTCCTAAATCATGAAGAGTCATAGAAAGATCTAAATATGACAATTTAATAGTTAAATTCTAGTCAGTTTTGTCCTTGTTGCCTTCAATCAAACTTCGAATAAATACTAAAAACAAACCAAGTCCAATAAACCCAAACGTAAAAGTTGCAAGAAAACTAATTCCAATAATTAGTGTTTTAAAACCGGAAGCAATACTCTGGGCTATAGGTGAAGAATAATTCGGAGTATGAATAGAAAAATATAAAACTATTTTTTTACTAATAAAAAGGCTTAACAAGCTAAAAGATAAACTAGTAATGGAACCTGAGAGAAAGCTTAAGGGGCCTTTCTTTGGTTCAGAACTAGCATTAACTATGGGACTTGCTGATGAATTAGCTAATTCATCAGATTCATTTTTAAACCCATTACCAGGTGAATTCATTTCTTAATTGAACTCCATTAGACTTCATTGAGCATGCCCAAGCTGATAAACCAGCTCTTTCAAATTCATTAACATGTTCTTTTAGTACTTTATTTGCTTGGTTATAATTTTCAAACAATGCAAAACAACTTGGACCAGAACCACTCATCGAAACGAGGCGTGAATGTGGTAAACGAGACAATATATTTAAAGACTTTTCAACTTCTGGTGTCATAGGGCGAACGATTTTTTGTAAATCATTTTGTATTTCTTGCCGATTATCTAAAAGCGACTGATCCGACCAGTCATTAGATCTGATGATGTTTCTCTTGATTTCAAAATCCCTATCATCTACAAGATAGCTATCGCCATAGTGTTCTTTATATGATTTATATGCAACTGGTGTAGAAACTTGAATTGAAGGATCTTTAACTAAAATAAGACCCAACTGAAACTGATCATATTTTAATTTCTCTAAAATTTCACCTCTGCCAAAACATATTTGCCTACCTCCTGATATGCAAAATGGAATATCTGAGCCTATCTCTTTTGATAAGTCCTCTAATTCCTCAGACTTAAGATTTAATTTCCATAGTTTATTTAATCCAACCAATGTTGCAGCTGCATCTGTAGATCCCCCTGCCAATCCTGCTCCAATAGGAATGTTTTTCTCAAGTTCTATATCAACACCTAATTCTTGATTTTCTACTTTATTTCTCAACAGCTTTGCAGCTTTTATTATTAGATTATCGTCACCATTACTAATTTCCTTATTATTAGATTTTAGATTAATAGTGTTATCTTCTCTTTTTATCATCTTCAATTGATCACTTAAATTAATACTTTGCATGACCATTGCTAATTCATGAAAGCCATCGCTCCTAATACCTAAAACCTCTAAATGTAGATTAATTTTTGCATGTGCATTTGCGATAAGAAAATCTTCATTTGCTTTGGAAGGTCGCATTTTCAATAACACAAGTTTCTTTTAAAGCTTTTGCCAAGCCGAACCAATTGGAAGGTGAAATTTCCTGTGGTCTTTGATCAAGACTAATACCTCTGTAGGCGAAAAATTCCTTTATTTGATCGTTGGAAGTAACAAAACTTCCAATCGTGTTTCGTAATTTTTTTCTTCTACCAGCAAAAGCATGTTTCAAAAGTTTCTCTAATAAATTCCCTACCTCATAAAAATCTGGATCAATAGATGCAAAGGGCTTAATCATGACTACTTTAGAATCCACCTTCGGTGCTGGTTGAAAACATTTAGAAGGCACATCACATACGTCCTGACATTTAGCTAAAAGCTGTATCCGTACACTTAAAGCACTAAAATTGCTATTCCCAGGTCTAGCTAAAAGTCTTTGTGCTACTTCTTTTTGCATAAGTAAAACTAAAGTTTCAAAACTATTTTCAGGCGCTTTTCTTAATTCACCAATCAATCTTTTTAATAGTGGACCGGTGATGTTATATGGAATATTAGCTACAACTTTGTTGATAGTGAGCCCATTCTCAGCATCCAGTGGGGCAGATAAAATATCTCCCTCTCTCAAACTAAATTTATTTTGATGACTAAAACGCTTTTTCAAACCAATGACTAAATCTCTATCTAGCTCAATTGCCTGGATAAATCTTGCTTGGGATTCAATTAATTTTTCTGTTAAAGCACCTTTACCTGGACCAACTTCTAATACGCAATCTTCAGGATTCAATTCGGCCGCCTTGACTATTCGATCCAAAACACCCTGATCTTTCAGCCAATGTTGTCCAAAGCGTTTTCTTGGGATGTGCCTAAAATCATTCAAAGTGTTATCACCACCCATACGCATAAACTCCATACCACATTAGAAACGATCACATATTTCACTCAAATAAAAATAAATTATTTAAAATATACTCACAAGAAGATCTTCAATCAATATACATTTTAAAAATGACTTTTGATAGCCATAGCCTTGAGCGTCTAAAAGAGCTAGGACGTAAACTTCCCAAAGAGATATCAAAACCTCAATCAAATGAATTAAAAAATCTTAAAGAAACAAAAAATCAAAAATTACACCCTGTTGAGACCGAAACCAACCCTGAACAACTTTTTCGAGAGTTGATGGAAATAAGTCCAGATGGAAACGTACCGCCTCATTTATTAGAAAGACTAAAAAAACTTGAATCAAATAATGTAAAAATTTCTTCCAATTCAGATTCACAGATTAAAGAAAATTCTAAAGATATTTCAGCTGAAGACGCCCTAAACCTATATACACAATTTCAACAATTTCTACTCGAAGATGATATCGATTAGAAATATCTTTATGCTTAATATTTCACACTATAAAATCATTGCTATAGGAAAAATTAAAAAAAAGTGGATTCAAGAGGGTATAGAAATGTATCTAAAGAGATTACCTGGTTTAGAAGTTAAAGAAATTAAAGACAGCACACAAGCAAAAGAAGAACATACGATCAAAGAAATTATCAGCAAAAATGAATTTCTCGTAACTCTTAACGAAAATGGTCAATCATTTACATCAAAACAACTAGCAACAAAACTTCTAACTTCTCACAATCAAAATATTACTTTTGTTATTGGAGGTGCTTCAGGTCTTACCTCTTCGCTTAACAATTTAGCCTCTTGGCAATTAAGTCTTTCACCTCTAACTTTTCCGCATGAAATTGCCCGCCTATTACTAATAGAACAGCTCTACCGCGCAAAAACAATCACCCAAAGAGGCCCCTACCACAAGGAATAACAGACAAAAAGCGACACTTATAGTTCAAATGTACTATAGTTTTTTTGTTGGTCTGGGTCTATGGGTTCAAATCGCTCTTGCTCTTCATCAAAGGAAGGCTTGTCGTCACTATTAATTCCACTAGTAAAAGAAACTATTTCTGCAGGCTTTCCTTCTCCTGCAGAAGACTACATAGAGCTCGGTATCGATCTCAACAAATACTTAATCAAGAATCCAATAAGTACGTTCTTTCTACGTGTAAGCGGTAATTCAATGAATAACGCAGGAATTTATAACAACGATTTATTAATAATAGATCGCAGTATAAACCCAAATCCTGGACATATTGTAGTTGCTCTCTTGGATGGAGAATTCACATTAAAAAGACTTATCAAAAAGCAAGATAATTATTATCTAAAAGCAGATAAAGAAAATTATCCAGCAATAAACTTATATGAATATATAGATATACAAATATGGGGAGTAGCGATTTATTCGATACATGAACTACAACAATCAAAAGTCTAATTATGTCAAAAGTAATACTTCAAATTGATGGGAATAATTTCTATGCTTCGTGTGAACAAATGATCGATCCGTCCATAAAAGGAAAGGGCTTAGTAGTACTTTCCAATAATGATGGGTGCATAATAGCTCGCAGTTCAGAGGCTAGAAGAATGGGAATTCCTATGGGACAACCTTATTTCAAGTTAAAGAATAAACTAAATCAATTAAATATAAATGTGAGAAGTTCAAATTACGAACTGTACGGTGATATAAGTAATCGATTAATGCAGCTACTAAGAAAAAATTGTGAAGGACTGGAAATTTACTCTATAGATGAAGCATTTGGAACTATAAAACGTCCAAAAGAAAAGTGCTTATACAAATGGGGAAAAGATTTAAGGGCTTTGGTTTATCAAAACATAGGAATACCAATATCTATTGGTATTGGTGAGACAAAAGTTCTATCAAAAATTTCTAATCATCTAGCAAAAAAGATACAAGCGAATTCAGGTATATTTGATATAGGCCTTGTTGAAAATAAAGATCGTTATCTTGATCTAATTAATGTAGATAAAGTCTGGGGTATCGGCAAACGGATGTCTACATGGCTAAAAGCCAGAGGCATAACTAATGCTAGAGAACTTAGAGATATGTCAAGCGAACAAATCAAAGGAAAGTATGGTGTAGTTGGTCTACGAATTCAAAATGAATTAAAAGGAAACCTATGTATCCCTATAAAAGAGAACTCATCAGATCGAAAAGAAATCTGCGTAAGCAGGAGTTTTTCATATCCCATAGATAGCTTAGATGATTTGAACCAAGCTGTTATTAAATACGTTTTAATTGCAAGTGCTAAGTTGAGGAAATACAATCAATTATCTTCAGCTATTACGGTTTTCACGAATACAAATACTCATTCAAAAGATTTCTTTAGGAGTGAAGCAACAGAAAAAATAAGCGTTCCAACTTCTAACTCAAAGATCATGATTGAAAAAAGCCTATCACTAACAAAAGAAATTTTTAAACCATATAAGAAATTTATAAAAGCAGGTGTAATATTGCATAAACTTCAAAGCAATCAATATAAACAAAACCTAATGTTTGATACACAGAATATTAAAGAAGAATTATATCTACAGAGACTGGATAACATAATAGATGATATTAATTCGAAAAATGGTATAGATACAATAAATTGGGGATCATCAATGATGGATGCAGAATGGAGACCGCGAAGAAAAAAACTATCTAGTATAAAAACAACAAATATAGAAAATATTCCAACTATATATGCTAATTAGAAGTTAGTATAATATTTAACAATGATGCTACATATTAAAATTCAAACTGAGTATCATGCTAGATTTAAAAGAATAGAAGTCCTAGGAAAAAACATAGTGGAGTTGATAGAATTTCTAGATAGAACAGAAGTTGAAATAATAAGGATGATTGAAAAGGCAGGATATAAGACAGCAGAAAATACAAAACTATGTTTGTTAGGTGAGAACTATGTTGGTTTTTTTAATCGTGTAAAAAAGGAAATTATTATTTGTACAAATAACGCAAAGAAGCGAGAAGGATATACGCATCTAAGAAAGAAAAATAAGGATATCTTTGAAAGGACAGCCTTACATATAAAAAGAGCTTTAAGGCATGAAGCTGTTCATGTCGCACAAGAGTGCAATAATGGAAAGTTATTAAAAATAGATAGAAAGCTATCAATGAATCCATCGAAGATCAATGCTTTTAATGGATCTATTAGATTTTCCAGAGAGGAAGAAAAAGAAAGACAAGCATATATATTAGAAGATAAACCAAGATTAGTAAAAAATGAATTAATAAAATATTGTCTATAATATTTTATTAATATTAATTGTCTCTAAGTAACTGAATAGAGTTTAATTTACTACTGAAAATCAAAACCATTCCTTGCTCCAAATATGAAAGACCAATATAAGTCTTAACGGCTTCAGAGTTCACCAAAGCAGTTCCACATGTTTCAAGAATAAGTACAGGCAGAGTAGAAGTCGATCCCTGCATTCTCTGAAGATCGAGAGATTGTCGTACAGCTAAATTTGCCTTGATAAGACCAATTTTATTGATAAAATCTGGCCATAGATCATTAGATAAAGAACATTGATCCAAATTAAAAGGTGAGATATTATTCATTAATAAAAACTATATAATATTATTTATAACATCTCTGTTGATCTAGATTTAGTATGTGTTTTCTTTCCGCGTAATAAAGTTGTTGAAAATTTATAGCATCATTATTTAAGTCTTCAAACATGCTAATAACTCTCTGTTCCATATCAGATGAATCGCTAGGCTCAGATTTTTCCTGAACAATAAGAGAGGCAATACAGCTCTCAAGAGTTTTTAATCTCTGCGAACTCCATGCATCAATTAAATGCCTACAACGTTTTAAGGATTTTTGCTTTTCAAGAGCAGCCAGAGCCCCACGGATGAGTGACTCGGGATCATTTAATGTTGCCAAACGAAGTTCATTAACATCTAGTAAAGGAGTAAGTTTAGGAAGATGCTCATTATCACTGGCTAGGAAATTATCTAACAACTTTTTAATTAAATCAACATCAGCTAAAATATTATTAGAATCATTAAAACGATTAATCTTCTCAACAGTTTCAGGGCCAAACTTATTTTCCTCAATGTAACTTATTGTAGACCATATTGCGCGATGATGATTAATCGCAAAATCATCAAGATCCCTTAAGCGAAGTTCATAACGAATAAACGATCTGTAATTAGGACAGTGAATATAAGTAAAAAGTATATCTGCCTCACTTCTTTCTCGGAGACTAATTTCTTGAGGCTTATCAATTTTTTTCGAGCGACCGTGCCATCTTTGACCACTTATTTGATTACGTAAATCCTCCTCTAGTTGTAGAGCGAATCTACCTTGACCTCCACTAAGAAGCTGAGCAACCTTCTGTAGATAATGAGTTCTTATTGCAGTTTGAGGAAGCTTTCCAAGGAGACTTACTAAGCTGCTAACTGCTTCCTGAAATTGATCAGATTTACTTAAATCTAAATCCTTTAATGATTGATCAATTTGCCAATCCATCCAAAGAGGTGATTTTGCCGCTAATGCTTCATATTCGGATGGAGAATTATCCTTAAGAAATTCATCTGGATCTTTACCTGAAGGTAATTGAAGGACTCGTAAATCTAGTTGACCTTGAATAGCAAGGTTTTCTACCTCACTAATAGCTCTATTAGCCGCACGAATTCCAGCATTATCTGAGTCAAAATTTAAGAGGATCTTTTTACTATCGGTGGCACGAGAAAGAAGTGTTATTTGATTGCGACTTAATGCTGTTCCTAAAGAAGCAACAACATTTGTAATACCCGAATCATGAAGAGCCATCACATCAAAATATCCCTCTACAACAACTGCATAATCTTTTTTCCTAATGGAAAGTGTGGATTTATCAAAACCAAAAAGATTTTTTCCTTTTTCAAAGATTTCAGTCTCAGGTGAATTTAAATACTTAGGTTCTGAACCATCAAGACTTCTTCCTCCGAAACCAATAACTCTTTTTTGCCTGTCGTGAATAGGAACAATAATACGATTGCGAAACCTATCATAAAAACCATTGCCACCCTTTCGAGGAACGATTAATCCAGCCGATTCAAGAATATCAACACTAACTTTTTCTATGTCTACAAAATATTTGAGCAATGAGTCCCAATTATCTGGTGCGAATCCAAGCTCAAAATTGATTAAAGTACCATCACTTAAATTACGCTTTTTCTTGAGATAATTAAGTGCATTTTTACCACATGGAGAGCTTAATTGATTTCTAAACCAACCAGTAGCGATTTTTAATACACGATAAAGAGTATCTCTACGTGAAAGCTGTTGCTTGAGTCTTTCTTGTTGAGGTCCTTCAACTGTATCAATTGGTACTTGATATTTCTTAGCCAGTTCAAGTACAACATCACTAAAACTTTGTCTCTGAAACTCCATTAAAAATTTAATGGCATTCCCACCAGCTCCACATGAAAAACAATAATAAAATTGCTTGCCAGGAATCACTGACATTGAAGGTTTACTATCATCATGAAAAGGACATATTCCAACATATTCTTTGCCTTTTTTCTTTAAAACGACGTGTTCACCAACCACATCCACAATATCTATTCGCTCTTTTACAGACTCAATTGTCCTGGGATGTAGTCGAGCAGAAGCCATATGATAATTTTAATTGATATTTAAATATTTAGTTAAGAGATTTAAAAATTGAGAGAAAAACTAGTGAAAGATGAATTTAATTTAGAAAATTTAAACGGGATCAAATTTTTAATAGGAAGCGGTTTAGCATTTAGCCTTATGAGTGTTTGTGTGAAGGCGATCGGGGGGAGAATACCTATTTCAGAACTTGTTTTTGCTAGGGCTACTATAAGTATTATAATTACAAGATTTTTCTTATATAAAAATAATATAAACCCCTGGGGAAATCAGAAAAAACTATTAATTTTAAGGGGTTTACTTGGAACAGTTGCTCTATTTTGTATCTTCAAAGCCCTAACAATATTACCCATAGCTACAGCAACAGTAATCCAATACATTTACCCAACTTTCACAGTGATATGTGCATATATAATTCTAAAAGAATTCATATTGAGGAGAATAGTATATTCAATAATTATTGGTTGGATAGGAATTGTTTTAGTTAGCCAACCAGAATTAGCAAGAAATAGTAATATTCAAGAAACAATATTAGCAATATCCATTGCAATATTGGGCGCTTTAATGACATCATTAGCTTATATTTGTGTAAGAAAACTTTCTTCAAAAGAACACCCTCTTGTTATTATTTACTACTTTCCTTTGATTTCTATCCCTTTATCGATACCTTTTATTATTAATGATTTTATATTACCAACCGGATCAGATTGGTTCTGGATAATAGGTATTGGTATTTTTACTCAGATTGGTCAACTTTGCATAACACAGGGTTTAAGATTACTACCAGCAGGGCAGGCAACTTCCCTAAATTATTCCCAGGTTATCTTTGCCAGTATATGGGGAGTAATGATTTTCCAAGAAAGAATAACAAGTTCAATTTACTTAGGTGGTTTTTGCGTACTTATTTCCACTATTATTAGTATCAGTGCATCCAAAACATCACAAGCAAAAATATGAATTTTAAATCTTTAATTTTTTCAATATTACTAATTAGCACAGGATCAATATCGATTTTTGCAGATGAGTATCAACGAGGTTATTCATCAAGTAGAACTTGTACTAGAAACGAGTATAGAGAAGAATATATTCCAGGGACAAGAAATGATCCTGGATATGTAAAAAAATGGGAGGAAACAGTAGAAGTTCCTTGCCCAGGTGATGGGTCAACAAACAGTGACAATGAATTTGATAACAATGATTGCTCTGAAGGCAAAATCGCAGGGGGTATTTTAGGTGCGGGCTTCGCTACGGCAATATCAAGAGGAAAAGATCGTTGGTGGGCAATCCCTGCTGGTCTAGTAGGCGGATCAATGGTTGGATGTCAGATTGATGGTGGTTGAGTATATTTAAATTCTCAGAATTTTAATTAAAATATATAATGATTAGCTGGCTGAAAGGTGAAATAATTCATACTTGGGAAATATCCTCAAAAAAAGGAGTTGTTCTAAATGTGGGTAATGTTGGTTATGAAATACAACTAATACCCTCACAAATACGTAAATCTGAAAATTCGAATAATATTGAGCTATGGATTCACCAAATAGATCGAGAAGAAGGAACGAATTTATATGGTTTTATAGATGTTAATCAAAGAGATTTATTTCGAGAAATTATTAGTGTAAATGGAATAGGTCCGCAAATTGGCATGGCATTATTAGAAGACTTTGAGGTTACTCAGTTAGTTAATGCAATAGAAAGAAAAGAATCTAATTTGTTAACAAAAACACAAGGAATAGGTAAACGAATTGCAGATAGATTAATAGTTGAGCTACGAAACAAACTTCATAAATTTTTAGATAATAGTGAAACAACTCATTACGATAATAATGATATAGAGACTAATCAATTTTCTAAATATATAGACGAAATTTCTGTAATTCTAAAGTCACTTGGCTATATTGATAAAGAAATAAAAGAATCAATTAAAATTATAACAACCAACGAAAAAGAAAATTCTTTATTATTGAATTCGCTATCTGCAGAAGAGAAAGCAGAGCTAATGGATAAACATCTCAAAGAGATTCTTATGAAATTGAGTAAAAGAAGTACTTGATAGAAGGCTAGGGATTAAATTAGAATTAAAAAATAGGAAAAACTAAACAAATGTCACTAGGCACAGAAGAGAAACAGAAGCTAATCAACACACATCAAGTACATCCAACTGATACTGGATCAGTAGAAGTTCAAGTTGCCATGCTTACTACAAGAATTTCAAAATTAAGCCAACATCTTCAGGGCAACATCCATGATTTCTCCTCAAGACAAGGATTGCTCAAAATGATTGGACAGCGAAAAAGACTTTTAGGTTATGTACGAACTAAAAGTGAAAAAAGATATACAGAGCTCCTAGAAAAATTAGCTATTAGAGGATAATTAGTGGTATTAGATTTCTAGAAGCTTATGAAAGGTGCGAAAAAAAACAAAAAGGACCAACCAAAAGAAGTAAAGATAGGATTATCCAGCAATAACTCTGCTCCAAAAATAGTTACAAAGAAGTCTTCAAAAAGTAGCAGCAAGAAATCAGGAATACCAAGCTATGTTGCAAATAGAATGGCAAGAAGAATAGCTTTTACTACAGGTATTCCAACCCTCAGTGGCATGGGTGTATTTATTGGGAGTTATTATTTAATAAGCAAGGGAATTGCCGAAATATCGCCAACAGTCACTCTTGTAAGTTCAGCATTTTGTTTTCTTGTAGGCTTATTAGGATTAAGTTATGGAATACTCTCCGCGAGTTGGGATTTGAATCCAGGGAGTTTTCTTGGTTTTGAAAACATAAAGCCAAACATCAATAGAATGAAAGATGCATTCAAAACAAATCAAAAAGATATTTCTAGTTAACAATAAATTTAAATTACAAGACTTTTACTTGATCTTGCAATGAAGGAATTCTTAGAAAGTGAATCCAGAGCCAGGTCAGCATCTTTAACGCAAAATTGATCACCCAACCTCACATACCTTGTATGCTTTTCGTCCTTGAGGCATGCAACTACAGGGATTCGAACACCTAATTCATTTCTGGCAGGTCTGTTTTTAGAAAGGCATTCTCTTAATTTATGCTGAATATTGATATCTGTAGCTTGATCAGGACGAAGATCAATCAAGAGAAATCTTAAATCATCAATTTCACGACAATCATCAATAAGCAATTGAACAGTTTCATCTCTCCTGTCTACGCTGCCCCATATCAATAACCTCGTTTCAACCATTAAATGATCAGATAATCTTTCATAACTTTTAGGGAAGACAACCGCTTCGCAAGAACCAGTTAAATCCTCTAATTGAATAATCGCCATCCTGTCACCTTTTCTAGTTGTGACTTCTCTCATTTCTGGAATCATTGCAATGACGCTTACTTTGGACTTATCTTTCTGCTCTTCTAACGAACCAAGGCTTATAGGAGCAATCAACTTGGCAGGTTCAGATAGCTGCTTCAAAGGATGATCAGATAAATAGAAACCAACATGTTGTTTTTCTAATTTGAGCTTGTCTGAAGGAGGATATTCATTTACTTGTTTAGCCTTGGGAGCTGATGATAAATCACCAATTGATGATTTATCATTTAATGAAGAAGATAAATCGAAAAGATTACCTTGACCGCTAATTCTATCTTTTGCCCTAGAAGAAGCCCATTCTATAGTTAAATCCAAATCAGCAATAAGCTGGGCTCGATTACCATTTTCATCAAGACAATCAAGAGCTCCGCAATGTATCAAAGCTTCAAGAGCTCTTCTATTAATTGCGCTTAGTGAAATTCGATCACAGAATTGAGCTAAAGAAATAAATTCACCATCTTCTTCTCTAGAGGTAATAATTTTTCTAATTGCGCTATCCCCCAAATTCTTAATAGCTGAAAAACCAAAAAGTATTGAATTATCTTTAGGAGTAAAGTCAACACCAGAGGTATTTATATTTGGAGGCAATACATTAATACCCATTGAATTGCAGTTAGATATGTATCTTTGAACCTTGTCAGTTGAACCAGCATTTACTGTCAGCAATGCCGCCATATAAGCGACAGGATAATGCGCTTTTAAATAAGCAGTCTGATAAGTAACAGCACCATAAGCAGTTGAATGACTTTTATTAAAGCAATACTCAGCGAATAGAACCATTTGATCAAATAACTGATCTGCAATTACTTCTGAGACGCCGTTTCTAACAGCTCCATCAACAAAGATCGTTCTATGACGCTGCATTTCAGAAACTTTTTTCTTACCCATTGCCCTTCTCAATAAATCTGCCTGTCCAAGAGAGTATCCAGCTAAATCCTGAGCAATCTTCATGATTTGCTCTTGATAAACCATGATTCCGTAAGTCTCACTTAAAATAGGTTTAAGAGATTGATGGGGAAAATCAATATTTTCCTTACCATGTTTTCTATTTATAAATTTAGGAATTAGTCCTGCATCAAGAGGGCCAGGTCTATAAAGAGCAAGAATTGAAGAAATATCCTCGAGGGATGAGGGCTTTAGATCTTTTACTATTTGTCTCATACCACTAGATTCAAGTTGAAATATACCCTCTAAATCGCCTCTAGAAAGTAAATCAAATGTTTTTTCATCGGTAAAAGGAAAACAATCTGGCTCTAATCTCTTACCAACTGATTTCTCAACCAAATTAACAGTTTTTTCTATCATTGTAAGATTTCTAAGTCCTAAAAAGTCCATTTTCAAAAGACCAAGTGATTCAATATCTTCCATAAAATATTGTGTAATTATTTGACCATCATTGTTTCTTTGTAGAGGAACTAAATTATCAAGCGAATTGGCAGCAATAACTACACCGGCGGCATGGACTCCAAAAGTCTTATTTGTTCCTTCTATTCTCATCGCCATATCAACCCATTTCTTTACTTTTGAATCATTATGATATTTTTCTTGGAAATCCTTATTTGGTGATTCCTTTGAAATCATAGATGATAATTTTGCAGGTTTGCCTCTAACCACAGGGATTAATTTAGCTAATCGATCTGCTTCTCCATATGGAATATCTAATACCCTAGCGACATCTTTCAAAACAGCCTTAGATGTCATTCTGTTAAACGTTATAATCTGCGCAACTTTATCCTCACCATACTTTTTAGTAACATAATCTATAACTTCGCCACGTCTTTCTATACAAAAGTCAGTATCAATATCAGGCATTGACTTCCTTTCAGGATTGAGAAATCGTTCAAATAATAATCCATTCTCAACTGGATCAATATTAGTTATGTGAAGAGAAAAAGCGACTAGAGAACCAGCAGCAGATCCCCTACCAGGTCCTACTGGAATATTTTTTTCTCTTGCAAATCTAATATAATCCCAGACAACAAGAAAGTATGTTGGGAATCCCATTTGTTCTATAACCCTTAACTCATAATCAAGTCTTTCTTTATAGACATTTGGTACGTTTTCAAATTCGGTAATATCTAAAATTTTCAATAAACCATTAATAGCTACCTCTTTAAGATAGTCAATAGATTTATAACCTTTAGGTATAGGAAAGTTAGGCATCTTATAAGTGCCTAAGATAGTGTATTCTTCAACCTTGTTTGATAGTTTAACAGTATTTTCTATTGCATTGTTTATGACATCCATTTCTAAATGATCAGTAAATAAACCTCTCATTTCCTCCTCAGATTTAATATATTCAGTGCCTGTATATCTTAGTCTTTTGTGATCACTTATTAATTTCCCAGTCAAAACACAAATCAATGCATCATGTGCTTCGATATCATTCTTTGATACATAATGTGCATCATTGGTAGCAATGATTTGGATATCAAGTTCTTCAGATATTTTGACTATTTCACTATTAACAATTCTATCCTCTATTGATCCATGGTCTTGAATTTCTAGATAAAAATCATCTCCCAAGATTTCTTTATACCAAGCGGCAACTTCTCTAGCTACATCATTTCTTCCTTTTAAAATCGCTTGAGGAATTTCACCACCTAAACAAGCTGTTGAACAAATTAATCCCTCGCTATATTTTTTAAATAAAGACTTATCAATACATGGTCTTGAAAAGATTCCTCTTCCCCTAACACCATTTAGATGACTAAGTGTCGTTAACTTTACGAGATTTTCATAGCCAATTTGGTTTTTCGCTACAACAACAAGGTGATATCTTTTTTCTTTTTTAGGCTGAGGGTCATCAATTGAACCATTTATAACGTACATCTCATTACCAATAATTGGCTTAATATTTGCGGACTTACATAACTTCAATAATTCAATCGCGCCATACATTACGCCATGATCAGTCAGAGCTAGAGCAGGCATTCCCAATTCCTTTGCCCTTTGAACCATTAAAGGCAGCTGACTCGCTCCATCAAGAAGGCTGTAATCACTATGATTATGAATAGGAACAAAACCCATTAATATCGTTCGAAGCTACGCTGCATATAGTGTAGCGAAATTTATACTCTCCACATAAAGTGGTTCAACCTTTATAACGTGAAATCTGTTTTAGGTCTATTTTTATAAACATCTGCAGCATTCTCAAATTGACTGGCAACTTGAAGAAGCTTTCCTTCTTCAAAAACATTACCAATTAGCTGTAAGCCGATTGGTAAACCAGATTTATCAAAACCGCATGGCAGGCTGATAGCAGGCAATCCAGCTAAATTTGCTGGAATCGTTAATAAATCCGATAAGTACATAGCCATAGGGTTATCAATATTATCTCCTGAACCGAAAGCCGTAGTAGGAGCTGTTGGAGCCAATAAAACATCTACTTTTTGGAAAGCTTCATCAAAATCTCTACGTATCAAAGTTCGAACTTGCTGAGCCTTTTTATAGTATGCATCAACATAGCCGGCGGACAAAGCATACGTTCCTATAAGAATTCTACGTTTAACTTCACTTCCAAAACCAAGTGCTCGAGTTTTGGAGGTCATATGTATAAGAGATTGCTCATCTTCAGAGCGAAAACCATATTTGACACCGTCGTATCTGGCTAAATTCGCTGAAGCTTCTGATGGAGCAATAACATAATAAGTAGCGATTCCATCATTAAAACGAGGGCAAGAAACATTAATAATCTCGGCACCTAAGTGTTCAAGCAACGAGGCAGAGCTAAGAACGGAGTCTTTAACATCAGAAGCTAAACCTTCATGATCAAAGCAATTATCAATTAATCCTATTTTCAATCCCTTAATTGACTTAGAAAGGTTCTCCAAATAATTAGGGACAGGGATATCAACAGTAGTTGAGTCAAAAACATCTTTGCCTGATATTACCTGCAAGATTTCAGCTGCATCTGAAACATTGTTAGCAAATGGACCAACCTGATCTAAAGAACTAGCAAAAGCTATTAATCCCCATCGACTAACACGACCATAAGTTGGTTTCATGCCAACAACACCACAAAATGAGGCTGGTTGTCGAATTGATCCTCCAGTATCAGACCCAAGAGATCCGTAACATAATCCGGCAGCAACGGAGGCTGCGCTTCCACCAGAGCTTCCTCCAGGAACTTTAGATATGTTCCATGGATTTAAAGTAGGACCAAATGCTGAGGTTTCAGTAGAACTACCCATAGCAAACTCATCCATATTGGTCTTACCTATAATTATTGCTCCTGCGTTCAAAAGCTTTTGAGTGACCGTTGACTCATATGGGGGTACAAAGTCATCCAAAATCTTGCTAGCGCAAGTTGTCTTAATTCCTTTTGTGCAAAGGTTATCTTTGATAGCCAATGGTATCCCTGACAAAGTCGGAAGACTCTCTCCAGAGGAAATTTGTTTATCTATTTGATCAGCCACGCTTAACGCCTGATCAAAGTTAACGGTTAAAAAGGTATTCAAAGTTGGATCTAATTCCTTTATTCGATTTATTTTTTCTTGAACAAGCTCTGTGGAAGAGACTTCACCACTTTTCAATTTCTGGCGTAAGTCTGCAAAAGTCATTATTAAATTATAAAAAAAATAGTTTAAAGCCTATGACGTAAGCGGCTCGTTACGACGACACCTAATTAAAATATGATTAATTTGCTGAGGTGACTCTGCAGAAAGATCTTCTACAAATCCATTTAATCTGATTTTCAAACTACGACGAGTGAGAAATGGACCAAACCAATAAGTAACCTCAGGTTGAAGTGTCTCAACCTTGGCCCACCAGGCCAAGCCAAAACTATTACCTAAGCTTCGAAGAGCCCTAATGGGACCCATAAGTCAACTGCATTTAATTTATTATACTTTCTTAATCAGATGCTTATCAAATAAAAAATCAAAATTATCTTCACTTGATGATGAAACATACATTTGAAATCAAAAAATGTTGAGTATAGAAAATGTCGATGATGTAATTAATTATGTAATTTGATTATGAAGTTATAAATTTCCTAATAAATCTATAAAAAATATACGCTTATTTTTAAGGTTATATTTAAAGAGGTTAGTTAATATTTTCAGTTGAAATGTGAGGTTTCAATAATCTAGGAGAAGGGGCTTGTCCAGAGATTGAGCGCATCCATCTAGATCTTGCGACTTCATATAAAAAAATAGATGTTGCTACTGACGCATTAAGGCTGGTAGTGACACCTTTAAGAGGAATCCTTACCAATTGATCACACAACCTTCTAGTTATTAAAGAAATTCCTTTATCTTCTGACCCAACTACTACCACTAAAGGGCCTTGAAAGTTGATCTCAGATAAAGTAGAAGGTCCTTCCTCCGCAAGGCCAACAACGGTATAACCTTCATTTTTCAATTTCTCCAAAGACCTATTTAAATTAACAACTCTTGCTACTGGCAAATGCTCCAGAGCCCCAGCAGCAACTTTTGCGACGGATCCTGTTAAACCGGCACTTCGTCTTTGTGGAAGGATTAAGCCTTGAGCTCCAAGGGCTTCGGCAGATCGAATTATCGCTCCAAGATTCTGAGGATCAGTTAAGCCATCTAAAGCCAAGAGCAATGATGAATCACCAAAAGCTTTGCAAGCATCTATTAAATTCTTGAAGTCATGTGTTTTTGATGCGGCAATTTGTAAAACTATTCCTTGATGGACTGCACCATTCGTAAGCTGGCCAAGCCTTGACCAAGAAACTTCTTCAACCAAGACTCCAGAAGATTTTGAATCTTTGAGAAGTTGAAAAAACTTTGGTGAACTTCGTAATTCAGAAGTACACCAAATTCTATGGATTGCTCTGTCACCCAAAAGAGCTGCCTCAGTTGAATGACGTCCCCAAATCAAATCATCACTTAACGTTTTGGTAAAACTTTCCGAATATGAAAGAGGTTCATTATTTTCTGATCTTCTGTAATTGACAGTTTCATTAGAATTTTGATTTCGGTATGAAGGATTTGTGGATTTTCGTTCAAATCGATTAGATCCTCTGTAATTATTTGAATCCTTAGAGTTTTGATTTCGGTATGAGGAATTTGCCGATTTTCTTTCAAATCGATTAGATCCACGGTAATTTGAATTTGAGTGGTTACTACTTCTTGATCGGCCTGATGATTCTTTATCTAATGAGTATTGATTTACTGGATCAGATGAAAGACGGTTGATTCTATTATTTGATCTTCTTCGTTCATTAAAGTTAGACTTTTTGGAATCATTATCTTGACGAAAATAATTACTACTTCGTTTCTTAGATGAAGAGTTTCTGGAATTGGTTGTGTCTTTACTGAAGCGATAACTCATTTTATAAGAACTATTTTCTAGTTAATGGGTCGATCAAGAAGATCAAATAAATCAGCAAGCCGATTTGGATTTTTCAAAAACAACCATCCAACAATAGTCTCAAATCCGGTAGCAATTGCATATGTGGCTGCATCTACATTTTTGGGTCCTCTTCCTGCTTTGTTTCTACCTTTTCTAAGGAAATCCTTTTCAGTATCAGTTAAAAAAGGTTCAATTTTACTGATTGCCCTAGCTTGACTGGATGCATTCACCTCATTAACAACTGCATTGTGTAGATCTTTGGAGCGCATTGGACTATTGCAATATCGCAACCTTTGATGCAATTCCCATACAGCGTCTCCCAACCAAGCTAATTGCAGAGGGCCCAAACCATCTGGAGAAATGGTTGATTTGTAAGAGCGAATCCAATCAGTCAAGCTGATAATTTACTGATTGCAGTATTCAGATCTGTTGCCAAATGAAGAAACTCCTCTAGTCGAACAAGTTTGATTGTTTGAATGACTCTAGGATTTCCCACAACGTTAAATGACCTTTTTAACTGAGTACATTTTTTAGCTGCTTGAACCATGGCACCTAGACCACAAGAATCAATGAAATCGATATTAGTTAAATCAATTACGACTGATAGTTGATTAGAAGCTAAAACTTCATTGATATATGTAGTGAATTGTTTCTCTGAATATGCATCTAGCTGACCAGTGAAACTAATCACCAAACAACCATTTTGCTGGCTAAAACCACCTCTAAGGGAAACAGTAAGTCGTTGTAATTCAGTTATGGGATTAGTCCCCTATGACTTCATGATGGAAGTGTAGTGATAGAAACCAAATTAATCCACGATTCTTCGTCGTTCTTCTATTAAGGTTACGAAATGATTAAAATGATGATCAGCATCGTGAGGTCCTGGGCTTGCCTCGGGATGATATTGAACACCAAAGAAAGGCTTATCAATTACTGAAATAGCGGCCACTGTTTGGTCATTCAAATTGAATCTTGTAATTTTTATTTTTTCAGAATTTAGAGATTCTGAATTCAAAGCGAAACCATGATTTTGACTTGTAATTTCAACTTTTCCATTCAATCCACATGGATGATTTAATCCTCTATGCCCATAAGGAAGTTTAAAAGTTTTCCCACCCAAAGCTAATCCAAGGATCTGATGCCCTAAGCAGATTCCAAATAAAGGTAGTTTTTTGTATTCAATTAAATTTTTAACAAGATTAATACCAGTATTAACTGTAGATGGATCACCAGGGCCATTGGAAAGGAAAACACCTTCTGGTGATAAAGCCAGAACATCAGATATTTCCGCATCTGCAGGCAAGACAGTTACTTCACAACCATGAGCAACTAGTCGATCTAATATCGATTTCTTTATCCCAAAATCTATAGCAACAACATTATATGGAATTGTTTGAATATTTTTAATTCTCTTATCAAATGAAACCGGACAACTTGAATTAACTTTAAAAGAGCTTTTGGTTGTAACTTTATTGACAAGATTCAGACCACTCATTGAAGGTGATTTTTGTAGAAGTGCAAATAATTGAGCTATTGAAGCGTTTGAGTCTGATGAAATAATTCCATTCAATGAACCAGACTCTCTTAAATGTCTAACAAGTGCTCTTGTATCTATTCCACGAATTCCAACAACATTTTCATCCTTTAGCCATTTATCAAAAGAAATTTCATGTCTCCAGTTACTAGACATTTCTGAGACTTGACGAGCTATCACACCTTTTACTGAAGGATGTGATGATTCACTATCCTCGGAATTGACTCCAGTATTTCCAATCTCTGGGTAGGTAAAAGTAATAAGCTGTCCATAGTAACTTGGATCAGTTATTACCTCCTGATAACCAGTCATACCAGTATTAAATACGACTTCACCACAAATAGTCCCTACTGCACCAAAAGATATTCCTTCAAAATAAGTACCATCCTCCAATAACAATATTGCGGAGCTATCATTATCAAAAATCATAAGAAATAGGATTTATCAGGTTAAAAGAATTAGATGGCTAAAAAATCTCTTAACTGTTCGAAAAGAAGCCATGATTTATCTGTATTCAAACAATCTAATGATCGTTTGACACCTAAAGACAAATCATCCTCAGCTCCCGACACCCATAAAACAAGAGCAGTATTTAATGCTACGACTTCTTTGTGATATTTATTGCCTTCTCCTTTAAGTAAAGACATTAGAATTTGTGAATTAGTTTTCAAATCATCTCCTTTCAAACTTTCATTAGAGATTTCAGTAAGTCCAAAATCACTAGGGTTAATAATTTCAGATCTAATACCATCCTTGTCTAAGAAACGAAATTGATTAGGCCCAGCCAGTGAAGCCTCATCAAGTCCACCTGCGCCATGAACCACCACAGCCCTTTTAAGACCCATACCTTTTAAAGCGATGGATATTGGATCAAGCAAATCAGCTTTAGCTACTCCCAATACTTGTGACTTGGGTCTAAGGGGGTTAACCAATGGACCCAGTAAATTAAAAATGGTTCTAACCCCTAAGCTTTTTCTTAAGGGAGCAAGATTTACCAGTGAAGGATGCCAAGAAGGAGCAAAAAGAAATGTAATGCCCAAATTCTTTAAAGCTTGAACTATTTTTTCTGAAGAAACATCTAAAGGCAATCCTAAATTTTCTAGTACATCAGCTGAACCAACCTTGCCACTTGCACTTCGATTGCCATGTTTAGCAATTTTTACCCCTAAAGCAGCTGAGACAAAAGCAACTGCTGTAGAAATATTGAACGTGTTAGCCCCATCTCCACCAGTTCCACAGGTATCAACCAAATCAAAAAGGGGTTGATCTAATGGCGTTTTTGAGGCATTTTGAAGAATTTTTGCCATTGCCGAAAGTTCATTACCAGAAACCCCCTTTGCTCTAAATGCAGCTAACAATGCCCCCGTTTGAACTGGCTCAATTTTATTTTCGATCCATGAATTCATTAAATAACTAGATTGCTCTACAGTTAAATCATTAGCTGAAAGAAGTAATTCAAGAATTAATGAAAAAGATATAGGATTTAAGTTTGTCATGTATCAGAAAGTGCCTGAATGCTAAGCATTCTCAGCTGAATATTTTTTATAACTTAATCATTAATATATCAACTATATAAGTTGTTTAAATAAAAAAATAATTTCCTAACATTAAGCTTGAGACGAATCTGACGTATCAAATCCAGAACCAACGTTATCAGGACTTGAATGACTTGTAGGACGAAATCCATCTGACCAAAGTTTTCTTGTTATTGCCTCTAATTTGTGACGAGAAATGTCCCATTTTTTTAATAATTTTTCCATGTCAGAATTAAGATCTTCAGCTCCTTTAAAATCTTGATAGCGAATGATTAATCTAGCTAGTTCAACAAAATTGTTAGAAGTTGGTGAATCAATAGAACATAAACGATCAAGATTTTCTCTATCTGTTGAATACAGAGGGTGATTTTGGGCCTCGTTCATAAATCAATTAAATTGGATTTTGCTCACGTCCATGGGCTTATATTGCCTAGGTTAGTGTGCATATTAATAAAAGAATGGCTGCATTAAGACTAGATCTAGTTAAAAACTATTTGAGGCCACACAAGAAGGCGCTAATAATAGGCGCTTTATGTCTGATATTTGTAAATATTTTAAGCGTTGCAATTCCAATGGAAGTTAGGAATATCGTTGATGATCTAAAAGCAGGATTTACATTTACATACGTCTTAAATAAGTCGACATGGTTAATACTCTTGGCAACAGTGATGGGGGGAGCAAGATTGATATCTCGGCAACTCGTATTTGGAGTTGGTAGACAAGTAGAAGTTTCATTAAGACAAAAATTATTTGATCACATGTTGGAACAAGATCCCGGATGGGTTCAAACCATCGGGACTGGAGAAGTCATAACAAGAGCTACTAGCGATTTAGAAAACATTCGAAGATTGCTTGGTTTTACGGTTCTTAGTCTTACAAATACATTGTTGGCTTACACCTTCACATTGCCAGCAATGCTTTCAATTGACCCACTTCTAACTTTTTTTGCAATTTCTGTCTATCCAGTTTTATTGGGCACTGTGGGATTATTCGGTGGAAGAATGGTAAAACAAAGAAAAAAGCAACAAGAAGCACTCTCAGAATTAAGTGAATTAATCCAAGAAGATCTATCTGGTATAAGTGCTATAAAAATTTATGGACAAGAACAAGCTGAACAAAATGCTTTCAACAAATTAAACATTAGATATAGAGATGCTGCAATCAACCTTGCAAGAACTGCAAGTACATTATTCCCATTACTTCAAGGTTTATCCTCGATTTCTTTACTTCTACTTATAGCTATAGGGAGTGGGAAATTAAGCAATGGTAGTCTTACCGTAGGAGGATTAGTTGCATTAATTCTTTATGTAGAGAGACTTGTTTTTCCAACAGCTTTATTAGGGTTTACATTAAATACTTTTCAATTAGGTCAGGTGAGTTTAGAGAGAGTAGAAGAGATATTAAATCATGAACCAACAATTAAAGATAAGGATAATACTGTAAATATAACTAAACCTATTTTAGGGAAGTTAGAGGCAAGAAATCTATCAATACAGTATGAAGATTCTCCAAGGAAAATACTTGATGAAATTTCATTTAAATTAAACCCTGGAGAGATAGTTGCCTTAGTAGGGCCTGTGGGTTGTGGTAAAACAACATTGGCAAGAGCTTTAGGAAGAATGATAAAAATAGATGAAGGAACATTGTTTTTAGACGACAATGATGTGATGGACCTAAAGCTAAAACAGTTAAGAAGCAATATAGCTTTGGTGCCTCAAGAGGGATACCTTTTTACAGAAACACTTTCAGAGAATATTAAATATGGGAATCCAGAAGCGTCCATGGAAAAAGTACAGGAATCAGCCTTTGAGGCGCGAATGACAGATGACATTAAAGGTTTTCCAGATGGTCTTAAAACACTTGTCGGTGAAAGAGGTATAACTCTTAGTGGTGGACAAAGACAACGAACTGCTTTAAGTAGAGCACTGTTAGTAGATTCAAAAATAATTGTTCTTGATGATGCCCTAGCAAGCGTGGACAATAAGACAGCTTCAGCAATACTTCAAACAATAAAAAATCAATATAGTAAGACGGTATTAATGATTAGTCATCAATTATCAGCTGCTGCTGCTTGTGATCGAATATTAGTAATGAATGAAGGAAAAATTGTACAAGAGGGAACTCATCAATTCTTAATTAAAAAAGACGGTTTGTATAAAAGCATGTGGGAGAGAGAAAAAGCAAAAGAGCAATTAAACTCAAATGATTAATCATTACTTATTAAAATTTTTTAATCAAATCGATATAAATTAGATATAAGCTAGAAAAACAATTATGTTCATTATGAAATTATGAGCAATCTAACAAAATATAAACTTATTTGTGACCTTGAATTTGGTGATATTTACATTCAGATCCTTGCTTGGATGGGTGTAATCTTTGTAAGTCTTGCTGCAGGTCTTGCACTAATGGGCTCATCAAGACCAATATTTGCTCTTTTAGGCGTAGGGTTAATACTTGTATTAAGCCTACCTTTCTTATTATTTGCATTTGTTACTACACTAATAAATCATATAAAAATAGAAACTATAAATTAAAGTTATGATTAAAAAGATAGCTGAATATTTAGCAATATTAATTGATAAGCTCTATGCTGATAAAACTATAGAAGAACCTAAGAAGATAGTGCTACATACAATATTAAAAAATGATCTAACAGCAAAGCTAAAAAGCAATGAGCAAGAAATACTTTTTGGATGTGGCTGCTTTTGGGGCGCAGAGAAAGGTTTCTGGAGGCTGCCAGGTGTCATATCAACTGCCGTAGGATACGCCGGCGGTGAAAAGGAAAGCCCAAACTATAGAGAAGTATGTTCAGGCCTAACAGGTCATACAGAAGTCGTAAGAGTAGTTTGGAATAATAATGAAATTGATATAAGCGACCTACTCAAATTATTTTGGGAATGCCATGATCCAACTCAAGGCAATCGTCAGGGGAACGATAGGGGAAGCCAATACAGATCTGCTATTTATACGACAAGTGAAGATCAATTCGGTAAAGCAATAGAAAGTAAAAATAGTTATCAAAAAGAACTACAAAACAATGGTTTTGAAGAAATTACTACTGAGATTAAAAATAATATTAAATTTTATTTTGCAGAAGACTATCATCAACAATATTTAGCAAAGCCTGGTAGCAGACCATATTGCTCTGCTATGCCTACAAAGGTAACATTTAAAAATTTTAATGGAGCAAACTTTAAACTGAACGAAAGGATCTGGTCCAATTATAATTGGGATATAAGTCATTGTATTCTTAGAGGAGAGAATACACCTATTGAATCTAATTAATAATGAATGATCAATTACCAGATAGAACTATTTTACTAATTATATTAGCTACATTGTTGTTAGTATTCTTCTTAGCGTTTAGTTTCAAATCTGAGAAAATTGAGCAAGAAAGAACAATTCAATGGATGGACAGTTCTTTTAATACTGAACTTGCAAATCCAAGCTAAAAAAATATATTTTAATTTGGATTATATTCCTTAAAAAATATGAAAAATAATAAATTAGAAAAAAATTTAGAGAGAGCTCGGATAAACTTATATAATATTCTTGCAATTTTAATTGTAATTATTCCAGAATACTTTGCTGAGTTAATCTATTCAATTGATCTATCACAACATAAAGGTATTTTACCAAGTGAGGGGGATGCCTGGGAAAACGATACTGAATTGAAACTCTCAAAGATGAATATATACGAGTTAAGATTAATGGCCAAAAGTTTATCTATTCATGGATATTCTAATGAAAATAGGAATTCACTCATTAGAAGAATAAATAAAAAGTCTAAGAAGAGAATTAAATGGAAATCATTAAAAATATAAAATACACGCAGGACCTTGTGATAATTTGAAAAAGCGGGACGTAGCGCAGCTTGGTAGCGCACCACTTTGGGGTAGTGGGGGTCGTGGGTTCAAATCCCGCCGTTCCGATAAAATCTATCGAATTACTAATCAGAGTCCTTAACTAACGATTGGATTAATTTCGCTGTACTGATCAGAACAGATAAAAAAACAAAAAGAGTTAAAAAAATAATTAAGGCAAAGAGTAATGGAGGTATATCAATCTCCCCAAAAGCAACAATGAATAAACTAGTCAAAGATCTCATTTCAATCAATTAAATACTATAAATCAAAACCAAACAAAATGATATAGAAAACTAATATTTACAAAGCTGATAATATAAAAGCACCAAAAGCTAATCGATAATACACAAAAACAAAAGTATTATTTTTATCTAAAAACTTAAGAAACAAATCAATGGCTATTATCGAAGAAAAGAAAGATGATATGATTCCAATAATTGTAGGCAAAATATCTATTACAGATAAAGATCTAAATAAAGTTATCAATTCTACAAGTCCTGAAAGAGAAATAGCTGGAATACCAACTAGAAAAGAAAGTCTAGCTCCCGTTTTTCTTTCAATACCAGAAAACAATGCTGAGGTCAAAGTTATACCAGACCTTGAGACACCAGGGAAAAGTGCTAAAGATTGAGCGAGGCCTAGTAAAAAAACATCGTTTAAATTAATATCCTCAAATAATTTTTTTTTATTACCATAGATTTCCGAAAGAGCGAGCAAAATTGCCATAATAATTGAAGTGATAGCTATGGACAAAAGACCTCTGAAACTCGAATCTGAGTAATTGGGCCAATATAATTTAATAAGAAAACCAAAAATACAAATTGGGATGCTGGCTACGAAGATAAAAATAGATAGTCTTGTGTTTTCATCTTTGAACACTTTACGATGACTAAAAATCGAAAAAAAGGAACTAATAATTAAAGTAATCTGATTTCGAAAGTAATAAACAATAGCAACTGCGCTTCCTAATTGTATAGAGGCGGAAAAAGATGAACCAGGATCACTCCATCCCAAAAAATAAGGCACAACTTTTAAATGAGCTGTACTACTAATTGGAAAAAACTCAGTAAAACCTTGAATAATGCCTAAAAAAATTGATTTAACGTAAATAAATACATAAGGAGTAATTTCTTCAGGCATATTTAGAAAATAATAAAAACACAAACTCGCAAGTTTACTGGAAATTTTCAATTAGTATAGATATAAATTCAAAAATAAATCATGAGTAAAAAAATTATATTCTCATTAATACTTGTATTAGCTTCCTTAGCTGGTTTACAAGGGAAAGCTAAAGCAGATTACTGGTTAGTAATAGGTAGCTATAGACAAGGTCCTGGAGGCAAACCACAGGTAAGTGGAATAACAAGTCCATCATTATTCGCTATTCCAATTGGGACCGAAAAAATGTGTATTGAAGCTGGGAAGAAAATAGAAGAGGATATCTACAAACCAGTCTGGCAATTTGATAACAAATGGACATGCATAAAAAATATAAAAAATTAAAAAATTATCTTAAGGTTAGTTAAAAATCAAACTGGAAATGATCATCTCTGAACATCATGAGCACATCCATCTCCTTCATAATCATCGCTATTATAATATCCATTCTTAGTACCAAAAAAAACCGCTGAGATAACAAATGGTACTGCTACAAAAATCAAAAAATTAGACAAATTCATTTTAATTGAATCAATTTATTTACACATAATCTAACAAGAGAATTAATTTTTTGTAATCCAAAATCTATATAAATAATTAATCTATTGGCCCAAAAAGTTAGTATTAACTAAACCTACTAAATATAGGATCTACTGCAAATTGAATTATGAGATACGTTAGTGCAAGCCAAGAAAGAATAAAAAATGTAAATAAGCTTGGGCCCTTGAGAAATGGTTGAAAATAATTATTCGATCCATCGGTTTCTAGAAAAGACTTACATTCATTGACTTGTGAGTTTGCAAGTCTATAATAGTCTGAACCAGGTAATCTGTTATCAACATATTTTTTTCTAAGATTTTTAATCAGTATTTCAGGTTTTTCAGTAATTAAAAAGGCAACCAGTTCACCAGGTCTTAAATCTATTCTAGTTCGTTCGAGATTGTTAGTAAAACCAATATTGAATAAATCACCGTTTTTAATTAAATAGACATATGAAGCCATATTATATGAATTTGTAAGATATATTTAATAATCATAGAGTGTAAATTGCGTAAAAGATAAAAGTTTAACAAAAGATAAAACTTTTAAAAATTAATAACCTTTATAATAGATTGTACTTAATAGACTTTAAATTATATTAAAAATGGTATTCAGTTGTATTAAGTTTTTCAATACGACGATGTTGATTGATTTCAATTGTCGTGTCTGAATTAATAAAAGATAAAGATTGCTGTGGAATAGAAGTTTGAATCATGCGTATAAAATTACTTAAATTATTACCTTGCAACCCCGAACCTTTTAATTTTATCATTTCATTTTCTTGTTGAGATTTCCATAGAATTGTGTTATCAAAGTCAGAAGATTTAAGATGCCAAATTTTATTAAATTTTTTCCATATTTTATTGTATTCTAAGAGTGAATCTTGAATCAAAATACGATAATCTTTTTCAGCCTGACTCAATGACAAATTGAATTCATCCTCAGCTAAATTATCTATTTTAAATAAATCTAAAACAGGTTCGCATCCAACAAACCATCCCTCTAATATTAAAATTTTTGATCTCAATTCACACCATCCTGACCTATCTCCTTTCCCATCTCTTAAAGACTTATCAAAAGTAGGACTGCTCAAAATCCCAGTTTTTAAAAAAGTATCTAATGATTGGTGCAATAAATCTAAAGAATGACTACCTGGAAAACCTCTAGGAACATTCCATGGATTACCCTTCATCGCAAAATCCATTTCATGGCCAGGTAAATAAAAATCGTCTAAAGAGATAACTTTAATATCTAAAGATAATTCTCTCGCAACACTGTCTATCCAAAAGCCTAAAGTAGACTTCCCAGACCCAGGAAGACCAGAGAAGCCTATTACTATTGGATTATCAATAGAATGACTATAATTTTCTAAAATTGAAAAGAATGGAAATGTTAAAGACCATTTCCAATCAGATTTAGTATTTTGTTTCCAATATTTGTCAGTAACAGCAATCATATTTACATTAGACCACTTATGAAAAAAGAGGGTAGGATTAATAGATAGACTCTCAAGAAATAAACGATAACTATCAATAGGAAAAAGGAAATCATCCGTAATATTCTTAGGAAAAATATTATTAAAATCAAGGTTAATATCTCTTTCTATCATAATCACTTAAAGCTATTAATGACTTCTTCAACACTATTTGACCAACCCTGTGCATGAGGAGCATTGGCTAATAAAAAAGAACCATTATCAATACCATGCTGTAAATACTTATTTGGACCATTTTTACCAGGAATAACAATAGAGATATCAGCACATTCAAGTAAAGGAAGGTCATTTTGAGAATCACCTAGTGCGATAATCATTACATCCAGGTTCTGTAAATGAATCTTTAATTTATTAACGGCTTGACCTTTGTGACTTTCTTTTGAAAGCAAATGACTCATACGGTTCCCCTTGAACACATGAACATTATAAGAATCACAAATAAGCTTTACTTTTTCAAAAATATCATCAGGAGGATTTAAAAATGGAACACTCCACTGCCTATCTAAAGCTCTAATAATACCATGTTCGGATAAACCAGTAAGTTCAAATATTTGATTATAACTTAAATCATTTAAAGGAATTAAGTTATAGTTAATTTCTTTAGATAAACTCTTTAATATAAATCTTAATTCCTTATAACTTTTACCTAAAATCAATTCCCATTCAGAAATCTTATTTATATTAGTCCCATAAATAGCAGCTCCATTCTCGACAATAAAAGGATCTGACAGTCCATTCTCTTTTCTAAAATATCTAACCTCAGAGGCAGTTTTACTTGTACAAGGGATAACGGGAATAGAAAGTTCTGACAACATATTTAACGTTTTCTTTGCAGGAGAAATGTCATAGTTCTCATCCATTAATGTTCCATCAAGATCGGTAACAACCCAAAATTTAGAATTATTCTTCATAAGACTAATCAGTTAGAGAAAACCAAACTACTTGATAAGGATTAAGTGTAAATATATCAGTATTAAAATGATTACCTGTAATATTATCCAATAAACGTTTATTCGAAAATGATTGGGATAAATCAGGTTGATTTAAAGGAGAAATATTTAAATATTTATTAGACATATTACAAAAGACATATACACTTTCGTCATCTAAACCTCTTTGAATAATAATACAATTATCAATACTACTAGGAATACATTTCATACTCGCCTCGGGATGAAATGCCTTAAGTCTTGATCTAACTTTAACTATATGAGTGAGATATGAAATATTCTTACTGGCTGGAGAATCAAAGTTTTTAAGTAACTCAAGTAATTTACCCGCTTCGAATTTCTCTCGATTTAAATCTCTTCTTTGCCCTGTTTTCCTAAAAGAATCAAGATCATTAGGAGAAGCTAATATAGATGGAAGATAAAAAGCTGGTACACCTTTTAAAGATAACGTGAAAACCTGACTCAGTAAAAAACGTTCAAATTGAAATACCGTAATATCAGATCCATCATGAGACATAGCGCTCCACCAACTAATATTTAATTCATATGGTTGATCATCACCATTTGAAAGGCGACGATGACTTACTAATCCTCCGCGCTTCTCTGATTCGACCAAGAGATTATGGACTCTCTGATCGTCCATAATTCCTTCTAATGCTCTTAATCCAATACCATCATGTGAAGAAGTGAAATTAAGGAGAGATGTATACTTTGGCATTTCATTCCAATTAGATAACCAATTATTCAATAAATCTGTTTTGCCCGTATAAATAGCTTCTAATAATAAAGGAGGTAGAGTAAAGTTATATGCAAGATTCGCTTCATCACCTTGAATCAAATAAGAAAGATTTTCTTTCTCCGGAACATTAGTCTCAGTGATTAATACAGCCGTAGGTTTAATAATCTTCAGGCATTTATTAAGAAGCTTAACTATTAAGTGTACTGGGCCTAAATGTAAACAAGTAGTATGTGGTTCCTTCCAAATAAAAGCAATTGCATCAAGTCGAATCCATTGGGCTCCATTATTTATATATCTGACTAATAATTTCAAAAACTCTAAAAATATATGAGGATTTCTCCAATTAACATCAATCTGATCTGGCCCAAATGTTGTCCAAACATTCTTAAAGCCTTGATTAGTATGGATGTTAGTGAAGAGAGATGAATTCCTGGGTCGTATAACTTTCTCCCAAACATGAGTATCAGTAGGAGCCACAATATAGGACGAACCAGGATCCTCTGATTTTATAAATTGATGCACCCATGGATGAGAAGAAGAGACATGATTTAAGACAAGATCTGCCATTATTTTATGGTTGCTTGATAAATCCTTTAAATCATTCCAATTTCCAAAGGAATCTTCGATTTTTTCATGATTAGAAACAGCGAATCCACCGTCACTTGTAGAAGGTAGAAATGGTAAAACATGTATTACTGAGGAAAGTCCACTGAATCTATTTTTTACGAATTCAGTTAATGTTTTTAAAGTTGATTCATCTTTCCTATAAATTGAATCTGGATAAGTAATCAAAACAACGCTAGAAGAATCCCAAATTGATTCGATCTCTAATTCATTAGTGTCGTTCTTAACACGAAATGGATCCAGAATCTGCAACAATTGTGACCACACTGAATTGATTTCTTGTTCAGAGTGCTCGGGATAAATTTCTCTGAGAGACAATCTCAGTTCATCTAATTCACTATCCAACTCAGACACTCTTTAAAGGGAAAAAATCTTCTCTACCTCATCGTAGCTCCCACCTTGAATCTGTAAAACTTTTTTCTTGAATGGACTTTCAGCAGGGTTTAATCACAACTATTCATGAGTACGGACTAGCAAAAGATCCTGTATCTCAACTAAATAATGACCTCTTAAAACGGCCAACATCAATACTTATTCCATGCCTATTCGATGAATTCAGTAGACCCGCATTAAAACTCATTAGAAGTACTTTAAAAGAATTAAAAAATTTAAATCAGCTAGTCATAGCCTTATCGGCGAGTAATCGCGACGAGGTAGCAAAGGCAAGAGATTTCTTCAAAGAAATGCCATATCCGGTTCACGTGCAATGGACTAATAGCCCAAAAGTTATTGAATTACTAAAAGATCAAGAAAAGAATGGACTAGATCTCTTAGGTGTTCCAGGAAAAGGATGGGCCGTCTGGCAAGGAGTTGGTGTTGCCACTAAAAGTTCAGAAGTCGTAGCACTTTTCGATGCTGATATCAGAACATTCAACTCTAATTATCCAGCAAGAATGTTGGGCCCTTTACTAGAAAAATCAAATGGAATTTCTTATGTAAAAGCTTTTTACAGTCGCCTATCTCTTGAGACAAATGCACTTCAAGGGAGAGCTACGAGATTATTTGTAGGCCCTCTTCTATCAAGTTTGGAACAATTGATGGGTAATGCACCATTCCTCCAATATTTACAATCTTTTAGATATCCATTAGCTGGAGAGTTTGCATTTACTACAGACTTAGCAATGAATTTAAGAATCCCATGTGACTGGGGGTTAGAGATAGGGCTTCTCTCAGAGGTTTATAAAAACGTAAGAATTTCCAGAATTGCACAAGTGGATTTGGGTATTTTTGACCATAAGCACAAAGAAATAGGTTCAAAGGCTAATGAAGGTCTCCAGAAAATGTCTACAGAAATTCTTTCCAGTGTTTTAAGAGGGTTAATGGAGCATGAAGCGAGAACACTTACTAGTTCCCAATTAGCTAACTTGGAGGTTTTATATAGAAGAGCAGGAGAAGACAGAGTTAAACAATTTAGTTTAGATTCCTCAGTTAATCAGTTGCCCTATAGCCGACATAAAGAAGAACTAGCAGTTCATACTTTTGGAAAACTTTTAAGACCTGCAATAAACAAATTCCTTGAATCACCAGTCAAGCAGCAATTGCCATGCTGGGCAAGAGTTTTAGACTGTGAGAGTAAATTGCAAGATGAATTAGAAAAAGCAGGTTCGGTATAAAAAAATTCGAAAATATTAACTACTCATAAAAAAGCTTTAATAAGTAATGAAATTCCAACAGAAAAAGAAGTTAATTCAAAAACGGTTTTGATAAATCTGGATCCTTTAATTATTGAAAAATAAGCTCCAAAATAGCCACCTAAAGTTGAACCAATAATCAAAACGGGTATATATCTCCAAATAATATTTCCTGTCAATCCTAAAGAAAAGGCTCCAATAACATTCCAAAAAATTCCAACAAAAATCAAGGTATATGCAACTGCGACAGAAAAAGATAAATCAAATATTGTTATCATCCAAATCGTTACAAATAATCCAGTACCAGAAGAAAGATACCCATTAAGGAAACCAATGATAAAAAGACCAAGTGAGCCAATCAGAATCCTTAAATTATTAATAGGAAGTTTTTGACTTGAACTGCCAAGTTTTTTCTGCTTTATAGAGTAAAAACTTAGAATTAAAGTCAAAAGACCTAATAATGTAGTTGAAAAATTATTAGGTAAAATGGATGAAGTATAGGCGCCTAATAAAACACCAGGTATTCCCGAAATTAATATCAAAAAGGCGTATTTTATTTGTAAGTTATTTTTCTTGTAGTGTGGGATTGAAGCACCAAAACCTAGTGCAACACTAGCAACTTTATGTGTTGCTAAAGCTTTTGAAAAAGGTAACCCAAAAAACAAAAGCGCTGGAAGTTGTATTAAGCCTGCGCCACCTCCAGATAGAGCAGAAATGAAGTTAGAAAAAAGTGATACAAATCCCAAAAAGATTTGAGAAGAAATATCATTGCTTATCATATAAATATAAAAGTTATATTTTATACAAAATAATCTTTTAACAATTGATCTAAATATTCTTAATCATTTCTCTTCTAATTAGGTCAATACAATTTGGGTGCTCATGAATATATCTATTAAATTCCATAGCAAGTAATCTTGCTTCATATGCATCACATGCATAAAAGCAATTCTCAAGACGCTGATTATCGCAGTTCCTATAATGAACTGTGTAAGGTCTTAAGCTTGAAAGTGGGATTTTAAATTGAGTTTGATTCATTTTCAATTTATATTCCTATTTCAGTTATGCATCCATTTGAAAAATTTTTCTACGGATGTCTTGTAACCAATATAAATTAAAATTTATATAGAATTTGAATTTGAATTAAAATTCGATTTATAAAAGATGAAATAAATTTATAGAGATTATTCACATGCTCAAATTATCTGAAATAGATCTAGGATCTACTCTACTGTCTACTTTTATCTTAATTGGATTCATAGCTACTGCTTTTGTCTTTGTAAGACTAACTATAATAGGAATTAATTATGTAAAGGTTAATTATCTAAAAAAAGAAGGTGTAGACAAGAACACAAAGGAAAACGAAAGAGAATCGAAAGGTTTTTGAAATAATTAAATAAAGAAAAAAACCTCAGATAGGCTTTCCAAGAGATAAAGAAATTAAAAGTAGATGGATTGTAAATTCATTGATTCCTAAAATATGTTAATTTAGTGAAATCTAAAGTTATTCATAATGGAAGTAAATCCTCTAATACCAATTGGGGCAAAGATAAAAGTAGATAAGTCTAAAATAGAAAATCTACTACAAAACAAATTATTTGATGCCTTACCGCAACTGATAGATGCAAAAATTGTAGATTATAAAATGACAGATGGTATGGATATTGGATATGTTTTAATGACTGAAAATAATATAAAGATATGGATTTTCAACTCAGAATTAAATGAACAAACAAAAAGAGAGTATAAGATTGAAGACTCTAAAAAATATTATAATCATAAAAGTATTGATAATATACTAGGAATATATAAAATTAATTACGAAATAAATGGAAATAGGAATATTAAAACGATCACAAATCCAATAAATCTATTTAACTGGTTAATATTTACTCTAAAAGATATTTTTTAACTCCTATTCAACTTGCCGTTTCATAATAAGAAATAACATTTTGCCAATTTTAATTGTTTCTGATAGTTCCCATCTTTCAAGTCCCTTTTTATTTAGAAATTTACTTAGTTGAACAGCAGGATGTTCGGAAGCTTCATTTTCCTGATATTGTTCGGGAAATTGATCTTTAAGAAAATCTGGACTGAGTGAACCTTTAAGTTTTTCGCTTGCAGCCTTTGGATTGCTCGATTCCTCGTTTTTACTTGACGAATCTTCTACATTGAGATGCACTACATGATATTCCCACTTCATAAATATTATTTAAGCTTATATTTATTATACATAGTCTAATGATAGGTATTATGATATATTCAGATTTCAAAAAAGTTAAAATTCAGAAATTTAATCAAAAGAATATTAATATAAGGTAAATCGAATTTAAATCATCGTGGAAGGATTTGACCCAGCGATAAATTATGGTCCAAATGATGCAGGGATATCAGCAATAACAATAATTTTAGGAATTGTTGGTCTTTTTGTTATTTCATGGCTATTTGGAAAAATATATGCACAAGTAAGTAATTTTTTTGAGAGCAATAATAAAAATGATTCATAGATGAACATAAATTAAATATATTTATATCTATATAATATTTATATTTGATATACAATTGTTTTTGAATGAATTAATAATTTTATATAGTTGTGAATTATTGCTAACTAAAATAACAAATCTATATTGGTTGTAGTATTTTGATAATTATCTTTTAATCGTTACTTATGTTAGCTTCATTGATGGTTCATGATTGGGCAACGCCATTAAATCTATCGGCTCCAATCGCTGGAATACTTACTATTGGTGGCTTTATGGGCTACTACAGTTTATCTAGGAAGTTTTAGAATTTATATCTTAAAAGGAAAGCAAACATATTTATAACCTATAAATGAATCAGTTAAGCTGGATAGAATTTGATGAATGTATAAATTCAATATATAAGAAATGCCAAAACAAAAATTTTGAAGGAGTTTATGGATTCCCTAGGGGAGGTTTATGTCTTGCAGTTGCATTAAGTCATTCACTTGAACTGCCTTTATTAGATGAGCCTAAAAATAATTCACTCATAGTTGATGATATCTATGATACTGGGTATACTCTTGAGAAAATAAAATACTTAAAAGGTTCAGAAACTCATGTTTGGGTTAGCAAAAAAAAACCGACTTGGTGGAACTCCTATAAATATATAAAAGATAATGAATGGATTATTTTCCCTTGGGAGAGTATTAATAAAGCAAATAAAGATCGAGATTTATATTATAAATCTCGATTATAATCAATATTCACCACATTAAATCATTCGATTTATCTAGTCTATTTTTCGAATTAATTGGCCTAAAACTCAATAGGGCATCTAATTTAGTAGCAAATTCATAAGTATCACCTTTTAATCCTATATTAATATAATTATTATTCGTTTTGATTTTTTTTCGTAAGCTCAATAAGCCAATATATTTTTTCCATAGAGTTTTATTATTATAATTATATGCCCATAGATCAAAGATATCCTCAATTAGATTAATTGGAATCTCGGAAGAATAACCTGTATTGTAATTATCTAATTTATATTTATCATATATAGAATTTAAACATAGAATATCTAATGTTGTATTAATTGAATCCTTAACTTCAATTGCTCCATCAAGACCAAATAATTCTTTTCTATAGCACTCCAGTAATTTACTTCCAAGAGAATTAAAAATATTCTCCTCCTCAGTAAAATTAATAACCCAAAAACCAACTCCTTCACTTACACCTGATGCTAAATATAGATTAACGGATTTAGTCATTAATCAAAGTATATAGACTTTATGCAATAAATAGGATTTATAAAAAGACAATTTAATAAAAAGATATCTAACTATAAAATAATAATCTTTATGTACTTAAATTGAAAAAATTATTTTTATTGCAAAAATAAAAATAACTTCCCAAATAAATGGAAAAAGTAGTCTCACGTAAATCCCTTGGTTATAGAAAAAGTCTTGGCCCTGGAATCCTTTTAGCAGCAGCATGCATAGGTGGATCTCACCTGATGTCATCTACTACAGCAGGAGCAAAATTTGGATTTTCGCTTATTGGACTTATCTTATTAACAAACCTAGTTAAATATCCATTTTTACTTGTCGGAACAAGATTTACAGCTGTTACAGGACTATCACTTTTAGAGGGATTTCAAAAACGTAATAAATTTTATTTACCTATATATTTAATTGTTGGATTAATTACTGGAACCTTTACAATTTCTGCAGTGAGTTTTGTTACAGGTCTCCTTTTAAAAAATATAGTAATATTTTCATCCTTCCCTCCTCTAGATTTAGCCATAGGGATATTAATAGTCTGTTCATTAATATTATTTATAGGCCAATATAAAGCCCTTGACAGTATATCTAAAATTCTTGTGTTTTTGCTTACAGTATTAACATTTTTTGCTGTTATATCTTTACTTATTAAAGGCCCTGCTGGAGATATCAATATTTCATTCTTGAATAGCAGTCCCTCGCCGTGGACTCTCTCAAACCTTGGTTTTCTAATTCCTCTTATGGGTTGGATGCCTGGTCCAGTAGAACTTTGTATATGGCCATCACTATGGATGTTTTCAAGGGCCAAAGAGACGGATCACACCGCTACATTAAAAGAAGCAGAATTCGATTTCAATCTTGGATATTTCATCACTGTTTTAACTGCGGTTTTCTTTCTAATTCTTGGTGCATATACAATGTATGGCACTGGCGATGAAATGCTTACAGGATCAGGAGTTAGTTTTGCTCAGAATTTAATCCGCTTGTATACAGAATCCATTGGTGGGTGGGCAAAGTGGATCATTGTACCTGCAGCTTTTGCTGCAATGTTTAGCACCACGCTTACATGTCTAGATGCATATCCCAGGAGCATCTCATCAGCTCATGGTTTGATAACTCGCTCAGACAAGGGAAATAATTCTACTTTGAGTGAAAAAAAACGTCTCAAAAAATGGATCATTTTTCATGTTTTTGCATCACTTTGTGCACTTCTTATTGCCAAATCTGGAGGAATTGGAGTTAAAGACTATGTCTTCGGTGCTATGACCGGTAGTTTCCTGACAGCTCCTTTATTTGCCTGGATGGCTATGGATACTATGAATAGCTCATTAGTCAAAAGACAATTTCGTTATGGAATTGCTCTAAAAACAATTTGCTGGTTTGGGATTTCATTCCTCTCAGTCTTTAGTATATTATTCATATTCAATTCATTCTTTGGTATTGGACAATAAGCTCATAATTTATAAATATCGATAAAAGAAAAAATAGTTCATGAAATTAATTAAATAATTAACTTGAGGCAGAAGTATAATGTTTAAGAGCAAATTTCCAGAACAGTCTGCTAAAAGTAAAAAATAAACTACTTAATATCAAGCCAAAAAATAAAATGTTAAATGTAAGTTCTCCAAGGATTGCCTCAGCTGGAAAAGTGGTTAAAAAAGCTACAGGTAAAACCAAAGTAAATATGAATCTCAAAATAACAGGATAAGCGGAAATAGGGTATCTACCTGCAGCTAACAAAGCTCTAAGAACTTCTGTAGCATTCCATGTCTTAACAAACCAAATACTTGATGCAGCAATTAGGAACCAAACAGAATAAAGAATAATAAAACCAATTAATAAGGAAATAATGAATACAAATAATGAGTGAAGTGAAAAAGTTGAACCTGATTGGATAGCCGCCCAAAAAACAATTGAAAGTCCTAAAATAATTTCAGGCAATCCTGCAAAAGAAAACTTTTTAACTGATAGCCAAAATTGACTATCAATTGGTTTTAATAAAACATAATCGAGAGTACCCTCTCTAACGTAATTAACGATTTCGGTTAAATTTGGTCGTAAAAGAGCATTCGTTAAACCATCAAGAAAGGTATAAACACCCTGAATAACTAAAGCTGATTCCCAAGTCCAATCTCCTAATTGCCTGCCTCCAGTAAAAAAAAGGGATAATATAAATACACTTCCCAAAAGAGTACCCAACATAGCTAGCAACTCAATCAAAAAATTTAATTGATATTCAAGTTGAGAAGCAAATGCTGTAGACCAAAATAATCTAATAGTTTTGAAGTAACGCTGCATATTAGGCTCCCATTGCTGTATATCTTTTTACACCAAGTTTCCAAAGAATATTTACAGAAGGTACCAGTATTGAAATCCACAAAATCTGAGCTAAAAAGCCATTAAAAATATCAACTGGCATCCCTGATAAAATCTTTGCTGGAAAATTAATTAGAAAAGGAAATGGTGTTAACATTGCCACTTTTAGAACATTAGAAGGAAAGGCTGATAAAGGTACTAATAAACCAGAAAGAAAAAGATAAGGAACAAATATTAATCTCTCAAGAGCACTAGATTTTTCAGTCCAAAAGCAAAGTGCAGCGACTAAACTTTGAAGAAGGAAAGCGATAGTAAAAGCAAAATGAGTAGATAAGTAAGCCAAAAAAAATTGAGGCAGAGAGGGAAGCCAAAAAGATGATGGATTTAATATAAAAAAAGTAATAGCTATGGCTATTGCGAAAGGAAGTCTTGTTGCCTGCTCTGCCAAGTGAGCTGCTACATATCTCAAAAGAGGGTGCAAAGGCTGAAGTAGATATGGTGATAATCGACCAGAAAGAGAATCTTCCTCAAACGAAAAGACAACCCAAACAACTGAAAATTGCCTAACTAGAAAGGCACTTAAAAAATATCTTGCCAACCCTATATCATTTAGACCAAATGAATTACCAACATCATTTTGACTCCAAAGAGAAAACATAATAAATGGTAGTACTCCAGATAAAGCCCACAAAGCTATTTCGATTCGATATTCCAACATGTATGCATATTGTGTTGTAAGTAAGGTCTTAACAACCTTGAAAGACAATCCAAATATTCTCAATTGACTTCACCCCTAATAAATAATTCACCTATTAATTGATCAATAGGAGGATCACTAATCTCTAAATCTATAATATCGAAATCAGTTAATAGATTGCTTACTACATCTGTCAATTTATCCCTTGAAACTAATAAACATACAAAACGATCATTTAAATCTTGAATATCACCATATTTTTTAAATTGTTCACTTGGACATGGATTTTTTAATTCAACTTTTACCTCTCTTGAGGGTGATAATGAATTAGCCAATGAATCAAGGTCACCATCATAAAAAAGCTTACCTTTATGAATACAAATAACTCTTGGACATAATGCTGTTATGTCAGCCATGTAATGACTAGTTAGTAAAATTGTCGCACCAGTTCTTTTGTTGTATTCAGATAAAAAACTACGAACTCTAGCTTGAGCATTTACATCTAGACCAAGAGTAGGTTCATCTAGAAAAAGGACAGATGGTTTATGCAATAAGGAAGCAAGAATTTCAGATTTCATTCTTTGTCCTAACGACAACTTTCTTACAGGTCTTGTAAGTTCGTCTCCTAGTTCAAGCATCTCTGCCAATTCATTAATTCTTACTTTTGCTTCGTGGTCAGACAAACCATATACAGCTGCGTTTACATACAAAGAATCCATGGGAGGAAGGTCCCAAATCAACTGCTGCTTTTGCCCCATAACCAAAGTTATCTCCTTAAGAAAAGCGGTTTGCCTTCTTTGAGGAGAGAAACCACCAACATCAACTAACCCTGTCGATGGATGAATAAGACCACACATCATTTTCAATAATGTGGTCTTACCAGCTCCATTAGCCCCAAGAAATCCGACTACCTCTCCAGGTGAGATTTTAAAACTAATATCAGTAACGGCAGGGACATCATAAGTCTTTCGATCGAAAAAATGCTTAAGAGTACCCTTAAACCCAGGCTGTTTGTTTGCAACTCTATAATATTTACTCAGCTGATCTACTACGATCAAGTCACTAGGATTATTGTGCAATTAATTTTCAAATGCTTCAACATTAAGATAAAACATTTTTGCCTACATAGTCGATAAAATGAAGTAGTGAAAAATCTATAGGTTGTTAAAACTAAATGGATGAACAAAAATATGTAATAGCGATAGCTCTTGCAGAGCAAAATGATAAAAGATTAATGCCTCTTGGAGGAAAAACTTTTTCTGGAGTTGATACTTTAAGTCAATCGTCTAAAAAAGAAGTCGAAAAGATAATACTTGATTTATTACTAAGGATATTTCAAAGAACTACTGAAGGTAGTCTTAAAATATCAAACGATGAAACTGGATTATTACTAGCAGAAATTAGTTTTGAAAGTATGCATAATAATATTCCAGTAATTAAATCTAATTGGATTAACAGTGGAGATACAGATACTTTAATAGAAAGATTAAAATCAATATGTTCAAATCTTTGGAGTATTAAATTTAAAAAACATGAAGGAATATTATTCAACAACCTAAAAAATAAAAATTAGCCAGAGATTTTCATTTGAGTTTTTTCGGCTTTACGTATAATCTTCTGAGCCTCATCACGAGAAAGACAAGACTCAGCCTTGCTTTGTAACTTTATTAATTTTGCATGCTGCTTTTCTAGCTTCATAACTTAATCTAAATAATTTGTTAGCTTATTCTTAACTTAGCATATAGATATCAATTTGTAAATAAATAAGATAGATAAATCTAATATTAGCAGTCATTCTAGCTTTATTTTTTTGCTCCTGAGATGTATCTATGCAGTACAGAAATATCCAATTCACCTAAACCATCATGCATCAATCTTTGCTCAATTTCTTTTACTCTAGAAGCAATTGGCAAATCAATATTGATAGAGTTGGCCAGATCAATAGCAATAGATAAATCCTTATGATGCAACTCTAATTTAAATCCCAATGGATGTTCATCAATCAACATTGCTTTTGATCTATTTTCTAATGGCCATGAATTAGCTGCTCCAACTTTTAAAGCAGCAACCACATCATCCATGGGCAAATCAAGCAATTTTCCTAATTCCATTGCCTCGGCTACTGCTGCATATGTTCCTGCGACTAATATCTGATTAAGAGCTTTGACTTGTTGACCTTTACCTACGCCATTAAAGTAATTAATTGATTTGCCGATGACTTCAAATATATGTTCAAAAGATAAACACTCTTTTTTGCTTGCACCAATAAATAAAGACAGTAAGCCTTTATGAGCTCCCTCTGTTCCCCCTGAAACTGGACAGTCAACGTAAAAGATATTTTTTTTGGCTAATCTTTTATGTATGGAAATAGATTTGTTAGGACTTATTGTAGAGAAATCAATCACAAAAGAGTTGGGCATTAGTGAGTCTGAAACTCCATTATCACCAAATAGAACAGATTCAACCGCAGTATCATCAGTAACGCAAATCAAAAGACCATCACAGTCTTTAGCTGCTTCTACTGGGTCAACAAAATATTTTTTTTGATCATCATTGTTTCGTTTATCTCTCTTAAATAAATTCAAATCATATCCATTATCAATAAGACGCTCAGACATTGGCTTCCCAATAGCGCCAAGACCAATAAAAGCTAATTTCATAAAAATCAGATTTCTATTCAAAACGAACTAACAGTAATAAGTACTGCAAAGGTTTGAACTATTACTATAAAAAATTAATATGCTGCCAAAAGAAGAAAATATGATGCGATAATTAATTCATTGAATACTTAAGAAATTGACTAATTTTACAGATTCCAAGAATGCAACTCATCATTGGTATCCATTCTTGAAGTATCAAGAGGAATGTGAAGCTGCTGGCAAGGAAGCTAGTGTTAATGATTGGATGAGAGCATCAGGGCAACTACAAAACAGAATTGATTTTGAAGAAGCTAAGAAAGCAGCAGAAGCTGAGGCTCTAAAAGCAAAGTCTGAGGCACCCAAAAAAGAGGCTTAAATAATTAATTATCAATTAAGAAAAACCTTATATATAGACCTTTTAAATAATTAGGAATATTACTTACAGATAATCAAGAAAATCTTGTGAAGATCTATCAAACTATCTCCGTCTAAGTAATTCCTTTTACTAAAGTTATCTGATTAAGGTCCTAGGAAATATCACGCCTAAGATCAAGACCATTTTTGATTCTTAAATAATGTCGGAGACCCAAACCCTAAATGTTCTTCTAGCCCCAGAAGGTCAATTACAGGGTAATGGACAATTAAGAGAATCGTTTCATGAGAGAAGGAGTCGCAAAGGTGCGGACTATCCTATGTGGTTCTTAAATTCTTCATTAGTTAACAAATTCAAAATCACTGAAGAAGAAGGTTATGAAGCAGTTATAGCGGAAGATTCAACAACGATTGCTTGGTTAAAACTTCGATTTGGTGGAGAAAGATTAACCAAAACATTAGATATTGAAGAGCTTTGGCAACATGCAAGTCAGCCCCCTGAACCTCCAGAAAGAAGAGATATAACACCGCCGAAATAGATATTCAATGAAACCAATTCACCAGATAACTATCCATCATCAACAGGAGGGAAAAACATATACTTTTGATGTCCCTGAAGGTGAGTACATATTGAGAAATTTTGAATCAAAAGACGAACATGGACAAATTATCGGAGACACATTGCCATTCTCTTGCAGAAATGGATGTTGTTCAGAATGCGCAGTTAAAATAATTTCAGGAAAAATGGATCAACAAGCTTGTATTGGTCTATCAAAAGAGATGAGGGATAAGGGTTACGGTTTGTTATGCGTTTCAAAAGCTATTGGACCATTAGAATGCGTGACACAAGATGAGGACGAAGTATATAACGCTCAATTTGGAAAATATTTCAAAGGATTGGAGACACAAGCCGGCAATCCATTTGATATTTAATTTATCTAAATAGTTTTACTTATCTGTCCAAAAATTTAAAATATCTTGACCCGTAAAATTCACATTTTTATCATATCTCAATGCATTTGTCTTCTCCATTGGAAGCGCAAATTGCTTAAATATTAAAGTAGCAAATTTAACAAATTTAACTGGTTTTGTTAAACCTTTAGCACTTACAAATGCTCTGAAAGATTCAATAATTTTATTTCTCAAATCCCAAAATTTATTGTCATCAAGATTAAAAACCCAAGGGAAGGCGTTTTTAGATGTGTGATTTGTTCTTTTTATAACTTCCTCATCAAATTCCTTTGGATCAATACCAAGCAATTCATAAAACTCACCTCTTTCACAAACTGTCAAAGTGTGAGTAAGGAAAACACTCCACAAGAAGAAACGACTTAATAACTTGCCTCTAAATCCTTTGGTAATTCCTGGCCAACATCTCATCATCACTGTAAAACAATCACCATGTCTGTTCTCGTCTTGACACCATGGTTCAAAGAAATCAAAAAGCGGAGCAAAAGCCTGATCTGGATTAGCCTTAAGGTGCCTATCCATCAAGATGTATCTCCAATACCCAATTTTTTCTGAAAGATACACTGAATAAATTACCCAACTAATTGGGAACCAAGTCGCTGCTCTTTTTCCCCCTAAATGAGGGAGATCAACTTCAATCCCCTCTGCAACTAATGCTCTGCTAAGAAAACCTGCATGTCTGGCTTCGTCTCTAGCTAAAAACTGAAATAGTTTGCCAAGATCTCTATTTCCCTCTTTCTTTAAACGATTTGAAATCTCCTTAAAGAGTAGGAATCCAGAAAACTCTGATATTACTGATCTAACTAAATAACTCTCGTAAGTCTCTTTTGCCTTCTGAGGCAATTCTTGCAATCTATCTAAACTTGCCTTTCTATCAAAATGAGTACAGTTATAATCTGCTTTCATTTCTGAAAGCATTGCTTCAAACTCTTCGCGGGCATCAGTTAATTCTGTCTTAGCTGCTTTTTTGAATTCGGTTACGTAAAAACGAGGGGTTAAAAGGTTTTCATCTAAATGTGGCGGCAACTCATTAGTTCCGCGTGTATCAACTCTTAGTTTTGGTGAAGAAGAAGCTGTTGCGGTCATTCCAATTATCAAGCAAGAACATAATTGTATGTCTTTATTTGAAAAAAAGGTGAATTTTTAATCAGGTAGTAATAGAGCTTTGCCTAAAGCGATAAAGAAGGAGGAGAAAAAATGTATTTAAAATATATATTTAACAATTTAAGTAAATCAAATCAACAAAATTAATAATATTTTAAATGTAAATTCAAAATATTATTAATTTAAACAATTAGTAAAAAAAGCTTAGGAATGAATATCTTGTAAGGCTGAAACTGATAGAAGTTGATTCTGCAATGCCTCTATCCCTTTTACAGCAGCGCTAGCACCCTTCAACGTTGTCAAAGTTGGCACAGAGTAGTCAAGAGCTGCTTTTCTAAGATATTTATCATCATAAATTGCTTGACGTCCAATAGGAGTATTTATTACCAACTGAACCTTTCCAGAACGAATCATGTCCTCAATATTTGGTCTTCCTTCATGAACCTTCAAAACTCTTTCTACCTTCAAATCGAATTTTTCGAGATACTTAGAAGTACCAGATGTTGCCAGAACTGAAAAACCTAGTTCAATTAATTTCTTTGCTACGGGAATCAATGCAGGTTTATCTCGATCATGAGTAGATAAGAAAACAAAACCGGAAGTAGGCAATCCCTCTCCAGCTGCAAGTTCTGATTTCGCATAGGCCATTCCAAAAGTTTTTGCAGATCCCATCACCTCACCAGTTGAACGCATTTCTGGTCCCAAAACACTGTCTGATCCAGGAAAACGTCTAAAAGGCATAACAGCCTCTTTTATTGCTTGAAGTGGTGGAATTGGTTCTTGATTTAATCCAATATCTTTTAGTGTTTTACTTAAAAGTAACTGTGTAGCAATTTTTGCAAGAGGGACTCCAGTGGCTTTAGAAACGAAAGGAACTGTTCTTGAAGCCCTTGGATTTGCCTCAATAATATAAACAATCTCATTGCCTTCTTCATCTCTCTTGACAGCAAATTGAAGATTAATTAGACCAACGACATCTAGTTCAATAGCTAAAGATTTTGTCCAATGCCTAATTGTTTTGATTGATTCTGCAGATAGCGTTATTGAAGGAAGGCAACAAGCTGAGTCTCCAGAGTGAATACCAGCCGGCTCTATATGCTCCATCAGTCCTCCAATAACAACATTTTTGCTTACATCACACAAAGCATCAACATCAACTTCAATTGCATTCTCTAAATATTGATCTATAAGGATTGGATGATCTGGCTCAACGTTTACGGCTTCTTTTATATATCTCTTCAATTCATCTTGCTCATAAACAATTTCCATAGCTCTACCACCGAGAACATATGAAGGCCTAACAACCAATGGATATCCAACTTTATTTGCTACAGCCAAAGATTCTTCAAAAGTTCTAGCAAGACCATTTTTGGGTTGCCTAATATCTAATCTCCTCAAAACCTTGTCAAATTGCTCTCTATCTTCTGCCAAATCTATTGAGATAGGGGATGTACCTAAAACCTTGGTTCGGAATTTTGAGTTTTCCGATTTCTCTAACCAATTGACTATTGGTAAAGAAAGTTTCAAAGGAGTTTGCCCTCCAAATTGAACTACTATTCCATAAGGTTCCTCAAATTCAATAACATTTAGAACATCTTCTAGAGTTAGAGGTTCAAAGTAAAGTATGTCGCTCGTGTCATAATCAGTAGAAACGGTTTCAGGGTTACTATTTATCATTATTGTTGTGAAATCATCCTCTTGAGCTTGATAAGAAGCATGACAACAACAATAATCAAATTCGATACCTTGTCCAATACGATTTGGACCTCCACCCAAAATTAAAATTTTATTTTTATTTTTATTTTCATTTTTAATTTCATTAAGATTAATGTTCTTGATTATATTTCCTTCGTTATCAATCCTGTAGGCTGGTCTTTCATATGTAGAATAATGATAAGGTGTATTTGAGGAAAATTCAGAAGAACAAGTATCAACTGTTTTAAAAACAGGTAATATTTTTAGTGAGGTTCTTCTAGACCTAATTGATAATTCATCAGTATCTAGTGCAAAGGCAATCTGACGATCAGAGAATCCAAGTTGTTTTAGTCTGAAGAGAAAATCAGGCTTTAATTGATTAACATTTTCATACTTAAGTAATTTATCCTCTGCATTTACTATGTTCCTGAGTTTTGATAAGAACCAAGGGTCTATTTTAGAAAAAGAAAAAATTTCATTATCACTACGTCCATTCTTCATTGCTAATCGCACATGCATTATTCTCTCTGGAGAAGGCGTCCTTAATAGTCTTTCTAATTCAATAGAAGATATATTCTGATCAACTCGATCACACCCCCAACCGCTTAGTCCTGTTTCTAAAGATCGTATTGCCTTTTGAAAAGATTCTTCAAAACATCTACCTATTGACATAGCCTCTCCAACTGACTTCATTGAAGTAGTAAGAATTGAAGAACTTCCTGAGAATTTTTCAAATGCAAAACGAGGAATCTTAGTAACTACATAATCAATTGAAGGTTCAAAACACGCAGGAGTCTTACCAGTAATATCGTTAATAATCTCATCTAGTCTATAACCAACAGCCAAAAGAGCAGCAATTTTAGCAATAGGAAAACCTGTCGCTTTACTTGCTAAAGCAGATGATCTACTAACACGAGGATTCATCTCTATTACTATAATATCTCCATTATTAGGATTAATTGCAAATTGGATATTGCTTCCACCAGTTGCTACTCCGATTTCTCTAATTATTGAAATTGAATAATCTCTTAACCGTTGATATTCTCTGTCAGTTAGAGTTTGAGCAGGTGCTACTGTAATAGAATCTCCAGTATGAACTCCCATAGGATCAACATTTTCAATACTGCATATAATGACAACATTATCTGATAAATCCCTCATAACTTCTAACTCAAATTCTTTCCAACCTAAGAGCGATTTTTCGATGAGAATTTGAGAAACAGGGCTAGCATCTAAGCCTGTTTTACATAATTCTAAAAATTCATCCTGGTTATAAGCTATACCTCCTCCACTTCCTCCTAATGTGAAAGCAGGACGAATAATTTTTGGGAATGAAGAAATTTCGTTTCCAACTATTTCAGCTTCTTGAAGATTTGATGCTATACCTGATGGACATACATCAACCCCAATATTTTTCATGGCTATTTTAAATAAATTTCTATCCTCAGCCTTTTTTATTGCATTAAGGTCAGCACCAATTAATTCAATATTATATTTTTCTAAAATTCCAGATTCTGCCAATTCAACCGAAATATTCAAAGCAGTTTGCCCACCCATGGTGGGCAAAAGAGCATCCGGTCTTTCTATTTCAATAATTTGTTCAACAACTGGAGCCGTTAATGGTTCAATGTAGGTCCTATTTGCCATTTCAGGATCCGTCATTATTGAAGCTGGATTAGAGTTAACTAAAACGACCTCAAAACCTTCACTTCTTAGTGCTTTACATGCCTGAGTCCCGGAATAATCGAATTCACAGGCCTGTCCAATAACAATTGGTCCAGACCCTAGTATCAAAATCCGACGTATATCTTTACGCCGTGGCATTTGAATTTCTTGTAAACTTCATTTATGTCACGCATTCTAGGTATCTGTTTATCATCTACTGTCTAGATCGGCAAACTACCATTAAAGTTTAACTAACTTTCCGAACAAGAAACAAAGAGTATGAGCGAACTACAGCGCCTTAAAGGGCTGCTGCCACCAGAAAACCAAAGCTGGGTATTCATTGAAGCCGCAGCAGCCATTGATCCTCCTCTAATCACGCTTGAAGAAATTGGGCGAGATGAAGTCGAGATTCAAGTTGACCTTGAGCAATGGGACTATTTAGCTCAAGATCACAGGAATCTATTGTTTTGGCATGAAGTGGGACGCATTCAAAATGACACCATCCCAAGAGATGGCTGGGAAATGGCCGCTCTTGCAATAGGTCTAGGTGGTGCTATTGGAGAATTATGGGTTCAAGATGGATTGCTACTTTTAATGGCACTTGGCTTGTCAGGTTTTGCAGGTTATAGGCTTTACTTAAAAAATAATTCAGAAAAACGACTGCAAGATGCGATATCGGCTGATGAGAGAGCTATCGATTTAGCCTGCAGATTTGGATATAGCGTTCCAAATGCTTACAAGAGTCTTGGTGGTGCATTAAAAGATTTAGTTGAAAAATCTAGAAAGAAAAAAAAGCGTACTTTCTATGAAGATAGATTAGAAGCACTAAGAAAGAGTGCTGAAAGAGCTCGCGCAGAAATGGCAGCTCAAGAAGGGTCACAAAAATCAGTTACGAGTGAAAATGTTTATGGATAGTAGTAGGTTAGTTGAATTAGCTGCAGTTGCTTGCGATGATAGAAAAGCTGGTGATATAAAACTTTTAAAAATTGATGAAGTGTCATCTATAGCTGATTGGATATTAATTACTGAAGGACTTTCCGATGTTCAAGTAAGAGCAATCATTAACAATGTAGAAAAGACACTCAGAGAGGAAGCAGATCTACTTCCTCTTCGAAAGGAAGGTATAAATGAGGCAAAATGGGCACTATTAGATTATGGAGATCTAATAATTAATGTTTTTCAATCTAACGAAAGAAAATTCTATGATTTAGAATCATTCTGGAGCAATGGAATTATTCATAATTTTATAAATAATAAATTAACAGCATTAATGGATGAATAAAACAATATGTCCTGTGCCTTTAAACCAAAGGCCATTAAATGAATTTAATAGCATTAGAAATTCATGGATAATCTCCTGGCCTTTTTTAGAAAGGAGTATTTTCTATAGGAAGTTAATCTTTAGTTGGTTATTTGTTACGCCAGTTAGTTTAACAATATCCTATGGAAGTGATTACCTCAAAAACAACATTTTTGAACTATTGTTTATAAGCTTCACTGCATCTCTTGCGTTTCCTATATTATTACTAATCAGGCAATGGTTAAGTTGGGTATACATATATAAACGGCTCAATTCTGAAAACATTGAATATGAAGAATCTGGATGGTATGATGGCCAGATATGGGAAAAACCAATTGATTGGAGAGCAAAAGATTTACTTATAGCTCAACACCAAATCAAACCAATTTTAAATCATTTAGAAGTAATAATAATACTATTATCTTCAGTTATAATATCTTCATTTTTATTTATACTTTCAGGATTGAATTGATACATGAATCTACAAAACAATTTTTCAAATCATGGAAAGAATTCTTTAAAGGTTCTAGTAAAAAGAGGTTCAAGTGTTGAATCAATTCATAGAGCCCACGCATCAATATGTGATACGAAAGGAAGGACATTAATGCAAGCAGGATCATGTGAATATGAAACTTTCATACGATCAGCATTAAAACCTTTCCAAGCATTGCCTTTCCTTACAAGTGGAGCATCGGAAAAATATAATTTAGATAGTAAAGCCTTAGCGCTGGCATGTGGTTCTCATAGTGGATCATCAGTTCAAGCTAGAACAGCATTCAAACTCCTTTGGAATGCAGATATAGATATAAAAGAGCTGAAATGCCCAACACCTCAAAATAGAGAAAGCAAACTTCAACATAATTGCTCAGGAAAGCATTCAGCATTTCTCGCAACCTGCAAAAAAATGAACTGGGAACTGGATAGCTATTTAATGGGTCATCATCCACTGCAGAAAGAAATTTTCAGGAGAGTCTCGGAGTTACTAAAAATACCAGCCGAAGAATTAATTGCTGAAAGAGATGACTGTGGTGCTCCAACATTACTTTTGCGTTTATCTCAAATGGCAGTTTTATATGCTCATTTATCTAGATCTGACCAACCTGAATTTGAAAAAATTACTCGTGCAATGACAACCCATCCAGACCTTATTGCTGGAGAGGGCTATTTTGATTCGGAACTAATAAAAAGAGGGCACAATCAAATTATCAGCAAAGGTGGAAGTGAAGGTATTCAATGCATTGGCCTTCTCGGGGAAGGTATTGGACTATCAATAAAGGTTGAAGATGGATCAAAAAGAGCAAAGCATGCAGTGGCAATACATCTTCTTCGACAACTCGAATGGATCACTCCATCAGCGATTGAAGAACTAGATGAAACCATCCTTCAGAAAAAGCCAGGTATCTATATAGAAGTTGAAGGAGAATTAAAGATCCCCTAACGCAAACAAACTAGTATTTTACGTCACATAAAGATGTATGCTTCTAAAACTTCGCGGGGTAGAGCAGTCTGGTAGCTCGTCGGGCTCATAACCCGAAGGTCGGAAGTTCAAATCTTCCCCCCGCCACCAATTCAAAGAAGCCTGCTATTGCAGGCTTTTTTAATGCTTTTATTTATAAATAATTTTGAATAAGTATAAAGATAAAAACAGCAGCCTACAAGTGATATGGGTTGCTTAGGTGAAATAAAAAAAATGATCACTTTTCCATGTACACTCCCAAAACGTAACCTAGTCATACCAAGGGATTTGACGGAATATCACACTGCTCATAACCCGAAGGTCGGAATTACAAATCTTCACTCCCTCCACAAAAAAAGCCTCTGATTTTTACTTGTTTTTATAAATACAGACTCGTTTTACATTTAATAAAAGAAAAGGGTATGAGGGGTGTACTTTTCAAAATCATCAAATTAAGTATAACCATTCGGATTTTTTATCTGCCAATTCCATCCATCTAAACAAATCTCTTCAAGTGATTTCTTTGGAGCCCAACCTAATAACTTCTTAGCTTTTGAAATATCTGCGTAACATACACCAACATCACCATCTCTTCTGCTTTGAATGTCAAATGGAATTTGACAACCTGTCGATAACTCGAATTGACTAATTATCTGAAATACAGAGTACCCTTTACCAGAGCCTAAATTAATAAATTCCAAACATGATTCATTGGAATTTAAATAATCAATTGAGGCCAAATGACCTTGGGCTAAGTCAATAATATGAATGTAATCACGGACACCTGAACCATCCCTAGTTTCCCAATTATCTCCATAAACATTTAGAACTGTTCTCCTACCTATTGCTACTTGAGTAATAAAAGGAAAAAGATTATTAGGAATACCTATTGGATCTTCACCAATTAGACCAGATGGATGCGCACCAACTGGATTAAAATAACGCAAGGAACAAATTTTCCATAAATTTTTATTAGATTTATATAAATCATCAAACATATTTTCTATTGCTACCTTAGTTTTTCCATAGGGGTTTATTGGTGAGATATTATGATTTTCTGACATAGGAATAGAATCACTTAAACCATAGATTGTTGCGCTACTACTAAAAACAAGTGAGTGACATTCATACTCATTCATAGTAAGTAAAAGATTAAGAGTACCGCCAACATTTACATCCCAGTAATGAAGAGGATTAGTCACAGAATCGGAAACAGATTTCAATCCAGCAAGATGTAGAACAGTTTCTATAGGTTTAGATTCCTTAAGAGATTCAAAAAATATATTATCTACTGTTCTTTTATCTCTAATATCACCTTTTATTATTTTTAAGTTATATTTTAAATCTTTATTATCTAAATAAGTTTTAATTCTATTGATAACATTAAATGAACTATTAACAAAAGAATCTAATATTAATACATCATAACCCCTCTCAAGTAACAATAAGGCTATATGAGAGCCTATAAATCCTGCACCACCAGTCAAAAGAATTCTCATAATAGATAAGAATATATTTAATAAGCAAAACGTCAGTCGACGTCAGCTTAAAAAGGAAAGCACTTGTTCTTTTTAATTATAAATCACAGATTAGCATCTAATACAAACTATTTGAATCATATGAGATTTTTTCTAGTGAATCCTTGAGATATTGACAAATTACATTGGAAATTAAAATAAAAAATCTATTGCTTAAACCAATATTTACAAGCTGAATAAAATATTAATAAGTTCTTTGTATTCATTCATTTATTTATTTTGAGCGAAAGTTGATAAGCTGATTTAATAAGGTTGACATATACAGCAAAAGATAATAACTATAATATGATAAAGAAACTATCTAATCACAACTATATAAATGCAAAAAGACAATCTAAAGAGAATCATCAAACAGTTTGAGAACCTAATAGAAGAGTTAAAAAGTGAGGTATACTCAGACAAAGACTCATATGTTCATCCATGGGATGAACATATGAAGAATACGCCTAGAATAATTAACACAGAAGATGATGATGGATATACCGATTAGATAATTAAAATAATTTGACAGAAAATAAAAGAAACCTAAAGATTAATATATCTTACCTTTTTTAGTAGATTTACCTATTGCTAGAAAACAATATTAAAAGCAAATTATATAAAAATGAAATTTAAATGGCTCCATTACCTCAACTAGTAAAAGCCACCCCACAAGGAGGTACTATTCATGAATATCAACTTTCAGGAGGGAAAACCTCTTTCATGAGATACCTGGGCTGCTACCTAGGGACATGTAAATTTTGCAATAACATTGAAGAAGCATCTAAATTCGTCTCAAGTATAGAAATTTCGCCAAAACCCCTTTAATCCAAAGATTTCTAGATTATAAAAATCACTTAAATGTATTAAAGGCATCGACAAATAAACCTTGAAGTTTTTTTATGTAAATTTAATCGATACTCGAAGGCATTAGATGCTATTTTTTTTTAGTCTTTAAGCCTATAAGGAGAATACTCTTTTAATGAGCCAAATTTTATCTCACTAAAAGATCAGCTCGGTTATGAAAGAAGAAAAAGGAAAAGATAATAATTCATTTGAATATGAGACTAATAATCTCATTAGATCAAATTTTAATGAGAAAGAAAGTATAAAAGATATAGAGAATATTCCTCCAAAACCTTCGAATCAACTGACTAATGGTCTTTTGGGTTGGTATTCGGTATCTAGCAGTGAGTCAATAAAGGAAGGAAAACTAAATCACTTTACAATCTATAATGAACCACTTGTTTTGTATCGTGATAGAGAGGGTATTGTTCGATGTGTTAAAGATGTATGCCCTCATAGAGGAGCTTCGTTTTTAGGAGGTGAGGTTATCAATGGACAACTTGTTTGCCCTTATCATGGTGCTAGGTTCTCATCACAAGGTAGTTGCACAAATTTAGATAGAATAACTTGTCAGCATATTATCGATTCTAATTACGATAGCTATGCAAAAAGTATAAAACTTTTTCAATATCCTTGTGTAGAAAAAGAGGGATATATTTATATTTATTATAATGGAAAACCTCTTGCAAATATAGAAGACTTCGAAATAAAATCTTCAATAAATAGCCTGCTCCCTGATTCTTATGGCTTTCCTTCATTAGAATATGAATATGAAGAAGTATATGTAGATTTCAAAGCAGATTGGGCAAGAATTATTGAAAATCACCTAGACATATTACATGTATTCTGGATGCATGGAGACACTATCCCAGATAAGAATGTTAAAAGAGAAACTATAACAAGTTTTAATCAGAAAATAAAACGAGATAATAGGCAAATAGAAAGTATTTATTCTTATAAAACCAATGGAAAAGAAGAATTTATAAGAATTAAATTTGTACCTCCAGGAAGGATTTTTATATATAAAGGTTCTCCAGAAAGTACAAGATATATTCAAGTTCTTGATCATATTCCTTTAGGAAACAATAAAGCAAGAGTCATAGTTAGGCATTATAGGAAATTCCTAAAAAATAAAATTTTTACTAACTTAGTGTTATTTAGTCATCTACAAAGAAGGACATTTTATAAGATTTTTACAGAAGATTACCTAGTTTTAAAAACTCAAACATTTAATGATCAAATGGGTTACATACAAAAAGATAATGTTAAATTATTAGGTGAAGATAAAATGGTTCAATACTATTGGGATTGGCTCCAAAATGCATTAAATAAAGAAAAGCCATGGGACTTACATCCCACAAATTCATTAACTAATTCAGTTCATGATGACAGAGGTATGCAATATCCACCAGAAAATCCAAATATGGCAATAAAGAATAATAGAAAAATAATTATTAAGCTCTTGACAAGGTTATTGTTCCCTATAAGTTTTATTCTACTATTAATATAATTAAATTAGTTTATAACTTTAAATGATAAATAAATGAGAGTCAGTTCAAATAATAATTTAAAAAAATGGGCTAGTTTTAAAAATGTAAATGTATATATTGATCAAAAGAAAATATTATCTGATATCAATTTAGATCTAAATTACGGCGAAAATGTACTGATATTAGGCCCAAATGGATCTGGCAAATCAACCTTTTTAAAGTTATTAAATAGATCAATTTATCCAACAAGCTTAAAAAATAGCTCATTTAAACTTTTCAACCAACAAAATATAAATATATGGGATTTAAGAAGAAGAATTGGATTTTTATTTAAAGAAATGGAAGGAAGGATAAATAATGGAGTCAAACTATATGATGTAATCACATCAGGGTTTTCTGGAACATTCAACTCCAGATATTCTAATTTACTTACAGAAAGAGAAATAATAAAAATAGATAGTTTAATAAATGAATGGGAACTAAATAATATTATTAATAGTGAGTTTAAATCACTATCAGATGGGCAGAAAAGAAGAGTATTGCTTGCTAGAGCTTTAGTTTACGAACCAAATATACTAGTTCTTGATGAGCCATTTTGTAATTTAGATATAAAATCTAGCATTATTTTAAATAAGAATCTAAATAAATTAATTAAGAAGTCAGTAAATATACTTTACGTTACGCATAATTTAGAAACTATTTTATCTAAGACTAATAGAGTCATTTTGATTAATGAAGGTAAAATAATAAAAGATGGGAATCCTAATGAATTAATAAATTCAAAAATACTTAGTGATCTTTTTAAAATAAAGCTTAATATAATAAAACAAGAAGGTTACTGGCGCAGTATTCCCGAAAATATCTAAATAATCACTAAGAAAAAAGCAATAATTAATAAACAAAGAAAGATAAAATATTTATTTTTTAAGGAAAAAATATTGTTACTATTGTTTTTATTAGTTCCTCGTCCCCGAACTCCAAATGGGGTTCCACATGAATTACAAACTAATCTTCCAGACAATGCACGATCAGCTCTCATATCAGAGCTACCACAAACTAAGCATTTATTTGCAATCATTAAATCCAACTAATTCAAAAAATCATCTATAAATGATAATGGTGAACTCATTTTGTTTGAGTAACATAAAAGACCTTCAGAAATAAATTCATATAATACTTCATCTTTTTCATTTAATAATATTGTTGCCCCTCTCTGTGTCATGAATGAGGCGTCAGGAACATAGATATTCCAATTAGAAAGAATTTCAATCATGTTTATAAGTCTCCTAGTTGCAAGTTCAAAAGGACGTAAATATTGTTTTTTAGAGAAAATATCAAATATTTTTCCTTTAAATAAGCTGAAAGATCCTATATTTATGTCATCTTCATAGGCAAACAAAGCCTTTGCATTTTTATCACCTATATAGCCTCTAAAAACCTCCTTAAATGTACCTCTAGAACTTATACCAGCACACATTATCAATAAATTAATAATTGCTGGCAATGGGGTGACAAAACCTGCATTCAGATTAAGTTTCTCATGAAGTTCGGAATTCCTTACTGCAATAACATTTTGAACATCAATATTGTTGAACCTACAAAATAATTCTTTAGATTGTTCGTTCCCAATACCTACCAATATTAAATTAATAGAATTTTTAGCTAGCTTTTTGGATTGGGTAGATAATTGTTGAGCGTATTCAAAACTATCAAAATCTGCAAATGAACCTAGCAAGACTATTAGGTTCTTTTTTTTTGCTATAAAATTTTTTTCTTTTCCAAGGTATTTAATAATGATATTTTTATAATCCATTAATTAATTAGCTTTGTTTCCAAAATAACAAACTCAATTGGAAGAAATGTGTTCTAACTATACGCAGATGCCGATATGTCAGTGATGCTAATGAGTTTAAGCACCATATCCACCCATAACACGTAGATCATATTTAGTAGCGGATGTTCTTGAAATATGTACAAAACCTACAATTTCAATAAGCAATGTGAAGGGATATGGAACTTACAGACCTATAAATATATCCTCTTACTGTTCTTTGTTTATTTCTCGTGCAGACCTACGGGAATCCTAGCGTTACCTATGACTGGTACGCGGGTAATTCAGGGACGGCCAATCGCTCCGGAAAATTCATCGCTGCGCATGCTGCCCATGCTGGTTTGATGATGTTCTGGGCAGGTGCGTTCACTTTATTTGAGCTAGCTCGTTATGACTCATCCGTTGCGATGGGTAATCAAAACTTGATCTGCTTGCCTCACCTTGCACAACTTGGAATAGGTGGAATCGAAAACGGAGTAATAACTGAACCTTACGGTTGCACAGTTATTGCTGTACTTCACCTAATCTTCTCTGGTGTTCTTGGTGCTGGTGGAATTCTTCACTCCACAAGATATGACGGAGATTTAGGAAATTATCCTGAAGGAAGTCGTCCTAAAAAGTTTGACTTCGAGTGGGACGATCCAGACAAACTTACATTTATTCTTGGTCACCACCTAATTTTCTTAGGTTTAGCGAACATTCAATTCGTTGAATGGGCTCAATATCATGGTATTTGGGATACTGCTTTAGGAGCTACTCGTACAGTTTCTTACAACCTAGATTTAGGAATGATCTGGAATCACCAAGCTGATTTCCTTCAAATTAATAGTTTGGAAGATGTTATGGGTGGTCATGCTTTCCTTGCATTTTTCCAAATAATTGGTGGTGCATTCCACATCATCACCAAGCAATTTGGTGAGTACACAGAATTCAAAGGCAAAGGATTGCTTTCTGCGGAAGCAGTTCTTTCATACTCACTAGCTGGTGTTGGTTACTGTGCGCTTGTTGCAGCTTTCTGGAGTTCAACAAACACAACAGTTTATTCAACTGAATTTTTTGGAGATGTACTTCAACTTAAGTTTGATTTCGCTCCTTACTTTGTTGATACCGACGCATCACTTGCTACTGGAGCTCACACTGCGAGAGCTTGGTTAGCAAATGTTCATTTCTATCTTGGCTTCTTCTTCATCCAGGGACATCTCTGGCATGCATTAAGAGCTATGGGATTTGACTTCAGACGCGTAGGTAAAGCGTTCGACAATATGGAAAACGCGAAAATCACTAACGGTTGATTATTAAACTAATTTTTAACTTATTAGTGAGAAAAAGGCCCCTCGAGGGCCTTTTTTCATGCAATGTCTTGGTAGAAACAATACAAAGCTGAGAACACTAATGTCACAAATAACTAACTCAAAACCAGAAAAGTGGTTAAAACATTGCCTATTGATGTGATTTTTTATACATTCGATGCTAAAAGATCTCAAGAGCTTGTTGCTATTGAGAATCGGTTGCAAAAAGCTTTCAAAATTGTGTAAATTAGAAACTCGTAAAGCTCCTTTTGATTTTAATGAGCTTCAGAAGCTACACAGAAACACCCTCATCAGCGGTTCGGATGGCAACCGGACAATCGGTGCTAATAGATCCTTCCTCAAGAAGAGGAGATACTTGCTTGGAAGTTTTGGATGGAATAGCTCGTGTTTATTGTCCTTGTGAAGAAACTGAAGGAATGACATTGGCTTTCTTGCAGTCTGGTGATCAACTAAGAACAGACCGACTATGTAGTGAAGGTGTATGTGTAGAAGCCTTAACACCTCTTTGCTTTGTAAGCGATGCTGAAACATCAGTAGAGGCTGGAGGATATGACGCTGTAAACGAATGGACTCTCCAGCTTCTTAGAATTAGGCACTTAGGAAATGCTGAGCAAAGACTACAAGCTCTATTTGCCTTATTAGTTAACAGACTAGGTAGAAGATGCGGTGATTGGTGTCAATTACCTTTTAGGCTTACTCATGAAAGGATTGGAGAGTTAATTGGATCGACAAGGGTTACATCAACTCGTTTAATTTCAAGACTTAGGACAGCAGATTTATTAAAAGCACCATCAGGTGATCCAACTCTTAGTCTTTCGCCTGAATTCATTGAATCATCACCATTGACAGCATAACCAATGATGAATAAATATCTAATATCCTATTCCGAATCTATTGTTTTATCACTCTGCAAAGAAATAGAATATATAAGAAGTAGATCAAATAATATCAATAGCTCACTAAAGACTTGTCATAACGAAAAACTATCGAGAAGATTGAAAATTGAACTTGAAAAACTAAATAAAAAAAGATTAAAAATATTAAATATTTCTGAAAAAATGTTCAAAAAAAATTCTCAAAATTTATCTTTAGAGTTTCTATTAGAAATAACTAAAAGATCTAATTCTCTTCAACAAATATAATTTCAACAGAAAAATTTAATTAATATTTAATTCGTTATCAATAATGAACAATGCTGAGGGATCATTATTAGCAAATTTAACTTTACCAAGAAGATAAGCCATTTCATCTTCTGATCGGATTTGCTCATCTATAACAGGATCAAGAAAAACCGTAGTACGAGTATCATTTGACCTCTCTGCCAATGCATAAAGTTGTTGAACAGATGTTGTTACGTCAGCCTCCATTTGGAAAGACAAAGCAACTAATTCCTGAACCGTCTTCCATTCTTGTATTGGTTTAGTTACTTCATCAAGTTCAACAGTTTGTCCGCGAGCAATCATGTATTTAGCGAAATTAAAGCCATGCTCCTGTTCAGATAAAGACTCTTTCTTAAAAAATGAAGAAAACCCTCTAAGTTCTCTTTCTAGGAACCAAAGTGACATAGCTAGATATTGTGCACTTGATACTCTTTCAAGAGATGTATGTTGATAAAGAGCCTCAAGTAGATCAATATCCATAGGCTGTGCAATTGCACGGCCAGAGGGACCCACGTTAAGACCTATTGAATTGGATGTGGCTGATTGCATAACAAAAAAAAGCTAGGTCAGAGAACACAAAAACTAATTTTTTGTTCAATTGAATTGTAACTCTTTTTGTATCATTTTGTTGTTAGAAAACTAGATTTTAAAATTTATTTATTTGATAATGAATCTCAATTGCGAAAAAAGTATTAATATAATTCTTCTATAAACCTAAACTATTTAGAATCTTGATTTAATATTTTCAGGTAGAACTAAAAAATCTTTTTCGTGAATTGTTTCAACTTTACATTTATCTCCAATAGATAAGTTTGTATTCAAGCTCATCTCTGATCTTAACTTTAGAGTATCAGATATCACAGTATAGACATAATGATTAATCCGATATTCCTTTGATATAACAGTGAAGAAATTATTTGAAGAAGGTTTGATCCTAATAGCATTTTTATCAAACATACAAATAGATTTTGACGAAATCGATGCTTGTCTTGGCAAAGTCAATTTACCAAGACATGTAGAATACGAATCATCAATATATTGAATAGGCAAAATATTTTTTTGCAATACGAATTGACCTATAAAATTATTTGATGGGTTTGAAACCATATCAAAAGGAGTTGAGTATTGCTGAATTTCTCCACTTCTTAAGACAGCCACCCGATCACAAATAGCTAATGCTTCATGAGGATCGTGAGTTACTAAAATCGCAGAGGCTGAGCAGGATTTTAGAACTGAAGAAAGTTCCGACCTCAATCTAGATCTCACTTCAACATCTAAAGAGCAGAAGGGTTCGTCAAGTAAAACCAAAGAGGTGCCAGGAGCTAGAGCACGAGCCAATGCAACTCTTTGACTTTGTCCGCCTGAAAGTTCATGTGGATATCTTTTTTTAAACTCATAAATATCCAATAGATTCAATAGCCAATTTGCTCTTTTAATTGATTGTTCTTTCTTATTTATGCCAAAGCAAACATTTTCCCAAACATTTAAATGAGGGAAAAGAGCATAGTCTTGAAAAACCATCCCTATTTGTCTTCGCTCAGGAGAGAGAAGATAATTATCATCAGAAATTATTTGCCCAGTTTTTTTTATTATTCCTCGTTTAGGCTTCTCAAAACCTGCTATTAACCTTAGAAGGGTGGTTTTCCCGCAACCAGAAGGACCTAACAAACCAACTAATTCTCCAGGTCTTAGAGAAAAATTAATATCTTTTAAAACCCAATTATTATTATTATTAGGATTAAACTTATGCCATAGATTATGGATTTCTAATTCAGTATTCACCAAAAGTATTTTTTTTCATTCTATTCACTGGAAATCCATTAAAAGCAAACTAACCACAAAATAAAAATTTAATGGACATACGTCACAGGGATAGGTATAAAATGATACATTATATTTTCAAGTCTAGCCATTGGCTTTAGAAAAAAGGTTTTAATTAGATGAATTAAAACCAAAAATATTCGTATTGCAATGAAAAAAAATGAAAGGGTAAAAATAATAATTAAGCGACTTGAGGAATTTTATCCTGAGACCCCCATACCTTTAGATAATCAGAATGGATTCACACTGCTCGTAGCGGTTGTATTAAGTGCACAATCAACTGATAAAAAAGTCAATGAATTAACTAAAGAACTTTTTAATGTTGCCAACTCTGCAGAGGAAATGTATAAATTAGGTGAGAAGAAAATATATCATTATATAAAACAACTTGGACTTGCAAAAACAAAAGCAAAAAATATTTATAACTTATCAAAAATTATTCATAAAAAATATAATAATATAGTCCCAAATTCATTTCAAGAACTTGAATCGCTGCCAGGAGTTGGTCATAAGACAGCAAGTGTTGTTATGTCTCAAGTGTTTGGTATCCCGTCATTTCCTGTGGATACACACATACATAGATTATCTCAGAGATGGGGACTAACTTCAGGTAAAAATGTTATCCAGACTGAAAAAGATTTAAAAAGATTATTTCCTAAATATCTTTGGAATAAATTACATCTACAAATTATTTTTTACGGAAGAGAATATTGCTCAGCGAGAGGTTGTAATGGTACAGTCTGTAAATTGTGTAAGGAACTTTACCCAAATAGAAAGAAACCAATAATTTGCTCAAAAGCTTAATAATAATCTATTAATTTTATTATCTCAACAAAAATGTCTAATTCTTGCTAGAAAAATAGAAAAGAAATTTAGTTCAAATGAAATTAGCCATAACAGGAGCTTCAGGAAAAACAGGTTTTCGAGTAGCAGAAGAAGCAAAATCAGCTGGATATGGGGTGAGATTGATAGTTAGATCACAGTCTGAGATTCCTGAATCAATAAAAGATTGTGAGAGGTACGTTTTATCTGACACCAATGGAACCACACTTGATTATGCATTACAGGGTTGTGAGAGCCTTGTTATAGCAACAGGTGCGAGGCCATCTATCGATTTAACAGGTCCAGCAAAAGTAGATTATTTAAATATCAAAAAACAGATTGAAAGCTGTAAGAGACAAAAGCTAAAAAGGGTTGTTCTTGTTAGTTCACTTTGTGCAGGCAAATTTATACACCCTCTAAATTTATTTGGTCTCATTCTTATATGGAAAAGATTAGGTGAGAGATCACTTCAAAGAAGTGGTTTAGATTGGACAGTCATTCGTCCTGGCGGCTTGAATGAAAATGAAACTAATTTAAAAAATCAGAACATTTTGTTTTCAGGTGAAAAAACCCAAGAAGAAGGTTCGATCCCCAGAAGACTTGTAGCAAAAGCCTGTATAGAAGCTCTAAAAACAAGAGATTCGATAAAAAAAATTGTCGAGATTACTAGTAGCGAAGACAATCCTAAAACAAATATGAGTAAGGCAATAAAGGCGTTTAGTATCTGACTATAAAAACTTAAATTCACTATGAACACCAACGCTAAAATTGACGCGTTGCAGCTGATGCTTACTGATCTAAGAACAAGGAACGAATCAATAAGACATAAAGCTGCATTCAGAGGATGTCAACCAGAATTCCAATCATTAGTTACGACACTTATTGATCAATTAGAAACTCAATTGAATGAAGAAAAACAAATTCACAGAGGAAAATCAAATTCCAATGGATGAAAACATAAATTCTTAACCCAATTCCAAGCAAGCTAAACCATAAACATCATTCATAGAAACCGGAGGTTGAGAACCTCTATACATTCTGAAAGTTTCCGATTCTGATTTGAAACCTAGGTTTTTAAAAACATCAGAGGCCGACTTATTGAGACCAGGAGCGTCGATAATTATCAATCCAGGATGACTCTCAATTAATTTCTTCAATAAAATTTTTAAAAGCTTGGGATTATCAGCCATTAAAGGCCCAATTCTCCATCCATCTCCGTTTTGTAAGAGACATGGTCTTATTCTCCCAAAGCCATGACATCGGTTTTCTTTATCAATAACTGCTATTACATTTCCAGCTGGATGATTCAGCCAATCCGATAAAAAATGAGGTCTAGGCGTTGTCTCTCTCTTCTCGTCAAACCTTTCTACTGCATATTGAGGAATTGAAGAGCCCTCAACAAATCTGAAATCATTTATCTCATCATTCTTAGAGTTTACTTCAAGTAAATTTCCATCGCCGAGCCATTGCCATCTAGTTGTTTTCGAGGAAATCGTAAATCCCCATTTTGAGTAATCAGTAATTCTATCAGGAGCTGCCTCTAAACCAACACATGGTAAATCACTTAAATGACTTAAGGCCTTTTCCCAAAGCTGAAGGCCAAAACCTCTGCCTCTATACTTCTCAATTACTAAAAACAATCCGAGAAATCCGTAATATTGGTTATATCGAACGCCTGCAATGCAGCCAATAGGATTATCATTGAACCAACCTACCCAAAGTCCTTGTTTGTCCGTATTTTTATATATCCCTAAATCGCCAACTCCTGGAGCAAAACCTTCTTTTCTAGATATTTCAGTCACAAAATCAATATCTTCATCACATAAAGGTTTAATAGATAAAAGATTATCCATAAATTATATTTTTAATAAATAATAAATCTAATAAAGATAATTAGTAAATAAATATGAGCAAAAAAACATCTATATAGATACTATATACAACATATGTAAATTAGATAAATTTCATTGATATTTAATTATCATATTAAAAAAGGATATAAATTTATAAATTAGATAATCATAAAGAATAGAGACCATAATAAATCCAAAAAAAAGAGATTAATAAATATGTTAATTCAAATCACCGTTAACAAATAAATTTGAAAGTTCAGAATAACCACCTATAAATCGATTTTTTATAAATATTTGTGGGAAAGTCAAACTAGAAGATTTATTACTGATTTTTTTAAATTCTTCATCATTAGTAATTAAATAAGAATTATATATAATATTGTGAGATTCAAGAAGTTTAATAGCTCTTTTTGACCATGGGCAATTAGGAAGAACATAAATATCAACATTTTCAGGACTATATTTAGAATTAACAAATGATCTCTTATTAAGATGAGGGATGACCCCAATCAAGACATCTAATGATTTAAGAACAATGGTTCCAGGAAGAAGATGTCCACCGAATACTCTGCAATTTTCATCTGATACGCTTATGTGAACATGAGACTGGGTTGATTTTATGTAGCCACTTAAACTAATTATCTCTAATTTCTTTTCAAAAATTACCGGTTTATCATTTAAAGGGCATTTGAATGAAACTTTTGAAAGATCACCAACTGCGCTTATTAAAAATGATATAGATTTATGATGTTTATGCAACTCATTTAATGAATTATAAACATCTATTCCTTCAGGAAAATTATAAAAAAAATGCTCCATTAGATTAATGTTATTAATGTTTAAAGCTTTTAAATTATTCCTGATCTAATTTCTTTACAATAAATGCCATAGCCCCCAATGATAAGAAAAACATAAAGATGAGAAATGTAGTCATGGTTTCTATCCATTAATTCTTAGTTTAATATAATATGTTATACAATGACTATTCTTAAAGATTTTTAAACAAATTTACCACAAAAGATCAAAAGTAAAATGAACAAGAAAACTATCAATTCAAAAAGATTTATTACTTGGCCTAGAATTATAAATGGACTTACAATATCAAGAATATTACTTGGATTACCAATAATTATTTCACTAAGTAATGGTAATAATGAATTTTTTATTTTTCTAATTCTTATGGCTGGTCTTACTGATTTTCTTGACGGATATTTTGCACGTAAATATGATCTTAAGTCTGTTTTTGGCGCAAAGTTGGATCCACTAGCAGATAAGATCCTCCTTATTGGTCCAATGATTTGGTTAGTCCATGAGAATCTAGTGCCATTATGGGCTATCTGGTTAACAATATCGAGAGAACTCTTAATAACTAGTTGGCGATCTGATAAGACATCAGGTGCTCCAGCCTCAGCTCTAGGGAAATATAAAACTACTTTTCAATTTACCAGTATAATTCTATTATTATGGCCAAAAAGTTGGGGTACAATTCATACCATTTATATTATTAATAAAATTGGATATATCTCATTCTGGATAGCATTATTTCTTACTTTAATTTCTTCTATAAAATATGTATTCAATCATAAAGAAGATCATCAGAATTAAAATCAACTAACTCATGATTAGCTAATAGATAATCATTCTTATAGCTATCAATTAAACCCTCTAATAAATCGAATTTGGGTTCCCAAGTTAAATCTTTTTTAATTTTAGAGGTGTCAGTAAAGAAATTAGTTAACCTTAATGGGAAAAGTTTTCTTGCCTTAGGATCAAGTTTTGAAGGATCAAAAGAACGTAAATTAAAATCAGTAATTTTATTTCCAGTGGCTAGAATTGCTGTTTCAATTAAACCTTTAAATGTTACTGCTTTGCAGCCTGAACAATTATAAATTTGATTAATTGCTTTATCTGTTTCAAGAGATTTTGAAATAGCCTCGGCCAAGTCAGAAACATGTCCTAATTGCGTGATGGTTTGACCATCAAGAGGAACAGGAATAGGTCGACCATGAACTATACGATCAAAAAACCATTTTTCAATAGAGTTATAGTTACCTGGGCCATAAATATATGTGGGACGAAAACTCGTAAAAGGAATGCCTTCAGCCATAAGCCAAGACTCTGTTTTTGCTTTACCTATATGACGGCTTTCAAGATCTATTGGACTATCCTCACTAACAGGAAATAATTGTTTGTTGTCATATACGCCTGCAGAACTTATGTAGATAAATCTAAAAAGAGGAATACTTGAAAATTTAAGAAGTCTTTGCGTATCTTCCAACTTTCGTCCAGAGCTATCAACAATCAGATCAAATGAATGATTAGATAGTTTTTTTAGATCCTCATCGTTAGACCTATCTCCCTTTAGGTGCGTTATATTTTGTGGTACTGGTAAATTTCCACGTGTAAAAACATATATCTCATGTCCTTTTGAAAGCAATCTCGAGACAAGTGCTTTCCCTACAAACCTTGTTCCGCCGCAAAAAAGAACTTTCAAGATCCTTTATTAAAAAAATTATATTAAAGCCTATAGATAATCTCCCAGAGCTACATAAATGATGTTAGATGAATAGTAATAATTTTTTTCTTGATGGAAATCATACCTGCAATAGATCTCCTGAATGGTAAATGTGTTCGACTAAATCAAGGAAATTATAATGAAGTTACTAATTTCAATAGTGATCCGGTAAAACAAGCTCAGATTTGGGAAAGCCAAGGAGCAAAACGACTACATCTTGTAGATCTTGATGGTGCTAAGACTGGTGAACCAATAAATGATCGAACAATAAAAGAGATAAAAAAATCTATTACAATACCAATCCAACTTGGTGGTGGAATTAGAAGTGTTGATCGTGCAAAAGAATTATTCGCCATAGGAATAGACAGAATTATTTTAGGAACAATTGCGATAGAGAGCCCTGAGTTGGTTAAAGATTTATCTAGAAAATTTCCTAAAAGAGTTGCAGTTGGGATTGATGCTAGAGAAGGAATGGTTGCGACTCGAGGTTGGCTAACGCAAAGCGAAATATCCTCTTTAGACTTAGCAAAACGATTAAACGATCTTGAATTAGCCGGAATCATATCAACTGACATCGCAACAGATGGCACTCTCAAAGGACCAAATGTTCAAGCCTTGAGAGAGATAGCTGAGATAAGTATTAATCCGGTAATTGCCTCAGGAGGGATAGGTTCAATAGCTGATTTAATTTCCCTGACAGATTTAGAAAATAAAGGTATTCAAGGAATAATCGTAGGCAGAGCTCTTTATGACGGTTCAATAGATTTAAAGGAAGCGATATTAACTTTAAAAAATCTTCTTATTCAAGATTCATTTACTGATAAAGATAAATTTCATGTCTAACATTTAAAAATATAATTGATCTATTGGATTTATGTGACAGGGCTGGAAGTATTTTTAAATCAAGTTATCTTAAAAAGGATAGGTTCTAGAATTCAAATTGATCGAAGAAAGAGCAAAACAAATTTTTATGATAGCGCCTTCACTTCTTGGCGAATCATTGGCTTTACAGCTAACATCTCAGGATAATAGTTTAGAAATAATCCTAGACAAAAAAGATATAAATGGGTTACCTAAACTTATTCTATTTTGCCTTGAAGAAGTTGAACTCTCAAACTCAATCAAACTAGAAATTCTTAAATTAAAAGAAAGATGGGATCAATCTCCAGTTTTAATTGTAATACCAAAAAGCATTAAATTATCCTCTGCCGATTTGATGACCTTTGGGAGTGAAGGAGTTATTCAAGATCCTACTGTTGAACTTTTAAGAGATACAATAAGTATTTTGCTTGAGGGTGGCAGAGTATTTAAAATTAGTAATGAAACAAATTACAATGCTGACTCAATTACTAATTCATATGGCTTAGGACATTGGTTATTAACTAGTGGTTTATCACAAATAAACAAAGATCTACACAGAATAGATCACATGATAGGTAAGAAATCAATAAATGCATTTTATCTTTTCATATTATTAGGTAGAAGAAGAGAATTATTAACAGCAAAGAGATTAATCAACTGGATATGGGGTCCTCTAGAGGTATTAATAGAATCACCAATTAAAAATAGTGCTAATAATAAAAATCTAATTAACAAATATAGTACTGACATAACAATAAAAAACTCTTCATCTAATGAGTTATGGAAAGTAATTTATAAACGGATAAAAGAGAGACTTCAAGATGACCTAATAAACTCTACGGATGAACTAGCAGCTCTTTTTTCATTAAATAAAAGCAAAAGAAGTAATCTCTTAAATACTCTTCTACAAGAATTTTCAATTATTATAAACAAACTGGATTCTAAATATAATCGCGAAAAAGGATTTGAAGAGAACTTGCAATCAATTACTCCTGAATTACGCGCTAATACATTACGAAATTTCATAGATTCATATGATCGTCTACAAAAAAATGGTGTTGATGTTTTTATTTCAGACTTTCTAGTACATAATGCAGAGCTTGGACTGCTTGATGATGAACTACCTTCAATTGCTTTAATAATAGATCCAATATTAAATAATAAGCCCATTCTCATCGATGGAGAATATTTAGCAATAGAAGATCCTCGATCTATTATTCAATTAGAAACGTTTATTCTAAATTGGATATTCAGGACAGCTGAAATCGTTAGTGAAGAGATTATATCTTCATGTTCGGAGTGGCCAGAATTACGAAAATACTTTCTAAATAAAGAATTATTTTCAACAAGGGAATTAGAACGGCAAAGAAATCATATCAATACAAATAATCAACTTCAAAATCTATTCAAAAAGCCAGTTAGGTTATACGAAAGTAAAAGATTATATTATACAGTAAAAAATAATAAAATTGAAAAGATTATTATCCTTGAACCTAGAGATGATGAATTAAAGAAATTAGACTGGGCCCAAAGGCAAATAGCATTTATAATAGAATTAAGAGATGCTTTAGCACCACAAGTACAGGCAATAATTCAGTACTTAGGTGATTTAATAGTTCTAATTCTCACAAAAGTTGTTGGAAGATCTATAGGATTAATTGGTAGAGGTATCGCTCAAGGTATGGGAAGAAACCTGTCCAAAGGATAATTTATTTATTAATAAATATAGCTAGATTAGCTTTAAGACTTTAGAATTAAAAAAATTAGTACTTTACATTGATCTTGTTAAGAATATTCTCTTCACTACTTATACTTTTTTTTCTATTTGTTACTCCAGTATTGGCCGCTAGGGATACTGATAGTTATGATGGAAATATATATCCTATCTATGCTGGTAACGGATCATTAGTACCTCCTCCAAGCACATTATCAGAGTCATTAAAGAACGAAAGAACAAGTGTTTTAGTTTTCTACCTAGACGATAGTTCTGCTAGTAAAAAATTTGCACCTGTAGTTTCAGGTATCAAGTTATTGTGGAGCTCATCAATTGATTTAATTCCTCTATCAATTGATGAAATAGACAATAATGATCAGAAAACTTCTAAGGATCCTGGGTATTACTGGCATGGGAAGATACCTCAGACAGTTATTATTGACGGAAAAGGTAACGTTCTCTTAGACGAAGAGGGGCAGGTATCGTTCGAACAAATTAATGATGCAATAACCCAAGCAACGGGTTTAAAGAAACCTGATTTTGATCTAACAGTCAAAAGTTTTAACGAATACAATAGTGAGCCTTCTAAAGATGGTTATACTAGACCAAGAGGGAGCTAAAAAGTACTAAAACAATTTTCATTAAATTATCAAATATTTCCTTTAAAGAATGTTATTAAACTCTCTTCTTCTGATAATAATCACATTTCTTTTTATTGAAATAAATCAGTATTTCAATAAAAATTCGCCATTAATTATTAAACCCAAAGAATTTAAAAAATTCATATTGGATTCTAAGCATAAATATATTACTTTGATTGAAATTAAAAATATACAAGAAAGAATGGAAGTTATGATTCCATCTTTTAATGTTAATCCTCAATTAATAGGTATATCTAAAAATGAAATAATAAAGATTCATACAACAATAAAAACACATCACCCAGAAGAAGAAGATGATGAAGCAGAGAAAAAAAATGACTATTGGAGTGCCTATATCTTAAAGGCAAAAAAGTCGACATTTGTCGAAATTGAAATTGAATATGAGATTAAAGATACAGCGATAGATAAGATTAAATGTTTGTGGCTAGATATAGAATGGGGCAATTACGGACCATTCGGTTATTTCAAAAAGTTTAATGGTTTTGTATTGCCTAACTTTTTAGATATATCCAAAGTAAATTCTAATAATTCTAATTTAGTATATCCAATAAAAACGCATATTCTTGGTAGTTTAGATGATCCTATTGGAATATTAAAATCCTACATGCCATCAACTTGTTTACCTACAGATATTCTTACAATTGGAGAGTCACCCTTAGCAATAATGCAAGGAAGATATATCGATTATAGAAATGTTAATGCAAATCTAATTTCAAAGTTAATTTGCAAAGGATTTCACCCAACTAGTAGTCTAGCCACTGCTTCTGGAATGCAAACCCTCATAGATATTTCTGGCCCAACACGCATAATAATTTCATGGTTAATTGGAGGCATATTTAAAGTTTTTGGCGTTAGGGGTATGTTCTATCGTTTAGCAGGTGAACAAGCAAGATTAATTGACGATATAACTGGCACGACACCACCCTATGATAAAAGTATAGTTTTAGGGCCTAAAGAGACTCAAGATTTTTGTATTAAAGCCGCAAAAAAATTAAACGTAAACGTCGCTGTTGTAGATGTAAATGATCTAGGAAGAGTCAAAATTCTATCAACAAATAATGTTAATAATTCTGCAATAATTAAAAGAGCTTTAACATCAAATCCAGCAGGTAATGCCAACCAACAAACACCATTAGTACTCATCAGACCAAATGAATTAAGTTAGAAGTCGCATGATAGTTAAAAATATAATAAAATAATTAAATGAGAAACAATGAAGCATTACCTTCAGATTTAATAATTGAGCCACTTAAGCTCAAGCATTTATACATGCTCCGAACAAACAATAATTCAAAATACCTTGGAATATTTCAAATTCTATTATGCAAAAAATGGATTTCTTCATTAGAGTCCAGTTTTACTAATTTAATACCAACCAGAAACTCAACATGTTTTGTGGCTGTAGAAAGAAATAATATAATTGCATATATTTTAGCGACTCCAATCAATCGTAGGGGTACTTGTTGGTCAATATCAGAACCAAATTTTACAGGAGAATCAATATCATTTAGTCGTTATAATTTATTGCAAAATTTATTACGAAAAGTTCTTTATGAAAGTAATATTAATACTCAGAGCTTTTTAATTTCTATAAATACAAATGACAACCAAAATCTATCTGTTATAAGGCAATCTGGTTTTCAACCTCTAAGAATTATAAAGTATTGGAGTAAAAAAGAAGGTAATATATATAAAAAGAATGAAAATAAAGACAGTATTATCTGGGAAAAACTTAATGAAGAGAACAGCCAAGAAATCTGGAGGCTTGAACAGGCTAGAGAATCAATAAACTTTCGTTTGATTTTTGACCGGCAGTGGCATGATATTTATGAAAAAAGAAATATCTTAACTGGAATTATTAAGTCTAAAGAAAATAGTATTATAGCGGGTTTGATACCATCTATTTGCCCCCAATATAATTTCTCCTTAGAACTAATACGAGGAATAGCATGGGATGAAAGACTAAATCAATCTATCCCACAAAGAATTAATAATATAAAAATTGGTAAAAGTAAATGTTATCTAGAAACGACAAGTGAAGACAACAAGTTGAATGATATTTTAAATGAATGTAACTGGGAGATAAAAGAAGAAAGAGTGCTTCTAGGAAGAAGTGTATGGAAAAGACAAAATGGATATAAATTAAAATCTATCGAAACTGAGCTATTAACTAATCTTGTGGGGAATTTACAACAACAACCAGAATTACCCTCAACTATTCAAATTGGGAAAAATAAATGATTCAACCAAAACCTTGTTCAGTTTTAAGCCTTGATATTGGAGACAAGAGAATAGGCATAGCAGGTTGTGATCCACTTGGAATATCAATAACTCATCTCCCTGCAATTTTCAGAAGTAACTTTGAGAAAAACCTTAAAGAATTTAGAAAGATATGTTTTGATCGAAAAGTTGAAGGACTTATTATTGGAAATCCACTCGATATGCATGGCAAAGAGACTAATCAATCTATTCGATGTAAAAAATATGGGTTTAAATTAGCTAAATGTTTAAAACTTCCTGTTGCTTTTATAAATGAACATTGTTCCACCATCGAGGCTAAAGAGAAATTCTCTTTGAAAAGTGACAAGACCGGAAAAATCGATAGTGCAGCTGCCGCTATACTTTTGCAACAATGGCTTATTGAGGGGCCTAATCTAGATGACTCAAATTAAATTTTGAATATGATGTAAATACATAATCAAATACAACCAGATACAGATTAATAAAACTCAACTATGTCAACAACCAATAAAACCGACGAAGTACCTACACTGTTAGTGAAAGATTCTCAAGGTTCAGATCTCTTATGCTTTCTTGAACAAGTAGTACCATTAGAAGGTAATGAATATGCCCTTTTAACCCCTGTAGATACTCCAGTATCTCTGTTTCAATTAATTGATGATCAAGATCCAAAACTAATAGAAACAATTGAAAAGAATGAGCCAATACTTGAAGTAGCTGATGTTGTCCTTCAAGAACATGATCTTAGACTTGTACGCTCAGCTATCACTCTTACAGTCTCAGGTGAATTAGATGAGCCTGAGCCAGAAGAAATCGAAGAAGAAGACATTGATGACGAATCAGAAACTTACGAACTTCTTGTCAATTTTAGAGTTGATAATAATGAGTATGGTCTATATATACCGCTTGATCCCTTCTTCATTGTCGGGAAACTAGAAGATGGCGAAGTAAAGCTTGTTGAAGGCGAAGAGTTTGACAATATACAATCCGGAATTGAAGCTGAACTTGAGGAGAGGGGATTATCCGAATAAACATAAAAGAATTACTTATTCCAAGTTGGAAAGTAAACGATAAAATTTCAAAGATCTCGATAAATTATTTATTATCGAAAAACATCAAAGCATTAATACTTGATGTAGATGGAACATTAATTTCAGGGAAACAGCCAGTACTATCAAATGATATAAAAAATTGGATTAATAGCTCAAAGAAATACTTTTATACCTACTTATTCAGTAACAACCCATCAAAAAAAAGAATAAAATTAATCGCTGATCAGTTGGATTTAGAATACACATATTCTGGTGGCAAGCCAAGTAAAAGAAAATTAAAAGAGATTCTTGATAAAATTCCTTACTCATCAAATGAGATTGCAATAATTGGAGATAGAGTTTTTACAGATATTCTTGTAGGCAATAGATTAGGGATGTATACAATATTGGTAGATTCAGTAGATTATTATGGAAAAAAAATTGAAAAAAATAACTTTCAATCCATTGAAAGATATATAGCAAGATTTATAACAGGAGACTTTTTATGACAACCTGGGTAATCAAGATTGGTACAAGCCTTCTGAGAGGAAATGATGAATATACTACTTTTGATATCATTAATAATTATTGTTCATATATATCAAGAGCTCAAAAAAATGGCGATAAAGTAATATTGGTTTCTAGTGGTGCCGTAGGTCTTGGATGTCATAAAATGAGCTTCAAGTTAAGACCAAAAGAAATTATCTCTCTGCAGGCTTCAGCCGCAATAGGCCAACTTCATTTAATGGCTTTGTATGAAAAGGCTATGAGTAGATTTGGGTATACAGTTGCACAAATATTATTAACTAGATCAGAATTAGGTTCAAGAAATAGTTATAAATCTGCATCACAAACATTAAAAAAATTGATTGAATGGGATGTTATTCCAATAGTAAATGAAAATGATATAACCTCGAATGAAGAATTAAAATATGGTGATAATGATACTTTATCTGCTCTAGTTGCAACAGCTATATCTGCCGATCAACTAATACTGTTAACTGACATTGACCATCTTTACTCTTCAGATCCCAAAACCAACAGTAAAGCAAGACCAATCAAAGATATTAATAATTCAAAAGAATTAAATAAATTAGAACTCGCAAATGAACAAACAACTTGGGGGACTGGAGGAATAAAAACAAAACTAACTGCTGCCAAGATTGCCACTGAAAGCGGGATAAAAGTTCAATTAGCAGATGGCAGAGTCCCTGAAACTTTAGGTGACTTGCTTGAGGGGAAAAGAGTAGGAACTGTTTTCCACCCACATCCAAACCCTATCGGTAATAGAAAAAGTTGGCTGGCACATGCAATTAAGCCAGTAGGGGAAATATATTTAGACGATGGAGCTAGTGAAGCGATCACAAACAAAGGCGCATCACTACTATTAGTTGGTGTAAAAAAAATTAATGGGGATTTTATTTCTAATCAACCTGTAAAAGTTTTAAACACAGAAGGAGAAGAAATTGCCAAAGGAATTTGCTCTATGAGCAGTGATGCTATAAAAATAGGAATTAATTCTACATCTTCAGCGACTGGCTCTCCTCTAGTTATTCACCGAGATGTTCTCGTCCTAACCAATGAATAACACAAACAACAATAGTAATTTTCTTTCTACAAATCAAATCAAATCATGCAATTGAATGAAATTGTCGAAAAGCTGAAGCAAGGTCAATCTGGGGTTGTTGACTTTAAAATATCAAACAATACAGTTATCCTAGCTGCAGCTTCTCTAGAAAAGGCTAAAGAAAATGAAATAAGTTTTCTAGACAATAATAGTTCTTTAAATCTTAGGAATTTCATCAAAACTTCAAAAGCAGCTGCTCTGTTATTACCGGCTGATGATGATTTTATTATTGAAATAACAAAGCAAATATCAATTGATTGGATTTTATTAAAGGATCCCAAGATTGCTTTTGCTGAGACATTAGAGTTTCTTTATCCTTCTGAGATAGAAAGTGAAGGTATACATAAAAGTGCTGTAATTGGAGAGAACGTAAAAATTGGTCTTGGCGTTTCAATCGGAGCTAATGCTTATATTGGAGATAATACAGAAATTGGAGCTGGGACTATTGTTCATGCAGGCGTTGTTGTCTATAAAAATGTAAGCATTGGTGCCAAAAACTTAATTCACGCAAATAGTGTTATTCATTCTGGATCTAAACTTGGAGACGAATGTGTAATTAATGCGAATGCCGTTATTGGTGGTGAAGGTTTTGGATTCGTGCCCACATCACGTGGATGGAAAAAAATGCCACAAGTGGGAATAGTTATCTTAAAAGACAAAGTAGAAGTTGGTAGTGGATCTACCATTGATAGGCCTTCAGTAGGAGAGACATTAATTGGTGAAGATACAAAAATTGATAACTTAGTTCAAATTGGTCATGGAGTTACTACCGGCAAAGGATGCGCTATGGCTGCTCAAGTGGGCATAGCTGGAGGAGCTCAGATTGGAGATGCAGTTATTCTTGCTGGACAAGTAGGTGTAAGTAATAAAGTCAAAGTTGGAGATAGAGTGATAGCTAGTTCAAAAACAGGAATAATATCAAATATTGAAGCAGGAAAGGTTATCAGCGGCTTCCCAGCTATACCAAATAAATTATGGTTGAGATGCTCTGCTAATTTCAAAAAACTACCTGAGATAGCAAAAGCTATTCGTCACTTAGATCGCAGAAACTCCAGGTAAGTATTTCCCTTGATTAATAAGAAAAAATGAAGTCTTACAAAATAACATTATTACCAGGTGATGGAATTGGTCCAGAGATCACAAACGTCACACATAAAATCCTTGAACTCGTCTCAAGGAAGTTTGGCTTTGAACTCAAATTTAAAGAAATGCCTTTTGGTGGATCAGCTATAGATTCCGATGGTATCCCATTCCCAGATAGAACTCTTCAAGAATGTAAGAACTCTGATGCTGTTTTGTTAGCGGCCATAGGAGACCCCAGGTATGACCAATTGCCTAGAGAAAAAAGACCTGAGACAGGTTTACTCGCTCTCAGATCTTCATTGGATCTTTTCGCAAATATAAGACCAGTAAAAATAATTCCATCCTTAAGCAAAGCAAGTAGCTTGAAAGAAGAGTTTGTTAAAGAAGTTGATTTAGTAGTAGTTAGAGAACTTACTAGCGGAATTTACTTTGGAGACCCAAAAGGAAGAATAAAAACAGAAAAGGGAGAAAGAGCATTCAATACAATGACATATACATCAGAGGAAGTTAATCGAATAGCAGAAATTGCTTTTAAATTGGCTAAACAAAGAAATCAAAAAGTTTGCTCAGTTGATAAAGCTAATGTTCTAGACGTAAGTCAATTATGGAGAGAGGAAACAATATTGGTTTCTAATAATTACAAAGACATAGAACTTACTCATCAATATGTTGATAATGCCGCAATGCAACTTGTTAGAAATCCAAGCCAATTTGATGTGATTCTTACAAGTAATTTATTTGGAGATATTCTTAGCGATATTGCAGCTATGCTTACAGGCTCAATTGGCATGCTTCCTTCTGCTTCATTAACTATTGATGGTCCAGGTGTCTTTGAACCTGTTCATGGTTCTGCTCCTGACATCGCAGGAAAAGACATAGCTAATCCAATAGCAATGCTTTTATCTGGGGCAATGATGTTAAAAATTGCCTTTAATGAAACAAAAGCGGGAAATTATTTAGAAAATGCAATTAACGAAATCCTTAATGACGGTTATAGAACTTCAGACTTAATGAGCGATGAGACAACCAAACAGGTTGGATGCTCTCAAATGGGTGCTCTATTGACAGAAAAATTAAAATAATAAGTTCACAAATTAAAAAACTCTTTGAATAGTTTCGCTTTCAGGGTCAGTCGACCTGTAAAAATGAAAGTCAATACATGAGAGTCGATGTCAAAGCTTCACCCAGTAGTAGCTGTAACTGGTTCGTCCGGAGCAGGAACAAGCACCGTTAAAAGAGCCTTTGAGCATATATTTGCTCGTGAAAATATAGTTCCTGCAGTTGTTGAAGGAGATAGTTATCACCGTTTTGAGAGAATGCCTATGAAGAAGGCAATGTCTGAAGCACTTTCAAGAGGAGAAAACTTTTCTCATTTTGGGCCAGAGGCAAATTTATTCGACAAATTAGAAGATCTATTTAGTCAATATGGAAAAACTGGCGGAGGTCAAAAAAGATACTATTTACATAGCCCAGAAGAAGCCGAGGAACACAACACTCGTTTAGGAACAAAATTAGATCCAGGGCAATTCACTCCCTGGGAAGATATTCCAACAGGAACTGACCTTTTGTTTTATGAAGGACTACACGGAGGAGTAGTAGGAAAAGATTATGATGTCGCTTCATTCGCTGATTTACTTGTTGGTGTAGTACCAATTACCAATCTCGAATGGATACAAAAAATTCATCGAGATAACGCAGAAAGAGGATATTCAGCTGAAACAATCGTAGATACCATTCTGAGAAGAATGCCTGATTACATCAATCATATATGTCCCCAATTTAGCCGAACAGATATTAATTTCCAGAGAGTACCAACAATTGATACTTCAAACCCATTTATTTGCAGAAATATTCCAACACCTGACGAAAGCTTTGTAATTATTCATTTCAGAAAAGGTTCAAGAGAAAAATGGGGGATTGACTTCCAGTATTTATTAGGAATGATACACGATTCATTTATGTCAAGTCCTACAAGCATTGTTGTTAACGGAGGAAAAATGGGGTTTGCAATGGAACTTATTCTTACACCTATTATACATAAAATGATAGAAGAGAAAAAAGCAGCTGGATAATAAAATCAATCAATTTGAGCTAATTAAATTTATATTATCAATAGATAAAGTTAATTAGTAATGGAAATTATAATACCCTTTACTTTTATACTTTTATATATCTTATATTCTATATCTATAGAAGATAAAGACACAATGCAAATAAGTGAAAATAAATTAATATTATTTTCTATTTCAGGTCTTATTTACTTGTTATGCATAGGCTTATCAAATGAAGCAAAAGATATTAGAGGATTAATAATAAATAATTCTTTCTCAATGATTATTGTTTTTATAATGTTGTGTTCCATCAGTTATATAAGTTATAAGATTTTTGGAATAAACTCATTAGGAATGGGTGATATAAAGCTCTCTTCTTTTAGCACTTTATGGCTTGGTATTGAATTGAGTTTTTTATCATTATGCATTTCATTTTTACTATCAGCTATATATAGTTTGCATGGAAAAATTACAAAAAGATTTAAGCCATTACAACAGTATCCATTTGCTCCATTCCTATCAATTGGGATCTTTTGTTCTTGGATTATAGATAAGATTTAAATTTTCTAATCCCCTTAAAGGGGCTCAAGGTATTAAATTAAATCCAATCACAAAATAGCAGTGTCACTATTCGACTGGTTTGCTGATAGAAGGAAAGGCCAATTTGTTGGCAAAGTCACTCAGGAATCTGAAGAAAGTGATGGACTATGGGAAAAATGTCCAGAATGTGGACAAGTCGTTTATAGAAAAGATTTAATAGATAATTGCAGTGTTTGTAATAATTGTGGGCATCACAATCGAATAGATAGCAAAGAGAGAATAAGACTAATTGCTGATTCTAATACATTTAAATCAATCAATAATCATTTAACGCCAGTTGACCCTCTGGGTTTTAAAGATCGACGAGCTTACGCAGACAGGCTTAGAGAAAGTCAAGCTAGCACTGGGCTTAAAGACGGAGTATTAACAGGGACATGCGAAGTGAATTCTATTCCTATGGCATTAGCCGTAATGGATTTTAGATTTATGGGTGGCTCAATGGGATCTGTTGTAGGAGAGAAGATCACAAGGCTTATAGAACACTCAACCAAAGAAAAGTTGCCATTGCTAATTGTTTGCGCCTCGGGTGGAGCTCGAATGCAAGAAGGGATGTTAAGCCTGATGCAAATGGCAAAAATTTCTGGAGCGCTTGAAAGACATAGAGATGCACAATTACTTTATATGCCTTTACTTACCCATCCCACCACTGGAGGAGTTACAGCTAGTTTTGCCATGCTTGGGGATTTAATACTTGCAGAGCCCAAAGCACTTATTGGATTTGCAGGGAGAAGAGTAATTGAACAAACACTGAGAGAAAAATTACCTGACAATTTCCAAACAGCAGAATACCTTCAAGATCATGGTTTCGTTGATACCATCGTACCTAGAACGGAACTTAAAGAAACTTTGGCAAAGATACTTCGATTACATAAGACTGAAAAAGCAAAGTTACAAACTAATGCTTAAAATAAATCAAAATATAAAAAATAAATTTGACTATCACTTGAATATATTAGTATTAATATTAATAATTTTTTTTAATAGGATAGATGCAGTATATGGATCAAATACTAATTGGATTGAAGTTAGCAAAACACCTGCAGGAATTCAATATTTAGATAGAGATAGTTTTGATATTAAAGGAAAAGGAGTAATAGAAGTAACCACAAAATACTTGAAAATTGATACTAATACTTCAAAGAAAATTGAGGAGAATATTTATATAATGGAAATCAATTGTTCAACTAATAAATTCAAAGATATTTCAATTAATGGTAAAAAGAATTTAAACGCAAAATGGGAAGACCCCAATGGAGATAAACTATTAGATGATTTGATTTCAGATAACTGCGAAGATGTCTAAAATCATTAAATATCTAAAGTAATGATCATCAATACAGCTCGTCCAATTCGCATAGCAATTGCAGGACTAGGTTTCGGTGAGAGTGTTCATATTCCTGCATCAATATCTAATCAGAATATTGAACTCGTAGGGTTATGGCATCCTCGACCAGAAAGGCTTAAAGAGGCCTGCAAGAAGCACAATATTCATGCCTATGAGGCCTGGGAAGATTTAATTAATGATTCAAAAATAGATGGAATAATATTAGCTACTCCACCAGCACCCAGATACCAGCTTGCACTAGAGGCAATTAAAGCGGGAAAACATCTTTTACTGGAAAAGCCAACTTGCTTAAATTCTGACGAAGTAGAAGAGCTTCAAAGAAATGCCCTAAAAAGAAATTTAAAAATAGTTGTCGATTACGAATATCGCGCGGTTCCTCTGTTCATGCAAGCAAAGCGAATAATTAACGAGAAGAAGCTAGATGAACCATATTTTGTAAAACTTGATTGGCTAATGAGTAGTAGAGCAAATCCAGATAGGCCATGGAATTGGTATTCAGATGTAAATTCTGGTGGAGGGGTATTGGGCGCTTTAGGAACTCATGCTTTTGACATGATTCATTGGTTGATTGGTCCTACTCATTCGTTAAGCGCTATAAATTCAACCTCAATTAAAGAGAGATTTTGTCCGCAATCAAAAACTAATAAAACAGTGACAAGTGAAGATGTAAGCATTTCTCAACTACAAATTAAAAGCATTAATAACAATTTGATTCCAGTCCAAGTAAATCTTTCTGCAGTCACCAAACAAAGCAAAGGGTTTAGCCTGGAAATCTATGGTAAAAATGGAACACTAATTCTTAGTAGCGACAACCAAAAGGATTATGTCCATGGATTTGGCTTATGGTTCTCTGAAAAAGGTGATGTTCTTAAAAATATGCAACCAGATTCAGATTTGGCTTTTTCAAAGATTTGGACAGATGGACGAATAGCGCCAGTAGCAAGAATCCAAAGCTGGTGGGCTCAAAGCATAAAAGAGAGCACTCCTGTCATTCCAGGATTGGTCGAGGGATTAGCCAGTCAAAAAGTTTGCGATAAGATCAAAGAATCAAATGCCACTGGAATGAAGCTTGAAATTCAATAAAAACAAAAAAAAATTTTTTAGGTGTAATAAGCCACAAAAAGGGCCTTTGATATGGAATAATCTTAATGAAATTTTTGTTGCATAAATGGCACTCTCGTACTACGCAGAAGAACTAAAGAAAACAGCAAGTGCCATAGCCCAGCCAGGCAAAGGGATTCTTGCTGTTGATGAATCAACGAAAACAGTAGGTAAAAGGCTTGCTTCAATAGGTGTTGAGAACACTGAGGACAACAGAAAAGCATATAGAGGTATGCTTTTCACCACAGAAGGCCTGGGAAACTTCATAAGTGGAGCAATTCTTTTTGAAGAAACTCTTTTCCAAAACCATCCAGATGGTGAGCCAATGGTTAAAAAGCTTGAGAAGCTAGGAATAATTCCAGGAATCAAGGTTGATAAAGGTCTAAGACCATTAGCTGGTGGACATGATGTAGAAACTTTTTGTTCAGGTTTAGACGGTCTTGTTGAAAGAGCTGCTGATTATTACGAGCAAGGTGCAAGATTTGCTAAGTGGAGAGCAGTGCTTCAAATAACAGATGATGGTTGTCCTTCTAAACTTTCTATAAGAGAAAATGCTTGGGGTTTAGCAAGATACGCTAGATCAGTCCAAGAATCTGGCTTAGTTCCAATTATTGAACCAGAGATCCTAATGGATGGTTCACATTCAATTGAGAAGACAGCCGCAGTTCAAGAAGAAGTAATTAAAGAAGTTTATTTAGCTTGCCAGGTAAACGGAGTACTTCTAGAGGGAACTCTTCTAAAACCATCCATGACAGTACAAGGTGCTGACAGCTCAACAAAAGCTGATCCTCAGCAAGTAGCTGAGATGACAATACGCACAATGGAACGCTGTGTACCTGCAAGTGTCCCTGGTATTACTTTCCTTTCAGGTGGCTTGAGCGAGGAAGCTGCATCAGTTTATTTAAATCTGATGAATAAGATCGACAGAAAGGCTAAGTGGAATGTTTCATTCTCATATGGTCGTGCTTTACAACATTCATGTCTAAAAGCATGGAAAGGCTCCAACACTTCTGATGGGCAAAAAGCACTGATAGCAAGAGCTCAAGCAAACTCTGAGGCATCAAAAGGATTGTATGTTGCTGGTTCTCAGCCTTCTTCTGATGAACAATTATTTGTAGCTGGATACAAGTACTAAGCTAAAAAAGCAACAAAAGCTGCTATCTCTATTTTCGATAGCAGCTTTTTTAATGCCTTGATTTATAAATTCAAGAAAGAAGTGTACTAAGAATTGACTTACCATCAATATTACCTAAAGCATCATCACAGGCTCTTTCAGGATGTGGCATCATCCCCAAAACATTTCCTTTTTTATTTGTAATTCCAGCAATATCATTAATTGATCCATTTGGATTATCTGCGTATTTCAGAGCAACCGAATCATCATCCTGCAATTTTTTTAAAATATCTGGGCTACATTGATATCTCCCTTCTCCATGGGCTATGGGTAGTGAAATAGAATCATGTTTTTTATAATTTTTCATCCAAGATGATTTTGTGCTTTCAATAGACAATTTTGCTCTATCACAAATAAAATGAAGATTCTTATTTCTTGTCAAAGCTCCTTGCAAGAGACCAAGTTCAGTAAGTATTTGAAACCCATTACAAATGCCAAGAACTTTTCCACCTTTATCAACAAAAGAGATCAAAGAATTTAAAACAGGTGCAAATCTTGCTATTGCTCCACAACGTAAATAATCTCCATAACTAAATCCTCCTGGAATGACAATTGCGTCATAACCACTTAAATCAGTAGTCTCATGCCATAGAAAACTTGTAGAGATTCCAAGGCATCCCTCAGTAGCCCACCTAACATCTCTATCACAGTTTGATCCGGGAAAAACAATAATTCCGATATTCATTTTTTTTTAGCTTGTAAGTGCTTTTTGTTCGTCCTTAAATTCCAAAGTCCAATCCTCAATTACTGGGTTTGCAAGCAATCGGTCGCTCATTAACTCAATCTTCGATCGAGCATCATCCCTATTTTCAGCTTCGATTTCAAGTTCAATAGATTTACCAATTCTTAGCTGAGTAACACCATCTATTCCTAATCTCTTAGTAGCTGACCTAGTAGCCTCTCCGGCCGGGTCCAAAACTGAAGGTCTTAAATGAACAAAAACTCTTGCTTTAAATAAAGACACTTTTAAAAATCAATGGGATTTCCTACTCCCTTCCCTTAGTTAACCCAAGAAAGAAGGTTACAAAGATATTGTAGATAATATTTGAGAAATTTCTAATTGATACTTTCTCATTGTTCACTTATTAATCCTTTACCTAGGCATGTCAGACAAGTGTGATAACAATTTGGGCTAGATTTCATATAACCATTACCGCCACATTTATTGCAGGTCTTGAGATTCAAAGCATTGGCAATACTATGAACTTCATTTTTCTCGGTAGTGGAAACTGCTTGACTCACGACAAAAATTCCGTTTAGAAACTATTAGAAAATTGGTTTAAGAGAATTATCTCTTAACTCACAAAGAATCGCGGATAAAAATAAAAATACAACCTATTTTTAATATAAATATATTAATTTGAACCGATTAATTAAAAGGAAGATTCAAAAGCTTTTTCAACTCCGCCTTTCAGACTCAAAGAGACTAAATCAATCCCAGCCTTAGAAGGTTTCCAAGAATCATCATTCGCGCTCTCAAACCATGAATTAAATCTAGATCCAACCATTTGGATCTGAAGAGGCAAAGCCTTCCCCTCTATCCAGCATCTCCCTTTTATACGAAGAATTTGATATTCGGGAACAAGTTTTAAAAGTATTTCTTTCAATACATCTTGATCAATTGGGAATTCAAATTTTAAATGTTCACTTATTACATCAACATGGTCATGGTCATGGTCATGGTCATGGTCATGGTCATATTGATCTGATCGAGAAATATTTTTTTGCTCTTTGAAAAGGCCTAGAATTACTGAAGGTTCAATTTTCCCATTAGATATTGGCAGAATATTAGTAACGGAATTCCCTTGTTTTTTCACCTCATCCCTAACCAATGAAAAACTTTTTGCAGAAAGTAAATCAGACCTACTGATCAAAACAAGATCAGCAGAAATCAATTGATCTCTAAAAAGCTCATTTATTGGAGTTAAATGATCAATACTATTGTCATTTGTTATTTGTTCATTAATACTTTGTAAGTCACCCACTGGACTTCCGTTTGAGAGAGCATATCCGTCAACCAAAGTTACGACACCATTAATGAAAACCTTACTTCTTATTGCAGGCCAATTAAGAGCCTGCAGTAAAGGCTTTGGCAAAGCAAGACCACTGGTTTCAATAATTATTCCATCAAGCTGATTTGATCTAAGGAGCAAGGCTTCCATTGCAGGTAAGAAGTCTTCTTGAACAGTGCAACATAAACAGCCATTATTCAATTCAACTATTCTTTCATCTACTTCATCATCAGGGCAAAAGCCACAGGTTTTAAGAAGGTCTCCATCTAAACCTACTGTTCCAAATTCATTAACAACAACAGCTAGACGTTGATGAGCTTCACTTAAAAGATGTCTCAGGAGTGTTGTTTTGCCAGACCCCAAAAACCCTGTAACCACAGTAACTGGTAGACGACTATCACTCATCTTTATTTTTGTTCAACGAGTCAGCAACCAAGACTATAGCTTGTATCCTCCTCGGTCTTTGAATTTGTTCCAGAAGCCATAGAACATAGCTGTTTTTGTTGTATTCGACTTATTACCGCATCTGTAAAGTC
>QCHZ01000006.1 GCA_003216955.1 Prochlorococcus sp. AG-402-I21 | reverse complement strand
AGAGATAATTTGTTCATTTCATACTTAATAATTGTTGCCCCTTTAAAAAAATCTGGCTAGAAACAGTATCAAGAACTACATTTCTGGCTTCGACCCATGATTAATGAGAACCTTGTCGAGATCCTTCTCGCTGCCATTCTTGTTTCAAATACTTATGACAAAGATCAACCTGTAATCAAATGGGGAGGCATAGTAATTGCAGTAGCGGGTGTCGCTTCAGCTCTATTCGGCTAGAAGATCAAATCATAAGATTTGATCTTGAATAATTTTACAAATCAATTTTTTTACATAGCTACAAATAATTTGTAGCTTTTTTCATGTCAACTAGTAATATCCCTCTACCTAAACTAAAGTCTTTAAAAAGATAATTACAAGAAAATATTCAAACTATTGACTAAGAGTATTCTCACCTAAAAAGAAAACATAGATAAGTATTTTTTTTGCAATTAAAATAATCTAAGATCCTTCTTTTAGAATATGTAATAATCAATATAGAAGTTTTGAAATAAAATTAAATTTTAAATCTATATTTTTATATTAATTAAGTTAAACTTATGAAGCCATGTAATGGCTCTAATTAGTATTGTATAATTAATATTACTAAAATGAAGCATAAGCTCTTTGATTGATTTTTCTTGTTTTTCAATATAATTAAAAAGGTTATTTATTAAAGTCTCATCTGGAATTACATAAGAAGCATAATTAATCATATATAGTTCTTTAATTTCTCTCATCCTCTGGAGAGAAATTTCTGCACTATTTTCAATCAAACTAATAATTGATTTCTCTGACGGAACATTTGTTGGATAAGAGTCAAATGCATAAAATGGATCTAATCTATCAGCACTTTTATAAGTAAATAATACAGATTCTGAGCTTTCTCGAATTTTTTTTAAATCTCCCCATAAATCTAAGTATTTTTTCATTATCCTGCTCCAATCAAATGTACTAACTGCTCTACTTTTTGCATTTTTACCCATTTCCTTACGAAGTCTTTTATTGGTCAATAATGTATAAAATGCTTTTGTAGCTGATTCAATGTCTACAGAAATAAGATTAGAGGTATATCCTATGTATCTATCATAAGTATCAATTTCAAATGCATATCGAAAAGCCAAATCGATTCCCGAATCTGCAGGAGGCATTAATGTAGGTATAAGGAAGCCATCAATAGTATCTCTAATTGAGTCTTTGTAGCCATCCCAATCAGAAGCAATAACAGGTAGACCAGATGCCATTGCTTCAATAGGAGTAATACCAAAAGTTTCTTGAATATTGTCTGCAAATGAACAGAAGATATCTGCTGATGCAAATGCTTTTAACTTAATATTGAAATTATTGCCATCAGCATGAACAACTCTAATATTTGGACATAAGTATTCCGAAGCTTTAACAAATGCATTCTTTAATGCATTATTTGGGAACCAGCCACATTCAATCAAAACTAATTTCTTATCTGCCCTTTTAGATGCTGCCTCTAGGGCTTTATACATTGGGAAGGGGTTTGCCTTTGCATGGAAAGAAAGCCTTCCTACATAAAGAACAACTATTTCATCATTATTAATTTTAAAAGTTTGTCTTGCCTCAGATTTTTCTTTATCAGTAAAGTTAAATTGTGAAGTATTTATTCCCAGTGGTATTACTGGCAACTGTGGTCTTATGAACCTTGTTGCATTAAGTTTATATTTTAGATTTTCTTCGGTAACTTTGATTATCTTTAATACATTTAAATATACTGATTTGCTAGTGCAAATTAGAGCATCCCATTTTTGAATTGGAGAATAAACTAAAGATTCAATTTCCTGCATAACTCTTGAGGAGCTTGTTGTATGAGTTACTCCACAAATACTCCAAGAATTATCTTTAAAAAAAGATCTATTTTTTGATGAGATTGACAGATTTGGGCCGGGATAAAAAAGCAACCCAGGCTCTTTTAATGCACCTGTATTGCCATAATTAATAAAATTTATAGGTTTATTGACTCCCTCCGAATTTGCAAATTGAGCGAAATCATTTACTTCTTCTTTCGTCTTTGAATACAACCAAAATTCAGAATAATCGGTGTATTTGCAATAAGCCTGTAAAAAATCATTTCCTGCTACTTGCCTACCCATAATTTTTTTCTTATTAATTCTAAAAGCATCTTTTGAATAAAATATTGCTGAGGACATAGGGTTAGTAATGACAAAACATAATCTTTAATTTCTTAGTGTAAACGTTTAAAAACTGGAAAACACTACCATTAGAAATATCTTATACATCGCCTTCTACTCATTCTGAAATGCTACGACTTATTTAGAATCAATATAGTTGAGGTAGTCAAGAGCACTAAGTCATTAAAAAATCAGTAGATAGGGTATCAAGACTTAATAAAAAAGAGAGAATACCTCCAAAGCTTTCTGGATATTCTCGTTCTAAAAGCACTTAATCTTATAGTATAAATTTAAGTAAATAAAATCAATATAAAGTTTCAGGCTCTTGAGAATTATTATTACCATTTAAATTATTAAACTTTCCTTCTTTCTCTATTTTTATTATCTCTTTAAAAGATCTTTTCTGCCCCATGCCTAGTCCGGTCATCATTGATAATTCTGTAATTAATTTAGGAGGTTGCTTTCCATCTTTAAAATTCATTTGAATGATTGCTTTTTTACCTTCTAAGTCATATCCATTTATCAAAAGTATATAATCATGTTTTTTTGGATTCGCCGCAAGCAAACCAATTACTCCAAAGGCCAGAGTCGCTACTACTTTTCCACCAGTATCTGATTTCGACTCTCCACTAACGCTCCAACTGGTAACTCTAGAGTTTGGTATGGTTACATATTTATTAGTTATTCTTTCCGAATTCAAAGAAATTTCCATAAAACATTCAGGTCTTTTATCTTTCTTTTTATTTTTCTTAAGAGCAAACATCCTTGGCTCTGAAAATTTCTGTTCAAATTCAATCAATGTTTCTTCATCACAGACAGCTTGAAAAGTACCTGCTGAGGCATGCAAAGTATTTATGCCCGCTATAGGGTTTAAAAAAGACAAAAACATACTAAAAGTTATTATCCTTTTTTTAGTTAACTTATTAGCCATAACAAGGTTTCTATAACTAGTTTAGTATATCATAAAAGCAAACTTATTAAGTATAAATTATAAATCAGCAAGCTTTATCAATTTTCTTCATTAATAGAATTACTTAATTCATTTCCTTTCTTTTAAGTCTCCTAAGAAGTTCTATGATTTAATAGTCTTAGAACTATCATATTAGATAATTACTTAATTAATTTAGGAGTTTACTTCCTATCAAGATTATAAAAATTTACAAATACTTAATATATCTAACTAAATAGATTAAAAGTTTTAAAAAGATTTATACCTTCCTAACTCTGAAGGTTCCTTACCTTTTTTTTCGTGATTTCTTATCTCTTTAGCTGTCCTCTTTTGCCCCATGCCCAGCTCTGTGACCATCTGCAATTCATTAATTAATCTTTTAGCAGGTTTATCATTTTTAAACGAAAATTGAATTGAGGTCTTTTTACCATCTTCGTCATAACCATTAATTAAAAAATTATAGTCATGCTTTTTTGCTAAAAAACCTAATAAACCTATTGGACCTAAAAATATTGTTGTTGCTACTCCAGTCCCTACAGAAGTACTGGAGTCTCCTCCTCCTCCCCAGTTTGTTACGCGAGCAGTTGGGATTGAACCATAAGGAGAAGTTATAATCTCTGGCGAAATATAAATATTACATTTCATTCCACCGCATAAAGCGTTGTAGCTGCCTGCTAATGCAGAAGATGATATCGAAAATAAAGAAATTAATATAACTAATCTATTAAATGACTTTGTCAGAGAGGAAGAACTCATGAAAAGCTAGAAATCCTATACGGACTAGCCTACACTCATAGTCCATCACTGTTATCTAAAGATATTCTTATGAATCGATTATTAGCAAAGATCAATTTTAGACCAATACAGCAAAAGTTAGCCAAACAGGCGACAGCCTAAAAACTTATACATAAAACAGAATAATCTGGTGTCAACTAAAAAATCTGAATCAGACTGCAATTAGCTTAAAAGAATAGAAAGGTACATGAAATGAATGAATATATACCTTCAAGTTTTGAGGAAAAAGAACTTGAAATAACAAATGCCATAAGCACTCTAAAAAGGCATGGAATCAATATAGAATTACCTGAGAATTTAGCTAAACGATTTGCAGCCAAGACATTATTTGATGGGGATGATGGACTTTTTAAGGAGTTAATAAAACACTCTCAAACTTATTTTGAATATGGATGTGGGAAATCAACTGAGTTTGTTTTTAAGTATTCAAATGCCTACATTTTTTCTGTTGACACATCTAAAGATTGGGTTCGAAAAATAAAGTCTTTAGTAGGCATTAAAGGATCAGAACGGTTGAATTTAACTTGGGTAGATGTAGGTGAAGTTGCGAATTGGGGTACCCCCACTTCTTTTAAGATGAAGCACAACTTTATAAAATATGCTGAATCATTATGGCTTAATATTGAAAAACCTGACTTGGTTCTGATCGATGGGAGATTTAGAGTATTGTGTTTCTTAACTTCAGTTAAATTTGCCCAGGCTGGATGCAGAATCCTATTTGATGACTATATAAATCGTCCTTTTTATCATGTTGTCGAAGATTTCTGTCCAAAGATAGATACATGTGGAAGGCAAGCATTATTCGAAGTAAGCCAAACTGCCAAAGACCAAATCTCAGAAGATTTAATTAAGTCATTTCAAAATGTTATTTCTTAATTAAATTCTCTATTGAATTTAGAATTATTATTGACTAGTTCAGTAAATTTGCTTTCAAGATCTCTAGTAAATAATTTTGAATTATACAGAGGTGAACTTACTTTTAAGTTAACTAATTTTGCCTTTAAACTGAGAAGGTAATTTTTATTACTAGCTATATAGAGAGCTTTTTCTTCATATTCTTTTTCATTATAAGTAATAAGTTCAGGAATACCAATAGTTGTCAAAAGGCTGGCAGAAACTCTTGCAGCAAAACTTTCTCCTATTTTGGTTAGGACTGGTAATCCTGCCCACAAAGCGTCAGAAGTGGTTGTATGCCCATTGTAATTAAAAGTATCTAGTGCTAAATCCCCGAGTGAATGTCTTGCTAAATGTTTTTTTAATGGCAATTTATGAGCGAATATTAATCTATCAGGATCTACATTTCTTCTAGCAGCCTCTTTCCTTAAATTTTTTTCTGAATATGAATTTGATTTATATAACCAAAGAACACTCCCTTTTGTTCTCTCGAGCAATTTCATCCAAATATCATACTCTTTTGGAGTGATCTTTTTATTAGCGCAAAAGCAAGTAAATACAAATGCTTTATCAGGAAGATTGCAATCCTTCCTGAAAATAGGTTTACTACATATTTCTTTTTTATCATCATTACATTGATAACAATTTGGTAATCGTATTATTTTTTCAGAATAATATTTCTCATATTGCTTTGGAACAATAATATTATCTGCTATTAGATAGTCAATATTATCAGCGCCAAGAGTTCCTGGATATGCTAAATAATGTATTTGTATTGGAGCTACTCTGTAAGAAAATATGTTCATTCTATGTCCCCTAACATAACCCATCCGGTCAATAGCTATATCTAGCTGATCACTTCTAGCTAATTCAACAGCTTCAAGATCATTTAGATCTTTTATATCTCTAAATATACATCCAGATTCTTTTGCTATCTTAGTATATTCATCTTCTTTAGAAACAAATGAGTATAAGTAGATTTGGAATTTACTTTTATCATGCAACTTAAACAAAAAACCCATTAGGAACATCATTGGGTGAGCTCTAAAGTCAGCAGAAAAATAACCAACATGAATTTTTTTATTTTTGAAACTAGCTATTGTTTTTGATTTTTTTTGATACGTCTTTTTATAGAAATTCTTTGCCATTTTTAACTGTTTATATGGATTATCTTCATAACAAAATAAATCTAATGGATTGACAGGGTCTCCATCTGTACCAAGCTTATCAAACCAAGTATTTTCAACGTTTTGGTCTCTCCAATGACATATATTTCCTTTTGATGTAATTAAGCCAAACTTAGCGGAGGTCAAATTATTATCTAATTTTATACTCTTTGTATAGAATTTTATAGCATCATTGTATTTACCAGAATCTCTAAATAACCCCCCCAGACTACTATAAGCCTGAGCAAAATTAGGATTAAGTTCAATAGCTTTTCTTTGTGATAATTCTGCTTCTTCAAGTTGGCCGAGATCTCTCAATGTATTTCCAAGATTGGAATAAGCATTAGCAAAATCAGGATTCAGCTCAATGGCTTTGCGTTGTAATAATTCCGCTTCATGTAAGTTTCCTAGATCTCTTAATGTATTTCCTAAATTAGAATATACTTCTGCAAAATTAGGATTAAGTCCTATCGCTTTTCTTAGTGATATTTCTGCTTCTTGTGATTTACCAAGCTCACTTAATATACCTCCAATATTTGAATAGGCCTCTGCAAAATTAGGTTTTAGTTTAATGGCAAAACGAGTGGATTTTTCTGCTGCTTTTAAGTTACCTTTTTCTCTCAATATAATTCCTAAATTTAAGTGAGCATTTGCAAATTTAGGTCTCAGGTCGATGGCTTTAAGAGTAGATTTTTCAGCAGCTTTCAAGTTACCTTTTTCTCTCAATATAATTCCTAAGTTCAAGTGAGCATTTGCTAATTCAGGTCTCAGTTCAATGGCTTTAAGAATAGATTTTTCTGCTGCTTTTAAGTCACCTAGTTCTCTTAATATACTTCCAAGATAGGAATGAGCCTCAGCAAAATTAGGGTTTAATTTAATAGCTCTACGCTGGAAGAATTCTGCTTCTTTTAAATTCCCAAGACTTCTAGAAATATTTCCTAGATTAGAATGAGCTACAGCGAAATCAGGTTTTAATTCAATAGCCTTTTGAGTGAATATTTTTGCCATTTGCAAATCACCAAGTTCTTGTAAAATTGCCCCATAATTACAAAAAACTTTATAATCTTTAAAACCTAGTTTAATAAATTTTTGATAATATTTAGCTGCTTCTGAAATGTTGCCGTGAGAATGAAGCCTATATGCTTCTTTAATTATATCTTCTTTAGAGGGTGTTTTGGAATTAAGAGTAAAATTTTCATTGATATCTCCTAAAGAAAACGCAACTGGATATGTCTTTATTTCAGTGAATTTTTGCTTTCCTTTCTCATCACCACCTTTCTTTATATAATCCATTGATATCTCCTAAATATAAAATATATTTTACATAATTTTATTATCTAATCTAGATTATTAATTATGTCTTGAGAAACGCAAACTAAGCTTTATAGTTGCATTCCCCTGATGATTCAGTAGTTTTTCATTGCTTGCGAAATAATAAATTGATGGAAAAAGATAAAAGATTCCAGTCTAACCTCTAAAACACCTTGATATTTTGGTCTTCTATATCTTTAACAAAGCTCTATACAAACAAGTAAACTAGCTGTTTACAAGCAGAAATCTCTATTTAACTAAATCACCATTTTTTCGAGCAAGTTAGAACAGAGGAGAGAGGAAGGTTGAGTCTTATTAAAAGTATTACTGCAGATTGCATAGAAAAAATAATTGAGCTAAACGTACTAGATAGACTAAACTTAAGATTAAACAACCTGTTGGCTTATAAAAGAGAGTAAAAAGTTTGTAGCAGTCGGATGGGCTTTAAACATGATCAGCAATCAAGTTTTTAAACTGCCCTTTCAAAGATTCTTCAACTCAATAAAAGCCCCGCTAAAGTTATTCGCTTTCCAATAGCTATTAAAGAAATGAAACTACTTCTAGAAAATGATAATAATATCTTTTATAAATGACGAAGATCTTAGCTCTACATTTTGGACATAACTCTCATGCTGTTATTTTAAATGATGGTCATATAGAGTCATATATACAAAGAGAACGAATTTCTTGCAGCAAGGATCATGCTGGAGTTGACAAGATTTTAATAGATAAATGTCTTTTAGATTCGAATACAGATATTAATCAAATTGATCAAATTGCTATAACAAATACTCAATATCGTGAATTCTTTTTCGAAGATTATGATTATTTAAATTTTGAATATTCTCCAAACGGTATAAATTCGGAGATTGATAACTTTTTCATTAAAAATAAAGATAAATATATTAAAACTAATGAGATATCAAAAGCTCTCAATACTATCAACAATTCAAGATTAAATCCAATTCATGCAAGACAGTATCCACAAATAATTCCATATATTGATGAAACTAGTAATAAGATCAATATTCCTTTTCAACCTTACATGCTTACATCTAGATCAGATCTTAGCGAAATAACAAATTGTTTTATAAATAAAGTTGATTCTGCTTTTAATCAGTCTAGATTATGGGCAATTAAAAACTTTTTTATACCTATTAATGTTTATCTTCAAGGGAGAAAAATACCAGGATTTTTTGTTGATCATCATTATTCTCATACATACTCATCCTCTACTAAATCAAAACTTAAAAAGGCTTTAGTTTTTAGCTCAGATGGATCAGGGTCTTCTTTGTTGGGGAACTTAGCTTCTATTAAAACAGAATCAGGAATATTTCCTTTCGCACATACAATTTTCAGAGGAGGCCAATTTTATGAGATTTGTGCAAAAGCAATTGGTCTTGATTGCGGAAAGTTTATGGGCTTAGCTTCATATGGTAAAAGTAATCCAGAACTGATAGATTTTATCTCAACAAAATTAGGCACCGATATTAATAGAATCACAGAGAAAGCTTTTATACAATATTATCAGAATTATTTTTCAATTAATATTCTTGATAAAAAGTATGACATATTATCAAGTGAAATAATAAACTATGCAGCTAATGTTCAATGTTTTTTTGAATTATGTTTTTTGAAAACTATCTCTATTTTAAATAATAAAGTAATCAATATTTTAAATAATGATTGTGAAGGAATTATATTGTCTGGTGGTTCTGCTTTAAATTGTCCAACTAATAGTTCAATAGCAGAAAAGATAGGTTATCAAAAGATTTTTGTAGAGCCTAGTTGCAATGATGAAGGTTTAGGTTTTGGAGCCGCAATGGCTCTAGAGAATATTATTAATAGAGACTTATCAATAAATCAAATAACTGATAATCAAGTTAATTATGCATCTCCATATCTTGGTCCTAAAGCTATTCCTCTAAAACCTGAGTTTATTGAAGAATTTTCAACTGAATTAGAGTTTAAAAAAATAGAGCCTTTTTCGTGGAGTGACTCTGTTGCAAAAATATTATTAAAGGATGCTGTAGGTATTATTTTAAAAGATAATTCAGAAATTGGACCAAGAGCATTAGGGAATAGATCAATAATTGCAATTCCAAGAAATTATGAAGTTTCTAATAAAGTAAATTCAATTAAAAAACGTGAGAAATGGAGACCTCTAGCACCTGCTTGCCTCGAAAAATACTTTAATTATTTTTTCAATGGTCCTAAGAATCCATATATGCTAATGACATGCAAAGCTAAAAATTTATATTTTCCAGGTGTTATACATGTAGATGGTTCTTCTAGAGTTCAATATGTAGATAAGCGATCAAAAAACTTGTTCTTAATATTAAATTCTATAGATAAGATAATAAATAAACCTATACTTTTATTGAATACTTCATGCAACCGAAGAGGGGAACCTATAATCAATGATGTTAATATTGCTCTGGAGTATTTAAGAACTTCAGAAATTGACTTTTTAGTGACAGATGAATACCTAATTACTAAAAAGCATTAATTAATTGAATAATAACGACTACATATCAAGTCATTCCAAGACACTAAAGCAATTATTTAGATATACAAAGCTAGAAAAAAGTTAGACGTTTTTGAGATTTATCTAGTCTCACATGAAGCTATTAAATCTTGAGAAACATTGGTATGATCAATTTTCTAGACGTTGAATAAAAACTCATAGCAGTCCAGTCATAGCAGACGATTACAGCGAAAAAATAGGGTTAGACGTAAGTTAGAAGAGTAGGAACAAAGGTAGAACAACTTACGCTGGATACGAAACTTGCAGTAATCCTATCCATTTGTAGTCATACAAGATTTTTAGTCTCCACAGCGTTTAGAAAAGCTTCATTTAATGGCTCTAAAGAGCTCTTAGTCCATTCAGATAGAGCACTTCTCATTCCACAAGACCCATTCCTATAGGCATCTGTCATTTCTAAACCTGTTAATACATGATTTCCCATGAGGAGTTCAAAGACTAGTTCAGGTTGACTATCGTAATTACCAAGGCAAGTAGATAATTCTGCGATGGCATCTTCCAAAGAAAGTTTCTTTTCTTTCCGATAAAACTCAAACAATTCTTTAGCAACATCACCATATCTCTTTGCTCCACTATCAGAAAAAATACACTTCCTTTGATTTAAATCTTCTTCTTTATCAGGCCAAAAATTATCTTTTAAATTAAGTTGTTCTTCTATTCTTAAGAGTCTCTTCTCAAGGATTTCAATATCACCGCTCGCTTTGATAGAACCTTCTTCTAATAGTTCAGTGATAAAAGCTGTTAGTGTTTTTCCACTCTTAATTGCCTTAGACTTCAATCTAAGCAAGAGTTTCGGATCAATCTTAATGTTCAGCTGAGACTTGCCTTCACTCTTCATCTTCTTTTTTATATTTCTTCTAGTATATCTATATTTTCTCCAAAAAAATCACTTCCTTCCAGCAAGAATTAAATCATTTTCTATGATTTATCAATTAAGGACTTCACCAACAAAACGTTCTTAAAAGTTAGAACAAAGTTAGAATAGAAGCGTATTGAGAATAGTCAGAGCCCTTGGTATGACAAGTCTACTATACGTTGAATAAAAACTCCATCACATCTCCTTCATTTACTACATATTCTTTCCCTTCACTTCTTAACCACCCTTTGTTTCGAGCTTCCGCTAAGGATCCTGCTTCAAGTAGTTTTTTATATGAAATTGTTTGAGCGCGAATAAATCCCTTTTCAAAATCTGTATGAATTACCCCAGCTGCTTGTGGAGCTGTCATCCCATCATAAATAGTCCAGGCTTTAGTTTCTTTTTCTCCAGTAGTGAAATAAGTGCTTAAACCTAACAAACGATATGTAGCTTTAATGAGACTAATTAAACCTCCTTCTTCAACTCCTAAACCATTTAAATAATCATCTCTTTCCTCTTTCCCCAATTCAATCAACTCAGCCTCAACCTGCGCTGAAATCTTCACACATTCAGAACCTTCTTTGGTTGCCAGTATATTTACTTCTTCTGAAAAGGAATTACCCCTAGCAAGTTCATCTTCCCCAAGATTAGTTGCATAAATAATTGGTTTTGCTGTTAATAAACCTAATGGTTTAATTAATTTTTTTTCTTCATCAGTTAATGAAACACTCCTAACTGCATTTTCATTTTCCAGGGCTTCGCACAACTTTTCCAATACCTCATCTTCTAACTTTGCTTCCTTATTAGTACTTATTTGTTTTTTTAATCTAGTTCTACGTTTTTCGATCTGATTTAAATCAGACAATGCTAATTCTAAATTTATTATCTCAATATCTCTTGGTGGATCTACTGATCCAGAAACATGAATAACATCATCATCGCTAAAACACCTAATCACATGAACTATTGCATCGACCTCCCTTATATTTGCTAAGAATTTGTTGCCCAGTCCCTCTCCTTTACTTGCTCCCTTAACAAGACCAGCAATATCAACAAACTCCATTCGAGTTGGGATGATTTGCTTACTATTACTAAGTTCACCAAGAAAATTCAAACGTTGATCCGGTACTGAAACAGAGCCTACATTGGGTTCAATTGTACAAAAAGGGAAGTTTGCTGCTTGAGCTTGAGCATTCGCGACAAGAGCATTAAACAAGGTGGACTTTCCAACATTTGGGAGTCCAACAATTCCGGCCTTAAGCATTGAAATGGGTCTTTGAAAGACACCAGCTGATTAATTTGACTAAATTAAACCCAATAGTGCCCTTTAACAGCGAAAATATAGTTATAAATCTCCAAAGGAAAGTTTTTAAGCTTTTTCTTTACATCGTCCAAACTTCTAAATTTCTTTAGCGTTTATTTTAAATATGATTTGGAAAAATTTAAAAAAGAAAAAAATTGTAGGTCTCATAGCACTTTCGGTCTTAAGTGTTGGTGCGATTAGTTTTAAGCTTTCACAAGATAATGGATCTAATAAAGACATAACTGAATTTACAATTGCAGCTGAAAGCGGCAGCTTGCCTGGTTTGATAACAGCAAGTGGTGAATTAAAAGCAAATAAAAGCGTTAATGTGAGCCCAAAAAGACAGGGAATACTTGATGAAATTTTCGTGGAAGAAGGAGATCAGGTAAAGAAAGGAGATTTAATCGCAAAAATGGATTTTGGAGACTTGGAATTTAGAATTGACGAAATCAAAGCTAATTATGAGACTCAAAAAGCAAGTTACCTAAGAAGGAAGATGCTCTTTAATGAAGGTGCCATAAGTGCAGAAGAGTATGAAGAATATAAAAATAGATTTTTAAGTAGCGAAGCGAAATTCAAACAAATAGAAGTCGAAGAAAACGAAACTAAAATAAGAGCACCATTTCAAGGAGTAATAACAAGCAGATACGCAGTCCCTGGAGCATTCGTGACTCCTACAACCTCTGCATCTTCATCAAGAGAAGGGGGAGCAACAAGTTCATCAATAGTAAGACTTTCACAGGGCCTAGAAATAGTTGCGAAAGTTCCTGAGAGTGATATAGGAAGAATAAAAACAGGGCAAGAAGCCACAATTAGAGTAGATGCTTTTCCTGATAAGCGTTTTAAAGCAGTTGTTTCCAAAATCTCTCCAAGCGCCATCAAGAATAACAACGTAACTTCATTTGAAGTTACGTTGTTATTAAGTAAAAAGCCTGAAGATTTACGTCTGGGTATGACTTCTGATATCAACTTTCAAACGGGAGCAACCAAAATCAATACGCTTATTCCCACTGTCGCAATTGTCACGGAAGAAGGAAAAGCTGGAGTACTTGTAGTTGGAAGTAACAATCAACCAACATTTAAAAAAGTTGAATTGGGTACAAGTAGTGGTAGTAAGACTGCAATAATATCTGGGTTAGAACCAGGAGAGAAAGTTTTTATTGATCTTCCTCCTTGGGCTAAAAAAAGGAAAAATTAATAAATTAATCTCATCATGAATGTTTCATGAAAGAAATAAAAAAGCCAACTTTATTATTGGTTGATGGCCATTCTTTAGCTTTTAGAAGTTTTTATGCTTTTAGCAAAGGAGGTGAAGGAGGACTTACCACAAAGGACGGATTTCCCACAAGTGTCACCTATGGTTTTCTAAAAAGCCTTTTAGATAATTGCAAATCTATCAAGCCTAAAGGGATCACAATTGCTTTTGATACTGCTGAGCCAACATTTCGTCACAAGGAAGATCCAAACTATAAAGCCAATAGAGATGTAGCACCAGACATATTTTTTCAAGATTTAGATCAACTTGAAGAGATTCTCAAAGATAGTCTCAATCTATCTATTTGCAAAGCCCCTGGATATGAAGCTGATGATGTCTTAGGAACACTCGCCAATAATGCTGCTAATAAAGGATGGAGTGTGAGAATACTTTCTGGAGATAGAGACCTTTTTCAATTAGTAGATGACAAAAGAGATATCGCAGTCTTGTACATGGGTGGAGGTCCTTATGCAAAAAGCGGAAATCCTAGACTGATTAATGAAAAGGGAGTGAAGGAGAAACTTGGAGTTATTCCAAACAAAGTTATTGATCTGAAAGCCTTAACTGGTGATAGCTCCGACAATATTCCTGGAGTCAAAGGAGTAGGTCCAAAAACAGCCATAAATCTTTTAAACGAAAACAATGATCTTGATGGAGTCTATAAATCACTCCAAGAGCTAGAGGAAGAGGGCGAGAAAGCCAAAAGAGGCGCCATAAAAGGAGCAGTAAGATTAAAGCTAAGAGCGGACAAAGATAATGCATATCTCTCAAGAAAACTTGCAGAAATATTAATTAAAATTCCTATAAATTCAAAAATAGAACATAACTTAGAAGGTATTAACGAAACAAAACTAGCTGAAAATCTTGAAAAACTTGAGTTACATAGTTTATTAAAACAAGTTTCAACTTTTAAAGCTCTATTTTCTAAAGAGGGATTATCAGAACAAGATAATCATCTCTCATCAAAAGAAAGTAAATTCGTTAATAATAAGAATGAGAATTATGAAGTAGCAAGCATTAATGAAACGAAAGAGATTCCTGAGATAGAACCTAAAATTATAGACAATTTGGAAGAACTTAATAATTTTGTTGCACAAATAATGAAACATACAGACACGAAGAAGCCAATAGCAATTGATACAGAAACAACGAGTTTAAATCCTTTTAAGGCTGAACTTGTTGGCTTAGGATTTTGTTTTGGTGAATCATTTAAAGATATAGTTTATATACCAATAGGACATCGCAAAAAAGAAGAGGATTTAATAGAAAGGAATCATACAAATCAATTAAAGATTGAAGTAGTTATTAATGCACTTAAGGATTGGTTCTCTAGCAATAAAAATCCTAAAACCCTTCAGAATACAAAATACGACAGACTGATTTTACTAAGACATGGGATTATATTAAATGGCGTTGTGATTGATACTTTACTTGCAGATTATATATGTGATGCAACTCTTAAACATAGTTTAGATGAAATTGCTTTTAGAGAATTTGGATTTAAGCCCAAAAGTTTTTCTGATGTTGTCAAAAAAGGGGAAGACTTCTCTTATGTGGATATTAAGGCTGCAAGTATGTACTGCGGAATGGACGTTTATTTAACAAGAAAATTAGCAGTTATTTATATTAATAGATTAAAAGACACAAGTACAAAATTAATAAAATTACTTAAAGAAGTTGAACAACCACTTGAGCAAGTATTAGCGGAAATCGAATCGACCGGTATCATTATTGATACTCCTTATCTAAAAGATTTATCTTTAGAGTTTACAAAAACATTAAATAATATCGAGGAGGAAGTTTATAAGATTGCAGGAAGTGAGTTCAACCTATCATCACCTAAACAATTAGGTGAATTACTTTTTGAGAAACTTGATTTAGATAGGAAAAAATCAAGAAAAACAAAGACTGGATGGAGCACAGATGCAGGTGTATTAGAAAAGCTGGAATCAGACCATAAAATAGTAAAAATGATCATTGAACATCGCACTATAAGTAAGTTGCTCAATACTTATGTAGATGCTTTGCCACAGCTTATTGAAAAAGAAACGGGAAGAGTGCATACAGATTTCAATCAAGCCGTAACGGCCACTGGAAGATTAAGTAGCAGCAATCCAAATCTCCAAAATATCCCTATCAGAACTGAATTTAGTAGACGAATAAGAAAAGCTTTTCTTCCGCAAAAAGATTGGAAACTTCTAAGCGCAGATTATTCACAAATCGAACTTCGTATACTCACACATCTTTCAGGTGAAGAAGTACTAAAAAATGCTTATTTAAAAAACGAAGATGTTCACTCTTTAACAGCAAAAATTTTATTTGAAAAAGATGCTATTGACACCGATGAAAGAAGAATAGGAAAAACAATTAATTTTGGTGTTATTTATGGTATGGGGGCACAAAGGTTTGCAAGATCAACTGGTGTTTCCTTGATAGAAGCAAAATATTTTTTAAGCAAATTTAAGGAACGTTATCCAGCAGTTTTTAAATTTTTAGAATATCAAGAAAGACTTGCCTTAAGCCAAGGGTTTGTTGAAACATTACTTGGGAGAAGAAGATATTTTCATTTCAATAAAAATGGGCTTGGAAGACTTCTGGGAACTCCACCAAATGAAATTGATTTAACTACCGCCAGAAGAGCAGGTATGGAAGCACAACAATTAAGGGCCGCGGCAAACGCACCTATTCAAGGCTCAAGTGCAGACATAATTAAGCTAGCAATGATTCAATTGCATTCCGCTTTAAGGAAGACTGGACTAGCTGCAAAAATTCTGCTTCAAGTGCATGATGAACTCGTGCTAGAAGTTGATCCCAAAGATTTGGAAGAAACAAAACGACTTGTCCAAAACACTATGGAAAATGCTGTTAAACTTAGCGTCCCTCTTATCGTTGAAACGGGCGTTGGAGTAAATTGGATGGAGGCAAAATAGTTGCTGACAAATTCAATAATTTCTCATATTTTCATCTAAGAAATTGTCCTTAAAATTCACAAACACCTTATCCAAAAAGAAAGAGGATTTTATTACTATAAATCCTAATCAAGTTAAAATATATTGTTGCGGTGTAACTGTTTATGATCTTTGCCATCTTGGTCATGCAAGAAGTTATCTTAATTGGGATGTATTAAGACGGTTTTTAATTTGGAAAGGATTTGAAGTTAAATTTGTGCAAAACTTCACTGATATTGATGACAAAATTATTAATCGAGCTAAAGAAGAAGGATGCTCTACTGATGAATTAAGTGAAAGAAATATTGATGAATTTCATAAAGATATGGATAAGCTTTCCATTCTTAGACCAAGTAGTATGCCAAGAGCAACAAAATGCCTGCATAAAATTATTAATTTCATAGAAGAATTAGAACAAAAGAGTATAGCTTACTCATCAAATGGTGATGTTTATTTTTCAGTAGGTAAACATAAAAATTATGGAAAACTTAGTGGTAGAGAAATTGAAAATCAGAAAGATAATGCAGCAGGACGTTTGAAAATGAATAAAGAAAAAAATAAAAAGAATTCACTTGATTTTGCGCTTTGGAAAAAGTCCAAATCAGGTGAGGTTAGTTACTCCTCTCCTTGGGGGAATGGCAGACCAGGTTGGCATATAGAGTGCTCAGCAATGGTAAAACAAGAGTTAGGAGAAAGTATTGATATACACCTTGGTGGATCAGACCTGATATTTCCTCACCATGAGAATGAAATAGCTCAATCAGAAGCCTGCAATGGGAAAGAGTTAGCAAAATACTGGCTTCACAATGGGATGGTTAATGTTGGTGGTGAAAAGATGAGTAAATCACTAGGGAATTTTACAACCATTAGATCTTTATTAGAGGAAGGTATTACACCTATGACTTTGAGATTTTTTGTCTTACAAACTAACTATCGAAAGCCCCTAGATTTTACTGAAGAAGCACTAAAAGCGGCTTCTAAAGGATGGGAAAAATTAAACAACTGCCTTTCTTTTGGTCATATTTATAAAATAAAAGATCAAGATATAAATGGAATCAACCTAGATAAAGCTATAAAAAAACCTATCAATAGAGAGCTTGATGAAGACTCATTTAAATTATTATCAGACTTTGAAAAATATATGGATGATGATCTAAATACATCTGGAGCTTTATCTATTCTTTTTGAACTATCTCAACCAATTAGAAAGTTCATAAATTCCTTAAAAGAAAAAGATATTAATGAAGTTGAACAAGATCAATTAAATCAAGTTTTTAATAAATGGCAACTACTTTCTGAGTTAGCAGGAGTTCTAGGATTAAAAGTAAATTTAAGGCAAGAATCTCAGAAAAACAAACTAGAAATTGAAACTAATAAAATTGAAGAACTTATCAAAAAGAGAACCTTAGCAAAAGCTAATAATGATTTTTTACTCGCTGATAAAATAAGAGCTGATTTAAGAAATATTGGAATTGAATTAATCGACAAGCCTCAAGGCTTAACTGAATGGAAACAACTTTCAGATTAAGCAAATGTTTCTATTGTAGATAACACTGTTAAATAAAGTCCAATAGCAATAACTGGTGGAGACACCCAGCGAAGCATAAACTTTAGGTACCTTCTAACTCTTAAATTAGAATTTAAAAGATCCTCATCATAACGATTTGGAACAATCCAACCCAAAAGAATTGAAATCATAAGACCACCTAAGATCAATAGTGTATTACAAATAGCATCGGACTTGCCTAAAAAGTCCGTGGAGATAGCTGACGGTATTCCAATCAAGAAAATCAATAAAGTTGAAGCCCAAACTGCCTTCTTCCTACTCCAATTAAGCCTGTCCATAAAAGAAGATACTGGTACTTCCATTAAAGAAACAGAAGAAGTAATAGCAGCGATAAAAGCCAAACCAAAGAAAACAGCAGCAATCAATCTCCCAAACAATCCAAGATTTGCGAATCCAGTTGGAAGAGCAATAAATAAAGTTCCAACGGTTGATTCACTTACAACATCTTTCAAGCCAAAACTCATAACAACTGGGAATGTAATCAAGCCGGCTAGTAAACCAACAGCAGTATCCAAAGTTGCAACTCTCAAAGCTTCTTTAGGAAGGTGATTTGTACGTTTCAGATATGAAGAATAGGCAACCATAATTCCAATGCCCAAACTTAAAGAAAAGAAAGCCTGCTTGAATGCATTACTTATTGTGTTTTTATCAAAAAGTTGAGATGAATCCCATTTAAGTAAAAACGATGTATACCCTTCCCATGCACCAGATAAAGTTGCAGCCCAAATAGCTAACAACAAAAGGAGTCCAAATAAAAAAGGCATTGCCCATTTTGTTAGTTTTTCTATGCCTCCACGTACTCCTGCAACTACAACTAAAGCGGTTAATAATAAGCTTATTATTTGGCCTACAAATACACTATTACCACTACTAATTTTACCGAAAAATTCTCCCGCCTCACTCATATCAGAGGGTAGGCCGATGAATAAGGAATGGAAGAAAGTATCAATTGTCCATCCCATTATCACAGCGTAATAGGAAAGGATTCCACAAGAAGCTATTGCGAATAACCAACCTAAAGGCTTCCAATTTTCTCCAGCAGCTTTGATTGGCGCAAGAAAAGGACTACTTGCAGTACTTCTTCCCAAGACCATCTCTGCCACTAAGACAGGTAGGCAAACAACTAAAACAACCAACACATAAAGAATAATAAAAGCAAGTCCACCTCCTTGAGATGACCTATAAGCGAAGCCCCAAAGGTTTCCAAGGCCTACAGCACTACCAGCCGCGGCAAGCGCGAATCCCAGTCCTGATCTCCATTGTTCCCTTTCTTGCATAATAAATCTCTATTAAAATCCAGAAGAAACTGGTAAATACCTAACTGGGTTATACCTTTAAATGGGAGACTGGTCATACTTGCCTTCACAATGTGAAAGCCATAAGCGTTTTAGGCTCAACAGGATCTATTGGAACTCAGACCCTTCAAATTGCAGAGGAGTTTCCTGATCAATTCAAAATTGTCGCAATAACAGCAGGAAAGAACCTTGATTTAGTAGTCAAACAAGTTGAAACCCATCAACCTGAAGTTGTTTCACTAGCAGATGAATCACTTCTAACTGAACTTTCTAGGAGAATAAATAGTCTTATTGAAGATTCAAAAATATTAAAGAAGCCGTTATTGCTAGCAGGAGCAGAAGGACTTAATACTGCAGCGGCTTGGGGAAGTGCAGATCTTGTTGTGACTGGAATAGTTGGCTGTGCAGGCCTCTTACCAACACTTGCAGCTATTCAAGCAGGAAAGGATCTAGCTCTAGCAAATAAAGAAACTCTTATAGCAGCAGGACCAGTTGTCATTCCTGCTTTAAAAAAAAGTGGAAGTAGGCTCTTACCGGCAGATTCTGAACATTCAGCGATATTTCAATGTCTCCAAGGAACGCCATGGGCTGAAAATGCAAGGCTCTCAACTGGAGTGCCTACTCCTGGATTTAAATCCATTCAACTAACTGCCTCAGGTGGAGCTTTTAGAGATTGGAAAGCAGAAGATTTGGCTAAAGCCACTGTTAAGGATGCGACTAGCCATCCTAATTGGAGCATGGGAAAGAAAATAACTGTAGATTCTGCAACCCTTATGAATAAGGGTCTCGAAGTCATTGAAGCGCATTATCTTTTTGGTCTTTCATATGATCAAATCGAAATCATTATCCATCCACAAAGCATCATTCATTCGATGGTTGAATTGGATGATTCATCAGTTTTAGCTCAATTGGGATGGCCAGATATGAAGCTCCCTATTTTGTATTGTTTAAGTTGGCCTGGTCGGCTTAAAACACCCTGGCCAAGATTAAAACTTACAGAGGTGAGAAATTTAACTTTCAGGGAACCAGATACAAAAAAATATCCATGCATGGAACTTGCTTACAACGCAGGTAGATCAGGAGGCACAATGCCAGCAGTGCTTAATGCAGCTAATGAAAAAGCAGTAGAATTATTTCTAGAAGAAAGATTTAAATTTATCGATATTCCAAAAGTAATTGAGGCGATTTGTGAGAAACATAAATACGATCTTAATCTAAGTCCAAGTCTTAGTGAAATTCTTGAAATTGACAGCTGGGCCAGAAAAGAAGTCTTAAATTATTCAAAAAAGAATATTACAAAAATTGCAGCATCAGATTAAATATTTTTCAAAGATAAAAACCATTTAGAAACAACTTGATCCCCCCAACAACCTTTAACTCCATGAAATCCATTGTGACCACCTTTCTTAGTAAAAATAAATTTATTCACTTTTTGATTATTAGAAAATCTCATTTTTTCCATTAGTTTTTCAGCAGCCAAGAAAGGCACCCAAGGATCATCTTTAGATTGTATAAATAATGTTTTAGGAAGGGATTTGTCATTTTTCATAAGAGAGAAGAAAGGAGATGCTTTTATATAATATTCCGCAACATCTTTATATCCCCATCTTGGAGCAGTTATCAAATTATCAAAAGATCTAATGTCATTTATTTTTCTTTTTTTATCTTTTTTATTCATTAGTAATGCATTCTTTTCTCTTTCTTCAATCCCAAAAGGATCTTCTAAAGTTTGCTTAATTAAACGATTTAACAACCATTTTTGATAAATAAAATTTCTCGGTCTTTCAATAGAAGAACTACATTCATTCAAATCCAGAGGACTACTGATACATACCAAACCATCTAATAAAGACTCATCAAACATGCAAGCATTTAAAAGAATAGTTCCACCTAAAGAGATCCCAGCACCAAAAAGAGGAATGTTTTCTGAACATTGATAGTGATTAGTTAATTGATATGAAATCTCTCTGGCTCGCTTTAAGACAGGCATTAAATCACTATTGCACTCAGCAGCATAGGTACCATCGACAAAGTTTCTACAAGGATCTGAACCTCTCAAATTAAGTTTCAAAACAGCGAAGTTTGATTGCACCAAAGCGTTCGCCATCCTAGTCAAACCTCTTCTACGAGTAGAGCCACCAAGTCCATGCAGAAGCAGAACTAAACCATTGATGCGCAAGGAACTTAGTGGTTTATCCAAGTAAGCAACTAATGATCCTCCTCCTGTTTTTCTACTTTTAAGAGGCGGTACAGGTATACGAATTTCTGATGAGTTGACATCAGGCAATTCATCAGAGGCAAATGTATCTCTTAGTGTCTGAAGGTCAGGACCAATCCAAGGGATACGCTCTTTAAAAGTACTTATTCCTAAATCTGAAAGTAAATCTTCTTTTTTAAAATTATCCTTTACTTCCAACTCCAAGCTCCTTTAATTCCAATAAAAGATCTCCAAGAACCTTTTTTGCATCACCAAAGACCATAGAAGTATTTTGCAAATCAAAAAGGTCATTTTTTATTCCTGAATATCCAGCACTCATTCCTCTCTTAACAACAAATACTGTTCTAGCTTCTTGAACATCTAAAACTGGCATTCCATACAAGGGTGAAGTCTGATCATTCTTAGCCTGAGGGTTAACTACATCATTCGCTCCTAGAACCAATACAACATCCGTCCCAGGAAATTCAGGATTGATTACATCCATTTCTTTTAATTGCTCATAAGGAACATCTGCTTCTGCCAACAGAACGTTCATATGACCAGGCATCCTTCCTGCAACAGGATGGATAGCATATGTGACTTCAATGTCGGCGTTTTCTAAAACCCTTGTAACCTCTCTTAGAGTGTGCTGAGCCTGTGCTACAGCAAGACCATAGCCAGGAACAATTACGACTCTCTCTGCTGCCTCCAAAGTGAGTGCACATTCTTCTGGACTGCAACTAGTTATATTTGTATATTCTCCCCCTCCACCTCCTGAAGCAACAGAACTAGCTCCAAGTGCACCTCCAAATAATACAGAAACTAAAGATCTGTTCATGCCATCGCACATTACTTGAGTAAGTATCAATCCAGCAGCTCCAACCATGGCACCGGCGACAATCAAAAGTTGACTACCAACAACAAAACCTGCTGCTGCTGCTGCAACTCCTGAGTAGCTATTTAACAAGGATATAACTACTGGCATATCAGCTCCACCAATAGGAAGAGTCACTCCAATACCAAGCAAAAATGAAGCAACTACAATAAGAAAGAGACCATTTTGTCCATCAATTGAAAGATAGATTCCACCTATCAAAGCAATAACAGCACAAAGAATATTAAAGAAATGCCTAGCTTTGCTTTGCGTCCAAGAAGGTGTAGACAACCAACCTTGAAGCTTAGCCATTGCAACAATTGATCCAGAGAATGTAATGGCTCCAACAAAAAGTGAAACGACTATTGAGAAATTTCTAATAAGTTCACCGACTACACCATCTGAGCCGTCTGCAGATGGGAACAAAGCCACGCCAAGTGCAACCAATAGGGATGACATTCCTCCACAGCCATTAAACAAAGCTACTACCTCAGGCATCGCAGTCATTGGAACCCTTTTAGCAGTTATGGCGCCTAAAAGGCCTCCTATTAAAGTTCCACAAATTATCCAAATCCAAGAGTTAATAGAAATGCCTATGGTTCCTTGAGAGTTAAGCAACACTCCAAAAGCAGCCAATATCATTGCAATGGCGGCAAGCCTATTTGCCTCTCTTGCTGATCTAACTTTTGAAAGGCCTTTAATACCTAAAGCAAGCAATAAAACTGCCAGTAGATCAATAGCAAACTTAACGGGAGCAATAAAAGTCATAAGAGATAATCCTATTTACGAGTTTTTTTACGACTAAACATTGCAAGCATCCTGTCTGTAACAAGGAAACCGCCAATTACATTAAACAAAGCAAATCCAAGAGATATTGATCCAATTATTAGTAAAGGTAAATTTTCTCCAGATTTTATTATTAATGTTAAAGCTGCAAGCATCGTGATACCTGAAATTGCATTAGCCCCACTCATTAGTGGAGTGTGCAAAGTTGGAGGAACCTTACCTATAAGCTCCAACCCCAAAAGGCTTCCAAGGAGAAGCACCCAAAGAGCTTCACTAAAAAAACTCATGAACTAGTTCCTCCATTCTCAATAATCTCCGATTTGAGTATTACTCCATCCTTACTAATCAAAGAACCAGCAATAAGCTCATCATCGTTATCAATTAAAAACTTACCCTCTTTAAACATTGGTTGAAGAAGAGACAATAAATTTCTCGAATACAAAGAACTGGCATGATTGGGAATTGAACAGGGCAGATCAGAAGCACCAATAATCTTGACCCCTCTTCTAACAATAGTTTCTCCTGGCTTTGAACATGCACAATTACCACCACTAAGCACAGCGAGGTCAACCACTACCGAACCAGGACGCATATCATCCAACATATTCTCATCAATAAGTTTAGGGGCTTTTTTACCAGGCACCTGAGCAGTACAAATTGCTACATCAGCTTCAGATAACTGAATTGCCAATTCTTTTCTTTGTGCAATCAGAAATTCATCAGAAACTTGTTTTGCATATCCTCCTGACTCTGATGGAGTTTCATCAATCTTTGGAAGCTCAATAAATCTTGCTCCCAGAGATTCAACTTGCTCCTTAACAGCCTCTCGAATATCACTCACATAAACAACAGCACCTAGTCTTTTTGCCGTCGCAATAGCTTGCAGTCCTGCGACCCCGGCACCCAAAATAACAACTTTTGAAGGCTGAATAGTACCAGCAGCTGTCATTAACATTGGGAAATATCGATCAAGAGCACTAGCCGCTAAAAGTACTGATTTATATCCAGCTATATTTGCCTGCGAAGATAATGCATCTGATGATTGCGCTCTACTAATTCTCGGAAGCAACTCCAAAGAAATGGCAGAAATTTTTTGGGATTTTAATTTTTCGGCTAATAATTTATTCCCATAAGGATCCAATAAGCCCACAAGGAAAGAGCCTGATTTTAAATGTGAAAGAAATTTTTCTTCAGGAGTTTTAACGCATAAAACAATATCAACTATTTTTTTTACCTCATTATTTTCCTTTTCAACTAATTCAGCCCCAGCCTCCAAATAAGAATTATCTAGAAAACCTGCAGACTCTCCTGCACCTTTTTCAAAAAAAACTTTACAGCCCAAGTCCAAAAACTTTTTAACTGTCTCTGGAGTAGCAGAAACGCGTGTTTCATCTAAAGCTGATTCGCAGGGAATTAAGAAACTAACCAAAGTAAAAATATTGATCCTCCTTCAGATTAGAAGAGGAAAGGTTTGAATACCAGCATTTTTAGTTAAGAAAGGTTTTCCTAATAGTTTTCCTTGGCTATGAAGGAAATAAGAAATGTTATCGAACAAGAAAAAATGAGCCTCACTGCTATCGAATGTCCTGATGGTGTATGTCATAGCCATCACGGTGGGCATGCTGTTCCAAGAACAGCCATGCAAAAAAATCTACAAAGTCATGGCAAAGAATGGTGTGAGAGATTAGCAGAACGAATTTACGAAATGTCTGTAGATACTTTTTCTCAAACAGTGATGCCAAGCCTTCATTCTTCTGGTTGGCAGAGAAAACATCTTGACTGGGAATTCAAACTTGCAAACAAAGAATCTGAGCCAGACGAAGCTTTGGTTGAAGGGATCATCAATGCTACTGAAAGTTTTTTAAGAAGCAGTGAAGTTCATCGATTATTTATTCAAGAACTTGTACAAGGAACATTTGCTGAAGCGAAAGATGACAAATTACCGTCTAAAGCAGTTAGAAAAGTGATAGAGAATGAAATAATAGTAATGATCGAAGACAAAAAAGAAGAGTTAACAAATAAGATAGCCAAAGCATTAGAGGACGAAGCCAATGGCGATTACGAGTTAGCTAAAAATGCAGCAATTGAGGGCATTAATGATGTTGAAAAACTATTAATCAATCATACAGAAGCAGTTTAATTTCTTAGTCAATAATTATCTAAAGAATCATATTAATTAGCTATCAATATTGACGTTATCTTCAAAGAACATGCTTAAACCCAAATATTAAGGAAATCTAAAATCTTAAGTGATAATTTCGTTTTCCAGACAAAACGCAAATTTGTACCAAAAAACACAAGTTAATCTACCAATGGCATGTCAAGGTGTGCTCGTTGGGGATTAATTATGAATGCTTCTTACAACAAGAGAATAAGTATAGCAAGCTGTTGGGCAGCAAGCAGAATAGCTCTACTTGATAGCGTGGAAAGATATGAAGATAGTTACGCTATCAGCCAGGAATTCTGTGAATGGATTACATGTATCAACACTTACCCAGAGGGATTAAAAGCTTCAACGTTACAAGTTCCTAATTTTCAAAAAGAAAATTATGACGCAGATGAACTTTTAGAGCTTTGATTTTCAAAAAAAGGAGATTTTAAATAATCCTTTTTATGCTTTAAATACACTTTGAAGATTTTTTCTTATATCGTGTAAGTCAGTGTGATTTTGGTATGGCATGCCAGCCGAGAAAAAAGAATTAAAAACTGAGAATTTAGTAATTTTAGGCTCAGGACCCGCTGGTTACACAGCTGCTATATATGCGGCTAGAGCGAATCTACAGCCATTGCTTATTACTGGTTTTGAGAGAGGTGGAATTCCTGGTGGTCAATTAATGACCACAACATTTGTTGAGAATTTTCCAGGTTTCCCTAATGGAGTTCAAGGACCAGAATTGATGGATTTAATCAAAGCTCAAGCTGTTAGATGGGGGACAAAGTTAATTGAAGAAGATGCAATATCAATTGATTTAAGCAAAAGGCCCTTTTCTATTGCTACTTCCACTCAAAATATTAAATCAAACTCGTTAATCATTTCCACTGGAGCAAGCGCCAATCGACTAGGTCTTAAAAATGAGAAATCATTTTGGAGCAAAGGTATTAGTGCCTGTGCAATTTGCGATGGAGCAACTCCTCAATTCAGAAACGAAGAATTAGCCGTAGTTGGAGGAGGTGACTCAGCCTGTGAAGAAGCTGAATATCTAACTAAGTACGGCAGTCATGTACATTTATTAGTCAGATCAAAAAAGTTAAAGGCCTCTGCCGCTATGGCCGACCGAGTAGAAGCCAACTCCAATATTACTATTCACTGGGAGACAGAACTTTTAGATGTTTTAGGTAATGAATGGCTAGAGAAATTAAAAGTTAAACGAAAAAATACTAACCAGGAAGATGAAATCTTAGCTAAAGGCCTTTTTTATGCAATTGGACATACTCCCAACACTTCTTTGTTCAAAGATCAGTTAACCACAGACTCAAAAGGATACTTACTAACAGAACCTGGGAGACCAGAAACTTCACTGGAAGGTGTTTACGCAGCGGGAGATGTTGCTGATTCGGAATGGCGTCAAGGTGTTACCGCTGCAGGCAGTGGTTGCAAAGCAGCTCTAGCCGCCGAAAGATGGCTATCAAGAAATAAACTAGCAACTCTTATCAAACGAGATGAACTAGAGCCATCAAAGGCTGAAACATCAAAAACTTTAGAAGTTAGTAACGAGAAAAATTTCGATCCCCAAAAAACTTGGCAAAAGGGAAGCTATGCACTGAGAAAGTTGTACCATGAAACCCAAAAACCTCTCTTTGTAATATATACATCTAGTAGTTGTGGGCCTTGCCACATACTAAAGCCTCAACTTCACAGAGTTCTTAACGAATCAAATGGAAAAGCAATAGGTGTTGAGATTGATATTGAGAACGACCAAGATATTGCTAAACAAGCCGAAGTGAGCGGAACTCCAACAGTGCATCTTTTCAAAAATAAGGAATTAAAAAAACAATGGAAAGGTGTTAAAGCAAGAAGTGAATATAAATCCGCATTAGATGAACTAGTTGATTAGTGATTATCTTTTCCTTGGCCCTCCTGGCCTGTTGCCCCCTTGCCTTCCTCCTCCAGGACCAACGTTTCTTTCTCGATATGTAATACGACCTCTTGTTAAATCATAGGGACTTATTTCAACAAGAACTTTATCTCCTGCGAGCAATTTTATTCTAAATTTTGTCAATTTCCCTGCTGCCCTACACAAGCATTGATGTCCAGCGGGCTGTTCAAGAGTTACAAGATAGAATCCATTTCCTTGCTCTTTTTCAATCACGCCGGATGTTTCAATCATTTGTTTTTTTTTGCATCACTAAATTAACTAAATTGATTGTATTCTAAAAAGTCTTTAATTAACCAATAAATGTATATTTAGCTAAAAACGTCTTGCAACTCTCGAGCAGTTTGAAATTGTCCATAATAATAATTTGCCGAAGCTCTTAAACCAGCATCAGCTAAACCATCAAAAGCTTCAAATCCAATACTTTTCCATAACTCATTACCACATAACTTGTCTAGCTCTTTAGAAGCTTCTTGAGATAGATTTTCGAGTCTTCTATTAAGGTTCTTAATTTGACTAATTGACATCAGAAAAAGTATTTTCCTTGATAGTACATATTAACTATACTTTTGCAATAGCTCAGATTGGAAATTTCTTTTTCTCTTCAATATCAAGATCAACTCCAATATCTTTAAGCCTTTTCATTATGACCCCATAATACTCTTTTATATAACCCTCCATTGTTGTTGAATCAGCTTGATTCAAGCCAAAAGCAGTATAAGTATCATCCATGGGTGCATCTAATTTGCCTCCACTACCGCTCAACTCAGAGAAAGAGAGCCTCTCGGCAACATTCAAGGTTGGTTCGAAAAAAGATACAACTGATTGAGCAATGGAGATAATTGTTGGAGAGACTTTTAGTACTCTTGCTCTTTTCTCACTGAACTTTTCACATAGATCTACTAGTTCTCTAGCACTCCAAGCTTTGGGTCCAACAATAGGGAATTTTCCTTTTATGGTTTGAGGCCTGTCTAAAGCTGCAACGGCAAATCTAGCTATATCCTGCGTATTCATATATGCAATATCAGTGGGGTTTCCACTTATCCAAACTGGTTCATTATTTAAAATAGGAATAGCAAATTGACCTATTACCCCTTGCATGAAAGCAACACCTTGCAAGATGGTGTAGTCCAAAGATGAACTTACCAATAATTCTTCAGTACAGTATTTAATGTCCATTAATGGGATTTTTCTATACTTTTCTGCACCTAACAAAGATAGAAATACGACTCTTTTTACATTTTTTTCTTCGCAAGCATTATATAAATTTAATTTTCCATCCCAATCTATTTCGTAAACGCTGCGAGGATCATCAGGTCTGCTAGTAGCTGCATCAATAACAGCATCAACCCCATCAAGAGCGTATTCAATATCTTCTTTGTTTATTAAATTGCCACGAGTTAATTCACATCCCCACTCCTGCAGAAATGAAGCAGATTTTGGTTTTCTAACCATGCAGCGCACTTTATGCCCTGCATCTATGGCGTTTTTGGCTATTTGGCGACCAAGAGTTCCTGTGCCACCAATCACCAGAACTTGCATAGTTGAATTCATTACAAGATTGGAGCTTAAATGGGCAAACTATGGATTGTGGAAATTAATCACCTTGAAGTTTCAAAAGAAGGACTCCTCCTAAAAGCCCAACGGGAATTAAAACCCAAAAGACTGCAGCGATTCCAAAAATTTCTGATGCCATTCAGATAATTTAACTCATCTACCATTAAAACCTAAAGCCCTTACATTCAGATAACAATCCAAAGGCATACGCAAATTTTTAAAATAAACTTAAAATGAAACTAAAAACTATAAATCAAAAGTTAAAGTGAGTCTTGAGCAAATGCAATCAAATATTTTTAATAAAAAGCTTTTCATTGGATCCCCTGACTGGGGTGAGTCTAAATATTGGAGCTACAAAGATCTTAAAGTTCACTTTAGAGTGACTGGAGATGAATCTAATCCTCCCATTGTTCTAATTCATGGGTTTGGAGCTAGCAGTGATCACTGGAGAAATAATGCCGAAATATTTGCTTCAGAAGGTTTTAGGGTCTATGGAATAGATTTAATAGGTTTTGGGAAATCAGAGCAAAATCTTCAAACAAAAACAAAGTATTTAGAAAATCAATTTTGGGCAAATCAAGTAGCTTCTTTTCTTAATGAAATTGTAGATATTCAAAAAAACGGTAAGGCTATATTAATAGGAAATTCTTTGGGAGCTTTAACAGCAATCACAATTCTCTCTGAGAGACCTCAGTTAATAAAAACAATAATTGCAGCGCCACTACCAGAGCCAGTTTTTATTAATCCAATTAAATTTTCCTTTCCATTTTGGCTGTTAAACTTTAAAAATGTTCTTATAAAAATCATATTTCATTTATTTCCGCTTAATCCCTTAGTAAATTTAATCTCAAAAACAAAATTAATTACTTTTGCTCTTCAAAGTGCTTATTTTAGCTCAATTTCAGATGACACTCCATTAAAAAGAATAGTTACAGTACCTGCGAAGAGAGTTAATGCTTCCAAAGCTCTTAGAGCTATGTGCATTGGAATGAGCATTAGACCAAATTCTGCAAAGGGTCCATTTATCATTGAAAAGATTAAAAACCTTCCAAATCGACCACCAATTTTATTAATTTGGGGCAAACAGGATAAATTGATACCTATATTTTTAGCAAAAAACCTAATAAAGCTCCATCCTTGGCTTAAATTATGTGTTATCGATAATGCAGGCCATTGTTTACATGATGAATTACCAAGTGATTTCAATCAAATTGTTCTGAAATGGCTAGAGAACTTAAAAACTCATAAGAAACAAATATGAAGCACACACTTTCAGTTTTAGTTGAAGATGAGTCTGGCGCATTAAGCAGAATTGCTGGCCTTTTTGCAAGAAGAGGATTTAATATTGATAGCTTGGCTGTTGGCCCTGCGGAAGCCAAAGGGATATCTAGATTAACAATGGTTGTTGATGGCGATGAATCAACACTTCAACAAATGACCAAACAACTCAACAAATTAATAAACGTTTTAGAAGTTCTTGATCTAACAACTTTACCAGCGGTAGAAAGAGAGTTGATGCTTTTGAAGGTCTCGGCATCATCAGAAAACAGAGGTAAAATTTTAGATCTTGTTCAAATTTTTAGAGCAAAAGTTGTAGATGTTTCGGATAATGCTCTGACACTTGAAGTCGTGGGGGATCCAGGCAAACTTGTTGCTCTAGAAAACTTATTGAACCCTTATGGAATTTTAGAAATTGCCAGGACTGGAAAAGTAGCTCTTAAGAGGGCATCAGGAGTAAATACAGAAATGTTAAAAGCTAAAAAATAATATTTTTTCTTTAAGAATCGAGTCTTTTAGCTTCAATTATATAATCTTCTTCTTCAATCAAATCAACTATATTCATACCACTAATGACTTTTCCAAAAACAGAGAACCTACCATCAAGTTCTGGCAAAGATTTTAGTAAAATATAAAATTGCATACTTGCTGAATTCACGGTTTTAGATCTTGCCATAGATAAATATGATCTTTTATGCTTAAGTTCAATATTATTTATTTGACTAGTCTCATTAATTACCCTCCCATATATTGGTAAAATTTTATTTTTTAGTTTAATTTCCAGAGGAATATATCTTTGTTTTCCAGTTGTACTATCTATAAACTTATCTTTATTTTCAATCAAACTATTTTCTCCGCCTCTAATTATAAAAGGATAAGGTTTTTTAATAACTCTATTGAAAATTGTTTTATTATAAGCTCCTTTTTCGACAAAATCTATGAAGCTTCCAACAGTAATTGGGGCTGATTTTCCATAAAGCTCTAGTTTTATCTTCCCTCTGTTGGTCTTCAAAATGACATATTCATTTGAATTCAGGCAAGGCAGTTTTGTATTAGAACATATATTTATATCTTCGTTTTTCTTTAAATTTCTACATCCTGAAAACAAAAGTAAATTTACAAATAGAAAAATGTAAAGTGGTTGAAGAAACTTATAAATAAAAATTGAATTGTTTGATATCTTTTTAATTATAATTTTCTTTTTAAATTCCTTCAAGGTTAACCTCTAAAAATCTCGCAATTTCAGCACCTTCATTTTCTAAATCCAATAATGGTTTAGGAGATCCAACTCTAGATATTGGTAAGTCTTTTCTACCTTTAATTCTTAAAGAAACTCTTCTTCGTGGATTAAAACCTTCTCTAACTTCTAATTTAACGGCTTTAATCTCATCAATAGGTATATCTATTTCTATGTTCTTAAAAAGCCCTCTCCTAGATAAAGATAGAACTCCTTTATTTTTGTCAAATCTATTTACTCCAGAACCATAATCAATACTAATAAGTCTCCAAAAATAAAGAGCAAGCAAGAAAGCCGCAACACCATATAGTCCCATTACTAAACCTTGAGGAACAAAAATCAAAGTAGAAGGATTACCCAAGGGTAAGAAATCTCTACCAAAATAACTTGATAAAGAAGCCAGCAAAAATCCAACGCCCCCAATGCTGAGCATAGAAGCAACTAAATAGTTCGAAACCTTACGCGAACCTTTAATTTCTTGTTCTAAAACTAAATCAGATAACTCTTTTTCTGATTGACCTAAATTGGATTCGGTTGACATAAGCTCGTAAAATTGGGGACAAAATCCCTTTTAAAACATTATAGAGACTAAGTTTTTGACAATTACTAACTAGCAATAAAAAAAATTTATTTTATCTCATTTCAATACAAGGGATTTCATCAAGTTAAAGATTTACCCACAAACACCGTCATCGTTGTTAAAGTCTCCGACGTATACAAAAGCTCAGCAACGCTCCTCCCATGACGATCGCTGTTGGAAGCGCAACAGAACGAGGTTGGTTTGACGCCCTCGATGACTGGTTAAAGCGCGACCGATTCGTATTTGTTGGTTGGTCTGGACTACTTCTCTTCCCTACAGCTTTCCTAGCTATTGGTGGATGGTTTACAGGTACAACCTTCGTTTCTTCCTGGTACACCCATGGTGTAGCCAGTTCTTACCTTGAGGGATGCAATTTCCTCACAGCCGCTGTTAGTACTCCTGGCGATGCCATGGGTCACAGTCTTCTATTCCTTTGGGGACCAGAAGCTCAGGGCGATTTAACACGCTGGTTCCAGCTTGGTGGCCTATGGAATTTCGTTGCTCTGCACGGCGCATTCAGTCTTATAGGCTTCATGCTTCGTCAATTCGAAATTGCAAGACTAGTTGGTATCCGTCCATATAACGCACTTGCTTTCTCAGCAGTTATTGCAGTATTTACTGCTTGCTTCCTTATCTACCCATTAGGACAGCACAGTTGGTTTTTCGCTCCTTCATTTGGAGTTGCAGCAATATTCCGTTTCATTCTCTTCATTCAAGGATTCCATAACATTACGCTTAACCCATTCCACATGATGGGAGTAGCTGGAATTCTTGGTGGTGCTCTTCTTTGTGCTATTCACGGTGCAACAGTTCAGAACACCCTTTACGAAGATTCAAGTCAGTACTCTGACGGCAAAAATCAGAGCACAACTTTCAGAGGTTTCGACCCAGTACAAGAAGAAGAGACTTACTCATTTATTACTGCAAACCGTTTCTGGAGTCAGATTTTCGGTATTGCATTCTCAAATAAGCGTTTCCTTCACTTCTTGATGCTCTTCGTGCCAGTAACAGGTATGTGGGCAGCATCAATCGGAATTGTTGGATTAGCTCTAAACCTTCGTGCTTACGACTTCGTTAGCCAAGAAATCAGAGCTGCTGAAGATCCCGAATTCGAAACTTTCTACACCAAAAACATCCTTCTTAATGAAGGTATGCGTGCATGGATGTCTTCTGTAGACCAACCACACGAAAACTTTGTATTCCCTGAGGAGGTACTCCCACGTGGAAACGCCCTTTAATAATTTACTCAACGCTCCTAATCAAAGTCTTGAAGAGACTGGTTACGCCTGGTATGTAGGAAATGCAAGGCTAATCAACCTTTCAGGAAGATTATTAGGTGCTCACATTGCTCACGCAGGACTAATGGTGTTCTGGGCAGGCGCGATGATGCTTTTCGAAGTAAGTCACTTCACCATGGATAAACCCATGTGGGAGCAAGGCTTAATTTGTATGCCTCATGTAGCCATGTTTGGATACGGCATTGGTCCAGGCGGAGAAGTTACAGATGTTTGGCCATTCTTCATCGCAGGTGTTATTCACCTTGTTGCATCTGGAATCCTAGGCTTTGGAGGGGTTTTCCACTCTTTAGCTGGACCAGAGAAACTTGAAGAAGCTTTCCCATTTTTCTCTACTGACTGGAGAGATAAAAATCAAATGACCAATATTCTTGGTTTCCATTTGATTGTATTGGGTATTGGATCTCTTCTATTTTCGCTTAACTGGATGTACTTAGGTGGTGCATACGACACTTGGGCTCCTGGCGGAGGAGAAGTTAGGTTGATCAACCCAACTCTCGATCCAAGAGTTATTTTTGGATATCTACTTTCAACCCCTTGGGGTGGCCAGGGTTGGATCGTTGGTGTTAACTCAATGGAAGATATTGTCGGAGGACATGTTTACCTAGCTGTTATAGAAATAATTGGTGGTATATTCCATGTCCTTACTGGTCCTTATGGATGGGCAAGAAGAGCCTTTATCTGGAATGGTGAAGGTCTTCTTAGTTATGCATTAGGTGGAATCTGTGTAGCAAGTTTCATTGCTTCATGTTTCATCTGGTTTAACAACACAGCTTATCCATCTGAGTTTTATGGTCCAACAAACGCTGAAGCCTCTCAGGCTCAGAGTTTCACATTCCTAGTTCGTGACCAGCGAATTGGTGCAAATGTAGGATCAACTATGGGACCAACTGGATTAGGTAAATACTTGATGCGCTCTCCAACAGGTGAAATCATCTTTGGTGGAGAAACCATGCGTTTTTGGGATTTCCGAGGTCCATGGTTAGAACCTCTTAGAGGTCCTAATGGATTAAGTCTCGACAAAATTCAAAATGATATTCAGCCTTGGCAAGTTCGCCGCGCTGCTGAATACATGACACATGCTCCTAACGCTTCTATCAACTCAGTTGGTGGAATCATTACTGAGCCTAATGCTGTTAACTTTGTTAACTTGCGTCAATGGCTAGCAGGTGCTCAATTCTTCCTTGGTTGGTTTACTTTTGTAGGCCATCTTTGGCATGCTGGTCGTGCGAGAGCCGCTGCAGCTGGATTTGAAAAAGGTATCAGTCGTTCACAAGAGCCTGCTCTTTCAATGCCTGATCTAGATTAGATCCCTCAATAACAAAAAAAGCCCTCTTGATAGAGGGCTTTTTTTATGGTTCAAAATATTTGACCTTTGTATTATTTACCAATCAAAAAGCTACATAGATAAACCAAGTTTTTCTAAATTAGTTTTCAACCACGGCAAGCTAAGTCCTACAACATTACTAAAACATCCGTCTATTTTTTTTATAAATAATCCTCCATAACCTTCAATCGCAAATCCACCCGCACAATTGTAAGGTTCTGAAATGGAAGCATATTTGATAATCTCAATATTGGATAAACAGATAAATTCAATTTTGGTGCTCACAACCCCTTCACAGTATTTGTTTGGTGAAATATTTTTCAAATCTGATTTGCAATTATCTAGAGAGATCAAATGATGTCCTGTATGCAACAAACCTGATTTACCAGACATCCTTTGCCAGCGGGATATTAATTGCTCTTTATTAATTGGTTTTTCGAAAATCTCCCCCTCAAACTCAAACAAAGAATCACAACCTAATAAAGCTTGAAAAGTATTTAAGGCATGATTTTCTTTTATCAACTTTTTTAATGCACTATCAGCCTTACCCTTAGCCAATGATTTGGCCTTCAAAATTGGATCTGATTCCTCAAGTTGTGTTTCATCAAAATCACTTACAATAACTCTATGTTTCAAAGCTATTTGATCAAGTAATTTTTGACGTGCTTTAGATGCAGAGGCAAGCACAAACATAGAAAACTAAATTTTTTAAACCATAGGATCATTATTGATCTTCTATTTAAAAAATAAATCCTTTTAATTAAATGTTGCTGATTGACCAAAAAATCTTTAGGAGAGCAAAGAAAGGGATTAGGAATTGTCCCTTTAACTTATTTCTTTTTCAAAGTCTTCAAAAAGAGAGTCTCAGTGCTCAAGATGTTTTTGAGAATAAATCAAAGTATTTGAGTCAAGAATTTATGTTTGTCAATAGTTCTTTATTCATAGAAAATGAATTTCTTAAATTAATTAAAATTGGTGTCTTAAGAAGGGAAGTAGACGGCCAAGGTCTTACTTCAAAAGTTCGTATTACACCAATAGGAAGACAAGTCCTTGAAAACTATGCAGATTTATTTACTAAAAAAATATCGCTTATAAAAAAATTAATCACATGTCTAAAATATCATTTATCTCCAAGATGAACATAAACCTCAAACGTACTCCATTTATGGTTTTAGGAACATCTAGTGGTGCAGGAAAAACGCTCATAGCCACTGCTATTTGTCGATATCTAAAAAGGAAAGGGGAACAGGCAATACCTTTTAAGGGACAAAACATGAGCAATAACGCCTGGGTTGATACTCAGGGAAGAGAAATGGCATATTCTCAAGCACTTCAATCTTGGTCTGCAGGCTTAGAGCCGAGTGCTGAAATGAATCCTGTGCTTCTGAAGCCAAAAGGGGATTGTACAAGCGAAGTAATTCATCTAGGCAAAAGTGTCGGCAATAGTAAGGCGATAAATTATTACGAAGACTGGTTCGATTCAGGATGGGAATCTATTAAAAAAGGACTAGCAATATTATTAAATAGTAAAAAAGATGGAAGACTCGTTCTTGAGGGAGCTGGAAGTCCCGTAGAGGTTAATTTGCAACATAAAGATCTTACAAATTTGAAATTAGCAAAATATTTAAATGCAAATTGTATTTTAGTAGCAGATATTGAAAGAGGGGGCGTTTTTGCTCAAATAATTGGAACGATTGCTTTAATGAAACCTGATGAAAAAAGATTAATTAAAGGAATAATTATTAATAGGTTTAGAGGAGATAAAGCCTTATTCGAATCAGGAGTTACTTGGATAGAGAAAGAAACAGGAATTCCAGTTTTAGGAATATTACCTTGGCTAAAAGAAATTTTTCCACCTGAAGATTCTCTTGATCTACTTGAAAGGAGACCAATAAATCAAAGCGCAGAAATAGAACTAGCAATAATAAAATTACCTAGAATAAGTAATTTTTCTGATTTAGATCCTTTCATTAGCGATTCAAGTATTCAAATGAGATGGATAGAACCTGGGCAAGAGTTAGGCGAACCTGATGTATTATTAATTCCTGGAAGCAAACAAACAATTAAAGATTTAGAGAGTCTCAATAATTCTGGTTTGAGCAATCAAATAAAAGAGTATGCCAAAAAAGGGGGAAATATTTTTGGCATATGTGGAGGATTACAAATGTTAGGAAAATCATTAAAAGACCCCCATAATCATGAAAGTGATAATGAGCTAAGTAAATTTTCAAATATAGGGATGAACCTTCTACCAATCAAAACAACCTTTGGAGAAATCAAGCACACCTCACAAAGAGAAGAAGAAGTTTTATGGCCAGATTCTCAAAATATAAAGGGATTTGAAATGCATTATGGTGAAAGTGATTTGATCAATAATAAAGACTCCGAAATTATTTCTCTATTTAAAAACAGTTCTTTAGGGTGGGTAATTGAAAAAAAAGATAAAAGCTTTATTGGAGGAACTTATTTACATGGAATTTTTGAGAATGATGAATGGCGTAGGCAATGGATCAATAAAATAAGACAGAGAAAAGGATTAAATAAAATAAATACTAACGAAGAGAAGAATTATGAAAAAAGAGAGAAGTTATTAGATTTACTTACTGACGCCTTCGAAAAAAATATAAATATGGATATTCTAATTAAATAATTTGAACAATGAAAACTGTAAAAATAAACTGGCCTAATAAAAAATCAAGCAATTGCTCTCCAGGAGCTGAATGGTTAAAAGCTGCATATGACGCAAATATCGATATCCCTACTGGGTGTCTAGGAGGAAGCTGCGGGGCATGCGAAATAGAAGTTAACGGAGAAGTAATACGCGCATGTATTGCAACAGTTCCAGATAAAAAGGAACTTGATGTTGAATTTTTTAGTGATCCTTATTGGTAATAAAAAATATATACAATTTGTTAGATAATCAATAATATTTCTCTGACCTTCTAATAGCTTTAATAGAGCCTTTATAATCTCCATGTTTATACTTGGATTCACTAATAATCTCTAATTTTTTAATTACCTCTTCTCTTCTTTTATTACTAATTACTTTTTTATAATCTGCAATTAAATCATATTTACTTTTTCGTACTTGTGAACCTTTAATCAAAACATTATATTTTGGTTCTAGATTCATTTTTAGAAAAGTCCCTAATAAAATATTTTTATAATCTATTCTAGGACTATCAAATTCATTAGATTTATCAATTTCAAATAATCTAATTTCTTTTGCTTTTCTTTTATCCTCTATTGCTTCCTTAAAATCTCCATTTTTATACCTAGAATTACTTCTACCACTATATGAAATGTCTTTAGACCTTTCAGTAATAATATCTATTTTATCTTCAAAATAAATTGACTTTGAGAAGTCATCGATAGCTGAGAGATTATCTCCCAATTTATCATTCAAAAAACCACAGTTTAAATATCCTAAAGCTATTTCATCATGACTTTCAAGAAAATCAATATTCTTTTTAATAGATTCAATGGCCCCTTCGTAATCATCTAAATCAATCAAGTTAATTGCTTCATCGTAAAAAGATAAAGACTTATCAAATTTTTTCAAATCATTTCTTCCTCTTCTTCATTTTAAGCACAATAAAGACGGTCGGTTTAAAAGTGTTCAAGAAAATACTTGATAGAAAATAAACTTCAAATCAAAACGGATAGAGTGAACTTAGCTTTCCCTACAAAAAAGCAAGTCAGAAACTAATGGAGAAATATTTCTTGATGTCGGTCCAAAAATCCCACCACAATGATTTCATCGCACAATATTTCCAGAAATCCTAGCAAATATTCCAGAAATTTTTGATCCTAAAAAATTCAATGTCCAACCCTCGAAGGGTTTTAAACCCTATGGTCTAAGGATAATTCTCAATTTTTTTCCAATAAAATGGTCTTTCCAGGAATAAACGAATATATAGGCTCTCCATCTTTATTACGAAATAATGGGAAAATCTCGTTTGAAATTATTTGACTAAATATATGTTCTTGAACCCAATTCTCTATTTCAGAAAAATTAGTCGATTTAATATATCCATCTTTAATATTGAAGGGTATTTTCTCTGTTGGTATGATTTCACTAAGATTATTTTCTGTAGCAAGAAAATCTTTCTTCACATAAAAATTTAGTGGTTCTAAATCTTCAACAAGGTCAAAACCAAAAAAATTAGTTATTAGTTTTAGTGTAATTATTGGTTCTAAAAAAAACTTATTAGCATCTATAAATAAGACATTTTGAGAGTAAAAAGCATCAAGATACATATGTGCCCAAACAAATGCTAATTTTTTTAAATCATTATCTGCAACTACTTTTGGGAACAAGTTTCTTACATGTTTATTAAACGGATAATGTCGTAATAAATGCTTTTCCATAGCAGAAGGTTTAGAAGTTATTTTTTCTAAATGATCTTTTAATCCACGAAAGATAAAAATCTTCTTACCAGGCATAATCCTGCATGCTAGTGAAGCAAAACTTGGATATTTAACAATAGTTTCATCTTCAGCAGAAAAAATATTTGACATATCACCTGCGCATGCCCATGAAGGTTCTGAATATGTTCTTCTCTTCTCCTTAAGTAAAGTTGCCAATAAAGTAGATCCACATTGACTTGTATGGAAAATGCTATATTTCATGCTTATAACCTAGACTTACTAAGTTGAAATTATTTTAGAATCTAAACTATAAACATAGAAAAGGATATAAAGACTAGGTTTATTTATCTTTATCTTTATCTTTAAAATTTAATTATTAGACAATGCTAAGGATACGAAGAGGGTGAACGACTCTCTTAGTTTCATCTGAGCAGGTAAGAGAATAATTTATTAACTCACTACAAAAATCCCACCACAAATCAAACCACAAATGACAGATGGACCAAAAATCTGCTTGATTAAAAAGCCCTAGATCTATTGCATAGACTAGGGTTTGTTAGACAATGCATGGACAAATGTCTATAAAAGCGGAGAGGGTGGGATTCGAACCCACGGATAGTTTTAGCTATCAAACGATTTCGAGTCGTTCGCTTTCGACCACTCAGCCACCTCTCCTTTGAAATAAGTTTAAAACAATCTCCTATTTTCTCTGAGGAATAAACAAATTTAAAAGTTTAATTCTTAAATAATTTAATCCCAACCTGCATTTCTCATAAGGTTAATTGCTTTTTTATTATTTGCTCCTAATTGATCAATAGTCACACTGTCAGGCGTAAAATCTCCAAATTGTTTAACCTCATCCGTTTTATTAAACCCAACCAAAGGATGTTCATATGTTGGGCCTGCCAACCCCTTACTCCCAATGGGAGATGCCAAATACTCTAGAAGCTGAATAGCTTCTTCTTTATTTTCAGCATATTTAGCAATTCCACCTGCACTTACATTTACATGAGCAGGATTAGGCGTAAGAACCTTTACTTTTTTAGCCAACCTTTGATCTTTTCTACCAGTGACGCCTGCGAGCATTCTTGAAACATAGTAGTGATTAACAATACCTACGCCACATTTACCCTGAGCAACAGCTCTTATAACGCCAATGTCACCAGGGAAAAAAGGCTGAGAAATATTTGAAATCATCCCTTTTAACCAATCTTTAGTTTGCGCTTCTCCTTTATTGACAATTTGATTAGCAACTAAAGATTGATTGTATGGACTGCTTCTTTTTCTCACACAAACAAGACCATCCAAAGAAGGATTAGCGAGATCTGAATAATCTTTAATTAAATTTGTATCAACTTTTTTAGGATTTGCGACCATGACTCTTACCCTTCTTGTTAACCCATACCATCTTGCTTGAGGATCTCGATATTCCACTGGAACATTTTTATCTAATTTGGAAGACCTATATGACTGAAGAAGACCACTTTTGGCTGCATTGCTAATTCGAGCAGCATCAACAAGAAGAATCACATCGGCTTTAGAATTTGATCCTTCCCTTTTTAATCTTTCAACTAGAGAAATTCCTGTAGCCTCGATTAATCGGATTTTTATCCCAGTCTCCTCTGCAAATTGCTTATATATCTGCTTATCGGTGTTGTAATGTCTGCCTGAATAAATTCTAACTTCTCTCTCAGAGGCTTTTATTTGATTAAAACTTGAAGAGACTAAAAGAGTCCCTGCTATTACTGAAGTAAAAAGACGCTTAATTAAATTCATTAATCTATCTGGGAAGGGATTAATAACTTTGCATAGACTAGGCAAGAAGATACTGCGAAATTAAGCTTCGATACTTTGATACGTATTTAAGTATAATTTGATATCTTATTTATACTTTAGGATAGTAATTATATCTAACTAATAAAGATGGAATATTTAACTCATTCACTAATCGATCAATCGGAAGCTCTTAAAATAATTAAAAAACTAAAAGCAGAAAAATCCTCATGGCAAGATGGGAAAAAGACCGCAGGAAGTCATGCTGCAAAAATCAAGTCTAATTTTCAATTAGATAAAAATTCAAATATGGCAATCAAATTCAGAGATATTATTGTTGACAAAATAATTTCAAATCCTCTTCTAAAAAGTTTTACATTACCTAGCCTTATCCATGGAGTTATGTTTACTCAATCCTTAGCTGGTCATGGTTATGGCTCACATATTGATAATCCTTACATGCCATCAGGGAGAAGTGATCTATCTTTTACATTATTTTTAAGCCCGCCAGAGGATTATAAAGGTGGTGAATTATGTATTCAGACGATAAATAAAACTGAAAGAATAAAACTTTCTGCTGGAGAAATTGTAATTTATCCAAGCACACAACTACACTCTGTTGCTGAAGTCAAAGATGGTGAACGTTATGTATGTGTAGGATGGATTCAAAGCTATGTACAAAATAATGAAGATAGAAATTTCTTATTTGGACTTGATGCTGGAGCTAAAGGCCTACTAGCAAAACATGGAAGATCAGATGAACTAGATTTAATTTTCCAGTCATACAGCAATTTCCTAAGAAGACTAGGAGATTAAATCGATCACTTTATACAGGCAGAAGTAAAAAAAGAACTTCCCTTAGAAGGTATGACCCACCAAAATACATACAAATAAAACATCGTATGCCAAGTAAATCACCTATCGGAATATTCCTAGCCGCAGCAGCTGCTTTATCTACTAATGCAATTATTCCAGACAATTCAATTGCTGGTGAAAAACATGGAGATATGGGTGGTTTAAAGGAATGGACCACTGATCAAGAAGCAGATGAAGAAGGGAAGCTTGACGAAGCTGCTCAAAAAGCTGCTGATAAAGCTAAAAAAGCTGATATTTGCATTCCTATTGGAGAGGGAGAAAATTGTTGGTGAAAAATTTTTAAGTTCAAAAAGCTCCCATTCAGGGGACTTTTTTAATTTCAGTAAATAAACAAAAAAACGCCCCTTTTGGGGCGTTTTTTTGTTTAATCCTAATTAGTCGAGATTAGAATCTAAATTCAGTTAGAAGAACTGCACCATTAACATCTTTGTCTGAGCCTGAAACATCAGTGCTACCAAAGATAGCTGGAGTAACACTCACACCGTCATTAACTTTGAAAGTGTAATAAGCTTCCCAAACTGAATTATCTTCAGATGGATCAGTTCCACCACCTTTGATTTCAGTAGCAGCCATTTCTGAACCGATAGCAATTCCTGCACTGTTGCCATCAATGAATAGATCTCTCCAACCAAGACCAATCATCCAACCTTCAGTCTCTTCAGCTTGACCAGCTGTTGCTTCATCGAAAGAAGCAGTATCATATCCAATTTGAACAGAAGGAACAGCACCTGAAGTTTCTGGCTTCCAATAAGCTCTTACACCGTAAGCTGTCATTTCGCCAACAGTAGAACTTGCTAATGATGAATGGAAATAACCGTCATATCCATTTTTGCTAGAATGACCATCTTTCTTTGCAGCTGCCAAAGAAACTTGCCAGCGAGGAGAGCCATACTCAACCTTAGTCAATAGGAAATTTCTATTGTTGTCGCCCAAAAGACCTTTCGAGGAAGAAGCTCCATCTTTGGAAGTGTAGTTAACACTCAAAGCAAATCTTGGATCCATAGGATCTTCTACTTGCTGTGTCCAAGCAGCACCAAAACCAGGGCTTGTGCTTGATCCGTAAGCAGAACCATTACCACCTAAAGCAAACTGCTTAGTAATTGGCTTATAGATAGATGGAGCACTAGCTAACATGTAGTAGTTCTCGATTCTTGGCCCAACCCAAACTTGAAGACTATCGCCAACTGGGAACTGGTACCAAAGCTTATCTACCTTTAGTTCGCCACCATTTCCGTTAGCAGCTGACAAATAAGTGTTCTGTCCTTTGTCCTTAAAATGATCACTTACATTACCAGTTTTTATACGTGTATAAAGATTATCTTCACCAGTGAAACTTGTATTCAGATTTAACTGATACATGTATTCCATAGTGATCTCGTCTGTATCAGTCTCTGCATCATCATCAACATAACCAGTGATGAAAGCAGCCTTTCCGCTCATCTTTGTAGATGAAGAGAACTGACCAGCCATAATTTCGCCGAGTTGAGCTTCAACGCCATCAACACGAGCTTGAATAACTTCAGAGCTAAGATCTGACTCGTTAGATACCGCAGTTACGTCGGCATTTGCAGCCAATGGTGCCATTAAGCCCAAAGCAGCAGGAGCTACCAGCAAACGCTGAAAAAGCTTCATTGTGTCCTCACACAAATATGTCGAGTTTATAATAGTGTATTCAATGAAACATTCCAGAGCTCAAACTCTTAGAAGTATCTTTTTATACAGCAGATTATATTATTCGAACTTTTTATTATCTAAAAAACTCTAATTATTACTAGAGGTTAATTTATCATTCGCACAAAGCGGGAAAACAAGTGTCTCTCTTTCCTCTAACCAAGCTTCAGCAACTTTCCGTGCTAAAGATCGAACTCGTGCAATAATCTTAGTTCTCTCGGTAACAGAAATAACCCCTCTTGCCTCTAATAAATTAAATGTATGACTACATTTTAAAACATAATCAAGGCAAGGAGCAGGTAGCTTTTTAGCGATTAATTGATGAGCCTCTTCCTCATAAATTTCAAAGAGTTTCCTTAAATTTCCTGAGTTAGATTCTTCAAAATTATACTTACATTGACCTTTTTCAAAAGGAAGCCAGATATCACCATATTTATACTTTTTATTCCAGGAGAGGTCCCAAATACTTTCAACATTTTGTAGATATATTGCCAATCTCTCTAGGCCATAAGTGATCTCAATTGAAACAGGCTTGCAATCAAGACCTCCACATTGTTGAAAATAAGTAAATTGGGTAACTTCCATCCCATCAAGCCAAACTTCCCAACCCACTCCCCAGGCGCCTAAAGTTGGAGACTCCCAATTGTCTTCAACGAATCTAATATCATGGTCTTTAGGTGAAATCCCCAAGGCTTCAAGAGAAGATAAATAAATTTCTTGTATGCCGTTTAAGGAGGGCTTGATAAGAACTTGATATTGAAAATAATGCTGTGCTCTATTTGGATTGTCTCCATACCTACCATCAGTTGGTCGTCTACAGGGCTCTGGGTAGGCTACTGCCCAAGGTTCAGGGCCTATCGCTCTTAAAAAAGAATGAGGGCTCATCGTCCCAGCGCCCTTCTCAATATCATATGGCTGAAGCAGCAAACAACCTTTCTCACTCCAGAAATTATTGAGGCTGGAAATTATGTCCTGAAAGTACATTAGTGCTGATATAACTGGAGTTAGAGGTAATTAGGTTAGCTTGGCAGGGCTTATAACAAAGAAGTAGCTCTAGTACCCCTCGTTATCAAACAGCTCAAACCGAGAAAATCAATTAAATTCTAAATCAACTATCGGGCATTTAAAGCTGAGTATTTAGATGAGGACAAACCAAAACAGTGAGTATATATACTCACTGTTTTAACAAGAACTAGTTAAACATAGTTCAAAATATATAAAAGATTAAAGCTGTCAGCTTATGAGTAAATATTATTTAAAATAATTAAATTCTTCAACAAATATTTATACACAAGAGACTGCAAGGTCTATAAAACATTGATCATACAAGTTATTTAATTTTTCTAGTATAAAATTAGTAATTATCACTGTTTTACATAATAAATTAAACTAAATCTACAAATTACAATGCACTCTGACGCTATAGAATAAAAAGCTAAAAGATAGTACATAAGTACCCATTGTTCCGATTCGTCACAAGACGTATATTAGAAAAGTATTCAGCTAAACCAATGGAATTATCGCCTACAGAGGTGGTTGACTTAGCTAATATCCCGCTCAATAGCGAAGTCACCAAGGGTCTAGTGCCCGCACAGGTGGAATATGTAAAAGAATCTGTCGTTGAAATCAACGACGAGCTTAGCTGTGTTGGGCAATCGCTAAGGGCCGTGGCAGCAAACCTCTCAGACATAAAAAGCAACATCAAGCCAGGGAACTGGAGAGCCTTCTTAAAGTCTGGAGCGATTAACTGCTCAGAAAGATTTGCTATTGACCTTGTAAGCGCATACACAAACTGGCTAGGTGGCTCTGACATAGACGACAACCTGCTTGCATCATTAACACCCAGATCGTTAGCATTAATGGGAAGCAAAGGAGTGACTGATAAGGAGCGGCAAAAGGTATTCGAAGCCGTTGGGAACGGCGAAAGAGTGACAGAAGCGACTGTGAGAATCCTAGTAAAAGGGAACAGAAAAAAAGCTAATAAAGCCTCTCAAAAGAATGAAAGCGAAAAGATAAAATTGCTCAAAGAAAAAATCGAGACTTACAAAAAAGTCATCAATAATCTTCAAGATGAAAATAAAAAACTAAGTAAATTACTGTCAAACAGAGAAAAAATTGAGTCACTTGTCTAACAATTATCATAAAAGCATTTCCCTTCTACTATTATTAAAAATGAAAAGCATCAAATTCAGCTCTAGAATCTCTAAACAAATTAGATCAAAAAATGAGGAGATCCACAACTTAGAGAAAGGAATCACGAAGGCATTACTAGATAAATACAAGCCCAAAGTTCTTTACGACATAGAGACTTTGAACGAAAAAACATTTCAAAGTAGATTAGCTTAATATTATGAATAAGAATTCAAATTCTAGGAATGGATTCATACATTTATACAATCCCAAGGAAGAGGGATTAGGTTCTTATGACGTTCACTATATAAATGCCTACAGAAAAGATAAAAGTCAAAAAAATAATAAAAATAAAAGGGATAAAGAGAGGTATGCAGCATGATTCCATTTATCAGAAGTCTTTCAGAGCTAATGGCGATTACAGCGTCAAGAGACAGCCAAAAACATCTCTATCAATCCAATGAGAGAGATGTATCAACAATAGATAGTGGACAAAGGAAACGATACATGAAGTCTATTAATAAGAAAGAAGCCGAACTACCTCATTTACCTAAAATTATACGACGTAAATGGATTCAAAATAAAACATCTATATCAAGATTCATTGATGATTTAGATTATAATAATCAAATACAATCTTCCTATGATCTGACCTTAATAGAAAGGCAAAATAAGAGTACTCAACAGGATGTCGCCTAATTATGAAAGAAATTAAAATAAATCAGGTGATAGAGTATTTATCTCCGACATTCATTTTCTCATATTTTTTTGTTCATAATATTTTTCTAGTTCTGATTGGGATTGCATTTTCATTGTATTTGATAAATATTAATATGATTAATAATCTCAAAAAATCTATAAATAGAAATATAGTTATAAAAAATGAATCCAAAGATTCAAATAAAAATGATAAAAAAATAAATTCCAATACTATTAATATAAAATCTACTAAAGAAGATATCAAGCTTACATTAGTTGAAGAAATAGAAGAATTTGGATTTATACCATCAATAGATAAGAAAAAAAATACTAATGCAGCATAGTATATTTTAATATAAAAATATCGCACCTAAATAGTTCTTGCAAAGCCTTTTATCTCTTTACAAACCAATTAATAAAAGCTATTATAGTATACATGCCACAAGTAAATGCAAGAAAATCCGAAAAGTATAGAAGATTTATTAGTCAAAGGTTTATCTCATATTCTAAAAAGAACAGTAGAGGTCAGTCCAAGGGATCAATTAGCAATTGCTCAAGAGTATAAAGAATGGATAAATTGCATATCTGCTAGTGATTTCTCAGAGCAAGAGATTCTAGTAATAGATAAGTTTACATTTATCTAGAATTTATATTTCATTCCAATTAAAAATTGGAAAAAAATATATCTCTTAATTAAAAATTTATAAAATATAATTCATATCATAATTAATTTAAAAAATATTATTATTATATAGTCTATATATGTAATAATAATCAAAAATACTCTAAATTTTATTTATTCTCACATATTATTTTCAGTAAGTTGCAATAAAATAATAATTATAATCGAATCAAATAAGCAAGTTCACTTTAAGCAATCAAGAATAGAAAATTGACATTATTTAGTACTAATGTACTATGAATATGCGTTTCGATCGTATCGAAGAATCTCGATTTTCTTTCACCCACTCTTACAAAATCATTTAATTTACTGAGCATGATTAATGAAGCATTCAACAGAGGTAGGGGGATCTTCTCGTATTTAATCAACCAATCAACTGGAGTAACTAATGGAATCTTCAAGCACTTCAAGCTGGGAATCGACAAAGAGCCTAAAGCTTTCAGGCGGACTAGAAATTGGAAGAGAAGCACTCATAACAATTTCCACAAGAGAGTTAGTTGAATTTTACTGGACCAATCGGAAGCGATTTTCAGGTGCTTACTTAGGCTTTCCTTCAAAAATAAATAGTGATCAGGAAAAATAAAGACTGAACTTAAAATTTCCTTTTTTTGTTTTTTGATCTTACTAGATAATTTATTGTTAAGGCTCTTTCAAAAAACAAATTAATAAATAATGGTTATCATTTATCATTATTTACTTGATACGAATTCGGAGCAAGTATTAAAAATATTATCCACCAAACAAGAATAAAAAAACCTACAATAGAGGTTATTATAATGTTATTTAAAAGTGTAAAACTGAAAATTATAACTAAAACTCCAAAGCTAAGAATTGACCAAGGTTGACACCAATAAGGCTTTGAATCCCAAAAACTTTTTTTTACATTTGTATCCATTTTTGTATCCATTAAAGAAACTTGAGAAATAATTAAAGCAATACAATACTAGAGGCTTACCAAGGCTGATCCTCTTTAACAGGCCTTTCTTCTTCAACAGGCTTTTCTTCTTCAACAGGCTGATCCTCTTCAACAGGCTTTTCTTCTTCAACAGGCTTTTCTTCTTCAACAGGCTGATCCTCTTCAACAGGCTGATCCTCTTCAACAGGCTGATCCTTTTCAACAGGCTGATCCTCTTCAATGGCTTTGATTTCAACTATGTTGTCACTTGACTCAGAGGTCTCATTATTAGTAAAAATCTGAGAAACTTCATCAACTGAATCAGACTCAGAATTCTTAAGTAAAAACTTCAAAACATATCCAAGAGAGACAAACAAAGCTATTGGGAGGACAAGTCCTAAAAGCAATTTATAGAGAATTATTCCTATTCCAAGGACAGCAATAGAAATAAGTATGTTCTTCCTGTTCATATGAGTTAAATGAATAGATACCAAATCTAAGCTATTTCTGAGTTATCTTGATGACATAGCTTCAACACGATGTCTATTTAAATAATCTAAATTGTATTTATTAACGTTAAGTTAAATGCTCATCACAGAGAAAGAATTAAAAAAATTCTTTAATTTGTCCTATGGAGAGAAAGCTCCATCAAGGAAAGAATGGGAATCTTTGTACAATCAACAAGTTAAATTCATCGATCCTACTCAGGAAAAAAATGGAATTGATGCCTATATCAAAGCTCAAGATGGATTAATCAAAAGATGTGATGATATTTATTTAGAATCACATTCAATTGCCATCAATAAGAATATTGCTTTTATTGAATGGACAATGGGTTTAAAAATAAAAGGTATCGAATTTATATACGATGGAGCAACACGCTTAATATTTGATGAAGAAGGAAAGGTTAAAGAACATAGAGATTATTTTGATTTTTGTTCAGGAACATTTGGTAATATTCCAATAATAGGAGTGTTTGTTAGATGGTTATACTCAAGATTTGTTGACTAAAATATTTATTATTTTTTAAAATTTATAAAGAAATTTCAATCACTAACCTACCTTTTATTATTTTTAAAAAGAGTTTTCTTTAATTGCTAAAAACAAGATAAGCATTTTCAATTTTTTTAATTTCATTTAAGAATTTTTAAAGCCAAAAAAGAACCAGTAAATTCAACTAATCGCGATCCAACGAAAATTAATATTTAGTTATTTTCCAAATTCTATTTATTTATCTGGTTGAAGACGTAATTAAAATTTTTATTAGCTATAACAAAGAGGTGCTGGAGGAATCAAATGGGAGCATTAGTTGAGTTAATCAAGGAAACCTACGACCATAAAGCATGCTTAGAGATTGCGAGTAGTGGTTGCTCTGATGGTGCATGCACAAGACATAACTATCAAGCTGATACTCTCTTGCTCTATATGAGTTACTCAGATGAGATCATCCAATACACTTCAGAAAGACTCGGATACTCTTTCCTTTCTAATCTTGCAAGAGATTTTGGATCACCATTAAAAGACAATAAAGATCAAGATAATTTCTCATGGCAAGAAGTAGTATCGGCTTGTCCTAATAAGGACGATTATAAACATGCACTTGTATGGAAATTTATAGAATTAGTCGCTAAAGAGAAAAGTTTAGAGAACTAATAATTCAATATAGAAATTAATTGGAAATAAATTCTCTAGTACTTGTGCATTTATCCTACAGGTAATTTAATTTTCGAAAAAAGGTCAAATACTGTAGTCATCCAAAGAGGTTGAAAAATAAAATAAATTACACCGAAGAAGAGTATTGAACCTATTATTCCATAAATTTGAACCTCTATTTCTTCCCAAATATCCTCAATCCAAATACGAAAAGATTTATTTTTACTTTCTCTTTCCATTGAAAAATAGATTTAGAAAACTATCATAAACGAACAAAAGCCAGTTTAAAATAATATTTATGAAAATACCTTAGATTTATCGATAATTATATTGAATTGATAAATTGAATATAAAATTATGGCCAAAAAGACTCGTTAGATAGAATTTTTAATTAAATTATTTAAGTTACATCCAAAACAAAAATTGAAAAATAAGCCTTCTATTGAAGAAATAATTTCAGTCACACTTAGCTGTACGTTAATTAGGATGACTGAAATAGATAAAACAGATAGATCCGTTCTTTATCAAGAATTTAAATAATGGATTGTAAATACTGTAGATAATGAAAAGAGCCAAGAAATTTTATGCCTGAGGTACTTAAGAAATGACAGAAAGATTAATTAAATTAACTTATAATTAGTTTTTGATTATCTTGCAGAGAAGTAATTTTCAAATCCTCATTCAAGGACAAAAAGCACTAAGATAAAGTAAATCTAAAGAAATGTTCAATTCTTTATTTTCTCTGTTTTTCTCGACTTTACTTTGGGTTCAAGTACCTCAGTGGAGTGATAATTGGTCAAGATGTGCTGTGGATGTACCCGACACTGCATGCCATTGGTATATAGTTTCTCCAGACAATACTTTCGGGAAAGGATTCGATTGGGCTACAGCCCCTTGGTTTGATGCAAACGGTTTAAATGATGTTGCAAAAATTTCTTCTGAAACAGTTGTAGAAAAACTCCAAGCAAAAGAAATTGGTAGACAATTAGTATCTTGAGTATTTCTTATTTAACTGTTTTATAAAACAAAAAAATTAATTTCTTATTTCACCCAATACTCTTAGTGCTTCATTTACATGAGCAGGACCATTTAAGAGGTCATTGAAAATATGCCTAATGATACCTTTTGAATCGACAATATAAGTCACACGGCCATCGAGTAAACCAAGAACTTTAGGAACACCAAAAGCTCTTCTCAAAGAATTATCCGTATCACATAGCAGTGGAAATGGAAGTTTATTTTTGTCAGCAAAAGATCTGTGGCTCGCTTCATCATCTCCACTCACACCCCAGACTTCAGCACCAAATAATTTAAAAAGATCGTATTTATCTCTAAAGCCGCAATTTTCAGCTGTACAGCCTGGGGTATCATCTTTTGGATAAAAAAATAAGACTAGTGGCCTACCTTTAGCTTGCTTATTCGTCCTAGAAACTCCTAGCTGATCTGAAAGTGAGAAATCAGGTATTTGATCACCTAACTTTAAAGGCATTTTTATCCTATGATTACATTAATTATTATATGAAAAATTAGGGCTTGCTGGAGGTGAAAAGAGTTAAAAATATAGTATTATCTATATAATATATAAATTAGAAACCAGTAACTATAGTTTGGAAACAATAGATTTATTAAGCTAAAATAATAAGATTTTCAAGTTTTAGTATAATGCTATTAATTAAATAAAAAACATTGAGTGGTTTCGGTAAAAAGAAACAAGAGAATATTGGTTCTTCTAAAAAACTTAAAAAGCTTTCAGAAAAGGATCTGAAAGCAAAATCAATAAGTAATCATATTAAAGGTAATTTAGATGAAGCAGAAAAAGGTTACATAGCTTTTTTAAAAAATGGGTATTCTGATCCAGACATAATTTCAAATTATGCACTGATATGTGAAGAAAAAGAAGAGAATGACAAAGCTATTAAACTATATGAAAAATGTTCTAAAAATTTTCCAAATCATATTTTCACGAAATTAAATTTATCTTTTTTATATTATAAATTACATAATCTAGAAAAAGCAGAAAGAATAATTGAAGAAGCAATTAAATTAAAACCAAGTCTACCTAATGGGTACTGTATTAGAGGATTAGTTTTAAAAAGTTTAAATAAGTATGATGAGGCAAAGTTATCATTTGAAAAAGCAATTGAACTAGATGTAAATTACTTTGATGCATATATAAATCTAGGTTTATTAAATAAAGATTCTAACAAATACGATGAAGCAGAAGAATATTATTTAAAAGCTTTGGAGATAAATAATAAATCTGCTATCGCACATTTGAATCTAGGTGCATGCTATAAAGATAAACAAGAAATAGAAAAGGCAATATTACATACAGAGAAAGCTATAGAGCTAAATAATAAATTAGAAAATTGTTATTTAAATTTAGCCACAATATACAATCAGATCGGTGATTACAAAAGATCACTCTCCCTTGCAAAAAAAGAACTTTTATTGAATAAAGATAGTGAGTTAAGTTATCAGCTTATATGTGATTTAATTAAAAAAGGAGAATTATTAAATACATCAGAAAAAGAAAATAGAAAATTACTTTCCAATATATTAAATAGAAAAGATATTTCTCATAGAGAACTATTTGGCAATATAAAAAGCCTGATCTACAAAGAAATATTGGTAAAATTATCTATTTTAAAATCAGACTTGTATGAGAGTAATGAATTTAACATTCTTATTAAGAATAAGGAACTAGTAAAAGCACTTTCACTACTAATATTTTGCTCTCCGTTATGGGAAAAAGTATTAGGAAATATACGCAAGAACATTCTTATGAGCTATTCCGATAAAGATAAAATAAGTAATGCTATGCTTGACTTTACTATAGGTCTTGGATCACAATGTTTCTTAAATGAGTATGTCTATTACATATCCATAGAAGAGAAGGATAAACTAAAAGAACTTAAGAAAAAGATCGATAACAAGAAAAACAAAGACTATAAATTAGCAATAATCTCATGTTACCAATCTCTATCTTCAATAAATGAAGACATAATTAATTTAAATAATTATATCTCAAATAATAAAGAATTTAATAATTTACTTAATTTACAATTAAAAGAGTTAAATGATGAAAAAAAGATTTTAAAAGGAATTAAAAGAATAGGAAGTATAAAAGATTCTATATCTAAGAAAGTTAAAAATCAGTATGAATTAAATCCATATCCTAGATGGAGATATAATTCATATGCTAGAGAAAATAAATTAAACTTTCTGTCAGTTATTAATTCTGAAATTTCTCCAAATACAATTAAATCTAATTCAGTTCAATTAGTGAATAAGAAAATAAATATACTTATAGCTGGTTGTGGAACTGGGATTCAAATAGTTGAAGCATCTCGATATAGTAATTGCGAAGTAACAGCAATTGATTTAAGCAATTCAAGTATCTCATATGCAAAGAGAAAGGTTGATGAATATGGATTAAAAAATATCAATTTTATAGAAATGGATTTACTTGAATTAAACTCACTTAATAAAAGATTTGATTTAATAGAATGTTCAGGCGTTCTCCACCATATGAGTGATCCAACTAAAGGATTATCAAATCTATTAGATGTACTAGAACCAAATGGTTTTTTAAAGTTAGGTTTATACAGCAAGTATGCACGAGAAAAAATACTAAAAGCGAGAGATCTAATCAAAGAAAAAGATATAAAACCAGATATAGACGGCATAAGGAACTTCAGAAATGACGTTCTTAATGGAGAAATAAAACAGTTAAATGAAATAACTAATTGGTCAGATTTCTACTCAACATCAATGTGTAGAGATCTCTGCTTTCATAGTCACGAAAACTGTTACTCATTAATTGAAATTAAAGATATGTTAAAAGTATCTAATCTGGAATTCCTAGGTTTTACTCTTTCAAAAGATATAAAAGATAAATATCAGATAGATAATAAAGATATAGACTCTTTAAAAGATTTAGAATTATGGGATAAATTTGAAAAATTAAATCCTAATTCTTTTAGAGAAATGTATCAATTCTGGGCTAAAAAATCAATTAAATAGTTGTTCTTCCAATCCTGGAATAAACATTTTACATAGGGTGAAAATAAATAATATTGCTAAAACATTACCTAACATTGCTATTGCAAAGCGAATTCTCAGATCCTTAGCAAATGGTAATAGGTTTTCCCAAAGTTGTAATAATGGTCCGCCTGCCATTGGATATTAATGCTTAATTACTAATAGCTTACATTGGGACTACCTTATTGGCTACATAAAATCCAAGATTTAAAGTAAAAGATTCTATTAATATCTTCTACTTTAATTTACTTCGCATAAAGAATAGAAGTATTAACCCTATCAATATTAGGGCTGCAGGATAAAGAAATACAAATAATATATCTATTAGTTTTTCTGGTTTATTCACAATAAATAAACCTACTACAAAAATTATTATTGGCAAAAGGATAAGTGATTTTATTAATGGGCCTTCATTCCATTTTTTAATCACATTATCTTCATCTAACAAAGTTTCCAATTTATCCTTTAAAACTTCATCATTAAAATCAGACTGATCACTCATAAGATTTTGATACTCCTAATACAGGGTAAAACTATAATATAATAATTTTTTATTACTATATAGTTTTGATCTATATCATTCCAATTAAACAAAGATGAATCATTTTAACTATATAGATTTATTTGGTTTTTCAGCAGCATTGCTCACCACAATTGCTTTTATACCTCAATTATATAAAACGTGGCAAACGAAATCAGCAGAGGATGTATCATTAATCATGTTAATTCTATTTATAACAGGTCTAATTTGTTGGATTATTTACGCTTTAAAGATCCATTCAATTCCGATTTTAGTTGCAAATATAATTACCTTTATTTTTAATTTTTCAATTTTAATTTTAAAGCTTACTTATAGAAATAATAATCAATAGAAAAATTCTTTTATATATATTAAATTATTTTTCTTCAGCTCCTTTAGAAGCTATAGTTGAAGGAGAATTAATTTATCAAATGTCAGGAGAAGAACTACAACTAATTGGCAGATCTTTAGCTCTGCACCCTCCAGTAATGATAATCACACTTGGTTTATTTATGTACATTAGAGGTAAAGCCATTGCCAGCAGCAACCCAACAAAAAAAGTTACTCCATTTTTTCCTTTTAGAAACGTTTAAAAATATAATTAATTATCCCATCTTTTAAGAATAAAATAATTTATCAATCAACCAAAAGGATTAGTTCCTTTAAGTGGACCTACAAATAGAAATTCCATAACAGCTCCTGTTATTGCAACAGGGAAAACCCAAATAGACATAAATCTAATCCCCATAAATTTCATTCCACCTTTACCTGAAAATGCGTCTTTAGTCATTGTGTAGACGGTTTCAGTATCACTTACTGTGTATGAATTTTCTCCAGGGCTAGAGTAAGGCTGCGCAAAATCCAAATTATTAATTAAATTTCTGACTTTGTTATGGAGAACTATTGGCCAAACCCATAAGAAAAATATACGACTAGCAAATGCAAAAGTATCTGATTGTGGAATTCCTAACTGCTTATTTGATTTATCTTTTGGAAAAGCATCCTCAATAATCTCTGAAATCAGATTTTGATCTGTAGGGAATACCTCTTTTTTATTAATGACGTTTGCTTGACTGACCGAAGAAACAATTTCGGTTTCAGTATTAGTATTTTCTAAAACAGCTGTAGAGCTATTATTTTCAATCTGATTTGATTCTTGACTTTCCATAACAAACTTTTTTCTAGAGAGATTATAAGCCGTCTTGCTTCTTTTTGATTAAAGAAATATATAATTTAAAATTATTCACTAAAAATTTTAATTATATATTTTTACTCAATAAAAAAAGGCTTACCTACTGATAAGCCTTTTTTTATTTTTATGTTTTTTAGTTATGCGTTTATTACACCACGGCGAATAAATTGCATTGCAAATATTGCTCCTAGGAAAAACACTGTTGGAATTCCCAATGCGTTTACAGCCAAGGTTCTAACAGTAAAAACTGGGTAGCCACCTGCAGGTCTTCCTTTATCAGCAACGATTGCAGTATCTTCCCAAACTTGCTCGTTTTTAATAGTAGGGCCATTATCCCAAACAAATACTCCCCACCTACGTAACCAATAGTCTGCAAATGCAAGAGTAAAAATAACTGGAGATAGAACCAGCAATAATTTAAGTGTGTTCATCCATCTAGGATATTTATGTGACAAATCCTGGCATATGAGAGCCAAAAAGGCTGAATCAAAAAGAAGACACTAAGGATTCTGTAACAAATTGGGCCGATTTTAGAAGCTTTGATAACTCTCTAAGTTGACTCGCTTTACTTCTGATATGGTGGAATCATTGCCTTAACAGGCGTAAATTAATTGGTTTGATTTATGGAATTCGGTTTTAAAGAAATTCTCTTCGGATTAGCAGGAGTAAGCATGATTGCTTGGGCTGGAGTAATAGGCCTCTGGCATACCTACATGTTTCCAAGATTTTTCAGAGAAGATTCAAGTCGAATTAATAGCTCTTCTTCAGTAACTTCTGGTATTTCTAAAGCTCAGCCGGCACCTACTATAAATAGTTCCAACAAGCCTTGGTTCCTTGATGATGAAGGCGGCACTCTTACACCTCAAACAGCATTAGGAGCAATAGGACTTAGCGATAGAGGTAAATACAGCAAAAAATCTTTTGTAGTTGCTGATTTCAATCCTGTTGAAGCTGGTTATGGAGTTAATAGGCTTTACACCTCGGTTTTAATTGGCTTGGCTATTAGTACTTTTGTAATCATTTCCTTTGGACTTCAAAGTGGATTCGGAATGATGGGACCAAATTTGTAAACCAAATCATATGAGTAAAAAAACAGCAGAAATAACTATTCAGTAAAATTTAAATTTTTCTAAGTAGCCAAATAGACTTTAAAAAACTAATACAAATGTTTTCAGATAAAGATCTTTAGAAAGACTCTTTTTGAATAATTTTTAAATCTTTTGTCTCAAGTTAATTAAAAATAAATATCAATTAATTTTTTGTTCTAATATTTCTGATGAGTTTTCCTTCAAAAGCCTTTTGAGCACTAGATTGAAGAATCATCATTAAAACGAAAACCAATAATAGGAATCAACCTCTTAGAGAGAAGCGGAACAAATATTGACTTATTTATGTATCAAAAATCAATATTCAATAGACAAGAAAATTTAAAAAAAGCCAAATTCACTCTAAATGTGCAAAGCTGCTTTAAAATATTCTTGATTTTAAATTGCTCCATGACTGTAGGAATCTACTTCGCTACAACAACAGGTAAAACCGAAGATATAGCGGAAAGGCTGCACGGCTTACTTGACTCTGCTGAAGGTCCTAAGGATATTTCAGACGTCGATGACCTTAGTGAATTAGCTGGACATGATGGGGTTATTTGTGGCATCCCTACATGGAACACCGGTGCTGACTCTGAAAGATCAGGAACTGCTTGGGACTCAATCCTTGAAGACATTGGAGAGCTAGATCTCAGTGGTAAAAAAGTTGCAATTTTTGGTTTAGGAGATTCTTCTACTTACACCGAAAACTATTGCGATGCAATGGAAGAACTTCATAGATACTTCCAGCAAGCCGGAGCCTCAATGGTTGGGTACACAGCAAAGACTGATTACACTTTTGATGAGTCAAAAAGTGTAGTTGGAGAAGAATTCTGCGGATTACCTCTTGACGAAGACAGTGAATCAGACATGACTGATGAAAGACTTTCAGGATGGGCTGAGAAACTAAAAGCCGAAATGTTTTAAGCATTAAACAAAAATTTTCAGATCTTCCTAAGTAATTACTTAGGAAGATTTTTTTTTCAATTTTTGTGAGATTAAAAATTCCTAAAAGACAAATTATAAATACCCCTAAAAATTCATTTTCTGAAGCTATTTTTAAAATAGCCCCAAATGGCCCGACAATATCTTAATATTTTCTTTATGAACTCACAAAATTTCTCAGGTCATAACGTTTCAATAAACGTAAGTCTCTCTTTAAAAGATGACACTTTGAGAATGCTGATAGAAATGGCAAATGATATGGGAGCAAGTCTTGAAGAGGTAATAAGCTCAATAACTGAAGACTCGGTAATTGATTTAGAGAGGCTTCAGGATGATCTAGGCATCATTCTAATCCCAGAAAAATGTAGCAAACAAGATTTAATAAATTCGATTCAATAGATATTGGACAATTTTATTAAAATCTTTCCGGTCTAGGATTTTTCCAAGTAGAAATAACACCCTCTTTTTTCAAAGATATAGCTCGTTTTTCAAGATTTTCCCTATCAATCCTCCAAACGCTATATACACCAAAATTACCTAAAACTTTTGGATTAAGTCCTTGCCAATAAGATTTTTCAACTGATCTTTTATCAATAAGTAAAAGAGAAGTTTCTGAGCCATTGGTTCCATATATTGGCCTTCCTTTCCAACCTCTTCGATTCTCATGTTTAAGTCGATCTGAAACATTTACAAAAGCATTTTTAGATCTACCTTCAAAAACAACGACCTGATTAGTATAAAAATGAATTGAGGGTTTCATTGCACCTACCATTACTAAGGGCTCGTTTCTTTTTTGAGAATTTAGAAGTAATTCTGATGCTTTTCTTAAGGGTAGTTGTCTTAACCTATCTGCCAAATCGAAAGTTGGTAAAACAATCAGAAAATGGGATAAAATTATAGGAATTTGCAAAATTAATAGTTTTCCATATATTTTTTTGGAGGAAAATATAATTCCGAGAACAGCAATTAAAAGAAAAATAAATCCAGCTTTTTCAGGTAAAAAGCTATTAGTTAATTCTTCCGAGAAATTAGGAATCTCAGGATCATTAAGAAGCTGAATCCAAAGCTTTGAAGAAAAGAGAGATATTGAAAAAAATATTGATAAAAATATTGTAAATTTCCAGGCGTAAGATTTTAAAAATTCCTCTTTAACATGATTAGTTAAAGAAAGTGATATTAAAATTGATGCCGCAGGAGTAGCAGGCAACCAATAACTTGGAAGCTTTGTAGCTGAAATAGTAAAGAATACAAATACAGTGATTAACCAACAAAATGAAAACTCAAATAATGACTTCTCTGGTTTCTTGATAAGCCTTCTAGAAAATTTAGATATATTGCAAAAATTCTTCCAAATACTTATTAATAAAAATGGGGTAAAAGGCAAAGAAGCTATACATAAAACTATTAAAAAAAACCACAAAGGCTCACTATGAGAATTTACTACTGAGGTGAATCTTTGAAGATTATGGTACCCAAAAAAACTATCTAAGAAGGGTTTTCCCTCTATTAATAATTCAATTAAGTACCAAGGGAAACTAATAATAAAAACAATAAAAAATCCTGGAAGTACTTTCAAAATTTTTAAAATCCTAAAATTTTTTTGAACCAATGCAAAAATTAAAATTGTTAATCCTGTTAAAACCAGGGCGACAGGACCTTTAGTTAAAACTGCTAATGACAAAAAAACCCAAGACAACCACCAAACTTCTCCTTCTGGATTTGCGAATCTTCTCCATTTAAGAAGTAAACAGATTCCTAGAGTGCTGCAAAGGAGTGCATCACTTACAGCAATTCTTCCCCAAATTATTACCAAAGGCGACAACGCGTATAAAAGAGCCGTAACAACTGCAATTCTTCTATTGAAATAATTTTCTTCTTGGGGATATTTCATCATTGTGTCCCCTAAAACAAGCATTAAAAAAATTGTTGATAATGCAGAAGGAAGCCTTGCAGCCCAGGTCCCCAAAGGATCCCAAGAAATATTTCCTGGGATTGAAAATCCCAGTCCCATCAACCAATAAACCAAAGGAGGTTTGTCAAAACGAGGTAATCCATTTACCTGAGGAGTGAACCAATTACCCGTTTCTGCCATAGCTCTACTTGCTGCCGCAAACAAAGGGGGTGTTTCATCAACTAAACCTGTTGACCCTAATTGCCAAACAAAAATTATTAGCCCAATAAATAAAATACAAAAAAGACCACGTCTTCGTTGCTTTAAAGTTGGAGAAAAAGAGTTCGTTAAACTTTCCAATTAATCTTGAATGTCTTCAGAGATTTTTTTATTTAAGCCTTTATTAAGCCAATTCTCCACTCGTTCTGCAAAGACTTTGTTAGAGGCTTTTTTTTCAACCCAATTCCTACAATTTTGTCTTTTGATTTCTGAGATTGATTTTGTTGCTTTTATCAAGCCCTCAATATCATTAGGCTTAACCAAAAAGCCATTGACTCCATCTTCGATCAATTCCCCAGGTCCACCTAGATCATATGCAATTACGGGGACACCACAAGCCATCGCTTCAACAATCACGTTACCGTAGGCCTCATTCCATTTAGGGGTGTTTATCAACGCTCTACATCGTCCTAATTGTTCTTGAAATTTATCCGTTGGAAGAAATCCTCTCCACTCAATAATTTCTTTTGTGAAAGAATTTTCAATTTCAAAGGCATATTTTTTATCTTCTATAAATCCCCAAACCAATAATTTTTCTCCTAAATAATTCGCAACTTTTACTGCATCTTCTAAACCTTTTTCTGGCGCAATTCTTCCTGCCCAACCTAATGGTCCATTCACATTTTCATTGAATAAATAGTTTTCCATATCAAAACCATTGCCGACAATTATTGGATCAGTTTTTAAGGAATAATCTTTAGATTGACTTTTAGTATGAAAAGCCAACTGAAAAGGAAATAAATGACTTATTTCACTAATAATATCTTTCATTATTAGTGATTCATCACCCATGCTAATTAAGTGAAATATTTTAATTAACTGAATTTTTGTTAACCATAAGGGAAGCCAATCATATGCAAAATTAATAACTGCATCTGATTCATTTGCGATATTAATTACTTCTTCCCATAACTTTGGTAAAACACCATTAAAAGGAATTAAAACTGGATCTTTCTTCTTCAGATGTTGCCAACTAGGTTGATCAATTCCATCTATTAATCTTATTTCAAGTAATTCACTTTCAAAAGGCAATTTTGATCCTTTTGGTGCAATTAAAATAATTTCATGACCTAAATAAATTAATCCTTTTATAAGAGAAACAATAGTGAGTTCAACTCCTCCGCCCTTGCCACTTCCCAGATAACCTATAGGGGTGCTCACAAGAATAAGTTTTAATTGCTTATTTATCATTTAACTTAGGCCTCTTTTATTAATTCATTATTGCTTTTATCCCCCCAGAATCTTCTCCTCTGACTTACAAATAGTACTGAAATTAAAACCAAAGTCACCCCAATCCACTGTAGGAGTAAAAGTCTCTCGCCCAACCAAATTCCGCCAGTAATCAAGGCAAATACAGGTGTTAAAAATGCAAGCGTACTAAAGCTTGTTAATTCTTTTCGGCTTGCAAACCAAAAAAATAATCCATAGGCCAGTGCGCCACCCAAAAAACTTGAATAAGACATCAAAGTCCATTCAAAAGCCGACCAATCAGGAATTAACGGCCAATTTTTATCGAAAACATGCCATACCAGAAGAGGAACACTTCCCAAAACCATATGCCATCCAGTTACAGCAACAGGATCGCTGTTTCTACAAGCAAATCTAATCAACACCGTTCCTAAAGCCATCGAGGTCGCTGCACATATCATCCATACTTCCCCATGGCTTAAAAAATTACTTCCCGATTCAAATTTGCCAAGCAAAAACCAATTCCCTAGCAACTCAGTAGGTACCCCAAGACAAATTATGCCAACCAATCCAAGCACCAATCCAAGCCATCCAATTGGATTTATTGCATCTCCAAACAAAATTCTTGCTAATAGAGCAACCATCAAAGGTTGGGAATCAATAAGAACAGAACCCAAGCCTGCACCAGTTTCCATTAACCCTTTAGCTAGAAAAATCTGAAAAAGGGTTGCATCAATCAAAGTAAATACTAAAAACCACACCAAATCATCTTTTGAAATATTCCAACTCCTCTTTAAGAAAGGTACTGAAGCTAAAACTACTAGGCCTGCAGGCAAAAGCCTTAGTGAGGCAACAATCTCAGGTCCCGCTGCATTAACCAAAGGTGCCATCGCGGCCATTGAGGTTCCCCAAAGAGCAAACGGCAAAATCATCAAAAACCAATTCCAAATGACAAACATAAGGTCAGAAAGCAATCTCCTTTTTAAGATCAATAAAGTTATGCATAATTTGAATGATTTGGCCCTTGAGACGAAAATCCAAAAAAAGAATGGCACGAATCTGTATTGAAGGTGCTATCAATTCAGAAACTCGAAAGAATGTTCTAAAAGCATTAAAGCAAATTGAGGAAAGAGAGTTTCCAGCCCTATTACTTCGCATTGATAGCCCTGGGGGAACAGTTGGTGATAGCCAAGAAATCCATAGCGCTCTCTTGAGGCTAAGAGAGAAAGGTTGTCATGTTGTAGCTAGTTTTGGCAATATCTCTGCTTCAGGGGGCGTCTACATAGGAGTAGCTGCTGAAAGAATTGTTGCCAATCCAGGAACAATAACAGGGTCTATTGGTGTGATTTTAAGAGGTAACAACCTATCTAAGTTATTAGAAAAGGTTGGCATTAAATTCGAGACTGTAAAAAGTGGAATTTATAAAGATATTCTTTCTCCTGATCGCCCTTTATCAACTGAAGAGAGAGCTTTACTACAATCTTTGATTGATAGTAGTTACGAACAATTTGTTTTGGCAGTTTCAAAAGGTAGAAATTTAACCAAAGAAGTTGTTAAAAGTTTTGCCGATGGAAGAGTTTTTACTGGAGAGCAAGCAAAAGAATTTGGACTAGTGGATGAAATTGGTGATGAAAATGATGCAAAATTACTTGCTATAAAAATTGCAAACCTAGATGAAAAAACAAAACCTATTACCTTTGGCAAAAACAAAAAAAAATTACTAGGTTTTTTGCCTGGAGGTAAATTAATTCACAATCTTATAAATGCATTAAACCTAGAGTTGGAAGGAAATGGACAAATTCTTTGGCTCTATAAGCCATGAATTTTCAAAATCAATTCTCTTGTCTGCGTGCATTAAGGGGAGCAACGACTTGTGAAAACAATTCAATTGAGTCAATCACTTCGGCCGTAGAGGAATTGTTAGTTGAATTAGTTTCTAGAAATAATTTGATCCCAGATCAAATTATTTCTGTTACTTTCTCCGTGACGTCAGACTTAGATGCTTGTTTCCCAGCTTCAATTGCTAGAAAAAAAACTGGCTGGGAAAAAATCGCACTTTTAGATTGTCAGCAGATGTTTGTTAAAGACGATTTACCGAAATGTATTCGTCTACTTGCTTACGTTTCTTTACCAAACGAGCAAATACCACAAAATCCTTATCTTGGTAAAGCAAAAAATTTGCGTCCAGATCGATAAATCCAGATTTTTTTCCAACAAACGCTTATATTCATCGAAGATCGTACAAATGCACTTGAAAAATATTCAAGTGATTAATATTTCTGAAAACTTCAAGTTATGTTCAAAAAGAAATTATTATCAATCTTCAAAAAAGTTTTTTTTATTGGATTTTCAGCTTTTTTATTTGGGACAGGGGCTTCTACTCTAGCTCCAAAATCTTTTGCATCCCCAGGGTTCTTTGAATACCAATGGGATCCCGAGCCTGGATATAAGAGACTTAAATATTATCAATCCTCTTCTGAAAGGAATGAAAGATCGACTTATTACTTCTTCCTCAAAGGGAAAGAGAGAACAGAGGATATTGAAAAATTGACGATTGCAGTCCCTGATTATTTTGAAGCAAAAATCAAAACAAAAAAATTAAGTCTCTGCAAGGTTAAAGTTGGTGGATATACAGAAAGAACTCGTTGTTTAGAAAACATCCCTTCTCTAATAAAAGTTAACGATAAACAAACCAGTATTGAAATCTTCCCGGAAAGACCAATACCTAAAAACAAGGATAATTATGCTGTAGTAATGAAAATTTTCAATCCTAGAAAAAGAGGTATGTTTCAATTCCGAGCAATCTCCCAAAAAGGAGGCGACATTCCTATCTCAACATATTTAGGGACTTGGAACATAGACGTACAGTGAACTGATAAATTAACCTTTATATCTAATCCAATACGAGCATAAATAGAAATGACAAAAAGGACCTTTGGAGGAACTAGTAGAAAAAGGAAGAGAGTTTCTGGTTTCAGAGTGAGGATGAGATCTCATACTGGAAGGAGAGTTGTAAGAACTCGTAGAAAACGTGGAAGAGCTCGTTTAACTGTTTAAAAAAAGCTCAAATAAAGATACTTACAAAAAAGTTTCTTCTAATGGTTTTGCCAAAACATATGAGACTAAAAGGTCATAGATGTTTTGACTTTATATATAAAGAGGGCTCAAGGTTCTTCAGCCCTTCAATGGTTCTTAGAGTTACAAAAGCAAATAAAAAGCTTCATGTCAAAGGAGTCAAAGGAGTCAAATCAAACATTAAGCCTTCTATAAAATGCGCCATATCAATAAGTAATAAAGTAAGTAAAAAATCGGTTACTAGAAATAAGCTACGACGGTTATTCCACCATCACCTGTCATACAAACTATCTAAAATGTTAGTAGATAAAGAAGTTTGGGTATTTATTTCCTTAAAGCCCACGTGTATGGATAAATCCAACATCACTCTTCTTAAAGAATGTGACAAACTACTCATCAAGGCTGGTATTACAAAATGACAATTAGTCCCAATGAAGACATTTTTTACGAAGGTGGACCTGCAAGTGGAGATTTAATAATAAATTTGATGGCTGGGATAACATTAATAGGTTTACCTTTTACTTTTGGAGCCTTAGTTAGAGCCCTTTGGGTAAGATACAAAATAACTACTCGTAGAATATCTGTAACAGGTGGTTGGTTAGGCAGAGATAAAACCCAAGTTGTTTATAGTCAAATTGCTGAAATTAGAGCAATTCCAAGGGGGTTAGGATCTTATGGTGATATGGTGCTAGTTCTAAAAGACGGAGCTCGGCTTGAGATGAGATCAATTCCAAACTTTCGAGAAACAGAATCTTACATTCTTAAAAAAATAGAAAAATCACCCACCAATAAACCCGACAAGGATGTTCAGGGCTTTTCAAACTAATGAGCCCTCACAAATATGTGAGACAAGAGCACATCTTCTAAGGCAAACTGGCTTTACAACCTCAAACTTTCTTACTTAAAAACCGTGATCGGGTACATCTCCGACAATCTACTTATCCCGATCCTAGATTTTTTCTACGGATTAGTTCCTAGTTACGGACTAGCGATTGTCGCATTAACCATAGTTATCCGCTTAGCACTTTTTCCTCTTAGCGCTGGCTCAATTAGAAGCGCAAGAAGGATGAAAATAGCTCAACCTGTTATGCAAAAAAGACAGGCTGAGATTAAAAGCCGCTACGCAAGCAATCCTCAAAAGCAACAGGAAGAATTAGGTAAATTAATGGGTGAATTCGGGAGTCCATTAGCAGGTTGTCTTCCTCTCCTTGTTCAAATGCCTATTTTATTTGCTTTATTTGCAACTCTTAGAGGTTCACCTTTTGCTGACGTGCCATATCTAGTAAATTTAAAAGTTCTGCCATCAGACCAAATAGCAGCCATAGAGCCCAAACCTTTCAAGACTGCTAAGCATTCCATATTCATAACTGAAAAAAATCATTTCCCTGTTATTGCATCTCTACCTGGCGGCACAAAGATCGGTTCAGGCGATTCAGTTAAAATAAACTTGCAAACGATGAGTGGAGATTCATATGTCAACGAATTGAAGAAATATGAAAATGGAGCGAAATTTTCTCCCTCTTGGAAAGTCACTAAAGGAGAAGACATCGTAAAAGTCTCCCCTGACGGAACTGTAAATGCCCTTAATCCTGGTGATGCGACTGTAGAAGCAAAGATACCTGGTCTAGCAGCCAAAAGCGGTTTCTTATTTATAAAAGCATTAGGGAATGTTGGCTTTTATGTAGATGGGGCAATTCATTGGGATATTGCAATTCTTGTAGCAGGTTTTGGTTTAACACTCGTAATTTCTCAGGTGCTTTCTGGAAGAGGGATGCCTGTAAACAAACAACAATCAACTGCAAATAAAGTTACACCGATAATGATTACGGGAATGTTCTTATTTTTCCCTCTACCTGCTGGAGTTTTGCTTTATATGGTCATTGCAAATATTTTTCAAGGATTACAAACATTTCTCCTTAGCAGAGAATCTCTTCCAGAGAATTTACAAAAAATTCTGGATGAACAACTAAACCAGCAGGATAAACCTGCTGTATCTGTTACTTCAGAAGTATTATCTGATTCCGATAGATTACCGTTTGAACCAAAAAGTAATAAATAAATTTAATAAGAAGATATTATATTAATTCAGCTTTATCTAGCTCCTACTTGATAACTGATGTCTAATTGGGAAGAACAACTTGATCTACTAATTCGAGCAAGAACTCCTATTATTTGGATAAGAAGTAATGAAGAGGAAAGAATTGAAACACTTTTAAAAAATTCTACTAAAAGGCTTACCCCCAGAAGACTTGCAACTTGGGATTACATAGATGGAATTAATAATGTTCTTAATTCTAATAATCTAGGTTCTAGACAGCCAATGGTCGTCCTTGAGTGGCTTAAAAAGCTGGATGAAAGTTCTCCAACCATTCTTCTTTTAAAAGATTTTCACCATTTCTGTGAAGATCCAGGCATTCTAAGAATGCTAAAAAATTTAACTATTAACTTGCGCTCAAAGCCACATACAATAATTATAAGTTCTGGGTTATGGAGCCCTTCAAATGATTTAGAAGAAGACCTAACGATTCTGGATCTTCCCCTACCTAAAGAAAAAGAAATTAAGACACTTTTATCAAACATTGCTGAAGCAAGTAATTCGCAATTAGATGATCATGTTCTAAAAGAACTTACAAATGCATGTGGGGGCCTTAGTGAATCAAGAATCCGTAAAGTAGCAGCTAGAGCTCTTGCTCAAAGAGGTCAAATTGGTAAAGAAGATTTAATAGAAGTACTGGAAGAGAAACGCCAATCTATTGCTCGCAGCGAGGTACTGGAATATTGCGAAACAAATAAGTCGCCAAATGATGTTGGTGGTTTACAAATATTGAAAGATTGGCTGAAGCAAAGGAAACAAGCCTTCTCAGAAGAAGCAAAAAATTTTGGATTGCCATTGCCTAAAGGGGTTTTACTAGTTGGCCCTCAAGGGACAGGCAAAACGCTTGTAGCGAAAGTGATAGCAAACAGCTGGTCTATGCCCTTATTAAGACTTGATGTAGGAAGATTATTTGCTGGCTTAGTTGGAGCAAGTGAAGCAAGAACCAGAGAGACCATTCAGCGCGCCGAAGCAATGGCACCTTGCATTCTATGGATTGACGAAATTGACAAAGCTTTTGGTGGGGATGGTAGGAGTGATGGAGGAACTAGTCAAAGAGTTCTTGCAAATATTCTCACGTGGATGTCAGAGAAAACTTCATCTGTTTTTCTTGTAGCTACTGCAAATGGAATAGATAAGCTTCCTGCTGAACTATTGAGGAAAGGAAGATTTGATGAAATTTTCATGCTGGAATTGCCCTCCAGAAGCGAAAGACATAGCATTCTTGAACTTCATCTTCAAAAACGAAGACCTAATTTAGATATTAATTTAAATGTTGCTGTCGATAGAACAGAAGGTTTCTCAGGTGCAGAATTAGAACAAGCAGTCATAGAGGCAATGTACCTTGCATTCGCAGAAAAAAGAGAGCTTGTTGAAGGTGATTTAATACTCGCCACAAGTCAACTAGTTCCTCTTTCTAGAACGGCAAGAGAACAACTTGAATCTCTAAAAGATTGGGCTTCTAGCGGCAGAGCAAGAGCTTCATCTCCAAAACTTTTTTAGAATTTTTTCATAGTTTTTATTTTAATTAATCAAAATAGTTATTGAATTTAGAAGGAATTACAAGAGTGAATATTTTTAGGAACAATTAACGATTAGGCTAAAAGCACTTCAATATTTAGATAGTGATAGACCAGAGACTTCTAAGAGAAAATCCTAATTTAATTGCGGAAGGGCTTAAATCAAGAGGAATGGATATTGATTTAGGACCTCTTCAAAAATTCTGCAAAGATCTTAAAGAACTTGAAGAAAAGAGAAATTCTCTACAAGCTCAGGGGAATTCAATTGGGAAAGAGGTTGGCCAAAAGATAAAACAAGGTTTTTCTCAAGATTCTGAGGAGGTTTCAAATCTTCGCATTAAGGGCAATCAAATAAAAAAACAAGTTGGGATTATTGAAGAGAAAGAAAAATCTATTTCACATAAATTAAATGAACAAATCCTTTGTTTGCCTAACCTTCCAGAAAAAGACTCTATTAAAGGGAAAAACGAAAAAGATAACAAGGAAATAAAAAGATGGGGTGAACCTATTTCAGGAAATAATTTAAAAGAACATTGGGAACTAGCTAATCAATTAAACCTCTGGGATAGTGAAAAATCCTCAGTAATAGCCAAAAGTCGATTTGTAACCCTTTTCAACCAAGCAGCAAAACTTGAGAGATCACTTATAAATTTCATGCTTGATTTACATGTTAAGAAAGGATATTTAGAAGTTCTTCCTCCAGCCCTTGTAAACACAGCTAGTCTTACTGGCTCAGGACAGCTGCCAAAATTTGCAGAAGAAAGCTTTCGATGTGCTGATGATGATTTATGGCTAACTCCTACAGCTGAAGTTCCAATAACATCTCTCCATCGAGGCGATCTCATTCCTAGAGATTTGCTGCCATTAAAATACGTAGCTTATAGTCCTTGTTTTAGAAGAGAAGCTGGGAGTTACGGAAGGGACACGAGAGGTCTAATAAGACTTCATCAATTCAATAAAGTTGAACTGTATTGGTTTTCTACTCCAGAAGAATCCGAAGAAGCTTTAGAGAAAATTACATCAAATGCTGAGTCTGTTTTGCAAAAGCTCGAACTACCTTATCGAGTAATTCAGCTTTGCACAGGAGACTTAGGTTTCTCAGCAAAAAAAACTTATGATTTGGAAGTTTGGCTTCCAGGTGCAAAAGCCTTTAGAGAAATATCAAGTTGTAGCAATTGTGGAGATTTTCAAGCCAGACGTTCCTCAATACGAACAAAAGATAAGAATAAAAAAAACATACTTTTGCATACCTTAAATGGAAGTGGCTTGGCGATAGGGCGCACCATGGCTGCGATTTTGGAAAATGGTCAACAATCTGATGGAAGTATCAATTTACCAAAAGCCTTAATACCTTACTTCGGTTCGAACAAATTACAGCCAGAATAACCCAATCAAAATCTATTTAATGAACGTTCTCTTATCTATAGCTGTACTTGGCCTACTAATTTTTTTTCATGAGGCTGGTCATTTTTTAGCAGCAGTAATTCAAAAAATTAAAGTAAGTGGTTTTTCAATTGGTTTTGGACCAGCTCTTTTGAAAAAGGAAATAAATGGAATTACTTATTCACTTAGATCTCTTCCATTAGGGGGGTTTGTTTCTTTTCCTGATGAAGAAACAGATTCACTTGTTCAACCCAATGACCCTGATCTTTTGAAGAATCGACCAATTTACCAAAGAGCAATAGTTATTTCAGCTGGTGTCATAGCCAATTTATTGCTTGCTTGGATAGTACTAATTGGGCAAGCAAGCTTTGTAGGAATCCCTAATCAACCTGAGCCAGGAGTAATAATTATGGGCATCCAACCAGATGAGCCTGCATTCAATTCGGGTTTAGTGGCTGGAGATCGAATAATGAGCGTGAATGGTAAAACATTGGGCAGCGGTAAAGAGGGGATTTTGAATTTAGTCAATATCATTCAAAAATCATCTGGGAAAGAATTGCTTTTTGAGAGAGTTAATGAAGGAGAAACCGATACAATTACTATAATCCCAGCTGAAAATGACGGAAATGGAAGAATAGGAGCTCAATTGCAACCAAATCTTCCAAATGAAGTATCGAAAGCAAAAAATATTGGTGAAATAGTTAATAGTTCAAATTCACAATTTTATGAATTACTAAGTCGAACAGTTATTGGCTATAAAAGTTTGATTACGAATTTCTCTTCAACTGCTCAGCAATTAAGTGGGCCTGTAAAAATTGTTGAAATTGGCGCTCAACTTTCAGAGCAAGGAGGCTCAGGTCTTGTACTTTTTTCTGCTTTGGTTTCAATCAATCTTGCAGTTCTTAACTCATTACCTTTACCGCTTCTGGATGGAGGACAACTAGTTCTTCTTATTCTAGAAAGTATCCGAGGTAAACCTGTACCTGAAAAAATTCAAATAGCCTTTATGCAATCTGGATTTGTTTTACTTGTAGGTTTAAGCGTAGTTTTGATAATCCGCGACACCACACAGCTATCTTTGGTTCAGCAATTTGTTCACAGATAAAATAACTTCAAATTAAAAATTATTTTAAATTAAAAAAATTTTTTGAAAATAAATTTTCAGCAATGTCTTAAAACCATCAGGCAACGAGTTAAAATAGTAGTGAAATGAATTAAATAAGCCCCTTAATGGCAAAAAAGTCAATGATAGCGCGTGATGTAAAGCGCAAGAAACTTGTAGAAAGGTACGCAGAGAAGCGTAAAAGTCTTATTGATTCTTTCAAATCAGCTAAAGATCCTATGGAAAGACTAGAAATCCATAGAAAGATTCAAGCTTTACCAAGAAATTGCGCACCAAATAGAATTAGAAATCGTTGTTGGGCTACAGGGAAGCCAAGAGGCGTATACAGAGATTTTGGACTTTGCAGAAATCAACTTAGATCAAGAGCTCATAACGGAGAATTGCCTGGAGTAGTTAAATCAAGTTGGTAAAAACTAATAGTAAATTTATTCATATCAAGAAGTGGGAAAGTTGATATTTCCCACTTCTTTTTTAGTTTTACAGCTTCAGTAATTCTCGTAAATGTTTCCTCTAGGAAACAAATCTATCGAGATTTTTACTCAATTAGTCCCATTAAGTGTAAGAATGTCTTAAGACAAAAAGCTATAAAGTCACGTGCAAGGTCAGACAAAATCCGTTTCCTTCGATGGTAGAGAGATAAAGCTCACTACAGGGAGATTTGCTCCACAGGCTGGTGGTTCAGTAATGATTGAGTGTGGAGACACCTCCGTTCTTGTAACAGCAACAAAATCTACTGGAAGAGATGGAGTTGATTTCCTACCTTTAATGTGTGATTACGAAGAAAGGCTATATGCAGCCGGAAGGATTCCAGGGAGTTTCATGCGTCGTGAAGGACGTCCTCCTGAAAGAGCAACTTTAATTTCACGACTCATTGATCGTCCAATGAGACCTCTTTTCCCTGGTTGGATGAGGGATGATATTCAAATAGTTGCAACATGTCTCTCCTTAGATGAAAGAGTTCCAGCTGATGTATTAGCTGTGACTGGGGCTTCAATGGCAACACTAATGGCAGGTATTCCTTTTCAAGGGCCAATGGCTGCTGTTCGAGTTGGGCTCTTAGGAGATGATTTTGTTCTTAATCCTAGTTATAGAGAAATCGAGAGAGGTGATCTAGATCTTGTAGTTGCTGGAACTCCAGATGGTGTAGTGATGGTTGAAGCAGGAGCCAATCAACTTTCAGAACAAGATGTTATTGAAGCTATTGATTTTGGCTACGAGGCAATAACTGAATTGATCAATGCTCAGAAGGAAGTTTTAAAAGAATCAGGAATCCAGCAAGAGATGCCTGAAGCTCCTCAAATTGATGACACAATCTCAAACTATTTAGATAAAAACTGTACAAAATCTATTAGTGAAGTCCTAAAAAACTTTGACCAAACAAAAGAGGAGAGAGATAATAAGATTGAAGAAATAAAGATGAGTATTTCTTCAAAAATAGATGGGCTAAAAGACGACAATGCTGTCAAAAAATCCTATTTATTAAATAACAAGTTATTAGAAAATAATTATAAAGCTTTAACCAAAAAATTAATGAGAGATCAAATAATTAAGGAAGGGAAAAGGGTCGACGGAAGAGAATTAAATGAAGTAAGAGCAATTGATGCAGATGCTGCGGTTTTACCTAACAGAGTTCATGGATCAGCATTATTTCAAAGAGGTTTAACTCAAGTCCTCTCCACTGCAACATTGGGTACTCCAAGCGATGCTCAGGAGATGGATGATTTAAATCCTAATACTGATAAGACCTATATTCATCATTACAACTTTCCCCCTTATTCAGTTGGAGAGACTCGACCAATGAGAACTCCTGGCAGAAGAGAAGTTGGTCATGGAGCTTTAGCAGAAAGAGCTTTAATACCTGTACTTCCAGCAAAAGATACATTCCCTTATGTTTTAAGAGTTGTTAGCGAAGTATTGAGTTCAAACGGCTCTACTTCAATGGCTTCAGTATGCGGAAGTACGCTTGCACTAATGGATGCAGGAGTTCCTTTAAAAGCTCCTGTAGGTGGAGCAGCGATGGGACTTATTAAAGAAGGAAAAGAAATTAGGATTTTAACTGACATCCAAGGGATTGAAGACTTTCTTGGAGATATGGATTTCAAAGTTGCAGGCACAGAAAAGGGTATTACAGCCTTGCAAATGGATATGAAGATAACTGGCCTTCCAATTGAAACAATCGGAGAAGCTATCAATCAAGCACTTCCTGCGAGGACTCTCATATTAGGAAAGATGTTAGAGGCAATTGAAACACCAAAAGAAAATCTATCTCCTCATGCTCCTAGGCTGTTAAGTTTTAGAATAGATCCAGAGCTAATAGGAACTGTCATTGGCCCTGGAGGAAGAACCATAAAAGGAATAACAGAAAGAACTAATACAAAAATCGACATAGAAGATGGAGGTATCGTAACTATTGCATCTCATGATGGAGCAGCTGCAGAAGAAGCTCAGAGAATTATTGAAGGATTGACAAGAAAAGTGCATGAGGGAGAAATTTTCTCTGGCTCAATTACTAGAATCATTCCTATTGGAGCCTTTGTTGAAATCCTTCCTGGAAAAGAAGGGATGATCCATATTTCCCAATTATCTGAAGCAAGAGTTGAAAAAGTTGAAGATGTTGTAAAAGTTGGAGACCAAGTGACTGTAAGGGTAAGAGAAATAGATAATCGTGGACGAATAAATTTAACTCTGAGAGGAGTATCTCAAAATGGTGGGATGAGTAACTACCCTGAGCCAACTCCTACTCCAGTCGCACCACTTAATTAATAATTAGACTTTATATTTAGGTTCCTCTAGAGAGAAAAACTCCATAGCTTTTTGACATATCTTTTGATGAGATTTTCCATGGCTTGCTATTAAACAACCAGACTGAGAATAGTTCGTTTTTTGATAAGTTAAATTTGTTCCATCCGCATGTGTGAACATTCCACCAGCTGCCTGAATAAGTGCATGTGGAGCGGCCATATCCCAGTCCTTTGGAGAAGTTTTTCCAGATAGAGAAATATAAACATCTGCTTCACCTCTCAAGATAGAAGCGACTTTACAACCGACACTTCCTAATTTCATTGTCTCAGCAAATTGCAAAGTTGATACAAGGTTATGAAGTATTGATTGTTGATGATTTTTGCTTGAAACAAGAACCAATTTCGAGATGTCTAACCTTTCACTAAAAGAAACGTATTTTTTTGTGCCATTACGATATTCAAACCACGCCCCAATTCCTATGATGCCAAACCATAATTCATTTTTCTCAGGAATCAAAACTATCCCAATTTTTGGCTTTTGTTTGTAGACCAACGCAATATGAACTGCATAGTTTTCAGATCCCTGAAGAAAATCCTTTGTCCCATCAAGTGGATCAAGAATCCAGCACCAATCTTTTTTATAATAATCTTGCTGAAAAGTTTTTTCCTTAGCAGATTCTTCACTTAAAATATCCCATTCTTTAAAAGTGAGATTATCCTTCAATCCAGAGATCAATAATTCATTCACTGCCATGTCAGCTGCTGACACTGGGCCATCACCACCCTCTTCTACACTTAAAGATTTTTGGAACCCATAGGGAGGTTCTTTCCCTCTGGCATAGGCCATCAAAACATCAGCTGATGCCCAACAAAGTTTTCTAAGTTCAACCAATAAAGTCGTTAGTTCAACCTCTTCTGGCACAATAGGATCAATTGACATAATGGATTTACTTGATAATCACCAGTCTCAACAAGAAAGATCAGAACCTTGTCCAGGGACTCTTTACATCGTAGGGACTCCTATAGGGAACCTAGGAGATTTATCTCCTAGAGCAAAGTCAATTCTCAAGAATGTATCACTTATAGCCTGTGAAGATACTAGGAGAAGTGGACAATTATTGAAAACAATAAAATCTAAAGCACCTCTCCTTAGCTATCACAAACACAATTTCAAAAGTCGTCAATCTCAATTATTAGAAATTCTAGAAAGAAGTGGAAGTCTTGCTTTAATTAGTGATGCTGGCTTGCCAGGGATAACTGATCCAGGGCAAGAACTTGTTCATGCTGCTAAGTCCAAAAGTTATGAAGTGATTTGTATACCTGGTCCTTGCGCAGCAACTACAGCATTAGTAATAAGTGGATTACCCTCAGAGAGATTTTGCTTTGAAGGATTTCTGCCAAAAAAACAAAGCCTTAGGAAGAAACGTTTGGAAGATATTTCTCAAGAACTTAGAACGACAGTAATCTATGAATCACCACATCAATTAATAAAACTCTTAGAAGATCTATCTATTTCATGCGGAAAAGAACGCCCTATGCAAATCGCGCGAGAACTTACAAAAAGATATGAAGAGTCAATCGGAAATACGATTGAAGATGTACTTAAATATTTTATTGAAAACAAGCCAAAAGGTGAATTTACAATAGTTCTAGGAGGAAATAATAATAAGAGTAATAAGAACAAAATAAGTGAATCAGAAGCATTAAATAAACTCAATGCATTAATCAATCAAGGAGAAAAGTCAAATATTGCAGCTCGAAAAATTTCAAAGGAAACAGGTTATGAAAAAAAATGGCTTTATTCCAGATTACATAAGAAACTTGACAAATAAACTTTTTCACTCAAAGCTAGTAAAAAGATTTATTTTAATTTGAAAAATTTTCTAAATGTTTTTTAGATTACAACTTTTAACTCTAAATATTGCCACAGCAATATTACTAATTTTTTTCCTTTGTCTAGGATCTCAAAATCTAGAAAAGAAATATAGTTTGAATTTTCTAATTAATAAAACTGTAGCTCTTCCAATTGGCTTTTTAGTTGGTACAACATTTACTTTAGGATTAGTTTCTGGAGGCTTAACTTCAGTACTTATGATTAATAATGATAATGATAATGATAAAAATCAACTTTTGGACTAAATTAATTATCCAATCCTATTATTGAATCTTCAAGAATTAATCTAGTAATACCCTTTGAAATTAAATAAGATTTTGAAAGTTGAAAAATGCTTGTATTTGGAATCTTTATAACTCTTTGATTTCTTGAACAAATTCTTTTTGCTGAACGTTGATTAGAAAATAATAAAATAGCATTTCTTTTTAATTCATTTTCTGGTAAAAAACTCCATTCTGGCAAATCAGAAATAGGTTGTAATTCAAGTTCAACTTTTTTATCAACAATCATATAAACAATTTCAGGTAAGCTTTCTGAATCAAGTATCTCAAAATCTTTTTTTTGCTTCTCTAGATCAAATTCAAAATCAGAAATAAGAGGAGCTATTTCCTCAAAGTTCTTATCAAAAGCTGGACCATTTAAATCAACATTATTATTTTCAAATTCAGAGTTTAATTCTCCACATAAATTATCAGCGTCCACAAAGGTTAAAGGAGAAAGTTCTTCAAACTCAGAAAATTTAGATTTTTCATTAATTATTAAACTTAAATCTTTTTCTTTGTCTTTTTCTTTGAATGAAATTAATGAATTTACCTCTTCTAAATCTCTCTTTTTTTCTGTTAAGGTTTTAACATTAATCAATTTTTCGTTTTTATTACTAATCTTTGATCTATTTTTCTTTAAAAGGTTATATTCACTTTCTGATAATAAGGTTTTAACTGTTCTATTTATAGTGTTAGGAGTGCAATTATATTTTTCTGCTAAGGCATTGGTATTATCTCCAGCCTTATATCCCTCTAGAATTTCTGCTTTTTGTGTCTTGGTCAATCTTCGTGAGATCATCTCTATTATTTCTATACCTCCAAGATAAGACCTAATCATAAGAAGTTGTAAAAATAATTTGCAACCTAAAAAACTCTTATAAAAGCAAAAACCAAAAAAATATTGCTAAATCTCTACTAATGCCTGATTCCTTCAATATAAATTTATTTTTTCTATCTGCTTGAAAGGGTCTATCAAAGAAAGATTTAAATAAGCTGTTGTTAGTCTGCTTAATTGTGCTTGTTGCGGGCTGCGTAAGTATGTAGTCTTAAATGGTTGTTTTTTAGATCAAGGATTTTCTCATCATCTTTGTCTTTAAAATCTCCTCTGGCTCCCTTAGCTCAGCTGGATAGAGCAACTGCCTTCTAAGCAGTGGGCCGCAAGTTCGAATCTTGCAGGGAGCGTACTCAAGCTCAATTGATACCAAGAAATTACAGTAATTCCACTAAGGACTAGTGCATAGCTAGCTATGACTAGATATGGCTGATTATTGCTATTCTGCGAACGCAAACTCCAGATGGCGACTGATTGGGAAGCAAATCTGCGAACACTTATAAAAATACTGAATAGGTTATTAGTGTAAAAAAAATTGGGCTTCACCTAAGACATTTTCTTGTCTCACTACTTACGTTGAAGAGGATCAATTTATTTTTTAGTCAAAACTTTAGAGCTAAGTTAAAATCCTCATTAATAGATCCTTTGCAAAATAAATAAATTTGACTGAGGGAAGAAGAGATCAAAAGGAAGAAAGATTTGAAGCAAAAACATTCCCTGTTCCTTTTGCCTTGGAAGAAAAGAAAGAAAATATTTCCATTGATACCATTACTCCTGATAAACCTTCTATGGAACAAATAATAAATAAAGCATTTAAGTTTCATTCACAAGGAAATATTGCAGAAGCAGCAAAATATTATCAACTGTTTATAAATCAAGGCTTTATGGATCACAGGGTATTCACCAATTATGGTGTCATGTTAAGAGATCTTGGTCAATTTAAAGAAGCAGAAATTTGTCAACGCAAAGCGATTAAACTTAATCCTAAATTAGCAGAGGCGCATTCAAATCTGGGAAATGTTTTGAGAGATCTTGGTCAATTAAAAGAAGCAGAAATTTGCCAACGCAAAGCAATTGAACTTAATCCTGATTTCGTAAATGCTTATTACAATCTGGGAAGCATTTTGATAGATCTTGGTGGTTTACAAGAAGCTGAATTATCTACTCGAAAAGCAATTAAACTTAATCCTGATCATGCAGAAGCGCATACTAATCTGGAACTCATATTGAGTTATCTTGGCAAATTACAAGAATTGATTCTTGCATCAAAATCAACAATTGAATCAAACTCAATTAATCAAGGATATAAGTTACTCGCTTCATTAAGAATTACAATCGCCAATTTACTAAAAAAAGATTTTTCAGAAATGTTCTTTAACATCAACGAAATCAAAAAATTAATAAGTAAAGGGGCAATTAATAATATTAAAGATGAAAAGAATAAAAAATATTTTGCATCTTTCTTTCTGTTCATTTCTTCACTATATCCATTAATTGAAAAGAAGATTAACAATCTTGATTTAGAGAAGATTCCTCATTTTGGAGAAAGTCATTGTCTTTCTTTTGCTCATCAAACTCTCTCTTTAGCCTCCAATTCAAACAAAATTCAACCAGTTTTAATAGAAGGTGGTAAAGCTTGGTATTTTGCTAAGAAAGGAAATAATCAATGGAAAGATTCATTAAAACAGCAAATCAAAAATCATACTTATAGTGATAAAGCTTTTATTTCTTTTGGAGAGATCGATTGTAAAAAAGATAAAAATATACTTAATTACGCAATAAAGAAAGATAAAGATATTTCATCAATATGCGAAAAGACAATTAAAGGTTATTTAAATCATATGGAGAGCACTCTCTCTCCATATTACTCAAAAAGATATTACTTTGGTGTACCAGCCCCAAGAAGGAACACCGAATTACCTGATGAATTAGATATGAAGCGAACTGAAATGATCAAAATATTTAATTCGCTTTTAAAAAAAGAAGTTTTATCTAGGGGTTCATATTTTCTTGATGTTTATGAATTGACTTCTACAGTAGATGGAGTTAACAACAATATTCATATGTGTGATCAAACTCACCTCTCTCCTAAATGTCTTTCCATTTTATTTGAGAATCATCTATACGAACCTAAAATTGTCGTGAATTAACTGATCAACTCAAATGAGACCGCCCTCTGAAGATATTATTAATAAATGGCATACTCTACTTCCAAAGTATTTAGATGTAGAAAAAATAGATATTGATTTTAACAAAATTTTCGAATCTAATGAAATATTTGACAAATGGTTTTCGGGCTATGAAATCAATGTATATAATAATTTAATACAAAGAAATCTGAAAACAAATAAAAACAAAAATTGTATTTTCTATTTAAATTCTAACAACAATCAAGAAATCTATACATATTTAGAAATAGATGTTCTTGTTAAAAAATTAGTTTTAGAAATTGACCTTGATATTCTTAAAAAAATAGCGATAATAGGTTCTCCATGTCCTGAAACATTTATATCTGTACTTGCATCTGCTTATCTAGGTTGTCACCATACAGTTTTAATTCCTGCTTTATCACAAAAATCAATTCAAAGAAGATTAGAAATATTTCAACCTGATATAATATTAAATTGTTCAAATAAAATTTTTGAAATTCATAATAATAAATTAATTTCTAGATTAGAAATAGATGATAAGAAGATATATTTTAACGGGAAATTAATCAATTTTAAACAAGATAAAGATATAACTGAATCAAAAATATATAAACCAAATCAACCCCTTTTCACTTTATTTACTTCAGGGTCAACAGGATTCCCAAAGGGAATTACGCATTCATCTATTGGCTATCTTTTGTTTGCAGCTTATACTGCGAATTACTATTTCAATCTTGACGCAAAATCTCACATTTTATGTGGATCAGAAACTGGATGGATTAATGGACATACTTATAGTATTTATGCTCCCTTACTAAATAGTTCAACATCAATTTTAATTAGTGATCCATCATGCCTATCAAATCCTAAATATCTAGAAGATTGTATTGAAAAGAGTCTTCCATCAATCCTTTATTTACCTGTTACAACAGTAAGACTTTTAAAAGCAGCATACTTAAACCGAAGCAAACGTGTTTTTAAACACATAAAGTCATTAGGAACTATGGGAGAAATGCTTGCACCAGCAATAGAAGCTTGGTTTAGTGCACAGTTTTCAAAAATTAATTTACCAATAGTAAATACTTATTTTCAAACTGAAACCGGTGGTATTTTGTGTGCAAAAACTTACAAATCGAATCCAGGAATCAAAACTGGAGAGATAGGTTGTTTACCTTGGTATTTATCAATTGAATCTAATGAACAAAAGCTAAAATTAACAGGTTCAGTTCCAGGAATGATGATAGGTATATACGCAAAAGACTATGATAAAAAAAGAAGTAATTATTTTGAAAATGATTTTTTTAATCTAAATGATTATGGTTATATTTTTGAATCCAAATTATTTGTAGAAGGTAGAACTGATGATGTGATGAATATAAAAGGCATGAGATTTACTTCTGGTGAGATTGAATCATCTATTCTTTCCCTAGGTGCAATAATTGAATGTGCAGCAGTCGAGTATAAAAATAAATTAGGAATTTCAACTTTGCTATTATTTATAGTTTCACCTGAAATTAATAATTCAATTGAATTAACAAGACATGATTATACAAAACGTTTGCTTTCTAAGATAAGAAAGAAAATAATTAATGACATTGGTACCAATCTAAATATATCTGAAATTGTTTTTGTGAAATCTCTTCCAAAAACTCCTTCAGGGAAGATATTACGTAGGCACCTAAGAGAATTTAAATATGAAAAAATTAAATTTACTCAAAAATTTACTGATCAAATATTTTTGGATAAAGCAGTTAAATTAGAAGTTACTCACATTATTTAAAATGAATGATTCATTAGATCTACAAATAATTAAAACCATAGCCGACGAACTTAGACTAGATATTTCAAAACTGACTTTGGAAACCAAACCATATGATATTACCGAGTGGGATAGCATGAACAACACTCTAATATTTCTTTTGATTGAACAAAAATACTCCCCTGGACTAACTTTTGATGAGTATTCGTCATGTCAAGATATAGGAGAACTTATAGCTTGTATTAAAAACAGTAAACTAAAAAGTAAAAATTAGACTATTTATCTAACTTAAAATATAGGCAAAATTCTAAGAAAAATATCCCAATACCTTTGCAGAAATTTATCAATTCTGGATCAGTAAAACTAAAAACTAAGCGCATACTAGATTTTTCTCAATACATTGTACTTGAGGAATCAGCCAGCTAATCAAGTTAGTGAAATTATTTGTCTTGCTCATGCAGTAACCCCAACAAATTGGTTATGAATTATTAATTTTTATATTCCTTGTCCGAGAGTTTTGATCATTTTTGTCACAATTTGTGGCTGCTTAATATTGATCTCCTCAAAGTCTTGAACAACCAAGTCCATTGCCCTTGGCTTTGATCAAAAGATAGTGATTTCAAATAAATCACACCTCTTAGCTAGTTTAAATTTCAAGAGGTGGGCTATTTAGCGGCTCTATTTCATGTATAAACAAATAAGAAATAAAATGATAGAATGTAGTCATATACGGAATAGTCTTAATAAATATTGCTAGGGATATTCTGCGAATTACTTCGTAATACTTAGTGCTAAACCCAGTTATACCGATGCTTTGCAAGAGAAATTCAACTACCTTCTAAGCAGTGGGCCGCAAGTTCGAATCTTGCAGGGAGCGTACTCAAGCTCAATTGATACCAAGAAATTACAGTAATTCCACTAAGGACTAGTGCATAGCTAGCTATGACTAGATATGGCTGATTATTGCTATTCTGCGAACGCAAACTCCAGATGGCGACTGATTGGGAAGCAAATCTGCGAACACTTATAAAAATACTGAATAGGTTATTAGTGTAAAAAAAATTGGGCTTCACCTAAGACATTTTCTTGTCTCACTACTTACGTTGAAGAGGATCAATTTATTTTTTAGTCAAAACTTTAGAGCTAAGTTAAAATCCTCATTAATAGATCCTTTGCAAAATAAATAAATTTGACTGAGGGAAGAAGAGATCAAAAGGAAGAAAGATTTGAAGCAAAAACATTCCCTGTTCCTTTTGCCTTGGAAGAAAAGAAAGAAAATATTTCCATTGATACCATTACTCCTGATAAACCTTCTATGGAACAAATAATAAATAAAGCATTTAAGTTTCATTCACAAGGAAATATTGCAGAAGCAGCAAAATATTATCAACTGTTTATAAATCAAGGCTTTATGGATCACAGAGTTTTCTGTAACTATGGAGTCATTTTAAAAGGGCTTGGGAAATTACAAGAATCTGAAAAATCATACCGCCAAGCAATTGAACTTAATCCTAATTTCGCAGATGCTCATTACAATTTGGGAATAATTTTAGAGGATCTTGGGCAAATAAAAGAAGCAGAATTATCTACTCGCAAAGCAATTAAACTGAATCCTGATTTCACAGAGGCACATTCTAATCTGGGCAAACTATTACTAGATCTAGGACAGCCACTAGATGCAGAATCATCTACTCGCAAAGCAATTGCACTTAATCCTTTTTACGCGGAAGCGTATTCTAATTTAGGAAATATATTGAGAAATCTTGACAACTTACAAGAGGCAGAATTGTTTACTCGCAAAGCAATTGAACTTAATCCTAATTTCGCAATGGCTCATTATAATTTGGGAAATATACTACGAGATCTTGGTAAATCAGAAGATGCTGAATTATCACTAAGAAAAGCAATTGAACTCAATCCCAATTTCCCTGATGCTCAATATAGTCTTGGGCTTTTCCTAATGAATAACGGTAAATTAGATGATGCTACTTGTAGCTTTGAGAGGGCAATTAAACTCAAAAAAAATTACGATCTAGCAATTAATGGCTTGGGAAAAATCTTGATGAAAAGAGGAAAACACAAAGAGGGTATAAAAAAATTGAGGGAAGGAAATGGTTCTATTATATTTGATTATAGTTCTTCGAAAATAAATATTTTCTCAAAATGAAAAGAGTTAACACAAAAGATGGTCTCAAGAATCCGAACTTTATTAGTTCATGGATTTTAGAACCTCCTTCATTATGTGATAGTTTAATAGACTATTTTGAATTAAATAAAAATAAGCAAAATAAAGGTTTTACAGAATCTGGAGTAAATAAAAATATTAAAGATAGTACAGATATTTCAATTAGGCCCAAGGATATTTTGCTTCCAGGAAATGAGATATTTAATGAATACTTTGAGGAACTATTTAAATGTCATAAAGACTATATTTCACAATGGCCATTTTTAAAAGAAAATTCAAAGAAGTTTGAAATTGGGGTTTTCAATCTACAACGATATACTGCAGGACAACATTTCAAAAAGATACATACAGAACGCTTTTCTATAGAAAGTCTTCATCGTATTTTTGTATTTATGACTTACTTAAATGATGTTCAAGAGGGAGGTTCAACATATTTCAGCCATTATGATCTTGAAATAGAACCCAAAAAAGGTTTAACATTAATTTGGCCTGCCGAATGGACCCATGCGCACAAAGGAAACATTTTAAAGTCAGGTTATAAATACATCATTACTGGTTGGATAAATTTTGCTAGTTAATAATCAAAATCATTCAAGAAATTTTAAAGCAAAAAGATATAATTTAGCAAAATCTGAAAAGAAATATTAAACAACAATGAGATCTATATATCAATTTTTAATTTATAACAAACATGACTAAAGAAATAGCATAAAATATTTTTATTTTATATCAGAGATTATTCATCTACTATTTTTCTGCAGAGAGCTAATATAAATAACTCTTTTTATTCTCATTATATTAATTAAGGAAAGGTTTCATAAAAAGTTAACAAAGAGTAAATTAGAGTAAAATATATCGAAGATGAGAAGATAGCAAACTCAAACATGGAGGGACATCTAAATGAAGGACAAAAAATGAGGCAATATAGGGAAATAAAAACATTCACAGTGCCATTTACTTTAGAGGAAATAAAAGAGAAAGTTTTAATTTCCACTAATTCAAATAGTAAAATATCTAAAGAAGAAATAATTAATCAAGCTTTTAAGTTACATTCACAAGGAAAGATTTTAGAAGCAAAAAAATATTATCAATATTTCATCAATGAAGGATTTCAAGATCATAGGGTTTTTTCTAATTATGGAGTCATATTAAAAGATCTTGGCAAATTAAAAGAAGCAGAATTATCACTGCGTAAAGCAATTAAACTAAATCCTGATTTCGCTCAAGCGCATTCAAATCTGGGAAGAATATTGAAAAATCTTGGAAAGGTACAAGAAGCAGAAATATCCACTCGCAAAGCTATTGAACTGAATCCTGGTTTTGCTCAAGCACATTCCTTCCTCGGAATCATTTTAAGTGATATTGGTGAATTAAAAGAAGCAGAATTATCTACTCGCAAAGCTATTGAGCTGAATCCTATAAATGCTAATGCTTATTTAAATCTCGGAATAATATTAAAAAATCTTGGTGAATTAAAAGAAGCAGAATTATCACTACGTAAAGCAATTGAACTGAATCCTGATTTCGCTCAAGCGCATTCCAATCTAGGTAACATATTCGGAGATCTTGGCAAATTAAAAGAAGCAGAATTATCACTACGTAAAGCAATTAAATTAAATCCTGATTTCGCAGATGCTTATTACAACCTTTCATTCATAGAGCTCCTCAAAGGAAATTATCAATCTGGACTTGAAAACTATGAATTTAGATTCAAAAAAAAGAAACCTACTATTCCTCACATCAAACCAACAATCAAAAAATTCAATGATGAGAAGTTACAAAAAGGGAAAAAGCTTTTAGTTGTTAGCGAGCAAGGTTTAGGAGATACTATTCAATATATGCGCTATATACCTTATTTAAGAAGACTAGGTTTAGATGTTTCTTTTTGTCCTCAACCAAAACTAAATCAATTAATAAAAGCATCAGATATTGACAAAAATCCATTAACTCTAGCTCAAGCAAGTTTAATTTCAGAAGGTAAATGGATTCCGCTATTATCCTTACCTAGATATTTAAAAGTAAGGCCAGAAAATCCAATCGTTTCTAAGCCATACATTTATTCAAAAGATGAATTAAATAAAAAATGGAAAAATATACTATCCAAAGAAAAAAGACCCATCATTGCTATTAACTGGCAAGGAAATCCGAGTGCCGAAAAGAATTATCAAAAAGGTCGTTCATTACCTCTAGAAACTTTCTCTAGTCTTGCGAAACATAATAATTTCAAATTTTTATCACTACAAAAAGGATTTGGTTCAGAGCAATTTGATAATTGTTCATTTAAAAATAAGTTTGTCAAATGCCAACCTCAAATTGATGCCACTTGGGATTTTCTTGAAACTGCTGCCATTATTCAGAACTGTGATTTAATTATTACCTCTGATACTTCAATTGCTCATTTGGCTGGAGGGATGGGTAAATCAACCTGGACAATCCTCAAGCATTGTCCTGAGTGGAGATGGGGGCTTAAGGGAGAAAGAACATTTTGGTACCCATCAATGAGGCTATTCCGACAAAAAGAAAGACATAACTGGAAAGAAGTGATGGAGAGAGTAGCTAATACACTTGAAAGAGAAATGTTATGAAAAGATGTCTAATAAAACTATATAAATCAAATTAGCAAGAAGAAGTAGACGTTTCCTTCACTCTCCTTCAATAGTCCATTGTAAAAGAGAACTCTCAAACCCCAGTCAGATCAATGGGTTTAATCTTTATACATAGCACACAAATCCGCACAAAAACCAGTCCTAGCAAGAGGTTACAGGGGGAGAATAAACTCAATGATACTTTTGTAAAAAAATAATATAGAATTTTAAACGATTTGAATATCCATATATGTTTTTGTACCTTGTTACGTGCTCTTCTATGTAGGGAAATAATACAGAGACCTGTTTTTTCCCTCTATCAGTTACTGAATAATTTCAGAAAGAATTAATAAGGATTGAAATTAGTAGTAAAATCGTAAGCAGCAAAAGAGAGAAATCATAAGAGAAGATGGATAATTCGAGTCAAGAAGGAAAAGGGAAGAAGAATATTAGCGAAGTAAAAACATTCGCAATTCCATTTACCTTAAAAGAAAATCAAGGAAATATTACTATTAGTACAAATAAGCCTTCTAAACTTTCTAAAGAAGAAATAATTAATCAAGCATTTAAATTTCATTCACTAGGGAATATTCAAGAAGCAGCAAAATATTATAAACTTTTTATCAGTAAAGGATTTAAAGATGACAAAGTTTTCTCAAATTTTGGAATCATATTAAAAGATCTTGGTCAATTACAAGAAGCAGAATTATCACTACGCAAAGCAATTGAACTGAATCCTAATTTCGCAAACGCTCATTACAATCTAGGAATTATATTAAAAAATCTAGGTCAATTACAAGAAGCAGAATTATCACTACGCAAAGCAATTGAACTTAATCCTCTTCTCGCTGAGGCGCATTCCAATCTAGGAGGCATATTATGCGATCTTGATCAATTACAAAAAGCAGAATTATCACTACGCAAAGCAATTGAACTTAATCCTGATTTCGCAGAAGCACATTAAAATCTGGGAAAAAACTTGAGAGATCTTGATCAATTACAAGAAGCAGAATTATCACTACGTAAAGCAATTGAACTGAATCCTGATTTCGCTCAAGCGCATTCCAATCTAGGTAACATATTCGGAGATCTTGGCAAATTAAAAGAAGCAGAATTATCACTACGTAAAGCAATTAAATTTAATCCTGATTTCGCAGAAGCACATTCCAATCTAGGAAACATATTAAAAGATCTTGGCAAGTTACAAGACGCAGAAACATCTACTCGTAAAGCAATTAAACTTAATCCTCACTATGCAATGGCGCATTCCAATCTGGGAATCATATTAAAAGATCTTGGCAAATTAAAAGAAGCAGAAATATCTACTCGCAAAGCAATTGAACTTAATCCTAATTTCGCAGAAGCGCATTCCAATCTGGGAGGAATATTATGCGATCTTGGTCAATTACAAGAAGCAGAATTATCTACTCGCAAAGCTATTGAACTTAAACCTAATTTCGCTAAATCATATTTTATTCTATCGAATCTTAAATACTCAAATAATAATAAAATATGGAAAAATAAACTATTTTCCGAAAGTATTTTAAATAGCAAATCACAAAAAGATTTAATTGATATTTATTTCGCAAGAGCAAATATTCTTTATAAGGACAAGAATCATAAAAAATGTGCTCAAAGTCTTCAATTAGCAAATAATTTAAAACTTAGTCTTTACCCTTCAAAAGCAAATAGTTTACTAAAAAAATCTAAAATATTACTTATTGAATCGGATAAAGAAAACATCAATCAAACAGATCTCATAAAATATCCTAAGAGTATTTTTATTGTTGGAATGCCTAGATGTGGTTCTACATTATTGGAATCAATTCTTAGTATGACCAATGATGTATATGATCTAGGTGAAACTAATATTCTAGAGGAATCATTCCTAGATTATAAGAAGTCTAAACAAGATATAAATCTTGCTGAATTTTATTTGGAACAAGTAAAAAATAAGACTGAATCGAATATCACAACTAACAAATGGTTATATAACTACCAATACGTAGGTATTATTGCAAAAAAAATACCAAATGCAAAAATTATTCACTGCTTTAGAAATCCTTTAGATAATATTCTTTCAATTTACCGAAAACATTTTGTTAGAGGAAATGATTATTCCTCCTCCTTAGTAGATTGCGCAAGAGTTTATCTAGACCAAGAAAATATAATGACAGAATACAAGACTAGATTTAGGTCAAAAATATACAACTTAAATTATGATCTATTAGTGAGCAATCCTAATAAAGAAATTAAATCTTTAATCTCTTGGTTGGGTTGGGAGTGGGAAGATACATATCTATCACCTCATCTAAATCCACGCTCAGTTTCAACAGCAAGCAATGTTCAAGTTCGTTCCCCAATCAATTCAAAATCAATGGATGGATGGAAGAACTACAAAGATATGCTGAAACCTGCTATTGAAATCCTTATTAAAACTAATAAATATCGAGATATAACCTCCTAAAAACATTTACAAACTGTGCAAAGTTTGAAGAAAATATCCCAATACTTTCATAGGGATGTATCAGTTTTGGGTTTGTAAAACTATAAATTGAACGCATACTAGATTTTTCTCACTCGATTGTTATATGAGGAGTAAGCTGCTAATCCAGCTAGCGAAATTATTTGTCTTGCGCAGGCAGCAATGCCACTGGATTGATTATTGATGAGTCCTTTTTGCATCGCTTGTTCGAGATTCACAAGAAGTTTCGCCACCATTTGGCCGCTCAATATTGATCTCTTCTAAGTCTTGATAGATCAAATCCATTGCTTTGGCTGTGATCCTCCGAGCTTGCCTTCTGCTTAATTCATATTCTGCAGAAGAAATCAAAAGAGTAATAAACTTGAAAATTCAAAGTCCACAATATTATTCCCGAAGAAAGAGAAGTTTTACCGGAAGATAAAATGGTGGGAAATCACCAAACACAAATATTTACAACAAGTTTCGTCTGATTATTTCTCCCAAGGGAGAGATTAACTCATGCTTATTAGCAACGGGTAAATTTCTTCTTAAAGTTAAAAAGTAGTTCAGTTATATAATATCTGCAATCAATTCAATACATAACTAATAAATGTGACCAAAAGGGGAAAAGATCAAAAGCAAGCAATCTCTGAAGTAAAAACATTCTCAGTTCCATTCGCATTAGGAGAAACTAAAGAGAATATTTCTATTTCTTCTAATCCTCCTAACAAACCTTCGAAAGAACAAATAATTAAACAAGCAATTCAGCTTCATATAAAAGGCAATATTTCAGAAGCAGCAACATATTATCAACAGTTAATCAATCAAGGAGTCAAGGATTACAGGGTTTTTTCTAATTATGGAATCATCTTACAAAGCCTTGGGAAATCAAAAAAAGCTGAGGTCTCTACTCGTAAAGCAATTGAACTCAATCCTCTTCTCGCCGAGGCTCACACAAATCTGGGTAATATATTAAAAGAACTTGGCAAGTTAAAAGAAGCAGAATTATCTCAACGCAAAGCAATTGAACTTAAGCCTAGTAACGCTGAGGCACACACAAATCTGGGTAATATATTAATAGAACTTGGCAAGTTAGAAGAAGCAGAATTATCAATACGCAAAGCAATTGAACTCAAGCCTCTTCTCGCTGAGGCGCATTCCAATCTGGGAAGCATATTGAAAGATCTCAAAAAATTTAAAGACGCAGAATTGTCCACTCGAAAAGCAATTGAACTTAAGCCTAGTAACGCTGATGCCCATTCTAATCTAGGAAGCATATTGATAGAACTCGAAAAATTTAAAGACGCAGAATTGTCCACTCGAAAAGCAATTGAACTCAACCCTGATTGCGCAAATGCTCATAACAATCTGGGTATCATATTAAAAAATAATGGCAATTTAAAAGACGCAGAAATATCAACTCGAAAAGCAATTGATCTACAATTTGATTTTGTTAAGGCTCATATAAACCTTGGAGAAATCCTATTTGATTTAGGGAAACCAGAAGAAGCTAATATTTCCGAATGGAATGCTATTGAATTTAATCCATCATTTTCATTTATAAAATCTTATAGAAAAAATGCGAAATTAATAAATAAAACTGCCTTTTATATATATAGTTTTACTATATTTACTCATTATAGACCAATTTTAGAAATCAATTCTAACGATTTTGAGATATTAATTCCTGACAAATTAGATAAAGAGTCATTAGTTAGAATCCGTAGCCTTATAAATAGCGATATTAAAATAAGAAAAATAAGTGAGCTAATAAAAAATAACTTAATATACCAAAAACTTGTATCAAATAGAGGAGATCTTGAATATAAATTTATTGATAAAAAAAATAATTCACGTTCAGAAGTAAATATGCCTGCTATTAAATTGGCTGGTAAGAAAAATATAAGATGTATGTATACTGCTGGATGCAATAGATCAAATCTGCAGTATTGGAATAAGTATTATGATGGAATACTATGTTATGGAGAATATCATGAAAAAAAATTTAAAGAGAGAGATAAAATATCTACTGCTCAAATGGGTTACCCAAGATTCGATAAGTACTACAAGCCTGGATTTTCGAAGGATAATCTTATTGAAAAGTTTAAATGTGATCCTTATAAGAAAACCATTGTTTGGATTACGAGCTGGAGTAATTTGTCATCTGTAGAAAAGTACTATAAGGGTGTATCTACACTAAGACAGGAACATAATATAGTTGTCAGACCTCATCCTCAGATGAAAAAGGACGATCCAGAAAGTTATAAAAAATTATTTACCGTAAATTTCAATTATGTAGATGATAGTTTAGATGATAATGTTCAACTATTTGCCCTTGCTGATCTAATGCTTTTTGATTATGGAGGATCAATGTTTGGATCTCTTTATTTAAATAAGAATTTTGCCTTTTTAGATATGGAATTAAATTCAAAGGAAAATAAATTTCTTGGAGACTTTACCAGTGAAGATTACTTAAAGTCTTTCTTTCCAGATAGAATTTGTAATTCAAATAATCTCAAAGATGTTTGTAATTATTGCCTGGAACATCCACCATCTGATTCTATTTTGAAAGCACTAAGAGAAGAGTTTTTTAATACAAACTATCAAGGGGAAAGCGCGCAAAGAGCGTATCAACTTTTGACTTCAGATAAATGGCTGAAATGAATTTTTGCTATATAATAAATTACTAAATATTATTTAATTTTCTAAAAAGTCTTACTCATATCTTAAAATTTTTAAATAGTGAACTTAAAATAAGATTATAAAAATGGATAGATAAGTCAAAATTTATAGCTTGTTTATCTATTAAAATTATAAATATTTAATTATAAATTTTGTTTCTCTTAAGCTAAACATGTCTAGCAAACCAACACCTCGTAAAATATGGAACATCATAAAAATCATCTTGTAAAAGATCTGATATTGAATTAATTATTTCATTAAATCTCCCATTAGATTGTCTAAACAAGGTATCATGACTTTTCCATGCATCGACTATATCAGTCTTAAGCATTCGGACAATAAATCGATCTTCTATATTATTTATTGAGGAAAAAAATCCGCTCTTATTAATAACATCATTTGGCTCTTCCCTTCGTAAACCATAATTATAATTTGGTATAAAGCTTTTTATAATTTTTTCGATCTGTACTTGAGTTGGGTCTGAGAGATCTCGATGATTCCACATACATACAAACCATCCTTTAGGGATTAAAATCCTTTTAACTTCCTCTAAAGTTTTTGTTTGATCAACAACATTAAAAGAAGAACCAAAGAATACAGCTGAGACAGAAGATTTATCCAGTCCAGTGTTTTCCCCAGTAGCCTCATACCAGTTAACCTTTTTCCCTTTAGTGTTTTTTATACCAATAAATCGCATATTATTATTCGGTTCAATCGCTTCTACGCTTAAACCATTTTGAAGTAAAATTTTAGTTAATTTTCCTGTACCAGCTCCGATATCTGCTACTAGTTCTTCTGGAAACAATTGAATCTGATCTAATAAATTCTTAATTGCATTTTCATTATAGTCAGCACGCTTATCATAGGTTTTTGCTCTATCTGAATAATCCCATTCTGTTTTCATAATGAAATTCACTAAATAGTTGTATTAATTTTAGCATTTTCACTAAATTAATTTCTCTTATATTTAAGAAAAAGCAACCTGTTAATTTATAAAATTTTACTTAATCAGATTTTAAAATACTTTATTCCCAAAATATTATTAAAATTAACAGGTTGCTTTTTCTTAAATATAAGAGAAAATTACTTATAATTTAATCTAATTTCTTTTCTATATATGTAATAAAAATAATATTTTCTTAATTTATATCTTATTCATTAATTTCAGTATTATTTTATCCATATAATCCTGGGAAACTCCTTTGATTATATTATTAATTCTAGATCTTCGGGAAATTCATGCCTTATAAATTGTTCAAATATTTATTTTGATCCTCTCGAGAAAAGATCTGTTTTATTTATCTGTACTAAGTAATCGAGAGTGGGATCAAGAATTTTTGAAAAATTCAAATTATTTTCTGATTCGTCGCAAAGCAGAAATAAACACATTATTTCTATAAGCCCTTATAATGTAATTATTTTCAGAAGCTAATCTGAATAAACAATACAGAAACCATTATTTAATAGAGTTATGTCTTAATAAAGCATTACTGTATATTTTAAGTAATCAAGAGAAGTTGACTGAAAACAAACTTCGACAAATTAAATTTGGTACAAAGGCAGAAACTCTAGAAAGAATCAAGCCTTATCTAACTAATTCTGAAATCCCATTTTTTATTGTCTTTAATCAGCTTGAAGTTTATAAAGATTTACAAGCTGTTATAGATAAAATATTACTGACTTTTAATCATAAAGACATAATTATTAGATCTAGTTCTGAGCATGAGGACAAAGAAAACGACTCAAAAGCTGGACAATTTTTATCTATTCCTTTAAAAGGTAATTATTCGAAGAAGAAAATATCAGATTCAATTAGTTTAGTTTTGAATTCAATGGGTGTTTCAAAAGGTAACCAAATTATTGTTCAAGAATACGTTCCAGCCATAGCCATGTCTGGAGTGATTATGACTAGAGACCTTTCTTCAGGGGCACCGTACTATTGCATAAATTATATTGAAAGTAAGGTTGATACTTCTGGAGTTACCTCAGGGAAGAAGGGAATAAAAACAATCTATGTATATTTAAATGCACCCCCCAATTCACTTACATCTCCTCGAATCATTTCCATTCTTAAAATGGTAAAGGAAATAGAATCTTTTTTTGAGGACTGCCCACTGGATATTGAATTTGCAAGAGATACAAAAGGGAAATTATTTACACTACAGATACGTCAAATCACTTGTTCATCAAGATGGCATCCAAATGTTCAAAACTCAGTTAGAGCAATCTTACCCATTTTAAAGAATTATTTAGAGAGAATCTCAATTAAAGGTGTTGGCATTATTGGTAAAAAATCAATATTCGGAATGATGCCAGATTGGAATCCTGCTGAAATCATTGGAGTATCACCGAAGCCGCTTGCCAGAAGCTTATATAGATTTTTGATTACATCCTCTATCTGGAATGAAGCACGTGCATCAATGGGATATAAATCATTAATTAATAAGGAATTAATGTACATTATTGGAAATACACCTTATATAGATATAAGAAAAAGTTTTAATTCATTTTTACCCTCATTATTGCCACAGGAAATAGGAGAAAAACTGGTAAATTTCTGGATTAAAAAGTTAGATGGAAATAAAGAGTTACATGACAAAATCGAATTTGAAGTCGCAACTACATGTACTGATTTTTGCTTTATTGAAAATAATTCGAATGAATTAAATAAATTACTAGGCAAAAAAGGATTCGAAACTTATTATAAATCTCTACATTCATTAACATTATCATTAATTGAAGATGCCTGCTCTAGTAAATTTTCAAAAGAAATAGAATTTATAAATCAATTAATTTCTTATAAAGAAAAAATAGATAACTCTGAGAAATCTAAAAATCCAGATAATCTTTTAAATGTACTAATTGATACATTATATTTATGTCGATCTAAAGGTACTTTCACATTTTCAAAATTAGCTAGACATGGATTTATTGCAGAATCACTATTGCGCTCAATGAATGATTCCTGTAATATATCCTCTTCACGTCTAAATATTTTCCGTCAGTCGATCGAAGGCGTAACAACTGAGTTAATAAGGGATTTTAATAAAGTTTTAGCTAAAGATAAAACATACAATTCTTTTATAAAAAAATATGGTCATTTACGTCCATCAACTTATGATATTTGCTCTCCAGCTTATTATGAAAGGACAAAGCTATTTCCAGAAATATCAAAATCAACTAATAAAGCTATAAATTCAAATAAGTTTGAATTTAATGAAAAAGAATATAATTCAATAAAAAAACTTTTAGGAAATTTTTGCAAAAATGCTATTTCTCCAAATCAATTAATTTTTTATATTTCGGAGTCAATTAAGTTAAGAGAAAAATCAAAATTTGAATTTACAAAACTACTTTCCTATGCATTAACACTTCTTACTCGATGGGGAGAACTTCAAGGATTCTCAAAAGAAGACCTCTCCTACATTGATTTTAATGATATTATTTATCTTTCGAATGTTTCTACATCTGATGATCTTTTTGCTAATTTGTCTCAAAAAATCAAACGTGCTAAAGATTCCTACCATGATTGCTTAAATGTAAAACTACCCCACATCATTACAAATATTGAACATATCTATGTAGGTACAATGAGTGATTCATCACCCTCATTTATTGGATCATCTACTGTCTCTGGTGAAATTATTGCTCTTAATGAATACTCAGACTGCAGCGAAGATCTTCATGGGAAAATAGTCTTGATATTAAACGCAGATCCTGGATATGATTGGATTTTTACACGTAAAATAATAGGTTTAATTACATGTTTTGGGGGGCCAAATTCACACATGTCAGTGAGATGTGCTGAATTAAACATTCCAGCAGCAGTTGGTTGTGGTGAGAATACTTATAATAAATTATTGCAGAAAAAAACAACCGAACTTAATTGTTTATCAAGAACAATTTCTTACTAGAATGAAATTTTCAATTGCTATATCTACTAGACTTTCCTCAGCAGTGGGTTACGAGGAGCAAAGGGATTCAATTTCTAGAGATTGGATTAAACTTTTAAGTAGTCTTTCTATAAATAATTATATTCTTCTTCCTAACATGGAAGCAAATATGATAAGTGAATATTGTGATTATCACTCTATAAATGGTTTTTTGCTTACTGGTGGAGATGTTATCGGAAAAGACATAATGAGAGATAGTGTAGAATTTGCCGCCCTAAATCATGCCAAAGTTAAATCTCTCAAAGTATTAGGAGTATGCAGAGGAATGCAAATGATATCTTCTTTTTTCGGTGGAACACTAAAATCAGTAGATGGACATCTCGCTATAAAGCATAAGATTAATGATAGCAAATCACGTATAGTAAATTCGTATCACAATTTTGCAATAGATAATTTACCAGAATGTTTTAAGGTGATTTGTAGATCTAATGATAATTCTATTGAGTCAATTTCTCATAAGATATTACCTTGGTATGGGTGTATGTGGCACCCAGAAAGAGATGGTATTATTCATCCATTAGACAAGAAAATAATACAATCTTTATTTTCATTATGATAGGAATTATTTTAGCTGCTGGTAGAGGGAGTAGACTAGGTTTGATTACCAAAAATAATCACAAAGCTTTATTACTAATTAAAGGAAAAGCATTAATTAAATATCAAATTGATGCTTTTTATAAAGCAGGAATAAAGAAAATATATATTATTACTGGATATAATTCTTATTTATTTAATTCTTATAAAGATCAAGTCACTCTTTTATATAATTCAAACTGGGAAAATAGCAATATGTTGATATCAATAATGACTGCTAAAGATTTATTAAATGAAAGTCCTGCAATTATTTCATATTCTGATATCTTTTATGAGTCATATGCATTGAAATCTCTTTTAAATCAAAAGGAGTTATCTATTCTTTATAGCTCTTCATGGAAAGAGCTTTGGGAAAAACGTTTTAAGAATGCAGCTGATGATGCAGAGACATTCTCAATTGATAATCTTGGCTATTTAAAAGATATTGGTGAACCATTAGATTGTCTTCGCAATGCCAATGGGCAATATATGGGAATTATTAGTTTCACGCCTAAAATATTTTCTAGATTTAAAAATATATTTTATGAGCTACCTGATAATAAAAGAAGCAAGATTGATGTCACTTCTTTTTTAAAACATCTTCTAATGACTAAATCCTTAAACATCAAAACAATCAAGTATGACGGTATTTGGGGAGAAGTCGATATTCCTACTGATCTTGAATATTACAACTCTAATTCATTTTATTTTCAGCAGAAATAAATACTTGATTTTTAAATTTTTACAAACTATATTTTTCCCTGAGTTTTTCATATAAAGAATAAATAACTAATCCAGCCAGTGCAATTAAATGATTATTGATATAACTAGCTTTAATAAAGTTCCCGATAATATTTACGAAGAAAAAGAAATTTCATCCAATACAAAAACGGTGGAATTCCCAAATGCCTTTTATTCTCAAAAGATCTGAACTAATGACTCCCCCTTGAAGGCTAATGATCACCTACCAAATTGCTTGGGTTAATTTTCTTTTAAAAGTTAAAACCCTAGTCAAAGTTATAATCCAAATTAAATGGATCCTTTGTAAAAAATATAGATGTGACGGAGAGAGGAACAGAGCACAAACAAGAACAATCTGAAGTGAAAGTCTTCACAGTCCCATTTGCTTTAGGGGAAATCGAAGAAAATCTTACTGTCAACAGCATTAAAGCCAATAAACCTTCTCAAAAGCAAATAATTGAACAAGAAAAGAAGCAGGGAATGAATGAAAAAAGATTAAATGCGTTAAGAATGCAGCTAAAGCAAACAGCTTCAGAAAAAATGCAAGTAGAACCAAAAGATATAGAAATAAATAAACTATTTCTGTTTTACAAAAACAGACAATTTGATAAAGCAGAAAAGTTAGCGATATCCCTTTCCGAAAGATTTCCCAAGCATCCATTTTCTTGGAAAGTACTCGGGGCTTTACTCAAAAAGACTGGCAGAATTATTGAATCATTAATTCCTATACAAAAATATGTACAACTTACTCCAGAAGATGCCGAAGCTCACTTCAATTTGGGTAACACTCTAAAAGAACTGGGTAGATTAGTAGAAGCTGAAGCAAGCTATAAAAACGCAATAGCATTGAAGCCTGACTTTGCAGAAGC
>QCHZ01000005.1 GCA_003216955.1 Prochlorococcus sp. AG-402-I21 | reverse complement strand
TTGCCGTAACAAAAGGACCACTCACTGTTGGGAGCATAGGTATCCCAACCGATCGATAGTCCTCTTTTAATAATATGGCCAAAGCCCAGAAATGTGCTGGAGTCCAAACCATTACTAAAGAAAATAGCCACCAACCACCTAATCCAATATGTCCTGCTGCAGCTGAAGCTCCTACAAGGGGAGGAATTGCTCCAGCGACTCCTCCAAAAACTATATTTTGAGATGTCCTGGGTTTTAAGAAAGCTGTATAGAGTAGTACGTAACTACAAAGTCCCAAAAGAGTAAGTCCTGCAGCTAGACAATTAACTCCACTTACTAAAAGGGCAGAAGCAGCGAGTGTGCAAGCAATTGCTCCAATGAAGACAGAACTTTGAGAAAGGCGACCAGAAGGCAATGCTCTGTTGCTGGTGCGTTTCATCCGCTTATCAAGATCTTGTTCCCACAAACAGTTAAGAGCCCCTGCTGCCGCCGCCGCAAGAGCTCCTCCACCTAAAGTGCACGCCAATCTTGGAGAAGGTAATGGCCATTCCTCCGAAAGAGCCATTCCTCCAACAGTTGTAGCAAGTAAAAGGGGAATTAATCTTGGTTTGGCGACCTCTAACCAAGCAGGTAGTTTAATACGCTTTCTTGAAGGAACGATTTCCTCACGAGTAACAGGCTGTGAAATTAAATCTGAGGTAGAACTAACCATGACATGTCTCCAAAGTTGATTGAGTTATAAAAAGTGATTGGGAAGATTCCTCTAATCCTCTACCTTTAAAATTCAATGCTGATATTACGGCCACTAATAAGCAGGCAATTAGTTGATGACCAATAATAAGACTAGGTTCACTCATCCCTAGATGAATGGAAAAAACTCCTAAAAAGATTTGTGAGATGATCAAAAAAATAATCGTCAAAAGATAATGCCATTGCTTAACAAAAACATCTTTCTGAAAAGACGAAGCAATTACGAACAAAATCACCAAAAAGCTAACTGGGATAGAGCTTGCCCGATGAAGCCCTAAAAGATTGCAAGAATTTCCAAAATCTAAGCATCTTTGAGCAGCCCAAGAAGTTGCCACCCGACTACCTAGTAAAGACTGAGCTATTACTGAGAAAAGAGATAAAAATCCAAAGGATCGAAGCCAAAGTGGAAAAATTGATTTTCCTGGATTTAGTAATTGTTGAGTCACACCGCTCATAACCGCAACAAGGGTGAATGCAACTGCAAGATGAGCTATGACGACTAAAGATGGCAATAATTGCAGTACCGTCAAAGCACCTAAAAAACCCTGTACAGCAATCAATATTGTTAAAACTCCATAAATCCAAGGAAGCCATTTAGGTAAAGTTTTTGCCCAGTACAAGGAAAAGGCAAATTGTGCAATTAAAACAACCCCTACGAAGAAGGCATCTAATCGATGGAACCATTCCAAGAAGACTTGTAAATTCATTTGCCTACCAGGCAGAAACGATCCATAACAGAGAGGCCAGTCTGGGCAAGCGAGTCCAGCCTCCATAACTCTGGTTGCTCCTCCTATAACTACAAGAGCGATAAGCGCAACTACCACGTGAGCAGCAAGCTGGCCCAGTCTCAATCGTGGCTTGGGTGAATAAAGAAACTGCACGTATGCAAAAAGCTATCAAGATCATTGTTAATTCAACGTAGCGATTACTTTGTACACGTCACCTGAATAAACGGACTGCAACATAAAGATTCTCTTTAAAAAAAATTATTCATCTTGAATTAACAATTAGCCGATACATTAATTACTTTTGCCCATAACCTATAGATAGAAAAGGAGATCTTCTTGCCGAAACTGTCGGCCATCTTAACTCTTACATCAAGTTTGATTCTTGGCGTAGGAGGAGTTTGGATTGCATACAACGTAGATATGCTTCCCGTAAGCGCGAGCATGAATGCTCCTGTTTATGATGAGCTCTATCGAGTCCTATTCATTATTGGTTGCATACTTTTCATAGGTATGACAGCTTTAGTAATTTACAGTCTCATTCAATTTCGTCGCAGGCCTGGAGAAACTGGTGATGGAATTGACCTAGAGGGGAATATTTCTCTTGAAATCTTCTGGACAGCAGTTCCTGCAATTATTGTTTTGTTTGTAGGATTATATAGCTACGATATTTACGATCGAATGGGTGGTATGCAACCTTTAATGCATGATCACAGTGGGCAAATGGATAATCAGGCCGAGAAAGTTTGGGGGGGGATTGGTTCTGGGCCGATTATGTCTTCATCTACAAAAAATTCATCTTCATTACCAATTGAGTTAACTGCAATGCAATTTGCTTTTATCTTTCATTATCCAAAAGGAGATATTATTTCTGGCGAACTTCATGTTCCAGTTGGAAAAGAAGTCAGTCTAAAAATGGAATCAAAAGATGTAATACATGCTTTTTGGGTACCCCAATTCAGACTTAAACAAGATGTAATCCCAGGCCAACCAACGATTCTAAATTTCACTCCTACCAAAGCAGGTAATTTCCCAATTGTTTGCGCAGAATTGTGTGGCCCTTATCATGGTGGGATGAGATCAAACGTAATAGTTGATGAACAAGAGGACTTTGATAAGTGGTTAAAAGAAAACTCTAAAGAATCAATATAGGTTTATGACTATTTCCCTCAAACCAAGCGACTCTCCTCCAGAAAAGCTTCAACCAACTGGCTGGCTCAAATATCTTAGTTTTAGTCTTGATCATAAAGTCATAGGTCTTCAATATTTAGTTTGTGGTTTCTTGTTTTATCTTATTGGAGGATCTTTAGCTGGAGCGATAAGGGTAGAGCTTATTAGTCCCCTATCGGATTTCATGCCTAGAGAGGTTTACAACCAAGTTTTAACTCTCCACGGCACAATCATGATTTTCTTATGGATCGTGCCTGTAGTAAATGGTGCCTTTGGAAACTATTTAATACCTTTTTATGTTGGTGCTAGGGACATGGCCTTCCCAAGACTGAATGCAGTTGCTTTTTGGCTAATACCTCCTTCAGGTTTTATGTTGATAACAAGCTATTTCATAAACGGAGCAGCACAATCTGGTTGGACAGCTTATCCACCCTTAAGCATTACGACTCCAGCCGCCGGTCAAATTATTTGGATATTAAGTGTATTACTTTTAGGTGGAAGCTCAATATTTGGTGGTATTAACTTCATTGCCACCATCCTCAAGTTAAGAAGACCTGGCCTTAAATTAATGCAATTACCAATGTATTGCTGGGCAATGCTTGGTACCAGTATTCTTGTCGTTCTATCAACTCCTGTTCTTGCTGGTACTCTAATACTTTTAAGTTTTGACATAGTTGCTCATACCGGTTTCTTCAACCCAAGTCTTGGTGGAAATGTAATTGTCTATCAACATCTTTTTTGGTTTTACTCTCATCCTGCTGTTTATATCATGGTCTTGCCTGCTTTTGGTTTAGTCAGTGAAATACTTCCTATCCATAGTAGAAAACCACTTTTTGGCTACACAACAATGGTCTTCTCCATTATGGGAATAGTTGTATTAGGTCTAGTTGTTTGGGCCCATCATATGTTTACGAGTGGGACTCCTCCATGGATGCGCTTATTTTTTACGATCGCTACAGCATTCATAGCTGTTCCAACAGGTATTAAATTTTTCAATTGGGTTGCAACCCTATGGGGAGGGAAAATATCACTTAATGCTGCAATGCTATTTTCCTGCGGATTTATTATTAACTTTGTTTTAGGGGGGATAACAGGAGTTGCCCTAGCTCAAGTACCTTTTGATGTTCATGTACACGATACTTATTTTGTTGTTGCGCATTTTCATTACATAGTCTATGGAGGTTCTGTCTTTGTTATCTTCTCATCAATTTATCATTGGTTTCCAAAATTTACTGGGAAAATGCTCAATGAAAATCTTGGAAGATTCCACTTCATAATTACTTTTATAGGGTTTAATCTTTGTTTTGCGCCTCAACACTGGCTAGGTTTAAATGGTATGCCTAGACGAGTTGCAGAATACGATCCACAATTTCAATTAATCAATCAAATAAGTAGCGTAGGTGCATTATTGATGGCTTTAAGTACTTTACCTTTTCTATGGAATATTTTTCAAAGCATGCTCTACGGTGATAAAGCTGGTGACAATCCATGGAATGCACTCACTCCTGAGTGGCTAACAAGCTCACCTCCGCCTGTTGAAAATTGGAAAGGAGAGGCCCCACTAGTTCTTGAACCCTATGGTTATGGAGAAAAAGATGCAAATAAAACTCAGGAGGAAATGACATGACATCAATAGTTCCAAAAGAGCAATCCTCAGGGAGCAAGAAAGATCTTTCTTCTGAAGAGCATGAAGATTTTCGTTTGTTTGGGTTAATAGCTTTTTTAATCGCAGACGGAATGACCTTCGCAGGTTTTTTTGCTGCATATCTAACTTTCAAAGCAGTCAATCCCATTGGCCCTGATGCTATTTACGAATTAGAGCTACCAATACCAACTTTAAATACAGTCTTACTACTAGTTAGTAGCTTTACTTTTCATCGGGCGGGGAAATTCCTAGAAAAGAATGAATCAAAACAATGCCAAAAATGGCTTCTTATAACAGGTGCGTTGGGAGTGGCATTTTTAATTAGCCAAATGTTTGAATACTTTACGTTGCCTTTTGGATTAACTGACAACCTATTTGCAAGTACTTTCTATGCATTAACTGGCTTTCATGGGCTTCACGTGACACTCGGGTCAATAATGATCCTTATTATTTGGTGGCAAACACGTGTCCCATTTGGTCGAGTGAGTAATGAAAACAAGTTCCCATTCGAGGCAGTAGAGCTTTATTGGCACTTTGTAGACGGCATTTGGGTGGTTTTATTCATCATTCTTTACCTGCTTTAAGAAGTGAATATTGATACTAAGCAAGAAACTTTCAATTAATTTGTTGCCACAATTCCACTTATTGGTCAGAATTCAATTAATTAAAACAGTCTGAAATGCTTGTTGGAAAAGAACTCCTCGACAAAGCAAGATCTTTGAGCAACCGTCCTGAAGACGAAATAGCTAAAGGATGTGGTTACGTGGGTCCAAGCGGGAGAGTTTTACGAAAAAGCTTTTACCGCGCTCTAGTTGAAGCTAAAGGTTATAAACTTCGCTCAAATGGTCCTGGAAGAGCAGGGAATAGATCTTCAAGAGGAAGGCAAGCAGAATTTCGGACCAAAGTTCATGGCAATGGCAATCTTCTTATTGGACATGCCTATACAAAAAAACTAGGTCTTGAGCCTGGACAGGAGTTTCGTATTGATGTAAGAAAAGAGTCTGGAGCAATAAGCTTGTTACCACTCAAGAAATAATAAATCTCTCCAAGCAAATTATAAAAATAAAATATAAAGCAATTAATTCCAACCTTGCTCATTAAGCCACTGCGAGCTAATTATTTGATTTTGTTTTGGAATTGAGTCATTATTATTTAATTTTAGAAGTTTTTCTGCGTACTTAGCCATCAAGTCAACCTCCAAATTAACCTTTTCGCCAATTGTCAAATACTTCAAGCATGTATTTGTCCAGGTGTGAGGTATTACGGCTATTGAAAATTCACATCCATCCAAATATATCTCTGCAATAGTTAGACTTATTCCATTTAGGCTAATACTCGCCTTATCACACATATATTTGCAAAAATTCAAATCGTTCCAAGATACTCTCAAATTCCAAGAATTTTTCAAATTTTCGATTGAAACAACTTCACCCAACCCGTCTATGTGTCCACTAACAATATGTCCACCTAATCGGTCAGAAAGACGTAATGCTGGCTCAAGATTTACATAGCCATTTTTCTGAGCTTTTTCTGCAAGATTTGTTCTCTTGAGAGTCTCTTCGCTTATATTTGCGGTAAAAGAATCATTCATTAATTCAGAAACTGTTAGGCAAACTCCATCAACAGAAATACTATCTCCAAGTTTTAGAGGAGAAAAAGGCCTACATCCATCAACAAATACTCCCAAATTATTTTTCTTGATCGTGCCAATAGCCTGAATTAAACCAGTAAACATTATTATTCATACAACTTTTAGAATGCTAGTTATGGTAATTAGAAATGTCTTTGAAAAGTTTTTTGAATTTCAAATTTAGTTTGGTTGTGAATTATTCCACTTTAAAGCTAAGTCTTTTTTCCTCTCCAAGCTTAGTATTGGTAATGACCAACATTTATTCCAAACGCTTTCTTCAGGAAGAAAAATCGATTGATACTTCTGGGGAATATTTAGATTCTTTCTCCTCAAGTCTGATAAATTTGTTGGTGGTAAAAAACCTTTTCTGATTACACGACTCAAATAAGTAGATCCCCATAAAAAATCAAACCAATCAGTAGGGAAAAGCTCAGGAGACAGTGAAGGAGATGCAAGTACTGTCCAATTCAATGGGCTACCCTCTTGCGGCAAAAGAACCGACAAACGCGGATCTGCAATGAGACTATCAACACAGCTAGATAAAGGTAAAACTGCTGCATTAGCTCTACCTGAAACAACCCAATTCAAAGCATTCCTATCATCAAATGATTTGGCTTGACTCTTGATTTTTGAGAAATCATTAACTAAATCTACTTTTTGTGCTATCGAAATCAGAAGATAAGGACTATTTGGAAAAACTATTTGATTTGTAAGTGAACTCGAAAAAATCACTTCCCAAGAATTCTTATTTTTTAGAGCAAGATAATCTTCATTCCTAAAAAGTATCACCCAAGGGCTAACAGCTAAAGGTAAAAGCTTTTTTTCATAATCCTCGCCTAATCCATCAAGAAAAGAACTAGTATGCCTGCTGAAATTATTTCTAATATTATCTGCTTTGATTTCCTGCAATGAATTAATAGGTAAATCAGAAATCCAGCCATCATTTAAAACTAATAAATCTGTTCTTGCTTGAAGAGTTGAACTATAAGGAAATTTTTTTAACTCGATATCTTTGATCGGCAAAAATTCCCAATCTGTAGATAAGCTATTAACAAATTCTCTTGGGAAGCTTTTAGGAACTCCTCTCAAAGCTAATTTCTTTTGAGACGTCGAGCACCCAGATAAAAAAAATAAAGACGAAATTAATCCATATTTAATAAATTCTCTCCTCCCAAATAAATCAGTATGCATATTATTTAGATCCCTTGAAAGTTCTTTTCATTATTTGACTTAAATAGATTAGCAACCTCTGTATCACACCTTTCAATCATTTCTTTCTGAGTCAATCCCTTAATTTGAGCTAGTAAAGATAATGCTCCAGCTCCAACACCCTCTTTGACGTAACCAATCTCATAATCTCGAAGAACCTTTTGATTACTATCTTTAAATCTATAGCCACTAGCTAGACCTAGGATGTCTACTTTAAAATGATTAGCGACATGATTCATTAGATGTATAAAAGAATTTTTATTTGCCGCAGCAGAAAGTGTTTCATCAACCAACCATGATGTAGTTCCTATTAAAATTTTACTAACAAATTCAGAGCGTGATTCAGATTCAATTTCATTTAATGCCAAAGCCAATACTGCCAACATTTGACAACCTCCTCCTAATAAAATTTCTTGGCCAGATTCTCGAGCTCCCATTAAAAGACCAACTGCAATTGGCTGAAATGGATCACCAACAGCAGCCATTAGGTCGACAGAAGATGGGTTCTTCTTTAATTTCGCTGCCTTAAGTCCTTGTTTGACTAAATTTATTTTTAATTCTGAAGGTGGATTTCTATGACTTCCGCTTATAAGACCATTAACATTTAGACCTAAACCAGAAAGAACTGCAGAAGCTGTAGTTGTACCACCTGGAACACACTCGGTGATCAAAATAGATTTTTTTAATTTCTTGCCTATTTTAAAACCACCATCGAGTAAAAGTTTAACCCTTCTTCTTTGCATTGCATTACCTGAACTCAAGCATCTAGCTGGACCTATCTCAGGTGACTCTAGGGAAACATGAGTAAAGGACGGACTTTGAAGCAGTCCTGCAGATATAATTGTTGGTTGAATTTTTAAGAACCTTGAGGCAACGTAACTAATCAATGCTGGAGAAACGCCTGCGGGTAAAGGAGGTAAAGGCCATCTTTTTGGAAGATTAGGCCCTCTCAATAAAAGTTCAGCATCAGCGACAGCTGTATAGCGTCTAGAAACAGCAGTTGAACCAGCTGCAGAAATCCCCTCAATTTCTGCAGTTTGAGATCCAGCAAGGATTAAGAAGAAAGCCATATTAGTAATATTTTCTTGCCAGCTTTTAACTCTTTCATCAACATTTTGCTCTTGAAGACCTTTTCCAAAAGCTAATACTCCTGACGGCAACAAAATATAGTTATCTGCCATCATCAGCAATTAATGAGATTCAAGTGAAATTAAGTTTTCTAGCAAAGCGGGTGGTTCAGGAATTGATGACTTGAGCCTAGGAAAAATCCAATAAGCCAAAGCATGCAAACAAAGAACGTAAACAATTTCTTGGGTTACGATGAGACATAGTGCAACTATTTGAACTTGTCTCATATCCGGAGTAAAAGAAAGATTGAAAAGGTCTATACCTTTTTCAATCAATCCTGCTCCAGCACGAGTAAGAATAATCCATAAATTCTCACCAACCAACACAGATAAAGCTAATACCCGAACTAGAAAACCCATAGTTCCGATTGAGGCCCCAACACCCCAACTTAACCACCAATTCCATCCTTTTTGCCAACTATATCCTAACCACAAAGAAAGTAATCCATACGGGAAAAGCACTAAAGGTCCTCTAAGCGGACCCATCAGAGCAGTTAATAACATAACGCATATGATCACTCCCTCAAAACCTGTTTTAAAACCTCTCCGAATCTGAAGAAAAGCCAATGGCAACGGTAAAGAAAGACGGAAAATAGCTCCACCAATAGGCAAATAATAAAGAGCTATCCAAATCAAAGCTGTTGCAGCAGCAAGATAAGAAGACTCAACGATTTTTAAGGCTTGTCTCTTGCTAAGGGGAGCTTTGTAAAGAGATCTACTTTTTAAAAAGTTTTTATTATCTAAGGTCAAAATTATTATTTTTTAAAAGATGTATTCTTTGAAAAATTCTCCTCATCAAAACGTTCGATCTTTTCCACCTCAAACTGCACGCCTGCGTTCCTTAGAGCCTCAGTAACAGTCTCAGCTGGTGCAGAGGGATTTGCACCTGATAATTTTAAAATAATTCTGTATGGCTGTGGATTAAAAATTTTCTTCCTCATTGATTTAGTTGATTTTTCACTAAGTCTATCTTTATTAGATATTGAATTTTCTTTGATAATATTAGCAAATTCTTTTTCATTTTCTTTCTTATCATTTTTTATTTTTGATTTAATTTTTATTTTTTCATTAAGTATTTGTGGCTTAGTATTAGTTTTGTCTAAAGGTTTTAAGTTCTCAGTTATATCGAAACTATTTTCCAACTTTTCTCCAATTACAGTATTTGAGCATGACTGAAGTAGGGAAAGAGTAACCATTAGAAATAATCTAATAGAAATTTTCTCAATTAATCCTGAATTATTCAAAATTTTATTTTGTTTTAATTACCCTTACTTTACTGGCTCTTGGACGTCCTGTTTTAGTAGTCGAAGGGGTTTTTCGACTACTACTTTTTTTTATTGATGATGAATTTAAATCTTTATTAATTGACTTTGTGGTCTTTTTCGTAGAATTTTTTTTCTTAGATGTTGTCTTTTTACTTGATTTTTTGGCTGCTAATAATTCAATAGCCTCCTCTATAGAGATGTCTTCAGCAGTTTTCCCGTCAGGGAGAGAGGCATTAACCTTACCTTGTTTAACATATAAACCATAAGGGCCATTAAATAATTGGATGGTTTCTTTTTCTCCTTCTGGGATACCAAGTTCCTTCAAAGCAGTTCGACCCCCTCTTCCTCGTTTAGGAATAGATAAAAGTTCAAGAGCTCTTTCCAGGCTTATTTGAAGAACGTCATCGTCACCCTTAATTGAGCGATAATCTTTTTCACCACCATTTTTACTCCAAACCACATAAGGGCCAAATCTGCCCAAACTTGATTGAACTTTACCTCCCTCTGGATGCTCTCCAAGTAGACGTGGTAATTGAATTAATCCAAGGGCTTCCTCAAAGGTCAAGTTCTCAGGCTTTAAATTCTTTGGTACTGAAGTCCTTTTTGGATTTGGAGCTTTTTTTAATGATTTATCATCTAGATACTCTAGTGCTTTTTCAATGTCTACCTCTTCTTCTTTTATTGTTTCTGGTAACAAAATCTGAACCTTAGAAGAGTCCTGCTTCAAATAGAGTCCATATTGACTACTTTTAAACAAACGTAAATTCCCAAGTTTTTTCTTACCTTTTGGAATCCCAAGATCTTTCAATTCGACCACTAAGCCCCTCTGAATGAAATGACCATATCTACCATTTAATAGATATAAATTCTGTCCGCTATCAGGATCAATTCCAAGTGATTCCGGACCATCAGCTTTCTGTTTTAAGATCATCTCTGCTATATCTTCGTCCAAGTCTGCAGGAGTAATTTCCTGTGGAAGAGTAGCTGTTATAGGTTTCCCATTTTCACCAAGCTGCTTTGATTCTAAGTATGTTCCAAACTTGCCCAACCTAACAAGAGAAGAAAGTCCCTCCAAGGACACAGAACGAAATTCACCTCCATCTATATCTCCCTCCCTCTGCTGAACTTGATTCTCTAGACCAGTATCACCTTTATAAAAGTCCTTTAGGTATGGAAGCCAATTCACTTTACCTGTTGAGATCTCATCAAGTGTTGATTCCATTCGAGCTGTAAAGCTGGTATCTACAAGATCAGGGAAATGTTCTTCAAGAAGAGCCGTAACAGCAAATGCTGTAAAGCTTGGAGTTAAGGAATTATTGTTTAGGACAGAATAGCCTCTATCAACGATTGTTCCAATAATACTTGCATAGGTTGACGGACGACCTATACCTTCCTTCTCAAGTGTTTTAACTAAAGAAGCTTCGCTATATCTAGCAGGAGGCTGAGTCTGATGCCCCAATGCCTCTATATTCTTAGCTATTGGAGTATCTCCGATAGCTAATTTAGGCAAAAGAACTTCTTGTCCTTCAAGTGCACTTTCAGGATCATCAGTACCTTCAACATAGGCTCTAAAGAAGCCAGGAAAATCTATTCGTTTACCACTTGCCCTAAAAGATACATCCGATGCTTGTAGTTCAATCCCAAGCATTGTCAACCTTGCATCAGCCATTTGACTGGCAACTGTTCGTTTCCAAATTAGTTCATATAAAGAAAGGTCCCTCCCCTGCAAGTTGGACTCTTTAGGTGTTTTAAAGCTTTCACCAGACGGCCGAATTGCTTCATGGGCTTCTTGAGCATTTCTCGTCTTGTTAGAAAACTGGCGAGGCTTATCACTTAAATATTCAACTCCATATTTTGATTCCACACACTTTCGTGAGGCATTAATTGCCTGATCGGACAAATGCACAGAATCTGTTCTCATATATGTAATAAAACCCCTTTCATATAAGCCCTGAGCACATCTCATGGTTTCCCTGGCTGATAATCGAAGTTTTCTATTAGCCTCTTGTTGTAATGTGCTTGTTGTAAAAGGCGGAACTGGTTTACGGATTGAAGGTTTTTCTTCGACTTTAATAACTTTCCATGTATCAATAGTTAATTTTTTAGCAAGTTCATTTGCTTCTTCTTTCTTAAGCAATTTGACATTTCTACCAGATTTTAATAATCCAGTTGACTCATCAAAATCACTACCACTAGCAATTCTTTGCCCCCCAATTGAGGTCATTTTCACCTCAAATTCACTACCTTCTTTTTCTAATTTTGCTTTTAAGTCCCAATAACTTCCACTTTTGAAAGATCTCCTTGCTCTCTCTCTTAAAACTAACAATCTTACTGCAACTGACTGGACTCTTCCAGCAGATAAACCCCAAGAAACTTTCTTCCATAAAAGAGGAGACAACGTATACCCAACTAATCTGTCTAAGATTCTTCGTGTTTCTTGGGCATGAACTAATTCCATATCAATTTCCCTTGTTTTCGATAGAGCTTTAGAAATAGCTTCTTTAGTTATCTCATGAAAAACCATCCTCTTCACAGGTATTTGGGGATCAAGCACGTTCATTAAATGCCAACTAATACTTTCCCCTTCTCTATCTTCATCAGTTGCTAATAACAATTCGCTGGCGCCCTTCAATGATTGTTTTAATTCCTTGACAATTTTTTTCTTGTCTTTGGGGACAACATATAAAGGATCAAAATCAGCCGTTGTATTAACTCCGATCGTTGCCCACTTTTCTCCTTTGTGCTTAGAAGGAATCTCAGAGGCATTGTTAGGCAAGTCTCTAATGTGACCCATAGAAGCAAGAACTTGAAAGTCCTTAGGCAAAAAACCTTTAATGGTTTTTGCCTTTGTGGGACTTTCAACAATTACCAGAGTATGGTCAGTGGGCATCAGCTCAATTTTCCTCCTTCTTATCTAACTTACTGGATAGTAAAATGCCTAGCCCAAAATGATAAAAAAGGCATATTTCATAACTTCGCTAGAGTTATAAAATCAGACACAGCTTAAAAACAATACATAAATGGGAGAACTTTTGTCTTTTCAAATATTCATAACCACGCCTGTAGAGCTTTTAAATCTATCTTTAAATGCCAAAGCTGTTCTACCAGAGGCTGCAGTTCTAATGGCAATGCTAGGGACTCTTTTGGTTGATTTAGCTGGTGAAAAGATTTCAGCCCGCTGGTCCCCTCCAATTTGTTATGCAGGTCTTGGTGCTTCTTTGATTTTACTAATAATGCAATGGAATGGAGAATTTCAAGAATCTTTCTTAGGTGCATTTGTCTCAGACAATCTTGCTATTGCTTTTAGAGGGGTCATAGCTCTTTCAACCCTTATTTCTCTTCTAATAAGTTGGAGATATGCTGAAAAAAATGGAAGTCCCATAGGTGAATTTGCAGCAATATTATTAGCAGCCACTCTTGGAGCAATGCTTCTATGTGGTTCAACTGATTTGGTAAGTGTTTTTGTTTCACTAGAAACACTTTCTGTTGCTAGCTACCTACTTTCGGGATATCTCAAAACAGACTCAAGAAGTTCAGAAGCAGCTTTGAAATATTTATTGGTCGGTTCGGCTGCAGCTGCAGTATTTCTTTATGGAGCATCCCTACTTTATGGAATAAGTGGATCTACAAATTTAAAAGAAATAGGAATAACCCTAATAAGTGCTCCGACCCCATTATCAGCATTAGCGCTTGTTTTCGTACTATCTACAGTAGCTTTTAAAATTGCAGCCGTTCCATTTCACCAATGGACACCTGATGTTTATGAAGGTTCTCCTACTCCGGTAGTTGCCTTTTTATCAGTAGGGTCCAAAGCTGCAGGTTTTGCACTTGCTATAAGGATATTGGTCGGATGTTTTGGCGCTTTTGATACGCAATGGAAATTACTCTTTACTGTTTTAGCTGTTCTGAGCATGTCGTTGGGAAATGTTGTAGCACTAGCTCAAAAATCAATGAAAAGAATGCTGGCTTATAGCTCAATTGGACAAGCTGGATTTGTCATGATTGGTTTGGTTTGCGGAACTGAGGATGGTTTTGCCGCGATGGTTTTATATATGGCAGCATATTTATTTATGAATCTTGGTGCTTTTGCATGCGTAATACTTTTCTCAATCAGAACTGGCAGTGATCAAATTTCAGATTATGCAGGGCTATACCAAAAAGATCCATTAATTACTTTGGGCTTAAGTTTGTGCCTTCTTTCTTTGGGAGGGATTCCTCCCATGCTGGGATTCTTTGGAAAGATTTATTTGTTTTTTGCTGGATGGGCAGATGGACAATACTTACTAGTTAGTGTTGGACTTGTTACCTCAGTTATTTCAATTTACTATTACATCTCAGTCATAAAAATGATGGTCGTCACAGAACCTAAAGAAGCTTCAGATGTTGTGAAATCATATCCAACTATAGAATGGTCAATTCCAGGGATGACATCTCTAAAAGTAGCTTTAATTTTTTGTGTTCTCATAACTGCTATTGGTGGAATTATTTCTAACCCTCTCTTTGACTTCGCTGATAGTGCGGTAAACGGAACTCCATTACTTCAAGAAGCTATTACTCTTGCAAGTAAAAACTCACTTGGATAACCAATTCAAATCATTGAAAAAATCTGTAGCTCGTCTAACTAATATAAATAAATTTTATGGTCAGGGCTCTGTCAAAGTTAAAGCTCTTGACCAACTAAACCTTGAGGTTTTTCAGGGAGATTACCTTGCTGTCATGGGTGCAAGTGGATCTGGTAAAAGTACTGCAATGAATATACTTGGATGTCTTGATCGCCCTACTAATGGCACATATGAATTAAATGGCACAGCAGTAGAAAAGCTTGATGATGACTTGCTTGCAGATATTAGGAACAAAGAACTTGGTTTTGTTTTTCAGCAATTTCATTTACTTCAAGAAGTTTCAGCACTTGAGAATGTAATGCTCCCAATGGTTTATGCATGCGTACCCTCTTTAGAAAGAAAAAAGCGGGCTGAAGAGGCTCTTCATCGTGTAGGACTTGGGAACAGAATGACAAATCTCCCTAATCAATTGTCTGGAGGCCAACAACAAAGAGTCGCAATAGCAAGGGCAATAATCAATCAACCATCACTTCTATTAGCAGACGAACCAACTGGTGCTCTTGATTCGACAACTACAGAAGATGTATTAAATCTTTTTGACCAACTTCACAGTCAAGGGATAACAATTGTCTTAGTTACTCATGAAGACAATGTTAGTAAAAGAGCAAAGAAAATCGCAAGATTTAGAGATGGAAAGGTAACAGAGATTTCTAATAATTAAACAAATCAATCATGTTGAAGTAAACAATACCTTCTTTTTATTTTCTTTAAAAAGTATCAATCCGCCACAATAGTCAATTCCTTGAATATCCCAATGATAACCAGTTTCTTTATCAATATATTTCTTAGACCATAATCTTTTTTCAACCTGACTACATAAAAATTTTTTATTATTCAAAAAATCTATAGATTTCTCTATTGCGAGTAATACTTCTGATGACCAAAAATTTATATTCATTTTTTTATCACCAATAATTTGTTTTAGTGAAATTCCCTCTTTGGGAACAGTGTTAAAAACGTTTAAACCTACCCCTACTCGTAATAATCTTAGTTTTCCTCCTCTGAAAAATAATCTAGGTAAAATTCCAGCTAATTTTTGCCCGTCAACCAATAGATCATTTGGCCATTTTATATTTACTTCAACCCCTAGACGTTCAATACGCTCAACCAGGGCTAATGCCACTGCTAGACCGTAAAGCTGAGAATTATTTTCACACGAATCTTCTCTCTTAATAGCGGCACTCACCCAAACCCCTCCTTTCGGTGCTTCCCAAATTCGACCGGCTTGGCCTTGGCCAAATTTTTGGCAAGAAGAAAAAATTGCTTTTGGTTGATTTCTTTTTACTGGCTTCTCTGCAATCCAATTTGATAATTCTATTTCCGTACTAGCACAGATTGGTTTAAACATTAATCGCCAAGACCTGAAGGAGGATTGATTTAATTTGTGGTATCTATAAATCAAACCAACCCCTCTCTGGGGTTTGTGATTATTCATATGTAAAAAGTTTTGTGTTCTTATAAAATTAAGAATTATCCAAAGACTTTTTCATCTCCTCTAATTCAACTTCGACTTCTTGAATTTCTACTGCCTTTACTTCATTAAGATCTAAATCAGACGGAGGTAAAGCTATTGCCTCAACTCCTAATTTCAATTGACTTCTCAATATCTCTAGTTCTTTATCTAAATCATCGCCTCCTTCTAATGCTGCAAACTTGCTTTCTAGATCTTCGCCAGCCAACTCTAATGCAGCTTGCCCGGAAGCTTCTAATGCCTCTACTTTGTCTTCCATTCTTTCAAAAGCTGCCATAGCAGACTTACTACCTAAACCACCAACTGCGCTTTGAATTTCCTGCTGAGCTTTCGCTGCCTGAGCTCTTGCTTTAAGCATGTCTTTTTTGGTTCGAGCTTCGGCGATCTTTCTTTCTAATAACAAAAGACTTTTCTTTAGTTTTTCAACTTGACCATTTTGTTTTTGAAATTGGGTTGATAAAGATTCAAAAGATTCTTGAAAAGTTTTTTTTCTGCTTAATGCTTCTCTAGCCAGATCCTCTTCTCCTTTTTTCAAGGCTAATTCAGCTCTGGAGAACCAGTTTTTAATTTGCTCTTTTGCTTGGTTTGCCTGATTTCCCAATCTTTTTTGACTTGCTATAGCCATAGCTACTGCTTGACGAAGCCTTACTAAATCTTCTTGCATATCAGCAACAGATTGATCGAGAATTTTTATTGGATCTTCTGCATCACTAACAAAAGCATTTAGATTTGCTCTTATCAAGCGGCCTAACCTATCTAACAATCCCATTAGTATGTTTAATGCAATCTACAAAACATTAGCTAGATTTAAGCATTAACTCATCAATAGTGTCTAATTTAAATTGATTTTAAACGACTTCAAGCATCAAGCAAAAGCAAAAAGAGAACAATCAATATCTTCATGCTTAGAAGAAATCAAATCTTCATGGAAAGGAAATGTTGGAGCCCTTATTCAAGATTGGGAAGAAATAGCTGGGGAGCAACTCGCACTTAATTGCACACCACTTAACATTCAAAATAAAGTACTTACTATCGGAGCGAGCCATCCGCAATGGAGACAGGCTCTCCAATACAACCGCTTAGAGTTAATTAAATCTTTGAAATCATATGGATATCAGATAAAAGAGATACGGATTAGGCAACATTATCCAATTGATTTAGTTACAAGAGAAAGTGAAAAAGAAATATGGGAAAGACATCCAAGTAGAGCAAATAAGAATGGCATGAGCAATTGTCCTTATTGCAAAGTTCCCTCTCCTATTGGTGAAGTTAAATTATGGGGTAAATGTAGTTTTTGTAGAAGAAAAGAATTGAGAATAGATTGAACGATTTAATACTAGGCTTCAAGTAATAAAATCCCCATTTGTCCCTTTGCTAATGTTTTATATTTTGCTTTCTTAAAGCCAGCCGAAAATGCTAAATGAATTTGTTTTTCCCCCGAAGGGAAGTTATTTAAACTCTTTTTAATATATGAATATTCTTTCCCTAAGCCAAATAGAGAGGCGATTGGGACCACATAAAAACTTAAATAAATTTTTTGGAATAGCGCCTGAATGGAAGGCCCCTCAAAAGATCTAAAATCTAAAATTCCAGCTCTTCCGCCAGGTTTCAAAATTCTTAAAGCCTCTATCAAACCATCATAAGAACTAGAAAGATTCCTTAAGCCATAGGCCATTAAAAGGCCATCAAACTGATCTGATGGCAAGTTTGTTTGAAGAGCATCACCATTTATCCATTTAATTGAAGAATAATTATCTTTAGATCTTTCTTTCGCAACTAACAATGCTTTAGAAGCTGAATCTATCCCAATAATATTTTCAGAACTCTTCATATATTTAGCCAAAAGTATTGACATGTCGCCAGTTCCACAACAAAGGTCTATCCATTTCTCTCCAAAAGTCGGGTTAAGAATATCCAACAATCTTCTTTTCCAAAACCTATGTAATCCAAAGCTAAATATATCATTTAAAAAATCATATTTTGAAGAAATTGAATTAAACATTTCCTCTATAGCTTTAGTATTAACGGGCCTCATGTAAATCTAATAAATCCTTTACTCGCACATAAACTTAATGCGGAGAAATTTATTTTTCTTCTTTCTAGTGCAAATATTAATCATTCAATTGGTCTAATAGGTAAATTTTCCTTAATTAGATATTCTTTTATTTCGCTGATAGTTAATTTTCCATCATGCAATAGGGATGCCAAGAGAGCCGCTGAAGATTTACCAAGAGTAAAAGCCTCTTTAATGTGTTTCAAGCAACCAGCTCCTCCTGAAGCTATTACAGGAATTGGAACCTTTTCAGAAATAGATTTAGTCAGTTCTATGTCATACCCATTTTGAGTTCCGTCACCATCCATGGAAGTTAATAGGATTTCTCCTGCTCCTAGCTCAAATACTTTTTCTGCCCATTCAATCGCATCTAAACTCGTATTATTACGACCGCCACTGACATAAACGTCCCACTTATTAGGAATATTTTTGTTCTTTTTTGCATCTATTGCAACCACAATACATTGAGATCCAAAACGATTAGCACCTTGAGAAATCAACGAAGGATCTTTAACAGCACTAGAATTTAAACTTACTTTGTCAGCTCCTGCTCGTAACAATTCATTTATTCCATTAATAGAACTTATCCCACCTCCAACAGTGAAAGGAATGGTTACCGCCTCGGATGTTCGTCTAACCATATCAACCAAAGTTGATCTTTTCTCGTGAGTAGCTGTGATGTCTAGAAAGACCAATTCATCCGCTCCAGCATTGCTGTATCTACATCCCAATTCAACTGGATCGCCTGCATCACGCAATCCAACAAAGTTAACTCCCTTCACTACGCGTCCATTTGAAACATCAAGACAAGGGATCAATCTTAAAGCAACCATGATTTTTCAACAGGGGAACTGTTAAGGTTGCCCAAACTTAAGCATTTTGATGCCATGGCTAAGCCAACCTCCCTTTCAAGGATAGGTTCAAAAATTAAGATCAATATTGAACGTGTAAAAGATCGCATACCTTCTTATTTGATCAACCAACTATCTGAGGATCCAAGAGGCACTGTAATCGATTACAAGATGACTGATGGTAGAGGTGGCATTGGTGTGGTAATTAAAATGAATGATGGAAGCAAACATTGGTTCTTCGAAGATGAAGTTTCTTAACTCTGAGAAAAAAAGTGAGTGATGCTAGACAACTCCTTGGAATAAAAGGAGGTTCTGAAACAAAAAACATTTGGAAGCTTCGTTTGCAATTAATGAAGCCAATCACATGGATTCCATTGTTATGGGGAGTCATATGTGGAGCAGCTGCCAGTGGTAATTACCACTGGGAATTAAGTAATGTTCTTGCTTCGATAAGTTGCATGTTTATGAGCGGGCCACTCTTAACTGGATACACCCAAACAATAAATGATTACTTTGATCGAGAAATCGACGCAATAAATGAACCTAATAGACCAATACCGTCAGGTGCAATTTCACTTTTTCAAGTGAAATGTCAAATTTGGATTCTATTAATAGCTGGTCTGGGAGTAGCATATTTATTAGATTTATGGGCACATCACACCATTCCTTCCGTCCTTCTTCTGGCATTGGGAGGTTCATTTGTAAGTTTCATTTACTCAGCACCACCTTTAAAACTTAAACAAAATGGTTGGCTTGGGAATTATGCACTTGGTGCAAGCTACATAGCTCTTCCCTGGTGGGCTGGACAGGCTCTATTTGGACATTTAACGTGGACAACTGCAGTGCTTACTCTTGCGTATAGCTTGTCAGGCTTAGGCATTGCTGTAATCAACGATTTTAAAAGCGTGGAAGGGGATAAAAGCCTTGGGCTTGAATCACTTCCTGTTGTTTTTGGTATAAAAAATGCAAGTCGTATTAGCGCAGGAATGATAGATATCTTTCAGCTGGCAATGGTAGTGGTTTTAATCGCGATAGGACAACATTTTGCATCAGTCATTCTGGTTTTACTAATAATTCCTCAAATAACATTTCAAGATATCTGGCTATTGCGTGATCCATTAAGTTTTGATGTTAAATATCAAGCAAGCGCACAACCATTTCTAATTTTAGGAATGCTTGTAACTGCAATAGCTATAGGACATAGTTCCTTAATCAGTTTATAAAATTAATTATTAAATCAAAAATAAGATCAAAACTATTTAAAAATAGGTTTGTAAGCATATCCTTTATGGATTTTTTAATTTTTTTAAAACAGCAATATAAAAACCATCTCCATTATCTTCATCTCCAGGCCAGATCTGTTTTTCATATTCCAATAAAAAATCATACTTTAATTGAAGAAAGTTTTTTATCTGATGAAAATTTTCTTCAGGATGAATAGTACAGGTGGAATAGACCAATGTGCCTCCACTTTTTAATAAAGGAGCTAACGAGTTAAGTAATTGACTTTGAACAGCGACAAGCTCCTGAATATTATCTTGATTCATTCTCCATCTTGCATCAGGGTGGCGAGCAAGAGTCCCCAAGCCAGAGCATGGTGCATCTATTAATATTCGATCAAAAAAATCTTTCCATTCTGGATGTTTAACTAATAGTTCATTGGAATCAGATACCAATAGTTGCAAACAGTTAGTTCCTAACCTCTCTGAGTTAGCGAAGATTTTTTTAGATCTTCTGGATGATCGATCAACCGACCAAATCTTGCCCTCATTATTCATCAACTCAGCAATATGTGTTGATTTACCCCCTGGAGCAGCACAAGCATCAAGGATTTTTTCACCAGGCAAAGGACCTAATAATGGGGCAATTAGCTGTGAAGATCTATCTTGCACACTCCATTTACCTTCTTCATAACCAGGCCATTTCCTAGGTTCACCGACACCAGATCGTACTTCCAAACCGGAAGGGCAGTTTGGGATTAATTGATTTTGAATACCACAGGAATCAAAAAGTCTTTTTACATCTTTTAAATCTGCACGCAATTTATTCACTCTTATATCAATAGGACAAACGCTGTTGAATGCTTTAGCAATCTGCGTAGCATGTTCGACTCCCTTCCAAGCAATCAATTCCTCTGCCAACCAAATAGGAAGAGACTCGTTTTTTGCCAATTCCAAACTCGGATTATTTAATTTTGGTAGCAGAAGACCTTTCTCTTTGCTTCGAAGAGCAGATCGCAAGATTCCATTAACAACAGGGGCAAGCTTCTTTAAATGATGGGTTTTCGCAAGCTCGACAGTTGTGTTGATTGCAGCAGAAGGAGGTATCCGCTTCATTTTCAAAATTTGATAAAGCCCAAGATGTAATAACCATCTCAATAAAGGAGGTTGCTTGTGCGCCGGTACTTTCCCTAAAGAATCAATCCAACAATCTAAGAAATATCTTTGGCGAATTGCACCATAAGAAAGTTCAGTTATCAGGGCTTTATCTAACGATTTAAAAGAATAGAGATTAAAAATCCTTTCCAAAGCCACATCTGCAAATGCTCCTCCACCCACTGATTGGATAACCTCCCAAGCAGCTTTTCTTGCATCTAAGCCTTTTATGGATGAAAGATGATTTTTACTCAAAAGGAACCATTGAAGAATTCAGTCCAAAGTAAATGTTTATTTTAATAATCATAGCTAAAATCCTCCAAACGTATTTGACAGCAGTGACTTTCAAAGCAATAGACTAGGCTAGGCCAACTCAAAAGGTGTAACATAAGATACTTTTAACCTCCTCTCAAGATAGTTAAATTCGACTTAACTTCTTTAATGTGTGAGGACACTATGAAGCTTTTTTCTCGTTTATTAGTAGCTCCAGCAGCTTTGGGCCTAATGGCTCCAGTTGCCGCTAATGCAGACACTGCTTTTTCATCAACTACAACTCTCTCTGGTGCAGCTGTTTTCACAGTTGGTTCAGTTGCAGATGGCGGAACATCTGATACTGAAGAAGAACTATATATGCAGTATGCATATGGCCTTGAAGTAAATTCTAGCTTCACAGGCGAAGATCTCTTCTCTGCTGGCATCGTAACTGGTAATGCTAGTGGTCCTTTAGCAAGCATGGATAGTGCTGAAGAAGGAACAGGTGCTCTAACTGTTGACTCTCTTTTCTATTCTTTCCCAGTTGGCGATCTTTCTGTAACTGCTGGTCCTTTGGTTGATCAGGATGATGTTGTTGCTGCAACAACATCTGCTTACTCAGATGCTTTCAGACTAGGTGCTATGCCTTACTCTTTAGCAGGTAACGAAACTGGTCCTGGAGTTGGAGTTGCATATTCTAACGACAACGGCGTAGTTGCTTCTGTAAGTTTCGTTTCTGTTGGTGGTTCTTCTTCTACAGTAGGAATCGGTGCTGATGATGGTGATGATGTTTCAACTTTCACTCTTGGCTATAACGGCGACGGCTTTGGTGGCGGTCTTGTAATCGCTTCTAACGACGGTGAAGGCGGAACAACTGGATACGACACATTCGGTGGTGGTATCTACTACAGCCCAGAGTCAATTGATGCAACATTCAGCGTTGCTTATGACACAACAGATCCAGAAACAGGTGCTGATGCAACTGATTTGTTCGTTGGTGTTGACTACCTAGTTGGTCCAGGAACATTAAGTGCTGCTTACAACTCAACTGATGTTGACGGTAGTGACTCTTTAGATTCAACAGGATTTGAAGTTTCTTACACTTATTCATTGAACGACAACGTTACACTTACTCCTGGTTTCTTCACTGTTGAAGATACAAGTACTGGTGATGACGACACAGGTGTTGTTGTTGAAACAGTTTTTAGCTTCTAAATTTATTAGAAACCTAAATTCTTTTAGTTAAATAAAAAGCCTCTGACCAATAGTTAGGGGCTTTTTATTTGAAAATTTATCAAATATTTTTTCAGATCACTGACATGTATTTTTTATATATGAAATAAATACCACTATCATCATCAAAGAGCTCCAACTGTTCCATAACTCATAAGAAATGCCTCTACTGCCTAGACGTTTTGAACGTATAAAATCAGTACTAAATAGAAGGTTATCCGATCTCACTGTCTTAATTGAGAATGTTGACAAGCCTCATAATCTATCAGCGATAATACGAAGTTGTGACGCAGTTGGTGTTCTTGAGGCATATGCAATCTTCAACAAAGAGAAATTTTTAACATTCAATAGCACTGCTCAAGGAAGTCAAAAATGGGTACAAGTAAACCAATATAAAGAAACCACTGAGGCAATAAAAGTTCTTAAAAAAAAAGGATTTAAATTGTATGGAACGAACTTGAATCCCCAGTCAATTGACTATAGAAAATGTAATTTCACGGGACCAACAGCATTTGTACTAGGTGCCGAGAAATGGGGGATCAGCGAAGAAGCCGCGAGTTTAATGGATGAGCATATTCATATTCCAATGAGAGGCATGGTTGAATCTTTAAATGTATCAGTTGCAGCATCAGCATTATTATTTGAAGCACTAAGACAACGACAAGTAGCAAATATAATTCCTGAATCTGGAGAAGGTATGAGCCAAGAAACATACAAAGAAAAGATCTTTGAGTGGGCTTACCCAGAGGTTGCCGAATGGTGTAAAGGCGAAGGTAGAGAATATCCAGAAATTAATGAAAAAGGTGAGATCATAGATGATCTCCCAAGAACAGAAAAAATGAGGTATTAAATTCCAAACCTCAAGTATGATTCAATCTTGCAAACTGGTTTCACTGATAAATTTCTCTAAGCCTTCTCCAATAAATGAAAGACCCAACACTAAAACGAACATAGCCATGCCAGGGTAGATCGCTGTCCACCAGATACCAGTAGGTAATGCAACTAATGCCATATTTAAATCACTTCCCCATTCTGGAATATTCTCAGGAAGACCTAATCCAAGAAAGCCCAATCCCCCAAGAACCAATACAGCATCTGCAGCATTAAGGGTTAAGACCACAGGGACAGAGGTAAGTACATTTTTAAGAAGGTACTTTCTTATCACCCACAAAGGGGAAGCACCCATTGAGATGGCTGCCTCGATATAAAGTTCTGACTTAACCTGTGAAGTTTGGTTTCTAACAAGTCGAAAATATTGAGGAATATAAACGACGCATAATGCTATTGAAGCATTCAGTATCCCTCTACCCAATAAAAATGCCATCACCACAGAAAGAAGGAGGACAGGAATGGTATAAAGAGTATCCATCAAAAGCACCAAAACCCTATCCAATAGACCACCAATATAGCCACTTAAAAGCCCTAGAGGTATCCCTACTAGAACAGCAAGAGATACGGCCACAAAAACAACCTGTAACGCAACTCCGCTAGCAGCCAAAGTTCTAATACAAACATCTCTTCCTAGTCGATCTGTTCCACACCAGTGATCTATAGATGGAGCTGAAAAAATCGGATTGCCCAGTCCAAATTCACCATTAGGTATTATATTTAAAGATATTAATAGTGGCATAAAAATAGAGATAACTATATATACGGATAAAATTATCAACCCAGCGAAAAATAATCGTGTCGACAAATTCTTTCGTCTTAAAAAATTTCTCAGATTCAATGATCAAATAATAAGACCTAATTAAATTTAGCTATAAAAGGTAGAAAAATAAAAAAAAATTGCTTAAATAAATTAATACATACAATTTAAGATGCATTTAAAAAATGATGGTCTCACCATAGGTGAGCTCTCAATAACCATTGCAGCATTAATAATTATAGGTTTTATATGGACAAACTTAACCAAAGACAAAGGGAATAAGGAAGCCTCAATGTTTATTAATCATTCAAGTGAAATAAGCTATCCCATACAAACCTAGATTATAAAAATATCTATTAATCATTATTTAATTTCAAGACAGCCATAAAGGCCTCTTGGGGAACATCTACCTTTCCCATAGACTTCATTCGTTTTTTCCCTTTTGCCTGTTTCTTCAACAATTTCTTTTTTCTGGAAATATCGCCCCCGTAGCACTTGGACAAAACATCTTTACGTAATGCACTAATACCTTCACTTGCAATGATTCGACTCCCAATTGAAGCCTGAAGAGGAATCTTAAATTGCTGTTTTGGAATAAGTTCTTTTAATTTCTCAACAAGTCCTTTCCCTACACCATAAGCATTATCTTTATGAACAATTGTCGTTAAAGGGTCAGCTCGCTCTGAATTAATTAAAACGTCTAATCTGACTAAATCATTTTCTCTATAACCAATCAAATGATATTCCATTGAAGCATATCCCTTTGTTCTACTTTTCATCTGGTCAAAGAAGTCGGTGACAACTTCTGCTAATGGTATTTCATAAATAAGAGTGACTCGATCAGTCGTTATGTACTTCATATCAATAAAGTCGCCTCTTCTATCCTGACAAAGTCCCATCAAAGTTCCGTTGTAATCATTAGGAGCATAAATTTCCATTCGGACATAGGGTTCTTCTATGGTTTCACGTTTTTGTGGATCTGGAAGAGTAGCTGGATTATCGATCATCAAAACTTCCCCATCAGTCATTTTCACTTTATAAATAACTGAGGGTGCAGTAACAATTAAATCCAAATCATATTCGCGTTCTAGACGCTCTTGAACAATTTCCATATGCAATAAACCTAAGAATCCACAACGAAAGCCAAACCCCATTGCACTGCTCGTCTCAGGTTCATATTTCAATGCGGCATCGGATAGCTGTAATTTATCTAAAGCCTCTCTTAGATCTGGATATTGATCTGCATCCGTGGGAAACAACCCACAAAAAACCATTGGTTTGGCTTCGGTATAACCTGGTAATGCTTCTTCAGCTGGTCTATCCTGCAACGTGATCGTATCCCCGACTCTTGCGTCAGCAACTGCTTTGATTGATGCAGCTAAATATCCAACTTCACCAGCATGAAGAGAATTTACTTTTACTTGATCAGGAGCCATAACACCTATTTCATCTAATTCATAACTTTTTTTGCTAGCCATCAGTAAAACCTTGTCTTTCTTACTTATGCCACCACTCATGATTCTGAAATAGACAATCACCCCTCTGTAAGGGTCGTAATAGGAATCAAAAATAAGTGCTTTTGTAGCTTGATCAGCATTATCTTTCGGGGAAGGTATTCTATCTACTACTGCTTGAAGTATTTCTGGAATACCAACCCCTGTTTTAGCAGAACAGGAAATTGCCTTAGATGTATCTAAACCAATAATTGATTCAATTTCATTTTTGATTTTCTCAGGATCAGCCCCAGGTAAATCAACTTTATTGAGAACAGGAATAATTTCTAAATCATTTTCCAAGGCAAGGTAAACATTGGCCAAAGTTTGAGCTTCAACTCCTTGACTAGCATCAACAACCAGCAAAGCACCTTCACAAGCCTGCAATGATCTACTCACCTCATAAGAGAAGTCAACATGGCCAGGAGTATCAATCAAATTCAGGACATATTCCTCTCCATCATCGGCTTTATAATTCATTCGCGCAGCCTGTAATTTTATAGTTATTCCTCTCTCTCTCTCAAGGTCCATATTGTCCAAGAATTGTTCTTGCATGTCCCTAGAGGAGACAGTGCCAGTATCCTGAAGAAGCCTGTCGGCCAAGGTTGATTTACCATGGTCAATATGAGCAATTATACAGAAGTTCCTCAGACGAGAAATAGGAACATTAGTCATCCGAATGAAATCAAAGGAGTAAGATCTTCATTTATCAATTCAACACTAAATAAAGATTAAATATAGCTCACCAATACTTAAGTTTTAAATTAATTTAAGTAAGAAATCGTTTCTTTTGCGAATTGCCAAAAGTACTTCTTGATTTGAATTAATATCAGTCTCAATACTGGGAAAAAGCTCTAACATTTTATTTTTCCATTTAATTGATTTCATTTTCTCGTGCCAGCACCGGTTTAAGACTTCAATCATGATTGTGACTGCTGTGCTTGCGCCAGGAGAAGCCCCAAGCAAAGCAGCTAAAGATCCATCTGATGAAGTAACTACTTCTGTCCCCATTTTCAAAATACCTCCTTTTGATGTTTGTTTAATTATTTGAACCCGCTGCCCTGCAATTGAGACCTTCCAATCGTTAGAAGAAGCCTTAGGAAGAAATATTTTTAAAGTTTCTATTCTATCCTCATTTGTTTGTATTAATTGATTTAATAAGTATTTTACTAGATCTATATTGTCTATTCCCGCTTGCATCATAGAGAAAAGATTAGTTGTTTTGATGGATCTAAACCAATCCAATTTTGATCCATATTTTAAAAAATTTGAACTAAATCCTGCAAAAGGGCCGAACAAAAGAGATCTTTTTCCATCTATCCATCTTGTGTCTAAGTGTGGTACAGACATTGGGGGTGCTCCAACTGCTGCGTTTCCATAAACCTTTGCATTATGTGTTTTTGTTAATTTCTCCTCGTCACAAATCAACCAGTTACCGCTGACAGGAAAGCCTGCATATGATAATCCTTCCGGAATTCCCGATTTTTGCAAAAGGGATAAAGCACCTCCTCCTGCCCCAAGGAAAACAAACTTTGATCTAACAACCCTATTTTTTTCTGCCCCTTTTAAAGATAAATACCAATCTCCTTCTCTATCTTTTTCAAGGTTTTCAACATTAGTAGAGTAGTTAATCTCAATAGATTTTGCCCCTTCAATTTGATTGATATATGAGCGAGTTAAATTGCCAAAATCAATATCAGTTCCTCTTGGAATTCTTGTCGCAGCAATCTTTTCACTCTGTTTCCTACCATCCATAATCAATGGAATCCAATCTTTTAATTCACCATGATCCTTGGTGAATTCCATTTGAGCAAAAGCAGCATGAGAGCTAAGTTCAGAAAACCTTTTTGTAAGCAATGAAATATCTCCATCTCCAAAGACAAGGCTGATGTGCGGCAACTTATTTAAAAAATTTTTTGGTATCAATTTCCCTTTTTCTACCAAAGATGCCCAAAACTCTAAGCTTTGCTCAAAGGATTTATTTATTTCAAAAGCTTTGGTGGTACTAAGAGAGCCATCCTCTTGGATTGAAGTGTAATTAAGCTCACAATTAGCTGCATGTCCTGTTCCAGCATTATTCTTAGCACAACTACTTTCCAAACCAGCAGAAGGTAACCTTTCAACAACCAGCAATCGTAAATCTGGCTCAAGCTCATGCAGAAGTACTGCAAGAGTTGAGCTCATAATTCCTGCACCTACTAATATTGCGTCATAAGTATTTTCTGACTTTGAGGTACTGGTATTAAACAAAATCTTTATCAAGATTACATACAGACTATCCTGCAATTAACTAAGCTAAGCAAAATTAAATTAAGTAAACCAAAATGAGCGACGAAACTCTTGCACTTACGTCAGAAAACGTTGAAAAGGTTCTTGATGAATTAAGACCATTTCTCATGGCTGATGGAGGAAATGTAGAAATAGCTGAAATAGATGGACCAATTGTCAAAGTTAGACTTCAGGGAGCTTGCGGAAGTTGCCCTAGTAGCACAATGACTCTAAAAATGGGTATTGAAAGAAAGCTAAGGGAAATGATTCCAGAGGTTAGCGAAGTAATACAAGTTTTATAAATTGTCTTTTTAATTAACCTTTGATACTTAATTTAGAGACTTTAATTCCCTTTTAATTGCAGACTTATAGTCAAGACAATCTAAAGGTAGACCATTATAAATAAGATAGCCAATTGGAGCCATTAGACCAACTGTAAAAATAAGGTTAGATAATTCTATACCTATGTTTCTTAACAAAAAAGTTATTCCATATACAACTAAAAGATAAACATGCAGAATCAAAAAATTTTTTGTATTTTGAACAGGCCATCTAAAGATAGAGCCTAAGAAAAACAAAACACCTTTCATCAATCTTATTTATAATTGAATAATCATACATAATCTTTAATCATTTTCACTAATAAATATGTATCTAAAGATGAAAAATGATGTATCAATTAATTTTTGATTTTTGACTTATTAAGAGAATATTCTTTTTTAAGTTTTCTCATTCTTCTTGCCCAAATCAGTGTCGCAATAACAACCCATAAAAAGAAGCAACCTAAAGCAATAAGGCTAGCTGTGTAATTCATGAAGAAGAATTTTAAAAAGTTAGTGATGAAGTCTTTTGAAGCCAAAATATTCCTGTAACTATTGATAATGCCCCTACTGATCGCATCAAAAAAGGATAAAACATTTTGTTCGCTTTACTCGTTGCAAAAGATATACCTAAAACTACGCATCCCATTGCGAATACTGATCCAAGTAAATATGCAAATAAATAAGCCAATGCTCCAAACAATGGCAATGCCAGCGCAGGAATAACTGCTATCAAATGACTAGCGCCAGCAAACCCGTGCAAAATACCCAGTCCCGTTGCGGCATGTGTATGACTTCTATGAAGTTTATTTCCAGGTGAATGAAAATGAAAATGCTTATGAGGCTTTTCTTCTCCATGCATATGCTGATGCATGTGAATCTTAACTTTTAAGGAAGTCCTAATAGCCAGGAATCCCACAATCAAAAGGCTTATACCAACAAGGAACTCCGCATAAGAAGACATCAATTGAATATTTATTAAATCCTTAGCTAAAATTGCCAATATTGAGAGAATTAAAACCCCTGCTGAGTGTCCAATCCCCCATGCCAACCCTTCAATTAATGCTATTCGGGGTTTTTGAATAGAGGAAGGTGCCATTGCGACCATATGATCAGCTCCGCTAACGACATGTACTGCACCAGCTGCAAATCCAGTTAGTATACTAATCAACATAGAAATGAAGGATGATTTTTTATCATCAGATAGATATCGCCCTCATCTAAAAGGATCAATTTTTCAACCTTAATTTCTCAATATTACATCCCACTAGTTTAATTTTGTTGGCTTTTACGAAATTTGATCCTTTTGAAGTTTGCCAGACATCTCATAAGCCTCTGAACTTCCACCATGTCCATGAGCGATACCTAATTCATGCATTTTTGCGTGTTCATCAATAGTATCTCTTAGCTCCTTTGAGCCTGAACCGAATGTTGAATAAACTCCATAGGCTACTGAGCCAGCTAGTAAAACAATTATTCCTCCTATGAGCATCAATAATGTTGGATCAGTAGTTGAGGTTTCCATTCGTATTAATCAAATTCAATTAATTCTACTGTATGAACAAAGACATCGAGAGCTAAAATGGAAACTACTTAAATTGTCCTATTATTAATATCTTTATTTTTATTAATCAAAAAGTCAAAAATAATTTATATTTAACTAATGTTTAAATAATGAATATATTAGAGATAAATTGATAAGTAGTTATGTAAACCAATTTAATTCCTAGTTATTAGATTAAATTGTTTCATAATAAAAAATTCATTAAAATATTATTAGAGAGTAGAATTATAAGCCAAAAGCCCAAAAAACCCAAGTATCAAAAGGATGCTAGCAATCCTGCTAAAAGTTACAGGGCCAAAATCAATTTTCATCTTCAGAATTAATTAGGACATTCATATTAATATAAAAAGCCACAAAAAGTGAAGCAGCATAAATAGAAAGTAATTCAAAAATTCAACAAAAATATCATTATCACTAATTTGCCCGATGGTACCAAAATCTAATCAATATTCATTCTTTTGATTATTAACTTCCAAATGATGCTCATAAGCATCAATCTCTTTCTCACTTTTTTTTATTTGCCCATCAAACATTACCACCCATTCTTGAGCTTTGATTTTTTGTTCTTTTTTGATATTCATAAACCAATTAAAAAATAAAAACCATCATACTTTAATGTCGTCCTTAATGATTTAAAATTGTTCCAGAATATAATAAAAATGGTAGACGTTTAGGTTCACATAACTAGAAGATAAAAATAAATTGGTAAGTTGGCAAAAAAAAGATATTGTTAGTTACGACACCAAAAGATAAAAGATATGTCACCAATATTGTTCAAAGACAATATGCCCGCCCTACAAAATAAAGACTATTTTAATTATGGAGGACAAGGTCCACTCCCAACTCAATCATTAAATGCAATAACTTCAAGTTGGCAAACAATTCAAAACTTAGGTCCATTCACAAATAAAGTTTGGCCATACATTACTAAAGAAGTCATAACTACGAAAAATCTTATAGCAGAGATTTGCGGTATTCATCCTAAGAGAATTGCCTTTACTGAAAATGTCACCTGCGGTTGTATCTTACCTTTACTAGGTTTGCCATTTTCTGATGGTGATAATTTATTACTTAGCGATTGTGAACATCCTGGGATAGTAGCAGCATGTAAAGAGTTAGCTCGAAAAAAGAATCTAACAATCACCATACTTCCCATATCAAAATCATACAATGGTAACGACAAGAAAGATAAGACGTCTAAAGAAGTACTTAAATTGATAGATGAATATCTAAAAAAAAATACAAAGCTCGTTGTTCTCTCACATCTCCTTTGGAATACTGGACAGATTATGCCAATTGAACTTATTTCCAAAAGACTTCAAGTACATTCAAGCAAACCTTATTTATTAGTTGATGCTGCTCAAAGTTTTTGTCACATACCAATTAAAGATGCTTGTGACCATGCAGACATATATGCGTTTACAGGACATAAATGGGCGTACGGGCCTGAGGGGCTAGGAGCTGTTGCTCTTTCAACAAGAGTTCTAGAAGAGTCAAGCCCAACATTAATTGGCTGGAAAAGCTTAAAAGCTGAAGAAGGCATATATGTCAACAATAAAACTCCTTTTCATTCTGATGGCAGACGTTTTGAAATAGCGACTTCTTGTATCCCTCTTTTAGCTGGTCTCAGAAGCTCTCTAATTATGTTAAACGATGAGGGTCATGAGACTGAGCGTTTTTGTAAGATTAAAAGCCTCAGCTCTATTCTTTGGGAAAAACTAAACCAAATCAAAAACATTGAACTTGTTTTAAACAGTCCTCCACCTGCAGGAATTCTAAGTTTTACTATTAATAGAATCAATTCTCCTGAAGAGGTTGTCAACTATCTTGGTAAAGAGAATATATGGATAAGAGTTCTTGAAGATCCCAAATGGCTTCGTGCTTGCGTTCATGTCACAACAGATTTAAACGAGATCGATAATCTTGTTATTGGTCTAAAAAATTTCATCTCGACTAAGTAGTCTAAATAAAATTTGTTTTTAAAGATAATGCTTTTCTAGCTTGTTCACGATCATCAAAATAAATTCTCTGATCTTTCAAAATTTGATAATCTTCATGACCTTTGCCTGCGATTAAAACAACATCATTTTTCTTGGCTTTCGCTATAGCCATTTGAATTGCTATAGATCTCTCTGGCTCAACAGAGATTTCAGAATCATAAGTCATACCTCTTTCAATATCTTTAATAATTTCGTTTGGATCTTCTTGCCGAGGGTTATCAGATGTCACAACCACAGAGTCTGCAAACTTAGTCGCAACTTCTCCCATTTTAGATCTTTTACCTTTATCTCTATTACCACCACAACCAAAGACACAAATTAATTTTTTTTTCGTCAATGATCTCGATGCAATTAAAGCATTTTGCAAGCCATCCGGTGTATGAGCATAATCTACTATTACTAGTGGATAGCCATCTTTTACTTTAAATCCATCAATATTTATCAGTTGCATTCTCCCTGGCACTCCAGGGAACTTTTTCAAAGCGGCCAAAAGAGCATTCAAGGGCAATCCTCTTTGAACTAGAATTCCTACTGCTTGCAAAATGTTCATTAAATTAAAATCGCCTATTAATGGTGAAAAAAAGTTTTCTGCACCAATAGGCGTATGCAATGTTCCCGTATACCCATCTTGCATAATTTGAAGATTACTAATATATAAATCTGGTTTTTCTCCAATTTGCGAGTTTTCTTTTAAGGAACATGTCCAACATTCTTGGTTTAGCTCTTTTGCCAATAATGCACCCCATCTATCATCTACGTTAATTACAGATCTAGGGCCATCATCTTCTATTAAATATGATCGGAACAACCTAGCTTTAGCCTCAAAATAAGATTCCATTGAATCGTGATAATCCAAATGGTCTCTTGAAAGATTTGTAAATATTGCCCCACTAAAATCACAACCAGCAACTCTATTCTGAGACAAAGCATGTGAACTTACTTCCATCGCTGCATATTCAACCCCTGCCCTAACTGCTTTACTAAGTTGTTCCTGCAAAGGGACAGCAAAAGTAGTTGTATATTTTGAAGTTTCCTCATGATTTGGCCATCGATTAATTAATGTTCCAAACAAGGCGGATGGATAGCCAAGCGAAGTAGTTAAAAATTCAATTAAAAATGATGTGGTCGTTTTACCGTTAGTACCAGTAACTCCTATCAAACAAATCTCACTAGATGGTTTACCCCAAAAATGTGCAGCTAATTTGCCCATAAGTAGTGATACAGGATCCGGAATAATAACTACAGGATTTTTATTAGTTGGTGGATTTAAAAGAGAAGCATTTTTACTAATAATGGCCGCACAAGCACCTCTCTCAATTGCTTTTTCCCAATAGATTCCTCCATCAACTTTTTCACCTGGTAAACCTAAGAACAAATCACCTTTTTCGATTTTTCTAGAATCACATGAAAGATTTTTTATTTCTGGATTCGCTAACCCTGGAGGGACATGAAAATCAATCGCTTTCAATAAAGTGTGTAGATAACGCGACAAAACAAACCTCTGACGATGAAAAATCAATAAATGATCATTTCAAGTATAAAAAGACCTACATAATTTTCACCGCACAATAACTCTAATTACGATCTAGTAATTAAAAAGGATTTTGTTATTAATAAAATAAATTATGTATTTCTTTTTGAATTCAATAAAGTAATTCAATAAAATAGGAATGGATTATTTTATTAAGCTGTTTTGTACAAAATATTCAAATTCTTTTGTATCCAAGATAAAAGCATGTCTTCGTTTAAACGTGGAGAGACCCGAGGTAATTCAATCTTTTTTGATAATTTAGTTGAGTCAAGAACTATTACTGGAACATCATTTGTATACTTCATTTGTATATCTAAAGATACTTTTTTGCTATCTATGTCGACAATGGATAGTGCTATAGAAGGATTTAGATTTTCTAGACATATCTTAGATAATTTTTTTTCAAGTGTTTGACACAAACAGCACCCTTTACGTGAATATAAAACCAAAACTTCTGAGTTCATTTTTCAGGAACTGGGTCACACCCACAAGGAGTAAAAGGGTGACATTTACTTAACCTTTTCAAAGTCAGCCAACCACCTCTCCAAGGGCCATGCTTAGTAACGGCTTCTATCCCATAAGCACTGCAACTAGGGATAAATCGACAACTCGGCCCAAACAATGGCGAAATCCACTTCTGATAAAGGGAAATTAAAGTAACAAAAACAAGTGCAATGGCTTTATTGATCTTTGTAAGCATCTTTAGATAGAATAATGGACTGGTGAATAAGGGGCCAATGGATTAATTCCAGATTACCCTTGCCAGTGAACATTTTCTAAATTAAACCCCTATGTCTAGATACCGCGGACCTCGTTTGAGGATCACGCGACGCTTGGGAGACCTACCTGGTCTCACCCGGAAGGCCGCAAAAAGGTCTCATCCACCAGGTCAGCACGGCCAAGCCCGTCGCAAGCGCTCTGAATACGCGATCCGACTCGAAGAAAAGCAAAAACTTCGATTCAACTATGGTATTTCTGAACGCCAGCTTGTTAGATATGTAAAGAAAGCTCGTGCGCAGGAGGGTTCCACAGGAACAAATCTATTAAAGCTTCTGGAAAATAGACTTGATAATGTTTGTTTTAGACTTGGATTTGGACCTACCATCCCAGGCGCAAGACAGTTAGTGAACCATGGACATGTAACTGTTAATGGAAGGATCACTGACATTGCAAGTTACCAATGCAAGGCTGGAGATGTTATTGCTATCAGAGACAACAAAGCTAGTAAGCAATTGGCTCAAGCAAACTTAGAATTCCCAGGTCTTGCGAATGTTCCTCCACACCTTGAGCTTGATAAAACCAAACTCTCGGCAAAGATAACTGCAAAGACAGATAGGGAATGGGTTGCTATTGAAATTAATGAATTGTTAGTTGTTGAGTATTACTCAAGAAAAGTTTAGAACTAGCCTATTACTGGCTTTTCTTAACCTCAGTCCAACTTTAGTCAAACTCTTGCTACGCTGCTTTCAGTACGGCAAGAGTTTTTTTTATGCCGAATATTGCAGAGAAATCAAAAGTTTTCGGAGGTAAAGGCGTTGTCTTTTCTTGTCTCTATAGCTTACTGCTATAACTGCTTTTTGAGTCTAAGTTGTGTAATCGGCATTGATACAAATATAAGAGTTAAAACTCAGTCATAGCAATTAATATCAAGGAAGCAGTTACTGTTTTATTTCTCAAAAAATCCTCCAAAACGTAGTTATAACGTCCTCACCGTTTTATTAGTGTTTTATTTCTACTCAATGTAGATAATAATTTTATTAGTCAATTAACAATTTTATTTTTCATCTCAATCAAACAAATCCTGTCATTTCGCTAAAGAGTGCTTTGTTTTCTGCTGACTCTGAAAAACCCAATAAAACCTCATATCTTGTTTCTGCTCCGCTATTTAACTGTCCTACCCAATAATCCAATCCACCCTGATCTGCTTCACGACCGAGAACATTTTTATAGAGTGTATTGACATATGTTGAATCAGAAACGTTTTCTCCATAACGTTGCTTAAACTCTGCAGACGCTAAAAAAGATGATGCGACTGCTCTAGAATCATTTTCTCCAGAGGTATATTTACCAATCCAATACTTTAATCCATCTGGATCAGGTAGACGTTTAAAAGAAGCGTTATACAAGCGGAACATTTGTCCAGAGTCTGTATTTAAACCTGTGACTTGATCGAACGTTCCTTTGACATCAACAATGGCACTGATGTTTCTAAATGAACTTGTTGCTGATTCACCTGAGAAAATTAATGATGGAAGACCTGTAATCGTGTCATATCCATCGTCAGTTTTGATTTGATAGATGCCATTACCTTTGTTGTAGAACTTGTAATCACTGAACTCACCGCTATAGGTGCTTACATAATCGACATTAGATTCTTTTACTGTTTGATCTGAAAACTGAATATATTCAATATTTTTTAGGGTATCTGTGCCATCATTTGAACCTGTTCTTTTATCTGAAATATCTATTGAATCTGTTTCTCTGGAAAACGAATAATCTAAAAATTTACCTGAATAAATGACTGTATCAATACCACTATTACCATCAATAATATCATCATTAATTGTATTTAATAAAGTATCGTCTCGTGTAGTACCACTTATATTATTAGTAGTTACTTCCTTCAAATTAAGAATAAAACTGTCATAATTACCACCATTAGTTTCATCATTTAAATTCCCAAGTGTTGTACCACTAATGGTTATCGAATTATTATTAAGTATAATTTCTCCAGAATTATCGAATAAAGAAGTGCCAAACAACCTTGTCCATTTTGTTCTACCAATTGAGTCCAATTTACTCACAAAAACATCACGATATCCTTTATTTCCCTGACCATCTAAATCTCCGTCTGTTCCTCCAGTTATATAAATTGCACCATCACTAGAGATATCTATAGACGAACCGTGGTCAGAATTTGATGATCCAATCAATTTTGTCCATCTAGTTGTTCCGTCTGCGTTTAATTTACTAACAAAGGCATCAGTCTCACCATTATTGATTACGCCGTTTAAGTTGCTATCTGTATGACCAGTTAGATATATAAAACCATCTTTATCAATTTTGGTGTCTGCTATATATTCCCTTCCACTTGATCCTATAAGTTTAGTCCATTTTTCAGTCCCATCTGAATCAAATTTACTAATAAAACCATCATGAATTCCACCATTATATACTTGACCTCCTAAATCACCATTAGTTGATCCAAAAATATATATAGAACCATCATCTGCTATTTCACTTTTTACATGTGCTTCATAAGTTGAACTACCAAAGAGTTTACTCCATTCTTCAGTACCATCGGAATTCAACTTACTTAAAAATATATCTTCTCTATATCCAGATGTTCGTTCTAATGGAGTTAGATCTAAATTGTAACTTGTTGATCCTGTAATGTATATAGATCCATCGCTGCCAATATCTATTCCTCCAGGCTTAGACCAAGTTAATTTTTCATATGATTTACTCCATTGCTGTTCACCTTCAGAGTTAAATTTATAGATAATAGGAATAGGAAAAATCTCAGATTTACCTAAAATATAGATATTATTTTCACTATCTATTGCTGAAGAGTATGCAATTTGGTCAGAGGAGGTTCCAACTAACTTTATCCATTGCTTGCTGCCATTTGAATTTAATTTACTAACATAAATATCCTTGCCTCCATTATTTATCTGACCGTCTAATAAGACAGAGTTAGTATAATCTGATACGTATATTGAGTTATCACTTCCAATTACTAAATTACTTGCATATTCTGCTCCTTCTGAACCTATTAGTTTCGTCCAGTTAGTTCTTACAGTTGTAGGCATCTATATCTATACCATAAAAATAAACATAATACTTTAGCAAATCTCTCTTAAAAATTGATCAATAATATATTTAATATATTTTATCTATACCGCCAAAGTGTAAATCCTGTAATCGATTTATATAGCAGGGTTATGATAGTTGTATACTCTAATCCGCGTCTTAAGTGAAGTAGAAGAAAAAAGCATTTAGTGTTTTATTTTTTAAATAAAAACCTCGAAATCCCAGTTATAGCGACATCACCGTTTTATTAGTGTTTTATTTGCTTTACTTGTCGCCAAGATCAACTGTTCTGCAATGGATCTCAATTAAGTTGTATAGTCGGCATTAGTGCGCACATAATATATAGATTCCAGTCATATCAATAGATCTACTATATTCCACTTGCGTGAGCAAGCTGTGAGCAAATGGTTTAGAATAAAGTGCTCATACAAGTGGATATAGTAAGCATATAAAAGCTATACACAGGGTAAAGATTAATATGGCTTTAAGTGGCGTTACGGCATCTGGCAGCAAATATACAGTCTCAGTTATCAATCGACCTGCCAATTTAAACGTAAGCGAATCACTTCTAGCTCTGAATGGTGAAGCTGCAATTAAATACATTGGAGAATATTTAAAATGGCAAGGAACTTTAGATATCGGTATTGAATTTGATACTAATAGCACTGCATACAATTGGGTAGAAGATGGAGCTTCCTATGTTTCACATGGAGGACATGTATACGATAGTCAATCAGGAGAATACAGAACAGCCGCATATGTTGAGGCAAAAACTGGTATAGATACAACAGCTACGAATGAAAGAGAAATAGATGCCGGAACATTTGTTTCAAGTTGGGTAACTGATGTTCTTTGGAAAGGATATGGGAATGAAACAGCTCACATAGTTGATAACTATAGTTACTCTCTTGATGCAGTCGAGGAAAACCCAACAATAGCAAATGTAGGAGCCAATGATTTCTTCTCAGTTGTCGTTCATGAAATTTTTCATGGCTTGGGATTCTGGGCAATAAATAACCCTATCTTCTCTCCATTTGATTTCGAAATTATTGGGAACAAAGGCTATGTCACTGGAACAAATATCAAGAAAGTATTAGGTACTTCAATGCCCTGGAATCTGACCCAGGCACACCATGCATTAAATGATCCAAAATATAATTTGATGTATGAAAAGACATTTGGAACTAGACGTCAAATAACAAATTTAGATCTGGCTGTTCTTGCAGACTATGGATGGGACATCTACAAATGGGCTGAAAAATTTGTCAGAATATCTGCAAATAATAATGTCGTTTCAACTGGAGCCGATGAAGGCGAATCAATCACCATCAATATAGACACTGATCATATTGTTAGTGGTGCTACTTATAATTATTCAATTTCAGGTATTTCAGATTCAGATTTAAGTTCTGGCACAACAAATGGATCCGTCACAGTTGATTCAGATGGAGATGCAACTATAACTTTTGGCTTGAAATTTGATTACCTCACTGAAGGAATAGAAAATTTGATTTTTTCTATTGATGAAGAAAGTATAACCATTCCAATTAATGACACCTCAATAACTTTTGAACCAACCATTTCAGGAACATCTAATAATGAAAAATTTACAAGTACAGCAAGCAATGATCAAGTCGATGGTGGTCAGGGTGTCGATACTTTTGTATTAACTAATGAATTCTCAAAGTATTCATTTGCACGAAGCGGTCAAACACTAAAAATAACCAATAACGATACCTGGACTCAAATTGGCTCTGATATTGATGGGGAAGCAAGTTCCGACTGGTCAGGTTTTTCAGTCAGTCTCTCTAGCGATGGTTCTGTTGTAGCCATTGGGGCATATAAAAATGATGGGAATGGTCCTGAAAGTGGCCATGTACGTGTCTATAAAAACATCAATAACACCTGGACTCAAATTGGCTCTGATATTGATGGGGAAGCAAGTTCCGACTGGTCAGGTTATTCAGTCAGTCTCTCTAGCGATGGTTCTGTTGTAGCCATTGGGGCATATGGTAACGACAACAATGGAGGCAGCTCCTCTTCTTACCTAGGCAGCAGTGGCCATGTACGTATCTATAAAAACGTTAATGACACATGGACTCAAGTGGGGTCTGATATTGATGGAAAAACATCTCGTGACTATTCAGGCCGTTCAGTCAGTCTCTCTAGCGATAGTTCTGTTGTAGCCATTGGAGCGTATGGCAATAGTGCTAGTAGGGGAGTTGTACGTATCTACAAAAATGTCAATGATGCATGGACTCAAGTTGGCACCGATATTGCTGGAGAAGATTTTTTGGACCGATCAGGTTTTTCAGTCAGTCTCTCTAGCGATGGTTCTGTTGTAGCCATTGGGGCCGATAGAAATGATAATGCTAATGGGCTTGGAAGTGGCCATGTACGTATCTATAAAAACGTCAACAACATATGGACTCAAATTGGCTCTGATATTGATGGGGAAGCAAGTTCCGACTATTCAGGTAATTCAGTCAGTCTCTCTAGCGATGGTTCTGTTGTAGCCATTGGAGCCTATCAAAATGATGGGAATGGTTACAATAGTGGTCAGGTTCGTGTTTATAAGAATAAAAATAATAATTGGATTCAAATTGGTAGTGATATCGATGGAGAAGCAACTGAAGACTATTCAGGCCGTTCAGTCAGTCTCTCTAGCGATGGTTCTATTGTAGCCATTGGGAGCGATTTTAATGATGATAATGGATGGCGGAGTGGACATGTACGTATCTATAAGAATGTCAATGACTATTGGACTCAAGTTAATACCGATATTGATGGGGATAAAGGCTCCCTTTCAGGCCGTTCAGTCAGTCTCTCTAGCGATGGTTCTGTTGTAGCCATTGGAGCGTATGGCAATAGTGCTAGTAGGGGAGTTGTACGTATCCACAAAAACGTCAATGCTATAGACGGAACAGATACTCTTCAAAATATTGAATACATTCAGTTCTCTGATCAAATCGTAGAAGAATCAAAGGTAGACGTAATCAAAACTTATACTGGTGAGTTTAGTGATTACAAGTTCTACAACAAAGGCAATGGTATTTATCAAATCAAAACTGATTCTGGTTATGACGATATTACAGGACTTCCTTTATTAACCTTTACCGGAGAATCAACAACAAGTTCATTTAGAGACATCAGTGCAATCGTTGATATCAAAGGAACCTTTGACCAGGTCACAGGTTTAAATACAGACTCAGGTCGTATGTTCCGTTTATACAACGCATCATTTAAGCGATTGCCTGATCCAGATGGACTAGCTTATTGGATAGATAATTTTAGTTCTGGAAGAAATACAATCAGAGTTGTTGCCTCTTCATTCTTAGGTTCAGCTGAATTTGCTGAGCGATATGGAGATAACGTTTCTGATTCAACATATGTCAATACTCTCTATAAAAACGTTCTAGGTAGAGATGCTGATACTAGTGGTCTGAACTATTGGTTAGGTCAACTCAATAGTGGTGCTGAAACTAGATATGAAGTTCTTCTTGGTTTCTCTGAATCTGCAGAGAATAAAGCGCTCTTTACAGATATGACTGGTTTTGGTTAACCACCTAAATATCCAACACAAATTTCTTCACTCTCATTATTCATACAGCCACCACTCATTTACCCCCATACGCCGCTTGAATTTAGCTATGCTTAAAGGAATCAAATCTATCACTTTGTATCAATCCAACTATGTGCGGATTATTTGTGAGCAAAGCGTGAGCAGCTAAATCTAGCACCCTCTAATCTCTTTTATATCAATAGATCTCAGGTTACGTTGCATAATCGGCATTAATATAAACGTAAGAATATGACCGTATTTTGTAAATCAGAATTCATCTCAACAGTAGTCCTAACTCGCTTCTCTTAACAGAAATCTTATTTCCTTTAGGAGTTAAGAAAACCTTCTCCATTATTTTGCCATCCCTTACAACGATTTGTATTGTTTGTCCTGAGAATCTACCTCGTGTCCAATCAATATTTTCTTGATAAGAGTTAGCTCCTTTTTTAGTAGACGTTTGAGAGAAGATAGATGTTTTACTTTTTGATTTTATTTTCCTTTCAACCGATGCTGTAGATTTTGCGATCAAATCATTAAGGCTTGAACGAACGAGTTCTATTTCAGGTACTTCTCTATGAAACCTTGAGGTTACCTTCCGATGGATTAGCTCATATTTCGATTCAAATTGTTTGGCAACTTGATGATATTTTGATTCAATTTTCTTTTGCTTATCCTTCAGATACGTGGCCACAGGCATCTTCAATGTCTTCTACTAAGCTTGTTTATCGTATATCTGAATACAAAACCAGATAATAAATACTTATAGAAACACTATTAAACATTAATCAAAAACATACACATATCCCTATCACTGTGCGTCTTTATAGCTAGCTTGACTTCTTTGGAAGATGACTGGGATCAAACCTTTGAAAGAGAAGTCCAACTACATTCAACAGTCAGCCAAACGAAACTAAAACAACAATATCAAAACTGACTAGCTAAGCTTGATGCAATTAAGCTTTTTTTATATTCAATCTTATTGATGATCGTTCGGTATTCCGCTCTCGAACATTCAACATAATGATTAAAGTTTATTTTTTCTAAAAAGTCATGAATTCTGGTGCTGAACGTTTTAATGGTTTGATGGCGATGATAGGCATCGTTGCTGGAATAGGCGCTTATGCAACAACTGGTCAATTCATCCCAGGTATTTTCTAGAAATAATTAAAAATCAGTTAATAGACTTTAAAAATCTACTAACTGATTTTTTAATCAACCCAAAATTTGAGTTACTAATCAAGAAATGTTTAGCCTTGATTAGTATCTTTGGGATCTCCTAATGCGGGCGCATTCATTCCGTCATAGTCAGGTCCAACCATAACTCCAACGATTGCAAACAAAGCAATAAAAGCAATTCCTACAATTGGAGCTGTGGGAGCGGGGGTTGATAACAAACCACCAAAGATCAAATGACTCATATCAGTAAAGTTGGGAATTATGTTTTAGCCACTTAACGTTCTGACTGTGATTCGTTTGGAAAGTTTACTTTTTTATTTAACTTTTGTTCATTTCATATTCAGCTTATAAAATTGATAATATTAATTTCTTCCCAGTTCATATCTTGAACATTCGATTGGAATTGTTTTTTTCTAGTGAATTATCAAACCCAAGACGAATAGGGGGCAAACCAACCTAGACAAACGTTGTAATAACTGACTGCTTATACCTAGGTCATGTAGGGCTTTGCTCTTAAAGCCCTAGGTCTATCAACTCATCGGCATGAATAAGTAGTCAGGAGCAACATAATTCACTCCAATGAGGATGACTGCTGTACTAGAAAGCCATAGTGTTGCGACTACTGGTGCAGACTTAAACCACTTTGTGCGAGAGATTTTAAACATTATTCAAATATTTCTTAGATGCTAATAGATAGACATTAGAAGCGAAGGTTCTTTTTCTAGTAGACGATCATGTCTTAATCGATCTCTTAAAAATAAGCATTTAATTTCTCAAGTCAAAAAGCCTCTCCCTTACAATAAAAGGAGAGGCTAAAGAAAGATTGTAAGTTGACTCCTAGACAATTCCAGGCACGATCCAACCTGTGAATCCGTAGTTAATGACTGCAGCAAAGAAACCCATCATGGCTAGACGACCATTCATTTGCTCTGCTGTTTTCCAGTAGTTCGTTGCTTTGTTCATTACACAACACCTGGAATGATCTGACCGGTTGTTAGATATGCACCAATGAGTGCCCAGCAGCCAACAAATGCTGCGTAGCCATTGAGTCTTTCAGCAATCACTTTGCCTTCTTCTACTCTTGACGTTTCAGTGGTTTGATTTTTCATTACACGAAACCTGGGATGATTTGACCTGTTGTGGCATAGGCACCGACTAGAGCGATGCATCCAAATAATGCTGCATAACCGTTAAGTCTTTCTGCAGTTACCTTTTCAGGATCAATGTTTCTGTTGTTGTTGTTTTGAGTAATCATTAAACGACACCTGGGATAAGTTGACCGGTTGTTAAGTAGATACCTGTTAGTAGAACGAAGGCCATCATGGCTGGTCTGCCGATGCTTCTTTCTAGGATTGTTTTGTTAGATGGTTGCATAATTAATTGTTTTAGAAGATTCCAGGAATGATTTGGTGGGTTATTGAGTAGGCACCGAGTAGAGCCATCATGCCGAGCATTGCCCAGCGTCCATTCGTTTTCTCGGCGTCTTCTGGTTTGAACTTCTCAACTACGTTGACGTAGTTGCCAGATGCAGAAGGCGATTCAGAAGTCAAAAGATTCCAGGAATGATTTGACCAGTTGTGAAGTAAGAAACGAGAAGACTAAAAAAGCCAACCATTGCCCAACGACCATTTGTCTTTTCTGCTTCTTCTGGATAACTTGTGTAATCCTCGACAAGCTGTGGCTGTGTTTCACGGCCAAAGATGTTTTGCTTGCCGTACTCAGTGATTACCTGAGAAGAAGAAGAAGAAGAAGAAGAAGTCATTACTGAAAATAATTTATGTAAAGAAATGTAAAGCATCAGCTTTCTAAGGTAAAGATTCGGTCCGGTACGGCTTCTTCTAATCCTTGATAGATATAAACCTCAAACACCAATGACAGCTAATAATTAGAGAGATCTCTATCCAAATGATTAGATCCACTGATGATCCTGATAAGTATAAATAGCCCAAACACGAGTGTGTTTACCCATCCTTGAAATTTTTTTTACAAGTTAGATTTCGTTAGTTAATAAATCACTTTTCATGCGTCCCGAACCTGATGATTTAAAAATACTTATCAGCAAGTACAGGACTATGAGTATTGAAGAATTAGAAGCAAGTATCAACGACTGGGAAGGAAAGAATGATTGCTCTATTCAACAAGAAAACCTTACTATTGCAAAAAACGAACTGGAAGTTAAATACAAAGAGAGACAAGAACAAATAGAACTTTTAACTAAATCTCTTACTTCTTCATCAAGAATAGGTAGATGGATTTCTAGTTTTAAAGCAGTTATCAATCAATTTGTAGATTTCAAGAATTAAAGCCATAAGGGTTTTTATGAAGTTGGGAAAAGATTGTTGATATTTACGGCATAACTCCTAATCCTGTTTAGCGATGGAGAAATGAAATCCTTTTTTAGCTGTTTTCCTTAGACAGAGTGAACATATAGTCTTCCCATTCGTCATAGTCGTGATTGCATAACGATCTTATGGCCTGATTCTTTAAACGATCTTCGTAATTATTGGCTTCGTGAAGAGAGTCAAACCTTGACCCATCAAAAGTTTCGTAGATAGTAATTTCTTTGACCACATTTTTAAATCACCCTTCTATATCAATAGACAAATAATCGATTAAAACAAGACTTAGGTAAGACCTGCAAAGAAAAAATACCAAATAAAAACGATTGCATTTAAGCCTAAGGTAACTGAAATTCCAATGATCTTGAATTTGGTTCCTACATCATCTGAACCAGAATTTAATTTAATATTAGCCATAGGAGACTTTTCTTTTCGCTTTCACTTTATTAGAAAAAGCAACATTAAGTAGACCTTTAAAAAGATTATTTCGGTGACTAAGTCCCCAATCCTTGTAACTCTGGGAAAGTCATGCCATCTCCATCATTATCGTCATCATCAAAACCTGAGATCAATACCCATATGCCACCCAGGGCAAGCAAACCTGCTGAACAAATAACGATTAATTGGCTAAGCATGATCAAGGTTAAAATCAATTTCTAATTGAGTAGGAATAATAGAAGGTGGTTCAACCTCCCAGAGTTCACCACGCTCACAGGCTTCGACAATTGATTCGTAAAAATCAGGGATGTAAATTAACATTTTTTTAATTGATTCGATCTTCTATTAGTTTCTTTTCACAATCAAAATCACTTTCAGCACAAACCACCTCGGCTTTGTTGGCAGATGAATTGCAGCCCATAGCACTAACAGGTAATGTACCAATCGTGGAGTAAAGAGTTGCAGATGAGAGAAATAATAATGGAATTAATTTTTTCATTGATTTAATTCGAATATAAATATGATCAGAGAATAAAACGTGTTTCATGAGATTTATTCGTTCGGTTAACTATAAACATAAGATGATTAAATAATTCTTTTACCCATTGATTCCTTTCTGGATATAAAAGCTGTTTCGCATTTCCCAGGATTGGAACTGCAAAATGATTAAATGTATTTAGTTCCTTTTCATACTCATGTATGGATAAGTAAGGACAAGTGAAAATGATTCTAAATAATATTAGTTAGACTTGTTATGACTAACTAGGTTCTGCTGCAGACATTTGAAAAATTGAGGCAGAGCTAACTATTAACAGTATCCCAAACATTATTGCGTGATATGGCGTAAACATAGTTGATCAAAAAATTCTTCCAATAATAAGAAGCTATAAAGGTAGTGCGTTGTAGTAAAAGTACGACTTTTTATTAGGGGGTTCTACACATCTAGAGAACCTCTAAATGCCCTAAAACATATAAGTATCAGGGAGATTTTATGAAATTGTTTACCCCTTTCAGCATCCCTAAACCAGAGATGACTGAGCTTTGCCGTATACAAAAAGCAGCAAAGAAAAAAGCAAACAATCTTTTTAAATTGTTTTAGCTACCCACATGAAATCAACTACTTTCTACCTCTCATTTTTTAGTCGCAGACCATTAGAAATGAGTTTGTTTTTTATTTATTGCGGAGCTTTAGCATGCTTCGTTAGCTCAATTGGTCACTACTAAAAAAATCCAATGAACTCTTCTAATGATTTGTTTCAAAAACCACTAGCGATGACTTTCGCTTTTGTTGTTTGCACTTTTTTAGCTGACTCTCTAATTGGTAACTTTGTATGAAAATTCCAACTATCAGCTTGAAAAGAACTCTTGAAGTAACAATGAATGATGCTTCAAAGAGACTAATGGAACTTGATGGGCTTGATAAAAAAGCTCTAACAGAAGAGTACAAAGAATGGATTCAAGCAAGTGAGGGGAGTAAAGACCAGCCACACGTTCTTTATGTCAACCAGATAAATATCGAACAACTGTAGGTTTTAAACAAACAATAATCATGAATGCAGTATCAAAATTGATAGAAGTTCTTGAACATACCCCTAAATCAAATCAGATCGTAGAGCTCATAAAATTAGCTGAAAGCGAATCCTCTGTAGACATAACAAAACAAATTGATCTGCTCACAGGTGTATGGGAACTTAGATGGAGTACTTCTAACTCACCTCTTTTAAATCATTCACCGCTATTAGATAACTTACAGATACTTGAGCCAAAGAGAAGTAGAGGACTAAATTTATTAAGACCAAAAGGTTTTGCCGGAAAGCTATTTTCTACTAACATTCTTGTTAGCTTAGAAATCATTGATCAAAAACGTATAAACGTTAGCTTTAAAAAAGCAGGAATAATAGGTCCAAAGTTACTAGGTAAAAAGATTAGTTTCCTATCAGAAATAAAAAAGACTCAAAAAGGTTGGCTAGATACAACTGTATTATCTCCCGACTTACGTATATGCAAAGATTACAAGGGTACAACTTTTGCGTTGTTAAAAAGAAATGATTTATCACTTACTGAGTTTTTTAATCCTTAGCCTTTGTCGTGTTAAGCGTAAAATTTTGTCGTACAAGCCTCAATCAAAAAGCATGCAGATGCTCTAGAACATATTAGTCATCATTTATATCATTTTGACTTCAATTCCTACTTATGATTTTCCATCATTCTCTCCAATCCTAGTTGTAGGTTTTTTAGGGATCGCTGTATCTCTTTACACACTTTATACAGTCAACAAAGCTTATTACAACTCACCTTTTCGAGGTGAAGCATGACTTATTTCCATAGAATCACTCTGGAAGAAGTATTAGAGGAAGACCTGTTTTTTGATTACAACGAGTATTCAAATCTTCTAGAAGACTCTGAGTGGTACAAGTAACTTAAATTCTTAAAAAGCCTATCAAAAAATTTTCAGTGCTTGGAAAAACTTCTTAATAGATTTCACTTCTCGTTCTTCAAGTATCGAATAAGAGTTTGTAGTTCTTTAATTCGTAGTTCAGCAGCTTTAATTCTTTCTTGTGTTGTCATTTCTTACCTCTGCATCATGTAAAGAAGAAACTCTGTAAATATAGCTAGCTTACCAACAACAAAAAGAGGAATATACTTTTTAACTTTTGATTCGATAAATCTTTCTTGAAATGAAGTCATAATTATGCAAGTACTGAAGAACCAATTTCGAAAGCCCCGGCCAATAAAAGGATTGCTGGCAGATTAAAAAGAAGCAACAGCTTAGTAGCAGTAATTTTAGTTATTGCGTGCATAGCTAATCGTTTTCTAGTTCCTTATTTGAGATTATAATTATTTTAGAAGTTAGTTCTTTTTTCTCATAGGTCGGTCGATGTAGGGCTAACCAGTTCGGGTTATTTTTACCTATTAGTTTATTTTATAAGTCAGTGAGAGAGATACTTGAGTTATACAAATCTCGTAAGGAGCTTTTGCTAAATATCCTAAGCTCTTTAATCAATGATTAAACTCGCAGATTTTTTTCAAGACGATGAACTATTACTTTTGATCTTTCCAAACTAAGAAGAAGGATAAAGTTTTGAGACTCTCCTAGCTTGTCTTGCAAGTTCTCTTCGTTTGAATTTTTGATTTGTCATTATGGTAAATACAAAGCCTGGAACGATCCATATTGATGCAATCAGGAAAGTCATCAAGATTTGATTATGAAAAATACTTTCGATTAAATACATCGCAAACTAATTTGATTTTCTTAGTTTTTTTAATGCTCGCTCCTAAACAAGATAATCGTGATAATGAATTTGTACGGATAGCCAATCAGATTAATTTCGCGTGTATTGTGCGATCTGTGGAATATTCAGTCAAACTAAAGTCCAACATAATTTTCTTTTGAATTAACTGCCATAGCTGAATTTATGTATTACACAAGAAAGGTATAGGGCTATACATAGCTTCTTTCTCATTAAATTTAATTATAGAGCCCCTTTTTTTAGGGGCTTTTTCATGTTTTTCTATAGCCTATAGAAAAAACAACTCAAAGGATATGGGATCAGTAAAAAAAAGAGGCAAGGAGTTCAGCACTGGGGTAAACACAAGAGTCATTCATCACAAAGAAAATTTTTCTGGAGAGACAGGATCAATAATGCCTCCGATCTTCCCAACCTCAACGTTCGTTCATGGCAATCAAGGTGGCTTTGACTACACCCGTTCAGGAAATCCAAATTTTCGAATTCTTGAATCAGTTTTGTCTGACCTGGAAGAATGTCAGTTCGCGAGTGTATTTAGTTCTGGAGTCGCTGCAATTACAGCAATAGTTTCCTCTCTTAAGGCTGGAGACTTAATCCTTTGTGAGGAGAACCTTTATGGGTGTACGGTGAGATTATTTGAACAAGTTTTTAATCGCTTTGGATTAAAAACTCAATGGATAGACTTCACTAAACCCAATTTTCAAGAAGTCATTTCAAATCACAAACCCGCGATGATTTGGATCGAAAGTCCGACTAACCCACTCCTTAAAATCATTAATATTGAGGAAATTTGTCAGTTCTCAAATAAACTGCAAATTCCTGTTGTTGTAGACAACACTTTTGCAACTCCTCTATTACAAAGGCCTCTTAAGCTTGGAGCAACCTTGTCTCTGACTAGCACGACCAAGTATATCAATGGTCACTCAGATGCACTTGGAGGTGCGGTATGCACCGAGAGTAACGTATGGAGAGACAAGCTAAATTTCGCCCAAAAAGCTCTTGGCTTAAATCCTTCTCCTTTTGATTGCTGGCTTATTACTAGAGGGATCAAAACTCTTCCACTCCGCTTAGAAAAACAAATTAATAATGCATCTAAAATAGCTAATCAATTAGCCGATAATCCAGCAGTAAAATTAGTTAGATATCCCTTCAGAAGTGATCATCCACAATGTGAATTAGCACAAAGGCAAATGGCTATGGGAGGAGCAATTGTTACTGCCACTTTGAAAGCAACTCAAGCCCAAACTTATTCATTTTGCAAAAGTCTTCATTATTTCAAAATGGCAGAGAGTCTCGGAGGAATTGAAAGCCTTGTTTGCCACCCTGCGACAATGACGCACGCTTCAGTTTCCCAAGAAACAAAATTAAAGATTGGAATTACTGATTCACTTATTCGATTTTCCGTCGGATGTGAAGATATTGAGGACTTAAGTGCTGATTTAAATCAAGCATTAGGAAACATCTCTTGACTGAACGAAATTTACTTAATGACCCTTGCTGGAGTGCCAAAGACTTAGGGGAGCCTCTTCCTAGTCGGCCACATGCCGTATCTGTTGCCTTACCAAGATGGGAAGATGTCATCGCCTACGAAGAAAAGGTTCCAGCCTGCATAAATTCATTAAAAGCAATCTACCCTAGATTCGGATTTAATCCTTTTGTTGCTGAGATAGCCAGGAAATCACTTTTATTTCATAGTGAATCACATCAGAGTAGCTGGCCTTATCCCAATAGCGCCTCTGCTTTAAGTGCACAAAAATATTGTCTTCTGAAAGATTCTGATTGTTTTTCAAAAATAAAAGATTTTCTTGGTATTTCCTGTCTAATTGTTGATCAAAGAAATGCTCTTGCCGCAAAAGCCTTCTGGCAACACACTGGTCTTGGGCTGTCGTCACGTGAAGCGGCAATTGCCCTTGGGAAAGAAAAAAAACCCTCCATTTCTGATGGTCATTACGCACGAGAAGAGATTCTTAAGCGATTAGCAAATATATATAATTGTGATAGTAGTCTAATACGACTACATCGTTCAGGCATGGCTGCCTTAACGACTATTCTTTCAGCAATAAATTGTATTAAAGGAACTTCTTCGACGCTTCAAATAGGCTTTCCATATGTTGATGTACTTAAACTGCCTCAGATCATTTTCCAAGGAAGTGATCTCATCGTAAAAACAAAATTAAGCCATATAAAAGAAGAGCTGGATAAAAAAAATCCAGCTGCATTAATCATAGAGATCCCTAGCAACCCATTATTACAATGCGTTGATCTGATATCTATTTCTAAGTTAGCTCAAGATAAAAACATACCAGTCATCGTTGACGATACGATCGGTTCATCTCTAAATGTTCATCTAACTCCTTATGCAGATATTGTTTTTAGTTCACTTACAAAAAGTTTCGCTGGAAGAGGAGATATTCTTGCTGGCAGTACTGTCGTAAGTCCTTATTCAAAATGGAAAAAAGAATTAGCTGAGATGATTCCCAAAGTTGCGTTATCTACTCTATCTGATTCAGATGCTATCGAGTTAGAAAAAACCAGTCGAGACGTAAAAGATCGCATACAAAGATTAAATATATCTTGCTTAAAGCTCAAAGAAAAATTAGAAACAAAAAAAGAAATTTCAAAGGTCTTACATCCTCAATATTGCAAAAATTTCAATTCGCTATTAAAGAAAGGAGGTGGTTATGGATGTCTATTATCATTTGAACTTAAAGGGGGAATTGAAGAATCAAAAAGAGTTTATGATTCATTAAGAGTAAACAAAGGACCAAGTTTAGGTACAAATTTTACATTGGTTTGTCCCTATGTTCAGTTAGCTCACTATAAAGAATTGAAATGGGCTGAAAGTCATGGGGTCTCGGAACACTTATTAAGAGTGTCAGTAGGGCTAGAAAATGAAGATGAATTATGGTCAAGATTTAATTCAGTAATATAAAAAAATCACTAACAAAAATTGTCTAAATAACCAATTAGTGAATTTTTTATATAGATTTAGAGTATTAGTTAATTAAGTCATTTAAAAAATGTCAAGAATCTATGAAGACAATAGTTTTGCTATTGGTCATACACCTTTGGTCAAACTTAATAAGATCACAAAAAACGCAAAAGCAACGGTACTTGCAAAGATAGAAGGCCGTAACCCTGCCTACAGTGTCAAATGCAGAATAGGAGCAAATATGATCTGGGATGCTGAAAAGAAAGGTTTACTCAATAAAGATAAAGTCATTATTGAACCTACATCAGGGAATACTGGAATAGCCCTTGCTTACACAGCCGCTGCTCGAGGCTACAAGTTAATCCTCACGATGCCTGAGTCCATGTCAATTGAACGTCGTAGGATGATGGCTGTTCTTGGTGCTGAATTAATACTTACTGAAGCAGCAAAAGGAATGCCTGGCGCCATTGCGAAAGCGAAGGAAATAGCAGATGGCGACCCTCAAAAATACTTCATGCCAGGACAATTTGATAATCCAGCTAATCCAGAAATACATTTCAAAACAACAGGTCCTGAAATTTGGGATGATACCGATGGTCAAATTGATGTTTTAGTCGCTGGCGTCGGGACCGGTGGCACAATAACAGGTGTTTCTCGTTTCATAAAACAAGAAAAAAATCATTCATTATTATCTGTTGCCGTAGAGCCCACTCATAGCCCAGTAATAACACAAACTCTCAATGGAGAAGAAGTAAAACCAGGACCTCACAAAATTCAAGGGATTGGGGCTGGTTTTATTCCTAAAAATCTTGACTTATCCGTAGTCGATCAAGTTGAGCAAGTCTCTAATGATGAGTCTATTGCAATGGCATTACGTTTAGCACAAGAAGAAGGTCTACTAGTTGGTATATCATGTGGTGCTGCTGCCGCTGTGGCTGTAAGACTAGCCGAAAGAGAAGAGTTCTCAGGAAAGACAATCGTTGTAGTTCTACCTGATCTTGCCGAAAGATATATCTCATCCGTAATGTTTGAGACTGTTCCTACAGGCGTTATCAAAGAACCATCATTAGCTTGACTTTTGAGTTTATATAACTGACTCCGGTGTTATCAACATCGCGTCTCCATAAGAGAAAAATCGATAATTGTTATAAATAGCATGCTTATAAAGTTTCAACATACGTTTTCGACCAATTAGAGCGCTAACTAAAAGTAATAGAGAACTTTTAGGTAGGTGGAAATTAGTGAGCAATCCATCAATGACGGAAAATTTAAATCCTGGTTTAATTACCAAGTCCACTTTACCTTCATACGGCTTCAAAGTTCCTCTTCCTGAAAGATAAGCAGCCTCAAGGGCTCTCACACTTGTAGTGCCAACAGCAAAGACTTTTCCCCCATCCTCCTGACAATTAATTATCGCTTTGATGGTCTCTTCAGTAACCTCTATCCACTCACTATGTAAATGCAACTGAGATAGATCTTCTTTCTCTAATGGTCTAAAAGTTCCTAAGCCGACATGCAAAGTAATTTGAGTAATTTTAATACCTCTCGTTTTTAAATTTTCTATAAGTTCATCACTTAGATGTAAGCCCGCTGTGGGAGCAGCTATGGCTCCTGGTTTCGAAGCAAATCTAGTCTGATAGCTTTCCTCATGACCACTAGATTTGTCTTTATCTATATATGGAGGCAATGGGACTTCTCCATATAAATCAAGTAGATTTTCCATTTCCGTCCAACTAGTCAACTCATTTGGAAATTGAATAATTCTTCCGCCTGTTCTCTCATCCTTATCAATAACTTTCAAGATTAAAGAATTATCTGGTGACGTATCCAACCACAATTGATCACCTCCTCTCATACGCCTAGCAGGACGACCAAGACAAAGCCATCGTCCATCACCCCTCGGTTCCATTAGCAATAATTCACCTGCCCCTCCTCCTGACATTCGAATTTTCAATCTTGCTTTAACAACTCGCGTATTATTAACAACTAAAAGATCGCCAGGCTTCAAGATATCCTTTATGTCCCATACCTTTGCATGCACAAGGTTTAAAGAATCATCGAGACCATCTTTAACAATCATCAATTTTGCATCATGCCTACTCTTAGTAGGTGATTGAGCAATTAAGTCATTTGGTAAATCATAGTCATATGAGCTTAAAAGATTATCTTTTTGATCTAACACATCAAATCAGATTAAATTAAGAAAAAATAACTTGTGGCTCAACTAATTAAATCTCAAGACGAGAGGCTATAAGGGTTCTTTTCGATTAAGTATGCCAAATCCTTCAGGAATAGTGCTCCATCAGCCCCATATATCACTCTGTGATCAGCGGTAAGATTTACTTGCATCTGCTTTTTGATTGAAATTGAACCATCTTTAGAAGCAACAACTTTAGACAATGAAGCTCCTACCGCTAAAATTGCTCCAGTCCCTGGGGGCAGAATTGCATCAAAACGATCCACACCAAACATACCTAGATTCGAAAGTGTAAACGTTCCACTACTATATTCTTGCGGTTCTAATTGCTTATTCCTCGCACGCTTAACAAGATCAGCCCATTGTAGAGATAAATCAGCAAGGCTCGTCTTATCAGCATTTTGGAGCACTGGAGTGATCAACCCTCCGTCCTCCATCGCAACTGCAACGGCTACATTTATTTGTGAAGGATAGGCAATCCCCTCAGAACTAAAAGCTGCATTCACCTGGGGGTGTCTAGCCAGGGTTAAGCCAACTGCTTTAGCAAGTAAAGCAGTCATAGTTACTCCATTCGGTTTAACTTGTTTATAAAGATCATCCAATTCATCAGTAAGAATTGAATATCCAACTCTGAAACAAGGAGTATTTAAACTTTCCTCCATGTTCCGATTTACAGCTTGTTGAAGAGTATTGAATGCAATTGTTTCCCCTCTAGATCCAAAACTTTTCCCTGGAGCAGGTGGCTTACCAGAGTCAACAGATTTTTTTTCTATGCGAGGCACGTCAGAAACGATTTTCGCTGGAGCATTACTTTCTGCAATCCAAGGAACGCTTATGGGTTGCCCTTTTGCACTTTGAACATCCTCAGCTTGTATTCGTCCATGAGGTCCTGAGCCCCTAACAGTTGCCAAATTCACTCCCATTTGAGAAGCAAGTTTTTTAGCTCTTGGGGAAGCGACTATTCGACCATCATTTAAAAACTGATCCTGATTTACAGAGGATTCTGAAACAAGAGGTGCAGGAGATGCCTTTGTAACTACTGTCGCTTTAGGAGAGTCAACAGAGGCTTGTTTTTCTTGAACTTGAGGCGATGAACTCTCTTTTTCTTGACTACCTGATTGAGGGGAAGGAGAAGGTGCATTTGCTTGAGCTGCAGCGATCTCATCTGCTGTCTCAACGATCAATCCGATTGTCTCTCCAACAGGTGCAGAGCTGCCTGCAGGCATCACGATCGAAGCAAGAAAGCCATCTTGGAAAGACTCAACATCCATATCAGCTTTATCTGACTCAACAACTAAAACTGACTCACCTCTTTCAACTTTATCTCCAGGTTTTTTTAGCCACTCAACTATTTTGCCCTCAGTCATAGTTGAACTTAAAGCAGGCATAAAGATGTCATGAGTGGCCATAATTTGTTCCTATTTCCTTTATGGAGAGTTTGTGGCAAGGCTTCAAAATTTTCTATCTAGAAGCTTTGCAAGTATCAATACATACCAATGTTAGTTCTACATGAGTGTCCTTACAACGATAGTTTTTTTTATGTGGATTTCTTCTTAATATCAAAAATTATTTTTGGATTAATTATAGTTCGACCAAATTTCAATCTTGATCAATTGCCTCTACTACGCCATCTCTGACCAAAATACTCACACCCATTTTACTGACTAAGTTATCACCAACTTTTAAATCACAAAAGCTGTCAATTTGTCCTTGCTCGACGATTTGTTCCATCTCCAACTCACGAACTTGAGATTGCTGTGCCAGAAGATTTCTTTTTTGTTCTTCAAATTCTGATCTCTTCGAAGCAACTTGGTTCTGAACTTGAGCGACTTGCTCTTGAACTCTTGGGTCAAGGGGATTAGAGCTCTGACGTCTAATACCATCAACAATTTGTTGTCCTTCTTTTTCTAATTCACCAAGTTGCTGATCTATTGCTGATATTGCATTACTTAATTCACGTTCAGCCTCCTCTTTCCATGAAGGAGTTACAACTGCTCTGACAGTTATTGAACGTTTTATAGAAATTGAGTCCACCTGATCAATAAATCATGATTCGACCCATAGAGTCTCAGTAAAACATAGTATTGGTCAATTTAATTGGCCAAACAAACAAATTACAAACCATATATTTCATTTATAAGTTTCAAATCACGTTGGATAATTTTTTCACGTTTTTGCTTAAGAGTTTGCGTTAACAAGCCATTTTCTATTGTAAATGGCTCTACCAAAGCAATTGAAAATAATCTCTCTTCTCTTCTAGATCCAAGACGATTTGCCAGTGCTTGATTCATTTCCAATTTTAGAGATTGTCTTAATTCATAATTTTCAGAAGATATTCCAAGATCAACTTTTGAATTCACACTCCTTTCTGCCAGCCATTCTTTTACGTGATCAATTCTTGGAACAATCAAAGCAGCAAGATATTTTTGATCTTGGCCCAATAGCAAAGCCTGCTCAATCAATGGACTAGCAATCAAACATTCCTCCAAAGGTCCAGGCTCAATATTTTCTCCACTACTTAGCACAATCGTATCTTTTGCTCTTCCAGTCAGGATTAAGGATCCATCAGAAAGCAACATCCCTAAATCTCCAGTATTAAACCAGCCGGTAGCATCTAAAACCTTCTTCGATTCAGATAGTTTCCCTAAATAACCAGACATTATTTGAGGACCACGCGCAAGAACCAAACCTTTTTGACGCAGTTTTTTTATTTGGAATGTTTCAGGATCTACTATTTTTATCTCAGTCTCTGGCAATGGTTGACCTGCACCCCCACGTATATTTCTCCAAGGCCTTCTACATGTGAGGACTGGACTAGTTTCTGTTAAACCATAACCAACTAACAATTCAACACCTAAAGCTTCAAAGAAAGAATCAATATGCGGAGCAATTGCACCTCCACCACTAATTGGGAATCTCAATTTTCCTCCACAAATCTTGGTAAGGATTTTTGGCCATAAATAAATAGAGGAAATTCTATGAATGGGGTACCGTAAAATTATCTCTATACAAGAGATAATTTGTTCAAAACTAGAAACACTCTCAATAGTTAAAAAATAAAGTTTTCTTCGTGCCAATTTATATGCCTTACTATTAGAAATCGCACTTTTTATCAAGGTCTTTCTCAGTCTCGGCATTTTATCTACAGCATCCTCAAACCCTAACTTTATTGACTCCCAAAGCCTTGGAACTGTTGCCATTACTATTGGCTTAACCTTTGGCAAATCTTCCTTAAGATACCTAATTGATGTATATGTTTGAGTACAACCACAAGAAAAAAAATAATATTCTGCACTACGTTCATATGAATGCCAAATTGGTAAGACACTTAATACAGGCGCACCTGGAGAAGGGTTCGCTACGCAAGCAAGAGACCTAATTTGATGTAATAAATTAGAATGTGTTAGTGGAACTCCTTTAGGTTTACCAGTCGTTCCAGAAGTATATAAAATGGTTGCTATTCTTTTTGTTTGCCTATCAATTATTTTCTCCTGTTTACTTACATTTTCTATATTCAATCCTTTCTTCAAAAAAGTCTCCCATTCAAAAACGCCTTCACAAGCTTTACCCTCAAGTTGAAGAACAAATTTCAAACTATTGATTTGATCATCATTAAGCGAAAGTCTTTCCCATACATCGGAATTTTGAACAATCAATCCAACCGCATTTGAGTCTTCAAGAATATATCTAAGTTCACTTGGCGGGGCAGTCGCACCTCTAACAGAGTCTGTTGCCCCTATTCGCATAAGACCTTGATCGGCGATGAGCCATCTAGGACTATTTTCGGCAAAAAGAGCGACCACCTCATCAGGTTCTACTCCGACCTGAGAAAAAGCAGATGCTGCCATAGAAATATTTTCTGCAAGTTCTTCATATGTAAAGCTTTCTGGGTGGAAAGTATGTGGTGAATCAACCGCCAATACCTCCCCTAACTGAAGTTTTAATAGTTCCCAAATCTCATCAACTTGAGTGATCTTATTAAGATGAGATCTTCTATTAATTGCTTGTTCCTCTTTCCTATTAGGGATCCAAAAAGCCAAAGCATCCTCAGAAGAAAATATATTTTTTTGTGAGTTAGTTTTTGTCATAGCCAAAAAATAATTTGTTATTTTTTTAGTGATATTTAAAGAGGTTGATTTATTTTTCCCAGTTCAATTTAAAACGTCTTTTAACAGATTCCCTTAAAAGAGGCTTAACGTCACAGACTTTGATGCCAGGTATCCAATCACTCAATTTCCCTACTTTCACTTTATCTAGTCCACAAGGAATTATCTTTTCAAAACCAATTAGATCACAATCTACATTTAGTGAAAATCCATGCTGAGTCACCCATCTCTTGCAACCAATTCCTATTGAACCAACCTTTTTATCTTCACACCAAACTCCTGTTAAGCCATCTACCCTCTTCCCCTCTATTCCCAACAAGTCAAGAACATCAATCAGCACTTGCTCCAATTCTCTCAAATACCAAGATAAGTCTTTTTTGTGAAGACTTAAATTTAGAACCAGATATCCAACGATCTGCCCAGGCATGTGATGCGTAACTTCACCTCCTCTCTCAATACTAAAAACTGGCAAAGGAGAATTATTTTCCTCGAACAACAAATTTTTTTTATCGCTACCTCTACCCATTGTGAAACAAGAAAAATGTTCAAGAAGCCATACTGCTTGGGGTGAGAACGGTTCCTCAATAAGGTTTTTTTGAAAATTCTTCTGCCAACCTAAGGCCGTCTCAAATGGCACAATATTTTTAGGTTCAAAAAGAAAAGCGGAAGAAGATTGTGCAAGTTGAGGGGTTAGATCTAAGTTGCTATTAGGCCCTGACTCAGGCGAAACAGAATGAAGCTTCTTATCCATGGACGCAATCTTGAATTAACTCCATCACTTCGTGATTACACCAAAACAAAAATTGATAAAGCAACTCACAATTTCCAAGAAATGGTGCAAGAAGCTGATGTCCACCTCTCAGTCGCTCGAAATCCTCGCGTGCCACAACAGACAGCTGAGGTGACTGTCTTTGCAAACGGAACAGTAATAAGAGCCCAAGAAAGAAGTGAAAATCTTTATGCAAGCATCGACTTAGTAGCAAATAAACTTGCACGGCAATTACGTAAGTACAAAGAGCGACATAACAGTCATAATGTTCATAATAATCAGTCAACGAAATCAGTCCAAAACGAAGAAACTGAAAATTTTTCTTCCTCGGATCATTTGCTAATTAAAGGAAAAGAACCGCATTTGCCTAGTCCAGGAGTAAGACGCAAATATTTTGAGATGACTCCTATGACTATTGATCAAGCAAGAGTCCAATTAGACTTGATTGATCATGACTTCTATTTATTTAGAGAGGAAAAAGGATCAGCTTTGCGAGTTATTTACAAGAGAAATCATGGAGGATATGGCGTAATCCAAGAAAAAATTTAGATACTTCTTTCAAATGATTAAAAATAGCGTGGAAGAAGCTCATGCCAATATTGCTAATGTGATTTATCAAGCAGTCCTAAATCCTCATTTTGATAAAGAAACGATTGTTCAAGTTTGTGATGCATCTAAGCAAACTGGCTTTGCAGGTTTGTGTACTAGTCTTTCCAATCTATCAATTGCGCGTGAAAGGTTAGGCAGCAAAAGTACTACAAAATTAATCTCAGTAATAGCCTTTCCTTTTGGGTTTATCCCAACTTCTAACAAACTAAAAGAAGCCGAGTATGCAATAGAAAAAGGAGCAGAAGAGTTAGATCTTGTTCCAAATTATTATGCATTAAAAGAAGGAAATATAGAACTATTTGCTGAGGAAATAAATCAAATAAGTGAACTTGGTATTCCCGTAAGAGTAATAATTGATGCAAATACACTCTTACACTTATCAAAACTTTCCTTGGCAATTGATGCCTTAATTGATGCGGGCGCAATTGGAATTCAAATAGGTAATGGTTTTGGGCCATCTGCGTCAAAAGATCAAACCAATCATGTCTCTAAAATTGTTAAAAATCGCTGCTCAATTAAAACTGTTGGAGGTATTAAAACTTTTGATCAAGCAATAGAAATGATTGAAGCGGGATCAACATATATTGGGACAAGTTTTGGATTTGAAATTACCCAAGAACAAAAGAAAGAGGAATAATGAGTTTAAATCAAAGGATGAAAGGACTGTCTTTAAAAGTTGGACCTCTAGGAGAGAATGACAGGCTATTAACCATACTTAGTGAAGAAAATGGAATATCTCGTCTTGCTATACCAGGAGCAAGAAAACCCAAAAGTAGACTTGGAGCAACATCACCTTTTAATTTTTTAGACTTACACATAGTCGGGAAAAGAAATCTTAGGCGAGTTACACAAATAAAGATTCTTAAAAGTTATGGGAATCTTGGGAAAAACATCGAAACACTTTCAGCAGCACAAGCAATTTCAGAGCTAATTTTGATTATGGTTGGGAATGAAGATCCTCAAAAAGATTTACTTAAATTGGTTTTAATCCATTTAAATAGACTAAATAACTTACATAAAACAGAATTTAATTCATTAGAAGCTTTAGCAATAGGCGTTCAATCGTGTGTTCATTTATTGGCTCTAGGTGGATATTGCTTGCCACTTCAAAACTGTTGTCATTCTGGTGCCAGACTGATACCCCCTATTGGAGAATGGAACTGGAAGTGCAGCTTTATCCCTGAAGAAGGTTTTGCTATTGGAACAATACCCAATGCAAGTGCAGAACTGAATCCATCTGAACTTGCTTTACTTCAGAGACTATTACTTGAGAAAATACCTTTTCACAGTAATGGGAAATTATTAGGTCCTAAGAATGTCTGGTTAAAACTACTAAGAATTGTTGAAACCTGGATTGAAACTCATTTACAAAAAAAAATTACATCTCTTCAAATGATGAGAGAAGTAATAGTTAGTAATGATCTAAGTACCATGTAGTACTTTGTATTTAACAAAAAATTTTTAAAAAATCTTATTTATAAATTATTTAACTATTAACAATAGTTGGAGAAGAAAGTACGATTGCTGCTAATTTAAAATACCGGTTTTTATAGAGTTTGACTCATATCGCCTGGCTAGGCAAAAAAACACCTTTTTGCGGGAACGTTTGTTACGGGCTTAGCACGACTGAAGAGCTTAAAGAAAGAGGTTATCAAACAAGTTTTATTCACTTTGATAACCCAATGAGAGATGGAAATAATAAAACTTCTCTACTTGCAAATGATCCTGATGTAAGTCTTCCTTACTTAATTAAATCTCAGGTTTACACAATCCCTTCTTTAAATGCCCAAAGAGAGCTTAGAGAATCTCTCTCAAGACTTAAACCTGATTTAGTACATGCAAGTCTGACACTTTCTCCATTAGATTTTCGACTACCTGAGCTTTGTCATCAACTTAATTTACCTTTGATCGCAACTTTTCACCCAGCTTTCGATTCAAAGCTCAGAAATCTTACTGCTAATACACAGCAACTTACCTACCAACTTTATGCACCATCATTAGCTAAGTATGACAAAGTAATTGTTTTTTCAGATTTGCAAGCAGAAGTTCTCGCAAAGCTTGGAGTAAAAGAGAGCCGACTCGAAGTAATCCCTAATGGAATTGACATAAAGAAATGGAACCCTCTTAAACAAAGTGATTATCAAAATGAGCTTCAACTTAAAATAAGGGAAAAGCTTGGTCCTGAGAGAATATTTATCTATATGGGCAGAATCGCTTCTGAAAAAAATGTTGAAGCATTGCTACGTGCATGGAGATTTGTTCAGCCAAAAGGATGTCGACTAGTAATAGTAGGAGATGGCCCACTAAGGCCAACACTCGAAAATCATTCAATCTTCAATAAAGAGGATAATGTTTTTTGGTGGGGATACGAAGCCGATCAAAGTAAAAGAGTCGCTCTTCTTCAAATCGCGGAGGTCTTTTTACTTCCAAGTCTTGTAGAGGGATTATCTATCGCCTTGCTCGAAGCTATGGCAACTGGGACAGCATGCGTCGCAACAGATGCGGGAGCAGATGGGGAAGTCCTTGAAAATGGAGCAGGAATAATACTGAACACTGAGGGAGTTACTTCTCAATTAAGGACCCTTTTACCTGTTTTACGCGATCAGCCGGTACTTACCCACGAATTAGGTAGACGTGCACGTTTGAGAGTAGAAGAAAAATATACACTTCAACAAAATATTGACTCACTTGAAACTCTATATTCAAACGTGCTTAGGTCATCTAACTCGAAACCTCATCAGCCAATTGACGACTCCTCTGAGCTGCTAAAACAACTGCTTCAATCAAGGCGGATCTCAAGCCCGCAAGTTCAAGGTGTCGAAGAGCGCTAATTGTAGTACCGGCAGGCGAGGCAACCATATCTTTAAGTTCCGCAGGATGCAATCTCTTTTCACTTAGTAGCGATGCAGTGCCTGAAAGAGTTTTATGAGCTAATTGATTAGACAAGTGTCGTGGTAATCCTGCGGCAACAGCACCATCAGCCATTGCTTCAACTACTAAAGCTATATATGCTGGTCCCGAAGAAGTTAAAGCCAAAAATGAATCAAGCTTTTGCTCATCTAACTCGTAAATTTCACTAATAGGTTCAAAAATCTTTCTAACAACTTTCTTTTGATCCAAAGTTATGTCATCTTCCCAAGCTAAACCAGTGAGGCCCTGGCCGACAAGAGAAGGGGTATTTGTCACCGCTCTCACACATGTGTGTCCAGGGAAAGCTTTCGTAAGCCTTTCCAATGTTATTCCAGCTAACACTGAAATTAATAATGGTTTAGGGAACTGATCGTTCGATTGAAATGACGAGACAGATTCTTTGATTTTGTTGAATTGTTGAGGTTTTACAGCCAATATTTTCAAAGGAGCATTCCATACTTCTCTAGACAAAGAATCTTCACTAGATACGACTTTTACTTCCTTTGGAAGATCATTCAATGCAGATGAAATACTTGAACTACTACCAACAATTCCTAAAACATGTTGAGGATGGTATTCACCTCTTTCCAAAAGAGGTGAAACAATAGCTTTAGCCATACTGCCAAAACCAATTATCCCAATAGAAATTTTCAATCTATTTATTATTCAAAGAGCTGTAGCTACTGTCTCCCCCCATGCAGGCTCTGGAGCAGGCGAGGTCTCCTTGGAAATCAAATCAGTACCTTTATCACTCATGCTTGAAGGGGAGGCTTCCTCTTGAAATGAATTAGTTACTGTTACGCAAGAAGGGGCAAAAAGGAAAATACTTTCACCGACTCTTTCTTGATGTCCATCTATAGCAAACGTTCCACCTGCGACGAAATCAACTGCTCTTTGAGCCTGGTCAGGCTCCATCATTGTGAGATTTAAAATAACTGTTTTACGCTCCCTTAAAGCTTGGATCACTCTTGGCATTTCATCAAAGCTACGCGGCTCCATTAAACTAACTTCAGAATCATTTGTTGATATCCCTGGCATCCCAATGACATTTGAAGAAGTAAAACCACTCCTTCCATCAAAAGGATTGGTCTGAGAGATTGTTGCCATTTGTCCACTTCCTTCTTTGTTGCCTCTATTGAAATTCTCAAAGTCATCACTTGTTTCGTAATCGAGCTCATCAAAATCACTATCTAAAAAGTCATCGCCAGCGACGACAGCACGAAGACGGGAAATAAGCGACACCAGTTACTCCTCTTGGGATGATTTGTTAAAAAGTTGGATAAGCCAACAATCGATACATCTTCAACAACATGAAGTATGAACCATATACTTAAATAACGTTCCTTATCTTAAGGGGCAAGCTTTTTTATTAGTTTTTTCATATCTTATACAATTTATCTAAATCTGACGTTTGCCAAACAAGAGAGATCCCAAGCGAATCCAAGTAGAACCACCTTCTACAGCCTCTTGCCAATCGTTGCTCATTCCCATTGAACAATCCTTTAATTCCAAATGATTTGCAAATTTTCTACATTCACAAAATAAATCTTTTCTTTGAGAAGAGTTAAGAGCCAAAGGTGGAATCGTCATTAGTCCAATCAAATTAATATTTTTCAAAGAAATAATCTTGGACCAACTTTTCAAAACATCTTGCTTTAAAAATCCACCCTTGTTTGGGTCTTCTCTAAATTTTACTTGTAAAAATATACTTGGAGTTTTTTCTTCTTCTTGTGAAATTCTAGAAATTCGTTCAAGCAAAGGCAAAGAATCAACAGAATGAATAAATTCAAATTCTTTGATCACTCCTCTAACTTTATTTTTCTGTAATGTCCCAACAAAATGCCATCGAAGTTGCTTAAGATCATTCAGATTATTTTTTTTTGGAATAGCCTCTTGCAAACGACTTTCAGCAAAATCCAACTGCCCATAACTAAAAATTTTACGTATCGATTCATGATTATGGCCCTTGCTTACAGCAAGTAAATTCACTCCAGCGGGTAAAGAGTCATTAATAAGCTTAAAGTCATTAGAGCCTGTCAAAATCAAGTCAAATTGAACTACATAAAAGTTTGATTAAATAATTCTTGCCAAACCCCCATATCGGAGGATTTTTCTCTCTTACATTTAGACAAATGCATATCCGAATAATGTCTAGCATCCATATATGGAATAACTTCAAAAGTTGCTCCCCGTGGTTGTAGGGTAACTAAAAAAAATATTTTTTGTGCATATAAAGTCGCATATACGTCTCTACCTTTACTTGCAGGTGAAACTAGATATAGCATTCCAAAAGTTGGATGATTTAGATAGCGTTCAGCGTTCAAATCTGAATTTTTTTTTATTAAGATGTACCATACAGACAACGTAAGATAATAGCTATCAAAAGCAGAAAAATCGAACTTAAATTAATCCACAAATATTTAGAATTAAAAACAATACTAGGTCGTAGTTGTTCTGACGAAAGCCAAAGCCTCTCCCTTGACATTAAAGAATCAGCACCCTGTTCTGCCCTAAGCAAGATATTTGACAAAAGTCTTTCACCTAAGGATACAAATAAACCCAATGAACTTTTTAGTCCCAATTTTTTAAAATCAATTGCCCTTACACCAATTGAACGAAATAGGTTTTGGAGCTCCTCTTGAACTAAAGGTAAAAACCTTAACGCCAAAAGCAGTTGAAATGATAGTTTTTCTAAAGGGAATCCCAATAAAGCTAAAGGCGCAAAAAACCACCTTATTGCCCACACAAGGTCTTCAGGAGGTGTTGTAATTAGCATCAAATTCACACTGTGGATAACAGTAAAAATCAAAGTCGAAGTTTTAATACCTAACTCTGCAGAGCGACGATCTACAATTAAAGGTCCTAATGAAATACCTCCTAAGTTAAATGGCCCTAGTCTGAAAACCTCCCATGATCGAGTCAAAACAATTGCTCCCGGTATTTCATCAGGTGCTCGTAAACTCAATTCAAATGATGATTCACTAGCAGGTAAAACGATCGATAAGGATCCAATAATCAAAGAGAAAGCTAATAAAAACGCTAGAGATCGCCACCAAATACGTGGAGGGAGAAAGCTAAGAAATGTAATTAATAAAAGAACAAAAGCTGTTGAAATTCTCCAAATGGAATTAGCTAAAATTGGAGTCAGCAAAAACAACAAGGTCCAAGAGAGTTTGATTCGAGGATCGATACCACGAAGCCAACTGGTTTTGCCAGAGACATATTGTCCAATCGGAATCTTTTTTAGCCAATCCATAAATAATTACTAATTTTGGCCGCCTTTCTGTTGGCGTGCCAAATCTTTTTCGACATCGCGTTGCTGCTTCCCTCTCCAAAATAATTTTACAGGAGTCCCTTCAAAACCAAGACTCTCTCGAATCTGTCTCTCAATATATCTTCGATAGGTTTCCCCAAACAATTTTGGTTCATTCACAAACAGAGTAAAGCTCGGAGGATTAATAGCGACTTGAGTACCGTAATAAAGACGTCCTTGCTTCCCACCTCTGGTGGTAGGAGGACTTCTCCATTTTAATGCCTCAGTCAGTACCTCATTAACAACTGATGTACTAACCCTTCTTCTATTCTGATCAACTGCCAACGTAGCTAATGCAAAAATTCCTTCCACTCTTTGTCCCGTGAGTGCAGATGTAAAAATCATCTCGGCCCAATCAAGAAAATATAGCTTTGCACGAATATTTTTTTCCATTGCAGACATTGTATGACTATCTTTTTCGACAGCATCCCATTTATTAATGGCAATCAAACAAGCTCTTCCCTCCTGCTCAATTCTACCTGCTAGTCTTTGATCTTGTTCTGTGACGCCATCCAACGCATCTATAACCAATACACAAACATCACTTCTTTCTATGGCCTTAAAACTTCGATTAATGCCAAAAAATTCTGGGCCATAATTAACACTTCTACGTCTACGTATTCCCGCCGTATCAACTAACTTCCATTGCTTGCCCTGATGAGTAATTCGAGTATCAATTGTATCTCGAGTCGTACCCCTAATCGAACTAACAATTGCTCTTGTTTCTCCACAAATAGAATTAAGAAGACTTGACTTTCCTACATTTGGTCTTCCAATAATAGCCAATTGAACAGGAGAATCGCTAATTTCATCTAAATCTTTAGAGGGCAACAAAGTAACTACATGGTCAAGTAGATCGCCTGTTCCTACTCCATGTATTGCAGAAATCGGATATGGCTCACCAAGACCAAGCTTCCAAAATTCAGCTGCCATAGCCAACCCTTGTTCGGGAGATTCACATTTATTAACCACAACGAGTGTTTTACAAGAATGAGACCTTAAAAATTCAGCAATCGATTCATCAGCAGTGGTAACACCTGCCTGACCATCAACAATTACCAAAGCAACTACTGCTTCTTCAAGCGCAAGATTAGCTTGTTCTCTAATTTCAGGAAGGAACTCGCTATCGTCATCAAAAACCAAGCCTCCAGTATCTACAACTTTAAAATCTCTATCCCTCCAAAATCCATCTTGATATGTTCGATCTCTAGTTACCCCTGGCTCGTCATGAACAATAGCTTCTTTGCTCTGACATAAGCGATTAACCAATGTAGATTTCCCAACATTTGGTCGTCCAATTATTGCGACTATTGGTAGCGCCAAATTTCTCTACCTTTCATAAGATTATTTACCCTTTATAGGTCAAAATTAAGATTAATTCCTCATACTACAAGTATGAGGAAAGAGTTCGATTCCAAAATGAAATTTAGAAATCAAACTTCCCCAAAAAGATTGACCCAAAAGAAGAGGAATTCATTAACTACCAAACCATCTTTAATAGCAATCCTTCTGGTTTTGATAGCTTTCATGCAAGTACCAATTTTCTTAGATTCATCATTAAGTATTTTTTGCTTATTTTCTAAAACCAACGAAACAACTAAAACTTTGTCTTTTTGTAATGACTGAGATAAATCCAATTCTGCTTTAAAGATGAAAGAATTATCTCCGATTTTTCTATCAGGTAATGGGACTTCTAGATCTTTAGAGTGCCCAGTTATTCAGTCCCCACTTGCAGGGGTAAGCGATCAAATATTTAGGAAATTTGTTCGTAGGTGGTCTCCAAAAGCCTTACTTTTTACGGAAATGGTAAATGCTAAAAGTCTTGAATTAGGCTATGGGGAAGAGAAGGTAATTGAGCTTTCAGAAGAGAGAGGACCAATTGGTGTTCAACTCTTTGACCATAGGCCAAATGCAATGATAGATGCTGCCATCAAAGCCGAATCATCTGGTGCATTTCTTATAGATATCAATATGGGTTGCCCAGTAAAAAAAATTGCTAGAAAAGGTGGCGGAAGTGCTTTATTAAAAGAGCCAGAACTTGCACAATTAATCGTCAAAAAAGTTTCAAAAGCGATATCAATTCCATTAACAGTAAAGATAAGGTTGGGGTGGTGTGAAAACACTAGTGATCCAGTATCTTTTGCTTTGGGGCTACAGGAGGCAGGGGCGCAACTCATAACTGTTCATGGGCGTACGAGAAGGCAAGGATTTTCTGGGTACGCAAACTGGGAAGCTATATCAGAAATTAAAAAGTCATTAGATATACCTGTTATTGCAAATGGTGATATAAAAAACTCTCGAGATGCTATTGAATGCCTAGAGATTACTAATGCTGATGGGGTGATGATCGGGAGGGCAAGTATGGGTGCTCCATGGCTGATTGGTCAAATTGATGAAGAAATTAAAAATAAAAAAGCTTTTAAAACACCTGACGCAAAGATGAAAGTCAATTTATGTATAGAACATCTAAAATTACTAGTTTCAAAGAAAGGTAATCATGGGCTTTTGGTCGCTAGGAAACATATGAATTGGACTTGCAGAGGATTTAAAGGCGCCTCTACTCTTCGCCACAAATTAGTTAGAGCAAGCACTCCAAAAGATGCCATAAAATTACTCGAAGACGAGCTTATTAAATTCAACTAAAAAATTTCATGGCATTGTCAAAGGCCAACTTTGTCGAATCAAAAGTAAAGAAAAATATGGCCTAGTGCCTGAGGAGATATCAGAGGCCCTAAGTATTTGTTGATCTGAAAATCCTATTCTTTCTGCGAATATAGACCTTTTTATTAGATCAAGTTCTTCAAGCAAAGGTTTGACCCACTCCCATTTTTTACCAAGCTTGAGCAAAACAACTACCCTTTTTTTTGACATTGAATCAGACAACATAACCTTTAGCTCTTCATATGAGTCTGTAACAGGCAAAATAAGCAATTGTTCCTCTTGAAAAGCAAGTGGTAATTTACTTTTTGCGGCGGCCGCACAAAAAGATGTAACGCCTGGAATTAATTTAACAGGGCACTCTGGATGATATTTTTCTAACTCTTTTAAAAGATAAGAGCCTGTCGAAAAAACAGATATATCTCCTTGAGAAAGGAAAACGACTCTTTCACCTTTCTCAACCATCTTCATTAATTCATTTCCAGCAATCCTCCATGCACGTTTTAAAGTGTTCTGATCGTCAACCATGGGAAAATGCAAGGGCAATTTTTTTTTATCTTTGGTTATCCATTTTGAAGCAATTTTTTCAGCAAGACTCTCTCCTCCCCTAAACGAGACAGGATAGGAAACAACAGTTGATTCTTGAATAGCATCAACTGCTGCCAAAGTTAATAAAGAGGGGTCGCCTGGGCCTACGCCAGCAATAGTCAAAACTTTCATTGAATTAGGTAACGTCTGTCTATTTAAAAGAGATAATTAACTATGCATTCTTGGCTCAGGATGCATTTCCAATAAAGCATCAGATTCAACCTTAGCTAATTCTTCTAACCTAGTAGTAAGAATATGTCGATCAAAACGTTCATCTGCCAACTTCCAATAAATCCCAAAATGTCTAGCCTCGCTTTTTAGTAAATCGGCGTATAAGTTACGAAGTTCAATATCAGGTGAATGTATAGACAATAATTTCATTCTTTCATGGCTCCTTGCCTCAATAAGTCCCGCAACTAGAAAGCTATCCAACATTCGAAATGGTTCAACTTTGCAAATATTTTTTGCCAGAATTGCTCCATAAGGAGGTGAAGCTAATTTTTGAAGTTTTTTTCCACGCGCATTTAAAATAGACAAAACCCTCTCAAAATGTTCAAGCTCCTCTCTTGCTAAAGGGCTTAAGACCTCTGAAAGCCCAGGTTCACTTACATAACGAAACATAAGCTGCAGAGCGACACCAGCAGCCTTTCTCTCACAATGAGCATGGTCCAAAAGTATTTCCATTGGATTAGAAATTGCAAGATGTATCCACTCTTCAGTAGTTTTATTTATTAACCAGCGAATCTTTAATTGCCCGACGACTTGAGATCTTAAATTATCCATAAGTTCCTCAGGCTCGTTTTAAATAAGCAACTATCCCCTGCAAAGCAAGATGATAACTATTTGATCCAAAACCACAAACTAAACCCAAAGCTTTATCTGAAAGGAATGATTTATGTCGAAATTCTTCCCTAGAATAAATATTGCTTAAATGTACTTCAACATAAGGAATAGCAACGCCTAATAAAGCATCTCTAAGCGCAATAGAGGTATGTGTATAAGCCCCAGCATTAATTAAAATTCCATCAATAGATCCAACACTGTTTTGAATACAATCAATCATCTCTCCCTCTGAATTACTCTGAAAGAAATTGAGCTTTGCATCAAGTTCACTAGCTAAAGTTGACAACTCATCTTGAATGTCTTCTAAAGTTTGCGATCCATATATAGATGGTTCCCTTCTACCAACAAGATTTAAATTCGGACCATTAACAAGTAAAAGATCCATATTTCTTACAAATTAAACATCTTTCATGATCGTATCGATTCCTACCTCAAAGGACCAACAAATTCGAGAAAAGTGGCACCATTTACTGTTAATCTCATTAAGTGGATCGGGTCGGTGCCCGAGTGGTTAATGGGGGCGGACTGTAAATCCGCTGGCTACGCCTACGTTGGTTCAAATCCAACCCGGCCCATCTTTCCACAAGCCCTTGTAGCTCAGCGGTAGAGCACTCCCTTGGTAAGGGAGAGGTCTCGGGTTCAAGTCCCGACGAGGGCATCGTCGGAGGGACGAGAGAGACACTCAACCGCATTTAAGAGACCCCAGAAGGGGTCTCTTTTAATGTTTACCCACTGCAATAACTGAAAAAAGTAAAAATAAACAATCGGGTGCATTCAGCATAAGTCAAAAAATGAAAATCAAATGTTCCCGATTTTTATGGGAATGTTCCAGATTTCTGACCTTCTCTATAAGGAAAATTCGAGCGTACCCCCCTTCTTGTTAACTAACCAAAATTAGATTTACTAATTGTTTTTTATTCAGATTGGAGATTCTTTTCACTCCAGAAAGCATTGCCTTTAGTTCCTTATTTGTTTTTTTCATCAGTAAATCTCTTTGGTGAATGAATACTCCTTTCTTGAAGATTGAAAGAAGAGTAATAAGAGCGTCAAAGTTCTTTTTTGGAGTGAAATAGGAAACTCAAAGGAGACTAATTATCTTTATTACTAATCCAGAAAAAATATTGGATACGAGTATTAATAGGCATAAAAAAACCGCCAGTTATAAACAAGGCGGTTTTTCGCAAGATCTGGCGCAAGTGTTTCCTTGATTCCACTGCGAAGGATCTCAACTCCTCACACGTTTAAAATAGGGTGATTGATAAAAACATGGTCATTCACCAGTAAAGTTTCTTCACTATCACAGATAATAAGAAGTTAAAAAGTCTGATACAACAAAGACAGTAACCCTAATGTAACAAGCTGTACTCCAGAAAAAAAATATTATGTTTAAAATAAATTTGTAGTAAAAACTACAAAAAACGTTCAACTCATCAAATGATGAGCCGCAGTTTGACCCAAGCCAAGGAACGGGGACTTGGGCATATTTCGGAGAAAAAGATGTCCTTAACCTATAGAGGCCTCAAATACAACCAGCAAAAAGCAGTTGTAGAAAAGCAACATGTGCTACTTACTTATCGAGGTAAGTCTTACCAAAACTAAAAACAACTACAATCTTTATTTGCCCTTAATTTATTAAGGGCTTTTTTATTACAAAATAATATATTACTTAATAATATTCGATCTTTTATTTAAATATATATTGATCATTGCCAAGGTAAAAATTATTAAAAAAGATATTATGAATAGAAAAAGATACCTGCCAGAAAGAATATCTAATTGACCGTTTAATATTTTTTGTAAAAAGTTTTTTAATCCAATATCCTTAATTTTCCTTGCGGCAAAGCCACTTGCTACGAAAGGTGAATCTGATATTATTATGCTAAAAATCAAAGCAGGCATAAACTTTTTCCATGCTATTTTTGTTAGTCCTATGGCATAGCAAACAAAATCAAAGAACCCTGACATCAATAGAGCTGTCATAAGGAAATAATTATTTTCTAGATAATCTTGACTAATGCTTTCAACTCTGCTCATCTGTCTTGAACCTAGTAATCTACTAATATAATTTCTTCCTAACTTTCTAGCCAGTAAAAATGATATTGAACAAGAGAAAAAATCTGCAAAAAATATAATAAGCAATCCCTGCATAAAGCCAAACTGAAAGCCAGCAGCAGCAGAAAATATTGTCCCAGGTAAAACTGGTATTATTATACTAATGGATCTTAATATAAATAAGAAGAAGATTAATATTATGCTAAAAAAATTATTTGAATTTATATTAGTAACAATATCATAAAAGAATCCACTAATAGTATCAACATCAAAAATAATAAAAGTAATGCAGAAAATAGCAACAAAGGTAACTATTGTTAAATACCTAAAATATTTATTACTTATAAACTTATTAGTAATGAAATATTTTTTCAATCTAAATCTCAGTCTAATTTAAATTATGGTAATCAAATTTCTTAAATATTTCTATGAAGATCACTAATTCTGTTCAAACTTTAAGCTGCACATCGTATTAGCCTCATTTAATGGCATTTCTCCAGAGTTCCATTTTTCATATACACATGTATAAAAAGATTCATTTAAACTATCTGAATCATTTTTTTGATCTATTAATTCTCTTAGATATTTAGCTTTCGCTCTTAGATACTCTTTTTTATATGACCAGTACATTACCTCGGCAACACCTATAAAAGCCAGAGCGAATGCGAGAACAACAAACAAATAATTAATCAATCTTTCACTTCTAGGGTTTAACATCTTAGGCCGAATATCAAAAAAAAGTAACTTGTAAATAATACTCAAAGCCTCTCTACTGATTGTTTACTAAAAACAGCAATTATTCCCTTAGACAATTTGTATTACTAGTCTTATTAATCATCAGAACAAAAGCAATGCTGATGTAGAGATAATAAAAACAAAAACTAAGTCAAAACACCTATGGGCTATCTCATTAGACCTTAATCTCAATTTGTGATTTATTTTGTTAGAAGAGATAAAAAATGTATTGCAATGTCATTAGAAAATTTCGCACTTAATCAATTACAAGAACTAGTCTTATCTGGCAAAACAAGACATGAGGAATGGAGAAGGAAACAGCTTAACTCTTTATCAAATTTATTAGACAATCATCAACAGGATATATTACATGCTTTAAATCAAGATTTAGGAAAGCCTTCTACAGAAGCCTTCTTCGAGATTATTGCTGTCAAACAAGAAATAAAACTTGCTCAGAAAAATTTATCCAATTGGATAAAGGCAAAACAAATCAATGTTCCTGTCTCTCTTAGACCTGCTCAAGCATTGGTTCAGCCAGATCCTTTGGGCTGCATTCTGATAATTGGTCCATGGAATTATCCTTTTTCACTTACTCTTCAACCACTGGTAGGAGCTTTAGCGGCTGGGAACACTGCTGTTTTAAAGCCATCAGAGCATGCACCCAATGTATCATCTCTTATAAAAAAACTAATAGAAGAATATTTCCCGCCAGAAATAATACAAGTTTTCGAAGGGGATGGAAATATTGCGGCTGATCTTATTAGTCAACAATTTGATCACGTCTTTTTTACAGGTGGCGAAAATATAGGGAAAAAAGTAATGGAAGCTGCCTCAAAAAACCTTACTCCAATAACTTTAGAACTTGGAGGCAAAAGTCCAGCTATTGTTATCAGTGGAGCTAACTTAGAAGTAACTGCAAAAAGAATTATATGGGGTAAAAGTCTAAATGCTGGTCAAACATGTATCGCTCCGGATCATTTACTGATTGAGGATAAACTTTGTGATTCTTTAATTTCTAATTTAAAAAGTTCAATTAATGATTTTTATGGGAATACGCCTTTAGATTCAAAACATCTTGGGAGAATTATCAATCAAAAGCAATTTGATAGACTTAATAATTTACTAAAACAAGCTAAACAAAATAATCAAATAATTTACGGAGGAGATTTCAATGAAAAAGAAAAAAGAATAAGCCCTACTCTGATAAAAATTGAGGATCGAAATGATCCACTTATGAAGGAAGAACTTTTTGGCCCATTGCTGCCAATTTTGTGTATTAAAAATCTTGGCCAAGCCATTTCAGACTTAAAGTCGTTGCCGAAACCACTCGCTCTCTATCTTTTTGGAGGGGGTAAGAAAGAACAAGGGAAAGTACTTTCACTAACCTCTTCTGGAGGGGTTTGTTTTAATGATGTTGTTTTACAGGCAGGTATACCAGAACTTCCATTTGGAGGTGTAGGAACAAGTGGCATGGGCAAATACCACGGTAAAGCAGGTTTTGATAACTTTACTCATTATAAATCAGTCCTAAAAAGACCTTTTTGGTTAGATCTAAATTTCAGATACCCTCCTTACAAATTAGATATATCTTTACTTAATAAATTAATAAGTTAAAATAAATTCATTATATTCAAGAAAGTCCACTGATTTAGATTGTTGATGATGAAAAAAATAGCTAATCCTATAAATTTATTCTATATAAATATTCTTTTATTCTTATCAATTTTCACCTCACAAGTCAAATCAGAAACAAAGATAATCGCCAAAAATGGTGATACACTTATAAAAATATCCCAGCAATATGGGGTACCATTAAAAGAACTAATGTATAAAAATAATTTCAATAATGCAACCAAAACATTAGAAGGTAAAGTCATCTTAATACCTCTAAAAAATAATGATAATAAAAATCTTACTTATAAAGTTAATGAAGGAGATACTTTATATAAGATTGCCAGAGAACACAATGTAAGTCTAAAAGATATTATTTCTATAAACAATCTAGAAAATCATTCTTACCTTAAACTTAATCAGATTATTATATTACCAAAGGGTGCAGTCTACAAGAAATTAATTAACAATCAGGATATTAAATTAGCAAGGAAAAAAGTTTTTTATCATCAAACATCTAAAACAGAGGAACTTTCAACTATCGCAGAAATTCACCAAGTCCCAATAGGAGAAATTAATACTTTTAACAGATTAAATAATCCTATAGCTATCAATCCTAATGTCAAATTAAAACTAAGAGAAAACAAAGCTTCTAAATGGCTAAAGTATGGACCATTAATTATCAACTGGTCAGACTGGACATATCTAGATGGCAATTATATTACTCAAGCAAAAACAAAAAAAAATACATCTTTCTATATAGCTCTTAGCTGCAAAAAGAGAGTATTAAATAATACATTAGACAAGGTTGGCTGGACAAACTGGTATTTTCCTAAAACTGATTTTGAATTTAACTTAATTAATGATTTTTGTGATCAGGAATTAAAAAATTAAATTATCTATTCATCTCAATAGACGGAGGTTCTAATCTCTCAGAGTCTTCCTCAACAAGTTGCAATCTCAACCTTTTCCCTCCTGAGAGTTCTCCAAGAGAAACTCTTATTGTTGAACCAGTTAGAGTTTGAAGGGTGTCTAGAAGCTCTCTTAAATAAGGGGTACTACTTCCAGACTCAACCCATAGTCTCTCTTGCAAGCTGTCTAATCTTTTCCAAGCTGAATGAAACTTTAAGATTGAACTCTCTATAGTTTTTGCATGTCCAAAAGCATCTGAAAGTAATCCTAAAGAATCCAACCTGAGAGCCTCTTTAGTAGCTTTATCTAAATTTAAATTCTTATTTTGAAAAGCTCTTAAAGCTAAACAAGCATCTAAAGACTTTCCCATCCATTTTGCAATATTAGTCATATCTTTTACTGAATCAATTTCAGTATTTTCTCTTAAATTTTCGCAGATTTCTTCTTGCTGAATAGGTGATAACTTTGATAATTCTCTTACCAGTGGTGCAACATACTTGGCTGGCAATAAATTTTTTTGCGTTTTTTCTCTAATTTCATCAGGTAAAAGAGAGCTAGTTGCCGCCATGAATTCGTCAGTTAAGGTTTTTACTTGTCTTCTCGTTATGTCCTTCCCTTCATTAGCAGCCTCAGAAATCATATGTTGAATCTCAGGCTCCGCTTGTGCCGTTTCGATAAAAGCTCTTTTGGAAAAATTATTTACACTTGATTCTTCAAGAATTCCATCAACCACAAGATCATCGGAAGAGTCAGCTAATTGAATGAGTGAATATGCTTTGCTTTTACTTATTTCCATCTCCCTTAGCCACTGCAAAAAACCTGTACCTATTCCATCACCACCTCTCTTTTCTCTATCTCTCACTACTCGTAAAATTCTTCCACGCCAAATTTCAGTTTGCAAATCAAACTTCTCGCATATAGACCATGCATTTTCTAATCTCTCAATGAAATCAATATTACTTAAGTCATCTTGCTGGGGATCAGGCAAATCAAAACTAAGAAAGGAAGGGTCAAAAGATGGCTTTGATATCACAAAAAATAAGATCTTTAGAGGTTCAACGCTTCAAAGCTAATTGAAAATTCGCCCGAAAATCAATATGAACCATTTATATCAGATAGAAAAAATCTTTTAAGTAGGAATTTACTTTCAAAATACCAGCGACAGTCTGTGACACATATACAAATATCTCCTGTTTTGATAGATAATAATATTATTAAAATTATTTAGGGAAGACAGATGAGCTTTACTAGAAAAGATAAGGTTCGCATCTTGCGTCAAGAATCTTACTGGTTCAATCAAATAGGAGAAATAGTATCTATAGATAAATCTCCATCGATGAGATACCCAGTAACTGTAAAATTCGAAAAATGTGATTTCAAAGCTTTTAGCGGTGTTGATGGTGGTGCCAATACCAGTCAATTTTCAGTGAAGGAATTAGAGGCTGCTGCAAGCTAGCAGTATTACTGTTGCCAGAATTACCAGAAGTTGAAACAGTTAGAAAGGGACTTGAGAAGCTTCTAAATGATTTCTATATTGAAAGAATTGAAGTATTAAAAGAACGCTCAATTGCAAGTCCAGGTGGGTCTAGTGATTTTATAAATAATATTAAAAATAGTTATTTAGGTGCATGGGAAAGAAGAGGTAAATATTTAATAGGAACCTTACTTACAAGAGACAAAAATAACAAAGGTTTAATAGTTGTACATCTCAGAATGACAGGCCAATTCAAATTAATTGAGAAACAAATACCATCATGCCCTCATACAAGAGTAAGATTTTTTGACAAGAGAGGTAAAGAACTTCGATTTATAGATATTAGAAACTTTGGACAAATTTGGTACGTACCTTCATCTAAACAAGTATCTGAAATAGTATCTGGAATTAAGACATTAGGCCCAGAGCCATTCAGTGCTGATTTTAATAGTATTTATTTAGAAAAATATTTGAAGAAAAAGACTCGCTCAATTAAATCTGCTTTATTAGATCAACGAACTGTAGCTGGTGTTGGAAATATATATGCTGATGAAACATTATTTGATGCAGGTATTAATCCAAAAACTGAAAGTCGGAGTTTGAAAAGCGCTGAATTAAAAAGGCTTTGCAATAGCCTTATCAAAATTTTAAATATAAGTATCGGAGAAGGGGGGACTACTTTTAGTGATTTTAGAGATTTAGAGGGAATTAATGGAAATTATGGCGGACAAGCCTGGGTATATAGAAGAGGTGGTAAAAGTTGTAAAAAATGCGGAGAAAAAATATTGAGAGAAAAGATATGTGGCAGGAGCACCCACTGGTGTCCTAATTGCCAAAAATAATTAAACATTAAAAAAGGTCCCTTAGGACCTTTTTTAATGTTTTACCTGGCATTGAGCTATTTTCTCAGGGGGCTACCCCCCAAATATCTTCGCCGCTGATGCGTTTCACAACCGAGTTCGAGATGGATCGGAGTGGTTCCACATCGCCATGAACACCAGGATAGTGTTTTGTATGAACCCTGAAGACTGCATAGAAATTATTAAAAAATAATCAGAAAAAATAAAGCAATAATTTAAGTAAAAGCAAAAGAAGGTCAAGCCCTCGATCTATTAGTACTCCTCCGCTGCATCTGTTACCAGACTTCCACGTAGAGCCTATCAACGGGTGTTCTTCCCGTGATCTTACTGGTTTAAACCATGGGAATACTCATCTTGAGGTGGGCTTCCCACTTAGATGCTTTCAGCGGTTATCCACTCCGCACATGGCTACCCAGCGTTTACCGTTGGCACGATAACTGGTACACCAGAGGTGCGTTCCTCCCGGTCCTCTCGTACTAGGGAGAAATCCTCTCAATATTCCTGCGCATACACCGGATATGGACCGAACTGTCTCACGACGTTCTGAACCCAGCTCGCGTACCGCTTTAATGGGCGAACAGCCCAACCCTTGGGACCGACTTCAGCCCCAGGTTGCGATGAGCCGACATCGAGGTGCCAAACCTCCCCGTCGATGTGAACTCTTGGGGGAGATCAGCCTGTTATCCCTAGAGTAACTTTTATCCGTTGAGCGACGGCCCTTCCACTCAGAACCGTCGGATCACTAAAACCGACTTTCGTCCCTGTTCGACTTGTAGGTCTCACAGTCAAGCTTCCTTCTGCTTTTGCACTCGACGACTGATTTCCAACCAGCCTGAGGAAACCTTTGTGCGCCTCCGTTACCTTTTAGGAGGCGACCGCCCCAGTCAAACTGCCCAGCAGATACTGTCCGTTTCCCGGATCACGGGTAAACGTTAGATCTCTAGCTCTGAAAGAGTGGTATCTCACCGTTGACTCAGTAGCACCCAAAAGCACTACATCAATGTCTCCCACCTATCCTGCGCATTCAGAGCCCGAGAACAATACCAACCTGCAGTAAAGCTTCATAGGGTCTTTCTGTCCGGGTGTATGTAGTCCGCATCTTCACAGACAATTCTATTTCGCCGAGCCTCTCTCCGAGACAGCGCCCAGATCGTTACACCTTTCGTGCGGGTCGGAACTTACCCGACAAGGAATTTCGCTACCTTAGGACCGTTATAGTTACGGCCGCCGTTCACCGGGGCTTCAGTCACTAGCTTCGCTTACGCTAACCAGCTTCCTTAACCTTCCGGCACTGGGCAGGTGTCAGCCCCCATACATCGTCTTGCGACTTAGCGGAGACCTGTGTTTTTGGTAAACAGTCGCCTGGGCCTCTTCACTGCGACCAGCTTGCGCTGGCATCCCTTCTCCCGAAGTTACGGGACCATTTTGCCGAGTTCCTTAGAGAGAGTTATCTCGCGCCCCTCGGTATTCTCTACCACCCCACCTGTGTCGGTTTCGGGTACTGGCAGTTATGCCTTAACGGGTATAGGGATTTTCTTGGAAGCATGACATCACCAACTTCGCTGCCGTAGCAGCTCGTACTCACGCCTTAGCTCAGAACGTTTTCTCCGTTCCTCAAAGCCTCGAACGCTTGAACCAGTAACCAACATCTGGATTGGCTAGCCTTCTCCGTCCTCCTTCCCAAAACATAACTGGTACAGGAATGTTGACCTGTTATCCATCGACTACGCCTTTCGGCCTGACCTTAGGACCAGACTAACCCTCCGCGGACGAGCCTGCCGGAGGAACCCTTAGGGTTTCGGGGCATGGGATTCTCACCCATGTTTTCGCTACTCAAGCCGACATTCTCACTTCTATGAAGTCCACGCCCGCTTACGCTAACGCTTCACCCCACATAGAACGCTCCCCTACCATTTATAAATAAATCCGCAGCTTCGGTACAACACTTAGCCCCGTTCATTTTCGGCGCAGGATCGCTCGACCAGTGGGCTATTACGCACTCCTTTGAGGATGGCTGCTTCTAAGCAAACCTCCTGGTTGTCTGGGCAATCCCACCTCCTTTATCACTTAGTGTTGATTTTGGGACCTTAGCTGGCGGTCTGGGCTGTTTCCCTTTCGACTATGGAGCTTATCCCCCACAGTCTGACTGCCTAGTTACACACAGGGTATTCAGAGTTCATCACGATTTGGTACCGCTCTCGCAGCCCGCACCGAAATGGTCGCTTTACCCCCCTGCTGGAGCACTAGACGCTACGCCTCAACGTATTTCGGGGAGAACCAGCTAGCTCCTGGTTCGATTGGCATTTCACCCCTAACCACAGCTCATCCGGTGACTTTTCAACGTCAGTCGGTTGGGACCTCCACTTGGTATCACCCAAGCTTCATCCTGGCCATGGTTAGATCACCAGGGTTCGGGTCTATAAACACTGACAAAACGCCCTATTCAGACTCGCTTTCGCTATGGCTCCACCATTCTCGGTTTAACCCGCCAGTGCCTATAAGTCGCCGGCTCATTCTTCAACAGGCACACGGTCACCCGATAAGTCGGGCTCCCATTGCTTGTAGGCTCATGGTTTCATGTTCTATTTCACTCCCCTCCCGGGGTTCTTTTCACCTTTCCCTCACGGTACTGTTTCACTATCGGTCACACAGGAGTACTTAGCCTTACGAGGTGGTCCTCGTAGATTCACACGGAATTCCACGTGCTCCGTGCTACTCGGGATACAGATAGGCTAACTCCCCTTTCGATTACGGGGCTTTCACCCTCTGTGGCGCGCCATTCAAGCGCTTCTTCTAGGTTTGTTAGTCCACGTTTCTGTCCCACAACCCCGATAGTCGAAACTATCGGTTTGGGCTATTCCCCGTTCGCTCGCCGCTACTTAGGGAGTCGTTATTTACTTTCCTTTCCTCCAGCTACTAAGATGTTTCAGTTCGCTGGGTTGGCTCGTGCCAGCCTATATATTCAGCTGGCCGTTCTAAGGGTTGCCCCATTCGGAAATTCCCGGATCAAAGCGTGTATCCAGCTCCCCGAGACATATCGCAGGTAACCACGTCCTTCATCGCCTCTGTGTGCCAAGGTATCCGCCATGAGCCCTTTGTAGCTTGACCTTAATACAATCACAAAATCAATTGTGCTCGGCTATTACTCAAGAATTAAACATGAATTCTTTCTATTAAAAATTAGTTTTATCTAAGTTATTAATAGAGAATTATGCATCCATGAGATGCTTTATTCTTTCTAATCTATGCAGTTTTCAAGGTTCTACTGAATTCTCATGGAACAAGTCCATGCGAGCCCAGCATATTATCAACTGTATAAAAGATGATAAGAAGCTAGGTTCATTTCAAAATAGACAATTCTAAGTCACAACTACAAATTTTCTCCGGAAATTTAGTTACCAGGGTAGGTTTCAGTGGAGGTAAGCGGACTCGAACCGCTGACATCCTGCTTGCAAAGCAGGCGCTCTACCAACTGAGCTATACCCCCAACAACGAATGGGCCATCCTGGACTTGAACCAGGGACCTCACCCTTATCAGGGGTGCGCTCTAACCACCTGAGCTAATGGCCCAGGAGAAACCCTTGTTGAGTGTGACCTAGACAAGTTTAGGAACTGAAATTAAAGAATTAATTATGAAATTAATACAAAAATCTGAGGTACCGATCGACCTTAAGGTGACAGGATTGCGGCCTAAGATAATAACTTAGACATCACAATCGATTAAATGTCTCCCTGTTAGGAGGTGATCCAGCCGCACCTTCCGGTACGGCTACCTTGTTACGACTTCACCCCAGTCATCAGCCCCACCTTCGGCGTCCTTCTCCACAAGGGTTAAAGTAACGACTTCGGGCGTGGCCAACTTCCATGGTGTGACGGGCGGTGTGTACAAGGCCCGGGAACGTATTCACCGCAGTATGCTGACCTGCGATTACTAGCGATTCCTACTTCACGTAGGCGAGTTGCAGCCTACGATCTGAACTGAGCCACGGTTTATGGGATTTGCTAGCTCTCGCGAGTTTGCTGCCCTTTGTCCGTAGCATTGTAGTACGTGTGTAGCCCAGGATGTAAGGGGCATGATGACTTGACGTCATCCACACCTTCCTCCGGTTTATCACCGGCGGTCTTTCTAGAGTGCCCAACTAAATGCTGGCAACTAAAAACGTGGGTTGCGCTCGTTGCGGGACTTAACCCAACATCTCACGACACGAGCTGACGACAGCCATGCACCACCTGTCACTGCGTTCCCGAAGGCACCCTCTAATTTCTTAAAGGTTCGCAGGATGTCAAACCCTGGTAAGGTTCTTCGCGTTGCATCGAATTAAACCACATACTCCACCGCTTGTGCGGGCCCCCGTCAATTCCTTTGAGTTTCACACTTGCGTGCGTACTCCCCAGGCGGAACACTTAACGCGTTAGCTACGACACCGAAGGGGTCGATTCCCCCGACACCTAGTGTTCATCGTTTACGGCCAGGACTACAGGGGTATCTAATCCCTTTCGCTCCCCTGGCTTTCGTCCATGAGCGTCAGTTATGGCCCAGCAGAGCGCCTTCGCCACTGGTGTTCTTCCCGATATCTACGCATTTCACCGCTACACCGGGAATTCCCTCTGCCCCTACCATACTCAAGCCTATCAGTTTCCACTGCCATGATGGAGTTAAGCTCCACGCTTTAACAGCAGACTTGAAAGGCCGCCTGCGGACGCTTTACGCCCAATAATTCCGGATAACGCTTGCCACTCCCGTATTACCGCGGCTGCTGGCACGGAATTAGCCGTGGCTTATTCCTCAAGTACCGTCATATCTTCTTCCTTGAGAAAAGAGGTTTACAGCCCAGAGGCCTTCGTCCCTCACGCGGCGTTGCTCCGTCAGGCTTTCGCCCATTGCGGAAAATTCCCCACTGCTGCCTCCCGTAGGAGTCTGGGCCGTGTCTCAGTCCCAGTGTGGCTGATCATCCTCTCAGACCAGCTACTGATCGAAGCCTTGGTGAGCCATTACCTCACCAACAAGCTAATCAGACGCGGGCTCATCCTCAGGCGAAATTCATTTCACCTCTCGGCATATGGGGTATTAGCGGTCGTTTCCAACCGTTATCCCCCTCCTGAGGGCAGATTCCCACGCGTTACTCACCCGTCCGCCACTAACCCGAAGGTTCGTTCGACTTGCATGTGTTAAGCACGCCGCCAGCGTTCATCCTGAGCCAGGATCAAACTCTCCGTTGTAGTCAGGCCCTTTTGTAAAAAATAATTTCTACTCAGTCTGATTTGCTTCTCCCACTAATAACAGCACTGGCGTACTGATTGTGATTGTTGCCACCTTGTTTTAATAAGGGTTCTAAAGAGTGCACTTAGTTTTATCTTCGTGACTTTCCCGGATCTCAGATCCGTCGTTGCTTTGATTCATAGAAAAAATCGAACAGAGCCGTGAAACTCAAATTCAATCTAGCTACAAGATCTTGCAACTAATTTCTTTTTGACGGGACCTCACACCTTTATCGCAATACATCCGTTTCATAAAATGAACCGGACGCGATAAAAGCGTCAGTTCCTAAACTTTTAAGTTGTCTAGGTTCTGTCTTGGCCTAGAAAACCAAAACATTTTTCGATCTTTCGACCGTTTTTCAGCTTACAACACAAGAGGGTTTAGTCTTCAAATGTTGTAGAACTCCCACTTAACTAAAAAACTTTCGTAATTTTCGCTAACTGAGTACGCTCCAGATTGACTTTTGCGCAGAAGAATATTCTAGACCCTAGAAGTACTTACTTGCAACAAAGTTGCAAATGAAATGTTTTACCTCTTACTATCAATATCAAAGGAGTAAGCCATAACTAGCTTTTAGCGATGGCAAGAGATTATCTTTATGCCCGCACGTTTTAGCCAACAACACCAAAGGGTTCGCCCCAACTCAAATGAAGACAAAGTTGTTGCAAGAGCTAAAGAACATTTTGAAAAAACTCTGATTGAAATTTCTGGAGATATTGCAGGTAGTGTGGCGGCCTTGGAGCATCCAACAAAAAATGATGCTCTTAATTACGGAGAAATATTTCTAAGGGACAATGTCCCCGTAATGATCTATCTCTTGACTCAAAAAAGATTTGACATAGTCAAAAAATTCTTAACAGTAAGTCTGGATTTGCAGAGTACCACCTATCAAACAAGAGGGGTTTTTCCAACAAGCTTTGTCGAAGAAAAAGGAAAATTAATAGCAGATTATGGTCAGAGATCTATTGGAAGAATAACTTCTGCTGATGCAAGTCTTTGGTGGCCAGTACTTTGTTGGCTATATGTAAGAAAAAGTGGTGATGAAAGTTTCGGGACAAGTCAACAGGTTCAAAGGGGTGTTCAACTTCTTCTTGATTTAGTTTTACATCCAACTTTTGAGGGGAATCCAGTTTTATTTGTACCAGATTGTTCATTTATGATCGATCGACCTATGGATGTTTGGGGTGCTCCTCTTGAAGTAGAGGTTTTATTGCATGCATGTCTAAAAAGCTGCATTCAACTGATGGAATTAAGCAGAAAACATCAAAAAAGTCGCTTACTTGATCAGAGACTTGTTTTAACTCGTCAATGGGTGCACGATCTTAGACAATTTCTTTTGAAGCACTATTGGGTAACAAGCAAAACGATGCAAGTTCTAAGGAGAAGGCCTACTGAGCAATACGGTGAAGATCAACATCAAAATGAATTCAATGTCCAGCCCCAAGTAGTCCCATCATGGCTTCAAGATTGGCTCGAGAATAGAGGTGGTTATCTTATTGGCAATATAAGAACTGGTAGACCAGATTTTCGTTTTTATAGCTTGGGGAATTCATTAGCATGCATGTTTGGAGTATTGACAGCACCCCAGCAGAGAGCATTATTTCGACTGGTTCTTCATAACCGTGAACATCTTATGGCACAAATGCCAATGAGAATATGTCATCCCCCAATGGATATAGAAGAATGGCAAAACAAAACAGGCTCAGATCCAAAAAACTGGCCATGGAGTTATCACAATGGTGGCCATTGGCCTAGTCTTTTATGGTTTTTTGGTGCCTCTATATTGCTTCATGAAAAACGATATCCCAAAGCTGACGTTTTACTGATGGGACAAATGCGGGCTCTTATTGAAGAATGTTATTGGAGTCAGTTGAATCAACTCCCAAGACAAAAATGGGCAGAATATTTTGACGGCCCAACTGGTACATGGGTAGGTCAACAATCTAGGACCTATCAAACTTGGACAATTGTTGGATTTTTATTATTACACCATTTATTGAGAGCTCAGCCCGAAGATGTATTGATGTTGGATTTAGATGATAACTTCTAGAACAAACCTAAAGTTAGAGATTTATCAATAGGCAAGCAAGCTCCTATGCCCAGATACATTGTCAAAACTGTTCCAAATAAAAATAATGACATTGCAACTGGCCTTCTGAAAGGATTAGCAAATTTATTGATATTTTCAATAAAAGGAAGAATCATCAATCCAAGAGGTATCAATGTCTGCAGAGCGATACCAAGTAATTTATTAGGTACAACACGTAAAATTTGAAAAACAGGATATAAATACCATTCAGGTAGAATCTCTAATGGAGTTGCAAACGGATTAGCTTTATCTCCAAGGAATGCAGGATCTAAAACTGCTAAACCAACTACACATGCAATAGTCCCAAGAATAACCACTGGGAAAATATATAAAAGATCATTAGGCCATGCTGGTTCTCCGTAATAGTTATGCCCCATTCCTTTGGCAAGTTTGGCTCTTAATTTGGTATCAGTTAAGTCAGGTTTCTTAAGAGTAGACATGGTTTAAAGAAATTTTTTGTGATAATTAAGGTTTATTGGAGTAAATAAATAACTTTAATTATAATGGACCAGAGATACCTTGTTTTCTAATCATTAGAAAGTGCATCAACATAAATACTGCTAGTAACCAAGGCATTACAAAAGTATGGAGACTATAAAACCTTGTTAAAGTTGACTGACCAACGCTCTCACCGCCTCTAAGAAGCTCAACCATAAAGTCACCAATGACAGGAATAGCAGCAGGTACTCCAGAAACAATTTTTACAGCCCAATAACCAACTTGATCCCAAGGCAATGAATAGCCTGTGACTCCAAAAGCAACTGTTATAACTGCCATAACTACGCCAGTTATCCATGTCAATTCTCTAGGCCTTTTGAACCCACCAGTTAAATAAACTCTAAAAACATGCAAAATAAGCATGAGTACCATCATTGAAGCACTCCATCTATGTACTGATCTAATCAACCAACCAAAGCTAACGTCTGTCATCAGATAGCTAACTGAGCTATAAGCTTCAGTTACTGTAGGTTTGTAATAAAAGGTCATCGCGAATCCAGTCGCGAATTGAATCAAAAAACAAACCAGTGTTATTCCACCGAGACAATAAAAAATGTTGACATGTGGAGGAACGTATTTTGAAGTGACATCATCCGCTATGTCCTGTATCTCAAGACGTTCCTGGAACCAGTCATAAACCGGTGAAGAGTTCGCCATCCACTTATGCACTGTATTTTCAAATATCTTACTCGATGTGCCCCTTGGTCGCCGCAAAAGATCAATCCAATGCTTTCATCTGTTAAATCTTTAACTAAGCTACTGCAAAGGTTTTTTGCAGTTTTAATTAGTTTTGGACTTTTATTTCAAGTCTTAACTCAACCTGCTTTTGCTCTCAATGACGGACAATTACTGGTTATTGAAGCATGGAATCTAGTAAATGAAGGTTATCTAGAACCTAAGAAATTCGATGAAATTCAATGGAAAAAACTTCGTCAAAAAGCGCTTGAGAAACCAATCAATAATTCTCAGCAGGCCTACTCAGCCATAGAAGCAATGCTTCTTCCTCTTGGAGATCCCTATACACGTTTATTAAGACCAGATGATTACGAAGCGATGAAAAAAAGCAATATAGGTAGTGAAATCAATGGTGTTGGCCTTCAGTTAGGTGCAAGAAAAGAAGATGGAGAAATAGTTGTAATATCTCCTCTTGAAGGCTCTCCGTCCTCAGATGCTGGTATTACAAGTGGGACAATTTTAAAAAAAGTCAATGGGCAATCTCCAAAACTATTAGGATTGGAAGCAACAGCAGCAAAATTGAGGGGACAAACTGGAACACAAGTAATTGTTGAAATAGAACAACTTGACAACGAAATCAAAGAAATTTCTTTAGAAAGAAGAAGTGTTGATTTAAGGCCAGTTAGGACTAAAAGGATAAGAAACGAATCTCATACATTTGGCTACTTAAGAATCACTCAATTTAGTGAGGGAGTTCCTGTTCAAGTCAAAGAGGCATTAGAAGAATTATCAGAGAAAGAAATAGATGGACTAATTTTGGACCTAAGAAATAACTCTGGAGGTTTAGTAAGTTCAGGTCTTGCTGTTGCAGATGATTTCCTAAGCAACATGCCAATTGTCGAGACAAAAAAAAGAGATTCCATAAATGACCCTATTAGTTCGGGGATAGAAACTCTTTATGACGGACCTATGGTGACACTTGTTAATGAGGGGACAGCAAGTGCTAGTGAAATTCTTGCAGGGGCTTTACAAGATAATCAAAGATCCGAACTTATAGGTGCTAAAACATTTGGGAAAGGTCTAATACAATCTTTAACAAATCTAAGTGATGGCAGCGGTTTAGCAGTAACAGTGGCTAGCTATTTAACACCAAGTGGGAGAGATATACAGAATCTTGGGATAGATCCTGATCGTATATTAGAAATGCCGGAGCCACTTAATCCTGGCTCTGATGAAGATAGATGGCTTTTAGATGCAGAGCTGATCATGCAAGCCACTTTGGACAAAGAAGAAGTTTCAGAGAAGTTATCAAAAGAAAGTCAAGAAAAAGAAGAGAAATTAATTATCAAAGCGATTGAGTAACTCATGCCAACAAGAACTTATTATGACCCTTTGCACAAATCCATTACATTAAACAGCTCAATCCCCGAGGAGAGAATGGTGATGGAACTAATAGATTCCTCACCATTCCAAAGATTGCGAAGAATTAAACAACTAGGTCCAGCATATTTAACATTTCATGGTGCAGAATCAAGCAGATTCACTCATTCTCTTGGTGTATTTCATTTAGCAAGAAGAGCAATAAGTCATTTATCTGATTTTAATTCTGGATTAAAAAAGCACAAATTCATTCTTTATGGAGCTGCTCTTTTACATGATTTAGGTCACGGCCCACTAAGTCATACAAGTGAGGAAATATTTAAAATAGATCACGAAAAGTGGACGGCAAAATTAATAAATTATAATCGAGAAATTACTAAAATACTTAATAAATATGGCAAGGGAAATGCAAAAGCGATTTCAGACTTAATTGAATTAAGGGAAGCACCAAAAAAATTAATAACTTCTTTAATTAGTAGTCAACTCGATTGTGATCGACTTGACTATCTAATGAGAGATAGTTATACAACAGGAGCAAGATATGGGCAATTAGATATTGATAGAATAATATCAGCAATGACTATTGCACCAGATGGTGACTTGGCAATACATCCAAAGGGAATAATGGCAGTTGAGCATTACTTAGTTATAAGAAATCTAATGTATAGAAGTGTATATAATCATCGATTAAATGAAGTTTGCAATTGGTTATTAGAGCAAATTATAAAAACAGCAAGAAAGCTTGGTCCTAAAAAGATATGGGCAGATAAAAATATGTCAGAATGGTTATGGAATCATGAAGAAATGAGTCTAGAAAGTTTTCTATCTAATGATGACATAGTAACTGGATACCATATTCATCAATGGCAAGACTCTATTTCTGATAATCTATCTAAACTTTGTAGGCAATTTGTACATAGAAATTTATTAAAAGCATTAAACATATCCTCCTTCTCTTTAGAAGTAAGACTTGAAGCGCTAGCTAAAGCAAGGATACTTTCAGAGAAATATTGCTTAGAGCCAGATATTTCCTGCGGATTAAGAGAACAAATAGTTAAAAGTTATCATCCTTATAAATATGGACTCCGTCTTTGGGACGGAGATAAGTTACAAGCTTTAGAGAAAGTTTCACCATTAGTTGATAGATTAATAGAGCCTAACCAATCTTCATGGTTAATTTATCCAAAAGAAATAGAAAGTGAACTAAAAAAAGAAATTAAAAAACTAAAGATGAAGCATAACTAAAAATGAATTTAAACAATCAAAAAATAATAATCAATATCGAGGATAGTGAATATCTAAATTGGAAAATATATTTAAAAAGTAAATTTAAAATGCTGAATTCATGCAATATAGAAATAGATTCTAAAAATCTGAAACTTTCATGTACTGATATATCAGAAATAATTGAAATTGCTAATCAATATAATTGTAAAATAATTGGTTTTTCTTCAACATCTGAAAAGACAATAGTTAGTATTCATTCGCTAGGTTATAAATCTCATTTTAGTATTGAAAGTTCTTCAAAAAATACCTCACAAATAGATGATAATAATCAAATTTTTTCAAAAACTAATTTTCATCAAGGGACTGTAAGGTCAGGAGAATATCTTGATAGTCCTGGGGATTTATTAATCCTTGGGGATGTTAATCCAGGTGCAAAAGTTAGTGCAGAAGGAAATATTATGATTTGGGGAAGGCTACTTGGGATTGCGCATGCAGGTAGCAAAGGGAACTACCAAGCAACAATATCTGCTCTTCAACTGAGACCTGTTCAACTAAGAATCGCTAAAAAAGTTGCTAGAGGGCCTGAGGAGAAACCTCAACTTGGTATGGCGGAGCAGGCAAGAATAGATTCTGAAGAGATTGTAATTTCCCCACTGGAGACAACATATTTCGAGAAGTCAAACTAAATAGGATTTCCAAATCAAAAGCACGAAAAAGTTACTACTTAATACCTAAGAGATGTCTTCAAAAGCAAACCCAATGAAACCGATCTTACAATAAAGCTTTTTTCTTAATCAAAATCGAACTAAAGTTTGTCGAATCCAAGGAGGTCCGTGGCGACAGATACCCGTGTCATTCTTATTTGCTCAGGGAAGGGTGGTGTCGGCAAGACAACCCTCACAGCAAATCTTGGCATTTCACTTGCGAGACAGGGTTTAACCACTGCTGTTTTAGACGCAGACTTCGGTCTTAGAAATTTGGATTTATTATTAGGTCTTGAAAATCGAATTGTTTATACGGCACAAGAAGTTCTTGAGGAGGAATGCAGACTTGATCAGGCCTTAGTGAAGCACAAGCAAGAATCCAATCTATCTTTACTTCCTGCTGGAAATCCAAGAATGCTTGATTGGTTAAAGCCGGATGATATGAAGCGCATAGTTGAGATGTTAAAAGAACAGTTCAATTATGTTTTAATTGACTGTCCTGCTGGAGTTGAAGATGGATTTAAGAATGCTATGGCAGCCTCTCAAGAAGCAATAGTAGTTACCAATCCTGAGGTATCAGCAGTAAGAGATGCAGACAGAGTAATTGGATTGCTTAATACAAATTCTATTAAACCAGTCCAGTTAGTTCTCAATAGAGTTAGGCCAAAGATGATGGCAAACCAAGAAATGCTTTCTATCGATGATGTGACTGATATTTTAGCCTTACCTTTACTTGGCCTTGTGCTAGAGGATGAGCAGGTAATTGTCAGTACAAACAGAGGAGAGCCACTAACTTTAAATAGCCTTAATTCCCCAGCAGCTAAATGTTATCTAAATATTGCCAAGAGGTTACAAGGAGAGGATATTCCGCTTATTGATCCCGCAGAGGAGAGTTCGGGCTTGGGTGCGAAATTTAGAAGGCTAATGCAAACAAAAATTTTCTAAAACAATGGCAATGACACTTAGAGACATTATCAACAAGTTACTTCGTAGACAGCCTGCTAGTGCTAGCACTGCGAGAGAGAGATTACAACTTGTGTTAGCTCATGACCGATCAGATCTCAGTACAGAGCTTTTAGATCAAATGAGAAAAGAAATACTTGAAGTGGTAGCAAAGTATGTAGAAATAGATGTCGATGAAGGTGCAGTAAGTCTTGAGACAGAAGATCGCATGACTGCATTAGTTGCAAACCTACCAATAAAAAGAACTATGACTGGTCAAATCAAACTTAAAGAGCCTAAGAATGAGTCAGAAGAAAATTCTCAACAAACTGCAGGTACAGACCAAAACTCTTAATCAATTAAAAGATGGCATTAATTTGTTGGATTTGATTAAAAAGAAAAAAGATATTTAAAAAGTCTTTTCAACAAATTTTAGATATAGAGTAACTTTTAGTTTACTTTCTTAGGTAAGATAAAAGAATAGCCGGCTTAGCTCAGCGGTAGAGCAGCGCTTTTGTAAAGCGAAGGTCATCAGTTCAAATCTGTTAGCCGGCATTTTAAAAACAAGAACTAAAAAAATCTATCTAGAATTACCAGAGATCACCCAAATTAAAAAAGCAATAAGAAAGAAGTTGAAAAATTTTAATTGATAAATCCAATCAAATTCCATGATGGGAAATCGAAAAACCAACCAAAAAAGAGACTGCAAAAATAAAACGACTCCAAAAAGATAAATCATTCGTTTATTTTAATTCAACACAACTGAACCAGCTCTTAACAGATTCCATTCCCCTTCATTCCATTCAACAACTGTGCTTGCGAGACCAGAGGCCTTTGGCCAAGGAACAGGTGCAAGTATCGGAATCCCTGGGAATTTCATCGAAGCTTCTATGGCATCTTTAACAGGTTCTTCTCCAGAAATATTTGCACTTGTAGTTGCTAAAGGACCGGTTTTCATTAGCAAATCTCTTGCATGTCTTAGGGCAGGGACTCTGAAACCCACAGAATTTGAATTGGAATTCAAATGCTCTGAAAAATTTCCTATAGTTGGCAAAACCATTGTTAATGCTCCAGGCCAATAGATTTTTGCCAATTTCAAACAATCTTCCATAGCACAAGGATGAACAAATCCAAACAAATCATCCAAGCAAGCTCCCATTAATATTAGTGGCTTGGTTGAAGGCCTTTTCTTAATAGTCCATATTTTTTTTGAGTATTTCGGGTATGAACAAATTGCGGGCAAAGTATCAGTAGGGAATAAAGCTAAAGATCCTTTCTTCAACTTTAAAGCCACGTCAGAAATTCCAAATTGCTCAGTGATCATTTCATTTTCTACGACAAATTGCATAACGCTTGATTCCACTTAAATCTTTTTCAAAAGAAACTTCTCCCATTCCAATATTCTGCATAAAACTAGTTATCTTTTCACTTTGATCATAATGATGTTCAAGAATTAACCAACCTCCTTTAGCAAGTCCATTTAACGCCCCAAGGATGATTTCTCGAGAGGCATTCATTCCATCCTCCCCACCATCCAAAGCTATAAGTGGCTCATGATTTTTAACAACTGGTTCTAACTCTTCAATTAAATCTGAGGGTATGTATGGAGGATTACTTAAAACCAAATCAAAGCTTCCCATCCATCTTTTCAAAGGTCTCCACCAATCACCTAAAGAAAATATCACATTCGCATTTGGCACAATAGATTTTAAATTTTTTTGTGCTAGTTCTAATGCATCATTACTAATATCAGATGCATGCCCCTTCCAATTAGGAAGCGATTTAGCTAAAGATATTGCAATAGGTCCAGAACCCGTCCCTAGATCAGCCCATCTTCCAACATCAATATTAGCAACTTTTTTTAAAGCAAAATCAATCAAAAATTCTGTTTCTTGCCTAGGAATCAGAGCATCTACTGAAACCTCTAACTCAATATCTCTCCAGGGGCACTTAGAAATCAAATATTGAAGTGGGGTTTGATCTTTTAAATGAGATTCCCAAATAACTTCTAATTCTTCAGTTGAGATTTCTAAGGAAATAAGATTCTTAGGATTCAAAATAATGCTTTGCAATTGAACCCAAGAGACTCCAGCCGCCATATCTAAGAGCCAGTCAAAATCAACTTTCCTACCGCCTTTCAATATCATTTTTTTTCGCCATTGAAGGAAAGCCGCACCAGTAATAGATTTAAAAATCATAAATTATTCAATTCTTTAACCTTTTGGGCCTTCCTCTAGCATTAACAATACATTTTTAATTTGTACTGGTAATTCTCTTACTAACTTTATTGAGTCATTTATCTTTTTTACAACAACAAGTTCAATTTTGGCTTCTGCACCAACATCACCATTTGATTTTAAAAATAAGGTTTGGCAATTAAGGCGTATTTTATTTTCCAGCTTAAATTGACTCATTAAAAGGACTTTTTCGCCATGAATAAAAGATTTTTTATATTTAAGTTGAATCGAAATTACTGGGATTTCAAAACCATTTTTTGATAATTTGGAATATGAAAGTCCGACTTTATCCAAAGCATCAATCCTCCCCTCTTCTAAAAATTTTAAATAAGAGCCATGCCACATAACACCAGCATGGTCAGTGTGCTGAGGAAGAACAATTTTTATTAATTTCCAATGATTATTTATTAAGCTCATCAGAAAGAAAGACCGATATCTTAATTCATTAATTAAATAAACAAAGTTTTAAGTAATACCCTTCTAAGATAAAACCTCATTTGTTATGTAGATCTCAAGTATTTCATGAGATCTTTGATTAGAAAAAGCCCTAAATTACTTTTTAGGCTCAGGACTCAATCTACCCTTGCTGGAATCTGAATAAAAGCTTGATTTCTCACCCTCATTGGTAGAAACAAATAAACCGATAAGAAAGATCGTTGGTACTCCAACAAATAAAAGACTTGCGGCAAAGCCAAAACTAGTGGTTTCCATAACCGAGGTTTTTACTCAGAACAAATTTTACTGAAACAAACTATATATCCCTTCAGCAGAAAAACCGGGATTTGAATCAAAGAGTCTGAGATTTTGTAATTTGCCGAAAAATAATCATTTGAATTCGTCTTTCGAATTTACTAGTTTTGAAAAATTTCTTAAAACGATCGATCTAAAGTGAATTTCAGCCTTGGATTTTGGTTTTTTCAAACTGTTTTAGAAAAAAACAACTTAAAAATTACAAAATCGATTGAAATTTGAAAAATTCTTTTTTTTCTTTTTTTTTTGATTATTTCCTGTCCACCACTACTTATTTTCGAATTCAAGCCGCCCAAAACAAGCTAAATTTTATCCAATAGTGTCAAAAGTCATTTCAGGTCTCTACATCCTGTGCATTAACTCAAGCAATACCATTTACGATCATGCGAGTCTTGCTGCATTAAGCAGCTTCGTTATACGAACCTGACCCATGGGATTGCCCTGGTATCGGGTGCACACAGTCGTCATTAACGACCCTGGCCGCCTCTTGGCCGTGCACCTCATGCATACTGCTTTGTTAGCCGGCTGGGCCGGCTCTATGGCCTTATATGAATTGGCCATTTTTGATCCTTCGGATCCAGTACTTAATCCAATGTGGCGCCAAGGCATGTATGTCATGCCCTTCATGGCCCGCCTTGGAATCACAGGTAGCTGGAACGGATGGGATATAACCGGTGCAACCGGAGTTGACCCCGGTTTCTGGAGCTTCGAAGGTGTCGCTGCAGCTCATATAGTTTTCAGTGGTCTATTGATGCTCGCTGCTGTATGGCACTGGACATACTGGGACCTTGAATTGTGGGAAGATTCCCGCACTGGAGAACCAGCTTTAGATCTTCCAAGAATCTTTGGAATACATCTTTTCTTAGCTGGTTTGACATGCTTTGGGTTTGGCGCATTTCATTGCTCTACCGTTGGCATATGGGTTTCTGATCCATATGGCTTAACTGGTCATGTAGAAAAAGTTGCTCCAGTTTGGGGTGCTGAAGGGTTTAATCCATTCAATGCTGGAGGAATTGTCGCTAATCACATTGGGGCAGGACTTTTAGGAATAATTGGTGGAATCTTCCATATCACCAATAGACCTGGAGAAAGGCTTTATAGAGCTTTAAAACTAGGGAGTCTGGAAGGTGTTCTTGCCAGTGCTCTAGCTGCTGTTCTTTTTGTATCTTTCGTAGTCGCTGGAACCATGTGGTATGGATCAGCAACAACACCAGTTGAGTTATTTGGTCCTACTAGATATCAATGGGATTCTGGGTATTTCAAAACTGAAATCAACCGTAGAGTTCAGGAGTCTATGAATGACGGTGCCTCAAAAGCTGAAGCATATGGAGCCATCCCTGAACAACTTGCTTTCTATGACTATGTTGGAAATAGTCCTGCGAAAGGAGGTCTATTCAGAGTAGGAGCAATGGTTAATGGCGATGGAGTTCCAAGTGGATGGCAAGGTCACATTTCATTTACAGATAGCGATGGTAATGACTTAGAAGTAAGAAGAATTCCAAATTTCTTTGAAAACTTCCCTGTCATTCTTGAAGACAAGGATGGAAACGTTAAAGCTGACATTCCTTTCCGTCGCGCCGAAGCTAAGTACTCCATAGAACAAACTGGAGTCACAGCTACTGTTTATGGTGGAGAATTAAATGGACAAACATTTACTGATCCAGTAATAGTCAAACGTTTAGCTAGAAAGTCTCAACTTGGAGAAGCCTTCAAGTTTGACAGAGATCGCTACAAGTCAGATGGTGTATTCAGAAGCTCTCCAAGAGCATGGTTCACCTATGCACACTTGTGCTTTGGCTTGTTATTCCTGTTCGGGCACTGGTGGCACGCTGCAAGAACTCTCTTTGGAGACAGATTCTCAGGTATCGATCCAGAGCTTGGGGATCAGGTTGAGTTTGGTCTCTTCAAAAAACTTGGAGACGAATCAACTCGACGAGTTCCTGGTCGAGCCTAAATCAGGATTCTTTACCCCCCTTATTCAGAGAACTTAGATGGAAGCTTTCTCCTACGTGCTAATCCTTACTTTGGCACTTGTAACGCTCTTCTTTGCTGTCGCATTTCGTGATCCTCCGAAATACGATAAGTAAAAAAATAAAAAAAGCCCTGAAATTTCAGGGCTTTTTTTATTTCTAAACCTTAATTTTAAAAAAGTTTATTAATTTTATGTTCAGTAAAATATATTTTTTTTTAGTAAAAAGTATTTTTATTTAATCTACCCCTTCTCAGAAGCCAAATAAATGTTTAAAGTTAGTTAAATCATTGAAAAGGGCTGCATGCAGTGCCCATCTTGCCAAAATACAGACAGTCGAGTTCTTGAATCTCGTTCCGCAGATTCTGGAAGAAGCGTAAGAAGAAGAAGGGAGTGCTTAAATTGCGACTTCCGATTTACTACTTATGAAAGAGTTGAAACAACACCAATTATTGTTTTAAAAAGAAGCGGAGCAAAAGAATTATTTAATCGGAGTAAAATAATTAATGGTTTAAGCAGAGCATGTGAAAAAACACTTATAAATGGATCAAAAATTGAATTTATTGTTGATGAAATAGAATTAGAACTCCATCAAGGAATTCGCAAAGAAATAAAAACAAATGAAATTGGAGAAATGGTTCTTACACATTTAAAAGATGTTAATGAAGTTGCATATATTAGATTTGCCTCTGTTTATAGACAATTTGATGGAATCAATGATTTTATGAAAACCCTTGAATCCCTTCAACCAACAAAAAAAGAACAATTTGCATCAGTTGTTTAACTAGAAAGACCTATCAATAAAGTAGAATTCAAAATCAATATGGTCGGCGGGCTATATTGTATTTCTATCGCACTGTCCTCAAAAGGCAGACCGCCATTCAAGCATGTCTGAAAATCCTGCAAGCAAAGTTCAAGAAAAGAATCCTGACAAAGAAACATCAATACCTGAAGAAACCATATCAAATTCAGGAAGTGCAGAATTTGAAGAGAATTCAATTGACGAAGTAAAAGAAGAAGATATTCCCAAAAACATTCCTGCTGCTGATAACTCTTCCAGCAGAATTAATAAGAGCGATCTTGAGAGTGCAGGTTTCACTCTTGATGAATTTGCATCTTTACTGAGCAAATATGACTACAACTTTAAACCTGGCGATATAGTCAACGGAACTGTTTTTGCTCTTGAATCCAAAGGAGCAATGATTGACATTGGAGCCAAAACAGCTGCTTTTATGCCAATGCAAGAAGTATCAATAAATAGGGTCGAAGGCCTGAGTGATGTTTTACAGCCTTCAGAAATTAGAGAGTTTTTTATAATGACTGAAGAGAATGAGGATGGTCAATTATCCTTATCAATCAGAAGAATTGAATACCAACGAGCTTGGGAAAGAGTTAGACAATTACAAAAAGAAGATGCCACAATATATTCAGAGGTTTTTGCAACTAATAGAGGAGGTGCACTTGTTCGTGTTGAAGGTCTTAGAGGCTTTATCCCTGGATCTCATATAAGCACTAGAAAGGCTAAAGAAGAATTAGTTGCTGACTTCCTACCTTTGAAATTCTTAGAAGTTGACGAAGAAAGGAACAGGCTGGTTCTCAGTCATCGCAGGGCTTTGGTTGAAAGAAAAATGAATCGACTTGAAGTTGGGGAAGTGGTAGTAGGAGCGGTCAGAGGAATTAAACCTTATGGAGCGTTTATTGATATTGGAGGTGTAAGTGGACTACTTCACATTTCCGAAATAAGTCATGAGCATATTGAAACGCCTCACTCTGTTTTAAACGTCAATGATCAGATGAAGGTCATGATAATTGACCTAGATGCTGAAAGAGGACGAATTTCTCTTTCTACAAAAGCACTTGAACCAGAACCTGGAGATATGTTGACTGACCCTCAAAAAGTTTTTGATAAGGCTGAAGAGATGGCAGCAAGGTATAAACAAATGCTTCTTGAGCAAGCCGAAGAAGGAGAAGATCCTATTGCAGTAATGACTATTTGATTATTTACTTTTATAGAAATGGCAGAGCTGTTAATAAAAAATAGTTCTGTTGGTTTTGTTAAGGCAATAATATTTGATAAGGATGGAACATTATCCAATAGTGAGGAATACTTATTAGAACTTGCAGAAAAAAGAGTAGAGTTTGCAGTGACTAAATTTAAAAAATTAAAAATAAACAGTTTTAAAATTTTTTTATTAAGAAAATTACTTAATTCTATTTATGGATTAACAAATCAAAATCTATCCGCTAATGCATGTCTAGCCATAGGTTCAAAAGAGCAAAATATAATATCTACAGCAACAATATTCACTTTATTTGGTTTTGATTGGTCTAAATCACTTTCACTAAGTCAAACAATCTTCGAAGAAGTAGATATTTTACTTTCCAATAATCAAGACAATATACAAAAAAAAAGGAATTTAATTTCAGGGGCATTTGATCTATTAGTTGCTCTTAAAAAAAATGGAGTGAGTATTGCCTTAATGACAAATGATACTCAAGGAGGAATAGAAGAATTTATTTATAGCAATAAATTAGAAGATCTATTTGATTATCTTTGGAGTGCTGAGAATAAACCGTCAAAACCTAACCCAAAAGCAGTTATAGAACTTTGCAAAAAAATGAAGATAAACCCTTCAGAATGCGCACTCATTTCAGATGCAGATACTGATTTAAAAATGGCCAAAAAAGCTGATGTGCCAATAACAATAGGCTTTACTGGTGGATGGAAAAATCCTCCCAGGCTTACTGAAAAACAATTCATTATTGAAAAATTAAATCAATTAAGTATTCAGACAAACACCTAAAGTAGTATTCAATTCAGATTTCCAATGAGTAGATACGTTTTCACCTCTGAATCGGTAACAGAAGGACATCCTGATAAAATTTGCGATCAAATAAGTGATGCTGTTTTAGATGCTCTCTTAACTGAAGATCCAACAAGTAGGGTTGCATGTGAGGCAGTAGTCAATACTGGCTTGTGCCTAATAACTGGAGAAATAACTTCTGAAGCGGAGGTTGATTTCAATAAGCTTGTTAGAGAAGTCATTAAAAGCATTGGCTATGAAAGTGCAAGTGCTGGTGGATTTGATGCGAACAGTTGCGCAGTCTTAGTTGCACTTGATCAACAGTCTGCAGATATTGCTCAAGGAGTAGATGAAGCTGATGATCATTCAACAGATCCATTAGATCAAGTTGGTGCTGGTGATCAAGGAATTATGTTTGGTTTTGCTTGTGACGAGACTCCTGAACTGATGCCATTGCCAATTAGTCTCGCTCACCGTTTAGCAAGACAGTTGGCATTAGTTAGGCATCAAAAATTAATTGATTATCTTTTACCTGATGGAAAAACCCAAGTAAGTGTCTCATACGAAAACGGAATACCGTGCTCCATAGATACAATCCTGATTTCTACTCAGCACAAATCAGAAGTCGATGGAATAACTCTTGAGGATGAAATCCAAAAAAGAATTGCAAAAGACCTATGGAAATTAGTTGTTCAGCCAGCCACAGAGGATCTTGCTTTAAAACCTTCAATAGAAACTACACGTTTTCTAGTAAATCCAACAGGGAAATTTGTCATTGGTGGGCCTCAAGGAGATGCTGGTCTCACAGGTAGAAAAATAATTGTAGACACATATGGTGGATATGCTCGCCATGGGGGTGGGGCTTTTTCGGGGAAGGATCCTACGAAAGTTGATCGTTCAGCAGCTTATGCAGCAAGATTTGTCGCGAAGGCTTTGGTTGCAGCAAATCTTGCAAAAAAAGTTGAAGTCCAACTAAGTTATGCAATTGGTGTAGCCAAACCAGTATCAATACTTGTTGAGTCTTATGGAACGGGTAGAGTTTCAGATGATGCACTAACTCAAATTGTTCAAGAACACTTTGATTTAAGGCCAGGCGCAATTATGAAATCTTTTAACCTGCAAGAACTTCCTAGGTTAAGAGGAGGACGTTTTTATAGAGATATTGCAGCCTATGGTCACTTTGGAAGAACTGATATTGCTCTTCCATGGGAAGATGTATCTGAAAAAGCAAAAGAATTAAGTTTGATTATATAAAAAGATTTCAATCAAAAAATGTTAAACAATTCTCTTGTACTTGGTATTGATCTTGGTACATCCGGTGTAAGAATTGCAATCATTAATACTAAAAAAAAAATATTATTCACATCATCAAAAACATACTCTGAAGGTCTTGAGATATCTGAAGACTGGATAAATAGTCTCAAAACTCTAATAAAAGAAATTCCAAAAAATCTAAAAGAAAAATTGGTTTCCTGTTCTGTCGCGGGGACATCTGGAACACTTTTAGCATGCAAAAAAAATGGAGAACCGATAGGAAAAGCTTTACCTTATTTCTTATCCTTTCCTGAATATTCATATGAGATTAAAAAACTATTTAAAAAAGGATGTGCAGGATCAACCATCAGTGGAAGTGTAGGAAGAGCACTAAGACTTTTAACCTTATATGGTAATGAAATAATCTTAAGGCACCAGGCAGATTGGATTAGTGGATGGCTTATCAATAATTGGGAGTTTGGTGAAGAAGGTAACAATATTAGGATGGGTTGGGAAATATCAAATCGTTCATGGCCAGAAAATTTTAAAAATTTGAAGTGGTTAAAATGCCTTCCTAAAATAATTCCTTCAGGTCAAATAATGGGAAAGATATGTACTAAAAAAGCCCATGAATTATGTCTACCAAAAAATCTTCAAGTAATAGCAGGAACGACAGATTCTAATGCTGGTGTTTTAGCAACTTTCCCTAATAAAGATGATGGGATAACAATCCTGGGCAGTACAATAGTGATTAAGAAGTTTGTTAATAATAGCCTTTCAGGAGAAGGTATCTCGAATCATAAACTATTAGGTAATTGGCTATCTGGAGGAGCATCTAATGCAGGTGCTGCAATACTACTAGAATTCTTTAATCCTGAATATATTGAAGAATTAAGCAAACAAATAAATCCTAACAAGTCAACGGGATTAAATCTTCTTCCCTTCTCAAGTAAAGGAGAAAGATTTCCAATAGATGATCCCAATTTACAACCTAAACTTGGGCCAAGACCAGTAAGCGATTCTCTTTATCTTCATGCATTACTTGAAGGCTTGGCAAAAATAGAAGCAAGAGGCTGGCAAAAGCTTAATGAATTAGGAGCTGATTTACCTAAGCAAATAATTACTGTTGGTGGAGGTGCAAAAAATATAACTTGGAAAAAGATTAGAGAAAGAGAAATCGGTATACCAATAAAAATATGCAATAGACCCCCCGCTGCAGGAGTAGCAAGTATTGCTTTGCAGGGATTATTATAAAGAAAGTACTAAATTCTTTAAAAAATTTTTAATCTAAATTTCTTAAATTCCAACTAAATTATTAAATAATTTCTAAATTCACTATTAAGACAAATTTTATGACTTCCGAGCCAATCAACCAAGAATCAAGTACAAGAATATGTAATCACATGAACAAAGACCATGAGGATGCTGTAAATGCATATGCAAAATTTTATGGAAAAATTAAAACTTTCAAATCAGCGAAAATGATCAGCTTATCTCCAGAATCTATTCAGCTTAAAATTGATGACCATACATTAGAAATAAAATTTGATCATATTCTTCAAGACTGTTCAGATGCACATAAAACATTGGTTAGGATGATTAAATCTATTCCTGAGTCATGAAATTTGCTTTGCAATTGGACAAAAAGGAAATTAAGGAGATTTCAAGTTATTTTTCAATAAGGTACTTCCTAATTGGTAGATTACTAGGGTTAAAGCCGGGATAGCTCAGTTGGTAGAGCAGGCGACTGAAAATCGCCGTGTCCCCAGTTCAAATCTGGGTCCTGGCACCATTATTAAAGCACCTGAAAGGGTGCTTTTTTAATACCCTAAATTAAACCTAAGATCCCTCTAGCATCAGTCATAGCAATGCCTTAGAAGGATTCTTAAGAGTTAGGATTGGCAGTAATTTCGGGGCGTTATAAGCGATTCTGAGAGGAGTAAAATTGGTATGTAAGTGGTATGTAAAAGTACATCCAATTTACTCGTCCATTAAGCACCCATAACTTACATACCAGTAGTAGCAGTCAAAGAGAGAGAGTGTTCTATTTGAGTACACCTATGAGGAACAAAAACCACCCATCCAAAACAAGTAAAAATATGTCTTTTTTAAATGGGTATTGAATTAAAGAACACTTGTTGCTATGATCTCTATAACTTAAAAAGAACACTTTACAGGTGTCCAGAAAAAATGAAAGTGGGTTACGCAAGAGTTAGTTCTTCAGGGCAATCATTAGAGGTTCAACTTGAAGCACTAAAAAATATTGGTTGTGAAAAGATCTTCCAAGAAAAGGTAAGCGGTACATCAACTGAAGGACGAGATCAACTTCGTGCTTGCCTTGAGTTCGTAAGAGATAAAGATCAATTTTGTTTTACCCGAATTGATCGCATTGCTAGGAATACTTTGGATCTTCAACTCATAGTCAAAGAACTAACAGATAAAGGAGTTGTTCTTACTGCTACTGATCAACCGATATCAACAAAGGATGCTACTTCTAAATGCTTTTTGGATATGTTGGGTGTCTTTGCTGAATTAGAGAATTCACTAAGAAAAGAAAGGCAGTTAAGTGGCATTGCCAAAGCAAAAAATGAAGGCAAGTACAAAGGGCGTAAAGCAGATATTGATATTGATCAAGTAAAGAAACTAAAGGAAGAAGGACTAGGAGCAACTGCTATTGCTAAACAAATGAATATCCATAGAGGAAGTGTTTATAGATTATTGAAAAATAAAAAATGAGTTTTGGGCATCACAGGAATGCATGAGGTTAAACAGGAAGGGAATTTCCTGTTTGAAAATTAGATACAAAGAAAACCCCTCAGTACGCCAAGTGCTGAGGGGTTGTCCATTGGTAGATCAACAAGATAAGAAATCAGTAAGCAAATTAATTACTGAGATTGATAACAAAAAATAGGACTAATCCTACCTTTATTTATTCAACCTTTTTAGGGGTTATTTTGGACGAAAAAAAAATTCAAATTGGATGTATTTTTTCATTCGCTTGGGTAACACTTTATAGATTAATGAACCTACCCTTTTTATATACGGGGGTACTGCCTAATCACTAACTAACAAGTGAAGCAGTGGCATTGAAGCACCTTGCCAACAAATCATTAGGCGTATTCAGGTCATAAGCAGATATCTGAGCATCAGAGGTAAACACAACCAGATATTGATCTAGTCCTTTACTGAAAAGCATTACTCGGTAGATATCCTTCTCTTCTTCAAGTTGAAGAAGTTCCATTGTTTTATCTATTGAGTAATCAGCAATATCCTTTTCAAGTACTGCCTGAATTACATTCAATTTTTCTAACCGATTATCTATTTGTTCTTCAGTGAAATGATCTAAGGGGTTATTGATTTCATCGTCCTTCTCTTGCTCGTCCATCAACTCAATTATCCTTGAGTATGCTTCTTCTTTCATATTTAAAGTGCCATATAAATTTGTTTGATTTTGTCTTGTAGATATTTTTTACCATCATATTTACCTTCCTTTTTCATAATTGCTTTAAGCATTTCCGCAGTTACTGCGTCCAGATTAATAGTCATAGTTTCCTCTTAACGCTGGTTGAACATAGTCATATTTGTCATTTGTGCTGCTCGCTGTAATGCACCAGCAGGTACAGGTTTCATTCCATCTGGTGGAGAACCATCAATCGGATTTGAAATCATTGGTTTAAGTGATTCAACAAATGGGTTCCATTTGAATTGAATAGTTCTGTATTTGTTTTTGTTATCCCTACAGGTTTGATAAAAGGTTTGTCCTATCAAGTCACGGTTCCAATTACGAACATCAAGCACATTTCTTTGCTCTCTCTCAAACCACTCCTCGTCCTGATAGGAGGTTTTATTCTTTTCGTAGTCCATTAGTAGAGAACCCCCATTTTTTCAAAATGCTGCTCATATTTCTCACACTTCTTTTTGTAAGTAATGAGTTTGGGATATAGACGAAGAATTTCAGAAACAGTATCTGCTTTAGATCTGTTTAGAGTTTCAGAAAACTCCTCAATCAACTCAGGTATATCCTCATTTCTCCTTGATACATTTATGTAAATACCTTTAGCAGTACTCATTTAATTTTCTCCGTTTGTAGTTGAAGTTGGTCTATAAAATGAACTGTTTTTCCAATCAACAATTGAATTGAAATCATCCATTTCGCATATATCTTTCATTCCATAATGGAAAGTTTGGTGAAACTCTTCTATTGGAACTTCTTCAATGAATAGTGAGTTCTTGTGGACACCTACCCATTTCGCTTGCCTAATACACATTTCCAATAGAAGAATTTTTGCTTTCTCAATTCCTATCTTTTCAATATTTATTGAGGTACCTCTTTGGCGTGCATAAAGCATTAGATCTAATAGAGCATTAGAAGGTTGCTGAATAGCATCATTAGATATTTCACTAATGTATAAATCTGAATGAAAAGAACCACGCTTAGAATTCCCTTCTTCGTCCTTATATTCGCTATGGCGATTTAGAAACCATTGGAAGTGAATATCACCAAAACACTTTCTTAATTTATTACTAATGAAGTTGTGGGTCTTAAGAACTTCTTGTCTATTCCACCTCTTTCTATACTCACTAGGTTTTAATAATTTACCCTCATAAGATTTGCCATAATAAAGAACAGCATAGTAAGTAGGAATAAACTCAGTTGCTTGATTTGCTAAGAGGTTCTTAACTCGTCCTACTTGTTTACTCTCTTCTACTTTCTCAGCGTACTTAATACAATTAGATAACATCCTGTTTTACTCAATTGGTCTTTACTGAAGAACTTATAGTTAATTAGTAATTTATCTCTTAGAAATAGATACACTAATCCTATACTAACTATTGAAAGTAATATGGGGCACCACACGCATAAATCCCATATCGCTAGCAATATGAATTATTTATCAATTTCAATATCTTGGTTGGTGGTCTTTTAACTTTTCCTTATAGAACGCTCGCTCAATATGATAAAAGGATGTATATTTAAATTTAATTTATAATTAATTTAAAACCAATATCATATTGAATCCTAATATTATATCCAATATATTTAAAGGGTTAAAAGAGTAATTTAATATTGAATCTGATAGATTAACTCAAAAAGCATTATACATCTTAATTATTATTTTGTCAACACAATTAGTCCACTAAAACTTACAGAATACCAAGTTAGTTTCGTGTGATTTCTGAACATATTTGTTTTCATAATTTCGCTCATAACCCACTCCACCCCATATATTATAGAGTTCATTAAATACCTTATCCCAGAGGACAAACCCTGCCTCTTTTGCTGCTGATTGGAATTCACTATCCATATCAAATATACCCTTACTAGCATCACGAACTGTACCCACCTTACAGATAACAGGAAAGAATTTCTTTTGTTTATAATCTGATTTTTTTATTAGACGATATAACTGTTTAAAGTGTTCCCGCATTTTCAACATATACTCTTCACTAGTCATATTTGAAAGGTCCTTTTCATTGTCTGAATACCTCTCTGCTTTTACATATGGAGGATCAAAACAAACAGCATCAAAGTGATCTTTATAGTCTTTGAATTCTTCCAATAAAATACTATCGTTATTAATTAATTGAAAATCATCTTTATTGAATTCAGTATCAAATACATTCCTAGTTTTATCAACAAATTTCTTTGTAATATCAAACCCAACAAATTTTCTGCCATGCACCAAAGCAGCAGTACCTATAGTTGCTCTACCCATAAATGAGTCCAGAACTATTCCGTTTTCAGGTGTGTAATAAGTTATTAGGAATTCAGCGTGTTCTGCTGCCATTTGATAAACAGGAATCTTACTTCCACCAAAATTAATTCCTTCTCTTTTCAACCATTGAATATCTTCGTCGTGGTGAATAACATCACATAATTTTTGTATTTTACTATTCGCTTTTGAGAACCTCATTATGCTATTTGGTATTCTTCCCCATCTTTCTTTCAGGTTGAAGTCAAACTTATAATCTTTATTTTTTCGATAATCTAATATCTGAGCGTCAACCAATGCTTTTTTAAAAGTTGTGCGTTTTCCACTTATAAGCAACTTACAAATTGATCTTTGAATTTCTGGTGTTTGCTGAGAAAGTTTCACCATATCCATAAGTACTTCAGCAAATTTTGTATCTCTTAATTGATCTCTTACATCTTCAACTATGCGTGCAGGTTGCCGTTTCAATCTATATGCTCTATTTGATATCCCAGATTCTGATGCCAATTGATCTGTAGATATAAAACCTTCTTTAGAACTAATACCTCTTTCCAATCTCATTCCTAATTCTGAATACAATTCTTCTCGTCTAACAATATGCTCTGCTATTTCAATCTTTGATAAAGAAGATACCTTGAGATTCTCGTCAATTTCTCCTAACTCTGAATAGACCAATGAATAGTCTTTGGTTATTGCTGGAATGGTTTCATAACCAAGCAATTTATAAGCAGATAAACGGTGGTAACCACAAACTAAAAAATTTTGATTATCAATTGTGATTGGATTTAATAGTCCAAGTGTTTTGATACTTTCAGCAAGTTCTCTTACCTTTTCCTCTTTTGGTGTCCTTAACCTGAACCTAATTTGAACATCAGCAATTGGAATATCTCTAACATTGGTTTCAGTATTAATAGCAATCGTCATCAATCAGTGGTCTTTTCTTATAAACAAATTAGGCATTAAACAGGAAATTTACATCCCCTTTCGCAACATAAGGAAATGCATTCTAATTAGGTTCAATAATGTCTAATAAAGAACGATTTTCAGTAATCAATCTGTGGCGTTTACCTGTAGATTTTGCCCTTGAATTGGCAACTGTATAAGCGGTCAAATCATTGTGATAGTAACCATATCTCACCCAACGATTGAACTGATCACACCACTCAACATAGATTTTCATTGTTCTGGACGAGAATCTTTAATCATTTGATTAAAACGATCTAAAGGACTGGTTACATCTCTCAAAACATATTTGGGTTCTTTCTTTTCATCGAATGCGGTACTTGCTAGATCTGCCACTTTGCTTGCTTCTGTTTTTCTGAGATAGGTTTCGTCAAACATTTTTATATCTGTAAAACCATTCTCAGCAAAGGTTTGGAGTTTCGTCCTATCTCTCAGCATTGGTAATTCATTAGCGGTAAGAGCAAAAGCGGTATGGCGAATCATCATCCAATTCACTTTCCGTTTCTCTATTCCCAACTCTTTAACTGCTTTTTTAAGCATTTCATTCAAGGTGTTTAAAACTTGAGATTCACTTGGGGCATTGTTTGGTCTGTTGTAAAAATCAAACCAACACCAACCTTTTTTTCCTCGTCTTTTTATCAATCGCCGTATGTGTTCTAAGTGCTCTGGTCTATAGGCGTAACTATCATCCTTTTCCCTATCACCTTTAGTTGTACCCAAATAAAGAACTGCTCTGGGAGATACTTTCCCTGTACTTTCAGATTTGTAATCTTCTTCTATGCTGAACCATTCCATTCTCATTCTGGGCATATCTTCTGGTCTTAGATAGAAAAACCACTGGGTCAAAAGAGCATCATATAAATCAATCCAATTTCTCTTATTGTTAAATCTATTTCTGTGTGTCCAATCAATCTTTAGATATTCATCTCTCGTTAAATCTCTATTAGCGAAGTCACCAGATCGGTGCACCACATAATCAATTAATTTATCCCATTCAGTTTTAGAGAACCAATCAACAGCATCTTTCTTTCTGGTTGTAATTTTTGGAAAAACTAAATCAGGCAAACTGGGGAAATCGCTTCCCCTTGCTTCACTAAGAAGTTTATTAATTAAGGTTTTTTGCTGCTTCTTAGTACCTGCCATATCTTTATCTTTCTCCTTTCCTCTCTCGTCTAATAAAAGAAAATAGTTGCTCATATCTACAAAATTAATGTCCTCAACTGATTTCTTTGCCCAGTTCTGGTGAACCAACCCATAAACCTCACCTTGCCACTTCAACTTTTCATCTCTGATTCTTCGTGGTGCATTCCTTTGTGTATTAAATATCCGAACTTGCTTCTCCCAGTACTGATGCCAATAGTGCTCTAAGGAGGTTTTTGAATTATATTTTTGTACTTCTTTTTCCTTATCAATCTGTTTAAGTAGATCTTTTAACCATCCAATAGCAAATTTACCTGCCTCATAAGGATCATCAAAACCAGTCAACTTGTAATAAGGAAGGCGTTTTTTTCCTTTGAAATCTCTTATCTCCTCGTCCAGAACAGGCAACCACCTACAAAAAAGGTTTTTAGTATTTGCTTTATCGTTCTTATAAACCTTCAAACTTGGACGGGGTGATTTCAAACCCAAATCAACCAGTACATCCAAAGTTTTTTTCTCGCCATTTATCCATTTCTCAGGTAACTTCTTTGGCATAGGAATTACATACCAAGAACTTAATTAAAGTCCAACTCTCAGGTGTCCACAGAATAGCACCTTGGTATGTAAGTGGTATGTAAGTTTTTAGAAAACTTCTATATTTGGCGTTTTTCTGTATCACTACTATACTAAATATGCCCTATTTTGCGTTATTTTTTACCACGTCCCCAGTTCAAATCTGGGTCCTGGCACCATTATTCAGCACCTTATAGGTGCT
>QCHZ01000004.1 GCA_003216955.1 Prochlorococcus sp. AG-402-I21 | reverse complement strand
TCTAGCAATAGCTAAACACGTTATTAAGAATTAAATGCAAACCACAGAATTTGTTCGTTTTAAAAAGTTAGGCAAACAGATAACTGTATTAACTGCTTGGGATGCCATCTCATCCTCAATAGTCGAGGCCGCAGGAGCTGATGCTGTTCTAGTGGGAGATTCACTTGGAATGGTTGTCTTGGGACATGCAACGACACTTCCAGTAACACTTGATCAAATGCTTCACCACACACAGGCTGTTTGTAGAGGTTTTTGTAAACCTCTCTCAGAACAACCATTAGTAGTTTGTGATCTCCCTTTCTTAAGTTTTCAATGCGGAGAAGACAAGGCAGTTGAAGCTGCAGGCACTCTCCTTAAAAATTCTTCTGCTTCAGCAGTGAAACTTGAAGGAGCGGAGCCCGAAACTTTATTAGTAATTAAAAGACTTATTGGGATGGGCATACCAGTAATGGGGCATCTTGGCCTAACTCCGCAATCAGTTCATCAACTTGGATATAAGTCACAAGCCAGGGACAAAAAAAGTCAAGAAAAAATTCTAAAAGATTCAAAAATACTTCAAGATTTAGGATGTTTTGCAATAGTTTTAGAACATATACCAGGAGGGATTGCCAGCCGATTAAAGAAACATTTAGACATTCCTGTAATTGGAATTGGAGCAGGAAGTGATTGCGACGGACAGGTAAGAGTTACTGCAGATATTCTTGGCCTTTCACTTGCACAGCCTCCTTTTGCAAAACCTTTCCTTGCAGGACGCGAACTTTGTATTGAAGCCTTAAAAAAATGGATTGAATCTACTTATCGAGATCAAGTGAATCCCACCACATAAACATCTGAATCAAAATCTGATTGCTAATTTGCATCCCCTTTGGATCACTTAAAAAATACCTTCCATTATTTTTCAAGAGAGATCCTTCGTTTAAATAATTTAGCCAAAATTTCTCCAATAATTCTAAATTCTTATCACATTCTTTTTGTGTCCATCCAGCGTTTTTAGCAATTTCCTCCAAATGAACACCTTCACGTCTCCGGAGACCAATCATGAGTAGTTCATCTAATGGCATTGGTTTTGACTTTTCATTAAACAAAGTTTTCTCTAATAATTGACTTTCTTGCTGCTCAAGCCATTTTTCATAGCCAGCGATTGTTCTTGGTCTAGAGAATCTCTTACCCCAAGGAGCACTGGTGGCTCCCATCCCAAAACCCCACCATCCAGAACCACTCCAATACATACGATTGTGCCTGGAGGCATGACCAGGGAATGAATAACTTGAAATCTCGTATCTAGAAAAACCTTTACTTTTAAGAAATCTATTTGTTTCGAAATCTATTTTTTGGGCTTCAGATTCAATTGGGACATTCAACTTACCTTTTTTATGTATTCTTCCAAAAACAGTATTTGGTTCGATAGTTAAATCATAAACTGAAAAATGAGGGGCTTCTGTATTGACTGCTTGTTCCAACTCTTTAATCCACTTAGACAAATTCAATCCTGGAAGATTTTGAATCAAATCAAGGCTCCAGCTTTTTAGCATCCCTTGTTTAAAAAAGTTATTTACCCACTTACAAGCCTCAATTAATTCTGAACTATTATGTTTTCTACCAATTGAAACCAAAGTACTGTCATCAAATGCCTGCCCTCCCAGGCTAATTCTATTAATTCCAATTTCTATGTATCCATTCAAATCATTTTCAGAAAATGTTGCTGGATCAACCTCCATAGTTAACTCCGCACCATCTTGAAATCCAAATTTTCGTTGAAGCATTTCCAATAGATCACTCAACTCATTTTTTTTCAATAAAGAAGGGGTTCCACCACCCAAGTAGATTGTTGATAATGCAGGACCTTTGGGGGCAATTGAAATCTCTCTATGAAGTAAATCCATATATGCGTTAATGGAAGTTATCCCTGGACTACCTGGAGCTTCAGCGCTATCACCTAGAGGGATAATAGAAAAATCACAGTAAAAACATCTTTTATGGCAAAAGGGTATATGCAAATATGCACTTCTTGGTGGGGCTACCATTTGAGCTCTAGATATACAAACCCAAATAAATGGTCACTTTTAGATTCGAAATCTTTGAAAATAAATAAAGCTTTAGTAAAAAACGAGAAGCCAGCATAACCTGAATATATGGCAGACTTAGTTATTCTTATTTTATTTCTCATATCAGGTGCAATCACCGGGTGGATCGGAGTGAATTGGTTGCCTGAAGAGACTTTAGATCATATTACTAATCTAAAAAATTTAAAAATTGCACTATCAGGATTAACCGGTCTTATAGGCCTTTTAATAGCCTTCCTTTTTCAGCAATTTAGAAATAAATTAACTAAAAGAATAAGAACAATGCCAACAGACCTACTAGTTAGTAGATCTGTTGGCATTGTTCTTGGGCTTATTATTGCGACCCTTTTATTAGTACCTGTACTTCTTTTACCTCTCCCTTCTGAGTTGTTTTTTGTAAAGCCTATTTTTGCTGTACTTAGCAATATTTTTTTTGGAGTACTTGGATATAATCTTGCCGATGTTCACGGTAGAACTGTTTTACGCCTTTTCAATCCAAATAGCTCTGAATCTTTATTAATGGCAGATGGGATTCTAACTCCAGCCAGTGCAAAAGTTTTAGATACCAGTGTGATAATTGATGGTCGTATTCAATCCCTTCTTAGGTTTGGACTACTAGAAGGTCAAATAATCGTAGCCCAATCAGTTATGGATGAGCTACAAAAATTAGCTGACTCAAGTAACAACGAAAAACGAGGGAAAGGAAGGAGAGGGTTAAAGTTACTTAACCAATTAAGAGAAAGTTATGGAAGAAGATTAGTTATCAACAGTACAAAATATCAAGGTGAAGGAACCGATGAAATTCTTTTAAAATTAACCTCAGACATATCAGGAATTTTAATCACTGTCGATTACAACTTATCCCAAGTAGCTTTAGTACAAGAAATAAAAGTTCTTAACTTAAGTGATCTGGTGCTTGCAGTGAGGCCTGAAGTTCAACCTGGTGAAAAGTTAAATTTAAAAGTAGTTAGGGAGGGTAAGGAAAATTCACAAGGTATTGCCTATCTTGAAGATGGCACAATGGTCGTTATTGAGGAGGGTCTCAAATGGATTGGTAAAAGAATAGAAGTTGTTGTGACTGGAGCATTACAAACACCGACAGGCCGAATGGTTTTTAGTAAAGCTTCAAATGATCAGCCCCCGAACAAATTTGAAGAAACAAAAGCATCTCAAGGCTAGATCTAGCTAGGCTCGAATCCAAGAAGACTTAACTTCATATGACTGCATCTTCCCCGTATTATGGCGATTCTGCCGTAATGAGAACTCCACCCCCTGATTTACCATCACTTCTTCTCAAAGAAAGGATAGTTTATTTAGGCTTACCACTATTTTCCGATGATGATGCCAAAAGGCAACTCGGAATGGATGTAACTGAACTAATTATTGCTCAACTTCTTTTTCTGGAATTTGATAATTCTGAGAAACCTATTTATTTTTATATAAACTCAACTGGAACGAGTTGGTACACAGGAGATGCCATCGGATTTGAAACTGAAGCCTTTGCGATTTGCGACACTCTCAGGTATGTGAAGCCTCCAGTGCACACAATTTGCATAGGTCAAGCCATGGGAACCGCAGCAGTAATACTCTCAGCAGGGACAAAAGGACAACGTGCAGCATTGCCTCATGCATCCATTGTTCTTCATCAGCCTAGAAGTGGGGCTCAAGGCCAAGCAACTGATATTCAAATCAGAGCAAAAGAAGTTATTCACAACAAGAAAGCAATGCTAGAAATCCTAAGTCACAACACTGGAAGATCAGTAGAGCAATTATCAAAAGACTCAGATCGAATGAGTTATCTCAACCCGCATGAAGCAGTTGATTATGGAATTATTGATCGCGTTCTTACCAGTAGAAAAGACTTGCCCAGCGAGAAAGCTGTGCTCACATAACAAAATATTTTTTCAAAACATTTTTTAATTACTAACTCCAACTTCTCAACATTAATTATCCATGCCAATAGGTACTCCAAGCGTTCCATACCGTCTTCCAGGAAGTCAATTCGAAAGATGGGTGGACATATACACAAGACTCGGTGCGGAGAGGATTTTATTTCTTGGTCAAGAAGTAAATGATGGAATCGCAAATAGCCTTGTCGCGCAAATGCTTTATCTTGATTCCGAAGACAGCAGTAAGCCAATCTATTTGTATATAAATAGTCCTGGGGGCTCAGTAACAGCAGGTTTAGCGATCTATGACACTATGAAATATGTAAAAAGTGACCTTGTAACCATTTGTGTTGGATTGGCGGCTTCGATGGGTGCTTTTTTACTATCTGCAGGGACAAAAGGAAAAAGACTTGCCTTACCCCACAGCAGAATTATGATTCACCAGCCTCTTGGAGGTACTGCTCAAAGGCAAGCTAGTGATATAGAAATAGAAGCACGTGAAATTCTTAGAATAAAAGAAATGCTCAATAAATCTATGGCAGAGATGACGGGACAAACATATGAAAAGATAGAAAAAGATACTGATCGAGATTACTTTTTGAGCGCTGAAGAAGCAAAAAATTATGGCCTAATAGACCGAGTGATAACCCATCCAAGTGAAAGTTAATTTGAATATTTTGTGTTTCTTGTAAATTAAATTATCTTGATAGTCAAAAAAATATATCAACAAAAGTGGTCTCGATAGCACTCTATTTCGTAAGCTCAGCCTTAATACAGTTCTGAAATACCCACTCAGATGGCAAAACTTTTTTACGATTCCGATGCAGACCTAGGTCTTCTTCAAGATAAAACCGTTGCAATAATTGGCTATGGATCTCAAGGCCACGCGCATGCATTAAATTTAAAAGATAGTGGTATAAAAGTTGTTGTTGGGCTCTATGAAGGAAGTCGGTCCGCCAGCAAAGCAACTTCTGATGGATTGGAAGTTTTAAGCGTCTCTGAGGCTTCAGAGAGAGCAGATTGGATCATGATACTTCTGCCTGACGAGTTTCAAAAAGATGTTTATACCAAAGAGATAGAACCTCATTTGAAACCAGGAAAAATACTAAGTTTTGCTCATGGTTTCAATATTCGTTTTGAGTTAATAAAACCACCTGAGTTTGTAGATGTTGTAATGATTGCCCCAAAAGGACCAGGACATACAGTTCGGTGGGAATATCAAAATGGTCAGGGAGTGCCAGCTTTATTTGCTATTGAGCAAGATGCCTCAAGCAATGCAAGAGCACTTGCAATGGCATATGCAAAAGGTATTGGTGGAACACGTGCTGGGATTTTAGAAACTAATTTCAAAGAAGAAACAGAAACTGATCTTTTTGGAGAGCAAGCAGTTTTATGTGGAGGCCTATCCGAGTTAGTTAAAGCTGGGTTTGAAACTCTTGTAGAAGCAGGATATCAACCTGAATTGGCCTACTTTGAATGCTTGCATGAGGTCAAATTAATAGTTGATCTTATGGTTAAAGGAGGTCTAACTGCAATGAGGGATTCGATTTCAAATACAGCGGAATATGGAGATTACGTAAGCGGTCCAAGGTTAATAACCAAAGAAACAAAAGAAGAAATGAAAAATATTCTTGCCGATATTCAAGATGGGACTTTTGCTAGAAACTTTGTAAAAGAATGCGATGCAGGAAAACCTGAAATGAAGAGAATTCGCCAAAAAGACTCCGAACTACCAATAGAAAAAGTAGGCAAAACACTTCGCTCTATGTTTAGTTGGCTAAAATCAGACTAAAAATATCATTCACTTAATCTTAGCTTCAATTCTTCTTGACCTTATAATAGGCGATCCAAAAAGCTTGCCACACCCTGTCCAATTAATGGGTGTGGTTATTATTTTTTTAAAAAGATTAGCTGAAAGAATTGCGAAAGGAAACAAATCGAAGTTATATATTGGAGGTGCAATAATTACATTTACTGTCTTATTATTAAGTGGGATATCTGGTTGGTTTATAGAAAGATTATTTTTATTTTTTGAAATAAAAAATCCTTTTCTTAGTTCATTAATTTTTGCTTTTATTTTAAGTAGTTCCCTTGCGTCAAGAAGTCTAAATAAAAGTATTTTAGAAATTATTAATTTAATAAGCAAAGGAAATCCTAGAGATAATCTTAATCATTTAAGAAAAAAATTAAGTCTTATAGTTGGTAGAGATGTTGAAAGTTTAGATACTAATGAAATTCTTAGAGCTTCAGCTGAGACGGCAAGTGAAAATTCTGTGGATGGTATTTTTGCTCCATTATTTTGGATATTTTTAGGAACTATTTTCTGGGAATTCAATCAATCTATGCCAGGTCCATTGTCAATGGCATGGATTTTTAAAGCGTCTAGCACTGTTGATTCAATGCTTGGATATAAAGAGGGAAACTTAAAGTGGCTTGGTTTTACTGGGGCGAAGACAGATGATCTAATGGTATGGATTCCTTCAAGGATTGTATTAATTACGCTTCCTTTTTGCTGCAAAACAAAGCAATCAATTTTCAAAACGATAAGGGATTCATGGAAGGATGGCATTGTAGATTCTTCCCCAAACTCAGGAATTTCCGAAGCAATATTTGCTTATTGTGCAGAAGTACAAATGGGGGGGGTAAACTATTACAAAGGGCAAAAAAAGATAAAGCCAATAATTGCAAAAACTTATCCTATGGCAAGTATAAATTCAGTAAAAAAGATACTTAGTCTTAGTCTTAGGCTTCAGCTTGCTTGGATCCTAGTTTTTTGCTTGATAATGAAACTAATAAACTTATAATTTCAAAAAGCGCCTCTATCCATTGGAAAGAGTAAAACACCTAATGTAAGAATAATGATTTCTAAATCAAGTATAAAATTTCTATTTCTTGCATAGACCAAATCTAATTCAACCCTTTTTTTATAACTAAGATTATTTCTACCACTAACCTGCCATAAGCCAGTTAGTCCTGGTCTAACAGATATAACTTCTTCCATAAAAAGACTGTATTTATTAATCTCATTACTAACTATTGGTCTTGGTCCAACAACACTCATTTCCCCTTTTAAAACATTAAAGAATTGGGGTAATTCATCTAAACTGGATCTTCGAAGAAATCTACCTAATTTTGTTATTCGAGGATCTTGTCTTAATTTAAAATCTTTTTCAAACTCCTTTCTCATAAGAGGATATTTCTCTAATAAATTTGGTAATAAGTTATCAGCATCTTTATGCATAGTGCGAAACTTTATACATCCAAATTCTCTATAGTTTCTTCCTACTCTTTTTTGAATGTAAAAAACAGCTCCTGGAGAACTTAACTTTACTAATATTCCAATTAAGATAAATATTGGTGAGCCTAGAGTTAAAACTAGCAAAGAAAATATAATATCTCCTATTCTTTTTAATGTTCGACCATATCTACTCTGATTTCTTATTATTTCTACAGCAGGCAAAGATGAAGGTTCTTGCGAGATAACTTCAAAAGGAATTTTTGGAGAACCTTTACGGAACTCAGACCATCGCAATAGAGATTTTCTAGGATTAGTTTGCACAAATTATTGAGTTAGAAAGCTCAAGACTCCTATAAATTCACACCATACTTAATTAGGATTTTCTTGATAAAGAACTAAGGTCACTAGTAGTAATGTCACAAGAATTTTTATGCTCTCTCCAAGCTCTATTTATGGTTTGCTCAAATCTTTTTTTAAATGAATCTTGAGAAAAAGAATTGCTCCAATCTCTAATTAACTCTGGGTTTAAATCTCTCCAAAGTTGTTTTTCCCTAAAAAATTCGATTGCTTCAACCAAAGACTTCACTGTCTGATCAGGGAACAAAAGTCCAGTTGCCCTTTCATCTGAATTCGAATTAAAGCATTTAACTGTATCTAAAACCCCACCCTTAGCAAAAGCAATTACAGGAGCTCCAGAAGCCATTGCCTCCACAGGTGCGATTCCGAAATCCTCAATACCAGCATAAACAAAGGCTCTACATCTGCTCATAAGTTTTTCAATCTTCTCTTTACTCTGAAAACCAAGAATTTGAACCGTTGGACCTGCAAGATCTTTTAAATAAGCTTTTTCCACTCCATCACCGACAACAACTAAAGGTAATTTGAGCTTATTAAAAGCCATTACCAACAGATCGACCCTTTTATTAGGGACCAATCTACAGACACTTAAATAGAAATCTTCTCTGGGCTTTTCCCATTCAAAACGATTGATATTGACAGGCGGATAAAGAACCTCTGAATGCCTCCTCCAATACTTCCAAATTCTCTTTGCCGTAAAAGTAGAGTTTGCTAGCAGATAATCTACTCTTGAGCTACTTAATTGATCCCATTGCCTCAAAGTATGCAATTGCCATCTAATTAATGGACCTAAACCAATTCTTCTTAAAAAAGATCGTTTCAAATATATATTCATCTGATCCCAAGCGTATCTAACGGGTGTATGTACATAACTAATGTGAAGTTGATCAGGCGAAGTCAAAACACCCTTAGCCACAAGGTGACTACTACTTATGACCAATGGATATCCTTCTAAATCGATCTGCTCAACTGCAAAAGGTAAAAGAGGTAAATATTGTTGAACATGTGAGATTCCGAATGGTAATTTTTGAATAAAGCTAGTTTTTACTTTTCTTTTAAACAACCAACTATTTTCCTGTAAATTCTCCTCATTAACTAAAGAGAAAAGTTGTGGCTGTGATGAAACTTCAGTTAACAAATCATCAATTACCTCAACAACATTCTCAGCACCACCAGTTGACCTTGGAGTGAACCATTCATGTACTAATGCAATATTGCTTGGAAGATCTAAAGATGAATTTACACTCAAAGTAAAAATCTTAAATCCTAAAATTATTTTTAGTTTATTACAACTTAGATATTATGACAACAGAGAGTTAAATCATACAATATACAAACTTATATTATTTTTGATCAAGCTCCTTAGCTTATTAAATAATCGGACTAAAAAGAAATACCTGTTTTATCTAAGGATGATATTAATGGATCATAAAAGTTGTGAAATAAGCTACCACTAAAAGAGAATAAATAGACGAAACCGCATAAAAATCCTAGAGAAATAAAGTATCTAACATAGCCACTTCTTCTTTTTAATTTAGCAACTGAAAAAAGCATAATCAATAAGAAAACTAAACCTATTGATTCTGCAAATATCAATGCTGGTCTATCAATAACTAACTCGAGGTTACCTCCAAAAATAGGATCATTGCCTAATATGTTTTTTCTGAATAAAATAAAGTTGATTATCTCAGAGAAGATAAGACTGATAATAATAAAAAATGATACTGGCTTGGTAAGCCTATTCATTGTTTTATTAAAACTAATTAAGAGCAAAGCTATAAAAACAGATGCAATTATTGGTAGCCCAGGGATGAGCCAAGTAAGATTTAACAACATAGTTATCAAACAAGCTTAATTTAATACGCATGTATAAGTTCTATTATTTGTTCTCGGAGAGTCCAAATAAAAAAGCGAGATGAATTTAAAACGCTACTAATCAGATTAGCACTATTCATTTCGTAAAAACATTTATTATTTTTTTAGCAAGGAAATGAGCCGAAAACAAGCTATCAATTAATAGTCAAACAAAACTTAATAAGAAACAAACTCAAACCTTTCTAAATTTTAAGTAGATCTTTTCTTTTTTAATATATAAATCATATAAACTTCTAATACATATAGCTAATATATAATTTAAGTTTAATTTTAGAATATTATTATTTTCACTGATTCTTTTTCAATAAAGCTTTGCTCTAAATGATGCTAATAGTTAGTCACTTCAAATAGTATAAACGAAAACTACATATCAAAAAAAACAAAACTTTATAAAAATGGATTATAATTTGTTATGTAATTTGAATAAAATGCAAATGTCTGAGATTGATTCGGAAGTAAATAATCAAAGTGTCAATTCAGAGCCAGATGATACGAAAACAATTGAATCCCAAAATGGTCCAGAGCTAATTGATCAAAACCAAAGTCTCAAATCATATCCTAAATGGATAAACAATAAAGGCGAAGAGGTCAAACAAGTTTTTGGATTCAATGAAAATGCTGAACTCGTTAATGCAAGAGTAGCCATGATAGGTTTTCTAATGCTCTTACTCACTGAATTAGCTTTTGGTGGAGAACCAGCAACACTAAAAATTTTTGGAATTAGCTAGTGATCAAAGATTTATATTATATTTATCCCATGAACTTGCTTAATTTTCTCAAAAGCTATGAATAAGAAAACATTAGTGGGTGTTTCATACGTATCTGCCTGGATAATTATTTGGGGTACGGTTGGATCAATTATAGATTTTTATTTCCTTCAAAATACATATCTTCCAGGCTCATTAGGACAATTTCTAACATTTATAATTACAGCTGCTATCTCTTCAATTGCAGCTATATATATGTTTCCAACAATAAATAATAAATTTATAAGTTAATAACGATAACGTTCCACAACTTGAGAAGGCTTATCATTAATTCCTTTTTGATAAAGGATCCATTGATTAGTTTCAATATCATGATCACAGCCCAAGCCTTCTAGTTCAACAGATTTTAATCTCAATTCATAATGACATTGCTGATCCGCTTCAAAAGCGGATTTATAACCAGTAAAAAAATATAAATATCCGAGAATTATTGCTATTAAAGATATAAAAGCAATACTTATTTTCATAATAGCTAAGAAATATTAATAATATATTAGCTATTATAGTAGATAAAAAAAGTATTTATATTATTTTTCTGTTTCTATTTCCAAAGGTATTTCACATTCAGTTAAATCTTGATCATTCAAACGATCTAATATACGAACCATATCAACTGCAGAGAGCTCTCCATTTGTTCCCCATTTAAGAGTTGTCTTACGCTGTTGAGGAATCTTTTTCGACATGTTTTCCTGACTTCTTTTCTGGACCATTACTACTAAACTGCCACTTTTAAAACATTAAAAGATAAAACTTCTATATCAGAACTCAAAAAAAAATTCTTAGTCAAACTTTACTTTTAATTGTCCTTAGTAGTAATATTTTCCTATTTACAGGAATCCAATTAAATCGTTCCTAATAATTAAGCTAATAAGGCTATAAAATCACTAGTCTCTTCCAAAATTGTAAACAAACTCTTGAAACGAAGGATTATAAAAGTAAACAAGCACACTAATAACTAATAAAACGTTTAAACCAATTACTATTGAACCTATAATTACCCTCTGACGCTTACCTGGGACTTTATATTTCATGCCAGCTGGCAGATTAACTAATACATCTGGATCATTAGAACTTGATTTCTTAAATTTATTGTCTTTGACCTTATTGGTCTTTGCTGTCTTATCGTTATTTTTTTTGGAATTCGAAGTTTTGGAGCCCATTTTCTTGATTAGAAGAATTTCTTTATCTTTATAGTTCTAAGCTTACTTAGGTAAATCAAATAAAAACCTATTTTGTTCTAGTTTTTCACATTAGTTTGTTGACCAAGTCAGAAATCAGAAATCAGAAATCAAGTGATCAATTTATTGATTATATTTAGCAATATTTCTTGATAGCATCAACAATATTTTTAGCTTCCTTTCTTTTGAAATTAGAATTCGTAGCCATTATTAAATTTGCCTCTAAGCCAAGTAATCTGGTTTGACAAGAAAACTTTTTATTTACTGCTGCATTTTTTTGATAATTATTTATTTGAAGTAATGCTTTATTGCAAGATTTTGTATCTCTATAACAACTCCTTACCAGACTATCAATTACGAGGAAATCTCTTGATTGATTTGCCATCAATGGAGTTAAAGGAAAAAACAAAAATATAAAAAGAACAAATAGGAATTTGTTTTTTTTAAATTGATAACTAATCAAAATGCAATCTCCATTAAAATAAATTAAAAATCATTTGAATATAGCTAACAACTTTTGAGCGCCTAAAAAGAAAAATTATTTTCTTAATCATTCAAATTAGAGGTTTTTACAAAAAAAGGACTCTTTTTTAAAGAGTCCCTAAAAATAAATCAAAAGGTAAGAAAGCAAAACAGCTTTTTAAAGACTCATCCCTGAACACGGTCTTTAAACAACTTCCCAGCCGTAAAAGCAGGTACCCTCTTAGCAGGTATTGCTATCTTTTCTCCAGTTTTAGGATTTAATCCCTGACGAGCAGAACGATCGCGGGGCTCAAAAGAGCCAAACCCCAGAATGGAGACTTTCTTACCCTCCACTACAGAATCAATAATTGTATCTATGGCGGCATCAACTACCAGAGAGACGTCTGTTTTAGTTAGCTCTGTACGAGCTGCAACCAGGTTGACTAAATCTGCTTTGTTCATTGGAAAGATTGTATGTAGCAGGGAGTAAGAGGAGGGAAACCAATAGGTAATTAGTTTCCTAGAAACTCAATCTTGCTAATCGTATGGACCAAATCACTTGCCTGCAACCCAAAGGGCTTGTGACAGTAAGCTTTTTAAAAAATATATACGCATTTTTTCTTGATTCACTAATCTCTCAAAGATGTGAACTAAATAGCCAACGAAAAAATCCAAATTTTCCATTTCGACCAAGAAGCCTGTCAGGGCAATACTTCTGAAAAGATGAAATTTCATATTTATCCTCAAGAACAGCTCTGAAGTTTGAATTTATTTATTTTTTCTAACAAAAACCAAGCATTTAATTAAATTCTCATTAATTAAGAAAGGTCTGCAGAACAGCACATTTATTGGTATTACAAAATAATATCTACACACAAAAAGAGAAAATTAAATTACATATCCGTTTTTTTCTAACTCAAGGACATCCAATATTAAGCTGTAAGGCCTCAAAAGCTCTAAAAAAGTTTTCTTGTCTATTTTTTCCAAACCTTCGAAAGATTGGACTTTCAGCTGGAATTAAGTGCTTCTCAACTTCTGTAAAGCCTAAATCGCAAAATAAAACGAATTGCTTGCACAAAACGATTTAGTATTCATTTGCGAAAAAGAACTACATGCTTAGTAAAAGTTTCTTTTAAAATTGAATTACGTTTTTCATAACTTGTTAAAACAAACTAAGGACCTAACTTGTAGGGAAAGTTAATTGATTATTTTTATAAAGGACAAACACAATTGGGAAAAGTAAAAGTTGGTTCAGCATGGCCTTTGGGTAGCTCAGTTACCCCGAATGGAGTTAATTTCTCTATCGCAGCACCACATGCAACAAATGTAGAATTACTAATCTTCCAAAATGAAGACGATGCCTATGCAAAAGAAACAATAGCCTTAGATCAGAAAAACAGGTCTGGCGATTATTGGCACGTTGAAATAGATGGACTAAGGGAAGGGACTGTATATGGATATAAATTATCAATTGATGAGCAGAAAGGTATCCACGAAAATATTGTTTTAGATCCTTGTGCTAGAGCAATTACGGGGTGGAAAAATTACAAAAGGAATCAAGAAGAAATATTGAAAAAAGGTTATATTCATAGCCTAAAGGGAGTAGTAACTAAAAGAGATTATTTTGATTTTAAATCTCATCCAAGGCCTAATCATTCCTGGAATAAAACAATTATTTATGAACTACATGTTGGTGGGTTCACTAAAAATATGGATTCAGATATTAGCGATAGTAAGAAAGGGACTTTTATAGGACTAATTGAAAAAATACCTTATCTTAAAAATCTTGGTATTACAACTATTGAGCTCCTTCCAGTATTCGCCTTTGATAGTAGTGATGCTCCTGAAGGACTTGTTAATTATTGGGGTTATAGCCCTATCAATTGGTTCACACCACATCAAGGGTTTGTAGATGGTTGTAATCCACTAGAAGCAAGGAAACAGTTTAAGCATTTTGTAGAAGTTTGTCATGACAATGGGCTAGAAGTATTAATCGATGTTGTTTATAATCACACAACTGAAGGGAATCAAAATGGTCCAAGTATAAGTTGGAAAAATTTTGGTCCTAAAGCTTACTACCATCAAGATGAGAATGAAAATTATCAAGATGTAAGTGGATGTGGAAATAGTATTGCAGCAAATCGTCCTTTAGTCAGAAAATTAATAATAGAATCACTCCGATGTTGGGCAGTTGAGTTAGGTGTTGATGGATTCCGTTTTGACTTAGGTATTGCTTTAAGTAGAGGTGAAAATTTAATTCCTTTAGATGAACCTCCCCTATTTGAAGAAATTGAATCAGATCCGCAACTCAGTGATGTGAAATTAATTAGTGAACCCTGGGATTGTGGAGGGCTTTACAAGCTAGGTGATTTCCCAGCAAAAAAATTCAGAACATGGAATGGTCATTTTAGAGATGATATTAGACGATTTTGGAAGGGTGAAAAAAGCACAATATGGTCACTTAAAGATAGACTAATAGGCAATAAATCACTATATAACGATAATAATTTAGCAAATATATTTAGCATTAATTTTATAACTTCTCATGATGGATTCACATTGAAAGATCTTGTAAGTTTTAACAAAAAACATAATCTGGCTAATGGTGAAAATAATCGAGATGGTGAAAATAATAATAATAGTTATAATTATGGAGTTGAAGGACCAACTACTAATATAGAAATAAATAATTTAAGGAAAAAGCAACAAAGAAATCTTCTTTCAACACTCCTTTTATCACCTGGAGTACCAATGCTTTTAATGGGAGACGAAGTAGGTAGAAGCCAAGGAGGTAATAACAATACATGGTGTCAAGACAACCCACTTGGGTGGATGGATTGGGATCCAAAGAATTTAGATCATGACTTAAAAGAATTTGTTTTAAAGCTTATATCTCTAAGGAAACAACTGCCTGAGTTTTTTAGTCCTGATAGTATTTATGATTGTCAAAAAGATCATACAAAGGTCAAAACATCCCCTTTTTGGATTCAGTGGCATGGCATAAAAGTTAATAAACCTGACTGGAGTGACTGGTCACATACTCTTGGATTTAGCATTAATAAAAACAATGAAGGCTCGGCAATCTGGCTTGGCTTTAATGCTTACAAAGAATCAATGCTTTTTGACTTGCCAACACCAATCTCTCCATGGAAAAAATATCTTGACACGTCTATTTTGAAAACTAAAAATGTCTCTAAAAGACCTCTATCCAATCAATCAAATGTACGTATTGAAAGTAATAGTCTCGTGCTAATGGTAGCCAGCGAGTATTCAAAAAAAATTAATCTATGAGAATCAAAATTAAGCGGGCGGCGGGAATCGAACCCGCATCATCAGCTTGGAAGGCTGAGGTTTTACCACTAAACTACGCCCGCGCTAGAACTAGAAATTTACTCTCAGTTTGGAGTAAACGTTAATTCAGCTTCTTCCATTATTACCTTGCGAGTCCCATTATCCAAAAAAGAGTGAATAAGTCCACATCGCTTAACGAAGGAAATAATCGCACAAGACTAATGATCTCTTATGCAATGGGAGATGCAGGAACGGGTTTAGCAGCAATACAGTTAGGGACTTATCTATTTCTATTTTTCACTTGCGCTGCAGGAATTCCCGCTTTTATTGCAGGCTCGTTGCTCATGGTTTCAAAACTTTGGGATGCGATTAATGATCCTCTAATTGGATGGATGAGTGATCACACCAGATCAAGATGGGGGCCAAGGCTTCCTTGGATGATTGGAGGTGCTGTTCCACTTGGTTTATTCCTTGCCGCAATGTGGTGGGTCCCTCCAGGAGGAATAGATGCGAAAACTACTTATTACGTATTCGCCGCGATTTTTTTGATGACAGCCTACACAGCCGTAAATCTTCCTTTTGCCGCATTATCCACAGAGCTAACTGAAAATATAGCTATTAGAACAAGACTCAATGCTGCAAGGTTTACTGGATCTATCATAGCTGGCACCACTGGGTTGATAGTGGCTGCAGGCTTCTTATCTCAAGGAGTGGAAGGTTATACTTCAATGGGAAGAGTAACGGGAATTATTGCTACTTCTACCACGTTAATTGCTTGCTGGGGACTAGCCCCATTTGCTAAAAAAGCCAGAACGCCTACTTCTCATTCAGAACCTTTTAATAAGCAATTAAAAAGAGTTTTAAATAATAAACTTTTCACACGAATTATTGCTCTTTACTTGCTGCTTTGGTGCGGACTACAATTAATGCAAACCGTTTCATTAATCTATCTAGAACAAGTAATCCTTGTCCCAATAGAAATTTCTAAATGGATACCAATACCATTTCAAATTAGTACTTTATTAGGTCTACAGTTTTGGAGCTTTTACTCCAATAAATACGGAAGAATATCAGCATTATTCAAAGGTGGAAAAATATGGATATTAGCTTGCCTTTTAGTTATGTTTATGCCCCCTATAACCAAAGGAGTAAGTATCAACAATTTATTATCTTTTGGCAATATTGAAGGAATAAAGATGCTAATTCTTTTAGTAATAATTGTTTTAGTAGGATTTGGAGCTTCAACAGCATATCTTATTCCTTGGTCTCTACTTCCTGATGCCATTGATAAAGATCCAGAAAAACCTTCAGGAATATATACAGCATGGATGGTTTTTATTCAGAAAATCGGTATTGGTTTAAGCGTTCAATTTTTGGGAGTTCTTTTATCTTTATCGGGATATAAATCATCAACTAATTGTTTATCAAGTTTTGAAGACTTAGATCAACCACTAACAGCAATTATTACGATTAGGTTATGCATGGGACTAATACCTTCTTTTCTAGTCATTGCTGGATTAATAACTATGAAACCCTGGACAAGTTTAGATTATAAACTAAGAGAATAAGTCTATGAACTACTCACCGCGCTGGTTAAAAAGATTTTTTAGCAGCTTTTTAATAGGGGGGCAAGCAATTGCATCAATAGCCAAAAGAAAAATAAATAAATCAGATTTAATAGATCAACTAATGGAAGCAGGACCTGGTAGCTTCCTAATAGTTTTAATAACAGGCATTGCGGCAGGGACCGTTTTCAATATTCAGGTCGCCGCAGAATTGAGTAAGCAAGGATTAGGTTCTGCAGTTGGAGGACTTTTAGCAATTGGCATGGCTAGAGAGATAGCCCCTTTACTTACTGCAACTCTTCTCACTGGAAAAGTTGCAACTGCTTATGCTGCTCAAATAGGGACAATGAAAGTTACTGAGCAAATTGATGCTATTACGATGCTACAAACTGACCCCGTTGAATATCTAGTTGTTCCAAGGCTATGCGCAATGGTTGTAATGGCTCCAATTCAATGCTTACTATTTTTTTCTATAGCTTTATTTAGCGGTCAATTTAGCAGCACGATTCTCTATCAAATTCCACCAAGCATCTTTTGGAATTCAGTAAGAGAATGGCTGATAATATCTGATCTTCCATTTATGCTTGTGAAAGCATTGGTATTTGGTCTCTTAATCGCAATTATTGCTTGCGGATGGGGATTAACTACAAGAGGCGGACCAAAAGAAGTCGGTTCAAGTACTACTGGAGCAGTAGTAATGACTCTAATAACCGTTTCTTTAGTAGATGTTTTGCTCACCCAAGTTCTTTTTGGCTAAAACTATGACTTCTGAAAATCTTATTGATAAAGATAGTGTAATTTTATCGCCTTCTTATCGTTTACCAATCTTCATAATATTTGTGGGCTTATTATTTTTAATAACACCATTTCATCCCTGGCCAACAATTGCAATTAGCAGTTTTGGTTTTTTCCTCTTACTGCAATCTTTTACCTTAAAACTAAAATTTACTAGGGAAGATTTAGTTGTCATGCAGCTTGGGAATGAATTACGAAGATTTCCTTTTAAAAATTGGATAGCATGGAGAATTATATTACCCAAATTGCCAGGTTTTCTTTACTTTAGAGAAGAAGCAAGCCCTCATCTATTGCCTATCCTTTTTGAGGTCAACTCATTAAAAGAACAGCTAAGGTTAAGGGTCAAGGATTTAGAAATAGAAAAAGAAGTAGACTTATCAAAATCTAAAACTTAATTGAAGTTTTAAATATGGAACCCGAAGAAAGTCTAACTAAAGAAAACCAAAATTTAGAACAGAATATTTCTTCGGAAAATTCTTCTTCATTGAAAAATACAGCCCAAAAGCCTCTCGAAAAGCAACCCAAATCAAAACCTGTCATTAGTCCTGAAAAAAATCAAAAAATCCCTAACGCACAAACAAAATCTTTCCTTGACCTTGCTCTTAAAGATCTTCGGCTTTCACGTGACCAATTAGAAAAAGAATTAGAAGAACTTTCTAACAAGAAAGAACAAATTAATACCGAACTTAAAAGCTCATTTACAGGTCAATCTGATGTAATCGCTAGGAAAGTTAAAGGTTTTCAGGAATATTTAACTGGTGCTTTACAAGACCTAGCTCAGTCCGCAGAGCAGCTAGAACTTGTTGTACCACCAGTAATAGTAAAGCCATCACCACTTGATGAAAATAAAAAAACTGATCCTTCTGAAGGGCCAGAAGTTATCCATGCTGTTTCAGATACTTTCAAACCTGACGAGAGTTTAATTAGAAGATGCTTGAGTCAATTTCAAGAACAACCCGATTTTTATGCTGAGCCCTGGAAACTAAGAAGGAGCCTTGAATCCATTGATATTGAAATGCTTGAAGATTGGTTTTTCAGCATGGGGGGGAGGGGCGCTCAACCTAGTAGAGGGAGCAGATCAAAGAATGCTTTAGTTGCAGCAGGGATAATTGCAATATTAGGGGAGTTGTACGGAGAACAATTTCAGACTTTAGTTTTAGCAAGTCAACCAGAGCGACTTGGAGAATGGAGAAGATGTCTCCAAGATTCATTAGGACTCACCCGTGAGGATTTTGGACCAAATAGCGGGATAGTCCTTTTCGAGAGACCCGATGGACTGATAGAGAGAGCCGATCGGCTGGAAGAAAGAGGCGAGTTGCCTTTTATAATCATTGATGCGGCTGAAATTAATGTAGAAATTCCAATTCTTCAGTTTCCTATTTGGCTAGCTTTTGCCGGAAGTCCAGATGAAATTTACGAAGAAGATGGATTAATATAAAAATTCCTATTGAAATTATTTTGAATTTATTAATTCTATTTTTAGGATATCTATTTGGATCTTTTCCTAGTGGTTACCTAGCTGGAAGAATTGCTAAAGGAATTGATATTCGTTCATTAGGGTCTGGGTCTACAGGAGCAACAAATGTATTAAGACATATTGGAAAGCGCGCAGCAATTACAGTCTTTCTTATTGATGTTTTCAAAGGAGTTCTTTCTATTTTATTAGCAAAATATTTCCTACTAAATGATTCATGGCAAGTAGCCATAGGTCTATCAACTTTAATTGGCCACATTTGGCCTGTCTGGCTTAATTGGAAAGGTGGTAAAGCGGTAGCAACAGGTTTAGGAATATTCCTTGGCCTTTCATGGCAAGTTGGTGCTGCAACACTTGGTATCTTTATCATAATGATTACATTATTTAGAATAGTATCACTTGCCAGTGTAAGTGCCGCATTAAGCCTACCTTTAATAATGTTTCTAAGCTTTAAAACTTCAAATATTTCTTTACCATATTTTGTTATTTCATTATTAGCTATGACTTTAGTAATTTGGAGACATAGAGAGAATATAGCTAGACTAATGAAAGGTAAAGAGCCAAGGATTGGACAACCCTAAAAAATTAAAAAACAATTTTATCGCAAAAACTTTTGAACATATAAGCAGGATCATTTGATTGTGTAATTGCTCTTCCAATAACTAACTTTGATGCCCCCATTTTAAGAGCTTCAGCTGCATCAGAAACTCTGGATTGATCGTTAATATCTGAACCTAATGATCGTATACCAGGAGTTACCAACTCAAAAGTCTCGGGATAAACTTCTCGAAGGAACTGGACCTCTTTAGGGCTGCAAACACATCCTCCTAAACCAGACTTCGATGCAATTCTTGCTAGGTGCGCAACGCGATGATCTATTGATTGATCAATCAATAGATCATTAGAAAAACTTTCGCGTGTCCAACTTGTCAAGATTGTAATTCCCAAGAGTGTTGGCGGCTTTAAATTAACTTTTGCGGCACCTTCATGTGCCGCTTCATTTGCCATCTGAAGAGCCTTTATCCCTGAGCAAGTATGCAAAGAAATAAATTCAGCACCAGTTTGTGATGCTGCGAAACATGCTCTAGCAACTGTAGTAGGAATATCGTGAAATTTAAGATCTAAAAATATTTTTTTCCCCTTATTCCTTAGTTTTGACAATATATCTGGTCCTTCACTAACAAACAACTCGAGTCCAACTTTAACCCAGGTGATTTCAGGTATTTTTTCAAGTAAATTGAAAACTTTATTCTTATCCATACCATCTAAGGCAATAATTATTTTTTCACTTGGATTATCGATATTTTTCATAACAATCTATCAACTTGAAACACGAAGAAATTTTTTCTTTCCTACTTGCAATATTTTTCCTATAAGATCATCTGGAGTATCAAACTCTAAATTAGGATCAATAATTTTTTTTCCATCAATTCTTACACCGCCTCCAAGAATTTGTCGTCTTGCTTCACTGCTACTTGAACACATTTCCATTTTACTAAATAAATAAAATGCTTTAGCGGGAAAATTAACACTAGAAATTGAGGATTCTGGTATTTCATCAAGAGAATCTTGAGAACCTAAAACTAATTTTTCAGAATTAAATTGAGCTTTTTTTGCAGCTTCAATTCCTTTAAAATTAGATGTTATTTTTAAAGCCATGAATTTTTGAACCTCTCTTGGACTTGAACTTAACTCTTTTAGATTTTCATTAGTTAGTAAATTTAAATAGCTCAAAACTAAATCATCTGGAACCTTTTCTAATTTGGAATACATAGATAATGAATCTTCATTTATGCCTACAAAATTATCTAAGCTTTTACTCATTTTTTGTGTCCCATCTAACCCAACTAAAATAGGTAATAGCATTCCAAATTGTGGCTTCTGTCCAAAAGTTCTTTGCAGATCTCGGCCCATAGCAATATTAAATTTTTGATCTGTACCACCAAGTTCTATATCAGAATTAATTGCAACTGAATCATATCCTTGAAGAAGTGGATAGAGAAATTCATGAAGAGATATAGGAATGCCAGATTTATATCTATTACTGAAATCTTCCTTAGCCAGCATTTGACCAACTGTTGAATTTGACAAAAGTTCTATAACTTTAGACAAATTAAGATTTTCAAGCCACTCACTATTTCTTCTGATTTCTAAACGGCTGGGAGTTGAGAAATCGAGTAATGAATCTTGGGGTTCTTTTCCTAGACCTAATTGTTCAAGATAATTCAATGCATTTGATTCAACCTCATCTTTTGAAAGCTGGATTCTAGTTTTACTCTTACCAGTTGGGTCTCCTATTCTTGCTGTAAAATCTCCAATTATAAGTACGGCAGTATGTCCAGCATCTTGAAAAGCTCTTAATTTTCTAAAAAGAATACTATGACCTAAATGAATATCAGTTCCTGTTGGATCAATTCCTAGTTTTACACGTAAAGGATTTTTTTCTATAGATGAAAGTTCTAATCTTTTTAAAAAGCTTTGATCTGAATCTTCTAAATTATCATAAGGAAAAAGATCATCTAAACCTCTAGAGATCCAATCTGGTAATTCATTGAATTTATCTAACATTGTCTAAAAATAAAAAAGGTTAATAATCATTTATCCAATTCTGATTTCATTCGCACCAAAGTTTTATTCATCTGATCAAACATTTGATCAGGAGTAATACCGAACTGACTCAACTGTGTTTTTAACTGCTCTACTGTCATTTTTGCCTGAAAATCTTCTGAAAGTTCAAATCGTTTCATAAAAACTTTATACCTCTCCATTAAATTCTCCATAGTATCAATAAACATTACTTTCCCTTCTCTATCAAATTTCCCATAATCAGAGCCTAATTGCATCAGATTCTGATAATCAGTGAAAAGTTTTTTAGCCTCTTCCTGAACAATTTCAGACTCAAAGAAAGACATTTCCCTACACCCCAGTAATAGCAGGACTTTCTACCCTATGAAAACTGTTGTAAGTTGTTCTAAGCTCTGATTTAAGCAACATAACCAATAGGTTCTTGGATTGAAGTTGAAACTTTGTTGACATTATCACCCACCCAAAGGGAATTTGGGTAGTAGCAATTGCCCTAAAAGAGGATATTTAATAATAATTGGAATATGTTTTATGGTTATGTGGAATAGCAATAGCAAGCAAGCTAAGAAAATCTCTAATAGTAGAGTCGCATCTGTCAATAAACCATTTGAAGCGTTAGACTTATGAAAATAAAGAACAGTTATTAGCAATAAAAGTCGCATATTACAGATTAAGCTCGTAAAGAGTTTAAAACAAAGTTTGAATAATAAAATCCCTTTAAATTCTATTATTAATTAAAACTCTAAGCTTTTATATTTTTCTGTATTCTCTAAAATATCTATTACTAGTTTAAGCAGTTCTCTATAGTTTTCAATCCATTTATAGATTTTGAATTAATAGGAGAACGAACTTTAAAGTTACACGCCTCACAAGTAATTATTAAATCGCAATTCTAAATAATGGCAGTATTTTTAAGTAAATGCGAAGCAAAATCAATTTGAGTTGGCTAGTATTAATCTTAAAAAAATACGCTTAAATGGATAGTCATTTCTCTACTCAAATCTTTTTAGATTAACAAAAATAATTCTTACTCAAGTTACATAAAAACCAACGAATGAGAAAAAAACACTTTTATTTGATCTTAATAGGCTAAACTAAAACTGTTCTAAATCAAATAATATAAAATCTTGGTCATATAATTATGAAAATATTAATTAAAATTGTCTTTCTTTTTAACCTTTTTTAAAATGATAAAATACGGACGACAGCATGATTTATTTAACAATAATGATTTAGATTTTTCAGAAAAAAACCCTCTTCAAGATATATTTATTGACAAAAAAATAATCAGAGAATGGCAAAAAAAAATCATTACTCATCAATCTCCCATTTTTAAATACGGCTATAAAGATGTAACACAACCCTCACTATTTGAATCTAGCTCAGAAGAGTTAAATGAAACTTTCAACCCAATTGAACTTACTCCTTTACCTTTAAGTTTTTGGAGATGGCCAAAAGCAATGCATGAAGGACCTGCAGTATATTTTGTAATGGATAAACTTATCGATTCTGACGAAAATATAATTTTATATATCGGAGAAACAATTTCCGCAGAAAAAAGATGGAAAGGTTTACATGACTGCAAAAGTTATCTTTCAAGTTATTCAGATTCTCTCCAAAAAGCTAATATGTCTACCAAGTTAAGCATTCGTTTTTGGCTTGATGTTCCGTTAAAAACTAAGGATAGAAGAAAATTAGAACAAAAGCTTATCCAAACTTGGCTTCCACCATTTAATAAAGAGACAAGGGAAATATGGGCAACGCCATTTACTTCTCAGATCAATTAGTAAAAATTGTTATCATAAATACAAGTATAAAAATTAAATGCAAATTTCAGCAGTCTCCAAAGAAATTAACGAGTGGTCAGGTTCAGTTCTTATTGCTGGGGTTTTAGAAGGAACAATCGAAAGCCAAATAAATTTATTTAAGACAATAATAAAAGATACTTTTTTGAGCAAAAGGTTTAATGATTCAAAGTTTGAAGGCAAAAAAAATCAGAGATTATCAATTGAACTCATAGAAGGCAAAATACAAAAAGTGATCTTTTTAGGTTTAGGCAAGGCCGAAACTCTTCGAATTGATGATCTACGGAAGGCAGCTTCAACTGGTACTCGTCAAGTTTCAGGCTATGGAAGAAAGTTAGGAATATTTTTCCCTTGGGATGCATTTGATCCTTTCTCAGCTGCATGCGCAGTTGGCGAAGCAGTTCGATTGTCATCTCTTAAAGATCTTAGATTCAAATCAGAATCAAAAGAAACTATTCCAATAGATGAAGTTGAATTCATAGGATTGGATACCAAAACCACTAAATCAGCCATCGCTGAAATATCTCCCATTTGCGAAGGAGTTAAATTTGCAAGAGAGCTTGTTTCAGCCCCCCCCAACTTTCTTACCCCATATCAAATGGCGAAAGAGGCGGAAAAATTAGCCACTGATTATGATTTAGACTTAAAAATTCTTGACAAAAAAGAGTGCGAAAATCAAGGAATGGGAGCCTACTTAGCAGTTGCCAAAGGATCAGATCTAGATCCAAATTTTATACATTTAAAATATTCTCCAAAAACCGCAAAAAACAAAGTCGTATTAATTGGTAAAGGCTTAACTTTTGACTCTGGTGGATACAACCTAAAAGTAGGTGCCTCTCAAATTGAAAAGATGAAGTACGACATGGGAGGAAGTGCATCTGTTCTTGGAACAGCAAGAGCCATCGCAGAACTAAAACCAAGCAACACCGAAGTTCATTTTATTGTTGCTGCTTGCGAAAATATGATTAATGGTTCTGCATTGCATCCTGGAGATATCATCACAGCCTCGAACGGAAAAACCATTGAAGTAAACAATACTGATGCAGAGGGAAGATTAACATTAGCTGATGCTTTGGTTTACGCATGCAAACTGAAGCCTGATGCTATCGTTGATCTAGCTACTCTTACTGGCGCTTGCGTGATTGCATTAGGAGATGAAATTGCAGGCTTATGGACTGACAATGATCAGCTCTCTGAACAATTAACTAAAGCCGCGGGCAACGCTGGAGAGGGTATTTGGAGAATGCCAATGCAAGATTCATACAAATCTGGCATTAAATCATCTATTGCTGATTTGCAAAACACAGGCCCTAGGCCAGGGGGATCAATCACTGCTGCATTGTTTCTAAAAGAATTTGTGAATTCAAGCATTCCATGGGCTCACATTGACATAGCAGGTACATGTTGGACTGAAAAAGATAGGGATATAAACCCAAAGGGTGCAACTGGTTATGGAGTGAGAACGCTAGTTAATTGGATAAAAGAATTGAGTTTCAAAGCAAATTAATATATTCACATCTAATGAGAAGGTCTAAAATAAATATTTTAGACCTTCTCATTAGATAATTTATTATTATTTATACTCGCCCCAAATTTTTTTTAGTCTATTATCTCTCCCACAACTCTTTCTATAAAAATTATATTTTAGTGGATTTTTAATTGCAAAATCTTGGTGATATTTCTCAGCCAACCAAAAGACTTTTGCCTCAATAATATCAACCTTTAATTGATCCATTGGTATATTTAATAAAACAGAGATATTTTCTTGACTCTGTTTAGCATCAAGAATTTGATCTTTATTAGATGTAAAAATAACCGGCTTATATGAATCACCTCGATCACAAAATTGGCCTTTATTATCAAAAGGATCAATATTAATCCAATACTGTTTAAGTAAATCTTTATAGCTAATAACATCAGAATCAAAAATAACTTTAACCACTTCTTGATGCCCACTATGATTTTCATATGTGGGATTAATCAAATCCCCTCCGGAGTATCCACTTTCCGCAGAAACAACGCCATTAAGTTCTTCTAGGTCATGCTCTAGACACCAAAAACAACCTCCTGCAAAAATAGCCTCTTCTGATTCAGCAAAAGCATGAGAAGGACTAATTATTAATAGTTGCAAGAGCAAAAAAGTTACTATTAGTTTTCTAAAGATTTTACTCATTGGAATCATTGAACTAATAAATCTAGGATATCCTCTGATGCTCTATCTGTAACTCCGGATTTTCCTAATTTATCTTTCAATTTTTTATAACCAAGAATTATGTCTTCTTTAGTCGAATCATCTTCAACGATTTTTAATGCTGCATTAAAAATTTTTTCAGCACTAAAATCCTCTTGTATAAACTCTGGTATTAACATTTTATTTAAAAGAAGATTAACTGGTGAAATATATTTCACATTAAATCGCAATAAATATCTTGCAAAAAAAGCAGTAACTCTACTTACTTTATATCCAACGATTTGTGGAACTGAGTTTAGAGCTAATTCCATATTTATCGTTCCAGACTTAGCCAAAGCTAGATAAGCAGCAGAAAATAAAAATGGCTTTATTTCATCAACTTCATTCGACAAAATAATTCTTCCAAAAACACCATATTCATCTAATGAATTCTTTAAAATTTGATCAAATTCTTTTAACCCAGATGGGATTAGTGCAATAATTGAAGGATCCCTTTCTTGAAGAAGCTTAGCTGTCTGAAGCAATGTGGGTAAAATGTATTTAAGCTCTTGTTTTCTAGAAGCAGGAATAATAAGAAGAATTTTCTGATCAGCGGTTAATCCTATTCTCCTAAAAGATTCTTCTTTAGTAGGAATATTTCTATAAAAATCCAACATTGGATGACCGACAAATTTTACGTTTCCTCCTTTATTTGAATAAAACTTAGCTTCCTCCTCAAATATAGCTAATATTTTATCTGTAAAACTAATCAAATCCGTTGTACCGGAATCACCTAATCTCCAAGCCCATTCCTGAGGCGCAATATAATAGATTATTGGAATATTAGGGAACTTTCTTTTTACTTTTAATCCTAGTCGAATATTTGGCCCCATATAATCAATTAAAACTACTGCATCTGGAGGAGAAGAGGTTAAGTAATTATCAATTTTTGATTGGGCATTTAAAGTTGGTAAAACATAGGGAATAGCTTCTAAAAAGCCAATTGCACCTATCGATGAAGTATTAGATATTAATTTAGCCCCAGCCTCTCTCATTCTTTCACCACCTAATGCAATTATCTCTAATTCAATTTTTCTTTTTTCTGCATTGGTCTTTAAAGCCTTTATTAATAAACTTCCCTGTAAGTCTCCAGAGACTTCACCAGTACTGATTAATAACTTCATTATTTATTTAGTTGACATTAAAAAGGGCATTGAACCTCTTCTACCTTTTCCAATAGAGAGTTCTATAAACCCACATAATCTTGCAGAAGATTGTAATAAATTCTCTTGTCTTGCAATTTTTAAACCATCAGAAATTACATATTCAGATTTAAATAATAAGTTCCAAATTCTTTTCAATTGTAGATATTCTTCTTTATTTTCTTTATCTATATTTTGCCTTTTAATTCCAACTTTATTTAGTCCACGAATTCTTCCAGGATGCCCCTCTGCCATGCAATATGGAGGAACATCTCTATCAACTCTTGTCATTCCTCCAACCATAGCTAAATAGCCAATATGAACAAATTGATGTATACCCAGGCAGCCTCCAATAACAGCTCGATCTTCGACAACAACGTGACCTGCAATCTGCACGCTATTAGCTATAACTACTCTGTCTCCAATTTCACAATTATGTCCTAAATGTGAATAAGCCATTAACAAGTTTTGATTACCAACAATAGTTCTCTCTCCTTCAAATGTAGCCCTATTAATAGTTACACATTCTCTAAAAGTATTATTATCTCCAATTAAAACATAAGTAGAATCTCCTCTATACTTCAAATCTTGGGGTTCTAATCCAATACATGCTCCTGGGAAGATCTTATTATTTGACCCTATTTTTACTTTACCCTCGATAATTACATTTGGTCCTATCCAAGTATTTGGTCCAACAATCACATCTGGACCAATAACAGCCCCTGAGCCTACGCAAACACCTTTCCCAAGTTCAGCTTTAGGAGAAACGTCTGCAAAGGCATGAATATTAACTTGGTTATCTACGATTAATCTTTCCGAAGATTGAAGTTCACTCATCAATTCAATCCACAAGAGAGAACATTAAATCTCCAGAACATACCAATTGATCATCCACCCTTGCTTCTCCTCTAACTTTCCCAAATCTCTTTCTTTTGATGCTTATTAACTCACATGATATCAATAATTGATCTCCAGGGACCACTGGACGCCTGAAGCGAACTGAATCAATTCCAGCGAATACAAAAAGCCCTTTTGGAAGATCAGGCATTTGAGAAACAATCAAACCACCTACTTGAGCCATTGCTTCTACTATTAAAACGCCTGGCATAAGAGGCCTCTCAGGGAAATGGCCTTGAAATTGAGGCTCATTAAGAGTGACATTTTTTATTGCCACAGCTTTCTTTCCTTGGTCATGTTCTATCACTCTGTCAACAAGCGCAAATGGATATCTATGCGGCAAAAGCCCCATTATTTGCTCGCTATTTAAAACAAGAGGTTGGGAAGAATAGATGTCAGTCAAAATAAGATTTAATTAAGTTAATACCTTTTGAAGAGAAGCCGCAAATTCAGCGTGAAGAGCGTGAGACCCTTTATAAACAAAAATTTGCGCTTTCGGCAATCCAACAAAAGCTAAATCTCCAATCAAGTCAAGCAATTTATGACGCACTGGTTCGTTCGCAAATCTCAAGGGGGGATTCACCCAAGAATCACCATTACAAACCAACGCATTTTCAAGTGCTCCACCCTTAATAAGACCAGCTTTCTTTAATTCTTCTAACTGATCAAGAAAGCCAAAAGTTCGTGCAGGTGCAATTTCTTTAACAAAATTATTCGGGGAGAGATCAATAGAAAACATTTGCTGTCCAATTGCCTTATGTGGGAAATCAATCAAACCAACTAATTTCAATTTTTTTGATGGTATTGCAAAAATAACACTTTCTCCTTTGTTGACAAAAATTGGAGATTTGATTTCTGGTCTTGTTCTGGGAGATGTAATGGCATTAACCATACCTACCTTTTGAATTTCCTGGATCCAACCAATCGCAGATCCATCCAGTAAAGGGATCTCACTCCCATTTATTTCTATATTTACATGAGTTAAACCTGAACCAATTAATGAAGCAAGCAAATGTTCAACAGTAGATACCTGTTTTCCATTTAGATCAAGTTTTGTACATAAAGGAGTATTCCTGACTTGCGAAATATTAATAGGAATAACATTATCAGGTTCCTCTGAAAAAGAGATATGAAATCCCTCTAATTCAGTTGGCTTTACTATGACTGTAGATTTTAGACCTGTATGCAATCCAATACCATCTTTTTTAATTTCATTTTGAAGCGTCCAACCTTGTTCGTAATCATCGGGAAATGAGAACACTAGAATTTCCAACCAATGCCAATGTTATATCGCCAATTACCACTCAAGTCTTGAGTCGCTGCCTCTATCCTAATTGGGCCAACAGGTGTATTGATTACTGCTCCAGGTCCAACAGAAAAACCGGACCCTGGTTTTTCAAGTATTTTTCCAGGCTTCCCTGGGACATTTGATTGGGAACCAAAATCAGACCCTGCGTCAACGAATAATGCACCAGAGACTAATCGCCAAATAGGAAATCTATATTCTGCTGTTACTTCTCCATAATTTCTCGCAACTCCAAGATCACAAGAGTTCCAACCTCTAACAGAACTGGTTCCACCTAGGCAAAATGCTTCATAAGGAGGGAGTTCACCAATAATAGTTCCGATCTTTGCTTGAAAACCTATTGATTGAGAGCAATCAGATTTTTCACCAGGCTTGGGGCGACAATCCTTATGAAATTTCAACAAATTAACAGGATAAAAACGTGAATAACTAACCCTAGATCTATTAAAGGTTGGTGAATTCTCACCCAAACTAATAAATTGTTCTGAACCAATATTTAAATAATCTCCAGAAGTCGGATTTCTGGAGTTATCTAAATTATTATATGTGATTGCACTTTTTAAACTAATTAGTGTATTTTCTGTAGAGCAATTATATGCAACACAAATAACTTCATTCTCAGGGACTTTACCTTCTTTAAAATTTGTTGATGCGACTCCATAAGGTCTTTTATCGCCTGCATAGTCTATAGGCTTAACTTTCTGAAAATTAGCACCAATAAGTACACTCCAAGGAACCTTTTTTAGAGGTTGACCACCATTTAAAGGCCTTGCGAAGGAGAAACCTCCACCAGTTCGTTCTAATACAATGGAATCACCTTCATAATCAAACCAGCTAAACTGTGGTGCAGACAACTGAGCAGAAGAAAGATTAGTAAAAGGTCCGGTTTCAATTAAAGTATTATTATTGTTTAAATCTAATTTATGTGATTGATTAGTGTCGTAACTTATCAATGAATTAGGTGCTTCATATTTATCTATAACTCCTCGAATACTTCCTCCATCTTGACTTCTAAATTCTTGAGGGACTTCTCTACTTAAATACAATGAAGTTCTAAAAGATGTTCTATGTTTATCATTTTTAATCCAAGGATCGTATAGGGATAGGTTTAAAAGTGCTCCATATTCACCGTAAGTCAAATTCATATTTGATGACCATGATCTTCCAACAAGATTTGACTCTTGTAATCCAATTTGTCCAAAAACACCTTGAGCACCACTATAACCAAGACCACCAGTTAAAGAGCCAGTCCTTTGCTCTGTTATACCTAATGAAATTATAATCTTTCCAGTCTCAGATTTAAGTGGCTTAAGAGTTACTTTGACATCATTAAAAAGTGAAGTTGAGTATAGTCTTTTAATATCTGATTCTAATTTATTCCTATTAAAGATATCTCCAACTTTAGTTATTAATTCTCTTTCAATTACCCATTTTTTCGTTTTGCCTCTTATTAACCTTCCTTTTTCATCCTCTGTATTTCCATCTTCATCTATAAAATTAATTTCAATCCCAGCAATATATCCTTCTTGAATATTAAGTCCTACTATTCCTTCTTTAGTTACACGACTTGGTCCATATATCCTTGCTAATGAGTATCCATTATTATTATACCAATTCTTAATTTCTTTAATCCTAATCTGTAAAGTATTTAGATTCAATGTTTTTCCATAATCATCATTAAAAATTTCATTTAATTTAGTATTTGATAATTTTCTTTTAATTGGAGTTATATTTATTTTGTTTAATATCGGATTTGGTTCAACTTTAATCAAAAGTTGAACACCCAACGCACTCTGTAAAGATTCAATTTTCGCGCCAGAGAACCAACCTGTTGAATAAATTCGATCTAAATCTTTCTTAACTTCTTCACTTGTAACTTTACTACCAGGCCTGATCAACATTGCATCATAAGCAAGAACTTCCAAACGCTCTTTGTCAGGATGGTCTTCTAGTCCCTCAATAATAATCTCTGAAATTAATACTCTTTGTTCTTTCGTTTTAGTATTTTCATCTTTTTTATTTGTCCCCTCAGAAATCAAAAAATCATGAAGATTTAAATTAAATTTACTATGATTTAGTTGTTGAGTATATTGAAAACTTTCATTCTGATCGTTTTCAAAAAACAATTGATTTTCAGCTGAAATTATTTTAGAGGCTTTAGTTTCTCCAAAAAAACTAATAAAAGGGAATGCAAAAGCAATAGCATAAGCAGTTTTGCCTCTTAATTTCTTGTTTGAGCTGTGGTGTCTTTTGAACATAGGTTTCAAAGTGATTCAATTAAATAACAATTCTGAGCCAAGAATAATTAGCTTAAGAAGCATTAGAGGAGTCTTCTTCTATACGTTTCAAAATCTCCTCGTATGCATCTATCACCCCTCCAAGATCTTGCCGAAAGCGATCTTTGTCAAGGATACGTCCCTTAGGATCCGTGTTTTTTTTATCCCAAAACCTACAATTATCTGGGCTTATTTCATCAGCTATCACAAGTTTTTCTAATGGATTAAAACCAAACTCCAATTTGAAATCAACCAATAGTAAATCAAGTGAATCAAAATATTCTTTTAAAATTTTATTGACACTTCTAGTGATTTTTTCTACCTCTTCAATCTGAGAAGGAGTAATTAAATCAAGCAACTTTAGTCTTCCTTCTGTAAGTATAGGATCTCCTAATTCATCATCTTTATAATATAAATCGAGTAGTGGAGGGTCTAATATTGTTCCTTGATTGATTGGTGTTTCTCTACATAATGAACCTGTAGCAATATTGCGAATAACAACTTCCAATGGAATTACATTGATTTTATCCGCAATCATGAATGTTTCTGAATGAAGTTCTAAAAAGTGAGTGGGAATTCCATTCAATTCAAGCAATTTAAAAAGGGCCGCAGAGATTTTACAATTTAGGCGTCCTTTGCCAACGATCTCTGATCGTTTTTTTGCGTTAAAAGCAGTAGCATCATTCTTGAACTCTATTAAAACCCTGTCTGGATTTTCACAAGCAAAAACTCGTTTTGCCTTACCTTCATAAATTAGTGATTCTTGTATATGATTCATTAATACCTCTGATATCTAATTAGTATAAATATACAATGCAAAAAAAATCACCTCAATGAAAACAAATTTATTAAAAACTAAACTCCAAACAACTATTTAACTCTTATCCTAGTAATGAATTAACTAATAATCAAAAAGTCATTAAAGATCCACTAAAACTAATTTTTTATTCAAGCAAAAGTAACACTATGAAAATGAATCAAAAGGCTGAAGAATTAAGCGAATTAAAAAATATATTAATAGTTGGAAGTGGAGGAAGAGAAAACTCTATTGCTTGGGCTCTATCAAAAAATCAATCTATTGAAAAAATATATGTATGTCCTGGTAATGGTGGGACCTCCAACTTCAAAAAATGTATTTGCCTAAAACCTAAATCTGAAGATGAAAAAACGATCATTAATGAATGTCAACGACTCCAAATTAATTTAGTAATTATTGGTCCTGAAGTCCCCTTGGCTAAGGGCTTAGCAAGCAAAATGCGTGAAGCAGGATTAACAGTTTTTGGACCAGGCAAAGATGGAGCTCAATTAGAGGCGAGTAAAGACTGGTCTAAAGCTCTAATGATAGAAAATAATATACCTACGGCCAAATACTGGTCTGCGGGATCTGAAGATGAAGCGCTCGAAATTCTTCGAAGATTCAACCAACCTCTTGTTATCAAAGCAGATGGTCTTGCAGCAGGTAAAGGTGTAACTGTTTGTGAAACCATCCAACAATCTATGGAAGCCATTAAGGGCGTATTTTCAGGAAAATTTGGCTCCGCTGGAAATAAAGTAATTCTGGAAGAAAAAATTGAAGGGCCAGAAGTTTCTATTTTTGCTCTTTGTGATGGAGAAAAATTAATTGTTCTTCCTCCAGCCCAAGACCACAAAAGGTTGCTTGAAGGAGACAAAGGTCCCAATACTGGTGGCATGGGAGCCTATGCTCCTGCTCCTTTAATTAATGATAAAGATCTTCAAGACTTAACTGAGCTTGTTCTTATCCCAACTTTAAAAGGTCTGAAAAAAAAGAAAATCAAATATATCGGCGTCATTTATGCAGGCTTAATGCTTACATCGTCTGGCCCAAAAGTAATTGAATTTAATTGCCGCTTTGGGGATCCAGAATGCCAAGCTCTAATGCCATTAATGGGAGAGGAGTTTGCTTCTGTCCTTTTTGCTTGCGCTCGTGGAGAGCTAGAAAATGCACCAAAACTTTCATTCAATTCCCAATGCAGCGCCTGTGTTGTTGCAGCCTCTAAGGGATATCCTGAAAGTCCCCAAAAAGCTGACAAAATTAATATGAATATTGAATCAAATCCATTACTCCAGATTTTTCACGCTGGCACCACAATCGACGAATTTGGCAATATAATTACAAACGGAGGAAGAGTTCTTTCAGTAGTCGCTCAGGGAGAAAGTTTCGACAAGGCTTTCAATTTAGCGTACTCAAACCTAAATAAAATCAGCTTTGACGGCATGCATTTTCGCAAAGATATAGGTTATCAAGTTAGAGATATTTAATTTGTACTAAATGAATAATTCAAACTCAAATTCAAATAATGCTTTTTCACCATCAAAGGAAGAAATATTATTAGATAATTTAAGTGTTGTAGAAAAAATAAATTTATGGTGGTCTAGATTCAATTTAAGATCAAAATTATTAGCATTTGGAACGCTAGTGGTTAGTTTTATAATGACACTTATCACATTTTTTGCTCTAAGTAGTATACAAAAAGATGCCGGCATGAATGATACAAGATATGCCAGAGATTTAGGATTATTATTATCAGGAAACGTTACGGAATTAGTTGCGAAAAATCAAACAAGAGAACTTTTCAACGTTGCAGAAAAATTTTGGCGTTCAAGTAGGAATTTAAGGTACATTTTCTTTACTGATCCAGATGGCTTTGTAAAACTAGGTATTCCAGTAAGTGCAACAACTTCAGAAACCGAAGTTGAAGGAGCCTTACAGCTAAAAAGAAAACTGCAACTACCAAGTGAATTAAAAAAACAACCGCAATTCCCTTTAGTTAGACAGCATTCAACTCCTCAGGGTCAAGTAACTGACGTTTTTGTTCCAATGCTTTGGAAGGGTGAATATCTAGGCACCTTAGCTTTAGGCGTAACTCCAAATAAAAAAGCTCTTGCCACAGCGGCATTAACTAGAGAGATTACTGTTGCAGTATTTATCTCTATTTGGGTTCTAGTAATAATCGGAGCAGTATTTAATGCTCTAACAATCACTCGTCCCATTAAAGAATTAGTTATTGGAGTCAGAGAGATTGCTAAAGGCAATTTCAAATCAAGAGTAGATCTCCCTATGAGTGGAGAACTTGGAGAACTTTTAAATGGGTTTAATGCAATGGCATCCAGACTAGAGGACTATGATGCTGCAAATATTGAAGAGTTAAAAGCTGCTCAAGTCAAGCAGCAGTCTTTAATCGCCACCATGGCAGATGGAGCGCTTCTTCTTGACGAACAAGGAAATATTGTTTTGGTAAATCCAACTGCAAGGAGACTCTTTCGCTGGGAAGGGAGAAATCTTGAAGGCCAAAAATTATTGAATCAACTTCCTGATTCTCTTGTAAAAGAACTTGAAACACCAATAAATTCTCTTCTAAATAATTTCGGAGACAGCGATGATTTGAGATGTAATCTAGAAGAGCCACCAAGAACGCTTCGTATAGTTTTAAAATCCGTCCGAGACACGACAGGAGAGAATATCAAAGGTATTGCTGTTACTGTTCAAGATCTGACCAGGGAGGTTCAATTAAACGCAGCACAAAAAAGATTTATCAGTAATGTTTCTCACGAATTAAGAACACCATTATTCAATATCAAAAGCTATGTTGAGACATTATATGACTTAGGTGAACAACTTACGAAAGATGAGCAAAAAGAATTTCTAGGTGTAGCAAATTCAGAAACAGATAGACTTACTCGCTTAGTCAATGATGTTCTTGACTTATCCAAGTTAGAGTCTGGAAGAACGATCCAATTAGAAGCTCTAAGTATAAAAGAAGCTATGGAACAAACCCTAAGAAACTACAAACTTAACGCCGAAGATAAAAATGTTAAGTTAATATTAAATGTTGAAAATAATTTAGCTTTTGTTTTAGGTAATTGGGACATGCTTCTTCAGGTTTTAGACAATCTTGTGGGTAATGCACTTAAATTTAGTGAAGAAGGAGGAACAATTAATTTAAAAGCCTACACATGGCCAGATATATGCGTCGCTTCCCCAGTTGAAGTAGACAACAAAGCTCCACATTGCGAGATTTTGTCTCCAATGCCAAAAATCAGAGTGGAAGTATCTGATACTGGGTGTGGTATCTCAGAAATAGATCAACAAAGAATATTTGAACGTTTTTATAGAGTTGAAGATTCAGTTCACACTGAGGTAGGAACTGGATTAGGTCTTTCAATTGTCAAAGGTATTGTTGATAAACATGGAAGTGAAATAAGAATGGCTAGTGAACCAAATACTGGGACGACTTTTTGGTTTGAACTACCTCTTGAAGACTCTGATGCTGATCAGCTATTACTAAAATCTGCAAGAAAAAATTGGGAACTTGAGAATGAAAAGTCTTTAATTAAATAGATATTATTCTTCACTTGGTTTAATGCTCTTAAAAACGCCAGGCAGCTGGTCTTCTGGATTAACACGATGAGGTGCTCCGCTAAATATCTGTTCAAAATTAGAGAATGAATCTTTAATCTCAGGACCTTCATTTGTAATAATATATTCACGAATCCTTTTGTCATGCCAGGAGCCACGCATTTTAAAAACATTTATTGCTCTTGCCATTTCACCTCTTATTTCTACATATTGCAAAAGCAAAATTGTATCGGTTATTGTTGAAATATGGGAATCAGTAATTGAATGGCTTCCCATGAATTCTTCAGCAGTATTAGTAAAAAATCCTGCTATTTCTTCTTGTTTTGCATAACCAGTTACTCCGATAACAAACTGTCTAAATGCATTCAAACTGACACCTCTAGCTAATGCAGATAGTGAATCAATTGCCATTCTTGAGGGTTTATATTCGCAAATCTCGGATTTGATAATTTGCAGATGGTCTTCCAACCCTGTTGATTCTGGATAAGCACAAATAATCTTCAATAATCCATCTTCTTCCATTTTTTCAAAATCAATCCCCCAGCTAGTTGCATTACGAAGAAGTTGTGCTCTTGATTCCTCGTAGGCAAAAAGTATTGTTCGTTCTTTGTGTATGTAAGCATCTTCAACAAACTTAGAAACTAACATTGTTTTTCCAGTACCAGTAGCACCAGTTGCAAGAATAATTGAATCTTGAAAATATCCTCCTCCGCACATTTCATCCAAATCAGGAACACCAGAACTTATACGAATATTTGATGATCTTTGTGTCAACCTCATTGCACCCAAAGGAAATGCAACTATCCCTTGGGAGCCCATTGTGAAAGGGAACTCACCCTTCATATGTGTAGTTCCTCTTAATTTCAAAATTTCAACAGTTCTTCTCCTTTTCTCTGCCTCTAAAACATTTCTCAAAATAACAACATTATCAGAAACGAATTCTTCAACTCCATATCTAGCAATTGGACCATATTCATCTATTCTTTCAGTGGTCATTACAGTTGTCACTCCTATTTCTTTAAGTCTTGCTATTAACCTAAAGATCTCTCTTCTAACAACATAAATAGCATCATATTGTTGGAAAACTGCTGTCATTGAATCTATAGCTACTCTCTTAGCTTTAAACTTTCTAATCGCATAACTGATCCTTTCAATTAAACCTGACAAGTCAAAACTTCCAGCTACATCTTGTCCATCTGGATCTGGAGATGCATCTAAAATGAAAAGTTTATTTTGGTCAATTAAACCTTGTAAATCCCAGCCAAAACTTGCAGCATTTCTGATGATATCTAAAGGGGATTCTTCAAAAGTAACGAAAATCCCAGGTTCATCAAAATTACATATCCCATGATGAAGATATTGAAGTGAAAAAACTGTTTTACCAGTGCCCGATGTACCACTAACAAGAGTACTGCGGGCATTTGGCAACCCACCATGACAAATATCATCAAAGCCCTCAATTCCAGTGGGGAGTTTTTGAACCTGCATTGTTTGGTCGAATTTTTTTATTAAGGAACGCGAAAAGTTTTCACATACAAAACATAATAAAAAAAGGGTAAAAATAGCTTAGTTATTGGTTGGACTTAAGAATTCATTTACTTCTTGCTTGAATAGTTCCCTATTTATCTGAAGAATAAAACATTTCTTTATCTGATAATTCATCATACAAAAGGTCCAAACCAATCAAAACCTTTTCTCTATCTGACAAATCACCAATTATTCTTCGTACAGGTGGAGGTAAAATCTTAGCTAGTGTTGGAGTTGCAAGTATTTTATCCTCTTCAGCAAGTTGAGGACTCTTTAAAACATCTATTACTTTTAGTGCATAGACACCTTTAAATTCACTTTCTAAAATTTCTCTCAATGTGTTCAAAGCTCTCATAGAGTTTGGAGTATTCCCAGCCACATAAAGCTTAAGAATGTATGTCTTCCTTGCATTCATTTAAAACCTCGAAAAAATTCAAAGAACATTGTTCTCCTTAAATCTTGACTAATTAACCAACAAAAAGCGAAAATGTTAGCTTGTTTTTCGATTACGATTAAGGCTTAATCGATTATTAACTCAAAAAAAGTAAAAAACTACCTTTTTTGATTAATTTCGAGCCTTAACGTGTCACAAATACTTATGGCTGATAAAAAATCATCTCCTAAAAAGGAACCTGCAGAAACAAAAACATATGCAATAGTTGAAGCCTCTGGGAAACAGTTCTGGCTTCAACCTAACCGTTATTACGATTTAGATAGATGCCACGCAGAAGTTGATGAAGTTTTAACCATTGACAAGGTTCTTCTTCTTAACGATGGCAAAGATTTGAAGCTGGGAAAACCTTATGTCAAAAATGCAAAAGTAGAAATAAAAGTCCTTGAGCATAGAAGAGGTCCAAAAATAATTGTCTATAAAATGAGACCAAAGAAAAAGACAAGAAGAAAAAATGGTCATCGTCAAGAACTTACAAGAGTTTTAGTTCAATCCATATCAGTAGGATCTAACACTAAAAAAACAAAAGATCTTAAAGATGCCAAAACCACTGCTAGTAAAGTAGAATCTAACTAAATAAAAACAAAAGATTACATAAATCATGGCTCATAAGAAAGGTACAGGATCAACTAGAAACGGAAGAGATTCAAACTCCAAAAGACTTGGTGTAAAAGCTTATGGTGGTGAGAAAGTAACGGCTGGCTCTATTCTTATTCGCCAAAGAGGTACTTCTATTCTTCCAGGAAACAATGTAGGGAGGGGAAAAGATGATACTCTTTTTGCCCTAACTGACGGTTCAGTTCATTTTGAAAGTATTCGTAGAGGCTTAAGAAATAGAAAAAGAATCAATATCTCCTCTGCAGAAGTAATCTAATTTATTTTTTATTTGGCCTGTAAGCTCGAGTGGTAATTAAAAAAGGATGGAAAACTTCTAAATAGTTTAATTGCAATGTAGAAAAGAAATTTTCAATCAAATCAGGATCATCAAAATGAAAAGGATATTCACCGTTCTTTCCTTTATAAAAATACCAATTCATTAGAGCTACTCCTTGAGGCGAAAGTTTTTCTAAAAATATTTTTAATTGTTTCGCTGGATCTGGAAGATGTTCAAGGACATCCAAGCAAACTAGAGAATCAAAAATCACATCAGATATGCTTTCTAAGTCTCTAAAGACTGAAATCTTATTTTCAATGCCCAACTCCTTAGACCTATGTTCTACAAAACTTCGGTTTTGAGGGTTGAGATCCACAAACCAAACATGTTCAACATCTGGCAAAAATGAAGCAGCAAGAGCATGTGTACCAATGCCTCCGCCAAAATCTAAAACTTTTCCAGTCGCAAATTTTTGTTGTAAACGAAGCGTGTCAGCTATGTAATTAGAGCTATTTAAATGCCAAGAGGCTAGATCTATTAAATGAGCATCTCCGACTTTTTCTTCGTAAAAATCCCCTGCATTTTTCTCATTAAATGCACCTGGATGCAGCGCTGCCAAATTATCGACTCCGTTAACTAACCTTTGATTTAATTGTTCATTATTAATATGAAGGAAATCAATAAGGTGTTTTTTTAAATTAAATCCATCTTTAAGGAAGCAGGAAATACTTAGATCTAAACTGGTCATATTATTGGGCTCACTAACAAACTGAGTTATAACTTTAAATGCTCAGGGTTACTTGAACAATCTTTACCTATGAGCCTCAACCTACAAGATTAATTTTGGAAAAGCCATTTGGATTTGTTGTCATTGATAAGCCTGCTGGGCTTACTTCTCATGATTGCGTCAATAGACTTCGCAAGGTATTTGGTATCAAAAAAATTGGACATAGCGGAACCCTAGATCCCTCAGTGACAGGAGTACTTCCAATTGCAATAGGGAATGCGACAAGATTAATTTCCTATTTAAAAGGTTCTAAAGCATATACAGGAATCATTCAATTAGGGACCACTACAAATACTGATGATATGCAAGGAGAAATTATAGAGTCAAGAAATTGGCCATTAATTAGCGAATATGATATAAATTTTTTACTAGAAAATTTTAGAGGTGAAATATTACAAAAGCCTCCCATGTTTTCTAGTGTTCATATAAAGGGAGAGAGAGCTTATAAGAAAGCAAGAAAAGGAGAAAAATTTGATTTAATTCCTAAAAAAGTTAATATCAATAAATTAAAGATAATAAGCTGGTCAAAAAACAAAGGTGAGCTATCTATTGAGGTTGACTGCTCAACAGGAACATATATTAGATCCTTGGCTAGAGACATTGGAAATAAAATTGGCTGCGGTGGCTATTTAAAAAAGTTACGTCGTACTAAAGCTTATAATTTCAATGAAAATCATCTAGTATTACTTCCTGAGAAAGCAGAATCATATTCAGAGGAAAATAAACCTAAAGTTCTTAAGCCCAATATTTTTTTTAAACATCTTTCTTCTTATAAATTAATTTCTGAAGAAGAGATTATTAGTTGGCGCTATGGAAGAAAGATAAGTGTTAAGGATAATCTTAAACGTTTAAATATAGCTAATAATCAAGAGATTAAAGATAGTATTATTCACAATAACCATATTTTGGTATTGGATAAAAAAGATAAAATCCTAGGCATAGCAGATTTAGATCAAAGTTATGAACTTAAACCTAAAGTGGTTTTTAATGCAATTGGTTAAAGCCATAAAATCTATATCTTGAAACCACAATTTATAGCTATCTAATAAACTACTAATAGGCTTTGATTTGTACATCTGTATAATAATGTTTTAGAATTTCTTGAAAACTTGATCCTCTTTCAGCCATAGTTTTAGCGCCCCATTGACTCATACCAACCCCATGCCCAGCACCATACCCTTCAACCAATAGAAAATAACTTAAAGGAATAGGCGGGAGGGATTGAGGTGAAAAATCTTCTAAAATTTTAGTATCAAGATTTAATTTTTTATCTAGATTAGTTGAGTTAAATTTCAAATGAACTTCAAATTTAGTACTAAGCAATTGTAATCTTTCTCTAAAGTTTTTACCAGAAACAGTCTTATTTCCATTAGTTCCGTGAAGTCTAACTTTCAAGACTCTATCAGTATTACTTTTATCAAGAATTTGAATACTATTTACTTCACCTAAATCAGAAAAAACCTTTGCCAATTCTGCAGAAGTGAATTTATTAATCCATGCATATTTTGTACTATTTTGATCATAGTCAAGAACACTTTTTAAATAAGGTAACTGATACTTCCAAACTTGGCCACTATTTTCAGTCCTACCACCAGAACTACTATGGAAAACTGCATTAATCAACTCATTTTTATAGAATAGAGCAAGTGAACTTGTACTTCTGACTGCTCTATTTATTTTTGCTGTTTCAGATTCAAGTCCTAAATAAACTTGACTAGCTTGTGTTGAATGAAGATCATATAATTTATTTTTATCTAATAATTTTAATGCATATGTTCTAGCTGCTATTGCTTGAGCTTGAAGCGCTGCTAGAGGAAATTCTTTAGGCATTTCGCTCCCCACAACACTTTTCAAATACTTCTCTAATTTCAAATAATTTATTATATTCAACTTTTTATCATTTAATGAAACTCTTAATTCTCCAGCGTATCTTCTATTCTTAAACCAAACACCTCTTTTATCAGTATTTCTAATAATTAAACTAAAATTATTTGGCAATTCGAACCAGTTATTTAGGTTATTATTAATTGAATATTTAACCTTATTATTTTTATAAACTAAATTTAGAGACTTAACTCTTTTATGATTAGAAAAAATACCTTGAACAAAAATATTTTGTTCACTATCTGCTCTAAATCTTGCCTTATTTTCTTTACCTATCAAGACACGCATTATTGGCTCCTTTGCCGCAGTTACCTTTAATGGAGTAAAAAAAAATATGCCTATGAAGATTATTGTCCATCCAGATTTTCTTTTAAATGATGCGCTCAAAATAAAAATTGGATTTAGGTACTAATTTTGCCTATAAGAAAGAAGATCCACCAGTGGTCAAAGCTATGAATGGCACCATGTCTTAAAAGGGGAAAACTTGCAAGTCACTTTTCTAGGAACAAGTTCAGGGGTTCCAACTCTTACCAGGAACGTATCAGCGATGGTACTAAAGCCTCCACAAAGGTCAGAATTGTGGTTATTCGATTGTGGCGAAGGAACACAGCATCAGTTCATAAGAAGCAACCTTAAGTTATCTCAAATAAAAAAAATATTTATTACTCACATGCATGGGGATCATATTTATGGTCTACCTGGACTTCTAGCAAGTATTGGATTAGCAGGCAGCAGCTCTGGAATTGAGCTATTTGGGCCTGCTCCTCTTAAAAACTTTATTGATTCTTGTTTATACAATAGTTCAAGCAGATTGTCGTACTCGTTAAAATTCCATAGGGTCGAAAATGCAGCTATTAATAAAGAAATTTTATTTGAAGATTCCGATTTAGAAGTCAAAACTGCTCCACTCAAGCATCGAATACCATCTTATGCTTACAGAGTGAATCAAAAAACTAGGCCAGGTAGGTTCAATATAGAGAAAGCAAAATCAAAAGGGATACCTCCAGGACCCGTCTATGCAGCCTTACAGAGAGGGGAGGAAGTGAGACTTGAAGATGGTCGCATTTTTTCTGGAGAAGAATTCTGCGGTCCTCCTAGGCCTGGAGCAAGCATGGTTTATTGCACAGATACTATATATACAGAATCAGCAATTGAAATTTCTAGAGAGGCAAATCTGTTAATTCATGAATCGACTTATTCTAATAAAGAAATTGAAATGGCATATGAACGAGGACATTCAACTGCCACTATGGCCGCACAGGTTGCTGAAAAAGCAAATGTTGATCAACTAATTTTGACTCATTTAAGTCCGAGATATACCCCTGGGAATGAAACAAGTCCTAATGATTTGCTTAATGAAGCAAAAGCAATTTTTCCAAATACCCAGTTAGCGAGAGACTTTTTACAAATTGACCTAAAAAAACGCTGCAACAGTTCTTGATCCCTTTGCCTATGAAATGCCTCTACATGAAACAATGGTCGAGTTTGGTGCTTCCGTCAATCGCTGGCGTTATTAATGGACTCTCTTATTTCTTCTCTTAAACGGTCCCTTACAAGACTATTTGTTTTGATACCTGTGCTTGTAAGTCTCATTATTAGTCCTCTTTCTGTAAGTGCCTTGTATCCCAGCGACCCTTCTTCGGTGGAGACCTTAGATACAAGCTTGGCTGGTAAGGACTTACAAAATACAGAGTATGTAAAATACGACTTATCAGGAAAAGATCTTGGTGGGGCGAATTTCACTGGGGCTTATTTCAGTGTCTCAACTTTGAAGGACTCTGATCTAACAGGCGCAAACATGACCAATGTTATTGCCTATGCTACAAGGTTTGATAATGCGAACCTAACGAATGTAAAACTGACTGGTGCAGAATTACTAAAAAGTGTTTTTGATGGTGCGACCATTGATGGTGCTGACTTTACTGATGCTGTATTAGATAGAAGTCAACAAAAGAATCTATGTAAAGTAGCTACTGGTGACACAGCCGAAAGTCTTGGTTGTAGCACTACAGCTGCCGGATATGTTCCTGCAACTAAAGGTCAAGGTTTCAACCCAGGTACTTAAATTCATCGAAATTTAATCAACCAATAAAAAAGGGGCCAATGGCCCCTTTTTTATTGGTTGAAACCACCTTTTTACTTTGTTACAAGAAAGAAAGCCGCTGCAGCGCCACCTACAGCAAACATAGGCAACCCAACTAGTAAATGTGAGGTACCAAAGCCAAAGCCTTTTTGGCGCAAAATAAAATACCCAACTCCAGCAGCTCCAGCAGCCAAAGGAATAGCAGCAGTAGCAGCAGAAGCAACAGCGTGATAGTCGAAGTTCATCCCTGTGTTGAAATTTAATTACTTACAATTATCCTTCAAATTTGAAAAATGTTATGAATTTATGCCTGAAATGCTTCATATCTTCATCACTTTAAATCCAAACAGAATTTCCAATTTTTCTAAACTCATGCCGCTTGAGGCGAAATATTTGAGCTCTCTCTAGAGCGTGGATGCTTGCTATACCACCATTCCTGCATATTCGTATCTAAACGACTAGAAAATAAAGTCAAAATAGTTTTTGTTGGTTTCACTCCTGGTTGGATAATCTCAACAGAATATGATGGACATTTTTGTGCAGCAATGTCAGCAACCAATCTTTTCCCAATTCTTCTCCAACTAGGCTCCTTACTTCGCCATGAGAGCCTGCAACAAGGCCAAGGCAACTCCTCACGGTCATAAAGACGACAACATGGTCCTAAAACCCTAAAACTAAATTGACCACCAATACTTGAATGTATAGAACCATGATCTAAAAGACCTTGAACTTTATTGGTTGGAAAAATTTCTGAAATCAATTAATCCCTAAATAATTTTATTTGCGCCCATGAGCACATAAACATGAGGTTGGCGAGAAAGGAGATTTTTGGCAAGCAAAATAATGAAAATGTGGCGAAAAAATTAATATCAATAAATTTCGTCTTCAGCATGGGTTCTAATTGTGCAATCTGAAGTCGGATATGCCACACAAATTAAAACATAACCTTTTTTAATCTGATCATCGTCCAAAAAACTTTGATCCTGTTGGTCAACCTCTCCTTTTTCTAATTTAGCAACACAAGTTGAACAAGCTCCGGATCGACAGGAATAAGGAATATCAATATTTTGTTCACATGCAGCATCAAGAATATATTTGTCATCTGGGATATCAATTATTTCTTTAAGACCACTTAACTCATTAATAAAAGTGATCTTAAAAGATGTCATGAAGGTTTTTAATCTGAAAATTTAAAATTTATTGAATCAAGGTAAATCCAGAGTCAATACCATTAAGGCCCATTGATCCTTTCTTTTGATTTCAAGAACTTTCCAACCAAGTGGTAAAAAAAATTCTTGAATTTCTTGAGTTTGCTCAACTAATAAACCAGACAAAATCACTTTACCTTTATGACCAATAATTTTTTCGAAACTTGGTCCTATTAATTTTATTACAGGTGCAAGGATATTACAGAGTACCAAATCAATTTTTTTTCTTGGCATATTCGACTCAATTTTTTCAATAGAACCAAGAAAAACATTTAAAAGATTTTCAGAAAAATCATTTAAGGCAAAATTAATTTTGGTTGCTGATATTGCCAAAGGATCAATATCAACTGAGAAAGTACTCTTTGCTCCTAATTTCAATGCAGTTAAAGACAGAATTCCACTTCCACAACCTATATCAGCAATTACTTGACCTACTGGAGGATTATTATCCAAGGCTTCAATGCATAGCCTAGTAGAAGCATGGCTACCGGTTCCAAAAGCGCTTCCAGGGTCTAAACGAATGATTTTTCGTTCTAGAAATTTTTCTGGAACATCTAACCACGCCGGTAAAATTAAAATTGATTTTCCTACGGGATCAGGTTTCCAACTTTTTTTCCAACTTAAGCTCCAATCTTCATCTTTTACTTCAATCCATTTGCAAGGCGGCAAAGTCAAGTGAAAAGTTTTTGCCAAAGAGGTTAATGATTGTACAAGGGTCTCTTGCTCTCTAACTGACCACTCATTATAAGGAAGCCATACAAATAGCGTTTTAGTGATGTTTTCATTTGGATCATGCTCAAAAGAAAATCTATGAATTTGTAAATTGCTCAAAAACCAATAAAAAGAATCTTCTAACTCAAATTGAAATTTTTGCTCCAATCTCAACCAAGGAAAATTAGAGTGTTGCAAATCTATAGTTTTTTCAGCCAACAATTTATAAAGTTACAGAATGAGCTTCGTTAATTCCTTGCATTGAGAGAATTGAGCCCAACAATTCAGATGGAATAGGATCATCGATACTTAAGACCATAACTGCCTCACCTCTCACAATCCTTCTTCCAACTTGCATTGAAGCGATATTCACATTGTATTTTCCAAGAAGTGAACCTATCTGACCAATGATTCCTGGCATGTCCCTATGCCTTGTAAAAAGCATATGCCTACTTGGCACAAAATTTATCGGGTACTGATCAATACTAGTAATGCCAAGATCACCATCACCGAAAACAGTCCCAGAAACACTATGTCCGCCTTTTTCGCTAAAGCTATCCAACTGCAAAGATCCTCGTGCAAACTCTGGGCTCAACTCATCCTTAATTTCGACAACATCAATACCACGTCCTTTAGCTTCCAATGAAGCGTTTACATAATTAATTTTATCTCCTAAAGCACTGGTGAGTAAGCCTTTCAAAGTTGCAATAACAAGAGGTTGGGATGGATGTTGCGCAAATTCCCCTTGCAGACGGACTTCTAATTTTTGAATCTGTCCCCCTGAAATTTGACTGACTAATAATCCTAATGTCTCTGCAAGTTTTAAGTGTGGTTTCAGACTATCCATTATCTCGGCGCTAAGTCCTGGAATATTTACGGCGCTGCGAGCAGGCAAGCCTAAAAGAACATCCCTAATTTGTTCAGCAACATCAATAGCTACATTTTGTTGAGCCTCAAAAGTTGACGCTCCTAAGTGCGGGGTAAGTACCAAGCCTTTTTTTACAGAACGTAGAGGAGAGTTTTCAGCCAAAGGTTCTTTTGCATAAACATCGATTGCAGCACCTTGAATAATATTTTCCTCTAATGCATGAGCTAAATCATTTTCATTAATGATCCCGCCCCTTGCACAATTAACCAATCTTGCAGTTGATTTCATTTTTCTTAGAAGACCAATATCAACTAAATTCTCTGTTTCAGGAGTCCTTGGAAGATGAAGGGTTACATAATCAGATTCTTTGAATAGCTCATCAAGATCACTTAATCGAACCTGCATTTGCTGAGCTCTTTCACTAGAGACGAAAGGATCAAATCCGATAACTTCCATACCCATCGCATTTGCAACTTTTGCTACATGAGATCCAATCTTGCCAAGTCCAACAACTCCTAAAGTTTTCTTATAAAGCTCATTTCCTACATATTTCTTACGATCCCAACCACCAGAAAACATACTTGCATGAGCTTGAGGAATATTTCTAGATAATGCAAGAATCATTGCCAGAGCATGCTCAGCTGCAGCTATGGTGTTTCCACCTGGCGAATTAACAACTAAAACCCCCTTCCTAGTTGCAGTTGGGACATCAACATTATCTACGCCAACTCCAGCTCTACCAATGATTCTCAAATTCTTTGCCTCAGAAATTACTTCCGAGGTAACTTGAGTTCCTGAACGGATCATTAATCCGTCATAATCACAAATTATATTCTTTAACTCATCTATCGAAAGACCTACTTTTTGGTCAACCTGAGCAACCTGAGTAAGAATATCTATACCTGCTTGATCAATTGGATCAGAAACAAGAACTTTCGTCATTAAAGGCGATAAACGTGCCGATCTGAACTTTAGTGATCTATTTGCCGCTGACCAGAATTATGTTGAGCAGGATTGAATATCCAAACATTTCAAGGAGCTAATTAGTGTCCACATACGTCATCATCCTAAAAGAAAAGAACCCAGCAAAAGAGTTGCTACTCAAATTGAAAGAAGCTCAAACACCTATCCTTAATTGCGATCTTGTAGAACCATTGGATAATAAATCGGACAATGAGAAAGTCAATTTAGACTCATTTGAAGAAGTATTTACCAATCAATCAAGTTTTAATAATATCAAGCTTTTGAATCCAACTCTTGCTCGAAAGGATCGCCAAAAAACTTTAGCAACATGGTTAATACCCTTTGGTTTTATTGCAGGCCTAAGCTTTTCTCAAATGACCGATCTGAAAACATTTGCAGATATGGGATTCCCAAATCAATTAGAAAAGCTTTTAGGTGGCCTAGTTGGAATGATCTCAGGAGCGCTGGGAAGTTTTTTTTCAGCTGGAGGCATTAACCAAGAAACAGTTGATGATTTGAGAGCTATTCGGAAAAAAAGTGAAGAAGGTTTTTGGCTTTTAATTCTGGAATTACCAATAGAAATAGAACCGCCTTGGGCAATTCTAAAAGAGACTGGCAATCTAGATATAATTACAATAAGCAAAGAATAAAAATAAATTAAATAATATATATTAAAAATGAATCAAAAATTGATAATTTTTCTACCAAGATTGAATACTTTTTTCTCAAACTAAAGAAGAATAAATCGTTTAGTATATATAAAACAAGAAAACGCATTCTCTCTACATGCATCTTCCAAGAGAAAAAATTCTATTTAAAAGTAAATTCAGAAAGGAGTTAGAGACTTTGCTTTACTATGCAGAAAAAGCTTTAAATAATAGAGAGGCAATATGGTCACCTTTTGTATCAGCACAATTAATAGAGGAAGTTAAAAATAAATTTAGTAATTTAAGTGATCTAAGACTTCTTTATGAAGGAGGTTTCCCGGGCGCAGAACGCAAAAGAATATGTTTTCTAAGATCAGAAGATGAGATTATCTCTAACTCTATCGATATTCCTCTAAAAGGTATTTGTATTAAAGGTAATTTTCTTTTTGATAGAGCTCAACAAAATGATTTTAGAGATGTCTTAAATGGACTTCATGCAAAAGAAGATGAAATTGGAGACATTTGGGTAATAAGAGATAGAGGAGCTCAAGCTGTCTGCTCAAAAAAATGTGCTGATTCATTAAATCAAAAGATTGGAAATCTAAGAGAAGTTGAAATATCAATCCAAGCATTAGATTTAAGCGAGATGGAGATCCCTTTTAATAGGCCAGAGAAAGTAATCAATACGGTTGAAGCCTCTACCAGGATTGACGCTATAGCCTCTGCGGGTTTTGGATTATCCAGATCAAAAATAACCACGCAAATCAAGAAAGGATTTTTGCGACTTAACTGGGCCTTGAATGATCAGCCAAGCAAATCTGTAAATATTGGAGACCTTATTCATTTAGAGAAAAGAGGTTCACTTAAAATTTTAAATATTGACAAAACGAAAAAAGAGCGTTGGAGAATCAAATTACTAAGGCAATGATTATTAGGTCCTATTGCCTGCTAACTTCATTGAGGGTAATAAAACTTGAATTCTAAATTGATTTGCAAGGGCGATTAGCTCAGAGGTAGAGCACTACCTTGACACGGTAGGAGTCACTGGTTCGATTCCAGTATCGCCCATTCACCAATATTCAATGGAATAAACATTTCTCAAATTAAAAGTAATAGAGAAAGTTTTTAAAATCTTTACTTATCAAACATTTGATGAAGTTGAATCCATGTAATTTCACTCTCACTCTGATCTACCAAACCATTTAGAGAATAATCGACATTCATTGGCTCTGGAATTTCTTTTTGTTTTAAAATTTCAATACCCTCAATTTTTGCAGCCATTAAAAAGAAGCAAGTGCATTTGTATCAAAACAACTTTTAAAGAATAACGCCAGAGGTATTAACGTTTTTTTAATGTTATTAAAAATAATTTAAAAATTTTCCAATACGTATATTAGAAGGCGTATTCAAACAGTAATTAGTTAAATATCTTTATTTAAAAATCAAACAAAGACTAATATAAAAATATTTTGTATTAAAGAGTAGTTAAAATTGCATGAAATCAAATCTGTCCTAAAGTAACAGCTAACTAGTAACTAGAAAAGCTATTTACATTAAAATCTAAATTAAATTGTCAAAACAAAAACAATCAAATCAAATACATATTGTACTTGGACTAGGAAGCTCAGGAATAAGTGCAGCAAAACTACTTAAATCAGAGGGCAAGAATGTTTTAGTATTAGAAAACAATTCAAACGAAAAACTACTAAATATATCTAACAAATTAAAATCGGAAGGAATCAAGGTTGTTTTATTAGGCGAGCCTCTTAATATTAGTAATTTCACGCCATGGATAGAAAAAATTAGTTCTATCACTGTAAGTCCTGGAATAGATTGGGAGCATCTAGCGCTCAAAGAGCTAAGATGTAAAAATATCAATATTCAGGGAGAAGTAGAATTAGCTTGGGAAAGATTAAATCATATCTCATCTATTGGTATAACTGGCACTAATGGTAAAACCACCGTCACCAATATGCTTAATCATGTTCTTAAATTAAATAATTTAATTACTGAAATGGGAGGGAATATTGGAAAAGCATTATCCAATATTGCTTTAGAGAGTATGAAAAATAATTACCAAGAGTTAAACTGGCTAGTATTAGAATTAAGTAGTTATCAAATTGAAAGTTCACCAAAAGTAGCACCTACAATAGGTATATGGACAACATTTACACCTGATCATTTAGAAAGGCATAATGATATAGAAACTTATTTCAAAATAAAGAGAAGTTTACTAGAGAAATCATCTATTCGTATTTATAATTCTGATGATAAATATTTATCTAGTAAAAGAAAAGAATTACCTAAAGGTATATGGGTTGGTACAAATCAAAAGTCCTTCTATGATCAATATCCAAAATTCTGGATCGATCAAAAAGGTTACATAATTGAAGAGCAAAAACAACTATTTCACAGTTCTATACTTAAGATACCCGGTAGACATAATTTGCAAAACCTCTTGCTTGTGACAGCAGCAGCAAGAGAAATAGGTCTTGATCATTCATCAATAGCTAGATCTATAAATTCATTTCAGTCAATCCCACATAGATTAGAGTATTTAGGGAAGCTAAACAATTTAGGTTTTTATAACGATAGCAAAGCAACTAATTTCGACTCTTCACTAACTGGTTTAAAATCTATTCCTCATCCAATAATTTTAGTCGCTGGTGGCATACAAAAGAAAGGAGATTATTTGCCGTGGATTAAACAAATAAAACAATCTACTAATGGGATAGTTTTATTTGGACATAGTGCAAATAACTTAAAGGAAGCATTATTAATGTATTCTTATACAGGGAAAATAATTGTCAAACAAAATCTAGAAGAAGCAACTATCGCATCTATAGATATAGGAAAGAAAACAAATTCAAAAAGCATACTATTATCTCCAGCATGTGCAAGTTTTGATCAATACCAAAACTACGAGGAAAGAGGAGATCATTTCAAAAAACTAGTTAAAAAGTATAGAGATATCAAATGAAATAATAATAAAAAACGAATTAGATTTGGTCGGAGATCCACCCTTGGAGAAAGTTAATTCCATGATAGTTTAAGTACAAATCTATAGAAATAAGTTGAATAACAACCAATTCTCTCAAAATGCCATAAGTCATAAGGAATTACATGACTTCTTGATCAAAGCCAAAAAAGATATATCTTCAATTAATACCTCTGAAAATAATCAAATAAAAGAAAATCAAGAATTCAAGGATTTAATCAAAGAATGGACAGAAACAAGCCGAAAAATATTACTAATTATGAATAGGGAACAAAAAGTTTTAACTGAAAATAGAAATCCTAAATCTCTTATGGCCTTTGGGGCTATGGGCGCCCATATAAATATGGCTTTACAAGCACTAAAAGCAACAGAATCAGATCAATGAAGCTTAATATTAGAAAGTTTATTACATAAGAAATTTAAAGAACTAAATCTACTTTTTAAAAAATATAATTAGGTATTAAATCCTTTATAAAAAGGGTTGTACATTCATCTTATTTTGTCTGAACAAAACCAAAATCCACTTGTTCTCGTTCCAGAGTCAACAGCTAAATTGATGAAGTCGATATCAGGCAACAGTAAAGGTTCGATTGATGATTTAATTTATTGTCACCTTTATGGAGTTGTAGGTGATTGGTACCTTTCCGAGATATCAGAAAACAGGGAAAAAGCCTTTGGATTTCAAATAATAAATTCTGAACCTGTTTGGGAAATGGACACTTGGTTAACTAATTCCAGTAAATGGGGAGAAATCTCGATAAAAGTACTGCAGGAACTTGTCAATGAGAAATTTTTAAAAGAGAAAGATATTCGTTTTTTGATTACAAGAGATTTATTTTGGGAACCTATAAAGTTTTCAGCAATTAATATTGATCAAAATACTCTTTTCTATCCGGGAACAACTGATAGAAGTTTATCTTGAAAATATGAAAGACTAAATCCAAACTACCTAAATAATTTCTAATTAAAATGAAAGAAATAGACCCTAAAAGCGATCCTATTTATTTATTAACAAAAGCTGTTGAGCAAGGTGATCCTCAAGTTGCTAAAAAAGTCAAGGATCGCCTTGATAAATCAGATGACCCTTCAGAAATGAGATATTTGGAAGGATTGCTCATACTACTAGGTGAAAAACCTGGAGAACTAGAAGATCCACCAGACGTCGAAGATGATCCAGATGAATATTGGCAGGAGAATGATTACTTTGAGGTCTAAATCAAAGTAATAGCAACTCCAATAAAAGATAAAAAAGAATAAAAAATTGTTAATTTATTTATTTTATCCCCCTCTCTATTTGAAATAAAAAGTGCAAAAATAGGAGAAAGGCTTAACAATGTCCAACCAATACCAATAGGCAAAAATTTAAAAACTATCTGTTGAAATAATATTCCGCAATTAGTACCAAGTAAGGTAGATAAAATTAAACTTGAATGATTTTGTTTAGTTATTGATCGATTATTAAGAAGATCCAAGAAGTCTTTTTTAAAAATTAAAAATAAAAATATTGATGCGGATAAAAGTCTAATTTCAGTTGTTTGTATGGGGGTTAATGTAGAGCTGATTAAAATTACTCTTGACATTAAAGCTGCCAAAACAGCACAAAAGACCGAACCCAATGCGCAGAGGATCCCAAGAAAATCAGATTCTCTAGAGTCCTCATTTTGTAATGTATTTTGACGTAAAATCATTAATAAAGAAAAGGAGACAATAAAAGTCCCTATCCATACTTTTTGAGGATAAATCTCATTTATACTAAGTGTTCCTAAAGCAGTAGCAATTATTGGCGTTAATGCCTCGAATGAAAGTGTTTTTCTAGTTCCTATTCTTTTTAATGAATTTATATATAAAGTATCCCCTATAGCAATACCAACTATTCCACTTATCATTAAAACAAATATAGAAAAAAAATCAGTAAACCAACTTATCGTTAGGGCAACTGGTAAAAAAAATATTGAAGCAAGAACATTTTTATAAATATTGATTTGCCTAGGTAACAATTTTTCGGATTCTCTACGCCAAATAGAACAAGCAAAAGTCCATGATATTACGGCAGATATTGCCGCAAATAAGCCAATCATATTTTAAACTTTCGTTCAATAAGTTTTAGAAGTATTTATATATTAATCAAAAGTATAGGAAGCAACTAACTACTTTTTTTGCATTCTGGCTTGTTTTTTTTACTATTTAAATTAAGTTTTTCATCACTCCAAACTTCCAATACATCTGGAAAGTGCTTCTCCATGCATAAATCGCAAATCCCATGGCTAAAACGAATATCTGCGATTTTTGAAAGGTATTTTTCTAGATGCTGCCACTCACCATCCGAATCCCTGACCTCTTTGCAATATGAACATGTCGTTAAGATACCCTCCGTTTTATGCATATGGGTTAGAGCATCAAGAAGACGAATAGATCTTTTACGAAGTTCCAATAAGGTAACAACCTGTCTAGATAATGCCTCCATAATTTGATGCTGTTTATCAGACAAATGTCCCGGCTTTCTATCAATCACGCAGAGAGTGCCTATTCGCTGATCATTTGGGGTTTGCAATGGAAACCCAGCGTATAATCGAATTTTTGGCTCCTCAACTACCAAAGGATTTGTTCTAAAACGCTCATCTAATAAAGCATCCTCAATAATCAATGGTTCTGGACTAGCAATTGCATGAGCGCAAAAAGAAACGTCTCGTGATGTTTCTTTCGTCTCAAAACCACACATTGATTTAAACCATTGCTTGTCTGTATCTACCAAACTCATTAAAGAAATAGGAGTTTCGCAAGTTAAAGAAGCGATTTTCGTTATATCGTCATAGCATTGCTCAGGTTGTGTACCTAAGATTCTGTACTCAGCAAGAGCTCTTAAGCGCTCTTCTTCGTTGCTAATTTTTGGGGCACCAAAACCCAAACTAATTCCTTATTTATATGATTAACAATAGATAATTCTTAGCGGTTAAAACGATTCTCTTCTTAATAGTAAATAATTAAGTTTTCATAAGAAAAGCTTCAAGAATATTAAGCAAAATCATATGTTAAAAGACATACTAAAAAACAAATAACGCTAGAAAATCTACCAAAACTAGCTCTATATGCTTAATTTTTTTTAAATAAACTGAGTCAATACTTTTAAGTAATTTTCAATTCAAAAGGTCTTAGTACTCCTAATTTTAAAACTACTTTTAGTTATTAAAGTATCATCACTCAAATCAAGCCCTTTCACACTAGAAATTTGACCTTTTAGTCCCTCTAATTGAAGTTGATCAATCATTTGCTGAATAACCTGACTCTCTACTAATTTCTGATCAATCATTTCTGGAGTCATTTTCTCAAATAACTTACCTGCTTTAGAAGCGACCACATCAGATGCATTAGTAATTTTGAGAAGGATCATAATTAAACCTAACTTAGATAAATTGAAACAAAATTAACTTTTTACATTAACTTAGTATATAAACTTATGATTGAATTTATATTAAATAATTATGTAAATAATTCAACTAAGAATCATTATACATATTTGAATTAAGGCCAAACATATAAATATCCAAAGTAATATCATGCCAATTTTATTATGAAAAGAACCCTTCTTGTAGAATTTTGGTCCTGAGTCCCATTCCCTTGTCATTATAAAACACAAAATAATTTATAGAACAAGATAGCAATATATTTGTATTTTGATTGCTTTCACAAAAAAGAAATACAATTTAAAATAGTAAGTCAAAGGAATCGATGCATTTCCACAGAAACAAAATATATATTACATAATAAGAATAATCTTATCAAATTTTATACCTTTCGAATTACAAAGAACAATCAACTTTTACCCAAATACTGTAAATGAGCTTTGAGCAAATAAAAAATTTGATTGGAAGAGTATTAATCTCAGGCATATTTATATATGCCATCCCTGGTAAAATAATAAATTTTGAAAGGACTGTTGAAGTAATCTCAAATAAAAGTATACCTAATACTTTAGCTACATTTTTATTAATTTCGGCAATCTTTTGCTTGATTTTTGGCTCAATACTTTTTATCACAGGATTTAAGCAAAGATTAGGTGCATATCTTCTCCTAATATTTATAATTCCAACAACAATTATTTTTCATTTTTCACCTTTACAAATAAAAGCTGTTTTAATGAATGCTGGGATAATAGGAGGTTTACTTCTTGGACTAAAAAATTCAAAAGGTAACACTCTAAAAAAACTTTTTAATGATCAGACAATTAAAAAGTAGTTAAATAATTTAATTACTTTTTTAAATTTTTGCTTGATTCCAATTCATCTTAATATCTACAGAGGTATCAAGATTAAGCTTTACTGGGCAATCTTCAGCTACTCTTTTAAGGATTTTAAACTTTTTAGAATCTAATTCGAATGGCATAAAAATTTCTAGTGAAAGAGTCTTTATTTTTCTAGGACCTTCTGATGTCATTGTCTTATAAACATCAATTTTAATCTCACCCAGTTTCCACCCTCTCCGTTTTGCTTCAATACCCATAATTGTTATTACACAAGTTCCCAAGGAAGAAGCTAATAAATCAGTTGGAGCAAAATCTTTTGCTTCTCCATCATGATCTTTGGGTGCGTCAGTACGAATGACACTACCTGAAAGAGAATGTTTTGCTTCAGTCTGCAAATCTCCAAGATATTTGCAACTGATTTTCGTAGAATTAGTGTAAGTAGATTTTGAGTTTTCGATTTGGTGAGCCTATTGTTTAATTTTAATATACCGAATTTATACTCTCATCAAGTATCAAATAAGTTCCTTTTATCATAGATAAAGCAATGATTATGATAAATAAAAAAATATCATTTTCACAGAAAGAATCCTCTAATACTCAAAATAAATGATTTTTATTTCGTTTTTTCTTAGTTTACTTATTACTCTTAATCCTTCTTCAGATTTCAATTGCGATGGAGATAGATTATCTGCAGTCATCAGAAATAATTTAAATGGAGATTTCGCCATAACTGATGATCTGGAAAATATTGATAAAGGAGCCTTTATAGTTCTTAATTGGCGAGATAAAAACCTCATGCTGCCAGTATCTTTTAAGGTCGGTGACATATCATTCACAGACAAGAAATGGTTATGGAGTTATCAGGATGAGAAAAATGGATTAAGAATGGATGAACCCAGATTTGCCCAACGTTTACCTAATGGAGAAATTCAAGAATTTTCTTGTCAAGCTGTTTACATGGAAGACAGAGTTTCATAAAGAAACTCTTAAGCAGGAAATAATCAAGACATGATATGGCTAAGTATTAAATAGTTGAAAAAACTTAAATGACTGTCTCAAGATCAAAGAGATTTTTATTTGTAGATACGAAGCCAAATTTAAGCAAAAAACAAGTTTTTATTTTTGGATCAATAATTGCAAGTGGTTGCTTGAGTGGTGCATTTTTAATCGCTTTGTATATTGAATATCTTCATAATCCGGTTTTTCATAGCTTTGTTCAATCAAAAGGAATATTCCTATAAATTTTTGAGTTTATTGAAATTAGTTTTTCCCATTAAAACCAATAAATCTTCTATTAGGTATCTGCCCCAAGTAGACTAATAATTGCTAGAAGTTAGTTCAACTGACTGAAATTTTGATGTAACTTCTTAGATCAAACAAAGCCAGGAATGATTTGTCCTGTTGTTGCATACGCACCTACTAAAGCAATACAACCTAAAAGAGCTGCATAGCCGTTAAGTCTTTCTGCAGTTACCTTCTCAGGATCGATTTTTCTTGTGTTGTTGTTTGTAGTAGACATTACACAACTCCAGGGATAAGTTGGCCAGTTGTTAGATAGATACCTGTTAAAAGAACGAAAGCCATCATTGCTGGTCTGCCGAGGCTTTTTTCAAAAATTGTCTTGTTTGAAGGTTGCATGATCAAGAATTTAAAAGATGCCAGGAATAATTTGTCCGGTTGTTGCATATGCGCCAAAGGCTGCAACGAAGCCAAGCATTGCTGCCCAACCATTAAACTTTTCTGCTTCAGGTGTCATTTTTAAAGAATGCATTTATGTAAAGTAATGTAACGGGCTGGTGCTTTTAGTTGATGGTGGGCAACCGAACATACTAGTAAAAATGATCAAATACATTAGAAAAAAATATATATAAAACGAAACTTTTAACCATACCTTTTCTTTGAAAAATTTACTAAATTCCTATAATTAGAAGAAACAAAAGAATAAAGAATTTGTACGACCCCTCGATTGGACAAGAATCTCTCACTACAGTTGATGTTGTAGGCGTACTTGTCGGACATGTCATATTTGGCGTTGTCGCCACACTTTTAATTGATTGGAGTTGGATTCCCCTAAGTCCCCAACAAAGAGAGAGTGGTCGATCATTAAAAGAAATCAAAAGAAGCTGGGGTTGGGATGAAAAAACTGATAGCAATGATCAGTCTCTAAGCTCAGTAAATAGAAAATCCTCGGTTGAAGAAAATGAAGAATAGTCTTTTAATAGCTAATGAGATCAAATGATTTGCAGTTTTGTGTATCAAATAAACTGACAATTTTTGGAAGCTATATTAAAAATATATAGCAAGAGTTTTCAACTCAAGAGATGCTTTTGCGTGATAGCCATTTCTTGCATGGTCTTGGCTATCAAAAATAATAACCTTAAGTAAAATGCAATAAACGTTATTTTTTGGAAACTAATTTATCTGTGTTTATTGCTCAAAATAATCGCTATTGAAAACTATAAATACTTGTTTTTTCATCAATATATTTTTAATTAGTTTATTAAAATCTTTAATTAACTAAGATAAGCCATATACGAACCACGAAAATGACAGGAACAGATTGTACCCATTTATTTAAGTCTGCCTATGAAAATCGCTACACATGGGAACCAGATTTTTTAGGTTATGAAGGTAGATGTTCATGGACAGATGGCAAAAGAGAAATAAAAGGAAGCTTTTGCTTAGGACAAGATTTAAAAGCCACTGTTAAAGAAATAGATGACAAAGAAATACACAAAGCCATTTCTTCACAACTTTGGGAAGTTGCTATTCATCGAGTCAGAAGATCATTTGAACAAACTCATGGGAGAAATACCTTTACTTTTGGAGATATAAATGAAATTGGCTCAGAAGTTATAGTTGGAGGGAAAAATGAAGGTGACAAATATAGGGTCAAAAACGATATCGTTACGATGGTTTATAGACATATTCATGGAAATCTAATAATCATACTTACTAAGGATGTGACTCATACTGGTAATGGCTACTTAAGCAAGAGTTATTCCAGTCAATATCTTGATCCAATTTCAAAAAAAGATTTAAAAGGAAAAAGCTTTTACAAAGATACTTTTGTACCTTTATATAAAGGTGGGGCTTGGGTTTTATCTTCTAGAGCCATTCATCAAGAATCCTCAAAAGGTTCAATAATAAATAAACAAGTATTTTCTTTTTCGGAATTAAAAAGTCTTGGTTGTGAGCAAGGTTAGTCTAGTGCACTTAGCAAGAAAAATAGTTTATATAAGAATATCTGCCAAGGTGAAAACCGAGATTTATAAATTAACTATTTTCGATTATGAATAAATTGTAAGAACAAGGGAGGTTGCACATGCTTCTTCATTTTGTCCCTATTCGTGTTTTTCGTGAAACAGCACAAGTATCGTTCTTTGATGCAAGCGTAAATGGATCAAATGGCGCCGATGTTGTTATCCATCACAAAAATGCCATATCTCCTCCTGATGATGGCATTTTTGAGCAGTATTACATCCACCATCATCAAATTGATCACAATTTAGTGATTGATGGTAGTCGAAAATTCACTCTTATCAACCCTGAATGGGATGAGCCGCACCATGTGATTTTTTTAAATAGAGCAATGGGTGCACTGCAAATACCAATTGGAACTTATCACCGATCAGAATCAGGGGAAGAAGGTAGTATTGTTTTGAATCAGGCAACTAGAGATAATGCATTTGATCAAACAAAAGAATTCTCACCTATTAGCTTAAGATCAAATAAACAATTAAGAAAGGTTAGGAAGTCTCATCCCGTATACTGGATTTGGGAAGAAGAAAAAATAAAAAGAGTAAAATTAGATTGCAAGGAGTTCTCTAAGAACATTAAGTTAGAATCAATAATAGCCGAGAAAAAATAAAGGTAATAATTTCACAGTTATTAGAAATAATGATAGTGATATAATTAGGTAAAATTTAGACGTATTAGTAATATTCACGATATATTATAGACGTATAAGCAAGACTTGATTAATAAATCTATTGTTCATAGCATTCGTAATGGTTCAAAAAAACAAGGTTATTTTTTAGATGCTTTTTTAAGTGTTTTTGAAGTTCTATTGTTAATTTTAGCAAGATCAGCCTTGCTTGGATTAGGAATACTGAACTGAGTTAGTAACTTCATTAAAATAATGAGAAATTAAATAATATTGAAAAGGTATTAACAACTAATCATTGTCAACTTGAAATTCTCTCAACGAGTCGCCGTAATAACTCATAGCCAATTGAAGCAAAACCCAGTTCACAGCTCTAGTCATTGTGACCTCGAAATGAATTTAACTTAAAGATGGCTTATGTTTCAAAGCTTTGCCATGAGTAATTATTATTTTTAAAGAATTAAAGAAATCCGTTACTAATTAAAAATCAAATACATCATCAATCTTGGTTATTAGAACAAGTAACGATAAGTAATTATTCATAGCATTTATGTATTTTAAATATAAAATTTGCTCATAAAACATTGAAAGGTATTGCATGTTTTTTCTATCGAACCCTCAGGTATGGCACTTACCTGGCACTTGGTCTGAGCAACCTATTGATGGCCCTTACTTAGGAATGAACTCAAGTCAATTAAGTTGGTTAGCCTCATCGATTTTGGTAACATTACTGATAGCTATTAGTGTTTACGTCCTCGAGACGAGAAACTCAAAGCGTAAAAATATTTCTTAGAATAGCTGAAATAATAAGACTTGACTTACTGTGTAAGTAATATTTAATGACTTATTTTGTTTTATATATTTTTGGAATCGCTTCAATTTGGTGGGTCTATCGTGTTGGATGGACTGAAGCTCTAAAGACCATTCTCAGTGTTCTAATTCCTTCTGTCTTAATTATTCTTTTTAATGTCAAAGCAGGGCGATTCATATTCAAGAACCCTGCAATTGGGATAATAAGTGTTCTTCCTACCGCAATTTTTATTTATCGAGGATCAAAGCCACTCGTATACGGTATTAATAGTTGGATAGATAGGAAAAGAAACGAATTTATTGATTCAAAAGAAGTTGTTGATGCCGAAGTGATTTCTAAAGAGGAAGCATAAATTTTCAAGTTAAACCAGTAGTCATAGAGAGAGATTTGAAGAACAGAGAACTCTCAAGCCTTTTAAATAAATCTCTTTTACGTTATAGGGAAGTGGATTAGATTTTGAATTTCGAAGAAATCAGGAGTTTCTTTATTCTTTTATTAGTTATATTTGTTGATTGAGTTGGAATAATGGCAATAATAAAGTTATTAATAATTCAACCATGACAGATAACGAGCCAAAGTGGGATTACACCACTAAAGAAGGAAATTTTGCTGCAGGAGCTGCTGTAGTTGGTGGAAATTTACTAGTTCTTATTATTTACATTCTATATAGAACGGTTCCCTCTGTTCACCATTTCATTATCGGGAGATAACTCAAAAGTTAAAGTTACCTCGAGAAAGACTTTAATTTGTGGTGAGCACAATTTTCAGTATCTTCTGTTAGTTGTTGACTGGGACCAGACGAAAGCAAGTAAGAAAGCCATTCCAATTAAAGGGAGAAGGGTTTTAATTAACCCAACTAAGACCAATACCCCTATCCCGAAAGAGCTATAAATTGTCCATTTCGGGAAATATTTACCTGCTTTGCTCCCTTTGTTACTTGAAGGGGGTATCACTTCTGGATCAATAACCATTATTAACTTAAAAATAATCTATCTCCATACACAATAAATTCATTCAAAAGGAAAACAAGCACCTAATGAATAATGAAATGATGAGAACTTTTTGCTAGCCATATTCTTATATAAAAGGATATGGAGGCATCTACGTATTTTTAGTTTCTTCAAATAATCCAAGAAAAGTCCACACTATTAATGCAAAAAGTCCAATTACCAAAGATATGACGGCAAAAATAAATTTCCCTAAAAAAAGAGCTGCAATAGCTGTTGTTATGAAAATCATAGAAAAAATCAAATAAATATTCGGAGGGATTTTTTTTAGAAACTCCATAATCCACCTATTAGAAACATCTTTATTAAAAAGGAAACTCAGATTTTATCCATAAAGCAGAAATAACTTTCATAAGTATCCACATAACTAATGCACCCTCAAGGAATCCAAACCAATAAAGGGCATAGTTAGATATCCCCATTTCTTTTTGAGCACGTTCAACAAATGATTTATGCCATTTAATCAACTTCACAATTCATCTATGTACACAAAGTTATTATAGTTAAAAGCTAGAAATAATAAATTTTTTAGAATAATAGAATCTCATATTCTTGTGAGATATTTTTCTCAGACACAGTCCCAAAGCTAGCGAAATGCAGAGAAACATGATCTTTTTCGTATTGTATTAATAACTACAAAAACGAGTCATTTAAATTTATATAAATATCACTCCAATGATTCAACTAATTTAGCTAACTTTAATAGGCATAAAAATAATATAATCTCACTATAAAACATTGATATATTGAGATGCATTAAATTACTAGAGGTATGAATTTATCTTGAATAATTCAAGCCCCTATAAGTGAGCTTGATCTGAGGCTTTTAAGCAGAATTGCAATATACGTATGATCTTCCATTGAAATACATATTGACCATGATACAGACTCCTTAAAAGCGCTCAAGTCCCCGTCCTGTGACTTGAGTCGAACTGCGGTCTACACAGGCAGATCGGACGATTGAGTAGCAAAAGCTACAAGCCCTTTATAGTATTTATACTGAAAATGTCAACGCTGACGACTTGGCCTAAATTTATTCCTCTCCGTCACAAGAAAAAATTACGTTGTTATCTTGCTGACTCAGACAACTCACTTAGCTCAATCCATCTATCCTCATGATCTTGAATAGCTTCAATAAGCTCTGCTAATTGATGACTGATTTCACTAATGTCTACATCACTATCAGTTATTCTTTTTTCTAAATATATTTTCTGTTTTTCTAACATAGGTAGTTTCAGATCTAGTTCTTTTAATTCTCTAGCTTCTTTAAAACTCAATTTTCTCATATTATTTTGACGATTTGATTTTATTTCTGATCCACTCTTGTTATGGGAATTATTAATTATATGATCTCGTTCTTTGATTTCATTATTTCGGTCCTTTAATGTTTTTTGTTCCAGGAATCGAGAGTAATTCCCCTCATATCTTCGTAAGTGCGCATTTTCAAAATTAAAAATTCTATCAATTGTTCGATCAAGAAAATATCTATCATGCGATACGACTACGACACAACCTTTAAAGTCCTCAAGAAAATCCTCTAGTACGCTAAGTGTTTGTATATCTAAATCATTTGTAGGCTCATCAAGCAACAATACATTGGGAGCTTGTATAAGCATTTTACAGAGAGCAAGTCTTCTTTTTTCTCCTCCTGACAGTTTAAGTAGAGGGCTATGTTGCTGACTAGGTGGAAACAGAAATTTTTCTAAGAGTTGTGATGCGGTAATTTGTTTTCCTCCGTGATCAATTCGTAATGCAGCTTCCTCCACGAATTCGATAACTTTGCGCTTTAGGCCACTCCCTTGATTTAAATCATTTGTATGTTGATCGAGATAGCCAATATGAACGGTTTCTCCAACTGTTATTTTTCCACTAGTAGGCAATCTTTTACCTGCGATTAGATCTAAAAGAGTCGATTTACCACTTCCATTTGGACCAATAATACCTACTCGATCCTCCGGACTAAAGCTATAAGTGAAATCATGTAAAAGATCCAAATTATTCTCTTTATCACTTAAGGAGAGTCCTACACCTTCAGCTTCTATTGCGATTTTTCCAATTCTTCTACTCAATGAATTCATTTCTAATTTAGCTTTGACATGATTTTTAGGTTTCGCTTGCATTTCAGCAATTCTTTGAATACGTGCTTTTTGTTTTGTACTTCTCGCTTTGGGACCTTGCCTTAACCAAGCTAATTCCTTTCTTAAAACACCCTGAAATTTTTTCTTTGTAGATATCTCTGATTGTTCTTGTTCAACTTTTTGTTGAAGAAATTGGCGATAATTTCCCGAATACTTGCGAGCTTCTCCATTATTGATTTCGACCATCCGATTAGTAATACGATCAAGAACATATCTATCGTGCGTGATCAAGACAAGGGCACCCTCGTAATGGTCTAACCAATTTTGAAGCCATTCCACTGCAGATGCATCGAGATGATTGGTAGGTTCATCAAGAAGTAAGACATCTGGTTTAGAGACAAGCGCAGCTGCAAGTCCCACTCTTTTGCGGTAACCACCAGAAAGATCTTTTACTGGCTTATCTAAATCTTTTATACCTAGTCTTCTTAGAACATCTTGGCATTCTTGTTCTAAATTCCATGCCCCAGCGGCATCCATAAGTTCACTTGCCTGACCAAGTTTTTTCAAAAGGTCTTCATCTTCTGGACTTTGAGCGATTTTTCTACTTAGCTGACTGAAATTAAGTAATAATTTCCTTTTTTCTCCACACCCTTCAAGTACTTCTTCCAAAATACTTTTTTCACTGTTGTAACTTGTTTCCTGCCCAACTAAAGATATCCGCAAAGATGATAAACATCTTCTTTCTCCATCCATCAAAGGTTCTATTCCTGCAATGACTCTCAAAAGTGTTGACTTGCCAGATCCATTTGGACCAATCAAACCGAGTCTCTCTTTTTTATTTATATGAAGATCTAAATTTTTAAAAAGATTTTTTATTCCAAAGTCTGTTGAAGCATTAACAAGACTAATCAACACAGCTTACTTCCTCACGTCCGTAACTAAAGCCAACTCACAAATATTACCCCCCCTTAGTCCTCATGATCTTTTTCAAAGCTTAAACATGAAATTTATAAATAAAATCTATCATTGCTCAATAGCTCATACATTCTATTTCAACAGTTACATCAACTACGAAATATGTAAAAGGGCTACAAGAACAGAAAGCATAATCAAGTAATCAAGAAGCTTAGCGAAAGAAATTGCAGTACTGCTCTACCCTTGAGCTGACCCTGCCAGAATCTTTTAAGCCTAATAAACTTGCGACCTCATCACCGTTAATTTCGACTGCATAGTATCGTCCACAAATATTCTTAACTTCATAAATTCGATCATCAGAGTTAACTACCATCGGAGATATAAGAGAAGAAGATAGAGCCATGAGAAAAATACGGTTCATTATTTTATTTATGAGATAAAAAACTTTAGAGCCTTTTGAGAGTAGGATCTTACATAATTATTTATACATATAAGAATAAGGATGAATTTTTTAGAGAGAGTTCTTTCAAATTACTTTCTGGCTTGGAGTCAGATTTTTAATTACAAAGATAAAACAAGTAGAATACCTTTTTGGCACTTTTTTATCCTGGATGGATTAATAGGAGCTGTGGTTTCAATACTATCTAATAACAACCTTGCCAATGATCCAAATGATTTTTATACCATCGCTGAGGGATATGACTGGAGTTATTTGTATAGCATTCCATCTTTTTTGGTTTTTATAGCTTTGCTAATCAGAAGGCTTAGAGATATAGGCAAAGAAAACTTAGTTTTATGGGCATTTTGTTCATTTATTCCTTTCTACAATCTTTATATATTCGCCCAACCTTCCTCTGAAAAATAAATGAAGTATTTTAAGGCTGTGATAATTGGTTAGTTTTTAAATACTCATTTCCTACCCTTAAAAGTCCTAGGATAAGGGATATTAAGAGCATTAAACCTTTTCAATTTCTTATTACGCCTATAACGCTTATAAAATAAATCGAAAAATGACGACACTCCTAACCAAGATATAATACAACTTATAAATATCCTGGCAAATTCAGTCGAAGCAAGCCAATAGATAATAGGATCTACTATAAGATTAATACTAATTATAAAACCAATAAACAAAGAGAACGCAAGACAAGCTATTACTAATAAAGCTCTGATTATTTTTTTTGTGTTGAAATTTTTCATACCCAAATGTTTGAAATCTTATTAGGAATCCATATTTTCCATTCTCAAGCAAGATAGATAATAAAGGAATTTTAATGTAATAAAAGTTGATTCACCTTTAAGATTGAATATATATAATTCACTGATCATACAATAGAAAAGCCAAAGGCATAAATTAAGATTTGGTTTCAATTAAGATTAAATTGAATTCAACTACTTTTAATAGATATATATTAAAAAGCTCTTAGATGCTTAGATAGCATCCAGGCAAGAGGCTTACTTAAATTCATTAAAACATTAAGATTACTCATAGCCAAATTTTTGGAAGTTTACAAATTATTCTAGGAAGGTAATTTAGATTAGCTACTTTTAGCCAATGGTATTTCATCCATCTGTCGAGGAAACGATGACAGATCTTATATGTCATATGCTTAAAAGAACCGACCATCTAAATACTGGAGATCAGTTGGCTATTGGTCAAGAATACAGAGAATGGATTAAATGCATAAAGAATAAAGACCTTGTTCCACAAAACATCCTCTTTATAAATACATATACTTTTGGGAAAAATATTCAATAAGAAAAATCCCTTTCTTCATTTTTAGAAAAGTTCCTAAACTTTTTCAGCCCCAGTTTTTACACACAAATCATTTGGTAGAGATGAAATTAACTATTAGGTCATGAGGGGTGAACGTAATGCAGATTCATTAACAGGAAATAATATCGTTAATTTCAGATTATTTATTTATATATAAAGACTAATTTTCTATCTTTAGAAATAAATTTAAATTCACAAAAATACGCTTAGAAATTTCATCACGCTTTATTTTTGGGATCATAACTTTCAATGAAGAAAAAGTAAAAGATTTTCTTTAATTGCCTAGGAAATAGAAAAACCTGGCGAGAATCAAATTGAATGATCAAAAAAATTATGCGTCGATTGGTATCAGGAATAGTTGGTCTCGCAGCTCTATTAGCTGGCTGTGCGACATCAAATCAAGACAATAGCTCTAGGCTAAACCTAATAAAAAATCGCAATGAATTAATTTGTGGAGTAAGTGGAAAGATTCCTGGATTTAGTTTTCTTAAAAGTGATGGTAGTTATCAAGGACTAGATGTCGATATATGTAAAGCATTTGCTGCTGCAATTATAGGAGATTCAGAAAAAATCCAATATAGACCTCTCACTGCAGCAGAGAGATTCACTGCTATTAAAACTGGGGAAATCGACCTATTATCAAGAAATACAACTTTCACTCTCAGTAGAGATTCCTCAGGAGGAAATGGATTAACTTTTGCACCAGTTGTTTTCCATGATGGCCAGGGATTAATGGTAAAGAAAGAAAGTAAAATTAGTAGTCTTAAAGATCTTGCGAATAAATCTATATGTGTAGGCTCAGGTACAACTACTGAGCAAAATATCAATGATGCTTTTGAGAGTGCCTCACTGCCCTATACACCAATCAAATATCAAGACCTTAATCAAGTAGTTGCTGGTTATTTACAGGGTCGTTGTTCAGCCATGACTTCTGATCGTTCACAATTAGCCGCAGCCAGATCTGGTTTTAATAATCCAAAAGAACATATTATTCTTGATGATGTATTGAGCAAGGAGCCTCTTGCTCCCGCCTCCGATGGCCAAGATCAGAAACTAGCTGATGCAATGAGATGGGTTGTCTTTGCCCTTATATCGGCAGAAGAGCAAGGGATTACAAAGGCAAATATTGATGAAAAAGTACAAATTGCAAAGAATAATCCTCAATTAAAACCTCTAAGAAGATTTCTAGGTATTGATGGAGGATTAGGAGAAAAAATTGGTCTTAGCAATGACTTCGTAGTTAAAGTAATCAGCTCAACTGGCAATTATGGAGAGATTTACAAAAGACATTTAGGAGAAAATAGCGAGGTCCCTATTCCAAGAGGACAAAATGAGTTGTATTACAAAGGAGGTGTACATATTTCACCGCCGTTTAACTAAAAACAATTGATTGTGGGAATGAAAATAAATCAAAAAGTATTTCTGCAATTTGGAATATGTATTATCTTTTTTGGTTTGATGGGGATACTTATTAATAATTTAACAATAAATCTAATAAGAACAGGTCTTGGTTTTAATTTTAGCTGGCTTTTCAAACCAGCAAGTTTTGCTTTAGCGGAACACCCTTTACCTTATACCTCCTCAGATAGCTATGCCTGGGCATTATTTATAGGTTGGCTCAACAGTCTTAAAGTTATTGTCTCATCATTAATATTAGCTACTTTCTTGGGAACACTAATAGGTTTTGCAAGAACAGGTAAAAACTCATTACTAGGTCTCATTTCGGCTGGTTACATAACAATAGTCAGACAAACTCCTCTTTTACTTCAACTTATGTTTTGGTATTTTGTTGGATTCTTAGGTTTAAAAGACAATATATTTATTCAAATAAAAAATATATTTTACGTTTCAAATCAAGGAATAGAGTTTTCAGGATTAATTTTTTCCTCGGAGTTTCTAGCATTATCACTCGGGCTAACTATCTTCACTAGTGCTTACATAGCAGAGGTAATCCGCGGAGGCATTCTTTCTGTTTCCCGAGGGCAATGGGAAGCATTTAGAAGCTTAGGACTTTCAGAAAAAAAAGGACTTATCCGTATAATACTTCCACAGGCATTACCAGCGATAATTCCAGGATTAACAAGTCAATATCTTAACCTTGCTAAAAATAGCACCTTAGCAATCGCTGTCGGATATTCAGATATTTACGCAATTAATGATACTATTATAAATCAAACAGGAAGAGCTATCGAGTGTTTTATCATATTGCTTGTTAGTTTCTTGTTATTAAATCTATTGATAACAAATACTATGGAAATCATAAATAGATTGATTTTAAAATCACGCAAATATAGTTAATTCATGTTCAAAATCGACATAAGTTCAACAATATTTTTCTTAAAGAATCTAAAGAAAACTTTATTTTCAAATCTATTCAATACTATAATTACTTTACTTATTATATTATTTATTAGTGTAGCTATTTCTAATACTTTTGCATGGTTGCTATTTAAGGCTAATTGGAAAGTTGTAATATCAAATCTACCTTTATACGCATTTGGCAGTTTTCCACCTAATGAACAATGGAGACCTGCTACTTGGATGATTAGCCTTCTTTTACTCAGCATCTTTACTCTTTGCGGACCTGAGTGGAAATGGCTACGTAAAAATCTACTAATAGTATGGGTAGGAACAATACCCTTAGGTCTATATTTACTTTATGGCGGGCTTGGCCTATCACCTATAATGAGTAGGCATTGGGGTGGATTAACTCTCACTATACTGTTAACTGTTTGCAGCTCGTTACTATCATTACCTTTTGGAATAGTTTTGGCACTATGTCGACAGAGTTCACTACCATTAATTCAGAAGCTAAGTTCAATCTATATAGATGTAATGAGAGCAATTCCTCTTATTGCAGTACTTTTCTTTGGACAACTACTAATACCTTTATTTCTCCCAGTTGGGATAGAAATTGATCGTGTTTGGAGAGCTATCTTTGCGTTTACTCTATTTGTCTCTGCCTACATAGCGGAAGATATTCGTGGCGGACTACAGTCAATACCAAACACTCAAATAGAAGCAGCAAATAGTCTTGGTCTTAATCAATACCAAATCATTCAATTCATATTAATTCCTCAAGCTTTACGTATTGCCTTACCAGCTCTCACAAATCAATCTATTGGTCTATTTCAAAATACATCTCTAATGGCTATTTTAGGACTAGTGGAGTTGCTAGGTGTAGGCAGAAGTATCCTTGCTAATCCAGAATTTATTGGTCAATACATTGAAGTTTATGTTTGGCTAGCATGTGTCTATTGGATGGTTTGTACAATTATGGCTGTTTTGGCAAGACATCTTGAACAAAGAATGACCATTAATCAAGCCAATTTCTGATAATTCATGGAACCTATTGTTATTGCGAAGAATCTCACGAAATCGTACACAAAAGGATTACGAGCTCTTGATAATGTTTCTCTTAAAGTTAATCGAGGGAAAGTTCTAGTAGTCATGGGTCCCTCAGGCTCAGGGAAAAGCACTCTAATTCGTACTTTTAATGGTCTTGAGGCTTTTGATAACGGAGAACTAAATATTTTAGGAATAAAAATTGATTCCACTCATGATGAAAGAAAAATTCAAAAAATAAGAAGAAGAGTAGGTATGGTATTTCAACAATTCAATTTATTCCCTCACCTATCTATTCTTGAAAATATCACTCTCGCCCCAATACATGTGCAAAAACGTCGTCAAATTGAAGCAGAAGAATATGGCATGTATCTCTTGAGTCAAATGGGAATAGACTCTCATGCCAAAAAATATCCAAGTCAACTTAGCGGAGGGGAACAGCAGCGAGTAGCCATAGCTAGAGCGTTAGCATTAAAGCCTGAATTACTTTTATTCGATGAACCCACTAGTGCTCTAGATCCAGAGCGAGTGAACGAAGTACTCGATGCAATGAGAAGACTTGCAGAGCAAGGAATGACAATGGTTGTAGTAACGCATGAAATTAGCTTTGCCAAAGACGTAAGTGATCAAGTTTTATTTATGGATTCAGGTAAAGTCATAGAAACATCTCCGCCAAATATTTTCTTTTCAAATGCTAGGCATGAGAGAAGTAGAAAATTTCTAAATCAGCTTGATAAACATTAGCGATAGCTAAATAATCATGAAACCAAAAGGAAGACCTAAATAAAAAGTGAAAAAGCAACTTACGTGATTTCTTCTAATGGAGAATTTTTTTTGCCTGAGTTAGCTATTAACAATTCTTTTATTGTAGTAACTATCACTAATCAAACCATGTGAAAAATTACAAGAATAATTTATATGCACTAAACACATGACTTATTCGCCTAGAGAAATGACTCCATAGGAAAAATCATTTAAGAAAGAATTAACCAATCGAGGAAATTCCATGATTTAAATGGTTTTAATCTTTCAATAAGAGATTTATGGAACGAAATCAAGGGGGATTCAAAATATGATTTAATATAAAAATATAAATTAAGAAATTAATTGTTAAAAAGGTAAAGCTAAATAATTGTTATTTTGTCATGGGAGAGAGAAAACGTAGGACATTAAGTTCAGACAATCACTTAAGATCTATAGTCCAACATCGCTTACCCATACGATCAGATTCGGAATAACAATTAGCAATCAAATCTCCATTTTTCCCCTGACTGAACATTCAATACCATCCTCAGTTCGATAGAAACTTGATGTTGCAGCTGAAGCTTCAATTGATAAGTTCTAGATCAACTTATTTAAAATCAATGACCAAATAAGTTCCTCAATTGAAGCTTCATTCGTTGTGAAATGCATTTTTAGTTGAATTTTTTGTGATTTTGACATTGTCTGTCTCTAAGATATCAGTTCCAGGAATGCCTTTAGCAACTGATCCAATCAGAGTCGTATGAGCTTCTGGATCTTTCTTTAAAGTTTTGACACCAAGATCATTTTTTGAAATTAATATAAAAATAATTATCCCAACAAATGTCAAGATAATTGCTAGAGCTAATGAAGATTCCATAATCAAGCTTTATTAATCTTCCTAAATTAAGATAAAAAATAAAATCTATATACAAAAAAGAACCAAACAATATTGCTATTTATTCAAAGAACTTTTCAATCTTTACTATTTTGAAGTAACAAAAATCACATAGCATTTTAAAGTATAAAAAAAACTTCAATCTAGTAAAATAAATCAACATGACCTTCAGCAATTATTAGATAATCAGAAAAGCTTCAATCCGTATAAATGGCTGAAGATAGTTTAAATGCAAGCAACCCTGAAACTGCAAATCATCACTGGTTTCCCTTCCTAAGATTTAAGAAAGAATGCGAAGCAACTGGTAAGGAAGTCAGTTTGAATCAATGGATGAGAGAAACAGGACAACTAGATCAGAAGATAGCTCATGAAGAATCAGTTGCATTGGCTGCAAAAATTGCTGCGGAGAAAGAAGCAGATGCAAAAAAAGAAATCGAAAAAGAAGCTCTAAAGAAAAAGAAAGAAATACAAGGTGAATCCAAGGGGAAAATAAATTAGAATAATAAGAAACACGCCATGCATTAGAAAATAATTCCTACAACCTAATAAGAAAAAAATAATTTTTAAAAAATATAATTAGAGTAAATTCATTTCGACTTCAAAACAATGATTATTGCGTTAGCATCTTATCAACTAGGTGTTAGTTCGTTTACTATAAATATAATTCTAATTACTTCGATACTGATTTTGTTAGGATTGCCAACTTTATTTCTTCTTAGATCAGGTCAAGGCAAATCAGCATTTTAAAAATCCCAGAAAAGCATTCATAACTCTATTAGAATATTGAATACTCTAAGAAATCAAGAATAATCTTATATAAAAATCATTAGCTCAGAATTAGTCAGGTTGATTGAAACTTATAAGCATAAAATTGTTTCGTTTTAAAAATACGAATTGGCCTAGGAAAAGAAAATAGAAAAAGTAATTATTAATTCTGTGCAAAATATGTTTTTATCTTAAAAATATGATATATTCTTCTAAAGAGTAAAAGTCAAGCTTAAAAGCTAAATATTGTTCTAAGAAATATATTTCTATGGCTGAAAATAGAATCAATGATATTAATTAGAAATTAAAAAAGATTAAAAAAAAATCATAAAACTATTCAAGAAGGATGGAACTTTTTATATAGTTGATTTTCTGATAATTGAATTCCAAAGCATGGAATATGATCAAAGTTCCCATTCTTATGCATAATTGTCATATTATCTTTAATTTCTTGACTATCAAATATCAATCCAAAATCACTACAATATTTAAATAATATGTTCATCGCAGACTCATGATTAGTAAGAAATTCCTCACAAAGTTCTGATAATTTTTCTTCATTTAAATTATTGATCATTTTTTCAAAATCATTAAAGTTGCTCATTTGATCTTCTAGAAGTCGAAGTTATTTATTCATAACTTTTTTTTTATGATCTCGTCATAACAAATATTGCTAGTGGACGTAATTAAATACTCAGCGAACTGTAACATCATCAAAAACATAGGTACCGTAACAACTCTCATCTCTAGCTAAAATTTTCAATCACAGTGCAAACTTTTTTTATTTATACAGACTATTAAAAGAAGTTAATTTTTGTTTTAATAGTCTGTATAAATTATGACTACATCATGTATTTATTCATATGAGATTTTATAAATAAATCATGTAAAATATAAAAATAAAAGAATAAAACTACTTCTCAATATGAATAAAGACCTAAGTCAAATAATAATTGAAAAAGATATATCTCAAACCAATTATCCAATACTATTCAAAGGGATATGGACAGGTGTTTTAATCTCCTTGATAGTGCATCAGTTTATCAATCATTAAAACTTGAATTCTATTGAGCGATAAGTATCAGAATTTAATCCCCAAAACGATAATACTTACGTACTGCCTTGTGAACACAACATCTACAGTACATTCCTGCAAGAAATATAATTAGGCCACCTGCTCCAAACTTCAAAGATTCTTCTCCTTCAGGAGTAACAGTTAGCCCACCTTCAAGCAATAAACAAGTCTCCTGCTAGTCATAAGTCCAATCAAAAGAACTTTCATCACAAGTACATATCGCCAATTTTTGATGCCTAATTCCACAACTATACATTCTGTAAAGGGGGAAACGACTCATTTCGACACGGAATAGTAGACATAGAGACTTATTTATAGCTGATAATAATAAGATTATTTTGCTTCTTTGATATTTAATAGAAATACTTGAAGTCAAATTGCGAATAGTACAGGGACTCAATCTCCCCACAAGGGATAATGTAAAGGGATAAAACTATAACAAGTTTCATTCGAGCTTCACGTTTTCGGTGAGATAACATGGCATCACAGGAGATCAACTATTGCCTAATGAAAAGTGAGTCCTAATGAGGAGATAAGGTTAAAAATAATCAATAATTTCTATCCCAACACAAGAAAAACTTTGAATTATTTTCAGAAAAATCAATGACAAATCATAACCACACAACTCAAATTTCAAATGTCTTGGTAATTGGCTGTGGAGGTGCAGGGTTAAGAGCTGCTATTGAAGTCAAGCTCGCCGGACTTCAAGTATCGGTACTAGGAAAGCGAGCAAAGACAGATTCGCATACTGTTTTGGCTGCAGGCGGAATTAATGCCGCATTTGGCAATGTCGATCAAGAAGATTCTTGGGAACAACATTTTGCAGATACTTATATAGAGGGGTATGGACTTGGAGACGCATCCCAAATTGAGATAATGGCTAAAGAGTCTCCATCACTTGTTCAAGAAATAGATCAATGGGGAGCAAATTTTGCAAAATTAAAAAATGGACTTCTTGATCAAAGATTTTTTGGAGCTCATTCATACAGAAGGACTTGTTACTCAGGAGATTTCACAGGTTTATCAATTTTAAAAACACTTCTTAAAAAAGCAGAGTCTTTAAATATTCCAATTCATGACAACCAATACGTCACTGAGGTTCTTATAAGAGATGAGATTTGCTTTGGAGCTATGTCATTCGATACAAGTACAGCTGAAAGGACAGTACATTTAGCTGATGCAGTTATTCTTTGCACAGGAGGTCATACAAAAATATGGAGACGAAGTTCTTCTAGAAAAAAAGAAAATACAGGAGACGGATTGTACTTAAGTCTCAAAGCAGGTTGTGAATTAAGAGATATGGAAATGGTTCAATTTCACCCCTCAGGCATGCTTTTCCCTGAAGAGATTGCAGGAACATTAGTCACAGAAGCAGTTCGAGGGGAAGGAGGAAAACTTATAAACAACCAAGGGGAACGATTCATGGTTAATTATGATAAAGATAGAATGGAGCTTTCAACTAGAGATAGAGTCGCTGTGGCTAATTACACAGAAATAGCCGAAGGACGAGGTACCCCTAACGGAGGTGTGTATCTAGATATAAGTCATAAGAGTAAAGATTTCATAATGCAAAAAATACCAAGTATTTACAGGCAGTTTTTAGATGCACAAATGCTAGACATTTCAAAAGAACCAATGGAAGTAGCTCCAACAGCACACTATTCAATGGGGGGTATTGTGATAAGTCCAGAAGAACATTGCACATCAATTAGAGGATTATATGCCGCAGGAGAAGTAGCTGGTGGATTACATGGTGCAAATCGTCTAGGAGGTAATTCTCTCGCCGAAATTTTAATTTTTGGGAAGAGGGCAGCGATGGCTAGTGTTAATTATTCAAACCAATTACAATCACAAGTAAGATCTGATATTTCAATAAAAAATGCCCATGAGCACATAAATAACTTCATAAATAAAGGTACAGAATTAGCCAAGCCTTTACAACATGAATTAAGTAGCGTCATGTGGAAACATTGTGGTGTGATTAAAAGTAAAAAATTATTAGAGTCAGGACTAAAGAAGATTGTAGACATCAAGAATATTATTAAAGACGTTGATGTTAGAATTGACTATCAAAATTGTGATGACCTAGTTCAGATCTTTGATTTAGAAGCATCATTAATTTCTGCCGAAGCCACAATCCTATCAGCGTTAAGCAGATGTGAAAGTAGAGGTTCGCACCAAAGGAGTGACTATAAGGAATTAAATACTGATGAAAAATGCAATTACTACGTCAAGTTGAATAAACAAACTTCGGATTTAGAAATTTCAAAACGATATATTTCTCCATTAAGAAAGGATCTTGAAAATATTATCAACCAAACAAACAAAATCATTAATCTCAAAAATAAATTACTTGAATAGTCGTATTTAATATTTTGGTAACTACTAGCAAAAACCTTTTTCAAATAGAATAAAGAAATAGGGGTGAGAATATTAAGCCATCCACACACCATCCACACATTGCAATATCGCTGAGATCCCATGGCAACAAAGGAGATTAACTATTGGCTAATGAAAAGTGAGCCAGATGCTTACAGTATTAAAGATTTAGAAAAGGAAAAAGAAACCATCTGGGATGGAATTCGTAATTATCAGGCTAGAAACTTTATGAGATCAATGGAAATTGGTGATCAAGCTTTTTTTTATCATTCAAATACTAAGCCTCCTGGAATAGTTGGTCTGATGGAAATTATTGAGACAAACTTAATCGACCCATTTCAGTTTGATGAAAGTTCAAAGTACTTTGACAAAAAATCCAAGAGAGATAATCCTCGTTGGGATTGCGTGAAAACTAAATTTATCTGTGAGTTTAAAAATATGATTACTTTAAAGGAGCTATCTGAAACTTATACGTCTGAACAACTAACACTAGTTCGCAAAGGAAACAGACTTTCAATCATGCCAGTCAATCAAGATATTGCTTTAGAGCTTCTAAATAAGCTCAAGAAAAATTAATTTAGAAAGAATGAGATCCAAACATATTCCCAATATAAAGACGTGTTATCAATCTAGAACTGATACCATTTTGGATCAAAAACCCAGCAAGCGCAGCTTGTAAAAGCCTGTATTGGTCCCAATTTGGATGTTCCTCAATATAAACCTTCATCGCTTGTTGAATCTGCTTGGGTATTTCTGTTTGAAAACTAATTGTATTCTCTGATTCCAAAACTTCCGAACTTTGGATCAAGCTTTTTTCTTCAGTAAAATCAATATTTTTCATCAAAAAGGCTTTTCGAAGATTTAATCAATCCCCAAGCTACTCTCAAAATCAAATCAACAAAAAACACATTCTCGAAGCGTCTCATTCTCAGATCAAGCACTCAACTGCATTCAGGAAGAAAGCATAAGCCTTACTTATCTTTAGCGCCAATGTCATTTAAAAGCCAAATCTGAGTTATCGACGCCACTCTTTTTCCACAGAAAATAGTCTGAGCCTAATTAATTGGATTAATCCTGTGGAAAAAATGTGAGTTGATTCAACTTAGATTTGGGGAAAAATTTGAAAAACTTTTAGTTAAGTTCTCTCACAAATAGTCTGAATCCCACATTATTCTCATTGCACTAACAACATGGTTAGTCACATTTCTAGGCCAATAGACCTCTGCTCCTCGATGTAATAAATCATTACCACTCAAGATCAACCTAAGGTTCCATCCATATTGATCACCTTTCAAAATTGCAAACCAAGGGCTACGTTCCAATTCCAACAATATTTCCTCATCACCCATTAATTGTTCTTTAACTGATTTGTATTGATCAGAAACACCTATTACTACCTTAACTAGATTTTCCCACTCAAATTTATTCAACTCTATCGCCCAATTTTCGCCTCCTATGAGCGTAACAAAATTATCTCTTGATGAATCTCTAATTATTCTCCAACCTGGACCTTCTTTTTTGATCACCTAACCAGGTAATAGATCAGGCTGATCTTGTTCATCACTTAGTTCAATGATGGCTCTTTGTACTGGCTTGACTGTTGACTCTTCTAAAAGCCCATCAAAATCATCAAATCTTCTTTGCTTGGCTCTAAAAGCAATTCTCACAGTAGTTAGGTAGCGATTAGTGGCATGTCTGATGAGACTCTCACCTCTTTTTGCTAAATCCTTGGAATTAACACCTGAACCTGACTTAATCACACTTAAAACTTTATTGTTACTTTATTCTAGGAGAGAATCGTTCATTTCTATATTTTTCGCCAAATAATGACAGTGATGTTAGTTTTTCTAGACTCACTTAATTTTGCTTGATTTTTGCTGCACCTATTAAAAATTCACTATTAAAGATGGAAAAGAATAAAGTCAATCAATTTGAAAACATCCATCGACCTGAAATCAATACAAATGATTTTGGAACATTAGCCATCGATTTAGGGAGTTCAACAACAGTAGTTGTTTTTCAAAAAGAGAATGGTCAACCTCCTGAACTTCTAGATCTACCTCCAATTAGTAGAGCTCCAGGAGAGATTCCAAGCTTAATTTATAAATCATCAGAAAAAGAAGAATGCTATTTAATTGGGCAACAAGTTATAGATTTAAATCTCATTAATGAAAAAGAAAAAAACTTAAGTCAAGATTTTAAAAGATGGATAGGTTCTACCAAAATTGAACCTATATATGATTCAAAAATCGCACCAGAGAAGGCAGGAGAAATTTTAATTCATAATATTTGGAAGAAAGTATCGGAGAAGGTAAACATCAAAAGACTAGTATTAACTGCTCCAGTTGATACATATCGAGAATATAGAAATTGGTTAGTTAATATATGTAATTCCTTAAAAGTAAAAGAAATTGCATTAGTTGATGAACCTACAGCCGCTGCAATGGGTGCTGGGCTAAAGCCTGGTTCAACATTACTTGTTTTAGATTTTGGAGGAAGCACAATTGATATGTCAATTGTTGCTTTAGAGGGAGGAGAAGGACAAGCTTCACCAATTGCTCAACTTGTCAGATTTGACGGAAATAATTTAGAGGGAAAAAGTACACAAGTTCTTCGTACAGCAAAAGTTTTAGGGAAATCAGGACTTCGGTTAGGAGGGAAAGATATAGACAGATGGATATCTCATCATTTATTACCAGAAGAGAAACCAACTAATTCAATACTGAGAAAGGCCGAAGAACTCAAATGTGAATTAAGCAATATAAATATAAAAGAGACATTAATTATCACTAAACAAGTACAAAATACTAACAATGAAGAAAAGTTTTTAAAGCTATCTAAAAAAGGACTTGAAGACTTACTTATAGAAAAAGGACTCCTAAAAAGTATTGAAAAACTCTTCAAACAAACTATTAATGCTGCAAAACGAAATTCATGTGAATTAAAAGATCTTGATAGTGTTGTCTTAGTAGGAGGAGGATCTCGTATACCTTTAATCAAAAATTATTTAAGTGATATATGTAATTCCATACCTTTCTTGACTCCTCCCCCTATAGAAGCAATTGCATTGGGAGCATTAAATCTAACACCTGGTGTTCAAGTAAAAGATGTTCTTAATAAAGGAGTGAGCTTGAGATGCTGGAATAAAAAAAATGAAAAACATATATGGCATCCTCTTTTTCTAGCAGGTCAAACATGGCCAACAAATAAACCTTTAGAAATCATTTTAGCTGCAAGTATAAATAATCAATTAAGCATAGATTTAATTATTGGAGAACCTCAGGAACAAGGGTCAAATGAGATTATTTATATTAATGGATTACCCACTTTACAAACAATTGAATCTAACGAGAAAATCAAGAAGATAAATAATACTGTCATATCAATTCCTCTGGACCCTCCTGGTGAAATTGGTCAAGACTGCATTAAATTAATGTTTAATATTAATGACCATTGTCAACTTGAAGTTAAAGGTATTGATTTACGAAATAATAATGAAATAGTAATTTATAATCTTGGAGATATCAGATAATTTTCTTATAAATTTTTATTATTAATAATCTATAGTTTTTTACATAAAAAGATTCCCTCTTCTCCATCAACTTCTCTCAATTTAAGATCAATAGTCTCATCCTTACTAGTTGGCACCACACGTCCACAAAAGTCTGGTTGTATTGGAACTTCTCTGTGTCCCCTATCTACCAACGCTAGAAGCATAACTCTTTTTGCCCTGCCCCATAAATGAAGAGCCTCTAATGCTGCTTTGATAGTTCTTCCTGTGTAAATAACATCATCAATTAGAACGACTTCTCTATTATCAACAGAAGAGGGTAAATCAGTCACTTGAGCAATGCGAGTACCAACTCTAGCAAGATCATCTCTATGAAAAGTAGGGTCTAAACAACCATTCTCGACTGCCTGACCAGATAATTCCTCTAAATATTGTGCTAACAATTTAGATAGATAAACCCCTCTAGTTGGAATTCCGACTAGCAATAATGAATTAATATTTGGTATTTTCTCCAAAATTTGAGAAGCCAATCTTTTTATGGTTCTATCAAGTTCTTCTTTTGAGAGGATTTCTATCTCTTTTTTTATGGCTTCATCAGGCATTTTTTAAGTCCTAAAAATTTTATTTTTTCTTAGGAATAGCTGAAATACTTTTCCAATCTAATAGGGAAAAGCTAACCAAACATCAAACTATTAGCCTCTTTACCTATTAGGAAGTAATTTAATACAAAAGAAAAACATTATTTAGTAACCAATTTCTTTGAATGTCAACTAGTAACGCCGCTGTTTCAATAAGCAAAGGCAAAGTAGCGCCAGTTGTGTTGGCGATACTTGATGGTTGGGGGCACTCTGAAGAAGCTAATCACAACTCTATTAAACAAGCATCTACCCCTGTAATGGATGCTTTATGGCATGCATATCCTCACACTCTTATTGAAGCTAGTGGTGCAGATGTTGGATTACCAGATAATCAAATGGGTAATTCTGAAGTTGGACATCTAACTATCGGAGCAGGTAGGATAATTCAGCAAGAATTAGTCCGAATATCCAATACAGTTAAAGAAAATAAATTAATTAAAAATACTGCTCTTAATGAATTTTCTAAAACTTTAAAGAATAGAGAAGGAACTCTTCATATCATGGGACTTTGCTCCGATGGTGGGGTTCATAGCCATATCAATCATTTGTGCGGATTATTGCTATGGGCAGCTGAAAAAGAGTTAACAAATGTCTCATTACACCTTTTCACAGATGGAAGAGACACCTCTGCAAAAAGTGCTTCAAAATATATAAAGAGAATAGAAGATACAATCAAATCAACTGGTATAGGAGAGATTTCTTCAATTTGCGGAAGATATTGGGCTATGGATCGAGATAATCGATGGGAAAGGACTTTAAAAGCTTACGAATTACTTACTGATCCAAACTTTGTGATTAGCGATCTTTCAGCAGAAGAAACTATAAATAAAAGCTATGAAGAAGGTATTACTGATGAATTTATTGAACCTGTTAGGCTTTCCCCCTCTTTCTTAAAGGATGGAGATGGAGTAATTTTTTTTAATTTTCGCCCCGACAGAGCAAGGCAATTGGTAAAGGCTCTTAAGTTAAAAGATTTTGATGGCTTTGAGAGACAAAACAAAAGAGATATTGACTTACTGACTTTTACACAATACGAATCTGGTCTCCCTGTATCAGTCGCTTTTCCACCTGAGCCACTGAATGATTTATTAGGTCAAGTAGTCTCTAGTCATGGACTAAATCAATATCGAACAGCTGAAACCGAAAAGTATCCCCACGTAACATATTTTTTGAATGGGGGTATCGAAAAGCCACTAAAAGGAGAGGTAAGACACCTTGTTCCATCTCCAAGAGTTGCAACTTATGATCAACAGCCTGAAATGTCAGCAGATGAGCTAACTGATAGTTGCATCAGAGCAATTGAGACTGGAATTTACTCACTAGTGGTAATTAATTTTGCTAACCCAGATATGGTTGGACATTCTGGAATAATGAAAGCAGCTATTAAAGCTAATGAAAAAGTTGATAGTTGCGTTGGAAAACTATTAAATTCAATAGGTAAGCTAGGTGGCTCACTACTAATAACAGCTGATCATGGTAATTCCGAAATGATGTTAGGACCAGATGGCCAACCATGGACTGCACATACAACAAATCCTGTGCCAGTTATACTTGTAGAAGGTGAAAAACGTAAATTAAAAGGTTATGGCAATGACATAAAACTTAGAGAGTGCGGAGGAGGATTATCTGATTTAGCCCCAACTCTTCTACACCTATTGAATTTACCAAAACCAAAAGCAATGACTGGCTCAACACTTATTGAACCAATTAATTTACCTCAAAAGCCAAATCTTATTCCTCAACCCGCATAATAAATAAAAAAATGATCATTCCTCTTTTATCCTGGGCATGGGCAATTTCAGGAGTTTTTCTAATATTATTAGTTCTTCTTCATAGCCCAAAAGGTGATGGGATGGGTGGTCTAGCATCTAGTGGAAGCTCTATGTTCACAAGTGCAAGTAGTGCAGAATCGACTTTAAATAGGGCGACCTGGGCATGTCTAATCTTATTTTTAAGCCTTGCTGTTATTCTTAGCGCAGGATGGTTAAAATAAATGTCACAACTCTTTTTAAGCCTTAAATAAGTAAGAGGAAAAAAATAACTAGATGAATTGATTCTCGTTAGCTCCCAATAGCATCTTCAATCTGGCCATAGATGCAATGTTGTTAAAAAATATATTCTAAACTTTGTTCTAAATCAAAAATCACCTGGTTTTGTATCGATTATATATTTAGGAAATGTTTTGTACATTTATTTGACTAGACAAAAAAAGAACTGGGAATAACCCAGTCCTTCATTGAAATCAAAGTTAGATTTAATAATGATAATAATCAGTAATCAAAATCACCACCCATTCCACCGCCTGCTGGAGAAGCATCTTTCTTTTCAGGCAAATCAGCAACTATGCATTCAGTTGTAAGGACCATTCCTGCTATTGAAGCAGCATTTTGCAAACCTGAGCGAGTTACCTTCGCTGGATCTACAATTCCAGCAGAAAGCATATCTACATATTCACCAGTTGCAGCGTTGTAGCCATCGTTAACTGGTTTGGATTTAACGTTCTCTGCAACAACTGCTCCATTAGCACCAGCATTCTCAGCTATGCGCATAAGTGGAGAAGTAAGAGCAGCTTCAACAATATTTGCTCCGATTAATTCCTCACCAGAGAGATTGGAGGATGACCAATCTCCCAATGCGGGAGCCAGATGAGCGAGTGTAGTTCCGCCACCAGGAACAATTCCTTCTTCTACTGCAGCTTTAGTTGCATTAATTGCATCCTCTAGACGAAGTTTCTTGTCTTTCATCTCAGTCTCAGTTGCAGCTCCAACCTTTACTACAGCCACACCACCAGAAAGCTTAGCTAGTCTTTCTTGAAGCTTTTCTTTGTCATAGGTTGAGTCGGTCTCATCCATCTGCTTCTTGATCTGTTCACATCTAGCGTTAACAGCTACTTCATTGCCTTCTGCAACAATTGTGGATGTATCTTTATTGATTGTGACTCGCCTTGAAGTGCCAAGCATATCAAGAGTAGCGTTTTCAAGCTTTAATCCAGCATCCTCAGTTATGAGTTGGCCATTTGTAAGAACAGCCATGTCTTCAAGCATCGCTTTTCTGCGATCTCCAAAACCCGGTGCTTTAACAGCAGCAACATTTAAAACTCCTCTGAGCCTATTAACAACCAAAGTAGCTAAGGCTTCTTTCTCTATGTCTTCAGCAATTATTAGCAGAGGCTTACCAGTTTTAGCTACTTGTTCTAAGACTGGCACTAGATCTTGAACTAGACCAATTTTTTTGTCTGTAAGCAATATATAAGGCTCATCCAAGACTGCCTCCATCCTCTCAGTATCAGTTGCAAAGTAAGGAGAAATATATCCCTTATCAAAGCGCATTCCTTCAGTGACCTCTAACTCAGTGGTCATTGACTTACCTTCTTCTAAGGAAATAACACCTTCTTTACCAACTTTATCCATCGCGTCAGCAATCATGCTGCCAACTTCTTCGTCATTACCAGCAGCAATAGTGCCACACTGGGCAATTGCATTACTGTCGCTTATGGGTTTGGAATGATCTTTTATTTTTTCAACCAAAAAATCAGTTGCTTTATCAATTCCTTTTTTCAAAGTAATTGCATTTGCTCCTGCTGCGACATTTTTTAAACCAGCTTTGACCATTGCATGAGCAAGAACAGTTGCAGTGGTTGTGCCATCTCCTGCCGCATCATTGGTTTTTGAAGCAGCTTGACGAATTAGAGCAACTCCTGTGTTTTCAATGTGATCCTCGAGTTCAATTTCTTTAGCGATTGTTACACCATCATTGATGATTTGAGGTGCACCAAACTTTTTCTCGAGAACAACATTACGACCTTTAGGCCCTAATGTGACTGCGACTGATTCAGCCAAGATGTCAATACCTCGCTCGAGTGCACGGCGGGCTTGCTCGTTGTAAATAATGCGCTTAGCCATAAGAGGCGATTTCCTTTAATTTCGAAAAGTTTTTTGGTTTGGACTACAGCAAAAGCTGAGTTTTAATTGACAACAGCCAGAATATCTTTCTCAGAGAGAAGTACGTATTCATCGCTGCCAAGCTTGATATCAGTACCTGCGTACTTACTATAGAGAACCTTGTCTCCAACACTTACTTCAGGAGATTGACGTGAACCATCCTCGTTACGTTTTCCAGGACCAACCTGAGCAACTTCACCGACTTGAGGTTTCTCTTTAGCAGTGTCAGGAAGCAAAATGCCTCCTGCAGTCTTCTCTTCTGATTCAGAAACTTTTACAAATACACGATCTCCAAGTGGCTTAACAGTGGAGACGCTGAGAGATACAGCTGCCATAGATTAGTGCAGTAGCAAAAAAAACAAAAGCGCTTAGCGCTGACTCGATAAAGAGTATTACTCATTACCAACGGTATTAATTTATGCATCTAAGTACGCTCTAGACCACATATATTCTGTGCGGTTGACCGAACACAAAAAAAAAATGCCTGTGGAGTGGTAGTCTAAGCCGCTGATAAGGGTATGCAAATCAGAGCATGCTCACAAAGTTTCTAGTTATCTTATGGCCGCTCCTGCTACCTCTACTGTTGGAACTAAGGGTATTGTTCGCCAAGTAATTGGTCCTGTTTTAGATGTTGAATTCCCGGCTGGCAAACTTCCTTCAATCCTTAATGCATTAAGGATTGAAGGTAAAAATCCAGCCGGGCAAGATGTTGCACTGACTGCAGAAGTTCAACAATTATTAGGTGATCATCGGGTTAGAGCCGTTGCCATGAGTGGAACTGATGGATTAGTTAGAGGCATGGAAGCTGTAGACACTGGAGCACCCATTTCTGTACCTGTTGGTGAAGCCACCCTTGGAAGAATTTTCAACGTCCTTGGAGAGCCTGTTGATGAACAGGGCGATCTTAAGAACGTAACAACCTCACCAATTCACCGTTCAGCTCCAAGCCTTACAGACTTAGAAACCAAACCAAAAGTATTTGAGACTGGTATAAAAGTTATTGATTTACTAGCTCCATATCGTCAAGGAGGAAAAGTAGGATTATTTGGAGGAGCGGGCGTAGGTAAAACAGTTCTTATTCAAGAGCTAATTAACAATATTGCAAAAGAACATGGAGGCGTATCTGTTTTTGGTGGAGTTGGAGAAAGGACAAGAGAAGGTAACGATTTATATGAAGAATTTAAAGAATCTGGAGTTATCAATTCAGAAGATCTAACGAAGTCAAAAGTAGCGTTGTGTTTTGGTCAAATGAATGAGCCACCAGGAGCAAGGATGAGAGTAGGCCTATCAGCATTGACGATGGCTGAACATTTTCGTGATGTAAACAAGCAAGATGTTCTTTTATTCATTGATAATATTTTCAGATTTGTGCAGGCAGGGTCAGAAGTATCTGCATTATTAGGTCGTATGCCTTCAGCCGTTGGATATCAACCGACATTAGGAACTGATGTAGGAGAGCTTCAGGAGAGGATTACTTCAACTCTTGAGGGATCCATCACCTCAATTCAGGCTGTTTATGTACCTGCTGACGACTTAACAGATCCTGCACCTGCTACTACTTTTGCTCATTTAGATGCAACTACTGTTCTAGCAAGAGCTCTTGCAGCAAAAGGTATTTATCCTGCTGTTGATCCACTTGACTCAACCAGCACCATGTTGCAGCCATCTGTTGTGGGAGATGAGCATTACCGCACTGCCAGAGCAGTTCAGTCAACACTTCAAAGATACAAAGAATTGCAGGATATTATTGCTATCTTGGGATTAGACGAACTATCAGAAGAAGATAGAAAGACAGTCGATCGTGCACGCAAAATCGAGAAATTCCTATCTCAGCCATTCTTTGTTGCTGAAATATTCACAGGCATGTCGGGTAAATATGTGAAATTGGAGGACACAATCAAAGGTTTCAATATGATTCTTGCAGGAGAACTAGACCATCTACCTGAGCAAGCTTTTTATCTTGTTGGAAGCATTGAGGAAGTAAAGGCTAAAGCAGAAAAAATAGATTCTGAATCAAAAGCTTAGAAATCTTTTTTCACTCTCAATCACCTTCAGTCAACTTTTTTCTAAAATCCCCAAGAAATGACATTAACTCTACGAGTTCTTGCTCCTGATCAGAGCGTATTTGACGATACTGCTGATGAAATAATACTTCCAAGCACTACTGGCCTATTGGGAGTATTACCTGGTCACATTTCAATGGTTACTGCTATTGATTTTGGAGTATTAAGAGTTTTAAAAAACGGTCATTGGGATTCAATAGCACTTTGTGGGGGTTTCGCAGAAGTGGAATCCAACGAAGTGACAGTTTTAGTAAATAGAGCTGAGATGGGAAAAAATATTGATTCTGCTAAAGCTGAAGCTGAATTAGAACAAGCTAAAAATCAACTAAGTCAAACTCAGGATAAGGCAACTTCATCTGAAAAAATCAAAGCGGAAGAAGCATTAAATAAAGCTAAAGCTTGGTTTAATGCTTCAAAATCTGACTAAAAGTTTAAAAAACATTGTTTCCCTTGAACATAATTATGTTCAAGGATTTTTTATGCCGTTCCGCAGAAAGTTACATCAGGGAATTTGACTTTGGCTTGTTCTAGGGTCTTACCTTTGCCCTCCTCTTGCCAATAATTAATAACCTCTGTCGCTTTGTTTAGTACTTCCACTCTTTCATTATCAGTAATCCAACTTTTTTCTTCTAATTGAGACTTTAATGTTTCCCATGCATCCTCCCTTGGCCAAAAGAAATAGGCTGTAAGTGGGCTAGGTCCTCCTCCAACAATTTGATCAACAGCCAAAGCTACATTATCTGGCAACCAAAGAATTTTCAGCAAAAATCTCCCCTCATCTGCCTTTGGTGTATGTCCAGAAGGTACTCCATCTGCATCTATCGTTGCAGTTGCTAATGCTGCAGCACCTCCAAGTGCGCTTGGTCGACCTGATTTTGTCTCTTCCGAACTAACCTTCCCTTGATTTTCAGATTGTGTGCTTGCCTCAGTACTTGTTACATCTTCTTGAACAGTACCAGCCTCTTCAGAAACCATCATTTCTAAGTTTTCAACTAGTTAACAAAATACTAACTTAACAGGAGCTAGGACCTATTTGAATTACTAAAGTAGGAATTCAAAAGGTTTTCTACTATTTGATAATGATGGGGTTATGAAAGTAGAAAAATATTTGGCTAGATTAATTCATCATGGACAATTTAATTAAAAAGATTTTCTCAGAAATTTTCTAAAAAATTTAATCAATTTTCCAAATCAATCACATTCTTAATTGCACTACGACTCAATACTTCTACAGAATCTTTTGTTACCAAAACATCATCTTCAATGCGAATTCCAATCCCTTTCCACCTTTCATCTATCTCAGGCTGACCCTTTGGTACTGCTAAACGGTCACTGATGTAGATACCAGGTTCCACTGTTAAAACCATTCCAGGTTCAAGCTTCAGATGATAATCACCCAGTCGATATGCCCCTACATCATGAACATCTAGACCTAACCAATGCCCGGTTCGATGCATATACAAATGAGAGTAAGCTTCTTGTTCAATTATCGAATCCACTTCACCAACTAATAGGCCAATATCAACTAAGCCCTCAACAAGATGCTTCAAGGCAGTCATATGAACATTCTCAGCGTTATCACCTGGGCGAACACATTGAATTGCGGCTTCTTGAGCAATAAGAGTAATTTCATATAAAGCTTTTTGTTCTCCAGAAAATTTTCCATTGGCAGGAAAGGTTCTTGTAATATCGCCATTGTAATAATCATCCAAAGAGCAACCTGCATCTATCAAAACAAGATCCCCATCTCTAATGAGTGAATTATTTGCCGTGTAATGAAGTACACATGCATTGTCTCCCGAGGCAATTATTGAACTATAAGCAGGCCCCCTTGTCCCTTTTTCAAGAAAGTATTTTTCTATTTGAGCTTGTAAATCTCTCTCATTCATTCCTGGGCGAGCAAATTCTCTAACTATTTCATGACCCTCTGCAGAAATTTTTGATGCAATACGCATCCGTTCTATCTCAAAATCATCCTTTCGAAGTCTTAGATCATGAAGTATTGGGCAAGGCGCAATCATGGACAATGGAGCGGAGCCGCTTCTAGGAAGTTTTTGTAAATGCTCAGACCAAGTTTTCAAAACCAAAGGCTCCAAATTTGGATGTTTCCCAACTCGAAAAGCAATCCCTTCGGCTCCTCTTAAATAATGAGGCAAAAGGTCTGGCAATTCATTCAAAGAATGAGATATATCAACATCGAAATTATCTAAAACTCCTTTTGCTCCCCACCTAAAGCCTGTCCAAATCTCTGCACTGGACTCCTTGGGTAAGACGAATAGTACATATTGTTCTCCCTTGGGTTTATGAGGTAAAAACAAAGCCACTGCATTTGGCTCGTCAAAACCAGTTAAGTACCAAAAATCACTATTTTGACGGAATGGGTACTCACAATCTGCATGATGAGTGACTAATTCTGCCGCTGGAATGACAGCCGCATGAGAGCCTAAATGTGACAAAAATATGTCTCTACGGCGACGAAAAACACTTGAATGAGCCACAAAAATACTCCTATTTACTCTTAAGGATGGCAAGAGAACTAACTTAATGGAAAAATAAAAGCAAAAGATCCTTACTCTTTATAAAATCTCTAGGGGATGACCCAAGACATTCTGCTCTTAACTGCTCTTGTTGCGGTTGTTTTAATTGGTTCCGCAATGTGCTCAGGGATAGAGGCAGCGCTATTGGCTGTTAATCCATTGCACGTTCATGAGCTAGCAAGAAGAAGTCCAAAAGTTTTAGGCGCTAAGAGATTAGAAAAATTACGTCACAGACTTGGAAGGACTTTAACTGTAGTAACAATTGCTAATAACAGTTTCAACATATTTGGAAGTCTGATGGTTGGTAGCTACGCAAGTTTCATATTCCAAAATCGAATCGGATATCTAATGCCAATATTTTCGATTGGCCTGACCATTCTTGTTTTACTTCTTGGAGAAATTGTCCCCAAAGCTCTTGGGACAAGACTTGCATTGCAAATCAGTTTAACTAGCGCTCCTATTCTTGATTTCTTAAGTATCATAATGAGGCCATTGCTAATATTTTTAGAACGTCTATTGCCAATTATCACTGCCAAGAGTGAGCTAACAACAGACGAAGAAGAAATCAGGCAGATGGCTAAACTTGGTTCTCAAATTGGTCAAATTGAAGCAGATGAAGCTGCAATGATATCCAAGGTTTTTCAGCTAAATGATCTTACGGCTAAAGATCTTATGACTCCTAGAGTTGCTGCCCCTACACTTCCAGGGAGAGTTTCTCTTCAATCTGTCAAATCAAACTTATTAGAGAATAATTCAACATGGTGGGTAATATTAGGTGAAGAAGTTGACAAGGTCGTTGGTGTTGCCAACCGTGAGAAGCTATTAACCTCTTTACTTCGAGGAGATTCCCATCTAACTCCCTACGATCTAAGCGAAAATGTAGAGTTTGTGCCTGAAATGATTCGAGTAGACAGATTACTTCTTGGATTTAATGACGACAAAAAAGGGGTCAGAGTCGTGGTAGATGAATTTGGAGGATTTGTTGGATTAGTTGGAGCGGAAGCGGTTTTAGCAGTACTAGCTGGTTGGTGGGGGAAATCTAAAACATGATTAACAAAAGAGATATACCTACAAAATGCATCTTTTCACTTAGTCAATGGAAGAAAAATTTAAATCTTACTAATTACGAGAGAATTAAATTTGAAAACATTTTAAATCAACTAGATTTTCAAATAAAAAAATTAGAAAAGCAAGAACTACATATATCAGTATATGGCCGTGTTGGAGTTGGTAAATCAAGCTTATTAAATGCATTAATTGAAAAGCAAATATTTCAAACAGACATACTAAATGGAAATACAAAGGCGATTAAATCTTATCAATGGGACAAAAGATTTAGAAGCTTAAAGAAGGTTGAGCTATTGGACTTTCCAGGTATAGATGAAATAAATAATACTAATAAAGAAGAAAGAAATTTTAATTATGTATTAGATACAGACTTAATTCTATTTGTAATTGATAGTGATATAACTCGGATCGACCTAAATTCTATTAAAGAGCTATTAAGGCATAACAAACCAATACTACTAGTCTTAAATCGTTGTGATCAATGGAGCACACAAGAGACAAAACTAATACTCTCAAGTATTCATAGGAAATTATCATTTTGCAAACAAAAAATTAAAATTGCTCTAGTATCATCATCTCCAAGGGAAGCAAAAATAAAACCAGATGGGACTGTTAGAAGTGAACAAAAAACGCCTAAAGTTGATTTTCTAAAAAACGAACTTAAAGATTTTCTTGAACAAAGTGGTGAGTTGATTCTTTGTATAAATAGTCTAAGAATTGCAGACCAATTCCATAAATTACTTAAGGAGAGTCGACTACTGAGAAAAAAAGAAGAAGCACAAAGTTTAATTGGCAAATATGCAACTTTAAAAGCCTCAGGAGTAGCAGTTAATCCCTTCTTAATGATTGATCTTATTAGCAGTCTAGCTTTGGATAGTGCTCTAATTATCCAACTAAGTAAATTATATGGTTTAACAGTAAGTGGTCCCTCCGCTAGACAACTAGTAAAAAAGCTTAGTTTTCAAAATTCATTACTAGGGGGTGCACAAATAGGAATACAAATCACCTTAAATGTTTTCAAGCAAATAATGATCCTTGCTGCACCTCTTACTGGCGGATTAAGCCTTGCACCTGCTGGCCCTATAGCCATTGCTCAAGCAGCACTTGCTATTCACACGACAAAGCTTATAGGTCGTCTCGCAGCCTATAAATTTCTGATGGGGACAAATAGGAATGATGGCAGGCCTCGATTAATGTTGAACTATCTTCTCAAAAAGAATTCAGATTTAAGAGTAATGCTGGGTGACTTTAAATTTCTAACATCAAGTACAGAAAAAAATAAACATTATTTATTGCCATGAAAGCCAAAATAAATTCAATAGCCTTATTTGGAACAAGCGCTGATCCACCCACTCTTGGTCACGAGGCCTTATTAAGTGAATTAACAAAAATCTTCCCAAAAGTTATCACATGGGCAAGTGATAACCCTGACAAAAGGCATCAAATCCCTCTTCTAAAAAGAACTCAACTTTTAAGAATTCTAGTAAAGAAAATCTCACATCCTAAATTAGAGCTAGTTCAAGAATTGAGTAGCCCTAGGACAATTCATACTTTAAAGAAAGCTTTCCAACTATGGCCAGAAGCAAGTTTTAGTTTTGTCATTGGAAGTGATTTAGCTGTTCAAGTTCCAAAGTGGCTTAATGCTAAGTCTATTCTCAATAAAGCAACAATAGCTATTGCAATGAGAGATGGATGGCCAATAAGCGATAATCAATTAGAAGAAATTAAAAAACTAGGAGGCGAAATTGATCTTTTACCTTTCAATATACCTGAATCATCAAGTTCAAAATTTAGAGAGAGACCTCAAGAAGTTCTTGTCCCTCAAGAACTTCTCCCATTACTACTTGAAGAAAATCTATATGGTTTAGCTGATAACAGATAATGAAATTAGCATTGGCCCAACTCAATCCAATCATTGGGGATCTCTCTGGTAATGCCGAGAAAATATTTGAAGTTTGTGCAGAGATCAAAAACGAGGATGTGGGTCTAATAATCACACCAGAACTTTCTTTGATCGGCTACCCTCCTAAAGACTTATTATTTAATCCAAGACTTTTTGAAGAAGAAAATGATGCCCTAAACAAATTAAGCAAAAGGTTGAAAAATCTTAATCACAACTTATCTGTCTTAATCGGTATTGCAGAACCAACTTACGATATAGAAATCCCTAAACTTTATAACTCTGTTGTTATTCTTGAAAAAGGTACTTGGAGAATCGTAGCGAGGAAACAACTCCTACCTACTTACGATGTTTTTGATGAAAAACGTTATTTTCGTTCCGCAGACAATAGTAGTATTTTAAATTTGTATTACCAAGAAAAAATTTGGAAAATCGGAATAACTATTTGTGAAGATATATGGGTTGAGCAAAATCTACAAAATGAAAAGATACAAGGGACAGATCCTATTAGATCCCTAGAAAATGAAAAATTAGATTTACTTATTAATCTTTCAGCTTCTCCATTTATTGAATCGAAAAGCTTATTACGTCAACGAATAGCCGCCAAAGCAGCTATTCGTCTCTCATGCCCTGTGATTTATGTCAATCAAATAGGAGGGAATGATGAATTAATCTTTGATGGTTCTAGTTTTGCTCTTAATAAAAAAGGAGAGTTACAACAAGAACTTCCTGCCTTTAGAGAATCAATTGGCCTTTATGACATATCTTCCCTCAAACAACAACCCTCAATATCTAGTAAACATCCAATATCACAAGAGATCCTGTTCAGAGCTTTGGTGCTTGGGGTTAAAGATTATGCAAGAAAATGTAATTTCAACAGTGCCATTATTGGACTAAGTGGGGGTATTGATTCAGCTCTAGTAGCAACTATTGCAGTAGCAGCTTTAGGCATCTCTAAAGTTCATGCGATTTTAATGCCATCTCCATGGAGTTCAGCAGGGTCTATACAAGATGCAACGACATTAGCTAATCGACTTGGAATAAATCATCAAAAGATTCCGATTTCAGATGTAATGAATAGTTTTAATGATGTCTTATCCAATTCAACATGGGGCATACCAACCGGCATCACAGCTGAAAACCTACAATCTCGTATTAGAGGGACAATATTGATGGCTCTAGCAAATCAAAAAAAACATTTGCTGCTATCTACAGGAAACAAGTCCGAATTGGCCGTAGGATATTGCACCCTTTACGGAGACATGAATGGAGGCCTGTCGGTAATTGGAGATCTTTACAAGACAAGTGTATTTGATCTATGTAATTGGATCGATAGTGAGTCGTCATTAAGTTGTAGAAATGATTTCTCTCTTCCTCAAAACGGAGAAATTATAAGTTCCGAGATAAGGAACAAGCCTCCCAGTGCTGAATTACGTCCAGAACAATTAGATAGCGACTCATTACCTGATTATTCTATTCTTGATCCAATACTAAAAGGATTAATTGAACAGCACTTACCCACTGAAGTCTTAATAGAACAAGGATTTGATAAGAAAATTGTTCATAAAATAGCCAACTTATTAAAGAATGCTGAATTCAAACGTTATCAAGCACCTCCTTTATTGAAAATTAGTAATCAAGCTTTTGGTAGTGGGTGGAAAAAACCAATAGCCTCACGATAAATCCTTTAAGCTACCTCTAATCGGCATTGAATTCCTTTAAACAACTAATTGGTCTTCGCAGAGACTTAATATTAATCCCATAACGTAAAGCTGTTATTAATCCTGCAGCCTCTAAATAATTGTCAACATAAAAAATATTCTTATCTTTATCACCACTTAAGCAATCCAGCCTCATCTTTGTTGAGCTAACATTTAATACTCCTGGATTAGAAACTATTATCAAAGGAATAAATCTTTCGATACAAGACAAAACTGCTTCGCCACCTAATGCACCCTGTGGCACAACTACGGCTCCTAGGTCCCTATTAGTTAATAAAGTTTTCACCTGTAATAAAGCATTTTCTTTGGTTTTCACTTCTGACTTACTAATCAGATCGGGTGCACGACTAAGACCAACTAAAACACTTTGCAAAAATGTATATCCTATCTCCTCTCCCGAGGTTCGAGGATCTAGATCATAATCAATTGGCAAAGGGGCTAAACCAGGTGCATGTGCACATGGAATCAATAAATGCTTGACAAGAAAATGACTTATTACAGCTTCGACCCCAGCAATAATATCTACACCATTACCTTGTCGATAAAGTTTAGTCTCTAATCCATCACTATCATCAGGAAAGCGAGTTACTACAGCAATAGCAGTTGCACCAGCTTTCTTTAATTTTTCAGCAGCTCTTAAAAGAACATCAGGTTCTTCGATATCCCCCCAACTTGAACCACTTAAACCCTTTTTTAAATTAATTCGTATAGCTCTTTCAGTGGTAATTACAGGGCCAATATCCAGCCCCAAGCTTGCGACACAGCCGTCAGCGACTTGTAAATGTCTTTTCTTTAAATCAGACTCTAAGCCAGCATCTAAAAGTAAACCTACTTTTTGTTGTCTTACTGGTTTTAAAAATACTTCTCCAGCAGCAAAAAGATTTAAACTATATCCTTCTACATATTGGATACAAGTATTTGACCAATATAAAGACCCACCATTCATAACATTGGGATGCGTTATTAAACATTCACTAGCAGAAGCCAATAATCTTGCAGCAGGGATTGCATCCCCTGCATATCCACCAATATTGCACCCTATGCCAGTAGGAATAATCAATAATGTTGGCAAAGGTTCAGCGTTAGTCATACAGAAATTAATTCAATTCAGAATTAATTTCTGTCCCCTTATCTTGATTAATAATCAAGACAACTTCTACTGATATTATCTGGATTTCTTTGTCATAGTGATCAGTTACTGAAGTAATCGCCCACCTGAGTGGTTCGCCATATTCAACTAGTTTAGATAAAATATAATTTCTCAAATCGTATACACTTAATTCAGAAGGCCAATCAAGGTCTAATTCTATAAATTCAAGATTCACTTTATTAATTACTTATAATTTATGAATTCGTAAAGCCAGAAACCTATAAGAAACTAAGCTGCAGCTCCACCCACAACTTCTAATATCTCTTGCGTAATTGCTGCTTGTCTAGCTTTGTTGTAATCAATAGTAAGGTTTTTTGCCAATTCCTTAGCATTATCACTAGCGTTATTCATTGCAGTCATTCTACTCGCCAACTCGGAAGCAGCTGACTCCTGTAATGCACGTAGTAATTGATTCTGTAAATAAAGAGGTAAAAGAGCATTCAAAAGTTGATCAGGACTTTGTTCAAAAACAATATCCGATGGTAATTTTGGCTCTTCATTCGAAGGAGCAGCATCTTTCTCAATAATTAATTGACTATCTTTTGTAGTTAGTCTGAAAATTTCATCTTCTGAATCTGCTATTCCTTGAGGATCTAAAGGTAAAAGAGTTTGTATTGTTGGGTTACAACTAACCAAACTTACAAACTTAGTAAAAATAACCTCTACTCGATCAGTACTTTCAGAAAGAAATTCTGCTAATACTTCACTAGTAATAGAGCCAGCATCCTCAGAAGTCGGAACTTGTTCTAATTCTTTAAAAGTAGCTCTTATATTATAAAGACTAGATCTATTCTCGAAGTATCCTATAGCTTTCTTACCAATTAACACTAGGTCAGGACTATATCCTTGCCCTTTTAATTCGGCATACCGTTTCTCTGTTCGTTTAATAATATTTGCATTGTAGCCCCCACATAGTCCTCTATCCCCAGTAACAGCCAAGAGAGTGATTGTCTTAACTTCACGCCTATTGAGTAGAGGAGAATCAGCAGCTTCAAACTGCATTCTTGATTGTATATTTTCTAAAACCCTTGCCAATCGATCAGCGAAAGGTCTACTACGAAGGACCTGATCCTGTGCTCTGCGAACTTTCGCAGCAGCAACGAGTCTCATCGCCTCTGTGATTTTCCTGGTGTTTTTGACAGATACAATTCTGTCTCTTATGTCCTTGAGGTTAGCCATAGGTGATTGTCTCTCTTAGATAGCCTTTGTATTTAAGCCGCAAGCATGGAGGATTTAACCTCGTTAATAGCGTCTTTGAGCATTGATTCAGATGCTTCACTTAAGACTTTTTCGGAGAGAACGTTCTTAATGAAATCAGCCTTATTTGTTTTTAAATAATCACGCAATTCACGAGCAAACTTTGTCACTTCCTCCTCAGGTACCTCATCAATCAATCCTTTAACACCTGCATAAACAATAGCCACTTGTTCAGCTAAATTTAGAGGGTCAAATTGAGGTTGCTTAAGAAGTTCTCTTAACCTTTTTCCTCTACCTAACTGCTTTTGAGTGGCCTCATCAAGATCTGAAGCGAATTGAGAGAATGCCGCAAGTTCATCAAACTGAGCTAGTTCCAGTTTTAAAGTACCGGCAATTTTCTTAATGGCTTTTGTTTGTGCAGCTCCTCCTACTCGGCTAACTGATATACCAACATTAATTGCAGGTCTTAATCCAGAGTTGAATAAGTCTGAGCTCAAGAAAATCTGTCCATCAGTAATTGAAATAACGTTTGTTGGTATATATGCAGAAACGTCACCAGCTTGCGTTTCAATAATAGGTAATGAGGTCATTGATCCAGCACCCATAGCATCAGAAAGCTTTGCAGCTCTCTCAAGTAAACGACTATGGCAATAGAAAACATCTCCTGGATATGCTTCACGACCGGGTGGACGACGTAAAAGCAATGACATTTGCCTGTAAGCCTGAGCTTGCTTTGTTAAGTCGTCATAAATAACTAGTGTAGCCTTACCTTGATACATAAAGTGCTCAGCAATTGCTGCACCTGTATAGGGAGCTAAATATTGCAACGCAGCAGCTTCAGAAGCTCCTGCGTTAACAATAATCGTATAATCCAAAGCTCCTTTCTCTTTAAGAACTTCAACTACATTTGCAACTGATGCTTGTTTTTGACCAACCGCTACATAAACACAAACAACATCTTGACCTTTTTGGTTGATGATTGTATCGATTGCTATTGCCGTTTTACCTGTTTGACGATCTCCAATAATCAACTCTCTCTGGCCTCTTCCAATAGGAATCATTGCATCAATGGATGTGATGCCAGTTTGCATGGGTTCATGTACTGACTTTCTCTTAATAATTCCAGGGGCTATTGACTCAATTAATCTTGAGTCAGTTGTAGCCATCTCCCCTTTCCCATCAATTTGCTGTCCAAGAGGATTAACAACTCTTCCGAGCATTGCCTCGCCAACTGGAACAGAAGCAATCTTTCCAGTTGCTTTAACGGTGCTCCCCTCTTGTACACCTAAAGCTTCACCCATCAACACAACACCAACATTGTCATCCTCAAGGTTTAAAGCAATCCCTTCTGTTCCATCTTCGAATTCAACTAGTTCACCTGCCATAACCTTTTCAAGGCCATAAACTCTTGCGATACCATCACCAATTTGTAAAACAGTACCTACATTGCTAACAGATACTGACTTGTCGTAATCAGCAATCTGCTGTTTAAGGATTGAACTGATCTCGTCGGGACGTATAGAAACCATGGGATTAACTGAAGTTGGGGAAGATGAAGGGGAAGGGAAAGTGGGGGTAGAAAGTCAGGACAGAATTAGCTGACCTTGGCCAAAGCGAGACCAAGTCGCCTGACTTGCCCTGCAATGCTGGCATCAATGACCTTTGATCCAACATTGACCACAAAGCCACCTAGCAATTCGGAGTCGACTTTTAGATCGATTTCCAAATTATCTGTACCGGCTATTGATTGTACTTTCTTGAGTAGCTCAGATTGTTGATCTTCATTTAGAGCTGAAGCTGAAGTAATTGTTGCTAAAGCAATATTTCTTTGTTCTCGATAAATTTCCAATAATCTTTCAAGAACAGAATTCAACAATCCAATTCTTTGTCGATCTGCCAAAAGTTTTAAAAGGTTTAAGAACGAGGGAGTGACCTGACTGGAGAAAAGCTTTTCAAGAGCTGCTTTCTTCTGGTTAACCTCTAAAACTGGTGATGACATAGCATCGCTAAATTCAGGACAAGTATTCCAAAGTTCTAAAATTGATTTAGCTTGAGTAACTACTTCATCAACCTCGCTTCGGCTCTCAGCTACTTGAAGGAATGCCTCAGCATATGGAGTAGTAATGGTATTAAGTAATGGCATTAGTTGTCTCCAATATTTTTAATTGACTGTTTAAGAAAATTATCTTGAGTATTTGAATCTAACCTGTTAGGAAGCATTGCTAATGCTTTTTCAATAGCAAGTTCTGCAGCTTCTTTTCTTAGTTGAGAAGTAACTCTCGCAGCTTCAGCATTTAAGTCAGATGCAGCTCCTTGTTTAATTCTTGCCATTTCCTCAACAGTTCTTTTTTCACTCTCTAGACGGATTGCTTCTGCTCTCGCTTTACAATCATTTCTGATTTTGTCTGCTTTTTGCTTGGCTGAAGCAAGTTCGTCTTTTGCTTTTGAAAGAGAAACTTGTGCTTGTTCTAATCGCTCTTCTGCTTCTTTCAAGTCAGAAAGGATTGTAGTTCTTCTTCTTTCAAGGATTTTTCCTATAAAGCCTGGCAAGAACTTGTAGAGGCCAAAAACAACAACAGATAAGTTGATAATGTTGGTCTCAAAAATATTTAAATTTAGACCGAAGCCTTCGGAAGCGAAAATTAAAGAAGTCATTTTTTTGCCAAGAGTCTTTCAATGATCAAATCACCAAGATTGTCAGCCTCGCTTTTGAGTTGATTAAGAGCTTCATCCCTTTGTGAATCAATCTCTCGCCTTGCTTTCTCTCTCGATGCATTTGCTTCTGAAGTAGCAAGAGCAAGAGCTTCTTTATAAAGATTCTCAGAGTCTTGCTCTGCCTCAAGAATCACCTTCTGAGCTTCAAGACGTGCTTTTTTGAGCTGATCTTTAAGTTCAGTCTCTAGTCTTTCAACCTCAGCGATTTTTTTCTTTGCTTCTGCTCGACTTGTATTTACATAATCCTCTCTTTCTTCAACTACCCGTCCAACAGGCTTGAAGAAAAGAGCATTAAGTATGAAAGTAAGTAATACAACTTGAACCGCCATCAGCGGAAGGGTTGCATCGAAATCAAACAGACCTCCCTCAGAGGCACCAAACAAAAACAAAGTTGGCATTAGCTAGGGGTGCAAGAATTTAAGCGAGCCGTACAACGGCAATTGAAGTTTGCTAAAGAGTTTCAAATATTGGGGCTGAATAGTTAATCAAATTGATTGATTCAAACAGCCCCTTTTTGAAATATTCAACCAGCAAAAGGGTTAGCGAAGAGAAGCACCAATGCAACCACAAGGCCATAAATGGTAAGTGATTCCATGAAAGCGAAAGAAAGAAGCAAAGTACCTCTGATTTTTCCCTCAGCTTCTGGTTGGCGGGCTATACCTTCTACTGCTCCTTGTGCAGCACTACCCTGACCGATACCAGGGCCTATTGCGCCAAGGCCTACAGCTAAACCAGCTGCAACAACTGATGCGGCGGTGGTAATGGAATCCATAATTCTGCTAAAGATGTGTAGCGCTTTAAACGCTTATAGAGTTGTGACCGGGAGTTTATACCTGCGAGGGGTGCATCTCATAGTTCTTGAGAAGATAATGAAAGAATTGCAGGCCTCAAAGCAGGAAATTTGCCATTGAAAAGTTAATTCAGTAGCAAAAAATAATGATTAATGATGCTCTTCAACTGCTTCCCCGATGTAATAGGCAGCAAGAGTTGCAAAAATCAGAGCTTGAATAGCACTAGTAAACAAGCCTAGAAACATAACAGGAACGGGTAGAACAAGAGGTACAAGAAAGACAAGTACCGCTACAACAAGTTCATCCGCAAGAATGTTTCCAAATAAACGGAAGGAGAGAGAAAGAGGCTTTGTAAAGTCTTCAACAATTTTGAATGGGAGCATTATTGGCGTTGGGTGAACGTAATACTCGAAGTAACGCAAACCTTTATTGCTCAACCCCGCATAAAAATATGAGAGAGATACCAGTAGTGCTAGAGCAACAGTCGTATTTATGTCAGCTGTAGGTGCCCCAAGTTCACCACTTGGTAGTTCAATCAGCTTCCATGGAACTAATGCTCCGCCCCAGTTGCTCACAAATATGAACAGAAAGAGGGTTCCGATGAAAGGCATCCAATCTCTATAAACCTTTTCACCAATTTGTGTTCTTGCTAGATCACGTATGTAATCCCATAGAAATTCCAAAAGATTTTGTACACCTTTTGGATCACGCTCCATTTTTTTTGTTCCAATGACCACTAAGGCAAGCAAAGCGCCTATGAGCAGCCATGAAGTCATAAAAACTTGGCCGTGAATTCTAAAATTTCCAATCTGCCAATAGAGATGTTGACCCACCTCTAACTCAGCCAAAGGGAAAACAAATGGCAAAAAACCCATTTCTCTGGAAGTTAGGTTGCGTAGAAAATAAACGCCAAACAAACAAAACTTAAAAATTTAATTTCTAAAACACACCTAAGGCATTGATAGAAACTGAATAATTAACGCTGGTTTATAAAGCAAAAATCCTAATAAAGCCGGAATTAAATCAAGTTGAGGAAATCTAGAAGATACCAAAACTAAAAGGACCGGAACTAACAACTGGACTTTACCGACGATTTTTGATGAAGTACCTAGTCTTTCAACTCCGCGAGCAAGCAAGCGAAAATAAAAAATTCCTGATAAAGCACCTACAAAAAGGCTTGCACCAGCTTGGATTCCCCAAAAGAAACCTGCTATGCCAACAGAAAAAATAGTCAATAAAAATGCCAGACGAAATACTCGAAATTGAAGTTCAAGATATTCGTCTGATTTGACTCCGGACGATGAGTCCAATGAATCAAAATCCAGAAGAGGATTATGACTTGAGCAATTTTCAACAGTCTCAGATGCCACAAAAATTCCTCCTATTGGAGTTCCTTAGTGATATTGAGAAGTTGTTTTGCAAACAAGACACCTAAGCTCTCTGCAAAGGCCCGGGGAATCTATCACGAGACTTGCATCAAAACAAAAAAATTTTTTATTACTAAATTGAAAAGCTTCTTAATTGATCAACTTGATCAAAAATTTAAAACAGTTTATTTATCCAATCTAAATCAATAGATAATCTATTTAAAAAAGTAATCGAAGTGATATAAAATTAACAATTAAAGTTTAACTAATAAAAATCTTCTTGATTTTTATGAAATTCCTTAAAAAAGTAAATTAATTACATATAAAGACTTGGCAAAATTGGAATTCGACGGCTCAATGGTGTATGAACAAAAGATCCTTTGAGTAATATTTCTAATAAAAAAATCCTCTCTAAACCCAAAGGGAAAAAACCTCCTCAACCAAAAAATGATCTGGGTAATTTAATAAACAACACGATACTTCCATTGCCTTGGTCTTTTTGGCCGAAGGAGGGGCGTTTAATCATGGGATTAATTACCTTTTGGAGCATATCTGGAATTTTCATACTTGGATCAGCTAGTTGGTGGGTAGCAACTAGAGAAATGGGTGAAGGTGCTTATTACATAAAAAGACAACTAATTTGGCTGGCAGCTAGTTGGAGCATCTTTTATTTAGCAATTAATATCAATTTAAAAAGTTGGCTTAGGCTATCAGGACCTTGCCTTTTCATAGGTATGGTTCTAATTGCATCAACAAGCTTTTTCGGTAGCACTGTTAATGGGTCTACTCGATGGTTGATTCTCGGCCCAATCCAAATTCAACCATCTGAGTTAATCAAACCTTTTATCATTCTCCAAAGTGCAAAGCTTTTTGGTCAATGGGAAAGAATCAATTCAGAAAAAAAACTTTTTTGGTTAACTATTTTTGCATCCATAATTATATTAATTATAAAACAGCCAAATCTAAGTACTGCTGCATTAATAGGGATATTACTTTGGACGATTGCCTTAGCATCTGGTATTAATTTCCGCTATCTATTTAACACGGCTTTATCAGGCTTTTTTATTGGTTCAATAAGCATTTTTTTTAATGCGTATCAACAAAGTCGCGTTATGTCATTTATTAATCCATGGAAAGATCCACAAGGAAGTGGTTATCAATTAATTCAGAGTCTTTATGCTATTGGTTCTGGTGGTCTCTTCGGAGAAGGTTACGGTCTTTCAATGCAAAAATTACAATATTTGCCCTACAGAAGTACTGATTTTATATTTGCTATTTTTGCTGAAGAATTTGGATTCTTTGGATCTATTTTACTTTTATCATTCTTGCTTGTTATTGCATATTTAACTCTTAAGATATCTCTTAATTGTAGAAATAATTATTCTAAACTAATATCTATGGGATCAGGTACTATTCTTGTTGGCCAATCAATTATGCATATAGCAGTTTCATCAGGAGCAATGCCTACAACTGGCCTACCCTTCCCTTTGATTAGTTATGGAGGAAACTCATTGATTTCAAGCTTATTAATTGCTTCCTTATTGATCAGATCCTCCATAGAGTCTTCAGATTTATTAATTAAAAATTCCTCAAATAGACTTCTAACTAGATAATCTGGTGTAAGAACGTAGATTGGCAAATCTTTTTTTGAACATTTCTTCTATAAGTTTAATTTTCTCTGATTTGACTCGTCATGGCGAGCAGTTAATTAATAATGGGCTCAATAATCCAACCCCATTAACAATCCTGATAGTTTTCACGGGAGGACTTTTAACTAGTTTTGGGCCCTGTTCATTATCACTTTTACCAATAACAGTTGCATATTTAGCTGGATTTAAAAATAACCAAACCCCTTTACAAAAAACAATTAGTTTCTGCAGCGGTATAGTTATTTCACTAGTGCTATTGGGAAGTCTAAGCGGGTTTTTAGGGAAAATTTATGGTCAATTACCAGGTTTCTTTTCAATTTTTATAAGCTTTCTAGCCATAATTATGGGCCTGAATCTTCTTGGGTTTTTTAAATTCTCTCTTCCATCTGGTCCTAATCCTGAGCTTTGGACAAATCAAGTTCCTCCCGCATTCGCTCCAGTTTCAGCGGGTTTTGCTTTTGGATTAGCCTCTTCGCCTTGTACTACTCCTGTTCTTGCAGTTCTTCTCGCCTGGGTTGCTAAGCAAGGAAATCCTCTTACTGGCACCATTTTTCTTGGAAGTTTTGCGATTGGGCAAATTCTTCCTTTATTTGTAGCAGGTACTTTTGCAGCAAGTATTCCAAAATTATTATCGTTAAGACCTATCGGGAAATGGATTCCACCAATTAGTGGGGTGATTTTATTAACAATAGGTCTTATGAGCCTCCTTTCTATATGGATATAAAATATATGAAAACAATTAGCAAAGTTTTAAACTCGCTTTCTAGCTTAAAGATTGCAATATTACTATTATTATTAATAGCTATTGCATGCGCAGCTGGGACTTTAATACCACAACTTGAATCAGATCAATTCTATTACGATAATTTTAACAAATATCCTTTTCTTGGAATAATTAATGGAAATATATTACTACTTTTTCAATTCAATCACGTCTATACAAGTTTTTGGTTTTTACTATTACTCATATGGCTTGGTTTTGCCCTTGCAGTTTGTAGTTTTAGAAGACAATTACCAATACTTAAATCAGCATTAAACTGGATAGATTATAAATCGTCTCGTCAAATAGCAAAACTTTCAATTGCACAAACAATAAACACTAATAATTACTTGGAAAGCTTAGAGAAAATTAAAATTAATTTAAAAAAAAAGGGTTGGAATATAAAAGAAACCGATGGAAGGATAGCTGCTCGAAAAGGAGTAATAGGTAGATTAGGACCTATATTAATTCATCTAGGAATGATCCTATTAATGATAGGAGCAACATACGGCTCATTAAATGGGAAAACAGTAGAGAAGTTTTTAGCCCCGGGCAGATCAATAGATTTACTAAATAATAATCAAGAGAAAGGATTAACTATTGAATTACAACAGTTTAAAATCGAAAGAGACCCTCAAGGAAGAGCTGAGCAATATAGATCGATAGTAAATGTTATTGAGCCAAATGGAACTAATCAATCAAAAGAAATTAGTGTTAATTATCCATTAAGATACAAAGGTCTAACATTATATCAGGCCGACTGGTCTTTAGCTGCAATAACTATTAAAATTGAAAATAGCCCAAAATTACAAATTCCAATAGAACCTATTCCTGAGCTAGGTGAACAAGTTTGGGGAACAATTATACCTACCAAAAAAGATGGTAAAGATCCTATTCTAGTAACCGTAAATAATGAATTAGGACCAGTCAGTTTTTATGATAGTGATGGTACATTACTTACAAAATTAAGTACAAATAAGGAAGCAAAAGTCAAAGATACTTTAATTAATATAATAAATATAATCCCAAGTAGTGGGTTACTTTTAAAGCATGACCCTGGAGTACCTGTTGTATATACCAGTTTTGCAATAATACTTATTGGAGGTTCACTTAGTATTATTTCCACTAAGAAAATCTGGGTCTTGCATGAAAAGGAAAAATCTATGATTTATATAGGTGGTTTAAGTAACAGAAATCTCTCTGGTCTTTCAAAAGAATTGCCAAAATTTATTAGTTTCTCAGAGACTTAGCTCTAAATTATTTCTTTTGCCATGACAGACTCTAATGATTGTATGAACATTACCTCTAGGGTTAAAATCAGCTTCTAATTGCATCCACTTTGGATCAGAAACTTCAACTAAGTCATCGATTATTTTATTCGTAACTTCTTCATGAGATATTTTCTTTTCTCGAAAGCTATTTAAGTAAAGTTTAATTGCTTTTAATTCTATAACCTTAGTATTTGGATGATATTTAATTCTCAAGGTTGCGAAATCCGGATACCCCGAAAAAGGACACTTACATGTAAATTCAGGGAAATCTATTGAAATTTCATAATCTCTATTAGTATTTGGATTTGGGAAACAAATTAAACTCCCAGCCTCTATTTCCCTTTCCCCATACATAATTTCATCTTCAATTTTTTTGTCTCGCCTAATCACATTTTCGTAGCATTTACAACTCACACTACATAAAGGCCTTATTGAAATCCAAACTCTAAATAAATTCTTCTAATCAAATGTGGCGTTAATGATGCCAAAAACCTGATTTGTATCATTGAGTACAAAACTATTCTTCGCTATCCCCCCTAATAGAACTAACCAAAAGTTTTATATGGACATAAATCTTTCTGATCAACGAAATGGTACTCAAATAGAACCAAAGAGTGTTCATGGAATACTCTGGCTTCAAACTCATTTTGAATCCAATCATTGGGAATCAATCTGTCATGGGCTCGTAATAATTCCAACCAATGATGCAAAAATGCTCTGTGAAGATGCTCAAAAATCTGGTTTAGATGTAAATTTCATCAATTCTCTAAGTCAAATAGACAAAATTTGATAAAACCTATCTAAAATTCTTGGAGATACCCAAAGCGATATGAAAAAAATAGAGGCAATTATACGCCCTTTCAAATTGGAGGACGTAAAAATTGCATTAGTAAATGCAGGTATAGTTGGTATGACAGTAAGCGAGGTCAGAGGGTTTGGCAGACAAAAAGGACAGGTTGAGAGATATAGGGGTTCAGAATTCACCGTTGAATTCCTTCAAAAACTAAAAATTGAAGTAGTAGTTCCAGATGAAAACGCTGAAATTGTTTTAAAAGCTATTGCTGATGCAGCCAAGACAGGAGAGATTGGTGATGGAAAAATTTTCGTTAGTCCAATTGATTCCGTTGTTCGAATCAGAACTGGTGACAGTAATGAAACAGCACTTTAAAACCACAAAAAATTCAACAATTTATCTATTTCAATATTTTCTTTAACATCATCACCCATCCAAAGAAGATATTCTTGATTTCCAGCAGGTCCTTTTAAAGGTGATGCGATTAAACCTTTTGGGTACCATCCATTTTTTTTAGATTCATTAACTACACCCTCTATTGCTTCAGCATGCAGTGAATGATCACGTACCACCCCCCCCTTACCCACTTTATCTTTGCCAACCTCAAATTGAGGTTTCACCAATACTAGTAATTCAGATCGATTAGCTTGGAGAAGAGATTTGATACTAGGCAAAACAATTTTAAGAGAGATAAAAGATAGATCCGCGACTGCAAAGTCTGGTATTGGGTCTCCATCATTAAATAATTTTTCTGGAGTTAAATATCTAATGTTAGTACGTTCACAAAGAACCACTCTTGGATCATTTCTAATACTCCATGCAGTCTGCCCATAACCAACATCAATTCCATAAACCTTTGCTGCCCCTAACTGCAAAAGACAATCTGTAAACCCACCAGTTGATATACCAGCATCTAAACAAACCCTATTCTTAATATCTAAAGAAAACTGATTAAACGCTTCAGCCAACTTTTCACCTCCTCTAGATACATATCTCAAAGGCTGCGTAACTTCTATCTGAAGATCTTTGCGAACTTCTTGACCTGGCTTATCTAAAATTTGACCATTGATCGTCTTAACTTTGCCAGCCCGGATAAGCTTCTGAGCCTCTTGACGAGATTTAACTAACCCTTTAGTCAGCAAGTGAAGATCTAATCGCGATTTTTTAGGCATTTGTTTACAAAAACAAACAGGAAACGGAACAAAAACCGCAGAACTCGTGCTGATCCACTTTTTTAATAGAGAATCAATTTAACTAACCAAAGGTTTTGTCTAAAAAGCTCAGACATCAAAACAATGAAAATGAGCTATCTAGCCATGGTCATTTTCATCTAACCTCAAAAAAACAAACTGGAGAAGTACTTGAACTACTGCCGCCAGGAAGTTTCGCAATATTTGCAAATCAACCAAATGATTTGCCTCCCTTTCAAGTAATTGATTGTAAAGGAGGAAGATGCAGGGTAAGACAGCAGGCTTGGGGGAGATATGTCCATTGGGAAGTTGAACACAATAGACTCAAGTCAGCGTGACCTTTACGACCTAAATTAAAGTAACCTTTAACTTTGTAGCACTTTGATTGAGCGTTACACAAACCCAGAAATGGGAAATATTTGGTCTGATCAAGCTAAATATCAAACATGGCTTGATGTTGAAATTGCCGCATGTGAGGCTAATTGCAAATTGGGGAAAATCCCCAATTCTGCTATGGAGACTATTCGAACAAAGGCAAGTTTTAAGCCAGAACGCATCCTCGAAATAGAAGCAGAAGTTCGACATGACGTAATTGCTTTTCTAACAAATGTCAATGAATATGTTGGGGATGCTGGCCGTTACATACACGTTGGGATGACCAGTAGCGATGTACTCGATACTGGTCTTGCACTTCAATTAAAGTCATCAGTCAAGCTTTTAAGAAAAGAGCTTTTATTACTTGAAGAGGCTATTAGAGATTTAGCAAGGCAACATAAGAAAACAGTGATGATTGGACGTTCTCATGCGATTCATGGAGAACCAATTACCTTTGGATTTAAGTTAGCTGGATGGTTGGCTGAAACTCTCAGAAACAAAGACAGGCTAAAAAGTCTCGAGGAAGACATCTCAGTTGGACAAATTAGCGGGGCTATGGGTACTTATGCCAATACTGATCCCGAAATTGAGAGAATCACTTGCGATCTTTTGGGACTTGAGTGTGATACAGCAAGCACTCAAGTTATCTCAAGAGATAGACATGCTCATTATGTACAAATTCTTGCTTTGATTGGATCTTCGCTAGATCGTTTTTCTACAGAAATTAGAAACCTTCAAAGAACGGATGTTCTCGAAGTAGAAGAAAATTTTGCTAAGGGCCAAAAAGGAAGCTCTGCGATGCCTCACAAAAGAAATCCAATACGAAGCGAGAGGGTGAGTGGCCTTTCCAGAGTTTTAAGAAGTTATGTAGTTGCAGCCCTTGAAAATGTAGCTCTATGGCATGAGAGAGATATAAGTCACAGTTCCAATGAAAGGTTAATGCTTCCAGACACATCTATTACTCTTCATTTTATGATCACAGAAATGACTGCAATAATTAAAGGTCTTGGCGTTTATCCAAATAATATGCTGAAAAATTTGAACATTTATGGAGGAGTAGTTTTTAGTCAAAGAGTTCTTTTAGCTTTAGTAGAGAATGGAATGAGTCGAGAAGATTCTTACCGATTAGTCCAAAAAAATGCTCATTCCGCCTGGAATCAAACCGAAGGAAATTTCAAAAAAAACCTTGAGAATGACCCAGAAGTAATGAAGAGTCTCTCAACAGAAAAACTTTCTGAGTGTTTCTCAACCGAATTACATCAATCCAATTTGAAAGTTATTTGGGAAAGACTTGGAATATAACTTTAAAATCATACTCAATTAATATCAGTGAATACACTCCCAGAAGGGAATAGAACTAGATTTAACTAAAATCAATAGTTATAAGTTTCTATTCCCTAGGAAACTTAAAAATTCTCAACCCAAGCTCAATGTCCAATATGAAACGACTTGAAAAAGATAGCCTAGGTTCGATTGATGTTCCAAAGGATGCGCTATGGGGAGCTCAAACTCAACGCTCAATATTAAATTTCGCTATTGGGGATGAGTTGATACCACTCGAGATCATTCATGCAATTGCCCAAATAAAAGCTTCTGCGGCTCACGTGAACAATCATCTAGGCCTGATAAATACAAAAACCACTCAATTTATTATCGAAGCAAGTTTAGAAATTATTGAAGGGAAACATAATGATCAATTCCCTGTAAAAGTTTGGCAAACAGGCAGTGGGACTCAAACCAATATGAACGTCAATGAAGTGATTTGCAATATAGCTTCAAAACGTTTAAATAATCCGTTAGGTAGTCACGATCCAATACATCCTAATGATCATGTCAATTGCTCTCAATCAACAAACGATGTTTTCCCAGCTGCAATTCAAATAGCCACAATAGTTACATTAAAAGATACATTAATACCTGAATTAACAAAGCTCATTGATTTATTCCATCAAAAAAGTAAAGAATGGAAAAATACTATAAAGATAGGTCGTACTCATCTTCAAGATGCAGTACCACTAACTCTTGGGCAAGAAGTCTCTGCATGGGCTGCTCAATTAGAAACTGCATTAGGACGTATTGAGATCAACCTAGAAGAACTTTATTCACTTCCATTGGGAGGAACCGCAATTGGGACTGGCCTTAATGCTCCTAAAAATTTCGACAATTTAATTGCCTTGGATATTGCCAGAAAAACAAGTTTACCTTTTGAAACTGCAGCTAATAAATTTGCCATTATGGCAAGCCATGATGGTCTTGTGAATATAATGTCTCAACTAAAATTATTAGCCGTAACTTTTCTCAAAATTGTTAATGATCTTAGACTTTTATCTTGTGGACCAAGAGCTGGATTATCAGAACTACAGCTTCCAGCCAATGAGCCTGGCAGCTCAATAATGCCAGGAAAGATTAATCCTACTCAATGCGAAGCGATGGCAATGGTGTGTACGCAAATAATTGGTATGGACTGCTCAGTCTCCATTGCAGGAAGTGGAGGACATCTACAAATGAATGTTTACAAACCACTAATTGGCTACAACATTTTAAAGAGTATAAACCTTATGCAAAATGCATGTAAGAGTTGCAGAGAAAATATGATTGAAGGTATTCAACCCAACAAAGCAAAAATCAAAGAATATCTAGACAAGTCTTTGATGTTGGTAACTGCACTAGCGCCATCAATCGGGTACGAGAAAGCTAGTGAAATTGCACAATTAGCACATGAAAAAAATCTAAGTCTAAGACAAGCATCCAATCAATTAAATTATATTGATCAAGAAGAATTTGATAATCTGACTAATCCAAAATCCATGCTTGGAAGAGATTCAAATTAAGGTTTGTCAATCTAAATTATGTCTTTCAGTTGCTGGATTAATCAGTTCAAGATTTTTTTCTTTTGCTCGATGAATATCTTCAGCTTCACAAACTGGAAATCTATCCATTAGCTTCATCGCTGCTTTGGCATTATTTCTCAGTTGCCTACTCACAGCTTCGCAATAGGGAATCTGTGAAAGTAAATCATTTGTTCTTCTGAGTATTCTTACGACATCACCCTCATCCAAGGAAGTATTTGAAATTAAATCTGTCCAAGTACTTCCTCGAGCCCAGGCTTCTACCAAACCCATTAATTCAGAACTCCATAAGATTGGGACTTCTATACCCCATCTTTCTTGAACTCTAAACAATTCTCTTCGTATATTTGATAAATCATTAAATGCTTCATCCGCAACTGCACTTGGAATGAAACCAGACCATAAATCAGGACGATTTACTTCAGTAACAATTGACTGAATAACACCTGCTAATTCTACTGGTGTTAGTTCATCAAGATGTCCACTCATCAAAACCAATCCTAACCATAACTCATTTTCACCTCTTAAAGATCCAATGCCTCTACCAATTTCAGTGGGATTTAAATCGTCCAAGCAACCGAAGTGATTTAGTACTTTAATTAGTGATAAGAAAGTTTCCCAATGACGATTGGACCTGTCATAGAGCAACTCCTCACGTTCACGTATTTCAATACCTATTTCATCCATTCTTCGTCTATGCTTCTTTAATTTTTTCTTATCCCCCCATCGATGAGCTGGCTGAATCAATAATTCATCATCCAGAGATTTAACTAATCTAGCTTGAAATAAAACTTCACTAGCAAGATCATATTGAGCCGTTCTCATATCATTTTTCTGAGCCAAATTTGAAATTATTGAAGCTGTCTCATTACTAAGTAAATCACCATGATGTATTTCACCTAATCTACTAATTTCCGGAGTTATAAGATGTGATACATCTAAGCAAGTTAATTCAGCATAAAGACTAACAACTTCCTTACAAGCAATAAGTATCCAAATATTTTCATCTGTTAAGCATAATAATTGAGATTGTCTATCTCCTTTTTGTATTTTTTGCACAATGACTGCAGGTGTAACTTTTCCTCGTAATTGTGATGTCTTCAGACTTATGAGGGTTCCATTATTTGCAAATTCTAAGGCTGAGATCAACTCATTAGATAAGGTTTCTGCTGATTGCTTTTGGAGAATTTTTAATAGTCTTCTTTCTTCCTTTAGATGACTTTTTATTTTCTCATATCTTTCAAAATCAGACCATGGTATATCTTCTGAAAAAGTTTTATACTCTTTAAACTCCTCTTTTAATCTGAATAACTCTTCCTCTTCTTCGACTAGATCCAAGCTCGCCAAGTATCTACTAAAGCTTCTCTCTATCAATTCTTTTGATTTCTCTAAGTCATAACGCTGTAATAGATTAAGTACCATCCCATAGCTGGGAGTGAATTGACTAATCAGCGGATCGGCTGGGCTAGTAGCTAATTGACCAGCTTCTCGAACCCCTTCGAATCGAGTTTGTACAGTGACCACATAGCCTTTAGAGTCAAGGCCTCTTCTTCCAGCTCTTCCAGCCATTTGTAAGAATTCACTCCCCATTAATTGACGATGTCCATTATCTGATCTCTTAGACAAAGTAGATATAATTGTGCTTCTCGCCGGCATATTGATTCCTGCAGCTAAGGTTTCAGTTGCAAAAACAACCTTTATCAATCCTTCTTGAAATAATTCCTCAATCAACTCCTTCCAGGCAGGAAGAACTCCCGCATGATGAGATGCAATTCCATTAAATAAAGCTTTTATATGTAAATCATCTCTCAAACCCTCTGAATTTAAAATTGTATATTTTTCAAATCGATCTTGAATTGATTTTCTTTCTTCTTGGTTCACTAAACAAGTGCTAGATATTGTTTTCACAGCATTATCACAACCACGACGACTAAATATAAAATAAATAGCAGGTAACATATTTCTTTCTGCCAACTTCGATATCACAAAGCCCAGTGAAGGAGAATCAGGTTGAATAGGCTTCGATAAGCGTCCTCTCTTCTTATGTGATTTTGTTGGGCGCCAAATCTTACAGTTTGGATGTAATCCAGTCCCTTTTTCATTGAGTAAAGGATGCAGTCCTTTAGCACTACAAAAGTTGAATTCCAGGGGAACTGGTCTTAAATCACTAGATATCAAATCTGTAGGTCCGTGAACTTGCTCAATCCAATCAGTTAATTGACCTGAATTGGCAACCGTTGCCGATAGAGCAACGAACTGAACGGATTTAGGACAATGAATAATTGATTCCTCCCACACTGTTCCTCTATGAGCATCATTCATGTAATGACATTCATCAAGAACAACAGTTTCTATATCAAGTAGAGGGTCATCATTTCTATCTGCTGCTGCATAAAGCATATTTCTAAAAATTTCAGTAGTCATAACAAGAATCGAAGCCTCTCTATTCAGGCTTAAATCACCTGTTAAAAGACCCACATTGCTAGAACCAAATTGATTCCTAAAGTCTCTTAGTTTTTGATTAGATAAAGCTTTTAAGGGGGTTGTATAAAACACCTTATTTCCATGAGAAATCGCTCTATAAATTGCATATTCTCCAATTAAGGTTTTTCCTGATCCCGTAGGAGCACTGACAACTACAGAATGCCCTTGATTGAGTGAGTCAATTGCTTTAAGTTGAAACTCATCCAATGCAAATGGAAAGATTTCCTTTGGATTTAAATTGTTTTGGAGGATTTCGTTCTCAGACGTATCTCTTTCTGATGAAGTCATTGCTAAATCCTAAGGGATTATTCTATGACCACATGATTTTTGATGTGTATACATAATAAAATCAAGAAACCAAAGAAAAATTTTAAGCCAACACCCCAATCTTTAAATACAAAATAACAATATGCCTGCAATCCCTAACTATAGAATTCGTAAACTGAGGACTTGGGTTCCAGGGGAAAGATCATCAGAATTGATTGGAGTAGATGAAAATCATAATCAAATCACGTTAATCGACCTAGCGAGTAATGACTATTTAGATCTGGCAAGACATCCATTATTAATTGAGGCAGCTAGACAAACCTTAGAAAGTGATGGAGTTGGTTCTGGAGGATCAAGATTTATTACTGGTAGTAGAAATATTCATCAAAGACTTGAAACGAAGCTTGCCCAATGGCTTGATCGTGAAATTGTCCTGATTTATCCGAGTGGGTTTCAGGCTAATCTGGCTGCAGTTTTAGCACTTACTGATCGTCACACGCCTGTTATTTGTGATCGTCTGATACATCATTCTCTGCTCGTTGGAGTGAAAGCAAGTGGAGCAAAGCTCATTAGATTCAAGCATAACGATTTATCTGAACTAGAAAGACTTTTAAAAAAATCCAGACAAAGCAATCCTCAAAAACAACCTTTAGTAATTACTGAAAGCCTTTTTAGTATGGAGGGTACAACAGCACCCATAAAAGAAATTTCAAAACTATGCATTAAGTATGATTCCAAGTTATTGATAGACGAAGCCCATGCTTTTGGCGTTATGGGTCCAGAAGGAAGAGGAGAATCTTTTGGACTCAAAGACCCAATATCAATTATCAGTGGAACCTTCGGCAAAGCATTTGGAAGTGGGGGAGCATTTCTAGCAACAGATCAAATAACAGGAGAAAATTTAATACAAAACTGTGGGGCCTTTCGCTATACAACTGCTTTAGCTCCTCCACTTTGTGCAAGTGCTTTAGCCGCATTAAATCTAATTGAAAACAACCCTACCTGGGGTAGCGAACTGAAAGAGAAATCAATAGCTTTAAGAGACAAGTTGTCTCAAATTGGATGGCAACGGCCTGTTGGGGAAGGTCCAATAATCTCTATAATTCTAGGTTCAGACGAATTAGCCATGGTTTATCAACAAAGACTTGAGGCACAAGGCCTTCTAACTGTTGCGATCCGTCCACCAACTGTCCCTGAAGGCAAATCGAGACTTAGGTTAGTAATCAGGCGAAATACTCCCGTTCAGGCCTTCGAAAGACTTATCGAAGTTCTTAAAAACAAATGAAAGAAATAATTGCTATGCATGGCTGGGCTGGTGATAGTCATCAATGGTCAAATTGGGAAAAGATTTTTAAAAGTTGTGATTGGGAATGGCAAACTTATGAACGCGGATATAAAAACATCAGACCATATACACCAAAATGGAGTCATAACTCAAATCAAATCGAACTGAAAAGAGTTGCTATATGTCACTCTCTTGGCTCGCATTTGATAGATAAAGAAGTTTTACACTCAGCTACTCATATTGTATTAATAAATAGTTTTAGCTGTTTTATTCCAATTGGCAAAGAAAATCGTCCGATAAAACTGGCCCTTAATAGGATGATGAATGCAATTAATACGCCTAATGAAGCATCTATGTTAAGAAAATTTCATATAAAAGCTTATAAACCGAATTACATAGATATTAAGTCATCCAAATCAAATTTCCTTCATATATCAGATTCAGGAAGATTGAGATTACAAAATGATTTAAAACTTCTTGTTAATTCTGATTCTCTACCAATTGGCATAAATAATTCTGCCAAAGTACTTATTGTTAACAGTGAACAAGACTATATCTTGGCTAATCAAACGAAAGAAAAGCTATCTGAAGATTTAATACACCAGTTAGATGCCGTACCTAACATAATCAACCTTCAAGACGAGGGGCATACCATAACAAAAATTAAAAACATCAAAAAAGTCAAACACTGGCTAGAATTTGATCATGCAAAAAACATGGTCTAGCCAAGTTAATAAAAACTTTAACGATGCTGCATTAAGTTATAACGAATCAGCATCAATTCAAAAAAGTACAGCTTTAAAACTTGCAAAAATATGTTCTCATCATTCAATTAAACATGGACTATGGGTTGACCTTGGTTCTGGCACTGGACTACTCGCTAAATCATTAGAAGATCTACATCCAAACCAATATGTACTAAGATTAGATAATTCTAAAAAAATGATTGATCAACATTCAGAAAAGAGTATTAAACAACTTTGGGATTTAAATAATGGGTTACCTAAGTGGTCTGAAAAACCAAATTTATTAGCGTCAAGTTTTGTTTTGCATTGGCTTAATAATCCTCAAAAGAAGCTTAAGGAATGGTTGAATTCTCTAAGCTTAGATGGCTGGATTGCTTTAGCGATCCCAATAAAGGGAAGTTTTCCAGAATGGTACGAAGCTGCAGAAAAAGCAAATTTAACATGTACGGCTCTTGATTTACCATCATACGACTCACTAATTAGAGTCGTTCCAAAGCAAAGTATTTTATATAATAAAATTGAAGTTATTAAACAAACAGCGAAGAAAGCGACTTCTTTATTAAAACCTATGATCAAGGTCGGAGCACAAAGTAGTCAGAAAGAGCAATTAAGTGTTTCAGATTGGCGACATCTGTTGTCTTTTTGGCCAATTTCCAACAAGGATAAGCAAGTAAGCCTTAGTTGGTCAATTCAGTTTTTATTAATAAAGCGATGAGTTCTTTCTCAAAAAGAATTATTATTTGTGGTACAGATACAGATGTAGGTAAAACGATAGTTAGTAGTTTTTTTGTACAAGGTCTTAAAGGTATCTACTGGAAGCCCATTCAAAGTGGAACAAAGGAAGGTACTGATACCAAAACTGTTTGCAATCTTTTAAATCTTGAACCTAACCGCTATCTTCCTGAAAGATATAAATTCAAGGAGCCTGTCTCTCCACATTGGGCTGCCGAACAAGAATCTGGTTTTATTGAACCAAGCAAATTAAAATTACCTGACTTAGATGAATTAATAATCATCGAGACTGCAGGTGGATTAATGGTTCCTTTAAATCGGGATTGGCTACAAATAGACCAATTAGAGGTTTGGGGAGCTCCTATAATTCTTGTAGCCAGGACAGGTCTTGGGACTCTCAATCACACCTTATTAAGTTTAGAGGCCTTGAAACATAGAAATTTAGATGTATTAGGAATAGTATTAAACGGCCCTCCACACACAGACAATCCAAAGACTCTAGAGCAATTTGGAGATACTACAATTCTTGCAAGTCTTCCTATCTTTGACGAAGTCAGCGCAAAAGTACTTTCACAAGAATGGATTAAACAGCAAGTAGATCAAAAGCTTAAAAAATACATTCAAAATTAAAATTTTATTTTTTTCTTAATCAAAAGATTATTTTGACTTCAATCAAGTTAAATGAAACAAGAGGGGAAACTAAATTTGATGAATGAGAAAGAAAATTCAAATCAAACTATTCAGAATCCTCATATATGGCCACCATTCACACAACTTACATCCTCTAAGCCGCAATTATTGGTTGAAGAAGCCAAAGGTGCCCTTTTACTTCCTAAAGATAGAGCTCCAATAATCGATGGCATAAGTAGCTGGTGGGTCACTCTTCATGGTCATGCAAATGAATATATTGCTAAGGCTATCGCAACTCAAGCAGAGCAATTAGAACAAATTATCTTTGCAGATTTCACTCATCCTCAAGCTGAGCTCTTAGCTAATCGACTCAGTAAATTAACAGGTCTAGAAAAGTTATTCTTTTCAGATAATGGCTCTACAGCAGTAGAAGTGGCTTTAAAAATGGCTCGTCAATGGTGGAAAAATAAAGGTGATAATAGATCTCAAATCATTGCATTCGAAGGTGCCTACCATGGAGATACATTTGGAGCAATGGCCGTAGGCGAGCGAAATATATTTAGCAAGCCTTTTGATCAAATGCTATTTCCAGTTAGCAGAGTCCCCTGGCCTGAGACATGGTGGGGCGATGAAAGTTTTGAAAGACGAGAAAAGGAGGTTTTAGGAACCCTTGATCACCTCTTAAGGAAACCAACTATTGCGGTAATTCTTGAGCCATTAGTGCAGGGGGCTGGAGGGATGCGCATGGTTCGTTCAGAATTTTTAGTAGAAGTCGAAAAAAGAATTCGCCAGGCGAATACATTACTAATAACAGATGAAGTCTTAACTGGCTTTGGAAGGTGTGGAGAACTATTCGCTTTTCAAAGAGCAGGGTTAAAACCAGACCTTATATCACTCTCAAAGGGGTTAACAGGTGGCTTCCTTCCGATGGGAGTTACTATGTCCAGTAAAAGAATTTCTGAAGGTTTCCTTGGGGAAGATCCAAAGCAAACTTTCTGGCACGGTCATAGTTTCACAGCTAACCCCTTAGGCTGCGCAGCCGCCAATGCCAGCTTAGATCTTTTAGAAAACTCCCCTCAAAAATATTTGGATTTTGAGTCACGTCATCTACCTCATCTACAAAAAATAGTTAAAGATCCAAGAATTGAATGTCCAAGAATTACAGGAAGCATTGCTGCTTTTAATATTAAAGTAAAAGGTCAAAAAGGATATTTAAGTTCCGTTGGGAAAATCATGAAAGCAAGTGCATTGAGGGTTGGTGTTTTCATTAGGCCATTAGGAGATGTAGTTTATCTAATGCCACCACTGTGTATTACAGATGAAGAACTAGAGAAATGCTACTTTGCAATCCAAGAGGGTTTAAATTCTCTACCCTAGGATTTTTTTAAAAGAATTCCAATAACTGTGCTATATAATTATTTCTAAAAAATCCACTTACATCAACCAACTTGGAGTAAACTCTAAGTTTGTGCCTCTTAAAAAAGAAATAAACACTACTAAAGCCAGGCTTAAGACAATAGAAGTAATTAAAAGAAGAAGTGAAAACAGTTCTCCACCCGATAGTGGTCGCCTTACTCCTATTGATTTAGAAAATTGTACAGGTTTTATATTGATTAAATAGGGTTCTTTTTGCTGACTTATAAGATTATTCTCTTTCTCTATCAATAAGTCATAGTTCGCCCTTAGGACAGGATCACTTAATAAATCATAAGCCTCACAAACATTTTGAAATTGCCTTGTCGCCTCATCACTTGGCAAAGATGTCGTATCCGGATGAAGTCGCTTACTTAATTGACGAAAAGCTTTTCTAAGCTCTGCATTATTTGCAGAGGGTGAGACCCCAAGCAGTTCGTAACAATTGAAAGAAGGAGTCAACGAAAGAAAATATGATCTAATAATGTATAGATTTTATCTAAATATCTCAGGCCTGACTATTTCAAAAAACAATTCAAAATGTCTAATAATAAAAAAAACCAAAAAGCAAATCATCTCACGATATGGAATGAGCTTAAATGGATCCCAAGTGAAAAACAATTAGCTCAATTCATCCATTTGCAAGAATTGCTTAAAGAATGGAATAAGAAGACAAACCTTACCCGTTTAGTTGATGGAGATAACTTCTGGACTGGACAAGTATGTGATAGCTTGTTGCCACTTCAAAAAGAACTTCAGTACCCAGAACTTTCTCACAAATATATTGATATAGGTTCGGGTTGTGGATTTCCTGGTATAGCCATAGCTATAGCAATGCCAAATTCTAATATTACTCTTCTAGATTCTTCAATTAAAAAAACGACTTTTCTAAAAGAAGTTTCTAAAGAACTTGGATTAAATTCTCGTATAACAGTCGTAACTGAACGCGCTGAGAAAGCGGGGAGGGATCCCATCCTTCGAAGTAATTTTGACTATGCCATTGCAAGAGCAGTTGCATCTGCAAATGTAGTAGCAGAATATCTCATCCCTTTTTTAAAGTCGACAGGTCAAGCGCTCATATTCAAGGGGAGCTGGAGTGAAGCTGAACAACAAATACTAAAAAAAGCTTTAACTGAACTAAATGCAGAGATCCAACTCAATCATAAATTCATACTCCCTAACAACCGCGGTATTAGAAATATTATTAGGATTAATTCTATTAATAAATGTCCCAATCAATATCCAAGAGCAATTGGCAAACCCAAAAAACAGCCTTTAGGTCACTAAATTCCCCATAATCTATCTCTTCTTGCTCCCCCCAATCTATCTTTCAATTTTCTAAGGACAAAAGGTATTTCAGAACTCCACGGGCTTTTAACCAAAACTTTTTTCAAGTCATCCTCGCTCACTTCACAATCCAAGCAATCTGCGTTTGAACCTGGGAACCAATGTCCTCCTCTGCCTAAAAGGCCATAACGATCTTTAGCAAAGCTTTCCATATCCCAAGCCTCTAATAAATTATTTAGCCATAATAAAATAGGTATGTTAATTCCTCCTGGAGTCTGATCCCAACTAGGTAAACCTATATTCCAAGTAGTCGACCAAGACTCACCAAGCGACTTATATAAGGCATCCATAAGTCGTTTATCTATAATACTAATTAACCCATGCATACTATCCATTTTATCAATTGCACTTAAATGAATAATTAGATCTTCAGGCTTTGACGCTCCAACACTTAATGTATGAATTCTTTTATCACTCAAACAAAATAGATCATTAAATTCTATTGGATGCAAAGGACTACATAACTCTAAAAGTTTTAATGAAGGTGTATGTAAATGCCCTCCTTTATCAGTGGGACTTATAATAAAAACCCCCATATCATTAGAATTTGCTGCTTGTAAAGCTCTTTCGTTTTCCTGACGAATATAATACCAATGCAAATTAACATAATCAAAAAGTCCCGTTTCAATTGTTTTAATTATCAGGTCGACGTTTGCATGAGTTGAGAATCCCACATGACCAATAAGACCATCTTTTTGCCAACGACGAACAATTTCTAGACATCCATTAGGACGAATAGTCATATCTAAGTGTTCAGGAAGATTGATACCATGTATAGCTAATAAATCAATTTTCTTAGAACCTAATCTACCCATACTTAACTCAAGTTCGTGCTCAAATATCGAAGGATCATTATTTGGTGGGATTTTCGTTTGCAATATTCTTTTTGGGTCATCGATTTGACAAAAAGCCCAGCCTATCTGGCGCTCGGATGTTCCATAATGACGAGCAGTTTCTATATGATGCATACCTTTTTGAGTCGCATGCTTAATAGTTTTTTGTAAGATGTCCTGTTGTTGATTATTAATCTCTTTAGGGTCTAAATCCTTCCAGCTTTGTTGAAAGCGCATTCCTCCAAGAGATAAGACGGGCATCTGAATCTCTGTTCTACCAAACCTTCTTCTTGGTATTAAATTGTTTTTAGTATCTTTAATTCTTGCCACTTCTCTGTATTTAAAAATCAAGTAACGGGTGGTAACCCTAAATTCCTAAAATGATGATTCTTTAAAACTTCTTCCAATTTAAGTAAGTCTTCAAAAGATACCCAATCTATGCAATCAACAGGGCAGGTATCTATGGCTTCTTGTATTAATTCATCACTATCTCCATCTTGTCTAAACGCTCTTGCTCTCCCTTGCTCTGGCTCCATGGCAAAAGTATTAGTAGCAACTGAACTGCAGTACGTACAACCAATACATTTTCTCTCATCAACCCAAACAGCTTTTTCTCTTAACTTCCCTCCAAGTACTGGATCTCTACCACTAAGCTCGAAATCTTCACTGATAGCTGCTTCAAAAGCAGCATTTGTATCATGAATATCAGATGATTTCTGGTATTCACTAGACCTAGTTTGAAAAGCTGCGCTAGTGTCAAAAGTCAATTTCAATAAGTAATGTCAGGAGTCCCAACGAGTAACTACTAATTCTATTGATCCATCTAGATTTCTCTTTTGCTCAGATACTTGAAATCCTTCTTGAGCAGTTGAATCAAGAACAGTATTTAGAGCATAACGCTGGGTGACCTGAGCTAAAAATCTCTCGATTGGTATTGACTGTTTCCAGAGATCAAGGTCTGTTACAAGTTCATATGATTTTGACCCTTCATTCCAACGAAATCCAATGTCTGCTCCTTTGCTCATTTCAACAGTCACTTGAGCTTTTACTGTTTGTCCTCTGTAACCTCTAACCAAATTTTCGCCTTCGTTGGGTACATACCCTAAATCTATAAGAGCTTGTTTTAAAAACTCTTTCTTGCGAAGTTGAGTTTTTACTGTGCTGAAATGTGACATCAGTGGATTTCTGCAGTAATAGTCTGTTTTTGAACCTTTTCACGAAGAAAGGTATCAGAAGTTGGTTCTCTCCTCTCAACGGTGCCTAAGGCATCCTCAAGCCTCTCAGTTAAATCGATACATGCTTCTCCAACAAGACCTTCAACGGTTTCTTCAACCCGTCCATCTTGTCGAATTTTAAAACGCAATGTTCTTTGTGGCATGAAAGATAGGCCCTAAGTCAAGCATGATATAGAAAAAAACTCTAGAAACGCGAATTATTAATTACAACGAATTGTTTTTGTACCAAAAATTAAACCAATTGCCCATCATCAATTAAAGATTTTAATTTTTTTTGTACCTCATGATTATCCAATTGCTCTAAAGCTGTCCTGGCTTCATAACGAACAGAAGGCTCACGGTCGTTTAGTAAAACAGAAATGAAAGCCTCTTCTATCTCGATTTTGATTTCCTCACTCAAAAGGCTGTAAAGGCGACCAAGAGACCAAATACAGTTACTCCTCACGATTGGTTCAACATCGATTTGTAAACTTTCAAGCAATTGATTCGCTGCTGGCAAAGAGCTTCCTAATGAATTAAGTCCAACCTCTGCTAGAGAGCTTGATGCCCACAATCGAACAGCAGCAACATCTTGTTTTAAGGCATTAATCAAAGGTTCTAGAACAGGGGCATCTGAGTAATTTCCAAGACTCCAAGCAGTAGCTTTTCGAACATAAGCATTACTATCAAACCTCAACAAATGCAGTAGAAGGTGAATAGCTTGTGGACAAGGGTTTCTACCTAAGGCATAAACAGCACTCATCCTCACGACAGGAGAGGGTTCATCAAGTAAAGGTACTAAAAATGGAAGAGCTCTAGAATCTCTATATTCACAAAATACTCTAAGGCCTTGAAGTCTTTCTTCAGTGCCAGATTGAAGCAATTTCAATGCAAGATCACATTCTTTCGATGAATTCACTAGATCTTCATCAGATTTGTCTAGTTCAATTTCATCTAAAGGATCTCCAGCTAACTGAGCTGCTAATTCTCTAGCCAATAGATCAGGGTCTATGGCCAAATTAGCCAACCCTTCTTTACTTATATTTTGATTTGCATCATTCATAGCCCTAACTGAAAAAAAGCAAGCTCAATTAATTGGTGCTGGTGCAAGCATATCCCCAGGAAGCCATATACGAGCACTGACTGCAAATAAAGCGACACCAAAAAGCAATACTATCAAGATAGGGAAAATAGTTGTACGTAAGAAACCCAAGGTTGAAAGTTTAGTAGATTTTCATTCTTCTCTAAATTTTGACCATTTGGCTATGAAGGGTCAACTTATTCAGTTAATAATCTTGTTTTCTTTATTAAAAAAATACAACTCACTGCAATAGATAGTGCAATCCAAGCACTCCTTTCTTGATGTAATAAGAAAGCTCCAATACTAACTAATCCACCATAAAGAATTCCTGAGCCTAAAACAAAACGTGATCCAAGAACTGAAAAGGAGTCAACTGGCTCAATATTTAAATTTTTTCTTATTTGCCCCCAACCAGGTCCTGGAGGTTTTACCTGTTTAACAAATTCATTGAGTGTCTCCTCTGACTCTGGCTCAGTAAAAAGTAAAGTTAGCAGCCAAATCAAAGCTGAAAATGAAGTAGTGAATAAGAGTCTTTTCCCAAAATCTTCAATTGTGAAATAGGGTGAAACTGAGGTGATTAAGCCTATAAAAAAACCACTCAACATTGCCGAAAGTTCTGCTTGGGCATTAATTCGCCACCAAAACCACCTAAGGACAAGAACAGCACCTGGGCCTGTACCTATTGCAATTACAAGTCTAAACATGGAACCAATACTGTTACTAAATAAAGCCATGACGACTCCAATAAGAAGCAAGAAAATACTTGCAGTCTGGCCCACAAGAATCATTTCTCTAGGGCCAGCCGATGGCCTCAAAAATCTTTTGTACAGATCATGAGCAAGATAACTTGCCCCCCAATTAATTGAAGTACTTAAGGTACTCATAAATGCAGCAACCAATGAAACAACGACTAATCCAAGTCCCACAGGTGGCAAATATGTAATAGCGAGTTTTGGATAACTTAATTCCCAGTCAGTTTGTTCAGGCAAGAGAACTAAGCCAGCCAAGCCCACTAAAACCCAGAGCCAACTGCGAACAATATAATTAATAATTAAAAAAACTATTCCTGCCAAAGTCGCTTGTTTTTCATCTCTAGTAGCCAATAAACGTTGTATAAATTCCCCACCACCATCACTTCGTCTAAAACTCCACCACTGCAAAGAAATAAAAGCGAAAAAAGTACTAATACTTATTCCTGAACTATCCAACCAATTAAAACCATCTTTATTTAATGTCCATGGAAATAAAGAGAGGAGCTCAGGTCGATCTAGCACCTCTAACTTTGTTAACAAATCGGTCATACCGCCTGAAGCCTCAAGGGCCACAAAGCAAACAGCAAAGGCGCCTATAAGAGCCAATATTAGTTGTACAAAATCATTAACCACTACTGCCCAAAGCCCACCTAGTACAGTGTAAATAAGCAAAAATAAAGCAACTAAAATCATTAAAAGTATTGTGTCAGTAAAGGTCCCAAATACAATATGTCCGTCTACCACACCTAATGATTCAGCGACTTTACGCATTGCTAAGAAAGCATAACCAATCCCAATACAATTGATTGGGACAGAGAGCAAAAAAGCTTTTATACCTCTTAAATAAGCTGCTGCCCGGCCCCCATAACGTAATTCAGTGAATGCTGCGTCAGTTAATACTCCACTACGCCTCCAAAGTGGAGCAAAGACAACTGTCATAGCAACATGTGCAAGACCAAAACTCCACCACTCCCAATTCCCAGCCAACCCTCTAGTTCCAATAATACCGGCCACATAAAGAGGTGTATCAATTGAAAACGTTGTCGCAGCCATAGACATACCTGCAAGCAAACCATTCAAACGACGGCCAGCAACAAAATAGTCTGTTTCATTACGATTTTTTAGAGATATATAAACTCCTAATATCAAGGAAAAAATTAAATAAACAAATAAAATGAACCAATCAATAAATGTCATAGAAGCTCAAAAGTCACATATTTCATGCCTAATTTATTTTTATTTTATCGATTGTTTGCCTTCTTAATTGTCCACATGCTGCATCTTTATCGCTACCTCTACTTGCACGAATACTTACAGCGACTCCTTTTTTTTCTAATAGTTCTCTAAAACCATTAACCCTGGCTTGGCTTGGTCGTTTAAAGTCCTCCTCAGCGATTGGATTATAGGCGATCAAATTAACATGACTCTGGAATCCTCTCATCAGATTTGCTAACTGCTCTGCATGTATATTTTTATCATTAACCCCCCCAAGTAGGATATACTCAAAACTTACTCGCCTACCAGTAAGCTCTATATATTTTTTACAGTCTGTGAGTAATGAATCGATTGGATAAGAACTAGCTGAGGGAATAATTGATTCACGCAATGTCTGATTAGGTGCATGAAGACTAACAGCAAGTGTGAATTTAACTCTTCCTAAACGCTCTTGAGCTGATTTTGCTAAATCTGGGAGAGTATCCGGTATCCCAACAGTGCTAACCGTGATCTTCCTTTGACCAATGCCAATATCATTGGTAAGACATTCAATAGAGTCTAAAACATTATGAATATTTAAAAGTGGCTCTCCCATGCCCATAAAGACAACATGAGTAGGTCTCCTATTCATTGTTTCTCTAACACTAATAACTTGATCAACTATCTCATTCACATTAAGAGATCTATTAAGCCCACCCTTGCCAGTCGCACAAAATTTGCAGCCCATAGGACAACCAATTTGACTTGAAACACAAACAGTAAGTCTTTTATCTGTTGGTATTCCAACTGTCTCTATAATCTCACCATCGATAGTCCCCATCAATAATTTTAAAGTCTCATCTTCTGATACAACTTTATTGATTTCATCAAGTCTTCCAATCTTTATTCCTTTGTTTTCTAAGGAATCTCTCCATTCCTTTGGAAGGACAGTTATTGAATTTAAACTTTTTGCCCCTTTTTGATAAATCCATTCATGAATTTGCCTACCACGAAAAGCTTTTTCACCTTCTTTACGGGCAAATTCTTCAAGATCTTCCGAACTTAAGCCAAGCAAGGATAAATTACTTGATAGTTGAGGAAGTTTTATCACCAATTCATTAAGCCATGTCCCAATTTAAACTCCAAAAGTACAAGTGCAATAAAACCAATCATTGCCCATCTACCATTAATGCGTTCAGTATGTGTATGAAAGCCATAGCGAGGTAATTTACGCTTAGGGACTACAGGAGGATCAATCATCGATGGACTTTAAATGGAAGAATTAAATATTAGAAAAATTAGAGGAATATTGTAGAAAAATTCATTTATTCATCTGAGAGTAAACCCTCTTCTTGCAAACCCTCCAATGCAGCAGGGTCTGGCATTTGGTCTTCAGGAGAATCATCATCACCAGTTGGGCGCGCAAATGCTGCGAAGTTACTGGTTGTAGGATCAATTCCATGTCTACTTCTAGTTGCCTCTAAATCCTCTTCACTAGGGTCATCTAAAACAGAAGTATTTTTGGCAACTGGGGAAGAAGGCATATCAACAGTATAGTCAGGTCTAAGGTTTTGTATCCTTCGATAGCCAGCTGGATCTTCTGCGAGAATATCTGGATGAGGGCCAGCTTCAGCATTTAACTCTTCAACAAATCCACTGAAACCTGTACCAGCAGGTATCAGGCGACCAATAATTACATTCTCTTTGAGTCCGCGAAGCCAATCAGACTTACCTTCAATAGCAGCTTCGGTAAGAACACGAGTCGTTTCCTGGAATGAAGCCGCTGATATAAAGCTATCAGTATTAAGAGATGCCTTTGTGATTCCAAGTAAAACAGGTGTAAATTCCGAAGGGGCACCTCCAGTAATAGAAATTGCCTGATTAGTATCTTCAACTTGCCTTAGTTCTATCAATTCACCTGGCAAAAATGTTGTATCTCCCGCATCTTCTATTCGCACTTTACTAGTCATCTGACGAACTATTACCTCTATATGCTTATCGTCTATAGCCACACCCTGAGATTTATAAACATTTTGAACTTCACTTACCATCCTATGCTGAAGCTTGGCTATTGCCTCCTGAGCTGCATCCATTAGAGGCTTTTTATCACGCAAGTCTGTGAAGAAACATTCCAAAAGCTCATGAGGATTTACTGGTCCATCCGTCAAGAACTCACCAGCTACAACTTGTTGGCTATTTCTAACCATTACATTACGTCCTAGTAGAATTGGATATTCAGAAATTGCATCATTGTCCTCAATAATAGATACGATTATAGATTCATCGTCATCCCCTTTTTTGATATCTACTGTTCCAGACTTCTTACACAAAATAGCTGAATCCCTAGGCCTACGAGCTTCAAGTAATTCTTCGATCCTTGGTAAGCCTTGAACAATATCTCCTGTCTTTTGTCTTTCAAAAACCAACAAAGCCAGACCGTCCCCTCTCTGTACCAAATCTCCATCACGAACATGAAGAACTGAATCTGGTGAAACCATATATGGCCTACCAAGGCGTAATTTAACTTGCTTTCCATCAACCTTCTCAATTTCCCCACAAGCACCTATTGGTTGATTTTTTGAAACAAGGTCGCCATCTACTACTCGTTGACCAACTTTCAAAAGAGTAGTTCCTTTAGAATCAAGTGTTACTGTATCTTCTTCTCTTTCAACGATCAGTCGACGAACTGGATCACCATCAAGAGCAAGAGGGAGTTGAACAACTCCCTCTTGCTTACACAAGATTTGCGTTGTAGCAACAACGTCTCCAGCTTTAACAATCTGAGCATTTTTAATCTGTAATTCAGTGTGGGTTGACCCATGGCTTGAATCAGATGTTGTATCCCTTCTGACTAAAATACTTTCAAGAATAACTAACTTTAATCTATCAACACCCTTTGAATTTAAGTCATGTAATACCTCTACGTCTACTGTCATTTGTGGAGTTGTCTCAAACGTCTCAAGCATGAGTTGTGTTTTAAGCAATTCAATACCTTCAACAGATTTAATAAGCTCACCATCCTTAAAAGCAAGTCTTTGAGACGCTTTTATTCCTAGTGATGGGCCTTTAGGCTGTTTAACATGCTCTAACTCGGGTAATTGTGCTTGATCAGGAATGGTGAATTCCTCTACAGGTCTCAATAATAGGCCTTTGCCTTCTGGCGTTTCAACTGATTGAACCATTACCATCGCATCAGTCTTAATACCTTTTGCAATAGTTTCACCAGGATTAATTATTTGACCATCACCCTCAAACCTATCAAGTACTTTACTTTCTTTGCATAACTTGAAAGTACCGCTTCTAACTATAATTTCTCTAAGAATATCATTTTTTTGAGTAACGGTAACTATTCCAGACGTTTGACTAAAAATATCTTTTACAACTTCTGTTCCTGCCTCTATCCATTGACGATCTTTAATCATCAACAATGAAATATCCTTATTAATTTCATGAGTTTCTTGCGGGATCCATAAAAGGGTGCCACCTTTACTAACTTCATAACCATTCTTTGCAGAACGAGCTTTCTTAATAGTCAATCCAGGAGCATATTTAACAAGTCCCCCCGTTTCAGTTTTAAAACGGTCATCTGCTAACTCTGCTATTACCTCATTATTTCCAATCTTACTTCCAGGAATAGTATTTAATCTATAACGAGTATCATCTTGAGCTTCAAGATGCCATATCTCACCTGAGTGAGTCGACTCCTCTAGTAATTTAAAATCCTTTAAAGTCATCGACGTTGTTACTATTTGAACTTCTCTAGAATCACCGATAGAATCTCTAAGTCTTACCTCTCCTCCAAACTCACTTGCCTGGCTAGCTTCAGCTAAAACTTGTCCCTCATTGACAGAAACATTACCAGATACAACTGGCATAGCATTTGGAGGCAAATTATATACGTCTCCTGCTAGCACCCAAAGTCGACCAAGTCGCTGGGCTTTAAGAGTTATATTACCCTGTCTATCTGTAACCTCTCTAGGTTGGATAATTGTTTCGTACCTAACTTGTCCTGCTAAATCACAAATAACATCTTTAGTCGCCTTTTCAACACTTTTTTGCACAGCACCACTAGCGATCTGAGCAACAGTCACATCTATATCAATCTCTTGACCATTATCTACAAAGAGTAGAGAACCAATTGGTATATCTATTTTTTGAGGCTTCCCACCACTAGCAGGTTGAATACTAAGGTTAAAATCAACTTCTGCTTGCTGAGCTTCAACGCCATGCGGTGTTCTATAACCTCTCACTCGTGCCTTTGAACCAAATTCAACTTTTCCTGAGACAGTGGAGCGGACAACACCAGTCTCTGCTGTTGATACTCCCCCCGTATGGAAAGTTCTCATAGTTAGTTGAGTTCCTGGCTCACCAATAGATTGAGCGGCTACAATGCCTACTGCTTCCCCTAAATCAACTAATTGATTATGAGCTAGAGCCCAACCATAACACTTACGACAAACAGATCTTGTCGCCTCACATGTAAGAGGAGACCTAACCCTGACGCCTTGAAGTTGTGCTTGTTCAAATTTATTAGATAGCTGAGGATCAATTGGGGTATCTCTTTCAGCTAAAACTTCCTGATCTGCATTAACTACTTGTTCAGATGTCAAACGTCCAACAAGCCTATTACCAAACTTTCCGTCCTCTGAACTTATTAAAATAGATCTTGTCGTACCACAATCCTCTTCTCTCACAATTACATCTTGAGCGACATCAACCAGGCGTCTAGTTAAATATCCCGAGTCGGCAGTTCTTAGAGCAGTGTCAACCAGACCTTTACGAGCACCATAAGATGATATGACATATTCAGTTACTGTTAGTCCTTCTCTAAAGTTAGTTCGTATTGGTAAGTCAATGATCTCACCTTGAGGATTAGCCATTAATCCTCTCATACCAACAAGTTGACGAACTTGAGACATATTTCCTCTAGCTCCTGAATTAGCCATCATCCATACTGAATTTAATGGATCGTTTTGATTGAAATTCTTTTTAACTGCATCAACTAATCTTTCATTAGTTTCTGTCCAAGTATCTATAACTTTTGTATGCCTCTCGACCTCAGTGATTTCACCTAATCTGTAGCATTCCTCTGTAGCAGTTATTAGTTCTTCCGCCTGGCCAAGTAAATCTTGTTTAGCCTCTGGAACCTTTAAATCATCAACGGAAATTGAAACTGCTGCCTGGGTTGCATATCTAAAGCCAAGGTCTTTCAAGTTATCTGCCATGGCAGCAGTGGCAGCAGTTCCATGATGTTTATAGGCCCATGCAACTAGGTTTTTCAAACCCTTCTTATCAACTACTTTATTTCTAAAAGGTGGAGGAGTTTTAGAAAGTCTTGGAACAGCTTTCATTGCTGCTGCTTTCTTTGCTTTAGAACCTCTTTTTGCTTTTGATTTAGTAGAGGATTTACGAGTTTTGGGAGTGGAAGAGGTCATGACAAAAATTATTCAGGGGAATGGTGAGGTGATTTATTATGAGAGTTATGATGTCGTTGCTACAGCATCAATAATTGTATGATTCATTACTACCCGACCAACGGTAGTCAAGATATAACGGCTAATTAAACTTCCATCTTCATCTAATCTATCTCTACGATATGTCCATTCCTCAACACGAGTACCATCTTTCAACGTCTCCACCTTATGAGGTTTCTGAAGATCATCGTCATCCTCAATTTCACCCGAAAATCGTACCCAGACCCAATCATGTAAATCTATTCTTTTATCTTCAAGAGCTTGTAAAACGTCTTCAAGGGAAGCATATGTGTGTGAATGATCTCCAAACTTAGGCTGAGTTGCTTGAGGCTGAATTGCGGTTAGGTAATATGAGCCTAAAACCATGTCTTGAGATGGAGTAACAATTGGATCGCCGGTCGCAGGGGAAAGAATGTTGTTACTAGCGAGCATTAACATCCTTGCTTCTGTTTGCGCCTCAATAGCTAAAGGCACATGAACAGCCATTTGATCTCCATCAAAGTCAGCGTTAAAAGCCGGACAGACTAATGGATGTAACTGTATAGCTCGTCCAGCCACTAATTTAGGCTCAAAAGCTTGAATGCCCAGTCGATGCAAAGTAGGGGCACGGTTGAGAAGGATAGGATGACCATCTATAACCTCCTGTAATACTTGCATAACTTCATCATCTGCTTTTTGGATCAGTTTCTTTGCAGCTTTGATGTTATTGACGATATTCTGACGAATGAGTCTATGAATTACAAAAGGTTGAAAAAGCTCTATTGCCATTTCTTTTGGCAATCCACATTGATGCATTTTCAACTTAGGTCCAACTACTATTACTGAACGACCTGAATAATCAACTCTTTTCCCAAGCAAGTTCTGTCTAAATCTACCTTGTTTACCCTCGATAATATCGCTTAATGATTTCAAAGGACGATTATTGGCACCAACAACAGTTCTTCCTCTTCTGCCATTGTCAATAAGTGCATCCACAGCTTCCTGTAGCATCCTTTTTTCATTTCTAACTATTATCTCTGGAGCGAGTATTTCCTGAAGACGAGCAAGACGATTGTTCCTATTGATTACTCTCCTATATAAGTCATTTAAATCCGAGGTGGCGAATCTACCCCCATCTAATTGAACCATAGGTCTCAAATCAGGAGGTATAACAGGTATAGCATCTAGAACCATCCACTCAGGGCTTGCACTTGTTGCAATAAAATTATCTATTACCCTTAGTCTTTTGATTAGCTTAGCCCTTTTTTGACCCTTGCTAGTTGCAATTTCTTCTCTCAATTGCTCCGCAACTTCTTTTAAATTTAAATCTTCAAGTAATTGTTTTAGAGCCTCTGCTCCTATTCCGACAATAGGTTCATTCTCGATAGTTGAATCCTCAGCATAAATCTCGTCTTCAATTTCAAGCCATTCATCTTCTGTTAATAGCTGCTTATATTTGAGGTCTTTGCTGTCACCTATATCTAAAACAACATAACAATTAAAGTAAACAATTTGCTCAACATCTCTAAGAGGCATGTCTAACAAAATAGCTACATAGCTAGGAATACCTTTTAGATACCATACATGTGATACGGGAGCTGCTAATTTAATAAATCCCATTCTATGCCTTCTCACACGACTTTCTGTTACTTCAACACCACACCTTTCACAAACAATTCCACGATGTCGAACTCTCTTGTATTTGCCACAATGGCATTCCCAATCCTTAGATGGACCAAAAATCTTTTCACAAAATAAACCATCCATCTCCGGCTTTAGTGTTCGATAATTGATTGTTTCAGGCTTGGTTACTTCTCCTACAACCTGGCCATTGGGCAAAGTTCTTTGCCCCCATTCCATCACTCTTTCAGGCGAAGCAAGTTTGATTTTGACATAATCAAAATGGTTTTCCGTACGTAGATTGCTATTAGTCATGAGTAATTAAGGTGTTTAGATGATTTGTTTCAATTAAGTCGACTACTCCTCGTATTCCTTACCTAATGATTCATAGGTAGGTCTACTTGGTGTGCTTCTACGAGGATTTACATCTTGCATTAGATCTACCTCTTTTCCATCATCTGTATAAACTCCAATGTCTAATCCCAATGACTGAAGTTCTCTCATTAAAACTTTGAAAGATTCTGGAGTTCCAGGCCTTGGAATTGGCTTTCCTTTTACAATTGAATTAAGCGCTTCATTACGTCCTTGCATATCATCAGACTTAACAGTCAAAAGCTCTTGCAAAGTATATGCTGCTCCATAAGCCTCAAGTGCCCATACTTCCATTTCGCCTAATCTCTGTCCACCTTGTTGGGCTTTTCCACCTAAAGGTTGTTGAGTAACCAAAGAATATGGACCTGTAGATCGAGCATGAATTTTATCATCTACTAGATGTACAAGTTTTAAGAAATGAGCGTAGCCAACAGCAACTGGTTGATCAAAAGGTTCACCGGTTCGACCATCTGTAAGGAGTAACTTCCCAGGATCCTCAGGGTTGTATACCCATGATTTACCTGGCTGCTTTGCAGCTTCTTTTAAATAGGCTTGAACAGTTTGATTAGACATTTCTGGTCCATACATCTCATCAAAAGGGACAATTTTAACTCGACAATCTAAATTCGAGGCAGCCCAACCCATAAGTAGCTCAAAGACTTGACCTACATTCATTCGACTTGGAACTCCTAGTGGGTTGAGGCATATATCTACAGGTGTTCCATCAGGTAGATAAGGCATATCCTCTCTTGGAAGAATTCTGCTGATAATCCCCTTATTGCCATGCCTGCCTGCCATTTTGTCACCAACTTGAATCTTCCTCCGTTGCGCGACATAGACTCTTACAACCATATTTGCTCCAGGTGGCAACTCATCACCTTGTTCTCTGGTATAGATTCTGACATCAACCACTCGTCCTCTCTCAGTTGAGGGGACTCGCAGAGAATTATCTCTTACATCTCTAGCTTTTTCTCCAAAAATAGCTCTCAGGAGTTTTTCCTCAGGCGGTTGATCTGATTCTCCTTTAGGTGTTACTTTCCCAACAAGAATATCTCCACTCTCAACAAAAGCTCCTATTCGAATAATTCCCATTTCATCCAAATTCCCAAGACTTTCTTCAGATACATTTGGGATCTCTCTTGTTATTTCTTCAGGGCCTAACTTTGTTTGACGAGCTTCTATTTCATATTTTTCAATATGTACGGAAGTATATAAATCATCTTTAACTAATCTCTCGCTAACGAGAATTGCGTCTTCGTAGTTGTATCCTTCCCATGGCATATATGCAATTAATACATTTTGACCAAGAGCTATTTCTCCTCCCTCACATGCTGAACCATCAGCTAAGACTTGCCCCACAATTACTGGGTCACCATTAAAAACTATGGGCCTATGGTTCAAACAAGTATCTTGATTAGATCTTTGATATTTTTGCAAATAATGCGTATGTTCATTCCCATCTTCATCAGTAACGACGATTGCATTTGCGTCAACATAGGAGACTGTTCCATTTACTTTCGAAATTGGAACCATCCCAGAGTCTCTAGCGACTTGAGTCTCTAAACCAGTTCCAACTAATGGTCTTTCTGGACGCAAAAGTGGAACTGCCTGTCTTTGCATGTTTGAACCCATCAAGGCTCTATTAGCATCATCGTGTTCCAAGAACGGAATTAAAGATGCCGCCACCGAAATAACCTGAACAGGTGATAGTTGGACGTAATCAACTTGCTCAGGAGAAACAGTTTCAAAATCTTGTCTATATCTAACAGGAACAAGTTCTGCCAATATTTTTCCTTCTTCATCTGTAGCTACATCACCAGGAGCAACCCTACACTCATCCTCTAAATCAGCTGAGAGATAAATAGGATCTCCTTCTTTAATTAATCTTCCATTTTCCACCTTCCAAAATGGTGTTTCAATAAAACCATATTCATTAACTCTGGCGTGAGTTGCTAATGAATTAATTAGACCCGCATTTGGTCCTTCAGGAGTTTCAATTGGACAAAGTCTTCCGTAATGAGAAGGATGAATATCCCTCACCGCGAATCCAGCTCTTTCGCGAGTTAAACCTCCTGGTCCCAAGGCAGATATGCGCCTTTTATGAGTTAATTCAGCGAGTGGATTGGTTTGATCCATAAATTGACTTAATTGACTTGAACCAAAAAACTCCTTGATTGCTGCGACCAAAGGTTTTGGATTTACAAGTTGTGCTGGAGTGAGTGAATCTGTCTCCCCAACTGTCATCCTCTCCTTAATTATCCTTTCAAGTCTATTCAAGCCAACTCGAACTTGATTTTGCAAAAGTTCGCCTACTGACCTTACTCTTCTATTACCTAAATGATCAATATCATCAAGGGTTGCCCCACCTACATCTAATTCTAAATTGATTAAATAATCTAAGGTAGATAAAACATCTTCGTTTGTAAGTGTTCTGACATTGTCAGGAATAGTTAGGCGTAATTTTTTATTTATTTTATATCTACCAACTCTTCCTAGGTCATATCGTTTTGGATCAAAGAATCGTGTTTGAAGTAGCTGTTGCCCACCGCTTACTGATGGAGGTTCGCCTGGCCTTAACTTTTTATAAAGCTCTAACAATGCTTGATCTTCTGAACTTATACCTTCTTCATTAGCAGCATCAATTGACTTTTTATAAAACTCAGGATGCCTTAATTTATCTATCACATCATTATCTGACAAACCCATTGCTCTCATAAGGACATGAGCATTGATTTTCCTTGTTTTATCTACACGAACATGTAATAAATCATTTTTATCAGTTTCAAACTTCAACCATGCTCCGCGATTAGGAATCACACTTGCATTGTAAGTTCTTCTACCATTTTTATCTTGCTCATCTTTGAAATAAACTCCTGGACTTCGAACAATTTGGTTAACTATTACTCTTTCAGCTCCGTTTATTATAAAAGTACCACGTTCAGTCATTAAGGGGAGTTCACCTATAAAGACTTCTTGTTCTTTTATCTCTCCAGTTTCTTTATTAACTAATCGACAAGTAACATACATTTGAGAAGCAAAGGTTGCATCTCTTCTTTTTGCTTCTTCTACATCATGCCTAGGACGCTTAAGCTTGTATTCTGCACCAATAAAATGTAATTCAAGCTTACCGGTATAGTCAGTAATAGGAGAAAAATTGTCTAATTCCTCTATCAAGCCTTTATCCAAAAACCACTTAAAACTTGATCTTTGAACCTCAACCAAATCAGGCAGATATGTAGCTGCTTTGGCTACCTGAATTGCGCTTCTGCTCATTCGAGAACCTGCGTTTATATTTAGAGGACGGGGTTGATGTCTTGTCCTTTAGGTCAAAAAATGATCTTTACTAAGAAAAATCAAAAAACAATCTCCGTAAAGGCTGAGATCTGAAAATGAATTTACTTAATCAACGAACAAACTGACTCAAAAGGTTTAACCTTAAAGGGTTAAGCGCAGATAACACGCTATACAAGACAATAAATAACTCTACACTCAAATCAGATAATTAACTAGGGCAAATAATGATATTTAAGGCAACGCAAACAATTCCCGAGCATTGTAGGTTGTTTTTTCGGCAATTTCTGAAAAGCTTTCGCCCCTAAGCTCTGAAATTTTTTCTACCACATGCTTAACAAAAGAAGGCTCATTCCTTTTCCCTCTATGAGGAACGGGTGACAAAAAAGGACTATCAGTTTCAACTAGAAATCTACTTGGGGGAACTTCTTTTGCACATTCATGAATATCAATAGCGTTTTTGAAAGTTACATTTCCACTAAAACTTATATAAAAGCCAAGGTTAAGAAACTCTCTCATTTCTTGGACTTTACCACTCCAACAATGCATCACACCTTTTGGACAGCAACCATCTTTCGAGAGCTTAGAAAAAACTTCTAGCATTTCTTTTGCGGCATCTCTGCAATGCACAATTACTGGCAAGTTCAATTCAAAAGCTAGGTTCAATTGCGGCATTAAGATCGATAGCTGCTCGCTCAAGTTTTCTGCTTTAAAAAGATCAAGTCCCAATTCTCCTATTGCGACAACTCGACTGTCATCAAGAGCTGCTTTCTTTAAAACACTTAGGGTCTCGGGTCTCCAATGATGTGAATCCAATGGATGAACTCCAACTGCATATCTCATTTCATGAAATTGATCCGCCATTGACTTAATAGCTGGGATTTCAGAAGGTTCTACACATGCATGCAACAAGGCTTTAACTCCTTGAGACCTCCACCTTTGTGCAACTTTTTCTCTATCTTCATTAAAGTTAGAAAATACGATATGGCAGTGACTATCAATTATTGAACTTTCGGAATCGCTCAACATAAAAAATAGAATGCACTTTCTAAATCAAATTCTAGATTATTTTTTCTCAAACAACTTCCTTCAAAACTTTCTTAAGAGCGACGCTAAGTCTGGATTTCTGATTAGCTCCTGTATTTCTATGCAAAACTCCTTTCTTAACAGCTTTATCAATTTTGCTAAAGGCTAAATTAAATGTTTTCTGAAGATCTGCTTTTGATTCATCGCCAGGTTCCTTTTCAAATATTCCACAAGCAACAAAGCATCGCTTCATTAAAGTGCGAACTGTAGATTTGTAATTTTTGTTTTCAAGGCGGTTACGTTCCGCAATTTGAATTCGCTTTTTAGCTGATTTGGTATTTGCCACGGAGGCTTAGTGTTTTGATCTTATGTTAGTCCACACTACCTCAAGACCATGAAGAAGATCTACATAAATCAAAATTAAGGCATAAGATAATCAAAGTGAACCAATAGCCAAAAGTTCATGGCGCAAATAATTAATAAAAATGAGGTACAAAAAACCTCTTCAGAAAATTTGATTATAAAAACAGCTAGTAATATTGAGCAAGCTCAGCATGAGCTTAGGAAAATTACAGATAGGACATCTGGAGGCGTTCAAGATCAGGCTATAAACGTAGTCAAAGATATTCTTACAAACGTTAGTGATAGGGGGGATGAGGCTCTTAAAGAATACACTTATCGCTTTGATCGATTTCTAGCAGAAGAGTTTCAAGTTTCACCAGATTTAATACTCAAAGCTTGGGAAGAAACTCCTAAAGAATTGCAAGATTCACTTTTATTAGCAAAAAAAAGAATTGAAGAATTTCATAATCTTCAATTTCCAAAAAATATCAATTACACTGGTCCGCATGGCGAATCACTAGGACGCAGGTGGAGTCCCGTTGAAAAAGCAGGCATCTATATTCCTGGGGGGAGAGCCGCCTATCCAAGCACTGTGTTAATGAATTCTATTCCTGCTTATGTTGCAGGAGTCAATCAAATCATTATGGTTTCTCCAGCCAACTCGCATGGGGAAATAAACCAAACCGTATTAGCTGCTGCATATATTACTGGTATCAACCAAGTTTTTCGTATTGGAGGAGCGCAAGCTATTGGCGCACTTGCTATGGGAACTGAATCAATTCCAAAAGTAGATGTAATTACTGGTCCAGGAAATATTTATGTAACTTTGGCAAAGAAAGAAGTTTATGGAAAAGTAGGCATTGATTCCTTGGCTGGGCCAAGCGAGATTCTAATAATCGCTGATCAAACAGCAAAATTGGAACATGTTGCATCAGACATGTTAGCGCAATCGGAACACGATCCTTTAGCGTCAGCGATACTAATCACTACTGATAGAAAATTAGCTGAAAAATTGCCAGCAGAAATTGAACGTCAATTAATTAATCATCCAAGATTGGAAATATGCAAAAAGTCAATCTTAGATTGGGGTTTGATTGTCCTTTGTGATGATTTAGAAACTTGTGCAAAATTAAGTGACACTTTCGCCCCAGAACATCTTGAATTACTTGTAAATAACCCCAAAGAATTATCAAAAAGTATCAAGAACGCTGGAGCAATATTTATGGGTTCATGGAGTCCAGAGGCTATTGGAGATTATCTTGGGGGGCCGAATCATACTCTTCCCACCTCAGGCACTGCAAGATTTGCTGGTGCTCTTGGAGTAGAAACTTTTATGAAAAACACCTCACTTATAGATTTTTCAAAAGAAGCCTTTAATGAGACTAAAACTGCTGTTGTTCATTTAGCCAATAGTGAAGGTTTGCATAGTCACGCTCAGTCAATAAGAATTAGAGATTCTCAATCTTTGTAAGTGATTCAACACCCACTACATCATTTTCTACTTTCCCAACTAGAACCTCGTCTGTTAGATCTACAAAAAGTCCATTTTCAAGGACACCAGGAATGTTGTTAATTTGACTTTCCAATAGTTCAGGTTGCTTAATTCCATTTGCAAAAGTTAAATCAAGTATCAAATTTCCCTGGTCAGTAACAATAGGTCCAGCCTTTTTCTGTGCCATTCTGAGATTCCCTTCTCCTCCAAGATTTCTTAATGTTTCGTTAACTTGTTTCCAAGCCGAGGGAAGAACCTCTACCGGTAATTGAAAATCAAGATTCAATGTTTTAACAATTTTCGTTGAGTCAACAACAACAATAAACTTTTTAGCCAAAGCAGCAACAAGTTTTTCCTGTACATGACAAGCTCCTCCTCCTTTAATTAATTGAAATTTAGGATCAACTTCATCAGCACCATCAATTGCAAGATCAATTTCTGAAACTGAGGTAAGTGATTTAAGTGGTATTCCTAATTCAGAAGCAAGGACTTCCCCTTGAAAAGATGTAGTGACTCCGACAACATCTTTAATTTCTCCTGATTTTATTTTCAAAGCAAGGGCTTCTATCATTAAAGCAGCTGTAGATCCAGAACCAAGACCAAGAATCATCCCGTTTTGAATTTGATCTACAGCAGCTTGAGCAACTGCTTGTTTCATCTGATTTTGGAGATCCATTTAGTCGTACCTTTTCGAGTGACAGTAGCAAGATTTTTAGCTTATTCCTGGTAAAGCTGCGGGCTTAATAGAAAGATTAATCTCTTTATTATTGCGAAGAACCTCCAATTCAAATGGCTTACCTATTTGAGCATTCTCAACTTGCATGAGTAAAGACCTAGGATCATTAACTTCATTCCCCCCAGCAGTAATAACCAGATCACCTCGTCTTAATCCTCCCTCTTCAGCGGGACTTTGAGGAATAATAGATTGAACAAGTGCTCCAGAGCGTTCAGGCAAAACAATCAATGCATTTGGATCTTGATTATGCTCTCTAGCAATTCTTTCATTCAATAAAACCAACTGAGCACCTAAGTAGGGATGAATAACCTCGCCATTTTCAAGCAGTTGATTAGTAACCTTAGAAGCAAGGTTGATTGGTATTGCAAATCCAAGGCCAGCTCCTGGACCTGATCTCACCAGCGTATTTATTCCAATAACTTCTCCCTTTGAATTTATCAATGGTCCTCCTGAATTCCCAGGGTTTATTGCAGCATCAGTCTGAATTAGATCCAACCTCTTATCAGAAAAGCCAAGAGTATTAATGTCTCTATGTAGACTACTAACAATACCAAGTGTGACAGTACTTTCAAGGCCATAAGGAGTACCAAGGGCAATTGCCCAATCCCCTACTTGAAGATCTTCTGAATCACCCAATTTTGCACTTTCTAAACCAGGAAATTCTTTAATTTTTACCAGAGCCAAATCAGTTACTTCATCTGTTCCAACAACAGCTCCATCAACTTGATTTCCGTTTTGAAGAGTGATAATCACATTATCAACTCTTTCAACTACATGAGCATTCGTGAGAACTAACCCCGAACTATCTATAATCACACCTGAACCTTGTCCTCTTTCTTTTTTTGGGAAAGACCCCATATCCCCCAAGAGATCTCTTAATAAAGGATCTAATAAATCAGATTCGAATTCATCTGTTTGAATTTCCCTTTCGATATCAATTCGTACTACGGACCTAGAAACTTTACTAGCTACGTCAGCAACAAAACTATGTGATTCGGTTGATAGAAAATCCTCATTAGCATATAAAGCTACTGGTCCGCACAGAAAGAAAAAAAGTATTGAGGCAAGGAAAAATATATTTTTCAATATCCTAATAATTCCAAACTTTTTCACTCTCAGCATAACCAGTCCGATCTTCAAAAAATAATAAAGTAGATCAATGCAAAACACTAAGAGATTTATTTTAGAGGTAACCGAAACCTTTATCTAGTAATATTTAATTGCCTGACGGTACCTCTTTAAATAGGGGCGGGTCAAAACTTAAAACCGCTCGGGCTCCCTGCCCGACATCGACACTGCCTTTTGTCTAATCAAACCGTTTCAGAATTGAAAGTTCTTACAGCAAAGTCAGCAACTACTCATGGCTTTGATGTAACCGATTTTAAGATGTTTACTCACCTAAATCCCTTATCAATTCAAGTAAATATCCGACACAAAAATCCCGAAAAGAAAGTCACCATTGATGACTGCTCAACCCTGACTAAAGATATTGATGAGGCTATTCAAGTTTCCTCAATCATTGATAGGCCTTTCACGTTAGAAATCAGCAGCGAGGGAGTTGGGGATTTGTTAACTGAGGAAAAAGATTTTCAAATTTTTAAAGGTTTTCCAATTGAAGTTACTTATCTGGATTTAAAAAAAATTGAACAACAAACAAATGGTTTGCTTCTAAAAAGGACAGATAATGATCTTCAAATAAATCACAAAGGTAAAACTCAACGAATCCCAGTCGAAGACATTATTAAAGTTCGACTCACAACACCTTCTGGTTAAAATCTAGATATTAACTATCTAAACCAATCATTCTCATCTCTATATCCCATCCTCGATGGCTCTCGTTCTACTCCCAGGCTTAAATAACTTAATTGAAGACATTAGTGAGGAAAAAAAACTTCCATCACAAGTTGTCGAAGCTGCTTTAAGAGAAGCACTTCTAAAAGGTTATGAAAGATATCGAAGAACCCTTTATTTAGGTATAAGCGAAGATCCCTTTGAAGAAGATTATTTTAGTAACTTTGACGTTGGTTTAGATCTAGAAGAGGAAGGCTATAGAGTTTTAGCTAGTAAAATAATAGTTGAAGAGGTTGAAAGTGATGATCATCAGATAGCAATAGCTGAAGTTATGCAAGTTGCCGATGATGCTCAAGTTGGAGATACCGTTGTTCTAGATGTAACTCCAGAGAAAGAAGATTTTGGAAGAATGGCTGCGGCTACGACAAAGCAAGTTTTAGCCCAAAAATTAAGAGATCAGCAAAGGAGAATGATTCAAGAGGAATTTGCTGACTTAGAAGATCCTGTCCTAACTGCCAGAGTCATAAGGTTCGAAAGGCAATCGGTAATCATGGCAGTAAGTTCAGGTTTAGGGAGACCGGAGGTAGAAGCTGAACTTCCTAGAAGAGATCAATTGCCAAATGATAATTATCGGGCTAATGCAACATTTAAAGTATTCCTTAAAGAAGTTAGTGAAATCCCTAGACGAGGGCCTCAGCTTTTTGTAAGCAGATCAAATGCTGGTCTTGTTGTCTACTTATTTGAGAATGAAGTTCCTGAAATTCAAGAAGGATCCGTAAGAATTGTTGCTGTTGCTCGTGAAGCAAACCCACCTTCAAGAGCAGTAGGTCCCAGAACAAAAGTAGCTGTTGATAGTATTGAGAGAGAGGTGGACCCTGTTGGAGCATGTATTGGGGCTAGAGGATCTCGAATTCAGCAAGTAGTAAATGAACTTCGAGGAGAAAAAATAGATGTAATTCGTTGGTCTTCCGACCCTGTTCAATACATCTGTAATTCATTAAGTCCTGCAAGAGTTGAAGTAGTAAGACTTGTAGATCCCGAAGGTCAACATGCTCATGTACTCGTTCCTCCAGATCAACTTAGTCTTGCCATTGGTAGAGAAGGGCAAAATGTCAGACTGGCTGCAAGGCTTACAGGATGGAAAATAGATATCAAAAATTCACAAGAATACGATCAGGCTACTGAAGATTCTGAGGTTGCAGAATTAATTTCCCAAAGAGAAGAAGAAGAATCTTTACAGAGAGAAGCAGAGCAGAGATTAGAGGCAGAGCAGACAGCTAGAGCTGAAGAAGATGCACGATTAAGAGAGCTTTATCCCTTACCAGAAGACGAAGAAGACTTTCAAGATGAACAATTATCAGATATAGATACTGATGAAATACAAACAGAAGAAGTTTCTAATAATATTGAAGAAACTATTGAAGAAGCGAGTACTGGCGAAGATAAAATAATCACACAAGAGGAAGGAACCCGGTGAGTCAAAGCCCCATTCTGCGTAAGTGTGTAGCTTGCAAAAAAGTTCTTGATCGCAAGTATCTTTTAAAAGTTACTAGAGATTTTCAGAATGGAGTAGTTCTCTCAGGCGGGATGGGAAGATCAGCTTATCTCTGTCCAACTGAGTCATGTTTTGAAGAAGCTTTGAAGCGTAAAAGGTTACAAAAAGCTTTGAGATGTGAGATTCACTCAAGCGTTTTCAATATGCTCCAAAAAGAACTTAATACCTGCATTGATTCAAATACTGAGGCATGATGTTCCTGAAGAGAACTCAGTCAACTAAAACCAACTCTAAAGTTCAAGCACAACATTAATGACCAGCAGCGGCAAAATCAGAATTTATGAATTGTCCAAGGACTTGAGCCTTGACAATAAAGATGTGCTAGACGCAGCTAGAAAGCTTGCTATCGCAGCAAAAAGCCATAGCAGTTCTATAAGCAGTCTTGAAGCAAATCAAATCAAAGATTTTCTAACAAATAGCAATAGTCTAAAAACCAACAGTAAACCAAGTAAAAAATTAGATAAAGAGATTCTTTCCGTTAAAAAAAGTCCTATCAAAACTCACAAGAATCAGAAGCCTGAATTCAAACAAAATTCTCCTGATCATTCAGAACTTTCACAAGCGAAGATAAAAGGCCCTTTAAAGCCAAGTCAAACTTTAGTTAAAACTCAAGATTCGATTCAATCCAACAGCCAAAAAAATCAAAAGAATACACTTCCTTCAGAACAACAAGTATACGCACCCTCTAAACCAAACAAGCCCCTGCCTCCTAAGCCAAGACAAGAAGTAAAGCCAACTATTACGCAGACCCAAACTCAAATTGAGAAGAAAGTTTCTCCTATCGAACTAAAAAGTTCTCAATCAGCTAGAAAGCCTATTAACCAACCGCAACGAACTCCTAGGCAGGAGGCTAAAAGACCATTAGCACCTCCAAGCAGACCAAAAATCAACACTCAAGATAAAAAACAATTACAACCAAATAGTCAAAAACAAAAAACAAGAATTAATCAAATTGATAATTCTGCGCATAAGGTTAGTCCAGGAAATTTTCAAAAAATCAAAAGTCAAAACAAACCGAATTCCCCTACAAGAACACCTCAGCCTCCAACCAAAGGAAATACTCTTGAACTTGTAGGTGCTCCCATACGCAGAGAAAAGCCCATAAATAAACCTCAAACTAACGAAGCAAGAAACAAATCATTAATTCCATCTAGACCTGGAGCACCTAAACCACCTGTCTCGGCAACAAATCGACAGGGGTTAACAAATCGTCCTGCTCCTAATAGAGGAGGGGCTAACCGCCCTGGAGCCCCAAATCGGCAAGGTTCTAATAGAGGAGGGGGTAACCGCCCTGTTCAAGGCCAAAATCGTCCAGGGTCTAACAATCGAGTTGGAGGGCCAGTACGATCTGGATATCAAAATCGAGGAGGGGCACAAAATAGACCTGTTGTTCCTAATAGAGCGGCGGCTGGACCAAACCGTTCCAATAATCGTCCAGGTGTTCCATCTGGCATGAGAAAACCAGTTGCACCTAGCGAATTAATGCAACTGCAAAAGCCACAAGCCAGACCAAGCACTCCTCAAAAGAAATCCGATTCTTCAACTAGTCCTAGACCTAAAAGAGAAAATTCAAGTGGAGCAAGACCGCCAATAAATAGGCCAACACCAGCAGCTCCGAAGAAGCCATCCCATAGGCCAGGTGGAACTGCGACTGCTCCAAGAAGATCAGGGAGGCCTGATTGGGACGATAGTGCAAAACTAGATGCCTTAAGAAATAAATCGCCTCAAAAGCAGCGTCAAAAAGTCCATATAATTGGAGAAAATGATGATGCGCTGACTGCAGAGACGAGTGGATTTGCAGGAGAACAACAAGCAGTTGTTCTATCGGCAAGCTTGGCTAGACCATCTAAGCCTAAATCTGCCAAGAGAAGCAATGGCAAGCCTTTAACTGCTCTTAAAAAACGTAAAAAAGAGACAACTCGTCAAAGGCAACGAAGGCGTGCAATGGAATTAAGAGCCGCTAGAGAAGCAAAACTGGTAAGGCCTGAAATGATTGTTGTCCCAGAAGACAATCTCACAGTTCAAGAACTTGCTGATATGTTGAGTGTAGAAAGTTCTGAAATAATTAAATCATTATTTTTCAAAGGAATTACTGCGACTGTTACTCAATCACTTGATCTAGCAACAATCGAAACAGTTGCTGAGGAATTCGGGGTACCTGTTCTTCAAGATGATGTTGAAGAGGCTGCGAAGAAGACAGTTGAAATGATTGAGGAGGGAGATTTAAAACATCTAATAAGAAGGCCTCCTGTCGTTACTGTCATGGGACACGTGGACCATGGGAAAACATCTTTACTAGACGCTATAAGAAAAGCAAGGGTTGCAGCAGGAGAAGCTGGAGGTATAACTCAACACATTGGTGCTTATCAAATCGAGACTGAACATGATGGATCAACTAAAAAACTAACTTTTCTTGACACTCCTGGGCATGAAGCTTTTACAGCGATGAGAGCCAGAGGCACCAGGGTTACAGATGTAGCGATTTTAGTTGTAGCTGCTGATGACGGTGTTAGGCCCCAAACCCTTGAAGCTATTAGCCATGCAAGAGCAGCAAAGGTCCCTATTGTAGTAGCAATTAATAAAATTGATAAAGAAGGATCTTCTCCCGATCGCGTAAAACAAGAGTTATCAGAGCAAGATTTATTATCAGAAGAATGGGGAGGAGACGTTGTAATGGTTCCCGTTAGCGCGATTAAAGGTGAAAACATAGATAAACTATTAGAAATGGTTTTGCTCGTAACTGAAGTAGAGGATTTACAAGCAAACCCAGACAGATTGGCCAAAGGTACAGTTATTGAAGCCCACTTGGATAAAGCTAAAGGACCTGTTGCAACATTACTAGTGCAAAACGGTACCCTTAAATCAGGAGATGTAGTCGCAGCGGGTCCTGTACTTGGGAAAGTAAGAGCGATGGTTGATGAAAACGGATCTAGGATTAAAGAAGCAGGTCCATCTTTTCCAGTAGAAGCTCTTGGATTCAGTGAAGTCCCAACTGCAGGTGATGAGTTCGAAGTTTACCCAGATGAAAAGGCCGCAAGAGCAGTGGTTGGAGAGCGTGCCACAGATGCTCGGGCAGCAAGACTTGCTCAGCAAATGGCTTCCAGACGAGTATCACTTTCTTCGATGTCTGGGCAAGCAAGTGAAGGTGAACTTAAAGAATTAAATATCATCCTCAAAGCGGATGTACAAGGTAGCTTAGAAGCAATACTTGGTTCTTTAGAGCAACTTCCAAAAGATGAAGTCCAAGTAAGAGTTTTGCTCTCAGCTCCAGGTGAAATCACTGAGACTGATGTTGACTTAGCAGCGGCATCTGGTGCGGTCATTGTTGGATTCAATACTTCAATGGCATCGGGTGCCAAACGCGCAGCTGATGCGAATGGTGTTGATGTAAGGGATTATGAGGTTATCTATAAGCTTTTAGAAGATATCCAATTAGCTATGGAGGGTCTTCTAGAACCTGAAATGATAGAAGAAGCCTTAGGGATCGCTGAGGTTAGAGCAATATTCTCAATTGGCAAAAGTGCTGTTGCTGGTTGCTATGTTACAAACGGAAAAATTCAACGTAATTGCCGGGCCAGAGTCAAGCGAGGGAAGCAAATCGTTTTTGAAGGAGATCTAGATTCACTAAAAAGGAATAAAGATGATGTAAAAGACGTATCAACAGGCTTCGAATGTGGAATAGGTTGTGATCGCTTTGCGAACTGGGAGGAAGGAGATCAAATAGAAGCATTCAAGCTTGTAACCCAAAGAAGAAAATTGACCAATTAAAGTAGGTTTTTTTGATTTTGAATCATAGATAAAATTAATTATTAAAGGCGAAAACCTAATCCTTAAGCTCTTTATTTCTATCTTTAAATAATAAAAAACCAAGAATTAATAATGCAGAGGTTTGGATTGCAAGATCATTCATAGAGACAGTTTCTCCCGCGACAATATTAGTAACCATAATAAAAAACCCCAAAGCAGCTGACCCGAAAAGCGCTATCCAAACAGCTCTTCTTAATCCCCGATAAGGATTTTTTGACTCCTTCAATAATCGAGCTCTTAAATTGGGATTCAGATTGGATCCAGGCTTATTAGAATTATTCAAAAAATAAATCGAAAGATGATAATTTGATTCTAATGCCGGTGTAGCTCAGGGGTAGAGCAACTGATTCGTAACCAGTAGGTCGGTGGTTCAATTCCACTCATCGGCATAAAGCTATTAAGTCGCTTTAGAGGAGATTTCTTTGAAAAAGTGAGCTGAATCAATAACTTTTTCAGATATTCATTCTTTTCTGAAAACTGCGAAAACTCTTGAAATAACAATAACCTTTCTCTTAGAAAATCACTGTGTCTATTGATTCGAAGAAAAGTTCCTAGGTATTCTCTTCATAACGAAAGTGATCTTGGTATGTTAGGGTCTTAGCGCTCTAAATGTATGTCATCGGTTTTTACCCTTACAAACAAAGGTTATGACTTCTACTGCTCCTAATGAGAATGTTAAGGATAATTTAAAAGAACAAATTTCTTGCAAATTAGTCTCAGAAATAATTCGCGAACGTATACAAGCAAATGGAGCAAGATTCCATGCAAATGATAATATTTCCGATTTTATTCAGCCCGGAGAACTTGAAACTCTTGAGAGAGAAGTTGCCACCAGAGTTAGAGATTTGCTGAAAACTTTATTGATTGATATTGATAATGACCATAACACTCAAGAAACTGCAGAACGCGTGTCAAGAATGTATCTAAATGAAGTATTTAAAGGCAGATATCACCCTCAACCGAAAGTTACTAATTTCCCTAACGATAGAAATTTAGATGAGATCTATACACTTGGACCAATAACTGTTAGATCTGCTTGTTCTCATCACTTTGTTCCAATTCTTGGAGATTGCTGGATAGGAATAAAACCCGGAGAAAAAGTTATTGGAATTTCTAAGTTTGCAAGAGTAGCTGACTGGGTCTTTTCCAGACCACATATTCAAGAAGAAGCTGTGATGATTCTTGCGGACGAAATAGAACGTTTGTGCGAACCCAAAGGTCTAGCAATCCTTGTTAAAGCTCAACATTACTGTATGAAATGGAGAGGAGTAAAAGAACCTGAAACTAGCATGATCAACTCAATCGTTAGGGGTGATTTTCGTCATGATGCAAGCTTGAAGCAGGAGTTCTTCGAACTTGTTAAGCAGCAGTCAAACTTCGGCAAAAATTACTAAATCAACTTAACGGTTGGTTTGGGGTTACTTCAACTTCTTAATGAATCTCTAATTGTAAATAGAGTGATCTAATAGTGTAGAAAATAACAATGCAAATTGGCTATGAAACTCATAACTATGACAATCACATTATCAACTGCATGCCACAGCCATTGCTGAGGAGGCAAGACATCTTTTTCTCAAGTATTAGAAAGATAATCTAATCCGACTAAAACTTCAGTTTCGAATGTTTTAACTTACAGATGAAAATGGAAATCATTTTCAAAATAGAAGTATAATTGTATACGTTGTTCAGTGTCTAATGAATGCGTCAGGTCTGGCTGATTTCAGGTCCTCCAGGTTGTGGCAAAACCAGCTGGATCCTTAGCAGATTAGTTGAATTGGTCCCTTTTTAATCTTGATAATAGATCTTTAGATATAAATAATCATTATTTTCATTCTTCAGAAATTAAATATCTAGAATAGAGATAATATCTTTTATATCGTCTACTCAATTAGCTTAATCAAAGCGAAAGCAAATATTAACATCAGAACTCGAAAGTGGTTTTCACCAAAGCTCCATTAACATCTTCTTTACCATCTTTCTCGATCACAAAGACAGCTGGAGTAACTATAACGCTATCATTCACTTTGAAATCATAAAAAACCTCCCAAGCTAAAGGATCGTCATAGCCACTGTCATCTCTATGAGTTTCGGCTGATCCAATGCCAAAACCAAACTTATTTCCCTCAACAAACGCATCATTCCATAAGAATCCAACAGACCATGTATTACCATTCTCCACCTTATTCATCGCAGTATCAGGGTTATCCTCATTATCAGGATTTTTCCATCCCATTCCTGCACTCAGGCTATAGTCATCTCCAAATTTATAGCTACCACTAACCCCAAAAGAAGAGTAGTCGTTAACATCAGGAGAGTTGTCAGTATTCCCGTTATCCGCCTGTGTATATGCAGCTGCAAGAGTAAATTTCTCATCAACCCATGCCAACTGAGTTGTTATGTGATCTTTACCGTCATCAGTTAAGAAGCCAATCGAAGAGTTTGATGCGTCTTCTGAAACGAAGAGTGCAGAAGCAACTAATTTTTCATGGGACCAAGTAATACCAGCACCCGCTCCCATTTTTTTGGAATAAGTATCATTGGCTCCGGCCTGGTTTAGTACAAACAAGACTCCATCACCTGGGTAAGCACTTGGCCACGCACCAAGCAAATCATCTTGACGAAGCTTGGGGCCAAAAGTTACTTGAATATCGTCTCCAACAGGGAATTGGTAATAAGCCTTATGAAGTTCTAACGAATCACTACTACTGAAAGCAGTATCTAATCTTGCCTCACCCATCATCCCGAAGGGCTCCATCATCCCAAAATTACCTATGCGAACAGCAGTCTTAAGCATGTCTTGGCCAGTAAAACTGGTCATAAACATGAGCTTTGTATCGTAATGAAAAACTGTCCCATCCTTGTCCCCAGAAGAAGAAATTCCACCCATTCCACCCATTCCTCCCATTCCTCCCATTCCTCCCATTCCAGAATCGCTTACGCCATCTACTCCACCCAAAACAAAAGTCGTTTTACCCATAAACATAGTCGAAGGGTATGAATCCCCCATCTTCATATGACTATCATGGTGATCATGATGACCTTTATGATCACCACCTCCTGCTTCAACAGCCATTGGAGCCATTAAACCGAACACAGCAGGAATCAAGAGTAATCGCGAAAAGAGCTTCATAGATCTCACAAATACTAGTCAACCTAGTAAAACTATATACAGATACGAATTTAACCTCAAACACTTGCGAGAGCGATAAGAGATGTCCTTTTCGCTACAAAGATTATGTGCTTTTCACTACAAATATTCAAGGTCTTTTACTGACAAGGTTCACTCTTTAATTAACCTAAAACTAGACGAACTAGATAAACCTAGAAAGATGAACAATCTCAAGCCTATTTTCACCGCCATCATTATTTCTATGTCGTTTTCACTGATGGGATGCTCAGGTAATTCCCAAACAAACGGAACTCCTGCACTTTTTGAAACGAAAGCAGAAGCTGAAAAAGCAGCAAAAAATTTCAATTGTACTGGAGCTCATAAGATGGGAGATAAATGGATGCCTTGCAAAAGTCATACAGATCATGAATCTCATGATGGGCATCACCATCATCACTAATATTGTTAGATAATGACAAATTCAAATAGTACCGATCAGAACCATTCCGAAAGTCCTTCTCATTGCGGAAGTAAACCAAAAAAAATTGCATTTGGGATAGCACCACTCGGATTTATATCCATTGGAATTGTTCCCATGGGAATTGTTACCATTGGGATTGTTCCCATGGGTGTCGTTTCTATAGGCGTAGTAGCGATGGGAGTCGTTAATGCCTCAATAGTAGGAATGGGAATATTTTCTGCAGGAATAACAACTATGGGTCTAAAGGTGTGGAGTCCGGAAAATAATGCTATTCACGAGTCAATCGATCGTTCACATTCTCCTTCTTCAAAAAATATATATGCATATCCAACTAAAGCTCAGGCAGAGATCGAAGCCAAAAAGATCGGATGCAATGGTGTCCATAAGATGGGTGCATTATGGATGCCTTGTGCAATCCATATCAACCCTAACTAATTATTGAAGTAATTAAGAATTTTAAAGTTGTGAGATAAAATTCTTGGCAATATTTTTACAAAAGACTCAATTCATCCCCCTATTTGTACAAAATTAGGATTTAAGTAACTTTCGAAAATTGATCTTAATTGGTCTAAGAATATATATCTTCAACTAACAGTGAACCCTTTTCGCAAATTTGCTCCTGTGAAGGGAACTCTTTATCGGAGCAACAACATTCTCCTCTATCTGAATTGTTGATCCAATTAATAATCCCTGTTCGGATTGGTTGAGGACATACTTCTCCTTCTTTAAGGTGATTGATTTCTTCGCTTGTTAAAGGATCAGCATGTTCAATAAAAAGACACTCTTTAAGCCTAAAAGAACATGTCTCATTCCATTGTTCAAAACAATTTATATGGTTTATAAAATCATTCCATGCTTCCTTCATTGATCTATATCCCTTCCTTTTTAACTCTTTGCTGAAAACAGCTTTAATGAATTCATTAAAATTCTGCAATTCCTGAGGTGTGAAAGATTGTGTGACATGGCTTTCATAATCGGGAAAGTCAAGTTTTTTCTCTATTGATTGCAGTCTTTGTTCAATCATATGAAATCGAGAATCTATCGATTCAACAGACAGATTCTCTATTTGATTAACAAAACAATCAGAGACATAACTAACCAATGATTTTCCCGAAATCCTCGCACTCTCTTTAATCTTTTCTAAAAGTTTTGGGTCAATACTTACATTGAGTTGCGTTCTCTTCATGAGTTAATCAATGAAAGGGTGGAAAATATCCAATCAATCAATATTTTATTGAATTCAAAACCATATCGTTACCATTTTCAGATTTCTTGATCTTTAAGAAACTATCTCTTTTCATCCATCCAAAAAGCATCTCTTAGAAGCAATAAGCGTAACAATAAATCTATCTATTATTTGGTAGCAAAATCAATGAAATCACACAAAGAACACTAATCAAAGGACCAGGAGGCAAATTCAACATCATGGCAAGAGAAAAACCTATAAGAGATAAAATCAATCCAAATATGGAGGATCTAACCATCGCAATCCATAAAGATCTTGCTTTCTGTAATCCCAACAAAGTTGGGGTTGAAAGTAACGCAATCACAAGAATGACTCCCACTGCAGACATTGAACTCACAATGACAAGTGCCGTAGTAAAACCAAGAGCCAAATTTAAAAAAGATACATTAACTCCACTTGAAGCAGCTCCTTCTGGATCTAAACCAATATGAACAAGCTTGTCGTAACCAAAAAGCATTAAGCAAATAAATACCGAGAAAGCGATCAACGTTCTTAGCAGATCACTCAAGTTTGCAGTTAATAAATCTCCAAATAAAACAGCCTCCAAATCAATCCTGATACCCAGTAGAGGTATAAGCAAAACACCGAGTCCCATCGAACCAGCAAGAATTGTATTCATAACTGCTTCATAATTTTGATTTTTTTTATTTGTCAAGCTTTCTGCTGCAATAGCTCCTACCAAGCCACTGATGACTCCACCAATAGAAGGGTCCAAACCAAGCGCCATAGCCAAAGCAAGACCTGGCAGCACACAATGCGAAATTAAATTAACTTGAAGAAGCCTTTTATGAGTGATCAATACAGTTCCCATGGCAGGGCAAAGTATTCCTGAAAAGGAAGTTATCAAAAGAGGAATTATCCACCAATTTGTATTGAAAAAAGACATTAAGCCAATGATTCAGTATGGTCAGGAAGAGAGATCAAGTTAAGATCTTGCTAATGAGTAAAAGCAAGCCTGAAATCACTAGACGCCAACAGCAACTGCTCAATGAGCTCAAGAAATGTACTGATGAATTGAGTGGGCAAGAACTGCATAGACAACTTCATAATGGTGAAAAGGCAATGGGACTGACCACGGTCTATCGAAACCTGCAAGTACTAGTAAAGCAAGGTTTGATTCGTTCCAGACATCTTCCCAATGGTGAGGTTCTTTATGCGCCAGTTGAAAGAGATATTCATCATTTAACTTGCGTAAGCTGTGGAGAAACCACACGCTTGAAGGGATGTCCGGTCAAAATGATGGATCTGTCGAAAAACACTTCTAAAAAATTTGAGCTTTTGTTTCATACTCTTGAGTACTTTGGTCTCTGCCAAAATTGTTCTCAGCAACTTAATGCTGGATAAGATTATTTGAATATGAATCAAACCTATAACTTCCACCTCAAATAATTAATTGAACTTAGTTTTTCTTGAACTTCCTGAGGGCTGCCAGAAGCCAAAATAATTTTATCTAAAGCAACAACCTTGTCATAGGCATTTAAAGATGTTCCCCAGTCATGACTACTAACAAAAACCGTTAATCCCGAATCGGCTAGCTGACGAATGATTAAGAGGAAATCTTCTTTAGCGGGAGGATCAAAGGCGGAGCAAGGTTCATCAAGAAGAAAAATTTTGGCTGGATTCATTAATGTTTTTGCAAGTAATGCTCTTTGTTGCTGTCCACCAGACAAAGCATCCAGTCTCCTTTTTGCTAAATGAGATATTCCAACACGTTGAAGGGCAGCTTCTAATTCACAACAAGTCGATTTGGAATGATTTACTCGACCTAAAGACACTAATCCTTCAACAGTAATTGGAAAATTCCAATTCAGCTTTCCCCTCTGAGGCATTAAAGCCACTTGAGATCGATTATTTCTCAATGGTTTCCCGTCAACAGTAATTTCTCCTTGATCCGGAGTGTTACTTCCTTGCAGCAAGCTTAATAATGTTGACTTACCAGCGCCATTCGGACCAACAAGAGCAGTCAAAGTACCTGGCTCAAGCTTAAGAGAAACCTTACTTAAAGCAGGCTTGATATTACTGGAATAGGAATATGTCACATTTTCAGCAATCAAACTAGACATCAATCAAAGGGTTTGCTGACAAGAAACATAATATACTTGCCAATCTTGAATGGAAATGATTATCGTTTTTGGATACGTTAATTTTTGATTAAATGTCGAAATTGTTCAATCAACGCATCAAGAGCAAATCAATATTTAATAAAACAGTCCTTAAGAACTCTTTTCTTGCTGGAGCATTTTTATTTTCGGGAATTCATCAGAGCGCACAGGCAAATTCAAAATCAATTGTTGCTGTAGAGCCATTAGTCTGCGATGTAGTTTCTGCAATTGCACCACCCTCTACGCCCGTAACCTGCTTAATTGACAGAAAACAAGATGTTCATGATGTCAAGATCACTCCAAGGCAAGCTCAAACACTAAAAAGTGCGAATCAAGTATTTACGCTTGGTTCAGAGATGACCCCTGCAATTAAAAAATGGTTAGATAATCCCTTAACTGTTGTCGTTGGTGTAAGTGCAATAGAAATAGACGATCATCATGACGACCACGATGATCATTCAGCTGCTAAGGATAATGACCACGATGATCATTCAGCTGCTAAACATGACGATCATGATGACCACAATGATCATGGTGATAGCCATGGAGAAGGAGCTTTTGAATGGGCTGGTGTTTTTGATCTTTCAGCAGGAACATACAAGTGGTCTTTTGCCAAAGTCGATGGAGACTATGCTGATCCTGCAATGAAAATGGTTATTCTCAATTCTGGTGATATTGAAGCATCAGAAGAGCTTGCTAAAGAATTATTAGGATCTAAGGATTCAGAAACCAAACGCAATAATGACAAACTTGTTGCGCAGGAAAAAGCATATTTTCTTTCATTCAATGAGAAGAAAGACATCACTACATTTACTGTAGAAATCAAAAAAGCTGGTAAATATGCATTCTTTACTGAGCATATGCCTTTTGAGTTTGAAGCCGACGAACATTTCTTTAAGGATATTTCAGGCGGCGATGTTGAACCGATTGCTCAAGTCCCAGATGAAGGTGATCATCATCATCACCATGACCATGGTGGGCTAGATCCTCATATCTGGCATGACCCTCATAACATCATCAAGATGGGAAATGTCATTTCTAAAAATATCAATAAGAAAATTTCCTTCTTTGACAGAGAAACAAAAAAGGTTTTAAAAGAAAGAACTAAAGCCGTTAATTCTATTTTGGAAGATCTCGACTCATGGACTCAAAAACAAGTTGCCACAATTCCTACTGATCGAAGGACAATCGTTTCTAAGCACAAAGCGATGGAATATTACGGAGATGCATTTGGCTTGAAGACTTTGAGTCTATTAGATTTCCTTGGTGATTCTTCCAGCCTTAGACCAGAGACTATTTCAACGGTTATAGCTGAGCTCAAAGAAGAAAACGTGAACGTCTTATTCGCTGAGCAAAAGCCTCCTTCCAAGCTATTAAAAAACTTGAGTAGACAAACTTCCACCCCTATCGCAAGAAATCAAATCTTTGTTGATGGTCTAATGCTAGAAGGGAATACTGTTTCAGTAGCAGTACACAACACATGCACAATTGTTGATTCGCTTGGTGGAGAATGTGATGAAAAAGAGGGTAAAAGACTCGAGAATAAATGGAATTCCTTAACTAACCTTTAACTTTTCAAGTTTAAATAATGTTTCCAACCAAAGGATATAAAGCTTACAAACAACATTGGGAAGACCAGGCAGGTTTCATGGATAAACCACCATGGGATAAAGACAAGATCTTAAAACTTACTATCTCAACTAATTTCAGTGACAATCTAAAAGAACTTCAATTTTCAAATCATTCTCTTAAAGAAGAGAAGGGAAAACATACATTAAGAGTCAAAGTTCCATACAACTATTATCAGCTTGATGACTTTGAATTAAAATCACTTGAATTATTGGGTATCCAATAGAATTGGCTAACTGATATTTCTCTTGAAAATTCTCATTGTTCACAAAGTTAATTAAAGAAAATGAGCAACAAGCAAAAAGTACCAGTGACAATACTGACTGGTTTTCTAGGATCTGGAAAAACAACTTTACTTAATCGAATCCTGAGCGAAGAGCATGGTCAAAAAATAGCTGTTATTGAAAATGAATATGGTGAAGTTGGTATTGATCAAGGATTAGTAATCAATGCTGACGAAGAGGTCTTCGAGATGTCGAATGGTTGCATCTGCTGCACCGTTCGGGGTGATCTTATTCGTGTACTTGGAAACCTCATGAAGAGGCGAGACAAATTTGACTATATATTAGTTGAAACTACTGGCCTTGCTGATCCTGGTCCTGTTGCTCAGACATTCTTTATGGATGACGAAATCCGTGATGAGTTTTCACTTGATGGCATAGTCACACTTGTTGATGCAGCCCATATAGAGCAACAACTTGGTCGAAGTGATGAAAGTTCGGAGCAAGTTGCCTTTGCTGACGTCCTTGTCCTAAATAAAACTGATCTAGTTTCAGATGAATCACTCGACAACTTAGAGTCACGGCTACGCGATATGAATCGTATGGCTCGTGTCATACGCAGTAAACATGCAGACGTCTCAATTGATACTGTGCTAAATCTAAGTGCTTTTGATCTAGATCAAGTACTTCAGCGTCGTCCAACTTTTCTTGAACCAGAATACCCATTTGAGTGGACAGGTGTATTTGCACTTGAAGAAGGTCGCTATGAACTAACGCTTGAAGAAGGTCCAGACCCCACAATGTCTCTCGTCCTGTTATTAGACCAAGGTAAAGACGAGACAGCTCTCAACACAGGTGCTGAATCATGCGTGAGACTTTACGCAGAACAAGAAGAACCTATGAATCCGGGGGATATAGTTCCAGTCGGCAAGCATGTGAGCCTTCAACTTCAATCCAAAGGAACTAAGTCCTTCTTCATAGATGTTGATAAGGCAAGGGATATAGGTCTATTCACTCAACATACAGCCGAAGAATTTAATATGAAATTAACGAAAGTAAATACTTCTTCTACGGACGATATAGATAATAATCAGAACTCAACAATTCCTCTAATAGCTGAGCGAACTTGGGTAGCCGAGCACGAACATGATGACGAAGTAGGCTCCATTGCTATCGAGAGAGTAGGGGATGTAGATCCAGAGAAACTAAATAGGTGGTTAAACAGGCTCTTATCTGAAAAAGGGGTGGACATATTCCGAACGAAAGGATTCATTAGCTATGAGGGAGAGTCACGGCGAATAGTTTTTCAAGGAGTACATATGCTCTTCACCGCCCAACCTGATAAAGAGTGGGGCAATGAACCTCGCCGCAACCAACTCGTCTTTATCGGTAGAAATCTTGATGAAGCAGAAATGAGTAGGGAGTTTGACAAATGTCTGGTATAGAAGCATTTAGTCCCAAGGGAATGCTTCATGAAGGTTGGTCTACTCAAGTTGACGACTATGCGATTGTCTGCGGCTGGGCACTAGAAGGTAAAACTTTTTTAGTAGGTGATGTCGCTGGTGGGCTTTACGCATTTGAGGGGAAATCTGGGAAGCTCATTTGGCAAGTGAAAGATATACATAAAGGTGGCTTACTAGCAATGTCTATTCATCCAGATGGCAATACTTTTGCGACTGCTGGCCAGGATGGGCATGTGTATATATGGGAAAGTCAAGAGGGTAAATCAACTAAAAATTTGGAACTTGGGAGAGGATGGGTTGAGCACATCAAGTGGTCCCAAGACGGAAAATTCTTAGCAGTAGTTTTTAGTAAGTATGTATATGTTTTTGATAAAAAAGGTCAAGAGCACTGGAGATCAGAGGAACATCCCAGTACTGTCAGCGCGATTGCTTGGTCTAATTCAAATGAATTAGCAACAGCATGCTATGGCCAAGTCAGTTTTTTTGATGTAGTTAGCGACAACGTCAATCAAAAGCTGGAATGGCGAGGTTCACTAGTATCTATGGTGCTTAGTCCAGATGGAGATATAGTGGCATGCGGCAGTCAGGATAATTCTGTTCATTTTTGGCGTCGTTCAACTGATGAAGATTCAGAGATGACAGGATATCCAGGCAAACCAAGACATCTAGCTTTTGATCAAACTGGCACAGTTCTAGCTACCGGGGGTAGTGATCGAGTGACAGTTTGGAGTTTTCAAGGAAATGGTCCTGAGGGCACTGTGCCAGGAGAGTTAATGCTTCATACGGAACCAATTTCTAGCCTTGCTTTCTCACATAGCGGAATGCTTCTAGCTTCTGGTGCCAGAGATGGTTCAGTTTTTTCTTGGTTTCTCCAAAAAGATGGTCAGGGTGATCCAGTTGGTGGTGCATTTGCAGGTGACCATGTAAGCCAAATAGCTTGGCATCCTGATGACAGTGCCTTGGCTGCAATAAATGCAAATGGAGGCATTACGGTTTGGGAATTTAAGGTTCGGACAAAGACGGCACCTCAAGGACTCAAATAAAATTGAATCTTTTCCTCCCAATACATACTCGATAACTCCTCGATTGATATTGACTAGAAAATGAAAAATTCAATAAGAGGAGTTTTTACTGATGTATAAATATTCCACATAACTTATATATGGTTATATCCCACTAGAGGACTCAATGAAAAAAACAATTCTTTGGCTTCAAGAATTACTCATTTCAATGGGCAATGCTCTATTTCATCCTTATAAAGATAACTCACCTCCAAGTTTTGAGGCACAGCCTTTCAGAGATGACCCTTATAAGAACCGAGGAATTGCATAGGTTAAGGTCAAAATTGTTTTAAATTTAAAAGAGGGGTTCAAGTGGGCCTCTTTTTTATTATCTATTTACGAGAAGAAAAAGTAACGACCAAACCAGAAAGAATTTGAGAATGTGCTTTAATAGTCTCATGAACACACTGAATAAGAAGAAGTTAAGCACTAGCAATCCTGGAGTTAACTTAAAAAAACCCGACAACAAAAAACCTACTTGGCATTTTGAAGTAGAAGGTAGCGGTCAAAGAAAGAGATATTTAAGATCTCTTAAAGACAAAGCCGTAGCTTAATTTATAGCCTTTTAATTAAAACAACTTCATCTAAATTAAAAATTACCGCTAGCCAATCAAGAGCGGGCAATAGTCCATATAAGATTTTCATTGAAATGTCACTTTCAAGCGATTTAAAGTATCCAGAGATCAAAAAACCTTAAAAAAATTCTATGAATTTAATAGCTAGTTATAGAAATAAAGGGTTTGAATCTGTTGCAGATGGAGTGATGTCATTTTTCGATCGTCGCACAGACTTGCATCGCAATGGAATCGCCTTCAGTCATGGGGCAAATAATGATTTAGACCCTGCAAAAATTTCTACTGATATCAGCCTTGTAGCAATAGATCGAACTGATCCGGAATCATTTGCTTTGTCTGAAGTAATAGTAAGAGGAGTCAATGCTGGCCTTCAAAAATACCTTCAAGAACGCCCTCTTTTCAGCGAATGCGCGCCTGAACAATCCCTCTTTGTTAATCCCATTTTCAACCTACAACGTTATGCTCCTGGGGAAGGGTTTAAGAAATGGCACTGTGACTGGACTGTTAGCGATGAAGCGACCGAACCAGTTCACAGAGTCTTAGCTTGGATTCTGTATTGCAATGATGTCGATTCAGGAGGAACAGAATTTCACTGGCAGGAACATCATGAGTCAGCGGAACGAGGAAAACTAGTTATCTTTCCCGCTGGTCTTACACATATTCATAGAGGTCGAGTTAATAAGACTCATCCAAAAACAATTGCGACCGGATGGATCAATGCCGGTTCAAGAGATTCATACATTTCTAGACTTGCTCAATAGTTAATTACTTATTGCATTCATTTAATAAGACCTCTCACTCGGAGTATTCAATCTGATTCTCTAGAAATTCTTTAATGAATCTGGAATTCATATCTAGATTGATAATAATTTTTGAAGAAACATCAACAGATTGAGAATGAATTGTGTATTATCTACAAACGTTCAGCTCAATTTGAGTCGCAGTTTGATTCAAGCCATGGAACGGGGACTTGAACATTTACAATCTTTCCAATGGCTGAGCTAA
>QCHZ01000003.1 GCA_003216955.1 Prochlorococcus sp. AG-402-I21 | reverse complement strand
TCTGTATTTAATTCAGTAGCCAAAGCTGTACCAACCCCAAACCAACTTGGCAATAGAAAACGACTTTGAGTCCAACCAAAGACCCATGGAATAGCACGAAGACTTGATAAATCTTTTGCACCACTCTTTCTTCGAGCAGGGCGACTAGAAATTTGTAACTTACTGATTTCTTCTATTGGAGTAACCACTTGAAAAAATTGAACCAAATCGGGATTATCATGCACTAAAGCTCGGTAATGCTCCCTTGAACGAGCTGCAAGTCTGGTCATCAATGCATTCCAACTTGGTGTAGCATCTAATTTATTAGTGACTAAACTATTCTGAATAACAGCGGTGGTTACAGTTTCTAGATTATATAAAGCTAATTCTGGAAGACTATATTTTGAGGCAAGGACCTCTCCTTGCTCTGTAATTTTTATACGTCCCTGAAGTGTTCCACTAGGTTGAGCCAAAATAGCTTGATAAGCGGGGCCTCCACCTCTTCCTACAGACCCTCCTCTGCCATGAAAAATACGTAATGCAATTCCATGTCTGCTAGCCAGATCTTGTAGTGCTATTTGGGCCTTATGAATTTCCCAATTACTCGAGAGGAAACCAGAATCCTTATTGCTATCTGAATAACCAAGCATAAGTTCCTGAAGCGGTTGTTTTTTTTCTCCTACTCGTGGAAGTAATTCGCGATAAACATCTGTCTGAAGCAAAGACTCCATTACAGAAGGAGCATGTTGTAAATCCTCAACCGTCTCAAATAATGGAACAACAAGAAAATCAGCAGCTCCTAAAGTTGGATCAATTAAACCTGACTCTTTGGCTAAAAGAAGAACTTCTAATAAATCTGATGCTGTGTGACTCATTGAAATTACATACGAGCGACATATTCGAGTACCAAATTCTTTCTGAAGCCTATGAAGCATATTAAAAACTGAGATAGTTTCTTGAGTGCTTTTAGACCACTCAAAAGCGGGGGGGATAAGTGGTCTCCTAGTTTTTAATTCCTTCATCAACCATTTGACTCGACTTTCCTCGTTCATCACTCCATAGGATTCAGGCAGATCTAAATAGCTAGTGAGCTCATCCAACGCATCACTATGTCGTGTGCTTTCTTGCCTAATATCTAAACTAGCTAAAGAGAAGCCAAAAATATGAACTTGATTTAATAAAGTATCTAGAGGTTCACATGTTAGATCTGTACTAACCAGACTATTTCTAATAAGCTCTAATTCATTCTTTAGTTCATCAACAGATCTATAGTGAAGAAATTCATCAAAACTATTATTAGTAGATATCAAAGGTATTCCTTCCGGTGAGGATTTCCATCCGGCATCTGCTAACTGCTTGTTACGTATTTGAGTAAGTCGTAACCTCTCTAATGTATAGCTAAGTTTCAAGCGATAAGGTTCTAGTCGATATCTAGCAGCCCTTTCTTCATAGACCTCAGGGAAACGAACTCTATCCATTTCTAATGACTCAAGCAAAGGAGAACTTACTTGACTCCATTGCATAGATATGCTGAGTTGGTCTCTCAACTCTTGAACTGATGCAATATACCTATCCAGCATTAGCTGTCTTTGATAGCATGCTGTTCTCCATGTAATTGCAGGTGTGACAGAGGGATTTCCATCTCGATCCGAGCCTACCCAAGAACCAAAGGTACAAAAAGCTTCATTAGGAATTTCTACGTCTGGATAACTTGACGCGAGTGCCATAGTCAGTCTTCTTCTTAATTGAGGCATGGCATCAAACAAAACTTGCTGAAAATAATGAAGCGCATAGTCAACTTCATCAAGAACAGTCGGTTTAAACTGATGAAGCTCATCAGTTCTCCACCAAAGTCTTATCTCCTCCTCTAATTGCAACCTAAATATTTCTTTCTCCGATTCGGAAATCAAACTATTAGATTGAAGTTGCTGTAAAAGAGTGGCTACCCTTCGTTGTTTATGCCGAACGGTGTGCCTAACTATTTCAGTAGGATGGGCTGTAAAAACAAGACGAATATCCATCTCCCTCATCAAAGCATCAAGTTGAGCTGGGGGTACGTTCAAACGGCGTAATCGCTCAAATAATTGTGTAAAAGTTGCTGGGGCTGTCTGACTAGCTAAAGCTGGAGCAAATGGGTCTATTTTGTAATTAGCATTGTCTAACTTACCTTTTTCAATACTTTCTAAATAACTATCTTCTTCAATACGTTGCTCAAGAATGTTTACCAACTGAAAATAAAGAGAGAAAGCCCTAGCGGCAGATATCGCCTCAGCCAAATCCATTTCTGTAATCAATTGAACTATTGCCTGAGAGGAATTGTCCTGATTTGACTGGCTAGGATCACTTAATTGTTTTAAACGCAATAATCTCTGTGTTTGATCAGGAGGACATTCACTTTTGAGAACTGTTTTCCATAGATCCTCAACTAGCTCAAGCCTTTGTTGCAATAAATATCCAGGATCTTGATCCTCAACACATACTGTCGAGTGATTAGAGATATTTTCGTTAGAAGAATTTTTCAACATAAACTTATTATGAGGCAGTTCCACCGACTTAGTAACTAATAGGTTGAATTCATTTGAATGAAATCAATCTCCTCTTGTTCCATTTCACTAATACCTGTCTGAAGCAAGGACTGAATTGAAGCCCCCTTTGAATAAGAATTAAGCCATCTCATTGCTTGATTACCATTTGTCAAAACAAATTCAATAGGTTGAAGCAACTCAAATATATCAAGCTCTTTAGCCAAAGGAGTTACATCAGCAAGAAGTTCCCTTATCCAATCACGACAGTTTATTCGTTTCCCATTTTTCCAATGAAATAAATTCGCATCAAGACTAGATTTAGCCGCAAGCAAATCATTTTCATCTGCCAATAGAGCCAATTCTTCATGTGTTTTAGAGCTTGCCTCAATGGGATCATATTTTTTCATATTGTTTGTGAGATTGATAATTCTGAGCTCAAGTAAAGCAGTAATAGCTAAAAGCAAATCAACATCAGCTACCAAATCACATATCCTAAGCTCTAATCGATTTAAGATGTGAGGCCTTTCTGGACCATTCGGCCTTACTGATGTCCATAAATGTCTTTCATTTTGCATGTTGCCCTGCCCTAATTGCTCTTCAACCCATTTCACATAATGAGCATGATTTATAAACATAGGTACATAAGAGGGTGTCTTAGGAAATTGAATCCATCGTTGAGAATGTGTGTCCATTACATGTCCATCTAAGAAAGGAGAGCTAGCACTTAATGCAAGAAATAATGCTGCCTCACATCTAACCAAGCGAAGGGCTGAAAAAAGTAAGGATAAGTTTTCAATGCCTAAATTAATATGAATACTTGCTGTTACAACATTCGTTCCATAGTTTTTTTCTATAAAAGAGTGATAAGGATTTTCTAAGTCTGACCTTTCGAAAATTTTTGTATTGCCAAGACTAAGTGTGCTTCCTGGCAAAATTGTAAGTTTTTGGCAATTTAGCCATTTCCTAAGTTTTTGTCTTGGCAGTAAAAGTGCATGTTTTAAAACAGCGTATCTTTGATCTGGAACAGTTATGTACTCAAGATTTCTTTGATCTGGTTCTTTGACAAAATCTGATAGATCTTCTGTAATAGCAGATGCTACACCTACATTTTTCCCAGCATATGTACCAGTAAAAAGCTCCACTTCAAACCCCTTTAAAAGCATCAAGTTAGTCATAAATTCTGAGGTTCTAAGCAAGCCAAAGCAGTAAACATACCTCTCGCTTTATTTAAAGTTTCTTGATACTCATTAGAAGGGATGGAGTCTGCAACCACCCCTGCCCCAGCTTGTACTTGTACAGTAAATTCATTTTTATTTTGCTTCCGAACAACCATTGTTCTTATAGTAATAGCTGTATTTAATGCTCCAGTTAAATCTATAGACCCATAAACGCCTGAATAAGGCCCTCTACGTTGTTTTTCTAATTGATTGATCAGTTGCATTGCTCTTATCTTTGGAGCGCCACTGACTGTCCCAGCCGGGAAAGAAGCCATCAACAAGTCCCACACATCCTTTTCTTTTTTTAAAGTCCCTTCCACCTCACTAACGATGTGCATTACATGCGAATATTTTTCAATAACCATTAATTCTTTTACATAAACACTACCTGGGGTACAAACCCTCCCTAAATCATTTCGACCTAAGTCTACTAGCATCACATGCTCAGCTCTTTCTTTAGGGTCCTTTAAAAGATCTTTCTCTAGAGCTGCATCTTCCAAATCATTTTTACCTCTTGGACGTGTACCTGCAATTGGTCTCAAACTTGCTTGAATTCCCTTTTCTGTTTGTTGAGCCTTCACCATCACTTCTGGACTAGAACCAATAAGTTGCCAGTCACCAAAATCAAAATATGCCATGAATGGAGAGGGGTTTACCATTCTCAAGCTTCGATATAGTTCAAAAGGTTTTTGCAAAACAGTCGACTCCAGTTTTTGACTAAGAACTAACTGAAAAACATCTCCTTGTTTAATAAATTCTTTTGCCACTTTGACACTATTTTTATATTCACTTTTTGATGTATTTAAAGTCATGTCAAGAGATCTCTCTGCTTTTTCATTCCACTTTAAAGACTGTATTGGCTTTAGAGGAGATGCCATTAAATCTTGCATTTCATTGATTTGTTTACATGCAATTTCATAAGCTTTATGAGAGGAAACTCCATCACTTAAATTTCCATATGCAACAGCAGTTATTAGCCGTTTGACTTGATCAAAAATAAGAATTTTATCCATAAACATCCAAATACCATCAGGTAAGTCTTGATCTGACATTTCATATGTAGGTACTGAGGGCTCAATCCACTGAATTAATTCATATCCCCACATTCCAAAAAGTTGTCCCAGTTGTGGCAAGCCAGATAAAGAAACAGATTTATAAGGCTCAAGCATTTTCCTGAGTATTTCTATTGGATTACCATGAAACTTTTCTTGTTTTCCATTCCTCCAAGATCTAGTTAATTCATCACCCCTTACTATCACCTTCCAGAGAGGATCTGATGCCACCACACTCCATCTACCTATAGTCTCTCCACCTTCTACTGATTCGAGCAATACTCCTGGAGGAACATCATTACCAACTTTCAGCCAAGTTGTAAGAGGAGTTTCTAAATCTGCCGGCCAACTTTTTGCCAAAGGGATATAATTGGCCCCACTGGAGGCTGATAAAAGAAATTCTTCCTTATCTAAACTAAGCATGACTGCATAATGGCAGCCCAATATATAGATTTAAAGGGGGCAAAAGTTTGAATTTAATGACTTATGCATCGTAAGTTTTTTTACCGCTAAATTTCAAACTTGCTGGATTAGGATTTTCTCCGATTCTTCTATTGTTGTAACCTTCTTTCAAGCGACCTTCATTTGGCTTCTCAGAGAAAACTCCATCTTTAGGAAAAAGTAATTCTCTATCTCCTCCAGGATAAATTCTATATATTTTACTTGTTTCAATTCTTGGTTTAAATCCCCTCAGTTGAGTATTCAAGGCAAAACACTGCTCTTTTCTAGCAAAATACATGAGATTATCGCCCTCATGCATTACTGCTGCTCCTCCAGTTGGGAGTTCAAATACCTCAGAAGTTTTACTTGTCCACGTAATTGCGTATTTTTCTTCGGTTTCAGCAGAGTTTAATAATCCACCAGTGCTACCAATGTGCTTTGGAAGTGTTCCAGGTAATACTTCAGTCATGCTTTCAACTAAATCAACTTTTCTTTATATTTTTAAATTAGCACTTTATTTTGTGCCTTTTGACTCATTTCACATCAACTTCACACGCGTCAACATTAGCCTCGAAGATCAAATTCTTTTAATTCAGAAATAGGAAAAAATATCGTAATTCCACTATCCCGCCTATTAGTCAGACGGCCACCAAGACTTTTCAAAAGCCTTTGAGTTGCAGCCTGACTAAGCTGCAAATTACCTGTTGCTGGATTCCAGCTGAGCACAGGTCCAATTTCTTCATTGGAAATACTTTCTGACACTCCAGAATTATTTGATGTGGAAAGCTGAGTGAGTATTTGAAGCTTTAGTCTTTGCCCAGCTGGTCTTAACTTCAAAGTTAATTCCCCACCAGCTTGTAAACCACGACTGTTCCTATCAATAAGACCAGTCAACATTAATTCAAGCCCTTCTGAGTCACTCAAAACTTTAGGTAGATCTGGTGTGATATCTAGAATTAGTTTCAAGCCTTTTCGCTCTAGCTGATTATTCCAAACTGGAGAAAGCATCTTGAGCATTTTACCTAAATCAGTTAAAGCTAAATTTGTTTTTTCAGGCTTACTTCTCTCAAGCTCCACTGCATTAAAAATCAAACCAAAACGATCAATTTGTTCTGTACATTCAATATCTATTTGCTTTAAACGTGTTTCAACGACTCTAGGTAAATCTTGCTTTCTTAAAAGAGATCTTATTAAGGTTCGTATTGTCGCCAATGGAGTTCTAATTTCATGAGTTAACGCCTCTAGCAAAGAAATTTCATTATCTTTTGAACTTGAATTGTGATCATTACTTAGGCTATCAGGCAAAGTTTGAATATTTAAACTTGGTGCAATATCTGCGAGACGTTGAGAAAGTAAAGGCCAAAATACCTTAGATAAATCATCATTTGTCTTAAGCTGCCCCATCTCTCCAAGTGTTTTTCTCAGCTTATTTGCTTGTTCAACATTTTCTGTATTCAATCTATTATCAAGTAATGTCAAAAGATCACTCAGAGTTTCAGGATCACTTCGCATTAACAATTTTCTCTCCTGAGATTTACCTTCAAGAGCTAAAGCAATTTGGATTTCAGGAGTAATAACTAATAGCAAGGGATCATTTCCATCTTCTTCCAAAAGGTTCAGGCGCTCATAGCCTGAAGAATCATTGTGGAAATCCATCGCAACTGATTGGCTAGGAGGCAACATCCCCATAGAAGGATTTGTAAGATTTAATAAATCCTTTGGTGCCCACACCCATCCTTGAAATTTATTGAGTAATTTAGGTTCGTATAATGCTGGTAAGGGTGAAGACAACCATAAACCTCTTGTAAGGTTCATTGGTAACAAAATATCTGACTGAAGGGTATCAAGAGCTGCCCACCACATTCTCCTCACTGCAGACTCACTGCACTTGGCATGAGGCACACCTTGAGCCATTCTTTCTTGTAAAGCTTTTATAGTTGATAAAGGAGTGGTCACGAAATCCTCCAAACCTCATACAAACCTTTAAATCCATTTGTTTGATTAGATTTTAAAGGATGAAAAAGCATAGAAAAAAGAGTTGCAACTCGTGAAGGAGCCTTAACTGACTATTTCAAATAGATTGAGTAAGAACAAAAAATCAGATCTCAATCAGTTTATTTAATAGGCAAATAAAGACTCTTTAGACAAATTAAGATGATGAAATCTAATTAGTCCTTGGATCAGGGTTAGTGCGGAGAACTTAAGTTTTAAATCATAAGAAGTTTTATAGTAACCAATCCAATGAAACTAATGTTTAATCTAAAAGTGAGGATTCCTTCCTTTACATAGATGAAAAACTTAGCCTCGAGATGGTATTCACGAATTAACCATACTGAATGTCAAAGCTCTAATGAGAATCAGTTAATGCATTTAAAAATACACATAAGCAAACGTATCTAATCAAAGATTTTTTCTCACTGACTGACCTCTTCTAGAAACAGACAAACAAAAGCCCAGACTTATAAAATTAACAAATAACGCCGTTCTTCCATAACTCATAAAAGGTAATGGTATCCCAGTGACAGGACCCAGTCCAATAGTCATAAATATATTCACCATAATTTGAAAGATAAACATTGAAGCTATTCCAATAACAATTAAAGATTCAAAATCAGTACGCGCTTCAATAGCTATCTTTATTAGTCGAAAAATTAAAATAAAAAATAGAAATAAAACAAATAAAGTTCCTAAGAAACCTGTCTCTTCACCAAGAGCACTAAAAATGAAATCAGTATGTTGCTCTGGTATAAATTTTAATTTAGTTAATTGGCCTTGCATCAGACCTGATCCAAACCATCCTCCAGATCCAATACCTATTTTGCTTTGAAGCATATGATATCCACCACCTAATGGATCTTTGCTTGGATTAAGAAAAAGAATTAATCGATCTCTTTGATAATCTTTTAAAACATTTTCCCAAAACCATGGAGAAATTTTTGCTATTATTAAATGACAAAAGATAACAAATAAGGTTAGTAATTTTCTTTGATTTGGTAGTGACTTATAAGACAAAAATCCAATTATTGGAATCCATATAAAAAGGCCCAATTGATATAAATAGGCTATTAGCCCTGTCACTAAAGTAGCCAAAATAATAAATGCCCACTCATATGGCATACCTGACCAATACAACATACCAAGAAGTATGGCTCCAAAAACAAGTGATGTTCCTAGATCAGGTTGTATAAAAACCAAAACCCAAGGGAAAAAGGAGACTAATAAAGGTTTAATTAAGTGAGATAAATCAGTAACTCTTTTTCGATCTAAAATAGAAGCCAAGACAAGTATTAATATTAATTTAGCAAATTCCGATGGTTGAACATATAAGCCAGCAAAGCTCAACCATCTCTGTGCCCCTAACGCAGAAGTACCACTAAAATTTACATATAAAAGTATTAAAATAGTAAAAAGATATATTGGTAAAACGTATTTTCGTAAATCTCGCAAAGGGAATTGAGCCAAAAAATAAATAATGAAAGATCCTATATAAGCAATAATTACATGTTGATACCAATCTGTAATCCCAAGATTTCTTTGAGTACTTGCAATTAATAAGCTAGATAAATGTACTAAAATAAAAGGTACAATCCAAATTATTAAATCTATATCTTTCCAAAATTTTTTATTTCTAATTATTTTAAAAACAGGTATTTTATTGCGACCCAAACCTATCATTAATTTAAATCAATTTTTAACAGATAATACATTACATAAAGTTCCAGCAAGTTCTAAAAATACTTTTGCTGTTATTGAATCTCGAGATGTATGCACGACTGGAAGGTCCTTGCCTGTACCAGAAAAAGTATCTGACTCTATTGGTATCTGAGAAAGTAAAGGGACATTATTCTCTTCAGCTAATTGTTTACCTCCTCCTGAACCAAAAATCTCATATGATTTTTGTGGCTGATCGGGAGGGATAAAATAGGTCATATTTTCGATTACTCCGAGTACAGGAATATTCATTTGTTTAAACATTGCTAATCCCCTTCTTGAGTCTTGAAGTGATACATTTTGTGGAGTTGTGACTATTATCACACCTGCCATAGGAACTGCTTGAGCTAAAGAAAGTTGGGCATCTCCAGTTCCAGGAGGAAGATCTACTATTAAAAAATCACGTTCACCCCAAGAAGCTTGGTATAAAAATTGTCGAATAATTCCATTAAGCATTGGACCACGCCAGATTACGGGCTGATTTTGATCAATTAATAATCCCATTGAAACCATTCCGATCCCGCATGTTTCAATGGGGATAATCTTTTGCTCTGCACCCGAACCACTGACTTCAGGAGTTATTTCGCTAACTCCAAGCATATAAGGCGTATTTGGTCCATATATATCGGCATCAAGCAAGCCAACCTTGAAACCCTTTTGACTGAGAGCACAAGCCAAATTCACAGCAACAGTACTTTTACCAACACCACCTTTACCGCTACTTATGGCAATAACATTTTTCACTTTTGGTATTGGAGTTAATCCCTGAGATTGTCCACCATGTCCTGCTTGACCAATGGGAGAGTCCTCAGATGGAGATGAATCACCTATCTCTATTTGTATTTCTTCTATATCTTCCAATTGCTTAATGCATTCCCTAATATCATTTGCTATTTGACTTCTTTGAGCTAACGCAAAATTGGGAAGAGTTAGTCTTACAACAATTTTTGGTGGCTTTACTGAAACTATTTCCAGCCATCCAAGTTCAACAATAGATCGTTTACTTCCGACATCTTTGACTGAGTGAAACGCTTTTAAAACCTTCTCGTTGGTTTTCATTCTTAAATTCTATTAAAGTCGATGATAGTAAAAAAATCGACAGATATTCCTCCTCATTCTCCAATGATAATTCCTTTAGTAATAAGTAAAAAATATTCGCAATACAAACTTTTCCAATATTGGTGTGAAATTTGCATCATTTGAAAGTATTTTTTTAAAGAAAGCAAAATACAATTAATTTTGTCCTCCCTAAAAGATCAAGCCAATTTACCGGCAAAAAACTCAAGAGATCGAGCCAAAAAGCTTGTTTTAGCGCTTCAAGATGAAATTTGTGCTGGCTTAGAGACAATCGATGGAGAAGGTAAATTCCTAGAAGAATCTTGGGCGAGACCAGAGGGTGGTGGTGGACGCTCAAGAGTATTGAAAAATGGAAAAATCTTTGAACAAGGAGGGGTGAATTTTTCTGAAGTACATGGAAATGAACTTCCACCCTCAATTATTAGCCAAAGGCCAGAAGCAAAAGGTCACTCTTGGTTTGCGACAGGAACCTCAATGGTGCTTCACCCAAAAAGTCCCTACATACCAACTGTGCATCTTAATTACAGATATTTCGAAGCAGGTCCTGTTTGGTGGTTTGGGGGAGGAGCTGATTTAACACCTTTCTATCCATATCTATCTGACACACGTCACTTTCACTCATGCCACAAAGCTGCATGTGACAAAGTTAACAAAGATCTTCATAAAGTTTTTAAACCTTGGTGTGACGAATACTTCTTTCTAAAACATAGAAATGAGACTAGAGGAGTTGGAGGTATTTTTTATGACTATCAAGATGGATCGGGACTGCTTTATAAAGGACAAAATGCAAATGGGAAGGCCTCTAATATCTCAAAAGAGCTAGGGAACTATTCTTTAAATTGGGAAGATCTTTTTTCACTTGCCAAAGCATGTGGTCAGGCATTTCTGCCCTCCTATGAGCCAATTATAAAAAAGCGAAAAAATCAAAGCTTCTCAACAAAAGAAAGAGAGTTTCAACTTTATAGGCGAGGTAGATATGCTGAGTTCAATTTGGTATGGGATAGAGGCACCATTTTTGGATTACAAACCAATGGGAGAACGGAGTCAATTTTGATGTCATTACCCCCCTTAGCAAGATGGGAGTATGGATATAAGCCTGAAGAAAATTCTCGCGAGGCTCTCTTAACAGATTTATTTACTAAACCTCAAGATTGGTTTACAGATAAATCTCTGGAAGAGAGGTGTTTAACTCATCAAGCATTGGATTAGGATACTGCACTTCTAGATTATTCCATTTAAAAAAGCCTGAACTATTTCATTAGCAAGGAGCTTTATTGTTTTTTGCCTGGTTTTTAAATTCCTGAGATTTTTTTCTAGCAAACCTTCTAATTTGCCAATTTCAAGAATCCTTATTTGCCTTCTTGGAGCACCTAAACCTCCTCTAAATAAAACAGGAAACCGTCCAAATGTTCTTGCGATTGACTCGTCTATTTTATTTGGCATCTCAGAAAAAGGAGGAATCAAGCCTGAACCAACTCCATACTTACCATATGCATCAAAATGAATCTCAATCGCATACCCACCACGTTTTGCGAATCTCCTCCCTACCGACCAATTTGTTCTTGGATCATTAGCATCATCTATATTTCTTATCCCTGGGTCATAAGATCTGATATTTAAACCTTTCTTTTTGCCAAGTTTAACAATTGATTCTTGTAATTTTAAATTCCAAAAAAGTTCATCACTAATTTCAGGATTCATTGGATTTAAACCAAACTTATCAACAGCTTCACCAGGTGTACCAGCACCAGCCAATCCCTGAGAATCCGCATGGCCAGCTAATATTAAAATAGGGATATTTTTATCGACACCTTTACTTCCAACCCAGGTCGCAGGAACATTTGAAACATCGCCAATAATTCGTTCAAAATCTTCAGTAAAATCAAAATTCCTTATGTAATAAAGTTGAGAAAAGGCATAAAAAGCTATTATAAATACTAATAATTTGAAACTATTCAATATTTTTTTTCTCACCACAAATAATAATTAAATAGGGGAAGAAAGTAGAGAGTTTTCACTACTAAGCTCAAGACTTTCTGATAATTCCAACTGAATTGCTATCAGCTCATCACGATGAGCTTTGATTCGTAAAATACTGATTTCAGATATATCTGAACTTAATAACTTAACTTCCAATGATTCCTCTCTATTCGATTTAATACGATAAATAATTCCAGCTAAAGGAGCACCAATTACGGACATTAGCAAAGGCCACCAGCTCAAAGAAGGGTAAAGTTGAATCAAAACCAGCCCCAAACAAGCTGAACCAACTCCTCCAAGGCAAGATAAAAAGATCGTCAAAAAAGTACTAGCAGCAACATTCCCATTGAAGATCAATAGTTTTTCTTCAACATTGCCTCCATTTTTTTTCCAACCACGCTCTTTCAACCAAAAACTAATTCCGTTCAAAACTTCTAGAGGAGGCAAAGGAGACTGAACATCTACAACAGTTGTACGGTCCTTACTTGCAGCTCGCAGAAAAAATCCTAAACCTATCGCCAATAGGATAGTGAGAAATAAAGTTGAGGAGAATGCAGATTGCATCTATAGATATGATCCCTTTAATTTTAATTGTTCTGGAAAGCATAGCTACAAAAGTGAGTTAAAAAAATTAAAAAATATTTGAAAAGATGAAATCGTTGAATTTACGAAATATTTTTCATCATTTGAGGTATTAGGATTAGATCATGAAGAAATTACGGATGAATTGAATTTCAATTAAATTTGTTATGCCAAAAAAACTCGATGAACCCTCGACTTTCAAAATCTTTGATAAAGACATAGATCATGAAACTGAAATTGCTTTAAGCTCATCTATGGCTTTAGCAGTTGATACAGAAGCCATGGGATTAGTTCATGGCCGAGATAGACTATGTTTAATACAAATATGTGATGAATTTGATAATGTTATTTGTATTCGTATAGAACGAAATCAACGTTCAGCACCACACTTAAAATCTATTCTTGAAAAAAAAACAATTGAAAAAATCTTTCATTTTGCAAGATTTGATGTGGCTGCCTTAGCAAGTAATTTAAATATTGACGTTAATCCAATTTTTTGTACAAAAATCGCAAGTAAAATAGGTAGAACATACAGTCCCAGGCATGGATTGAAAGAAGTAGTTATGGAAACTGTTGGAGTGGAATTAGATAAACAAGCTCAAAGCAGTGACTGGGGAAAAGTTGATGATTTAACTCAAAAACAACTTGTCTATGCGGCCAATGATGTTAGATATTTAATAAGAGCAAAACGTAAACTTGAAGAGATGTTGAAACGTGAAGAAAGATGGGAGTTAGCCCAAAAATGTTTCCAATGTGTACCAATTTTGTCCGAGCTTGATAGAAGAAGATTTACAAATATTTTTGATCATTAAATTTTTCAACCAAAAAATCTATTAATCCTCAAGCATAAAATTCTCCTCTTCTTTCAGAGCCTTTAATAATTCATCAAAGGATGAAGAGGCCGTTTTACTTTGGTTTTTATCCTCATTTAAAGTTTGCTCGAGAATTTTTTGAGCAATTTCTTTTCTTGATTGCAAATCTTTTTTTCCTTCTTTTGCTGCCGCGACCTCTACTTTGCGTCGAGCAGCTGCAATACTAATGCTTAAAGAAGATGCTAACTGAGCACAAATTTTAAGATAATGATGGTCTTCAATTAATGGCATATGCAGAATATTGAATAGAAAATCTTCATAAAAAATCTCCTACTAGGTTACACCGCACTATAAACCCTCGGACAAGTGAGCCGAAATACTAAGGGCTATAGAATGACTTCCACCCTCGGTTCCCATTCTTTTAGACCCTCTTAATCCAATAATTTCTCGATCAAAATCAGAATTCAGTAAAAACCCCACTTGTTTTGCAAGAGTTTCATAACCCTTAGCAATAGCTACTGCCCCTCCTAATAATCGACTCTGACGCTTAGCAAAATTAAAATTAAATTGATGTCCCTTCCCTGGCAAGGACACGCATGGGATACCTAAACCTACTAATTGTTCTGTAGCTGTACCTGCATTAGCTACTCCTACTTCTCCCCACCTAGCCCAACAAGAAAATTGATTAAAGCCAATCAAAATATTTAATGAGTTTTTTTTCCATGTTTCCGAAATCCCATTTTTCCCATTTAATTGATCAGTAGGTTTAAAACCTGAGTCAATCAAAATCAATTCTATTTTTTTTCTCATTGAAGAAGAAGTTAAAGGCACAAATACTGCAATGGAAGATGAGATTTGAATAAGCTGGATTGCATTAAGAAGTTTTTTAAAATTCTGATACGCCTCAGGCAAACGACTTCCACATAACAAAATCAAACGTCTATATTTTTTTAAATCATTAGGACATTCGCTCTTAGAGATTCCATCCATCATTGGATTTCCAGGCGATAGTGCCTTTACACCATGATTCCTCAAACCTCGAGCAGTGATTTTGTCTCTGACTACAACCATCCTGCAACGATAAGATCGCATCAACCAATATTCCCATGGATCCCACTCAGTTCCTTTCAATCGATGGTAATAATCACTCAAAGCTGATCTGGGCCCACTAGCCCATGTGTAATCACTTTTAGGAGTGCCAATAAAGAAATAGTTTGCCCCACTAGCCCAGGCAAAAAGAAGAGGTAATAAATCTCCAACCGCAACGATAATTCTTCCTTCCTTAGCTGCTCTATGAATCAAAGTCCATTGCCTACATAAACTTCCTAATAATCCAGCTTTTAAATCTAAAACCAAGCCACTAAAACTCTGATTGCTAAATCCCCCGCTTGGCAAAAATTTTGAGGGACCAATCTTGGCTAACCAGCCATCATTTATAAGCGTTGAAAATGCTTTTCCTTCACCAACTATCGGGAGAACTTCATGGGAAATATCTGGATTAATTTCATGAAGAGCTTCTAAAACCCTGCAAGCAATCGTGTCTTCTCCATGTCCATTACAAAGAAACAAAAGATTTTGTTCGGTTTGACTGATACGATTTGAATTGGAAATGAAAATTTCATTTTCGGCGGCATGGCCAAGTGGTAAGGCAGAGGATTGCAAATCCTTTATCCCCAGTTCGAATCTGGGTGCCGCCTTTATTAGTTTACGCTTTAATTTCTTGAGAACCCTTACCAGTACTATGCTCCAAGTGTAGCGGGTAGCAAGTTTCAAAGAAAATGATCGGTAGGGTAGCGGTAGGGTAGTCAGTTTTTATCTGACTAACTCTAATTATCACTTAGTTCCCCTACTAAAGCATCTTTTTAAGTCGGTAAAAGTCAGAAAGATTGTCGCAACAGGTGTTCTTTAACCGATCGATTACTTATACATCAGTTAGAACCTAATAATCAGGGCAAATTCCGTTCTTCAAGCAGGTTCACTTGCTAGTGGTAAAAACATAGGGAATTAACGGACGATGGATGAATAAAAATGGTTATGCAGGGGGCTGCACTACTCACCACACAAGGGACCCTCAGGTCAGTGCTTTAAAAGATGCTGGTTGCGAAGTTGTATACAACAATGATTAAAGATTGAAGTTAGAAAGGAGAGTGCAGAACCCCTCCAATATTTACATCTTATTTTCACTACTTGATTGCATATTTTAATCCATGTTGTGAAGGTTTTTTTTCATTACAATTAAATAGAAGGATTAACATAGAAACATTATTCATGAATTAATATTAATCATATTACCCAACAAAAACAGTGTCTGATCAAATTGAATTCAGTTCTTTTTATAGATTATTAAATTCAATAAAGGAAGGTGAATCTGAGCAAAAAGCTTTACTCGATGAAAAAATTAACGAATTCAAAAATGGTAATAACTCAAAAAGTTTTCTTGAAGAATTAGGATCTCTTTATCTCTATATAGGCATAACAGAATTATATAATTTTACGAATACAAAAGATCTCCATGAAATTGGACTTATCGACAAAGAAGGATGGGAAACTTTATCTTCAAAAAATCAACAAGAATTACCTGTATACCTAGCGAACAAAATGCTTGAATATATCAAAGAAAACAAAAAAACAAAAGAAATAGCGGACAAGTGGAATATTAGAGAGGGTGAGATAAGAAAGCATTTAACGAAAATGGCAAGATATATAACGGAAGGAATTATTGATGTAATTGAATAATATTAAATTCGAATCAATAATGTATATTAACAATATATTTCAACACTTTTATATCTCAGGAGATTAATCGTAAATCAATAATCATTATCTGCTACACAAATACCTAAACATCTTATTCCGTTACTAGAAGTTCTTCCACAATGATTACATAAAACTTTTTCTTGCTGATCTTTACTTTCATTTTCTTTGTGATTTTCTTCATTACTATGTTTGTTTTCAAAAGAAGAATCTTTAAAGCTATTTAATTTATTCATGTAAGATAATGATATTAGTTTTCTTTACTTGAAATAACATCAATGAAGTCATGACTAAACAAAAAATTGGGATTGGTTTTGGAACTTGGGCGTGGGGAAATAAGCTTGTTTGGGGCTACAAAGCAGAAACAGATGATATTTTACTTAAAAAAACTTTTTTTGATGCAATTGATGGGGGTTTAGATCTTGTTGACAGTGCAGATTCATATGGTACTGGAAGCTTATTTGGGCAAAGCGAAAAACTTATAGGCGATTTTCTAGAAGAGTTACCCAAGAGAAAGCTCAAAAAAATCACTATCGCAACAAAGCTCGCACCCTTTCCATGGAGGGTTGGTCGAAATGGTCTAAATAAAGCTTTTCAAGAAAGTAATAAGCGTCTGAAAGGTAATATGAAAAGAGTACAACTTCATTGGAGTACTTATCGCTATGCACCTTGGCAAGAAGAGCAATTACTAAATGGCCTAGGAGATTTATACGAAAAAGGTTTAATTAAAGAAATTGGGCTCTCTAATACTGGTCCAAAAAGATTAAATTTTTTATTCCAAAAACTCAAGAAAAGAGGAATTAAAATTAATAGTATACAAATGCAGCTTTCGTTATTAACGAAACCATCTTTAGAAGATGAAAAAATAAAAAATATATGTGATGAAAATGAAATTGAATATTTGGCTTATAGCCCATTAGGGCTGGGAGTACTCACAGTTCCACCTAACAAATCTATAAAGCCCAAAACATTCTTACGGCGTAAATTATTCCAAAGAATACTTCCAAAAACTATAGAATTGAGAACATTAATAACTAATATTGGTAAAAAGTATTCAGCCTCACAAGCACAAGTTTCGTTGAATTGGGTCAGGTCTCATGGAGCCAAACCAATAGTCGGGATTCGGAATCCATTTCAAGCTAAAGATGCAATTGCTGCGCTAAATTGGTCTTTAACTAAAAGTGAAAAAGAAAGTCTGGATTTTTACCGGAATAAATGTCTAGCCAATATGCCTCAAAATCCTTTCACTAGTCCCTAATAAAATCTAAGGATCAGGGCTAACAATAACCTTCATTGAATCTGAGGAATTAGGCAGACTAATCACTTTTGCTGGTGGAATAGGCTGTGAATTTACGCTTTTTTCAATAATTTCTTGTTCAGGCTCTTTTGCATCTTTAGCACAAGCCTCTAATGCTTCTCTCAACAACGAGTCAAAAGTTGCACCTGGCAATCTATGCCTAGCGACCTCAAGAAATGTAAGTGGTAAAGACTCTGATGCCGCATCTTTTAATGCAGGATTATTTTTTCTATGTTCTTGTTCGTCCTGAATGGCTCGAATAAATCTGAGTGTTACTTCATGCTTAGTAGACGCTTTGATCAAAGTATCGTTATCTCTTTGCCCATTAGTTGCTTCTTGTTCTAGGTCATTAATTCTACTCTCCAAACTTGTAAGCACTTCATCAGCTTCTTTCCCAATATGAGAAAGTTGTCCATCAGACAAGTTTGGCAAATCAGCAACATAGACTTTTCCATGATCTCTAAGGGTTAAAAAAGTTGGTCTTGGGCCACCATTTTGTCGCATACCCGAATCTGCTTGACCTCCTAAAGGCCTTTTAGGAGGTGTTGGACCTGCAGAACTTCTCCTACGCGTTAGACGCTGTTGATTTTCAAAAGGCATAGAGCTAATTAAGATCTAACTTCGCATTACCCGAACTAATATCCGGCTTGCGTTTTTTTACATCTTACTGTTTTTTTTCCGTTATAGAAAATTTTTTTTAACCTTCATTTAATTTGTTCAAAAAACTGGACTTCAGAATTTTATTAAACTGCGCTTAAGATCTCACTTAGGTATTCCTGAAATATTGATATGCTTTGGATCATGCTGACTGTATACAACTTGACCTATATTCCAAGCTTGAAAATCATTTTTTATGCATATTTCTAAAGCAGAATTAACTTCATTTTTAGGAACAATTAGACAAAAACCTATTCCCATATTAAAAGTATTCCAAAGATCAATTTCAGGAATATCTCCCGCATTTTGCAACCAATTAAAAATTTCAGGTATCTCCCAAGTAGTTGTATCTATATGTGGTGAAAACCCAGAAGGGAAAATTCTAGGGAGATTTTCAGGCAACCCTCCACCTGTGATGTGCGTCATGCCATGGATTGGTAAATTTTCTCTCAATAATTTCTCAACAAGTGGAACATAAATTGCGGTTGGTTCCAGCAAACATTGAATCAAGTTCCTTTTATCTTTCCCATAAAGAGTATTTGCATCTGCATTTGCTAAGGAAAGAACTTTACGAACAAGACTAAAACCATTGCTATGAAGACCATTGCTTTTAATCCCAATAATCTGATCTTCACAATTAATTTTCGTACCGTCTATTAAGTGATGATTTTCAACGATCCCAACACAAAAACCTGCTAGATCATATCTTCCACTTGGATAAAACCCTGGCATTTCAGCAGTTTCGCCTCCCAAGAGAGAACAATCCGATTGACCACAACCTGCTGCAATACCCTCTATCACTTCAGCCAAAGCATCAGGAGTCAAAGTTCCGCTTGCGATGTAATCAAGAAAAAATAAAGGTCGAGCCCCATTAGTTATTACATCATTGACGCACATCGCAACCAGATCTATTCCAACACCAAAATGACAACCATATTTCTGAGCTAAGTCTAATTTTGTACCAACTCCATCCGTGCCAGATACCAAGACTGGACTGTCATATCCTTTTGGAATTCTAATACATCCTCCAAAACCTCCTAACCCTCCTATGACCTCACTTTTATGAGTTTTTTCAACGCATGATTTAATTCTCTCCACAAAGGCTCTTCCAGCAGTAACATCAACTCCCGCAGTTTTGTAATCCATCAGTAAAAAGCTTTCTTATTCAAAAGATCTGAACCCTGATATGCAATCCATATGGGTTCAGTATGCAATCAACTTATTTCATTTCAATCATAAGTTTATGAAATTAATTTATTTACCAACATAGTGGTACAGAAAATCTTCCAAGCTAATGCTGAATTAAAAGATTGGCTTAATGAACAAAATTCAGCAATAATTTTCATCCCTACTATGGGAGGAATTCACCCTGGCCATCAATATTTAATTCAGAAAGCAAAAGAAAAAACAAAAAAAAAGCAAATTATTCTTGTAAGTATTTTTATAAATCCATTGCAATTTGGAAAGGATGAAGACTTCAAAAAATATCCCAGAAATATAAGCAAAGATGCTGAGTTAGCTTTTAAAGCTGGTGCGGACGCAATTTGGGCTCCAGATTATCTTGAAGTTTTTCCTGGGGGAGAAAATTCACATTTTAAAATTCAAGTTCCTCAAACATTACACAATCAATTATGTGGAGCAGATAGAGCAGGCCATTTTGATGGAGTTGCAACAGTAATTATTCGTCTAATCAGAATTATCAGACCAGAGAAACTTATCCTAGGAGAAAAAGACTGGCAACAATTGATTATTATTAGAAAGCTATTTCAAGAACTGTTCATACCCATAAAGATTGAGTCCTATGCCACACAAAGAGACCAAAGTGGATTTGCCTATAGTTCTAGGAATTCTTATCTGAGCGATTCTGAAAGAGTCAATGCTCAGGCATTGCCTAATGCAATCAAAGTAGCAAAAACAGAATTTGAAAAAGAGAAAATCATTAATCTCGCAAAAATAGCTTCTATGCTTAAAGAAAAAAATTTAAAAATTGAATATCTAAAAGTTGTAGATCCATTTTCACTAAAAGAAACAGAAAATATAAATGGACTGTGTCTTTTGGCAGCAGCAGTAAAATGTGGATCTACAAGATTAATTGATCACACTTTTCTTATGCAACGAAAACCAATTATTGCAATTGATGGTCCAGCTGGTGCCGGAAAAAGCACAGTAACTAAATCATTTGCAAAAAGACTTGGTTTTATTTATTTAGATACTGGGGCAATGTATCGAGCGGTGACATGGTTAATAAGAAAAAATTCGATTAATCCAAGTGATCAAGCGAAAATCAAAAATCTCTTAAAAGATTCAAAATTAGAATTTAAAAACTCCAGCTTTGTTGAGCAAAAAATATTGATAAATAATATTGATGTAACGGAAAAGATACGTTCCCCAGAAGTGACTTCAATGGTTTCTGAAATAGCCAAACAAAAATTTGTCAGAGAGTTACTAACAAAACAACAACAGATTATTGGAGCGGATGGGGGTTTAGTTGCTGAAGGAAGAGACATTGGCACAGCTGTATTTCCTGATGCAGATGTAAAAATATTTCTAACAGCCACTCCAAAAGAAAGAGCAAAACGAAGATCTGTTGACTTAGAAAAAAGAGGTTATAAATACTCAAGCATTGAAGATCTTGAAAAAGAAATTGAAGAAAGAGATAAGCAAGATAGTGAAAGAGAAATCGCTCCCTTAAAAAAAGCTCATGATGCGATAGAGCTTTGTACTGATGGTATGAATATTGAAGAAGTTTTAGACGAACTAACTTATATCTTTAGATCAAAGATTCCAGAAGAAGTCTGGTCTAGCCCTAATCTATAAGATTATCTATCAATTCATCAATAGCATCATTCAATAAATCTAGAACCTTTTCAAAGCCATCTTGTCCTCCATAATAAGGATCAGGGACTTCATCTAATTGAGAGTTTTTTGAATAACTAAGAATAAGTTTTATTTTAGAATTTACTGGATTCATATCATCTTTAATTAATGATTTAACAGCATCCAGATTATCTTTATCCATAACAAGAATATGATCAAATTCATATAAATCATTTTCTTCTATTTGTCTCGACCTACTTGTCAGTTCTATACCCCTAGATAATGCTGTTGCACGCATTCTTCTATCAGGAAGATTTCCCACATGCCAACTACCAGTACCTGCGGAATCAACTACAAAAAAATTTTCTGAATCTCTTTCTTTAATTTTTTGATTAAAAATTCCTTCGGCTGCTGGAGAGCGACAAATATTTCCCAAACAAACAAAGAGAATTCTTTTTACCATTTTTGTGCATTTCTTTACTTTATTTTAGATCAAAAAGAATGTTATTTATATATCGCTCAGTCCATAGCTCCCCAAAAAAGCCTCTAAGCATCCCTCTTGCAGGATCTTTTTCCGCTCGATATCGCATATATTTTTTCTGACCATTTAATAATTGCAAAGATCTTTCATTAGAAATTATCATTGCATCTCTAACCATGTCTAAGAAAAAATTCAAGTATTCATCAAAAGCAGGTTTAATTATCTGACTAATTAATTTGTCACCTTCTTCTCCTAATGGAATTCTAGACCAAAGAAAAGCTGGAGAAAAGTATTCTCTTGCCTCCAATGGGATATCTCCTCCTGAAGGAAGCTTAGATTGCCAATTAGCGTGTATAGATTTTAAATTTCCTGAAAAATATTCAGTATGAACTAAATCATCTGCTAATGCTGGTTGAAGATCTAAAGCAATAAGATGTCCATTTGGTAATGTTACAAAATCGGCTCCAAAAAAAGGTAAATCATAATTATTGAAAGGTGAGATTACCAAATTCATGACAGAAGTGATTTCACCAGCTTGCAGACAAGCACATCTAGCCTGTCGTATTTTTTCCGTCTTTAGCCCCCATGTTTCCAAAATAACTTTTTTAGGATTAGAACTGGAACCAAAGAATGATTCTTTAAAAAGAAAATCATTTTTTATCGGATACGAGCTAGATTCAAAAATAGAAAACTTCTTAATAGTTTCATCCAAGAAATAAGCCCAACGCCAATTAATTATTGAAATAGGCTCAAGACTATTACTTCGTTTACTTTGCATTTACAGACTACAATGAAGAATTAATGTTTATAGGCTTAAAGGAAATAAAAATTCATTCATATATTTCTCTGACCATTCTTTGCCAAAAAAGCCAGAGAATAAACCATGTGCAGGATCTTTTTCAGCGCTATATTTATTATAATCTATATGCAATAAGCTGACCTCTTGAGATTTAATATAATTTTCATTCACTTTAGATAAATCAAGATTTAACCAATAATATTTAAGAAAAGAGCTAAAAACCTTTGGTAAAATATTTTCCGCTTCAAAATTACCACCTTTGCAAAATAAAGCCCATGGAGAGAAGTACTTGCTTGGATCATATATATTACTTTTCATATCAGAATTAAACTCATTAAAACATTGTTTTAAGCTTTTTAAGCCATCAAAGTATTTATCAAAATATTCTTTGTCTTGAACAAGAGGCTGGAAATCAAGAATAGCAACTAGCTTTTCTTTTTTCTCAAACCACAAAAGATCAATACCCATAATTGGCATATCATTTTGATCATGAGGATAAGCAACTGAATTTAATACTTGAAGACGATCTCCTGCATCCAATCTGGTCACTCTCCACCTTCGAAATCCAGGAACATCCCATAACCAGCTATTCAGTTTATAACTACCTTTTGTAGAAACGCGTTCACAAAATTCATCTGGAACAGTCAACTGCTGTCCGCCATGTTCAAGAATATTTTTTGTTAACTCACCTAAAAGATCGTCAAACATTTTCAGTCATCTCCTTAGAGGATTTAATCATTTTATCTCCATTAAAGTGATTGACTCAGTTAAAACGAATAAATACAAACCTTATACTATTCTAATAGACATCTTAATAGATACTGAATATAAACAAAGCAATAGTCTTGAGACAATATTAATTTCATTACTCAGTACTACCTTTTCGCTTTTTAAGTGCAAAAAATCTAAATAAAACTTTTCCTATAGCAGCAATTACATTTCCTTCCAATTCATTAAAAATATCCATATTATATTTAAAAGATCTATTAGCTTCTTCAATAATTGAATCTGCTATCTTTTGATTAATCGGAAGATTATCCAAAGTATTTCGATACTTGATTTTAAATTCTTTTTCATCTCTAATTTCCTCAAAAATATAAAAGCTAAGTCCCTCATCACCAACTAGATTCATAGCTTTTTTAGTGATAGTTTTCAAAAGCTGTCCCCCAGACAAGTCACCTATATATCTGCTGTAATGATGCCCAATTAAAAGTTCAGGATTCTCTTTAGCAATTTCTCTAATTCTTGCTTCATATTCAACAGCTGGCTTAGAGGGTTTTATCAATTCAGACCAGTTACTACCAAAGTAGAACGAAAGATCTTGTTCCAATTTTTCCTTACGAAAAAGTTCTTTAAATCCAATTGGAGAGATTATAGGATGAGAGTTTTCACAAAGTTTTTCTATCTCTTCCTCCATCGCAGAGTAAACAAAATATAAATCAGCTAATAAATTCCTGTATGAGGATTTATCAACTACTCCCTTGAGAAAACAACTTATAAAACCTGTATTTTCAGCCATCGTATGAGACTTTTTAGTCCCTTCACGAAGTTGCCTAGCCAAGGCTACTGCCATGAGTTCAAAATCATTTAATCAAAACTTACCACTTAGACATAAGCTCAACATTAGATCTATTAATCGCTGAATAAAAATTATGGCAAATTTTGAAAAGCTCATTGCTCCATCTGAAGGCCAAAAAATTACTTTTTTTGATGGAAACCCAGTAGTCCCAGACCATCCAATTATTCCATTTATCAGAGGAGATGGAACAGGAATAGATATTTGGCCTGCTACACAATTAGTAATCGATAAAGCTATTGAAAAAGCTTATGGAAGAAATAGATCCATAGAATGGTTCAAAATCTATGCAGGTGATGAAGCTTGCGACTTATATGGAACTTATCAATACTTACCCAACGACACTCTGGAGGCGATACGAACTTACGGCATAGCAATCAAAGGACCTTTAACAACACCTGTAGGCGGAGGGATTAGATCTTTAAACGTATCTCTAAGGCAGATTTTTGATTTGTATTCATGCGTTAGACCTTGCAAATATTACAAAGGGACTCCAAGCCCTCATAAAAAGCCGCAAGATTTAGATGTAATTGTTTATCGAGAAAATACTGAAGATATTTACATGGGGATTGAATGGGAATCTGATGATCCTGAATGCATCAAATTGATTGATCAACTCAATAATGAAATAATTCCAGCCAGCCAAAAACTAAAAAACAGGAAAATTCCTAATGGAGCAGGAATAGGAATTAAACCCGTTAGCAAAAGTGGTAGTCAAAGACATATCAGGCGAGCGATTAAACATGCACTCAACCTTGAGGGGAGCAAGAGACATGTGACCTTAGTGCATAAGGGAAATATCATGAAATTTACTGAAGGCGCTTTCAGAGATTGGGGATACGAATTAGCAACCACAGAATTTAGGAGTGAATGCGTAACCGAGCGAGAAAGTTGGATTTTAGATAACGTAGAAAAAAATCCTGGCATCTCCTACGAGGAGAATGCTGCGTTAATTGATCCAGGTTATTCATCTTTAACAGAAGAGAAAAAGAAGGCTATTTGTGATGAAGTTTGCTCAGTTCTCACAAGCATTGGAGGTAGTCATGGCAAGGGAAAATGGAAGGACATGGTGATGGTTGATGACCGAATAGCAGATAGTATTTTTCAACAAATTCAAACTCGTCCTCAAGAGTATTCCATACTTGCGACTCTCAATCTAAATGGTGATTACATATCAGATGCGGCCGCAGCAATTGTTGGTGGACTAGGGATGGCACCTGGAGCAAACATTGGAGATAGGGCGGCTATTTTCGAAGCCACTCATGGAACAGCTCCAAAACATGCAGGCTTGGACAGAATCAATCCAGGTTCAGTAATACTTAGTGGAGTAATGATGCTTGAATATTTAGGTTGGAATGAGGCAGCAAAATTAATTACAAATGGATTGAGCAAATCTATTTCAGATAAACAAGTTACTTACGATCTAGCAAGATTAATGGAACCACGCGTAGCACCTCTTAGTTGTAGTGATTTTGCTAAATCAATTGTTGAAAGATTTTAATTAGATATTGTTTAGAGTCTTTAAACAATTAAGAATTTGACTCCATCAATCTAAATGATTCTAATAGTGTGTTCTCATTACCTAAATTGCCTGGGAAAGTAACTACTGGTAAATCGTATTGATCAGAATTACTTGTTACTATTGACAATCCTGGTAAAATTTGCCCTTTTAAATCTACTTGATTAAAATTCAATCCCTTTTTAAGCAAGAGTTGTGTTGTAATTCCACCTTTACTAATAATATAACCAAACTTATTATTTATTTTCCCAACCAAAATTGCCATAAACTCTGCAAGTTCCAGTCCAAAATTCATTCTTTTAGAGTAATAATAAAACTTCATTTCTTCTCTAGTTGTATATAGAACAGGTACTTTTTTTATATCCAAAATATTATCTATTTTCGACAATAAAATTTCCTCCAGCTCTAAAATTTCCTCTTTACAATCCTCTAAAGCAAAAATATCAACTAATTTACTGACTGGTATTTCCAAACCTTCACAGGAATTATCTTTCAGTAAAACCTCTAATTGATCTGTCGCTAATTTCACATGGGAGCCAACCATTATCAAACCTGGCTTATATTCACAATGATTATTTTTCGATTTTAAAGATACTAAATCTGCAGTATCTAGAGGATTAGGTGGTAATTCAGATAAAGCGTTTATAAAGCTTGCAGCTGTTCTGAAAAGAAATCTTTTTTCTTTAGAAACTAATTTAATAGCCCTAGCTAATACCTCTAAATGATGAGGTAATTTAGCATCCACAACTACTGAAACATTATTTTCTAATTTAGACAAAAAGCTTAAAAGAAATTTAAAACTATCTTCATTATTAAAAGCCATGTCTAATTGTTTAATTTCAACGTGCAAAATATTACCCGAACGTATCTTCCCAAAACTTTTTTCTTCAATCCATTTTGCTAGGTCACTAGTAGAAAATCCAAAAATATTATCACGTCCAAAATCGGTCTTATGAACTGGTATTCCATTTAAATAATGAATACCATCTTCAGTTGTTCTTCCACCTTCCAAAAAAGCTGGAATGTGAAATGTTGCATGAAATGGTCCTAATTCTTCCTCAAGAAGTGTAGGTTCCAAAACGCCATGGCCACGTAATGTTGAATCACCTCTACTAATAAAAAAATAATCATTTTTGGAATATCCTTGTTTTAAAAAAAACTTCTTTATTGATGAACAAATTTCTCTGGTTTTCTTTTCAGCTAAAATAGAGGATAAAGATCTTGTGTTAGCAAGTATAAATATTAAAGGTGACGACTGATTAAAAGCTTTCGCAAGCGTTTGCTCATCCCAATTCAACAATAATGGACATCCATAAACCGTTTGTGATCCAGTCGGATCATCATCAAAAATAATTATTTTCATAAAAAATTAATCTATTATTTAATCAAAGATTTATTCGAATTTCTCCCAACTTTCAGGAACTTGAATATAAGATTTATTTAAATTGGCAACAGACCCACAACCTAATAGTTTCATAGTTCTCACTATATCTGTTTGAAGAATTTCTATAGCTCTGGCTACGCCTTTCCCTCCTGCAGCAGCAAGTCCATACGCATAGGCTCTACCTATCAAAACTCCTTTCGCGCCAAGACATAATGCTTTAACAACATCACTACCCCTGCGAATGCCTCCATCAAGCAAAACATCTATTTTCCCATCAACCGCAGCTAAAATTTCAGGTAAAACACGAATCGTGGGAGCAACGCTATCAAGTTGCCTAGCTCCATGATTAGAAATAACGATCGCATCAGCACCTAGATCCATCGCTTTTTTTGCGTCATCACCAATATGTATACCCTTAACAATAATTTTCCCACCCCAGGCTTCGCGTATCCATTGAAGATCCTCCCAGGTAACAACTGATTGTTCTAAAGCAGGGCCAATTGCCGTGTATCCCATAGGTCCATCATCAAGTTGAACATTTGGAAAACTCATCAAGCCTCCATCACTCAACCATTGAGTCATCCAGCATGGTTTAACTAATATTTGAGGAATATAAGGAAGCATCTCAAAAGGATTCATCGATAAAAGTTGTTGGGTTCCTGATCGCATATCTCTTTCCCTTAAACCAGATACGGGCGTGTCAATAGTTACAACAATTGCTGAGAATCCAGCTTCTTTGGCTCTAGCAATTGTTTTCAAAGCGACTTCTTTACCACCTAATAAATAAAGCTGATACCAAGCTGGCCCGTTTGTAGCCGCCTTAACATCTTCTAATAAACAACCTGAGAGAGTCGACAAAGTATATCCAGTTCCTGCTTTGCCTGCCTCTCTAGCCGCAACTACCTCTCCTTGGGGATAGAACATTCTGCTACTCCCTACTGGTCCCAACAGGAATGGAAGTTGAAATTTCTGATTTAAAACAGATATTCCAAGATCACACGATGGAACAGAAACTGCACATCTAGGTCTAAATAAAATTTCATTATATGCGTTGCAATTTTGTGAAAGTGTTTGTTCTCTATCTGCACCACTATCTATATAGTTAAAAACCATTGCCGGTAGACGATTTTTAGCTCTAGACCTGAGGTCCTCAATATTAAGTACGCCTGGTGAGGAAACATCTGCTCCTAACATTATTCATCACAAATTCATGAATGATGAATCTATAATATATTGATGATAGATGCAAAAACGAACAAAATATTGAAATATTTGTGATACAAAAAAATTATAAATTAAAATGTAATTAGTGAAAAATTATGCTCCTGAATAACTTAAAAAACTAAAAAGAATTATGTTTAAAAGTAGTAAATAATTCTATATATTCTTCTGGTTTGATTTCAAGTTTTCTATCTCCAGTCACCAATGAATTTCTTGGGCTAGTCCATGGCTCAAGACAAACCATTTCTCTGGGCGGATCAGTCCATATTACAGTTGTATCCATTGGCTCTTGATGAATTAATTCTATTACGTTTCTAGATAAACAATCGTAAAGCTTAACCGAACTAGAGGGATAAGAAAGAAAATCAACTCCTTTATCTAAAATTCTTATTTGGTCAGAAGCATTAGTTACTTTCATATTTGTTTGATCAATACATTTCTCAGGTAACCCATCAATCTTTGTATTGTGTAAATTTGAAACCTTAAAATATGGATGCAGGCCAAAACTAAAAGGCATAGATTCTTGACCCTGATTATAAATCTTCACGGATATATGAAGACTTTTTTCTTTCAAGTAAACATCCATCAAAAGGGTAAAAAAGAAAGGAAAACAAAAACGTGAATCTTTTGTATCAACTAGCTTTAGCCTGATTCCTAATGTGTCTTTTAATAAATCAACTGACCAAGGTAAATCTCTTGCGAAACCATGCTGTTTCAAACAATGCTTATTACCGCCAATTAAATAACTTTCAGATAAATCACCGCAGATGGGAAAAAGTATAGGAATTCCACCTCTGACACTTTTTTCTTCATCCAGGAAACGCTCTAAATCAAAATACAAAAGGTCTTTACCTTCACTTCGCCATTCAGTAATCAATCCTCCTCTTTCAGGAACAATTCTTATTAATGAATCGTATTCAGTATTTGAATATTCCCAATGAGGATAAGGACTTGTCTTCTTCTCAAAACTGACTGGCATGGGTTAAAGCTGTTCAATCCATTCTAAAAGAGCGGAATTAACTTGATCAGGAACTTCATCATGAGGACAATGACCAGCATCTAAAACAACTTCTTTTGTATTTTCTGGGGTGTGTTTTTTATAGGTTGCTCTTTTACCAGGTGCATTCATCCAAGGGTCTCGATTACCCCAGAGCAATAGCAATGGTACTTTCAACTGAGCAAACAATTCATCAAGTGGTCTTCCCTGAGGCCCTGCAGGGTCAAACACACTTTTAAAGACATTAAAAGCCCCAGCATCCAAAGATGGTTTTCGTATGGCTTCTATTAGTTCATCATCAACATTTGATGTATCAATATAAACTTGGTTTAAAGTACGTTTAATTGTGGATGGCTGTCTAAGATTTTCAAAAATTATTCTTTGCAATAAGGCGTTTTTAAGGAAGATACCAGCAACAGTTTTTCTAGCAGTAGCCCAAAATCCAGTTGTTGGTTTTTTATCCTCACTAAAATAACCAGCAGCATTTAATAAAACAACACCTGCTGCCTCTAAGCCCAAAGCAGCACCACTGGCAAGCGCGGCATATCCTCCAAGTGAGTTACCAACAAGTATTGTTGGTCTCCCAATATTCTCTTTGACGTATGAGACTATCTGATCTTTCCAAAGTGAACCTCCATAAGCAAGACCGCCAGGTTTAGAACTTTTACCAAAGCCAAGTAGATCTAAAGCGTGAACTTCATACTTCTTTCCAAGTACTGGTAAATTGTGCCTCCAATGTGTTGTAGAGGCACCAAAGCCATGAATTAAAAGAATTGCTGGTCCTTTTTCTTTATCAGTTTTATTTTTTTGATCTTCAGGAACAATACTCAAACTGTGAACAGGATGACCTAAGAATTTCCAATCAGAAAGATTTTTTTCTACAACTGAGGAAACCATTTAAGAATAAATTCACATATGTAGATCTTAGTAAATCATTGAAAGAAAGAAATAAAATCACTTATTTCTTTCTTTCGAAATTTCCTCACCTTTTTGAAAAAATAATTTTCACTAATTTTCTAAACTAACCCCACTGGATCAGCTGCTACATCATCAGGAATAGAATTTCCACCTGAAGGGGGTTTATCTTTCAGAACGACTCTTAGCAACACAGGAGCTAAGAAAGTAGTTCCAATAACCATTAACAATATTGCAGCCTCAAGGGAAGGAGTAAGCAACCCAGCACTTGTTCCTAATCCTAAAAATATCAATCCGACCTCACCTCGAGGCATCATTCCCAAGCCAACTACCAATCGATTTGTTGGTTTATCAATGACAAAGGACCAACCAGCTGCAATTTTTCCAACAATTGCAACAATAAATAAGAACCCAGCAACAATTAGAGCAGATCGACTCTCAGGATCAAGAGGATTTATTACAGACAAATCCATACCCGCGCCTACAAGAACAAAGAAAATAGTTGCGAATAGAGATACTAAAGGCAAAACAGATTGTTGAATTGCATGATTATTCTTTGAACTACTGAGTATCAAGCCAGCTGCAAAGGCGCCCAAAGCAGCTTCTAGACCAATAGCAGTAGCAACAAAACAGCTCAGGACTAATATGACGAACGAAGCTACAACAACAGCTCCAGGAGCTTTAAGTCTTTCAAGCAACCAATCAAAGGCTGGAGCAGCTGTTCTACTCAAAGCAATTGCAGCAATAACAAAAACAGTTGCAGCTAGTACTAATTTGACGATGGGAGCAATTTGCAATGATCCGCCCGTAGCAAGTGCAACTACAACGGCAAGAATTACAATTCCAAGTATGTCATCTAGAACTGCAGCTCCAATAACAATTTGACCCTCTCTAGTTTTTAAATATCCAAGTTCGCCAAAGACACTTGCAGTAATACCTATACTTGTGGCGGTCATAGATGCACCAGCAAATATCGCAGGAATGATATCTACTTGGAAAATAAACATTAATCCAAAAGTTCCAAAAGCAAATGGCAAAATCACCCCCGCCATTGCAACAGTGAATGCTTGCGCTCCAACTGCTACAAGCTCCTCTAATTCACTTTCCAGACCGGTCAGAAATAGCAAAGCGTATAGCCCTAATGTTGCTACTGCCTGTAATGATGGAAAAGTTTCAAAATAAATATCCGGGACTGCTTCTTTGGGTACTGAAGCAAGTGTACTAATAACAGAAACAAAACCTTGGTTTAATTCAGCATGAGCACTTGGCGGTAATAGTAGATGTAATCCAGAGGCACCAATTAAAACTCCCGCAAGAAGTTCACCGACGATTGTAGGCAAACTTAGTCTAACTAGAATTTCAGCCAAAGTCCTTGCCGCAACAAAGATCATTAAGAAATTAATGACTCCTATCAATGTTTCCGCGACCTCAACGTCATGCGAATTCAGGGCTGAGACTAAAGGAATTAATACCATCAGGTTTCTAAAAAAGCCTTTTCTTTAAGACATAAATTACCTAATCACAGGGCATATTTGGCATAAGTATCAAAGGAGACTTAATCAACAAGGTGTGGATCTGAAGTTACTAACTGATTACTAAAGCTTTATTGGCTAGCGTCCAGAAACATTTGATGCCTTTATGAGCAGCTCCCAGTCACTAGACCTGCGTCTGCCGACCCCAGGATGCTATGCGGATCCGGTTAGGGCTGGCATGGATGCTGATGCAGTCTTCGATGGAATGACTGAACATCTCTTTTTCACCCTCGGCAAACTTGCTACATCGGCAAGTCTGAGAGATCTCTATATGGCTTTGAGCTTTGCTGTTAGAGACAGATTGATGAGTAGATATTTAACAAGTCAAGAAACAATCCGAGCAAGACCTCAAAAAACAGTTGCATATCTTTCTGCTGAATTCTTAATAGGCCCTCAACTAAATAATAATTTACTAAATCTAGGCATCAAAAAAGAGGCAGAAGAAGCTCTTAAAAGGTTTGGAATTGAATCTCTAAATGAGATTTTGGAAGTAGAGGAAGAACCTGGGCTTGGGAATGGTGGATTGGGGAGACTTGCAGCTTGTTACATGGAATCACTTGCAAGTCTTCAGGTACCTGCAGTTGGATATGGGATAAGGTATGAATTTGGTATTTTCAACCAATTAATCAGAGATGGTTGGCAAGTAGAAGTTACTGATAAATGGCTCAAAGGTGGATGGCCCTGGGAATTACCCCAGCCTGATGAAGCTTGCTTAGTCGGTTTTGGAGGCCAAACTGAGAGCTATACCGATGACAATGGGAACTATCGCTCTAGATGGATCCCAAGCGAACACGCGATTGGGGTTCCACATGATGTCCCTGTTCTTGGTTATCGAGTTAATAGTTGTGATCGATTGAGATTATGGAGAGCTGATGCAACTGAAAGTTTTGATTTCTACGCTTTCAATATTGGCGATTACTACGGTGCTGTTGAAGAGAAAGTTGCATCAGAAACTTTGTCAAAAGTTCTTTATCCCAATGATGGAACAGATGAAGGAAGAAGATTACGTTTAAAGCAACAACACTTTTTTGTAAGTTGTTCCTTACAAGATATGCTTCGAAGCCTAGAAAAGCGTTCAATAGCTGTTGAGGAGTTCCCTAATCACTGGACCGTACAACTGAACGATACTCATCCAGCTATTGCAGTTGCAGAGTTAATGAGACTCTTAATTGATCAACATAGATTGGATTGGGATAACGCATGGGAAATCACCAACAGATCGGTAGCCTATACAAACCACACTTTATTGCCCGAAGCTCTCGAGAAATGGGACCTTAGCCTTTTTAAAGACTTGCTACCCAGGCATTTAGAACTTATCTATGAAATAAATAGGAGATTCTTGCAACAAGTAAGACTCAAGTACCCTGGAAATGACTCAATCTTAAGGAAGCTTTCAATTATTGATGAAGAAGGTGGGAAAGCTATACGTATGGCGCATTTAGCGACAATTGGAGCACATCATGTAAATGGAGTAGCTGCACTTCATTCAGATTTAATCAAAAGACAATTACTACCTGAATTTGCAGAACTCTGGCCTGAAAAATTCACTAACGTCACCAATGGAGTTACTCCACGTAGATGGGTAGCTTTAGCAAATCCTGAACTTTCTAAACTTCTTGACAAAGAGATTGGTCCAAATTGGATTACTAATATGGACCTTTTACTAGAATTAGAAAAAAAAGAAAATGACTCTAATTTCTTAGATCTATTTGCATCAGCTAAACTTTCTGGGAAAAGGAAACTAGCTGGATACATACACAGACAAACTGGTGTTCTGGTAGATCCCTCAAGTTTATTTGATGTTCAAGTCAAAAGAATTCACCAATATAAGAGACAGCACTTGAATGCTCTGCAAGTCATTGCCCAATATCTAAGAATTAAAAATGGAATAACAAAAAATATTGCACCGCGTACCGTCATTTTTGGTGGCAAAGCGGCGCCAGGTTATTTCATGGCTAAGTTAATGATTAGATTTATTAATGGAATTGCAGATGTAGTGAATGCAGATCCTGATATGGATGGATTACTAAGGGTAGTTTTTCTTCCTGACTACAATGTAAAGCTAGGTGAACAAGTCTATCCAGCAACTGATCTTTCTGAGCAGATTTCAACTGCTGGTAAAGAAGCTTCAGGAACTGGGAATATGAAATTCGCGATGAATGGTGCATTAACAATTGGAACACTTGATGGAGCTAATGTAGAAATTAGAGAAAGAGTGGGAGCTGAAAATTTCTTTTTGTTTGGTAAGACTGAATCAGAAATCATGGAATTAAGAGATCGAGGTTATAGTCCCAATAGCTTTATTAAGGAATCAAATGAACTACAAGAAACTCTTAATTTAATAGACGTTGGTCATTTTAGTAACGGCGATAGTGAGCTGTTTAGACCAATAATAAATAATTTGACGGGGAACGATCCTTTCTTTGTTATGGCAGATTTTGACGATTACCTCCGTGCACAAGATGAGGTAAGTAAAGCGTGGAAAAAGAGTCAAAAATGGAATCGTATGGCACTATTAAACACAGCAAGGTCAGGATTTTTCTCATCAGACAGATCTATAAGAGAATATTGTCAGTCAATATGGAAAGTTAAACCATTACCTGTAGAGATAAGTTGTGAAAAATAAATATCTATTTATCAGGTAAGTCTGGGGTTTGATGTAATAATCTGTTCAATCTTAATCGATCAATATTTAATGGATCTGGCGCTATTTCACCAGCTATTTCTCTAAATTTCTCTTCAATTTCATTCGGAACTTTAACATCGAAAATTCTTTCCATTAATGCTTCAATAGAATATAAATGAGCATTAATATTTTCCAGATCAGCAATTACTTGTGTTACGGATTTTTCTTTTTTCTCAATCTTCTCAGTATGACAATTCTCTTCGGATTGATGTGACGAATTTGAATTAAAGTTCTTTTGCAAATCTTCTAAAACTTTTCCACATAAAGTTCTAAAAGATTGAAGTGCCGCCCAGTTGATCTCTTGTTGTGCCCTCAGAGTTGGGAATTCTCTAATTAAACGATCGTGTTCCCTATAAAATCTGAGGCAATCTGGACATTGGCAAGGTTCTTCAGGCACCTTCATCAAGGCAACTTAGAAACCATCATTGCATTTATTAGGCCGTCATAGGGGGCTCACCGTTATATAGGTCATCTACTCCATCATTGCTCTCTAAATCAGAACTTTCAGGTAGAGGTATTTCAATGCTAGTGACCACTTGAATAACATCACGCAATCTCATTGAATCGGCGAACCATCCCATAGCTTGTTCTGCATCTCCTCTTCCTTCAGCATCATTAGCTTGATCTTCATGCGCTTCAGCCAGAAGTGTTAACCAACATAAACATCGTGCTTGCACAATTGATAAATCTAAATCACTCGGCTGGGAATTAGATATGTGCTCACTCTCTTGTTGAACAAGCAAACGTAAGCGAAGATCGTGAAGCTGGGCCATGTTGACTTATTTCACTACTTCAACGCTAGCGAGAGAGTTAGGATTTTGCACACCCACCACATATAGGAGTACATATTTTTAGTTTTAATTCGTTTTTCGCACGGGGCTGGCGGGACTCGAACCCACGACCTACGGTTTAGGAAACCGTCGCTCTATCCAACTGAGCTACAGCCCCCTGAAAATAATTATGCCTTGAGGCATGATGGAGTTGAAAGCAGGGGAGGTAATCGCAATTGAACTTCAGCAAAAAGCTAAAGAATTCAATTGAGGAAAGTCCGGGCTCCTATTTGGCCAGGCTTGCTGGGTAATTCCCAGTGCGGGTGACCGTGAGGATAGTGCCACAGAAACACACCGCCGAATGCTTCATGGGGAAATCCCTACAAGCATGGTAAGGGTGCAAAGGTGCGGTAAGAGCGCACCAGCAGCATTGAGAGGTGCTGGCTAGGTAAACCCCGGCTAGGAGCAAGGCGAGGGGCACTGGATGGCCATAAACCTAGTCCCTAAACAGAGCCGCTTGAGTCTATCGGTAACGATAGTCCCAGATAGATGATCACCCATTCATTTCCTAAAGGAAGACGAATGAACAGAACCCGGCTTATGACCTGCTTTCACTTTATTAATTTTTAAAAATAACTTAAAGTCAAAATCTTATTTTTCTCAATTCTGTTTTGTGCTTTAAATAATTATGAAAATCTCAAATCAAAGAGTAGAGGAAATAATTAATTTTATTAAAGGCCTCAATTTAGAGAGAACATATCAAAAGGAATTTACTAATGAAAAAATAAAAAATATTTTATTTATTAATGAATCACTAACTCATAGCTCAGCAAATAGTGAAATTAATTATGAAAATCTTGAATTTCTTGGAGATGCAGTCCTAAGACTCATAGCATCAGATTTCATAAAAGTTAAATTTCCATATATGAAAGTTGGAGAAAGATCTGAACTTCGTTCACATCTTGTAAGTGATCAATGGCTAGAAGAAGTCGGTAAAAAAATAGAGATCAAAAATGTATTATTAATTGGGAAAAAAGCCCTTAGAGATAAATCAGCAAGCTCAACTATTCAAGCTGAGGCAACTGAAGCATTAATAGGAGCTTTGTATGAAAGTCTCAATGTTATAGAACCTATAAAAAATTGGCTTATTCCATTCTGGGATGAAAAAAGTAAAGAAGTTCTATCTGATCCTCATAGAAAAAATTATAAATCAGCACTTCAAGAATTTACTCAAAGTGAAGGCTGTTCAATTCCAATTTATAAGACAATAGAGGTTGATAGAAAGCATGATAATCCTAGGCGATTCTTTTGCACTGTTCATATCAAAAATCGATCAATAGCGGAAGGTTGGGGAAAGTCAATGAAGCAAGCTGAGAAAAATGCTGCAAGAAAAGCATTAAAGTTTTTTGAAACTAAAACGATTGATAGTTAATTAATTTTATCGAAAAAATATTAATTAACTTCTCAGGAGATCTTTCAAAGGTAATGTCAATAATTTATCCCAATTACCTCCTTCAAAAAGTACTGCCGCATTATCACCACTAATTCTTTGAACAAAGCCTTCATAACCATTATAAATTGACTCTTGATTATTAACAGTTACTGTTGTTCCAGGGAGAATTGGATCTTTTGAATCATTCATAAGTAAAGAGATTCAATAAACTATTAAAAAAGTCTACTCATAAAAATGATCGAAAAAGATAAATGGATGTCAATTGGTGAAATTGTTGCTCCACAGGGTTTAAGAGGAGATATTCGCATTAAACCTAGCAGCGACTTTCCTGAAAGGTTTACAAAACCAGGAAAACGATGGATTCAAAAAACTAATGAATTGCCTAAGGCAATTAAATTAAAGAAAGGAACGCTTATCCCAGGTAAATCAATCTATGTCCTTTCCATCGAGGGAGTATCTGATAGGAGTTCTGCTGAAGAAATTGTTGGATGGAAATTAGTCATACCAACTAATAGCAGACCAAACTTACATAAAGATGAGTACCATTATTTTGATTTGATTGGTTTAGAAGTAAGAATAGGAACCCAAAAAGCTTTAATTGGTTATGTAACTGACTTAATAACAGGAGGGAACGACCTTCTAGAGATAGAGTTACTAGAAGGTAAAAAAGTTTTGGTACCTTTTGTTAAAGAAATTGTCCCAGAAATAGAAATTAAAGAAAAATGGCTGCTAATCAATCCACCCCCTGGTTTATTGGAACTCTAAAAATCATTCAGGTTTTTACTCAGAACTTCAAGCATGGATTACAAAGTTCTCTATGGAAATAATCGATCATCCAATAACTCCTGTAATTCTTAGTGGTGGATCAGGAACAAGACTGTGGCCACTGTCTAGGGAAAGTTACCCTAAACAATTTCTAGCACTGGATTCACGAACCAAGAAAACTCTTTTGCAGAAAACTTATGACAGGCTTCTAGGTTTAAAAGGACTTGAAAAACCGATATTGATATGTAATGAGGATCATAGATTTATAGTTGCAGAGCAATTTAGAGAGATAAATACTAATCCCCAGGCAATTATTCTTGAACCAATCGGTCGTAATACGGCTCCAGCAATAGCAGTTGCTGCTCTTCAAGCAATTTCTTTAGGGAAAGATCCTTTACTGTTGATTTTGGCAGCTGATCATTTAATAGAAAATATCGACGAGTTTAAAAGAGTAATTCAATCTGCAAAAACATATGCTAACCAGGGGAGACTAGTTACTTTTGGAATAGTGCCTACATGTGCTGAAACTGGTTACGGTTATATAGAAGCAAAAGAATCGTCTAATCAAGAAGGTCAAGAAATAGGCTTAGAAATAAACAAATTTATAGAAAAACCTAATAAGGATATAGCTGAAAAATTAATAAAAAATTCTCGCTATACTTGGAATAGTGGAATGTTTCTTTTTAAAGCGAGTTCAATAATAGATGAATTAAAAAAATTCTCTCCCGAAATAATTCATTATTGCAAAATTGCTATTGAAAAAGATGTAGAAGATCTTGATTTTCTACGATTAGAGCCAGAATCCTTCAAGAAATGTCCAAAAGTATCTTTAGATATCGCAGTTATGGAAAAAACAAAATTAGGAACTGTTCTTCCCTTAAATGTAGGATGGAGTGACATAGGTAGTTGGAAGTCTTTATGGGATATTAGTCAAAAGAATGATGATGGAAATTATATAAATGGTAGAGTAATAGTTGAAAAAAGTAAAAACTGTTATTTTAAAAGTGAGAAGCGTCTAATAGTAGGAATAGGGATAGAAAATCTTATAGTTGTAGATACAAATGATGCTCTATTAGTAGCGAGTAGAGATCAATCTCAAAATGTTGGAAATATAATCAAAAGCTTGAGTTCATCAAAATTTCCAGAGGGTAAAATTCACCAGAAGATTTATAGGCCGTGGGGTAATTACACGACAATAGGCGAGGGAGATAGGTGGCTAGCAAAGCTAATAGAAGTTAAACCGAATGCATCACTTTCTTTACAAATGCATAATCATAGAGCTGAGCATTGGGTTGTAGTTAATGGAACAGCATTGATAGAAAAAAATGGAAAAAAAGAACTTTTACATCAAAATGAAAGTACATTTATTCCATTGGGTTGCAAGCATAGGTTAAGCAATCCAGGAAAAATTAAGCTTGAGCTTATTGAAGTTCAAAGTGGGACATATCTAGATGAAGAAGATATCATTCGTTTTGAAGATTCCTATGGAAGAATTAATAATTTAGTTAATAAAAAACTATAGTTTATTAACTAAATTAGTTAAAAAGGGTTCAATAAAGTTATTGATAACTTTAAAATTTTTATTCCACAGTTACACTTTTTGCTAAATTTCGAGGCTGATCAACATCTAAACCTTTATGAGCAGCTATGTGATAACTGAATAGCTGTAAAGGTACAACGGTCAAAAGTGGACTAACCCATTCACTAACGTCCGGAATAGTAAATAATTCATCAAAGATATCTGATTCCGGTCCATATGTCGAAACTCCAATTAGACGTGCATCTCTGGCTTTAGCCTCTTGCGAGTTACTTAGAACCTTTTCATATACGACACCAGGAATAGCTATTGACACCACTGGAACATGTTGATCTAACAATGCAATTGGTCCATGTTTTAGCTCTCCTGCTGGATAACCTTGAGCATGGATGTAACTTATTTCCTTGAGTTTAAGAGCGCCTTCCAATGCAATAGGATAATTTATTCCTCTACCTAAGAAAATTACATCCTTAGTTTCAACAAACATATGTGCTATTTCCTTAGAGACAGAATCATGTTTTTTTATTAGATCAGTTAACTGTTTCGGAATTAATTTCAAATCATTAGAGAGATTTAAAATTTCTTGAGGGGTTCTTGATTGTCTATGAGAGGCAAATAAAAGTGTCAATCCATAAAAAGCCAACATTTGACCAAGAAAAGTTTTGGTTGCTGCAACACCTATTTCAATGCCTGATCCGATATCAATAACATTATCAAGTTCGCGACCTAATGAGCTTTCAACTCTATTAATAATTCCTAATTGATGAAAAGAAAAATTATCATCGTCAATCGAATCTCTTCTCTCCTTTTCCATCCTTAGTGCCGCCAAGGTATCTGCAGTCTCGCCAGATTGACTTACTCCTATTGTCAAAGTGTTAGGGGAAAGGGGGGGAGGGGCATAGCGAAATTCACTTGCGAAATATACCTTTGTTGGAATTCCGGCAAACTGTTCCAACAAATAAGCACCAACCATACCTGCATGTCTGCTAGTACCGCAGGCGAGTATTTGTATTTGTTCAATCTTATCAAGGATAGATTTCGAAATCGGCAAAGCCACTGAATTCTGTGAAGGCAAATCAATAGGCAAAAATCTATCTATCCATAGTTGTGCTGTCTCAGGCTGCTCATAAATTTCTTTGAGCATGAAATGGCGGAAATTTCTTTTATCTGCAAAAAGTTCAGTGCCTTCTAAAAGAGATGGTGCTCTGTGTTGCCTATTCCCATCATCATCATAAAGTTCAATCCCTAAAGGAGTTAAAAGTGCAATTTCATGATCCCTCAAAGGTAAAAATGTACGCGTAAATCCAACCAATGCTGGCGTATCACTTGCACAAAAAAACTCTCCTTCACCAAAACCAAGCACTAATGGTGCATGTCCACTTGCTACGACAAGAGCATTAGGTGCCTTAGACCAAATCACAGCTATGGCATAAGTCCCCTCTAACAAAGTCACCACCTTTTGAACAGCTCTTAATAATGTTTGTTCATTCTGGGAAAGTCCATTAGCCAAAGAGTTCTCAATTTCTAGCCCAATTAAATGTGGAATTATCTCAGTATCAGTTTCGGAGGTAAATTTAATTCCTTTAAGTTTAAGGTCTCTAGCCAAATCTCTATAATTTTCAATAATCCCGTTTTGCACAACTGCAATTTGTCCTGATGAATCAAGATGGGGATGAGCATTTATTTCGTCGGGCTTACCATGAGTAGCCCACCTAGTGTGACCAACACCTACATGACCTTTTGGAGTATTCTGTTTAATTAAATTTGATAAATTTTTCAGCTTTCCTTTTGATTTTTTGACATTTAATTGTCCAATTTGATCGTTATTTAAATTTTCAATTGTTGCTATCCCTGCTGAATCATATCCACGATATTCCAACTTTCTTAATCCATCTATAAGTAAAGAAGAGACTTCTCTAGATCCGATAACAGCAAATATGCCACACATATATTTTAATTAATGTCACAAATTATTTAAATATAAAATAAACGTTCGTTATGAAAAATACTAATTTCTAGTAAGCCAAACCCATACTTCTAGTTGTTTCATCGCCTAAATAAACCCTAATACTGAGGAAATCAGTTGGACAAGCAGTTTCACACCGCTTACATCCAACGCAATCTTCAGTCCTTGGAGATGAGGCTATCTGAGAAGCTTTACAGCCATCCCAGGGGACCATTTCTAAAACATCTAGTGGACAAGCCCTAACGCATTGGGTGCAGCCAATACAGGTGTCATAGATTTTGACGGCGTGTGACAAATTACCAACCCATATTTCCTTGATGTATAAAACTATACCTACGTTTCGCTACATAAAAAAAAATAGTTGCAATGCCGTCACTTTTGTTAACTCGACACTCTAACCCGTAAGATTGGAAGTCAGGTCTAAGAAGGTTATGTCCCAGGAAGCAATCCTTGAAAAAGTTCGTTCTATTGTCGCAGAACAACTTAGCGTTGAAGCCGGTGAAGTAAAACCGGATTCAAATTTCCAAAACGATCTCGGTGCAGACTCTCTCGATACTGTCGAATTAGTGATGGCTCTCGAAGAAGCATTTGACATAGAAATCCCTGACGAAGCTGCAGAAGGCATTGCCACTGTCGGGGATGCAGTCAAATACATCGAAGAAAAACAGTCTTGAGGTTTAAATGATGGAGAAACTCCATCGAGTTGTTATTACAGGTCTTGGTGCCATTACTCCCATTGGCAATAACCTAACAAGTTATCTCAAAGGCCTTCAATCTGGTCAAAATGGGGTAGATCAAATAACTCTCTTTGATGCCTCATCCCATGCCTGCAGATTTGCAGCAGAGGTAAAAAGTTTTGACCCAAAAGGGATATTAGAGCCAAAAGAGTCCAAAAGATGGGATCGTTTCTCAAAATTTGGAGTCATTGCCGCTAAAGAAGCCCTGAATCATTCAGGTCTAATAATTGACGATTCAAATTCTGCAAGAATTGGAGTGATTATTGGATCTGGAGTGGGCGGATTACTAACGATGGAAACTCAAGCACATGTTTTAAGCAACAAAGGAGCTAGTCGAGTCAGTCCATTTACCGTCCCCATGATGATTCCAAACATGGCTACTGGTCTTGCTGCAATTGCACTTGGCGCTAAAGGTCCAAGTTCAGCAGTTTCAACTGCTTGTGCCGCAGGATCAAATGCTATTGGTGATGCATTCAGACTCCTCCAATTAGGTAAGGCAGATGCAATGGTATGTGGTGGAGCAGAAGCAAGTATCACTCCTCTAGGGGTGGCAGGTTTTGCGAGTGCGAAGGCCCTATCATTTAGGAATGACGATCCATCGACAGCAAGTAGACCATTTGATTCTGAAAGAGATGGATTCGTTATTGGAGAAGGAGCAGGAGTTTTAATTTTAGAAACTCTTGACCATGCCTTAAAAAGAGACGCAACAATCCATGCAGAAATAATTGGTTATGGGACCACATGTGATGCACATCACATCACATCTCCTACGCCAGGAGGAGTAGGAGGTGCAGAAGCCATGAAACTCGCATTAAAGGATGGGAAAATTAATCCTGAGCAAGTCGATTACATCAATGCTCATGGTACCAGTACTCCTGCAAATGATAGTAATGAAACTTCGGCAATTAAAACTGCATTAGGCAATCATGCGTTCCAAGTTCCCACGAGCTCAACTAAATCCATGACGGGCCATTTGTTGGGAGGTTCAGGTGGAATAGAAGCCGTTGCTTGTGTTTTAGCAATAAAACATGAAATAATCCCGCCAACAATTAACTATTCCAATCCCGACCCAAATTGTGATCTTGATTATGTTCCCAACAAAGCAAGAGAAAAGAATTTAGGCGTCGTACTATCTAACTCTTTCGGATTTGGCGGTCACAATGTCTGTCTAGCTTTTCGACAAATGATCTAATCAATTTCGTCTTCACTGTCCACTTAAAATTTTTTTCACTAAATACAAATGGTTGCCCTGACTAATTCTCTAGACACTCTATGCATCAATAGCATCAGAATGCTTGCAGTTGACGCAGTTAACAAATCAAACAGTGGTCACCCGGGACTTCCCATGGGTTGCGCACCGATGGGTTACGCATTATGGGACAAACATCTTCGTCATAATCCAAAAAATCCGAAATGGTTTAACCGAGACAGATTCGTTCTTTCTGCAGGGCATGGATGCATGTTGTTGTATGCACTATTGCATTTAACTGGCTACGACTCTGTAACGATGGAGGACATAAAACAATTCCGACAATGGGGTGCAAAAACTCCTGGTCATCCAGAAACCTTCGAGACACCGGGGGTAGAAGTAACTGCTGGGCCATTGGGAGCTGGCATTTCAAATGCGGTGGGACTTGCAATAGCTGAAGCGCATTTATCAGCCAAATTCAATAAACCTGATTCAACAGTTGTAGACCATTACACATACGTAATTATGGGTGATGGGTGTAATCAAGAAGGAATAGCTTCAGAAGCTTGTTCTCTTGCTGGTCATCTGAAGCTTGGAAAATTAATCGCTCTATACGACGACAACAGCATCACAATTGATGGTAGAACAGATGTATCTTTCACAGAAGATGTATTAAAGAGATATGAAGCCTATGGTTGGCATGTTCAAGAAATACCTCATGGAAATACAGATGTTGAAGGCATCTCTAAAGCTATAGAAAAAGCAAAAGCAGTTACCGATAAGCCTTCAATTATAAAAATTACGACAACCATCGGATTCGGTTCTCCAAATAAGAGTGATACAGCTGGGATCCATGGAGCAGCTCTAGGAGAAGAAGAGGCCGAACTTACAAGGAAAGAACTTGATTGGTCATATAAACCTTTTGAAATTCCTCAAGATGCTTACGATCAATACCGTCAAGCTATTGAGAGAGGATCACAACTGGAGGCCAACTGGAATCAAACACTTGCGGATTACAGAGAAAAGTATCCTGCAGAAGCTTCTGAATTTGAAAGAATGCTGAGAGGGGAGCTTCCTGAAGGTTGGGACAAAGATTTGCCTTCATATACTGCTGATGACAAGGGTCTTGCCACAAGAAAACATTCTCAAATATGTTTGGGTGCTCTGGGACCTAATGTTCCTGAATTAATAGGTGGTTCTGCGGATTTAACTCATTCAAATTACACAGATATCAAAGGTGAGACTGGATCTTTTCAACATGAAAGTCCTGAAAAACGTTATTTACATTTTGGCGTCAGAGAACATGCTATGGCAGCCATCTTGAATGGTATTGCATACCACGATAGTGGTCTAATCCCATATGGAGGAACATTCTTAGTGTTCGCAGACTACATGCGAGGTTCGATGCGTCTTTCCGCGCTAAGTGAGCTTGGTGTTATTTATGTTTTAACCCACGATTCCATAGGTGTTGGTGAGGATGGACCAACACATCAACCAATAGAAACCATTCCATCATTAAGAGCAATGCCAAATATGCTAGTTTTCCGTCCAGGAGATGGCAATGAAACCAGTGGAGCATATAAAGTTGCAATACAAAACCGCAAAAGACCAAGTTCTTTATGCCTCAGCAGGCAGGGCATGGTCAATCAGCAAAATTCATCCCTAGAAAAAGTAGCTCTAGGCGGATACGTACTTGAAGATTGCGATGGGAGACCTGACCTAATACTTATTGGAACAGGAACTGAACTTGATTTATGTGTGCAAGCAGCGAAAAAACTATCTTCAGAAGGTAAAAAAGTGCGAGTTGTTTCTATGCCATGTGTAGAACTTTTTGAAGAACAAAGCGAAAGTTATAAAGAAAAAGTTTTACCTTCTAACATCAGAAAGCGTCTAGTAGTTGAAGCTGCAGAGAGCTTTGGATGGCATAAATATATTGGTCTTGACGGTGACAGCGTAACTATGAATAGCTTTGGAGCCTCTGCTCCAGGTGGATTATGCATGCAAAAATTTGGATTTACAGTTGAAAACGTAGTAGAGAAGTCTAGAAATCTTCTCAACAAATAAAATCAACTATTTTACATAGTTAATCCGATTCCATATAAAGTTAAACAAAGAGCTAATTTTCTTTGTTTAACTTTATATGGGTTAATTCAGATGCACCTTTTAACTTTATTTGATCATCTAATTTATCAAGATCTTCATCTGTAATTTTTGTATTCATTGGACAATGATTAGGACCACACATTGAACAAAACTCAGCTTTTTTGAAAATTTCTTCAGGTAAAGTTTCGTCATGATATTGCTTAGCTCTCTCTGGATCTAAGGACAATTCAAATTGTTTGTTCCAATCAAAGTCTTTCCGAGCCTTACTTAATTCATCATCACGATCTCGAGCTCCGGATCTATGTCTTGCGACATCAGCGGCATGAGCGGCAATTTTATAAGCAATCAACCCTTCCCTAACATCCTCTGGATTTGGCAACCCAAGATGTTCCTTGGGTGTCACATAACAAAGCATCGCAGTACCGTACCAACCTGCCATTGCTGCACCAATAGCACTTGAAATATGGTCATAACCAGGAGATATATCTGTTACTAATGGACCTAGAACATAGAAAGGAGCTTCTGAACATTCCTCCATTTGCTTCCTAACATTGAATTCAATTTGATCCATCGGAACATGGCCAGGCCCTTCGACCATGACTTGAACATCATGCTTCCAAGCACGTCGCGTCAATTCACCAAGTGTTTTCAACTCAGCAAGTTGAGCTTCATCTGAAGCATCATGCAAACACCCAGGCCTAAGCGAATCGCCTAAAGAAAAAGTGCAATCATAGCGTTTGAATATTTCGCAAATGTCATCAAAACGAGTATATAGAGGGTTTTGCTTGTAGTGATAAAGCATCCATTGAGCAAGAATTCCTCCTCCGCGACTGACTATTCCAGTAATACGACCTTTAACTTTGGGCAAATGTTCAATCAATAATCCTGCATGAATTGTTTGATAATCAACTCCTTGCTGACAATGCTTTTCGATTATGTGAAGGAAATCATCCTCGGTTAACCTTGAAATAGATCCATGAACACTTTCTAAAGCTTGATAAACAGGAACTGTCCCAATAGGTATAGGGGAGGCATTAATAATTGCAGTGCGAACCTCATCTAAGTTGACACCTCCAGTAGAAAGATCCATGAGAGTATCTGCGCCATATTTAACTGCCAGCTCAAGCTTCTTTAATTCTTCACCAACATCACTGGCATTTGGCGAAGCTCCTATATTTGCATTGACTTTACATTTAGAGGCAATACCTATTGCCATCGGCTCTAAATTAGTATGGTTTATGTTTGCAGGGATAATCATCCGACCTCGTGCAACTTCTTCCATAACTAGAGACTCAGGAAGATGCTCACGCTTTGCTACAAAAACCATTTCCTCAGTGATTTCACCTTTACGAGCAAAGTGCATCTGGGAAACATTTGTTTTACCCTTTCTGGAAGCAACCCATAAATTCCGCATGAACTAAAAAGCTATTGAATAAACAAAGGGAGCAATATGCAAAGATCACAAGATTTCACTTTCCTTACGCTGGTTCAAACCAGATCAGGTTCAGAGGGTGTGATCTCAGCCACATAGCAAAGCAATATGGCACCCCTAGTGATAATTACAAATTAGCTCGAAATCACCAATTAAACCCTAAAGTTTTTATAGATAAAAAATTCGCGAATTAAAAGTTTTTATCATTCATATCCTTTTTAATCTCAAGAAACAACATTCGGCGACGTCTAAATCTTCTTACCGCTCCATTTAAAACAAAACAAGTTCCAACTACTAAAGCAGGTATAACTTGGATTTTCCCTTTTCCATCTCTATGCGCAAAGCTAATTATTGCTATAGAAATTAGCAAAGGAGCCGAAATTGATATCAATGGGTTACCTAATCTTTTCATGAAATTAAGCAACTAAATATGTTGAGGGTTTTTAGTCGCCATGACTATTGTGTGAGTCAAAATTTTTATTCCTAATTCCAGACTTCTTTCATCCAAAGAAAAATGACCACTATGCAAGGGAGCACATCCTTTATCTCCAGCAACTCCTAATCGAAACATCGTACCTGGCACATCTTGCAAAAAGAAAGCAAAATCTTCAGCACCTAATGAAGGATTTTCTAAATAGACAACATCTTCTTCATCTATAAAATTCTTTGCAGAATTAGATAACAAATTAGTCAACTCTGGATTGTTATAAACTGGAGGTGCGATTGACTTGAATTTGATATTAGCCTGAGCACCATAATTTGAGGCTATATTTTGTACTATTGTCTCAATCCATTGAGGCAATTTTTCATAAAGCTTGTTATCAAGACACCTTACTGTCCCTAGAAGTTTAACCCTCTCAGCAATAATATTAAAAGCATTCCCTCCAGAAATTTTTCCAAAACTAATAACTACTGGCTTAAGTGCATTTAAACGTCTACTAATTGCTTCTTGAAGACCGCTAATAATTTTTGCAGAAATCCAAATCGGGTCTACTCCTTCATGCGGTCTAGCTCCATGCCCTCCATTACCAACAATATCTATTTCCAATTCAGCAGCTGCAGCAGTAAAAGTACCACTTCTTACTCCGATTTTTCCAACTGGTAAATCTGGATACACATGAACACCAAAGAGAGCTTGCACTTCATCTAGTACCTTTTCAGCTCTCATCCAATTTGCACCTTGAGCAATCTCCTCGGCAGGTTGAAAAATGATTCGAATTCGAGAAGTTGTAAATTCATTGCTTGCTAATACTTTTGCCACTCCCAAACCGACACAAGTATGCAGATCATGACCACATGCATGCATCAAGCCTTGGGTTGAAGAAGAATAATCCAAACCTGTTCTCTCCTCAATTGGCAAAGCATCCATATCAACTCGTAATCCAATGACTGGTCCACTTTTATTACCCATTTCACCAACGACGCCCGTTTTACCAACTGCCTCTTTTACTTCCCAACCTAATTTTCTAAGCTCCCCGGCAACAAGAGCAGCAGTTTGATACTCTTGACCACTTAACTCTGGATGCGCATGCAGATGGCGGCGTAATTGAATCAAATCTGGAAGTATCTCCTTGGACAGGTACTCAATTTTTTTTTCTAAGTTTTTCATCTCTCCTCCAGAGCAAGAAATGCAATCAAATCATTTGTAGGTTTTGGAGGCCAACGACGAATATTCAACAACCAATCTTTCTCACGGTATCGAATATCTAGTCCAGCAGCTGCAGCCCAATTACTTTCAGCTTCACCGGTGAAGCCTTTAGACCATAGAAGCGCACTTAGTGCTGCTCTAGCATCTGCAAATAAAGGATATTTAAGAATTAATAATCTAATTTTCTTTTCAGCGAGTTCTAGATCGCCCAATTGATAAATCGCAAGCGCCTCACTCGACCTAGCCATAGCAATGGCATTATTTGAAGAGGCAGCTTGTGCAAACAAAGTCTTCGCTTCAATCCAATTATCCAAAGAGCCCATAACATTACCCAAGTTATATAAAGCTGAAACATCTTTGGGATTATTCTTTAGAACATGTTTGTAATCATTACTAGCGTCTTCCCACAGCTGCAAAGCTTCTTCAGCTATTCCTCTATTTAGGTAAGGATCTAAATCTTCAGGCGAAATTTCAATGGCCATAGTTTGATCTTTTATAGCTCCTTCAGGATCGCCAAGAGCAAGACGAATATTGCCTCTATTACTTAAGGCAGCAGCATCATCTGGATTTTCATTTAAGTAAAAACTCCAATCTTTTTCAGCTTGAACGAAATCACCATCATTACTTTCTTGAAGCGCTTTCTCAAATAAAAACTTTGGGGACGCCTTAGCTTGAGACGAAAAAGGTACAAAAACGATAGAAATTAATAGCAATACTTTGACAACTCCTATATTGATCATTAGCAAATTTTATTCGGTGAAGACAGCAGATAATATTTTTCAGCTGCTGGAGTAACAACCCTTCCCCTAGCGGTTCTTTGTAAAAAACCAATTTGCATTAAATAAGGTTCAACTACAGTTTCAAGAGTAGTTGGATCTTCTCCAAGTGCAGCAGCCAAAGTTTCAAGTCCTACTGGTCCGCCTTGATATTGATTCACCAGCAAGCCTAAATAACTTCTATCTGTGGCATCTAGCCCTCTTTGATCTACCCGATGTAGATCAAGTGCATCCTTAACAACTTGAACATCAATGATGTTGGAAGAGGAATGAACTTCTGCATAATCTCTCACTCTTCGAATAAGCCGATTTGCAATTCTGGGAGTACCTCGACTTCTTCTAGCTAATTGCTGAGATGCTTCTTCTGTAATCGATAAATTTATAAGATTTGCAGATCTTTTGATTATGTTTTGAAGATCCGAATAAGTATAAAAATCTAGTCGCTGAGTTATACCAAAACGATCTCTCATTGGGGAACTTAACGCTGCTGGCTTTGTAGTTGCGCCCACTAAGGTGAAAGGGGGGAGTTCGATTGATCGCATTCTGGAGGAAGTGCCTTTCCCTACAGTTAAATCCAACCTTCTATCTTCCATAGCTGGATACAACAGTTCCTGTGATATTCGATTAAGTCTGTGAATCTCATCAACAAAAATCAATTCACGAGGCTGCATATTGATTAATAATCCAACAATATCCCTTGGTCGTTCAAGTGCAGGGGCGCTGGTCATTCTAGCTTTAACTCCCAATTCCTCCGAAATCACCAGGGCCATTGTTGTTTTTCCCAATCCAGGGGGCCCATAAAGCATTAAATGATCTAGTGCTTCCCCTCTTTTCACTGATGCTTTAACTGAGATTTCAAGGACTTTCTTTAACTCAGCTTGACCTACAAATTCATCAAAAGATTTAGGCCTAAGTGAATCTTGCTTAGATAATTTAAGCTCATCCTTTAAAAGATTTGAAGAAACCAATCTTTCCTCTCCTTTATCATTAGGAAGAGGCGAATGATTAGTAATTGAAGACACAATTGCCATGATCGAAGGGTAGTGGCATCTCAACAAAAATGGAGCTAAATAAAAGAATGAGCAAAAAAGGAAAGAAAAAATCCAAAAAAAATTCCTCAGTTGATGGAAATCGTCGTCTAGCTGAAAATCGACAGGCAAGGTATGAATATGAAATTCTTGAAACACTTGAAACTGGCTTAGAGCTTCTAGGAACCGAAGTGAAATCTATTAGAGCTGGAAAAGTCAACTTAAAAGATGGATTTTGCCTAATTAAAAAGGATCAAATTCAACTTCATAATGTTCATATATCACCCCATAATCATGCCGGTAAATTTTTCAATCACGAACCACTAAGAATAAAAAAACTTCTGGCACATCGCAAAGAAATCGAAAAATTAAAAATAAATTTAGAGAGAAAAGGTTTAGCATTAATACCTTTAAGTCTTTATCTTAAAGGCTCATGGATCAAGTTAAAAATTGGAATAGGAAAAGGAAGAAAGCTACATGACAAAAGAGATAGAGAGAAAATTAATGACTCAAAAAGAGATGTAAATAATGCTCTTAAACGTTTTTAAAAAGAAAAAATTATAATACTTTTTAGTTTTTTCTAGATAAAGAATATTTTAATTATTCTTTATCAGTTTGCATCCAAACTGACATTTTCAGGAGGCGGGGTTGGATCAGGGTCCGCAATGAGCATATGTTGTAAAACAATTTCAGGACGCTCGCTATCTCTCCATCTAATGCGATAAGCAGGCATTTTAGTCCCCCTGCTTGTCGTTTGTTCAACAGGTTCCATAACCCAACCGCGTCTAGAACGCCCCTGGGGATTACGTTTCACAACAGCATCTGCATGTTTGAAACGAAAACCAACTCTCTCGCCACTCATCTGAACAAAATCCTTACTCGCCTATTATCCACTCTGATGGGTCACTTTCCAGTTTGTTTTAAATTTGATTCTGGTCGCAACAGTGGAAAAGCTATTACATCTCGGATTGATGGGCTATCAGTTAATAGCATTACAAACCTATCAATTCCTATTCCTAGGCCGCCTGTTGGAGGCATTCCTACCTCAAGAGCATTAATAAAATCTTCATCCAAGCTTTGAGCCTCTAGGTCACCTGCGTCTTTTTTTGCCTGCTGTAAAAGTAAACGTTCTTTTTGATCAATAGGATCAATTAGTTCACTAAAAGCGTTAGCCGTCTCCCGACCAACAATAAAAAGTTCAAATCTTTCAACTAAACCTTTTTTAGTCCTATGTTTTCTTGCCAATGGAGAAATCTCTATTGGATAATCCATAACAAAGGTAGGTTGGACCAGCTTAGGCTCTACAACTTGTTCAAAAGCTTCATTTAATAATCTCCCAACACTATCTGCCTTATCGGGCACTTGCAGCTCCTCTCGAAGCATTGCAGCTCTAGCATCTTCAACATTATCTCCAAATAATTCAAAATCAATTCCAGTGAATTCCTGAACCAATTCATGCATCGTGGCCCTTCTCCAAGGAGGTTTCAAATCTATTTCTTGCTGTTGATAACTAATTTTGGTCGATCCACAAATCTTTTCGCAAACCGAAGAAAGTAATTTTTCTGTTAATTCCATCATGTCGAAATAGTCTGCAAAAGCCTCATAAATTTCAACTGAAGTAAACTCAGGATTATGTCGCGTGCTAATTCCCTCATTCCTGAAAATCCTTCCAAGTTCATAAACCCTTTGAAATCCACCCACCACAAGTCTTTTAAGATGCAATTCTGTTGCAATTCTCAAATACAAAGGTAAATCTAGTGTGTTGTGATGAGTTATAAAAGGTCTTGCATCTGCGCCTCCGGCTTCGGATTGTAAAACTGGAGTCTCAATTTCAAGAAAGTCTTTTTCATCTAACCAGCGTCGAATTGAACTGACTAATAAAGCTCTAGTTCGAAAAGTTTTTCTTGACTGAGGATTCACAATTAAATCTAGATATCTTTGTCTATAGCGCTTTTCTACATCCGCAAGTCCATGCCATTTATCTGGCAAAGGTTGCAAAGATTTTGACAGCATTGACCATCCGAAAACCTTGACAGAGAGTTCACCTCTATCAGTTCTCCTTAAAATTCCTCTAACTCCTATCCAATCACCAGAATCAACAAGAGAGGTAATATTCTCGAAATTATTCGTTGGGTTTTTGCTATTTTCATTTTGATTTAATGTCGCCTTTTCCAAAAAGAGTTGAACTAAGCCTGTTTCATCTGCAAGAGTAAAAAAGGCAAGTTTGCCCATAACTCTTCTAGAAGTTACTCGCCCTGCGATGGATACTTCATCTTTTTTTTCTTGACCGTTGGGCAAATCTACATATTTTACCTGTAAAGCATTGGCAGAGTGAGTAGGTTTAAAATTCAAACCATATGGACCTAGTCCAAGGCTTTTTAGTGTCTTTGCCTTTTCAAGGCGGATATCTCTTAAGTCAGACAAGGCAATTCATACATACGGCAGACATAAAAAGATTAAATGAAAAACCTATTAATTTTGAGCTATGAATCTTTAACTCGCAATAGCAGTAGGAAATTCTCCCATTCTTTGAGAAGCGTAGCCAATACCTCTTACAGTTAAAATCAACTCGGGATTTCTAGGATCTGGTTCAAGCTTGCCCCTTAGACGAGCGACATAAACATCCACAACCCTTAAATCTGCAGCTCTTCTAGGGGGGTAACCCCAAAGCTGTTCCAAAATCTCTGCACGGGGAACAACACGACCGGGATCACGAAATAATAATTCCAGCAAGCTAAATTCTGTATATGTAAGACCTATTCTTTCTCCGCCTCTACTGACTTGCCTCCTATTGGTGTCTACCACTAAATCACCAAGCTTCATTACTCCTTGACCTGATGGCACCTCTCTGGGCTCATCAACTGTAGGAGCAGGTCCAACCCTCCTCAAAATCGTCGCAATTCTTGCCTCTAACTCCTTGGGACTAAAAGGTTTAGCCAGATAATCATCAGCACCTAAATCCAAACCTGCAACTCTTTCTGAAATCGCTTCAAGAGCAGTCAAGAATATTATTGGGACACAAGATTCTGCTCTTATTCTTCGACAAACTGCAAATCCATCCATCTTGGGGAGCATGACATCCAGAACAACTAAGTCTGGTGCTTCTTTATGAAAAACCTCAAGTGCTTCCTCTCCGTCCTGTGCAGATAAAACTTGATAGCCAGCAAGATTAAGCCTTGTGACCAAGACTTTCAATACTGCTGGTTCATCATCTACAACCAAAATGCAGGTCATGAGATTAGCTGTTGCCTTAGTGACAGGAGCATCGAAATGTTATTTCGAAGTTGTCAACTTGTTATATGAAGATATCATCTTCATGTCAGGTATTCAAAGCCCTTTCACTAATTTAATAGACAGAGACCCCACTAAATAATAAATATTTATTCTATTTCTAAAGCTTGAAAAATTTCCTCATTAGTTTTTTTTATAGGCAAGAAGAAGCCATGAGGACAAAAATGGTGCAACTAATCCAGTAATTATGACTTCAGAAATTAATACATAAATTGACCAAGAATGAAACCAATTATTTCGTAAAACACTATATTGAATAATTTTTTGGGCCCAAATAGAAATGCCAACAAAAGCAGTTCCAGAAATAGCCATCAAACCAATATTTAAAAATAATTCAATTTTTTTATTATGCAATCCATAATAACTCCATAATAAAGATAATGCCAGCAAAGAGGGGATGTAAGAAACATCACTAATTGTAAAAGAATCTACAAACATTCCTAATAAAAATGCAGCTATAGCAGATCTCCAAGGACTATTCTTAAGAGAAAATGGAAGCAATAAAATAACAGGCCAGCAGGGAGTTATTCCATTTATTTTAAGCCAATCAGGAGATGTAATTGTAAAAAAAAGTAAACAAAGTATAGTCAAAAAAATTAAACTATTTTTAGGAATTCTAATCATTATTTTTCAAAATCTGAACCCAATCTATTGCCTCAGGTGATGCAGTTAATTGAACTATTGCATATGGAGAAGGTAAAGCTTTTTCGTTAACAAACTGAACGATTCCAATTGTTAAGTTTGGGGGTAATAAAGTACTTGCTGGAGATGTAGTTACAGCGTCTCCAATTTCAGCCAAACTATTTTTATTTAAAAAAATTAGTTTCGGTCTGTTTGTTCCCATCCCAGTTAAAATTCCATGACGCTGAGTTCGGTCAATCCAAGCTCCTATCTGATGACCAGGATCAGTCAATAATCTAACTCTTGAAGTAAGGGGAGTTGTGCTATCAACTAGGCCAATTAAACCTCCTGGTCCAATTACTGTTTGCCCTTTTAAAACTCCATCTTTTTCGCCCTTATTGATTTCTAACTGTTGCCACCAATTTCTAGAGGATCTAGATATGACTGCAGCCGAAATTCTTTGATTACTATTAAACTCTTTCAAAGAAAGCGCTTTTCTTAAGCGAGTATTATCGTCCTCAAGTAATTTTAATCGAATATTTCTTTCAATATTTTCTCCTTCCTGAATCCATTCTTTTTGAGCCGAACCAGGGAGTATCGGTTTTAATAAAATAGAGTATAAATCTATGAATCCGGCACCTTTGGTCCAACGGATCCCAAATAGTAAAACCACAAATATAAATATTACCCAAAACCTACTTTTCAAAAGCGTATGAAACCCTATTTTCCCTCGGGCTTTAATCATTGTTCAATCTCTAATTAAATTTCTCGCGAAATCAGGCGTATCTAAAACTCTTCTCATTGATTTAAAATCATCTAAAACCAAGCCACATCCATTTACAACGCAAAGCAATGGATCTTCAGCGACGTGAGTAAAAATCCCTGTTTCATGACTTAAAAGATCACTAATTCCTTTAACTAATGCTCCTCCTCCTGCCAGCATGATCCCTCTATCAACAATATCTGCAGCCAGTTCAGGTGGAGTTCTCTCGAGAGTTCTTTTTACAGCATCAACAATCTTATTCAAAGGCTCTGACATAGCCTCGCGTATATCGCCTGCTTTCAAATTAATCGATCTTGGTAATCCTGAAAGTAAATGCAATCCTCTTACATCTATTGATTGCAAATCAAATTCATTAGATGGAAAAGCTGATCCTATCTTTATCTTTATCTCTTCAGCTGTTCTCTCACCAACTACTAAGTTATGCACTTTTTTCAGATAGGTAGCGATAGCATCATTAATCTCATCACCCGCAACCCTTACAGATTCACTTAACACAGTTCCACCAAGGCTTAAAACAGCAACTTCAGTCGTACCTCCACCAATATCAACAATCATTGTTCCAATAGGTTCTGTCACTGGCAAAGCTGCTCCTATGGCAGCAGCTACAGGTTCATCAATCAAATGCACCTCTCTAGCTCCAGCAAGACCAGCTTCACGAACTGCTCGTCTCTCTACACCAGTTACTCCACTAGGAATACCAACAACTAGTCGGGGTGCAATAATTCCACGCCCCTCATTACATTTTTGAATAAATGTCTTAAGCATTTGCTCAGCTGCATCAAAGTCCGCTATCACTCCATCTCTAAGTGGCCTAACGGCACGAATATTGCCTGGTGTTCGCCCTAACATTAATTTCGCATCATTACCTACAGCCAGAGGCACTCCTTCCTCTAAATCCATCGCTACAACTGAAGGCTCTTGCAATACGATTCCTTTACCCGAAACATAAATCAAGGTATTTGCTGTACCCAAATCAATCCCAATATCACGGGAGAATTTGAAACGGTTAAAAAACACAGATTTCAATCATTTGAGCCATCATAAGGAGAGTTGAACTAAGATAAATATATTATTTAGCAACCAGTAAACATAGGAGGTAATGATGGCAATAAATTCAGTCACTCTTGTTGGCAGAGCAGGACGAGATCCTGAAGTTAGGTATTTTGAATCCGGAACGGTTGTAGCAAATTTAACAATGGCTGTAAATAGAAGGAATCGAGAGGATGAACCAGATTGGTTCAATCTAGAAATTTGGGGTAAGCAAGCCCAAGTTGCAGCTGATTATGTAAAAAAAGGCTCCTTAATCGGTATAACTGGTAGCTTCAAATTGGATAGTTGGAAGGATCGAAATACAGGAGAGGATAGAAATAAGCCAGTTGTTAGAGTAGATCGTCTTGAATTATTAGGATCAAAAAGAGATTCAGAAAATAGTAACTTCCAAAATAACAATTCATACAATTCTCAGCCAAGTAATGATGAAATTCCATTTTAAATATATCGATATTAATTGTTAATTAATTTGCGGAGAGTTTTATAAATTAGTTTTATTAAAGCACTAGAGATTATCAATACAATAATAATCTTAAAAATACTTGAGAAAGGACTTATCCATTGCTCAATGTTCGCATAATTATCTCCTAAATATAACCCTGTAATTGTTAGAAACAAGGTCCAAATCAGACTTCCTGCCGTAGTCCATATAAGAAAGGGAGTTATGGGCATTAACTCAACTCCAGCAGGCACTGAAATCAACGTCCGAATCCCCGGTACTAATCTGCCCCAAAACACTAAAGATACTCCATATCTATTGAACCACTTACGACTGCGAGCAAGTTCTTGGGGATTAATTCCAATCCAACGTCCATTCTTCTCAAGCCATTGCTCTAATCTTTCTTCATTCACTAATCTACCTATTCCATACCAAGGCAAAGCCCCTATTACAGTTCCTATTAAACCGGCAAAAATAACTGGAAAAAAAGCTAATTGACCTTGAGCAATATAAAAACCACCAAGAGGCATTATCAATTCCGAAGGAATGGGTGGAATTAGATTTTCCAAAAACATTGCCATCAAAATAGCCCCATAACCAATCCACTGGTTAGTCTCAACTGCATTACCTATCAATACTGGTAAAGAAGATATAAATTCTGAAATTTCCATTTACATTGAACTGTTTAAATACAATTAATAACGATATTGATCCGTCTTATAGGGACCTTCAATTGGAACATTGATATATTGAGCTTGTTCTTTAGTTAACTTAGTTAACTTTGCACCTATTTTATCTAAGTGAAGAATAGCCACCATTTCATCTAGATGTTTTGGCAAAACATAAACTTTATTCAAATATTTAACTCCATATTTAAATAATTCAATTTGAGCTAATACTTGATTAGTAAAAGAATTACTCATAACAAAACTTGGATGACCAGTAGCACATCCAAGATTAACTAATCTTCCCTCCGCTAAAAGAATTATTTTATTACCACTTGGTAAAGTTATGTGGTCAACTTGAGGTTTGATATTTTCCCATTCATAGTTCTTTAAAGAGGAAACTTCTATTTCATTGTCAAAATGGCCGATATTACAAACTATCGCTTCATTCTTCATCCTGATCAAATGGTCATGACGAATAACTTGAAAATTCCCTGTGGCAGTCACAAAAATATCTACATCTTCAACTACTTCTTCTAACCTCACGACTCGGAAACCTTCCATTGCAGCCTGTAAAGCACAAATAGGATCTATTTCTGAAATCATGACCGTTGCACCTAAACCTTTTAAAGACTGAGCTGAGCCTTTCCCGACATCTCCATATCCCATAACAAGAGCAACTTTGCCAGCCACCATCACATCAGTGGCTCTTTTTATGCCATCGACCAATGATTCCCGGCAACCATAAAGATTATCAAACTTACTTTTAGTAACAGAATCGTTCACATTTATTGCAGGAAATACAAGTTCCCCGCTTTTTTCCATTTGATAAAGACGAGCGACACCAGTTGTAGTTTCCTCAGTAACACCTTTGATGCATGATCTAGCTTTTGAATAGAAGTTTGGATCTTTGGAAAGTTTTTTCTTTATCGAAGCAAATAATGCAATTTCCTCTTCATTGGTTGGATTATCAAGAACTGAAATATCCTCTTCAGCTTTACTCCCCAAAATAATTAACCCTGAAGCATCACCTCCGTCGTCAAGAATCATATTTGCAGATTCTTCATCACCCCATTCAAAAATCTTGTGAGTATATTCCCAGTACTCGTTTAATGTTTCACCTTTTTTAGCAAATACCGGTACTCCTGATTGTGCAATAGCTGCAGCAGCATGATCTTGTGTAGAAAAAATATTACAAGAAGCCCATCTAACCTTTGCACCTAATTCGACAAGAGTCTCAATAAGCACTCCTGTCTGAATAGTCATATGAAGACTGCCTGCAATACATGCTCCTTTTAAGGGTTTTTCAGAACTATATTTTTCTCTCAATGCCATTAATCCTGGCATTTCTGTTTCTGCTATTAAAAGCTCTTTGCGGCCGAATGCTGCTTGAGTTATGTCATTAACAACATAGTCGGTATTTTTTTCAATACTGTTGAGATTTGATTTAGTTGCTGCAAACATAGGGTGAAACTCTTTTTAAGAGATTGTGAAAAACGATTCTGATGAACAATTCAAGGTTTGTAATTCATTTGCTCAGCAATCAAATAATTTCTGCTGGACTCTAGATAAACCTGAATCAACAATGTCATTAGGTTCAACATTAACAAAAAAATTTCCTAATCTTAGCATTCTCCTTTTAAATGGTCCTCTTGGAGCAGGAAAAACCACATTAGTTAAAGGAATCGCAAAAAGCCTAAGAATTCGAGAACCAATCACCTCGCCCACTTTCCCATTATCTCAACACTACCCTTTGGGGTCTCCCCCATTGATTCATATTGATCTTTATCGAATTGAAGAGCAAGGAGCAGCAAACGAGTTTTTTCTTCAAGAAGAAGAGGAGTCAAAAATCATGGGTGCTTTAATGGTAGTTGAATGGTCAGAAAAATTATCTCTTCCTATCCCAGATGCTTGGAGAGGAACATTGGAATATTCATCTAACAACAATGCAAGGTTTTTTCAGCTCATTCCTCCATTAGTTGAAAACAATAACTTCTCGAGATCTTTTAAATAGGGTTGTGAATTTATGGCGCCTTCCCCCTGGCAAACAAAAGCACCACAGGCAATAGCAAATTGAATAATTTCTTCTGCCATTTCTTTACTGATTCGTTCCATATCCATAGGTAAGAGTTTATAAATCAATCCTGCTGTGAATGCATCTCCTGCACCAGTCGTATCAACTACGGAAGGGACAGAAATTGCCATTGATTTGCCAAAGTGATTATTTATAAACCAAGAAATAGGATTCGATCCATCGGTAATAATTACAGATGGTCTATTAGGCAAAGATGATGAAATTTCAATTGGATCAAAATTATCAAAAAACCATTTAGCCTCTTCTTTCGCGAGTTTGATTAATGAGACATTTTTCAAAATAAAATGAATTTCTTTTTTTTCTTGAAGAGTTGGAGCTAAAGATTGAAAAGCTTTTTGACGCCAAAAAGTAGGTCGCCAATTCAAGTCCAATGCAATCTTGATTCCAACTTTCAAGGCATGTTCAACACACCAATAAAAAGTCTCAGAAGAAATTTGAGAAGCTAAAGGAATGGTTCCAAGTATTAGCCATTTAGCTTTATCACTAACAGAAGGCCAGGCTTGAGTAATTTTTTCTAGTGATATAGCTTGATCTGCAAAACCCAAACCTGTATCTCCTTCAAACCCTCCAAAAAATCTTTCACCATGAGCATCTCTACGCACTAAAACAATTCTTGTGGGACGCTCGTTATCTTGTTGCAACCCAGCTGTATTTATTCCTCTATTTATCATTAAATTCTTAAAACTTTGACCAAAAGAGTCCGCTCCCAGTGAGCCAATAAAAGCAACATTTACACCTAAACGACTTAATCCACAAGCGACATTAGCGGGAGCACCGCCAAAACAATCAATTCTTGGAGTATCAAAAGAAGGATCTCCACCTATTGGACCCAGTCGATCTATTAAAGCTTCTCCAATTGCAATTACCTTTGGTGAGTTCATTTTTTTGGATTACTTATGAACTTATTATGAATAATAAAATTTTTTATTTTAATTACTTAGATATTTATGTAATTCAGAAATAATTTTTTTATTAGCAGCTGGGAAGGGAAAATCACATAATCGGCTAGGATCCACCCAAAGCAATTTTTGACTTGTAATAGGTTTTGGCTTGCCTGAAACCCATTCACAAAAATGAACAGTCAAATGTAATTTCTTATGACTATAAGAGTGTTCAAAAGATAGAAGCTGCTTTCCCACATTTACAACAATTCCTAATTCTTCAACAATTTCTCTTTTAATTGTTTCTTGAATAGTTTCATGAGGCTCTTTTTTTCCGCCTGGGAACTCCCACATTCCGCCCATGCTTGAATTTTCAAGCCGCTGATCAATTAGTAATTCTCCTTTTTTATTAAAAATAAGACCTATACCTATTTCTTGAATGGGAATAGTTTTTCTCATATTCTTTTTAGGGAAGTCAATAGGATCGTAATAAACATAAGAAAAGCAATTTTTTTGTAATGGACAGCTTTGACAAAGAGGATTATTTATAGTGCAAACTTTTGAACCTAAATCCATCAAAGCTTGATTGAAATCCCGAGGTCTATCTTTAGAGATTAAGTTATTACTAATCGACCATAACCTTTTCTCATCTTTAAGAGGAGGTTTAGTACTAGCAATCAATCTTGAAAGAATCCTTTTTACATTTCCATCTAAGATCGGAACAGGTAAATCAAAAGCAGAAGAAATAATACTTCCTGCCGTATTTCTACCGATTCCAGGCAAACTCATCCAGAAACTTAATTCAACTGGCCAGCAAGAAGGATCTGAAATCTGAGTTTTTCCAATTGTATTAATTAATAGTTTGGAGGATTGGTGGATTCTCTTAGCTCTTGAGTAATAGCCCATACCTTGCCATCTCAACAAAATATTTTGTTGATCAGCATTGACTAAATCAAGAAGCGTTGGGAAAGAACTCATCCATTCCCTCCAATATGGAACTACAACTTTAATTTGAGTTTGTTGAAGCATAACTTCTGCAATCCAAATTTGGTAGGGAGATATTTTTTCACCCAATTTTGGAATCGAACCATCTATCTTTAATTTCCAAGGTATCCAATGTCGCCCATTTACACTAAACCAATCTAAAAGATTATTTTGAATATCTTTAATAGAATTATTAATTTTGGTATTGTAGTTTAACAAAAGAGATAAAGTGATTTTACTAAGCTTAAAGATAGAAAACAATAGTGAACTCGCCAGGAATTGAAGCAATTAGATGTGATATTTTAGATTTAATTGAATATATAATTTACATTTTTTGGACCAAATCAAAGACAAAAGAAACTCTTTCTTCGGTTCCTTCAAATGGAATAGTATGATGAAATAAGGATGAAGGGAAAATACAGATATCTCTAGTTTCTACTTTTTCTTCAAGCACAGTAAAATTACTATTTTTAGTTGGATATTGCGGACCTTGATAGCTAAATACAATATTTCCAGATTTAGGCCTATTTGTATATTTTGGCACTTTTAAATAGAAGCTTCCTGTGATCCACCCATAATAGTGATTATGCGGCTTAAGAAACCCACCACTTTTCATAGAAATGATCCAAGAACGCAGTTCATATTTCTTAGGCCAATTCTTTATAAAACCTTCTTGACTATCCTTGAATCTAAGTTTATACAAATTAATTTTATCTTCTATTACTTCTTTAAGTGATTTAATAAATGGATAATCTAATGAAAATAGATTTCCCGAAGTCTGAACACCATTATCCAGAATTCCCTGCGATCTCATTCCTATTTTACCATGTGCAATATAATCAAGAAGCTTCTCTATATCACAAGTAGAGAATGAATCTTCAAATATTTTATCGAAATAAATAAAGTTGATAGATTCATTACAAAAAGGTGAATTATATCTCCTTTTATAAATAAGATTTGCATGATCTACTATGGCACCTATTTCTGCATTACAGATAGATGTCGATAAACATTTTTCATACTCCTGATGAAAATCTCTCTCTTTATCAAGAGATAGTAAACATCCTAAGTATAAACTTTGACTACGACCATATCGTTTTCCTTCAACATATTTGAGAGCGCTCTTATAATTACATTCTTGGTAAAATGATTCAGCCAATAATAAATAATTTCTTTCAATTCTTGGTTCAATTTCAATTGCCTTGATCCAAAGACTACGTGCTTCACTTACTTTACCAAGATCTTTTAATATGAGCCCCAAATTGACATATGCATCTGCTAAATCTGGCTGAATATGTATCGATTTCCGAAGAGATTTTTCAGCCTCAATAAGCCTTCCTTGTTCTCGTAAAATAATACCCAGACTAGAATGAGCAACTGAAGAATTAGGTTTTAATTCTATAGCTCTATTTATAGATATTTCGGCTTCTTTCAATCTACCTAGATCTTTTAGGATACTACTTAAATTAATATGAGCAACCACTAGACTTGGATATAACTTAATTATTTCACTAAGATATTTTTCAGCTTCATTTAACTTTCCCTGAGCCTTCAAGATACTCCCTAAATTAGCATGAGCCTCTCCGAAGTTTGGCTGCAACTTAATTGCATTGCGAGTCCATTTTTCTGCATCATTGAGATTACCTTGATTTTTTTTAAATATTCCATAATTAGAAAAAACCTTTGGATCTGTAAATCCTCTCTTAAAAAATAGTTGATAATATTTATCAGCTTCTACTAATTCACCTTTAGAATGGTGGTGGAACGCTGCACTAATAATTTGTTCTTTGTCCAGAGTGTTAGGAAAGCCACTAAATATTGTTATGTCTTCTTGAATAAATGTACTAACAAATGGAATAGGATAAGTTTTGATTTGGTAGTTTGTATTGAATCTATTTTTTTTTTCAGACCCTTGCATTTTTTTAGGATCATAACTACTCTAAATTATACAATTTATACATACAATAAACATCAAGTATTAGATTAATAACAATTAAAATCAAGGAATATATAAATGGTTCATAAATAACAAGTTCAAACAGTCTGGATCTAAGTGTACCTCATCACACATATAAATACTATTATTAAAGCCATCCTCATCAACAGTTAATTTAAAAACATCAAGAAAATATGAACCTCTAGAAAGAACCTCTTTCTTCAATAAATAATTATAAGTTTTGATCAAGTCTTTTCGTTGGATATCTAATGAGATATTAATTCCTTTTGCAGTCGGTGCTGGAATGCCAAAATAAAATCTTTTTGAATAAAATTTAGAAAGAGATTGTTCCATAAAATCTAAATATCCATTTATAGTGTTTTTACATACAACTGATACATCCTTCTGATATTTTTGAGAAAAATATAATATTCCCTCTTCCTCCCTGCAATCTATCTCTCCAAAAGAAATAAAGACTTCATCACTATAGGTATGGTTCCTGATCTGCTCTAGCAATGAGCTTTTCCATTGATTACTCTTCTGATTTGCAAAATGCCAAGCTTTAGCACCAACTACTAAAACAGGTTGAATTTTTTTAATATTAGAGCCAAATTTGACAGATTGGTGAGAAAAAGAAAGACAGTGACTTTCTCCAATATGAGGTATCTTTTCTTTACATACATAACTTAAGTTATTCTTAAGTTTAGGATATAAAGCAGAAATTAACTTAAAGAAAACTATTGAATTCTTCTGATTTTGTTTATTTTTAATCATTTCAATCCCACCTTGATTTATATATTCAATAGTTTGATTAATATTAAAATAAGTCTCTGAAAAGTTCTCTAACATTAGATTAGCTAATGCCATTTTTAAAGATGCCTGTAATTTATCCCCATTACTTAAACTATCTAATTCTAGAGAAGATGCAGAGATGAGAATTAACTCCTCTAATTTACCAAGATCTCTTAAAACTCCGCCTAGGTTAGCATAAGTCTCTGCAAGATTAGGATTAAGCTCTAAAGCCCTCCTCATTGCCATCTCTGCTTCTTTTGATCTTCCAAGTTCATTCAATATTCCTCCTAAATTAGAATAAGCTTCAGCAAGATTAGGGTTAAGTCGTATAGCTTTATCAATAAATTTCTTAGCTTCATTTAATTTACCTAGCTCCCTATATCTTTTGCCCAAATTACAATGAGCCTCTGCAAAATCAGGGTTAAGTTCTATAGCCTTGACTGTCATCAACTCGGCTTCATCAGATTGATTTAATTCATTTAATATGATTCCAAGATTATTATATGCCTCTGCAAAATTACTATTTAATTCTATAGCTTTTCTCATGGATTTTTCAGCTTCCTTGAATCGACCAATATCTCTATATAAATTTCCAATATTATAGTATGCTTGAAAAAAACTTGAATTTAAATTAATTGCAGTATTTAACAACAACTCTGCTTGACTAAAGTTTCCTAAATCTCTATATAAATTACCAAGATTAGAATAGGCTTCTGGACTACTGGGGAATAGTTTAATTGATTTATTTAAAAGCTTAATTGCTTGATCAAGATTTCCTTTATTTTGCAGTATGGATCCATAGTTTGAGTAAACACGAGGATCATGATAACCCTGATCAATAAATTTTTGATAATATTTTACGGCCTCAATGAGATAACCTTTTGAGTGATAACTAAAAGCTTTTGCAATAATTTCTCTTTTACTAAGCTTAGAAGGATTTGCAACCGGAAATGTCGTTCCTTCTTTAGTATTATTATCTGATCCTTGGTTTATTTCTTCTCTATCCATGAGTCATATGGAAGATCGTCTATCTCTGGTAATTATAAGGTGATTCAATTATGAAAGTAAAAACATTAATTTTCCTATTTGCTCTTGATATTGAAAGAATTAATAATAAAAAAAATTTTCCTAGCAATATCTCTCCATAACATATTAAAAATAGAATTTAGAGATACAGAAAAATAATTAAAAGTATCTTAGAAAAATTTAATCATACTCATAGATTAAAATCATGTTAACCCAAAAAATTTAAATGGAAAGCAATGAAAAATGGGACATTTTAGTTGATAAATTTCAAAAGCTTGGTGGAAAAGCAGAAAATGTCTATCAAAAACATGGAAAAGATGGCAGAGGTATTTTTCCAATAAATGAAGCTCTGAAATCGAGAATTTTTATTCCATCACATTTAATGATTAGAATAAATGATATTTATTTAAAAGACAACAAACTAAGAATAAAAGAAAATACAGAACATTCTATTGATATAAAAGATTTTTTTAAATTTTATCAAGACAATTTTTCATGGGGAACAGGGGGAAGAGAAACAACAGAGTCTTTTGAAAAAGGTTTAAAAGTTTTTCCAAGTAATTTAAAAAAATTAATAAAACAATATATGATTTTGGATATAGACGATAGACATAAAGGGGATTGGGATCAAATAATTAAAAGACAGTTCTTAACTGCTAGACAATTTCATTTCAAAAATTTATCAGTAATATGTCCTTTATTAGAGCTTGTAAATCATAACGTGAAATCATTACCATTTGTGAGAACTACTTCTGGTATCAGCACACCTTATTATTCACAAATGAAAGATGAATTAACACATAGTTATGGATATGAGAGCTCTTTAAAGCGTGCTTTTAGCTATGGTTTTTTTAGTAAAGAACCTATTATCTTCTCTCTACCTTTTAGTATTTACATACAAAATTCTGGTATTCAATTAATTTGTAAAGGTCTCGATATAATTAATGACAAAATTAATGTAAATAAGAATGGGTCTCAAGTATTTATAGAAGGCCTACCTATTGCATCCATTAGAAATTCATCAGTAATTAAAAGTTACTTTAATGAATTAATAATAAGAAACAAACTTTTAAATATTCCAAATGATTTTTTTTCAATTATAAAAAATTATAACCTCTCTAGACGTAAAGAAATCTCTGAAAAATTAAACTTGTTAGATAATTATTCTTCTAGGGTAATTAGTCAAGCTATTAATTATGAAATTGATTCTATTTCAGAGATATGATTGAAAATATGTAAAGCTTTTATTGACCATGGTCTAATTTTTAGCATTTTTTTTATCCACAGCATGGCTTCATTAGCTTGCCCCATCTGTAACAAAATATCTGCAAGGTTTCCATATGCTTGAACCAAAGATGGTTTTAATTCCATAGATCTACGAGTAAAAAATTCAGCATCTTTAAATTTACCCAGATCTTTCAAAATAATTCCAAGATTAGAATATAACTCGGCAAAATCTGGTTTTAGTTGAATCGCTTTACGCATATAGAATTCTGCTTCTTCTAATTTTCCAAGATCTTTTAAAATGAACCCATAATTGGAAAAAACTTTTACATCAAGAAAGCCTTGATCTAAAAAGTATTGATAATATTTTGCTGCCTCTTCAAATTTACCTGCAGAATGATAGCTAAACGCCTGTGACATAATTTTCTCTTTAGATAAATCATTCGAGATTTCACAAGTCTTAGTATGGTTTATATTCATTTCATCAATCGTAAATGGTACTGTAAAAGTACTTGCTTCATTTGTTTTAATTTTTAAATTTTCGTTTCTTTCAAAGCCATCCATTCCAGATTTATCAATTATAAATGACACATTATAAGACTAATGAATTTGAAAACTTCTTGAGTTGAAAAAATGCATTAATTATTTGTAAAATAATATCTAGCCATAGCTAAAAAAGTATGAAAAATATTTGGCATTGGAAAAATCATCGAATAGCTTGGAATTTAGAAGATGAAAATAATGGCTATCCAATTGCTACAGTTTTAATACATGGATTTGGTGCATCGAAAGATCATTGGCGATTTAATCAAAAAGCAATTAGTTGGTTAGGGCCATGTTACGCAATAGATTTAATAGGCTTTGGTGAAAGTAGTCAGCCGGTTGCCCAATTATCATATGAAAGACAAACACAATGTAGTTTTCATTATTGTTTTGATGAATGGAGTCAACAGGTTATCGATTTTTGTGATGAAATTGTTCAAAAACCTGTTTTATTAGTTGGAAATTCTATTGGAGCAGTCATAGCCTTAAATGCTTCAGAAAAAATTAATCAGCTTTGCAAAGGAGTAGTTTTAATCAACTGCGCTCAACGGACAATGGATGATAAACGTTTAGCTGAGCAATCACTATTTATGCGTTTGATGAGGCCAGTAATAAAAACATTGGTAAGACAAAGATATTTAAGCGAAAGAATTTTTAAAAATGCAGCTAGTCCCAATTTTATTGAAAAAATATTAAAAATTGCCTATCCAAGTGGGAGGAACATCGACAAGTATTTGATTAATTCCCTTTGGACACCAACACAAAGAAAAGGAGCACCTGAAGCATTCAGAGGCTTTATAAATTTATTTGATGATCACTTAGCACCTGATTTATTAAAAGAACTTAAAGTTCCAGTCTATTTAATTTGGGGTGATAAAGATACTTGGGAACCAATTACTGAGGCTCGAAAATGGTTTGAAACTTTCGAATGTGTCAAGTCTTTAGACGTTATTCCTAATGCTGGGCATTGTCCACATGATGAAATGCCTGAAAAAGTGAATCCTATTCTCAAAAGAATAATTCAAGAAGCCATATAGGCTTCTACAGATTCTCCTGATTTACGTAATCCACGCAAACCATCTCGTTCTAGATTTCTAACTCTGTCTCTACTTATACCTAAAACTCTTCCAATGCCTGTGAGACTCATTGGATCATCTCCGTCGATTCCATACCTCATTCTTAAAACACGATTTTGTAATTCAGGCAGTTGTTCAAGTAGGGTTTCTAAATCCCCTTTCATACAATCATTTTCTATTTGTTCAGAGGGCATATCAATTTCGTTAGATAATAAATCCAATAAAATGGTATCTTCACCATCACCAATCTTAGTTTCTAAGCTAACTGGCTGACCAGCTCTACTCATCAAATCTTTGACATCATTTTCAGGAAGTTCAACATATTCAGAAAGTTCTTTCAATGTGGGCGTTCTAGAAAATTCTTGACTTAATTCTCGTTGACCTTTTTTAAGTTTATTTAGCATTTCAGTTATATGAATAGGAAGTCTAATAGACCTACTCTTTTCAGCAATTGCTCTGGTAATTCCTTGCCGAATCCACCAATATGCGTAGGTTGAAAATTTATATCCTCTAGTTGGATCAAATTTTTCAACTCCTCGAACTAAGCCAATAGTCCCTTCTTGAATTAAATCAAGTAACTCCATATTTCTTTTTGTATATTTCTTAGCAACACTGACTACTAATCGAAGGTTGGCCGCAACCATTCTTTCTTTTGCTCTTCTCCCGCTTTTCAACTTCTTTTTTAATTGGATGGGAGATATCCCAGCTTTATCGGCAAAATAATTAATTTCAGGCTTTTCACCTAAATCACTTTCAAGTTCAGATTCAAGATTTTCTAGAACCATCAGATCTTGAACCTGTCTTCCCAAAGTGATTTCCTGCTCGTGGGAAAGTAAAGGCACTCTTCCAATATCTCTCAAATAGGACCTAACCAAATCAATATCAGACACAGATCTTGCAGCAGCAGCAGCAGCAGATTTATTTTTAGTCTGAGAAGCCTCTACTGCCGTTGTCATAGGTTTGTTGAGTTTTGTAAAGCTTACTACTAAGAATTGTAAAGATCAATTAAGTGGAGCACGGCTTCCCACACTTTGAGTAAAAACACTCATTCGGCTTCTACGCCAGTCTTCCTAAAAGCCAAGAGGCTGTTTTCAAGTAGATCAAGACGCCTGCCACATCAGTAGCAGTAGTAATAAATGGAGCAGACATTAATGCAGGGTCTAATCCCATACGGTCAAATAACAAAGGCAGAGCAGCCCCTGCTGTCGCTGCAAGAGTTGTAATAGCCATCAAACTTATACCTACAGCTGTTGCAACCAAAGGTCCTTGTCCTTGCCACCAAGCAAAAGGCACAACAAATAGAGCCATCAAAATACCTAGCAAAGCTCCTGCTAGCGCTTCTTTTGCAATAGCCCTAAACAAACCTAGTCTCTGAATTCTTTGAGTACTTAAACCACGTATAACAACTGTTGAACTTTGAGCCCCAACATTGCCCCCAGCGCCAATCAATAGAGGAATAAAAGCAGCGAGTAGAACAACTTGTTTTAAAACCTCGTCATTCATAGCAATAACTTGGGTTGTTAGTCCATTAGCCAACACCAACACGGCAAGCCAGACTATTCGTCGTCTCGCCACAATAAATAAATTACTCTGGAAGTAATCATCCTCATCTCCAGCTTGAACCGCGCCAGCGGCATATATATCCCTAGTTGCTTCTTGTTCAATAACATCAATCACATCATCCACTGTGACAATTCCCACTAGTCTTTTTTCAAGATCCACAACAGGTAAAGCTAAAAAATCATACCTTTGGATTGCTCTTGCAACCTCTTCCTGATCAGTATCAGTTCTGACATTAACAACTTCTCTAGTCATAACTTCCCCTATACGCGATTCTGGATCAGCTACGACTAAATCTCTCAAAGATAAAATCCCAGTTAAATGCCTCTCTTTGTCTGTGACATAAAGGCTATATATTGTCTCTGAAACAGTAGCTCTTTGTCTTACTAGTTTTAATGCTTGAGAGACACTTAGAAATTCTTTGAGGTCTACAAATTCAGTCGTCATCAATCTACCAGCTGTTTCAGATTCATAACCCAAAAGTTGAGCAGTTACTCTTCTTTCTTCTGGGCTAAGTTCAGCAAGTAAACGCCTGACAACTTTTGCAGGCAACTCATCAAAAAGACGAACTCTATCATCAGGGGACATCTCCTCAACTAAGTCAAGTACCTCGTTCGATCTAAGGCGATCCAGCAGGTTTTGCTGAACGGCTGGATCTAAATATTCATAAACTTCAATTGCTTCATTTTTATTTAAAAGTCTGAATGCTAATGCCTGCAAAATCATTGGCAAAGTACCAATAGCCTGAGCTATATCGACAGGCTGAACAGGACTTAAAAGTATTTTGACGCCGTCGTAATTACCTGCCGAAAGCATTGCCTCCAATTGCTGTGCAACGGCTTCAGCGACCAAACTTCCATTCGCTAAAGATTGAGACTCACTAGATGCCCCTAATTGTTCGTTCATATTTGGAGCAGCAAGCCTTTATTATTTTATGGCCAACTCTCAATTTTGTTACTTCGATATCCATGTCTGTAAATATCAGCAAAGTTACAGTTCTTTCTTTTGACAATCAAAAAATCACTTTTGATCATTTCAAAGGTGATGTTCTATTGATTGTAAATGTCGCCAGCAAGTGTGGTTTTACCAAACAATACGAAGCTCTTCAAAATCTTCAGGACAAGTATGAATCAAAAGGATTCAGAGTTTTAGGTTTTCCTTGCAATGACTTTGGCAACCAAGAACCAGGAGACCTAGAACAAATAAAAGAATTCTGTGCGGTCTCGTTCGGCGCAAGTTTCCAACTTTTTCAAAAAGTTCATGCAAAAGGGAATACTACCGAACCATTCACAACATTAAATAAAGTGAGTCCAGCTGGCGATGTTGAGTGGAACTTTGAGAAATTCCTTGTTAATAGAGAAGGAGAGGCTGTAGCAAGATTTAAAAGTTCTATAGAACCCAATAGCCTTGAGATTACAAGATCAATTGAAGATCTACTTACTTAAATAATTTCTTATTTTCTTACCAATTAAATCACCTAAACCCACAGATAAAATTCCAATTACTACGAATAATATTGAGTTTAATAATAATTGTTTATATGAATTTTGTATGATGAATTGAAATAACTGAGACGACCATCCACCAAATGTAGTTAGGGATCCACAAAATCCAAAGCCAAATATTAATTTGTACCTCTTATTAAGAGGTAAAGCATTAATTATTCCTATTGAAAAACAACCGATCATATTTACAATAAAAATTTGATCAATTTGCCATCGAAATAATGCGGCAGGGAAAGCGCCAAGTGAAATCAAAAAAAAGTAATTATTTTTTAAATACAATTTATACATTTTTTAATTTACCAAGGAGAAACCAAGTGCAAAAGCACCTATTCCAAAAGCCAAAGAAAAAGCGATTAATTTAAATGCAATATTAAATTTATATTGTCTGATTAGATCAAATAAATCATAGATAAACGTAGAAAAAGTACTTAAACTTCCTAAAAAGCCAGTGGCAAAGAATAATAACAATTGATGAGTGATATTTTGATCATTTATATACTGAACTAAGGAGAGAAATAAACCTAGAAAAAAAGAAGACACAATATTGATAATTAAAATTATAATTTCCTTTCTTAAGTGAATCCGGTCAAGTTTTTTATAAATTAAATATCTACTATTAACACCTAAAAGTGCTCCCAATGAAACCAATAAAATCTCTTGCAAGCTCTTAAGAACTATGAATATTAACCCATCCTCTTCTATAAAATGATTGATGAGAGTATTGACTTAATACATTCACTAACAACCATTTTCCACTCTCATCATTATCCCAAACCTTTAAAATATTTACTGGAGTTCCAGCCTTAACAATAGTTAAAACAGAAGAACCTACATAGGCTGAAGAAAGCAAATTAAATCCTTTTAGGGCAATTAATGGAGATCCACTATTCTTAACGCTATGTAGAATAATCGACTTCTGTGCACCTCCAGCAGGCAAGGTAGTAGGCATTACCAATGAACTTCCTAAAAGCCAGGTCCAAAGTATGAAAGTATTAATTAAATTCATCAAATATCTAAAGTAGAAAGATCAAGCTCAACGCTATGAGTTTCAATAAACTCTCTTCTAGGTGCAACTTTATCGCCCATTAAAATTGTAAAGATCCTATCAGCCTCAAGAGCATCCTCTATTTCAACTCTTTTCATCATCCTCGTTGTAGGATCCATTGTCGTTTCCCATAATTGTTTTGGCATCATTTCTCCTAAACCTTTAAATCTTTGAATTGTATAGTTAGCTTTTTCTCCAAAACTTGCAAGGGTTTTTTGCAGATCCGATTCGTTATAACAATACTTATGATTCTTACCTCTTTCAACTTTATATAAAGGTGGACAGGCTATGTAAATGTAACCACCTTCAACGAGGGCTTTTTGGTATCTGTAGAAGAAGGTCAAAAGTAAAGTCCTAATATGTGCCCCATCTACATCAGCATCAGTCATTATTACTACTCTGTGATATCTGAGATTATCAACTTTAAAGTCTTCGCCTTTTATTCCTAAACCAAGTGCGGTTATTAAAGACTGAATTTCTGTATTTTTATAAATCTTGGCATCATCAGTTTTCTCAATATTAAGTATCTTTCCTCTTAAAGGTAAGATCGCTTGAAATTTCCTGTCTCTACCTTGCTTGGCTGATCCCCCAGCAGAATCACCCTCTACTATATAAATTTCTGATTCCGATGGATCCCTAGAACTACAATCAGCTAATTTACCTGGCAAAGTAGAACTTTCCAAGACACTTTTACGACGAACAAGCTCTCTTGCTCTTCTAGCTGCCTCAGCAGCATTAAAAGCTTGTATGGCTTTTTCTAGGATTAAATCAATTACTCCTGGATTAAATTCTAAATATTGACTTAATGATTCTCCTACCAAACTATCAACAATACCTCTGACTTCAGTATTTCCTAGCTTGGTTTTCGTTTGTCCTTCAAACTCTGGATCTGGAACTTTAACTGAAAGTACTGCTGTTAATCCTTCTCTAATATTTTCGCCTGCTAAATTTGAGTCTCCCTCCTTTCTTTTTCCTCTTTTCTTGGCAAATGAATTTAAAGTTCTTGTTAAGACCGTTTTCAATCCCTCAATATGTGTCCCGCCATCTATTGTTCGGATGTTATTAGCAAAACCTAAAATACTATCTGAATACGCATCAACGCACCATTGCATTGCCGCTTCAACTTGAACTCCATCTTTTTCAGAATTAACGTAAATAATCTCTGGATGTAGTGAATCTTTTTCCTTAGTCATATATTCAACGTATTCTTTAATTCCACCTTCATAGAAATAAACTTCCTCATGAGGGTTATTGTTTGAATCTAAAGACTTCTTTCTTTCATCACGAAAAACGATACGAACACCGCCATTTAAATAAGCTAATTCTCTCAACCTTGAAGATAGGATTCCATATTCAAAAGCAATTCCATCAGTAAAAATTTGATTATCAGGCTTAAAGCAAACAGTGGTACCAGTTAAATTCTTCTCGGATTTAGCAAGGTCTTCAGATTTTAAACTTCCTATAGAGGCGCCTCTTTCAAATCTTTGAAAATGAACTTTCTGCTGACGCCGAACTGTTACTTCAACCCATTCACTCAAAGCATTGACAACCGAAACACCAACACCATGCAAGCCTCCAGAGACCTTGTAGCCTCCACTTCCAAATTTACCACCTGCATGTAAAACAGTTAAAACTGTTTCTAAAGCGCTTTTACCAGTTCTTGGATGAATATCCGTTGGAATTCCACGACCATTGTCTGTGACTGATGCAGAGCCATCTTCACTAAGTAAAATTGTAATTTGATCGCAATGTCCAGCCAGCGCTTCATCAACGGCATTATCAACAACCTCATACACAAGATGATGAAGTCCTTTGGCTCCTGTAGAACCTATATACATCCCTGGACGCTTTCTTACAGGTTCCAAGCCTTCTAATACTTGGATCTGCTCAGCACCATAAGCAGCTTGGATTTTTGAATCTTTACTCATTCGGATTGCTGCAAACAGGCAAGGTTGTATTTCATAGGAGCATTAGCCAAAACCTTTCCCGAACCTTCAATTTAACATTGGTACAAGAGAAAGGCTCAGAAACAATTTCAAAACAAAATCAAAAACTTAATTGTGATGCAATTAATGCCAATAAAACTTCTGAATACGAATCATGCAACCCAATAAACCTCTTGTAATAGCGCTCATGGGTCCTACAGCAAGCGGAAAGACAGATCTTGCCATAGATATTGCAAAAAAAATTAACTCAAATATTCACAATATCGATTCTAGACAAATATATATTGATATGAACATTGGCACAGCAAAACCAACTTTAGAGCAACAAAAACAAGTTCATCATTTGCTCATTAATTTGTGTTTACCCTCTCAACCAATCAACCTACATAAATTTCAATCCCTAGCAATTTCATCAATCGAAAGAGAATTAGCACAACAAAAAATAATTTTACTCGTTGGAGGAAGTGGACTCTATCTTCAAGCTTTAATTAGAGGTCTTAAGCCACCTGCAGTAGCGCCTCAAGAATTCTTAAGAGAGCAACTGTCGAAAATAAATAAAATCGAAAGACATAATTTATTGAGATGTTGCGATCAAATAGCTGCAGAAAAAATACACCCAGAAGATTCAACAAGAACAATTAGAGCTCTGGAGGTTTTTTATGCAACAGGACAAAGTATTTTTAATCAACAAAGATTTTGCCCACCACCTTGGACAATATTGGAAATCGGTTTGAACCCTGAAAATCTACAAAGCAGAATCAAGGTTAGAACAGAGCAAATGTACAAAAATGGATTAATTGAAGAGACTGAAAATTTGATTATTAAATACGGAAATAATTTAAAGTTGCTCAAAACCATTGGATATGGAGAAGCAAGGTCTATTATCAATGGAAAGAACACCTACGAGGAGGCATTAGCAATAACAATCCAACGCACTAGACAATTTGCAAAAAGACAAAAAACTTGGTTTAGGAATAAACATAATTTAAAATGGTTAAATTATGAAAATCCTCTTTCAGAAGTTTTATCATATATTGATGAAATTTTAAATTGATCATTTCAAATACCCTACTATTAGTACAAAAGATTTTTTTCTTCATAATTAGTCACTGAATGCCACCACGTCCTCGTTTTGATCGTCGCGCTCCCGAAAGAGAGCTTCCAAACATTAATGAAAGAATTAGTCACCCTAATTTGCGAGTTGTAGATTCTGATGGCACTCAACTTGGCGTTATAAGCCGTGAAGAGGCTTTGGAAGTTGCACAAGACAGAGAGCTCGACCTTGTTTTAGTCAGTGAAAAAGCTACACCCCCGGTTTGCAGGATAATGAATTATGGAAAATTTAAATTTGAGCAAGAAAAAAAAGCAAAAGAAGCCAAAAAGAAATCACATCAAACTGAAGTTAAAGAAGTCAAAATGCGCTACAAAATTGACCAACACGATTATCAAGTTCGAATTAGTCAAGCAACTCGTTTTTTAAAAGCTGGAGATAAAGTCAAATGCACAGTAATTTTTAGGGGTCGTGAAATTCAACATACGGCTCTCGCTGAGACTTTATTAAAAAGAATGGCGAAAGACCTTGAAGAGAAAGCCGAAGTTCAACAAAATCCCAAGAGAGAAGGAAGAAATATGATTATGTTTTTAACTCCTCGGAAGACACCACTTTTAAAGAAAGAAACTGAGAACAATAATCCAAAAAAAGCTTTAAGAACTATATAGAAGCTTTAAAAACTTGTTATATGACAAACAAGTAATTGTCACTTGCCATTAAATTTATTAATGTAGCCACAACAAAAGTTCTCCCCAGGTTTGAGATTCCATATACAGCAAGAAAGCGAAATTCCTGCATCAAGCCAGTTGTACAATCAAATTTGTTTTGCGATTGCTGCAAGACATTACCCACCTGGTCATAGATTGCCAAGTACAAGGCAATTAGCAATGCAAACCGGACTTCATAGAAATACGATTAGTAAGGTGTATAGACAATTAGAAACAGATGGTGTTGTAGAAGCTATCGCTGGTTCAGGAATTTACGTTAGAGATCAGCAAAAACAAAAAGATCTAAGAGCAACTTCTTCTTCCCAACGCAAAAAAATCGTAAAGGATCTTGACCTAGAAGTACGTAAAAGCGTTGATGATTTACTAAATGCAGGTTGTACATTGCAACAAACTCGTGAACTCTTTACTCGTGAAATCGATTGGAGATTACGTTGTGGGGCTCGCCTTCTAGTGAGCACACCAAGAGAGGACATAGGTGCATCATTATTAATAGCTGAGGAATTAGCACCAAATATTGATGTTCCTGTAGAAGTGGTACCTATGGAAGAGCTTGAAAGTGTCCTGGAAAGCTCCAGTCAAGGGACCGTTATTACTAGTCGATATTTTTTACAACCTTTAGAGGACCTTGCCAAACGTCATCAAGTCAGAGCTATTGCTGTAGATCTCAGTGATTTCCAAAAAGAGCTCACAATATTAAAAAAACTACGCACAGGAAGTTGTGTAGGAATTGTGAGTATCAGTCCAGGAATACTTAGAGCTGCAGAAGTAATTTTGCACAGCATGCGAGGAAATGAAATTCTACTTATGACTGCTAATCCAGATGTAGGAAGTCGACTAATTGCACTTCTGAGAGCTGCTAGTCATGTTATTTGTGATAGCCCAAGTTTACCGCTAGTTGAGCATACAATTAGACAAAATCGATCTCAATTAATGCGAATGCCTCAAGTACACTGTGCAAAAAAATATCTCAGTGATTCCACAATCGAAGAGCTTCGTAAAGAGATTGGATTGATTGAATCAACTAATTGAGATTTAATAAATGTTTCGATCACTAAGATCAGATTTTTCAATTATTAGAGAACGAGATCCTGCCGCAAGAGGAGTCTTTGAAATCATTTTTTGTTATCCCGGTTTTCAAGCGTTAACAATCCATAGGATTAGTCATAAGCTTTGGAAATATAAAATTCCACTATTCCCTAGATTGCTGAGTCAGTTGACAAGATTCCTTACCGGTGTGGAAATTCACCCTGGAGCGAAAATTGGTCAAGGAGTTTTCATAGATCATGGGATGGGAGTAGTTATTGGCGAAACAAGTGAGATTGGCAATCGTTGCCTTTTATACCAGGGAGTTACATTAGGTGGAACTGGTAAAGAAAATGGGAAAAGGCATCCCACCCTGGAAGAGAATGTAGTTATTGGAGCTGGTGCAAAGATTCTTGGAGCAATTTGCATAGGCAGTAATACAAGAATTGGTGCAGGGTCAGTTGTCGTGAAGAATGTTGATTCAAACAGTACTGTTGTAGGTATACCTGGAAGAGTTGTTCATCAAAGTGGAGTCAAAATTAATCCACTTGCACATTCAGCTTTACCCGATGCGGAAGCAAATGTAATAAAAAATTTAATGGAGAGAATCGACCAGCTGGAAAATCAGATACGTTCCATTCAAGAATTTGAGGACTATTCAATGAAACAAAATATAAAAGACAATAAGAATATTGGAACTTCACAAAGTCTTAGAGATCGAGAAATTATTGAATTTATTGGTGAAGAAGAAAAAGATTCCTAAGCCATAAAAACTATTTCAAACTAAGAATGGAAGTTTATTTGATTGTTTTTTCAATACAAAAAGAGAAAGATATATTCCTAGTATATTAATTAAAAAAGTAATTATTCCAAACTTAAAATTAAATTGTCCCTCAATAATACTTATCCTTAAGGGGTCAAGAATTTTATAAATTAAATTATAATCAGTTATCCAACTCAATCCTCCTAAATTTTCTTTCCTATATAGAATTGGAGAAGTAAGAAATATTAATTGCAAGATAATAGGAACAAATTGTGAGAAATCTGTATAACGAACACTAACTAAACAAATAATTAAAGGGACCCAATATAAAAAAAGCAAAAAATTTAAAAAAGGAAAGAATGAGTATAATACTAAATTATAAACCAACTGTTGTTTAAAAAAAATAAGAACTATGAAAACCAGTAAAAAAGATTGAAAAAAGGTTTGAATTTGAAAAGACCATTCTTCTAAAGTATAAACTATAGGTCTAATATTCATATTTTTAATATTTTCTGAATTAATAGAAAAAAGATCGGGAGCTGAAGATATTGATGCACTTATAGTGTTCCAAATAACCAAACCAACGCCTAAATAAATGAAATAATCTTTAAAGTCGGCAACAGAAAAAACTGTTCCATAGACAATTCCTAAGGTTGCTATAGATAATAAATTAGAAAACCCTAACCAGAAACTTCCCAAAGTAGTTCGAGCAAATCTTGCTTTTGTTCTTGAGGTTGCCTTAAACCACCAGAAGTGCCTCGTATTCCAAGCAAGATTTATATTTTTAATCATTATATTTATAATAATCATTTGAATGATAATAGTTTAATGCAGCATCAAGCGGGCCATCATATATAATCAAACCTTGATTAAAAACAAGGCCTCTATTACAGAATTGTTTTAGAAGAGTTTCTGAATGACTAGCTAAAATCAAAGTAGTTGCAGAATCCATAAAAGACTGTAATCTTTTTTGAGCTCTTTCAAAAAAATCAGCGTCACCAGTACCAAAACCTTCGTCAATAGCAAGACATTCCTGAGGGGAAGAAGTTAACATAGAGAAGATTAAACGTGCGCACATTCCCTCACTATATGTTTTTATTGGTAAATCAATAAAAGACTCCAGACCAGAGAATGAAACAATATCATTGAGAAAATCTTCAAAACCTTTTAAACTATTATTTAACATCAAATAATAGGCTTTTGATGCATTTAAACCACTTAATTCTGTACTAGTTAGGAAAGTCTTTTGAAGCATCGGATATACATCAACTTTCTTTATTAACTTCCCAAAAGTGGGAGAATATATACCAGAAATAAGTCTAAGAAAGCTACTTTTACCCGAGCCATTATGACCAATTAATGCAACTCTTTCTCCGTTCATAATCGTTAGATTAATATTTTTCAAAGCGTCAATAACCGTTTGATTATCTTTTTTATTTAGTTTCCCACCAATAATAGAATTAATTGTTTTGCTTATTAATATCTTTGTAAATTGTCTTTTATCCGTTCCATATATTGGTATATTTAAAGATACATTCTCTAATTTTAATATTGGTTCTTTAAGTATCTTATACGATTTCGACGAAAATGAGTTTAAAGAACTAATTACATCTTTCTTTGATGCTTTCCTAGTATGATTAAACTGAGCTAAAAAATCTACTCCAGCTTGCAAGGGTAAACCTCTAATCCATGGGTCGAGAGATTCTGGTTTATATAAATTGATCCAACTAATACTGGAATTAATTTCTTCAGTAAATAATTCAGCGGCATGAACTTTATTTTCTAAAGTTGTTAAATCTTGAATAGTTTGTTGACAATTTTTTTCGGTTGAATGATGAGCAGAATCAATCAAATCACATACAATATCACTTATTTGATGCGTACCCCCATTCAATAACGACAACCAATAATTGATGCTATCAAAATTAGCCTTTCTATCAAACAAATTTATATAAAATTGATTAATTTGAAAATCAATTAATAGCTTAGAGTTGATTAATTTTTTATATTCATCTTGACAGGAAAATAGTTCTGAAACATGTTTCAAATGAATATCTTTTGGTAAGTTTTTTAGCCAATAATTTATCCCAGATGGATCAGCAGGTCTAGCAAAATAGGCTATATAAAGTTCTTGTATTTGTTTAGCTTTAAGAACCATACTCTAATTAATAAAATAGATTTAATTAGTTGTTTTCTTAGCAGGTTCAAACATAAACATGGAATAAATTACATTTCTTCTCATATTAATCATCATATCTAAAAACATATCATAACCCTCATTTTTATACTCAATTAATGGATCCTTTTGACCATAACCTCTCAATCCAACTGATTCTCGCAAAGCATCCATAGATTGAAGATGTTCTCTCCACAAAGAATCCAATTGTTGTAAAATAAAAAATCTTTCAGCTTGTCTCATTATTCCTGGATTAGAGGATTCAATTTGTGCCTCTTTCATGTCATAAGCATTTCTCATTTGCTCTTTGAGAAATTCTTTTAATTGATTAACATCTAATGATGATAAATCAGTGGGACTTAAGTCTTTTAGTAGATGAATAAACTCTTTTACTTTTGATAATAAATTATCTAAATCCCACTCTTCTATTGGAAGGTCTTCATTTACATATGCTTCGACAATCTCTTCCATCGTTCGTTCCCCATAACCTATAACTTGTTCTTTTAATTCATTACCTTGAAGGACTCTTCTACGTTCTGAATAAACTGCTTTTCTTTGATTATTCATAACTTCATCATATTCAAATATCTGTTTTCTAATGTCATAATAATAAGTTTCTACTTTTTTTTGCGCTCCTTCAAGTGAACGTGTAAGCATCCCAGATTCTATTGGCATATCTTCCTCAACCCTAAAAGCATTCATCAATCCAGCGACACGATCGCCTCCAAATATTCTTAAGAGATTATCCTCAAGAGACAAAAAGAATCTAGTACTCCCTGAATCTCCTTGTCTTCCTGCCCTTCCTCTTAATTGATTATCAACTCTTCTTGATTCATGTCTTTCTGTACCAATCACATGAAGTCCACCAGCTGACCTAACAGCTTTCTCTTCATGTTGGATAACAGCCTCATACTCATCTTTTATTAATTTAATTGCGGCACGAAGGGAAGAAATATCTTCATCATCATTAGTAGGAGTATTTTCAGATGCTGTTGCAATACGGTCATCTATCTCGATTTGACTCAAAGTTCTATCCCCCCAAGATTTAACCAATTGGACTTCTAATTTTTTTAAGAACTGCTTAGTTTGATCAGTCAAAGTAGCAGGAAATAAATTTTTGAGAGCTGTGGCTTGTTTAGTTTTAAATGAATTCGATTCACTTTCAGTATCTTGATCTTGAAAACCTTGGGAAGGTTCTTGCCTTTGGAGTGGGATCGGAGGCTTATGTTTATCTTCAAGTTTCAATAATCTTGGGCTAAGAATCCCTTTGATTTTCAACCGAGCCATATAGTCACCATTGCCACCCAAAATTATGTCAGTACCTCGTCCAGCCATATTCGTTGCAATAGTGACTGCACCAGAACGTCCTGCTTGGGCAACTATTTCTGCCTCCCTTTCAACATTTTCAGGCTTGGCGTTGAGCAAATTATGAGGAATTTCTTGCTCTGAAAGTAAAGAACTTAACAATTCACTTTTTTCTACGCTTGTTGTACCAACCAAAACAGGTCTTCCTTGTTTATATATAGTTGCAGTCTCTTTCGCAACTGCTCTCCATTTAGCAGCCTCAGTCTTAAAAACTTGATCAGTCCAATCTTCTCTAGAAACTTTCCTGTTTGTAGGTATCACTGTTGTTTCAAGTTTATATGTTTTTTCAAATTCAACTTCTTCCGTTTTAGCTGTTCCGGTCATTCCCGAGAGACGTGGATAAAGTAAAAAGAAATTTTGATAAGTAATAGATGCTAATGTTTGAGTCTCTGGTTGTATTTGCAGATTTTCTTTTGCCTCGATAGCCTGATGTTGACCATCACTCCAACGTCTTCCTGGCATCACTCTTCCTGTAAATTCATCAACAATTACTGCTTCTTCGTTTCTAATAATATAATTTACATCTTTTGTGAAAAGTTCTTTTGCTTTAAGTGCATTAGTTACATAATGCGCCCATGGATCTTTTGGATCATATAAATCTTTTATGTTTAAAAATTTCTCAATTTTAGAAAAACCTTCATCAGTTAGGATACAACTTCTTTGTTTCTCATCAACTTCATAATCACCTTCAGGATCTATTCCATCTTTGCTCATTTCACTTGATCTTACCAACTTCATTACCACTTCAGCAGCTTTCTTATACTTTTCTTGCGGACGTTCAACTTGTCCTGAAATAATTAAAGGAGTTCGAGCTTCATCAATAAGTATTGAATCAACTTCATCAATAACACAAAATTGAAAAGGTCTTTGTACTATTTCTTCTGAAGTTGATGCCATATTGTCGCGCAAATAATCAAACCCAAGTTCAGAATTCGTGGCATAAGTAATATCAGATAGATAATTTTTACGTCTTACTTGTGGTGACATATCCTGCTGAATTAATCCAACAGAAAGGCCAAGAAAGCGATGAACTTGTCCCATCCATTCTGCATCTCTTCTGGCTAAGTAATCATTAACAGTGACGACGTGAACTCCTCTGCCAGTTAAAGCATTTAAATAAGAAGGTAAAGTCGCAACTAACGTCTTTCCTTCTCCTGTTTTCATCTCCGCAATTTGTCCCTCATGCAAAACCATGCCTCCAATCAACTGGACATCAAAGTGACGCAAACCTAATACTCTTTTAGAAGCTTCACGCACAACCGCGAAGGCAGAGGGCAATAAATCATCCAACAATAATCTCTGCTTCTTAATTGAAGAAGCAGTTTCAAGCTTTGCTCGAAATTCTGAAGTACGAGTTCTTAAATCATTATCAGTTAAATTAGAAACTTCTTCTTCTAAAATATTGATCTCATCAACTAAAGGAGAAAATCTTCTAAGCTTTCGCGCGTCAGGATCTCCAAGTAAGCGTCCAAACATGTAATTTCTATTCAACCAACCTAATATAACTCACTAGATCCAAATCTGGCCTTCAAATTATTTTTACAAACCTTGTATGAAATTTAAATTTAACAAATTACTATGTTTATCAAAGATAAAAATTAATATATCTAGATTATAATAGTCATAAAATAACATCATAGATAATGACCTTAGATTATCAAGATTTAATCAGTAATTCGCTGAAAATACACGTAGAAAAAATGAAAAATTCAGGAGAGGAAGAAACAATTACATTTTATATAGAAGATTATAAAGGAGAAATGTCAATAAATGAGTATTATTTATTAAATGGAGAGCGCTCAAAAAAAGAAAACTCCATTATTATAAATAGCATAGGCCACAATCCATCAGATAAAATATATATTAGATCAATATTTTCTAAATTAGATAAAATAATTGATCTAGATTTTAAAGAAATGTCACATAATAATGGATCGCAAATAGATATCTATTCAGTAAGTTCATCTTCTAGTTTTTCGAATAATGTTATTGGACAAGTTATTAGCCAAGAGACTGAGAATGGTGCATGGTTTGATCTCCTCTGGAAAGAAGAAGAATACACTCATAGTGAAACAAGTTCATTAGAAAAGAGTACTCTAATCCATGAATTAGGTCACACTCTAGGTTTATCACACCCTAAGAATGATCCAACAAATATTCACTGGACAACAGAAGATACAGTAATGTCATATAACAAACCAGCCGATAAGTGGTCTGATTGGTTTTCTGAAAAGGATTTATCAGCTCTGAAAAGCATGTGGGGCAGAGAAAATGATAATGGAGTAATGAGTTTTGACAATGAATTTAGTAACTATGCATTCTCGAGATCTCGTTCAAAGAATTATTTTGTAGATACACTTACAGGAATAGAAAACATCACAACCCTTAAATCACTCAAATTCCAAGACAAAGAGGTCAATGTTTCTCAAAATATTATTAATGTTTTTAATAAATTAGATGAAATTGACAGTATTACTGGAAAGATTTTTAGGCTTTATGAAAGTAGTTTTAACAGATTCCCAGATAAAGATGGATTTGAATATTGGGTTCATAAAAATAGTTCAAATGAGAATAACTACCGCCAAACAGGTTTCTCCTTCATAGAATCAGAGGAGTTTCAACTAAAATATTCACCTACAATATCCAATTCTGATTTTATAACTAATCTCTATGCTAATACTTTCAATAGATTACCAGATCAAACTGGTTTTAATTATTGGTTAGGGCAGATCGATCAAGGGAATGAATTAAAAGCAGAAATACTTATAGGATTCGCAGAATCTTCAGAAAGTAAAAGATTATTTTCAATCAACTGTGGCTTAAATATTAATTTATAGCTGATTATAGAATCCCATTTTCATCAACTAAAATTAGAAAAAAAAGAATTTAAGAATTATTATCCAAGATTTTTTAAAAGCCAAAAGCTTTGATTAGCTTATAAAGTACAATAGAAAGAATAAAAAATACTATGAGCAAGCGAAAAACTTCATTAATAACGGGGATCACTGGCCAAGACGGTAGCTACCTAGCAGAATTATTAATTAAAAAAAATTATATTGTTCACGGATTAATACGAAGATCAAGCCAATCTAATACAAAGAGAATAGATCATCTCATACAAAATCTTAAAGATAAAAACGATTTAGTACTCCATTACGGAGACTTGACCCACAGTACAAACTTACTAAGAATAATAAAAGAAATCGAGCCAGACGAAATATATAACTTAGGGGCGCAAAGCCACGTAGCGGTAAGTTTTGAATCACCAGAATATACTGCACAAACAGATGCTTTAGGCCCTTTAAGAATTTTAGAAGCTGTCAGAATTCTTGGATTATCAAAAAAAACTAAAATTTATCAAGCCGGGACTTCGGAGCTATATGGAAAGGTACAAGAGATTCCTCAAAACGAGGATACTTTATTTTATCCAAGAAGTCCTTATGGGGTGGCAAAATTATACGCTCACTGGATAACTATTAATTACAGAGAGTCTTACGGAATATTTGCTTGTAATGGAATTTTATTTAATCATGAGTCCCCTAGAAGAGGTGAAACTTTTGTAACTAGAAAAGTGACTAAAGGACTAACAAGAATCAATGCAGGTCTTCAAGAATGTTTATTTTTGGGTAATATCAATTCTGTTCGAGACTGGGGCCATGCGAGGGATTATGTAGAAATGCAATGGAGAATGCTACAGCAAGACAAACCCGAAGACTATGTAATCGCCACAGGCAAAGAAGCAACTGTTAAAGAATTTATAGAGTTATGTGCAAAAAAATTAAACTGGGGTGGAATAAATTGGGAAGGCAGTGGAACCGATGAAATAGGTCATAGGGTAGATACTAATGAAATTGTTATAAGAATTGATCCCAAATTCTTCAGACCAGCGGAAGTGAATTATTTATTGGGTGATTCGAGAAAAGCTAGTAAAAAACTAGGCTGGGAATCATCAACTTCTCTAGAGGAACTAGTTTCAGAGATGATTGAGCAAGATACAGTTGAAGCTGAACAAGAGAAATCCTTTTCCTAAGATTTCTATTAATGAGAATAAAAATTAAAAAACTGATGATATCTTTTACTAAGACTAGAGTTCATTAAAACATTAATTTTTACTACAACCATGTTTAAAAAACTACTGAAAAATATAGTTCGGAAACCCGAACTGTCTTTAAACTCAACCACAAATTACGATTCAACGAGTTCTAACAAAAAAATGGCTAAAGTTACTATCGACGGCAAGGATTACGACACAGACACTATGACAGATAATGCTAAAAAACAATTAGCTAGTTTGCAATTTTCAGCCTCTGAAGCTAATAGACTAGAAGCTCTACTTGCAGTAACTAAAACTGCTCAAGCTGCCTATACTAAAGCTCTTCAAACCGAGCTAGAAGACGGTGAATGATAGTCATCCACTTATTCAAGAAAATTTTAAATCCTTTACTTCCGAGTTTGTTCAGTTACTAATTAATAATAATCTTTTAGAATATCTGGTAAAAAAAGAATTAACAAATTATACAATTAAAGACATCGAAATTGATAAAAATATAATAGACAATACTAAAAAAAATATTTATAAACAGCAAAATTTTTCCAACGATGAAGAATTCAAAAATTGGCTAAGTGAATCTGATATCGATGAAAATACTTTTTTTAGAGATATGATCAACTCAATAAAATATAAAAATTATATTATTTCAAATTATGGGCACATGTCAGAGTCTTTATTTCTAAAAAAACAAGATGATTTAGACTTAGCAACATATAGCCTTATTAGAGTAAATGATCACGGACTAGCTCAAGAGTTATATATGAGAATAAATGAGTCAGAAGAACGATTTGAAGATATTGCCCTTAACTATTCAATTGGCCCAGAAAAAGCATCGAAAGGCTTAGTTGGACCTGTAGCAGTTTCAAAAGGGCATCCAATAATAGCTGGATTAATAAGAAGCAGTGAAATAGGAAAATTACATAAGCCAAAAAATATTGACGGAATGTTTGTTATATTTAGATTGGAGGCTATTCAAAAATCGAAACTTGATGAACAAATGAAATTGAATTTATCCCAAGAAATTTTTGAATCCAAGCTAGAAGAAGAAACAAAAGTATTAGTTGACTATATTAAGCTAAAATATCAGTGCAAATAAAGATGTTATGACTGAAGCGAGTAATAAATCAAATGAGAACATAAATGATTCTTTTCAAAAGAAACTAACTCAAAAGATCAAACTTCTGAAAGGTATAAACTTATTTAATTATTTAACTGAACAAGAATTAAAAGATCTTGCACAAAAAGTTGAGATTTTAAAATATAAAATTGGCTTACCTTTATCAGATAAAAATTTTATTCAAAATAAGATTTCAATCATTATTGAAGGAGAAGCAAGACTTTTAAGTCGGATTAATGATGACGTCAGAACTATCTCTAAATTAGGTCCAGGTTCACTTATTGGTCTTACTTCGCTAATTAGAAATTTTCCATGTGAAGTAATAACTTCTTCATCTGAAGTTATTACTTTATCATTCCCAGATGAATCTATTATTGATTTATATAAGACTCAAAAAAAATTCAAAGCTTTCTGTGATCAAGTTATTTTGCCAAATGAAATTATTGGCTTAATAGAATTATTAAATGGCATATCTTCTAGCAATAATTTAGATATAAAAACCATATATAATAAGCTAATAAAATCCTCTAAACTTGAAAATATTATAGATGAGAAAGTCATAAATAATGACCCAAATAGAGTTATGATAATTGCTAGTGAAAATATAGAAGGTAAAAAAATTGGAGAAGTCATTGAAAATAATACTCTAATTAAATCAAAAAGTTCTATATTTCAGCCAAGAATTATTAGTTTTGATAAATCAATTTATGAAGAATTTACTAATGAAAATTTCACTAATGATTTAAATAAAACTCAAAAAGATCACTCAATCGATAAAGATATCATTGATATAGAAGATGCCTTAAATCTACTTCCAATGAAAAGTGGTTACGATTTCAATGAATATAATAAAGCAGCCAAATCAAAACTTATTCGTGCAAATGGTTTGATTCAAGAAACCATTGCAACATTAGAAATGTTAACTAACGAGCTAAATGCTGCATTTAGAAAAGATAGTGCTGAAAAGTTTCTGAGAGACGAAATTAGAGCAGGGAAACAAATATCCAATGAAACTTTTGCAACTATACTCTCCATGCATGATTTGTATGTAGGTTTAAGTAAAATACCTCCTCGTTTTGGAACTAGAGCGCCAACTCCTAGCCTAATACATTATGAAAAAGAGATATTGCTTCTTAAAGAAAGTAGTGCAAATGGAATTACGATTGCATCACCTAAAGATGGATTAATAAAAGTTCCATATGATCAATTAGATAAAAAATTTCCATCTGGTATTGAAATATTATTGGTGCAAAAGACAAATACCACACCAGGTAAAAACTTTAATGTTGGATGGTTTTGGCCTTCCTTAAAAAAATACAAAGGAAGCCTTCTTCTGGTTTTATGTGCATCATTCATTGTTCAATTATTTGGATTAGCTAATCCCCTTTTAATTCAAGTCATAATTGACAAAGTTATTTCGCAAAGAAGCTTAGAAACCTTACAAGTTTTAGGAATTGCACTGGTCGTCGTCACTTTACTTGGCGGTTTGCTGGGAGGTTTAAGAACATTTCTATTCACAGAAACTACAAACAAAATAGATACTCGACTTGGAGCAGAAATTATTGATCATTTATTAAGATTACCTCTTAAATATTTTGATAAAAGACCTGTTGGAGAACTATCAAGTCGAGTAGCTGAATTAGAAAAAATTCGAGATTTTCTTACTGGGCAGGCTTTAACTACTATTTTGGATGCTGCATTTTCAGTGATTTATATAATAGTCATGTTTATCTACAGTAATTTATTAACTTTTATCGCCTTGGGAGTCATTCCTATTCAGATACTCCTGACTTTATTAGGCGCACCTTTAATCCGAAGACAAATTAGAGAAGTAGCTAATCAAAATGCACGAACTCAAAGTCACCTAGTAGAAGTATTGACTGGAATTCAAACTGTAAAAGCTCAAAATGTTGAAACCAAAAGTAGATGGAAATGGCAGGATCTTTATGGGAGCTACATATCAAGAACATTTGAAAAAACAATAACTTTCACAACTCTCAATCAAGTAAGTCAGGTTCTTCAACAACTTTCACAGCTACTAGTCCTTTGGGTTGGAGCTAGTCTTGTCTTAAGCGGACGATTAACTTTAGGGCAACTAATTGCATTCAGAATTATTAGTGGTTATGTGACTCAACCTTTACTTCGACTAAGCAGCATTTGGCAAAGCATACAACAATTGAAGGTATCGTTTGAGCGTCTAGCAGATATTGTTGATACACCTAGGGAATCAACAGAAAAAGATAAGACCAACATTCAATTGCCTCAAATTAAAGGTAAGGTTGAATTTGTAGATGTTTCGTTTCAATTTAATCCCTCAACTCCAATTGTTCTCAAAGATATCAATCTTACTGTCCAACCTGGTCAATTCGTTGGTATAGCCGGTCAAAGTGGGAGTGGTAAAAGCACTTTAATGAAAGTTCTTCCAAGATTATATGAATTAGCGGACGGAAAAATATTAATTGATGGATTTGATGTAAGTAAAACTGAGCTTTACTCATTAAGAAGGCAAATAGGAATTGTTCCTCAAGACCCCCTTCTATTTTCCGGAACCGTTAGCGAAAATATTGCAGTATCGAATCCAGACATAGGAAGTGATGAAATTATAAAAGCAGCAAAAATATCGTGCTCACATGATTTTATTATGACTCTCCCCGAAGGCTACAGCACAAGTGTAGGCGAGAGAGGTGCAAACTTATCAGGAGGGCAGAGGCAAAGGTTGGCTATTGCAAGAACTTTTTTAAATAAACCAAATTTACTAGTTATGGATGAAGCAACTAGTGCACTTGACTATCAAACAGAGAAAAATGTTTGTGAGAATTTAAAACAAGCCTGCAAAGGAACTACAGTGTTTTTTATAACTCACAGATTAAGCACCATCAAGAATTCCGATTTAATCATAATGATGGATAATGGATACATCTGCGAAAAAGGAACTCATCAAGAATTAATGGATTTAAAAGGAAGATATTATGCACTTTACAGACAACAGGAATCAAACTAATGACTAAAAAGAACACTTCTAATCAGAACGAAAATCAACTGAATAAGTATTTTTTTTCTAATCCACTAAAACACTCTAAAGATTTAATCAAAAAAAATATTGATATAGAAAAACTCAAAAAAAAATTATCCCTTGCTAATAAATTGCAAAGTTCTAAAGATATAATCAAGAAAAATATTGACTTTAAAAAACTTAAAGGAAAGTACTCCTTTTCAAATCTATTTCAACGTTCTCAAGATTTCATAGAGAGAAGTATTGAAGGAGAAAAACTTGAGGTTGTTCTGAAGCAATCTACATTTTGGGCAAAAGTAATAACCTGGAGTTTGATGGGAGGAACAGCATTTGGTATTGCATGGTTATCTATTGCAAAAACAGAAGAAATAATAATTGCTACAGGAATAATTGAACCAATTGATGGTGTTGTTGAAATTAAAATCCCCTCTAGAGGTATAACAAACGAAATATTAATTAAAGAAGGAGAAAGGGTTAAAAAAGGTCAAGTCTTAATTAAATTAGATACTCAATCAAGCGAAGCGAAACAAATATCTTTAAGAAAAAGCAAAGAAATTAATACCGAGATTTTAGAAAGTCTTGAATTTTTGGTTAAAGAAGGAGCTGTATCTAAAATTCAGTATCTTCAACAGAAAAATAAATTAAGTGATCTTGAAAGTGAAATATCTCAAAACAATTTTCAATTAAAGTATCAAAAAATTGTTTCACCCGTAGATGGTATGGTTTTTGATCTCAAACCTAAAAAACCTGGATATGTTGCTGATCCATCGCTACCAGTGATGAAAATAGTCCCAAATAGTAAATTGGAGGCAAAAATTGAAATCGAAAGCAAGAGTATTGGTTTTGTATCGGTCGGTAAATTAACTGACATAAGTATTGATTCATACCCAGCATCTGATTTCGGTGTAATAGAGGGTAGAATTAAAAGTATTAGCTCAGATGCATTACCTCCAGAACCAAATTTAAATAAAGGATTTCGTTTCCCTGCAAAAATTGAATTAAAAAATCAATACCTACAATTAAAAAATAAAAAAAAGCTGCCTCTACAAGTAGGTATGAGCCTTACAGCAAATATAAAACTTAGAAAAGTATCATATTTACAATTACTTTTAAATACATTTCAACAGAAAACAGATTCCTTGAGAACATTAAACTAATAAAAATCAATATCAACTAGCCTTCAACTACAAAGCTATAATTACCTGTCCCGTTAGTACATATTTTTGGCATAGAATTAAAACTTAGAGTAACTCGATTATTACGTTCATTGGGTTTTTTAAAGCCATGTGCCAACTGACTCCGCCATACTAAAATTTGACCTTCCATTGCGTTTATATTCAAACTTGGCATATTATAAGCAGTGTTATTATTAGGATCTCTTTTCAACTGAATCACAGGTGCAGCTGATCGATCATATCTATCATTCAAAAATTGAAGTCTGGTGTCAACTTGAGGATCATAATTAACAAAATAATTACCAGATATATATGAATTAGCGTGGAAATGAGTTGGTAATATTGCACCCTTATTTGTCACATTAAGCCAACAATCATTAATAACAACTTGATCAGAAAGATAACCTAATTGATGTATAAAATTAAGAGTTATAGATTGTAAATCTTTTTTTAAATCATTCAGTTCATCAAAATCATTCAAAAGATTCTGATTACTATTATGACAAACTCTGTCTGTGAAAGGTTCACCATCAGTAGATGGTTGCCTAAATTCAATAGGCGCATTTTTACAAATAGATAGTAATAATCGTTTATAGAGCTGATGCTTTTCAGGAGGTAAAACGTATGCTCCTAATGGCTCTGGATTGATTTGCCCAATATTTGACTTAATTGATCTATCCATTGATTTAGAGAATTGTATAAAAAAATCACCCCTTTTCAGGGGTGATTTTGTCTTCAGCCTTGATCCTAATAAATTAGTTAACTGAAGGTTATTTCAGTAGCTGTAATTGTTGCGTCAGTAACAACTGCAAGTAGGGCAAGCTTATCTGTAGCATCTATAGCATCATTACCTGTTGTGTTCTCTAGATAGTAGAAGGCAGTTTTAGTACCATCAGTATTTTCAACACCGAAGACAATGTTATCACCGTCGACTAGACCCTTGGTGTGACCATCAAAGGCCAACTTAATCGCGGTAACGTCACCGAAGTTAGCTGTTCCAGATAGTTTTCCATCAGCAGGAGCGATGATAACAACACCAGCAGCATTTGCATCGGCAGGATCACAGTCGGTACCAGTACCGTTGGATAAATCTTCAGAAGCTGCAGTAAGTGCACTTTTCAGATCTCCACTGAAATCAAAGAAGTCACTGCCAACTGCCCATGTGTTATCAAGAACATCACAGTCAGTACCTGGAGTAGCATCAAAGTCATCAGTAGAGTCGGACACATCAGTAAGAGTATGGAGGGTACCACCGTCTGACTTAGTTGTGAATTTAATAATGTTTGCTCCAGTACCAAGTGTATATGTGTCAGCTCCAGTACCACCAGTAACAGTCTGAGAACCAGTACCTGTAGTGATGTTGTCATCACCAGCTCCGGCGACAATGACGTCAGCTCCTGCACTTGCGTTGATGATATCGTTACCTGCACCGGATGTAATGGTGTCAAGGCCAGCTCCGCCGCTGATGGTATCTGCACCTCCACCGGTAGTAATGATGTCAGCTCCTGCAGTACCTGTAATGGTAAAGGAGACATCACCTACAGCAATTGTATTTGCCGCTGTGGTAGCTGCATTAATTCCGATAGTGTGATCAGCTCCACTAATCGTTCCATCACCTGTTATGTCCATAACAAGTTTGGAATTAGTTGTGTCATACACAAATTCACCATACTTACCAGTCATGGTTGACTCAGCGGCTGTAACACCTGCTTTACCAGCTCCTGTTCTTACTGCATTAACTGTTACTGGTTGTGCCTTACCGGATAAGTCAATTGTGAAGTGAAGTTTATCTGTACCTGAGACGAAGTCAGTGATGCTATCTCCAATAGAGCCAGCAGCAGTAGACCATTTGACTGTGTCAGCTCCAGTACCAACAGTAATTGTGTCAGTACCTGTACCAGCGGTTATTGTTGCACCTCCTGTTCCCAACTTAATAGTGTTGTCACCACCAGTTGCAGTAACTATTAGTGCACCAGAACCAGTGTCTGTCAATGTGTCGTTCTTGGCTCCAAGAGTAACTTCGTGAGCTGCTGAACCGTCGAGAAGAACAGTAACTGTTCCATCAGCTTCAGCCGCTGCGCTGAATACTAGTTTCGCATCAGTTGTACCATCATCAAGATTTCTACCGTCAATAGTGATTGACTTGCCATCAGCAACGAGAGTATCAGCGGTAGTTATTGTTGTTACATCTGTTCCAATACCGTCTGCCTTTAGAAGGATTGTCTCAATATTAGTAACTGAACCCAAAAGAAGGGTATCTGTATTTCCAACGGCTACTTCAAGTGTGTCAGACCCTGTACCACCAGTAATAGTGCTAGCTGTGGTATCTAAATTTTCATCAGATGCTTTGACTGTCAAAGATTTGGTGTAATTGGTAGCAACAACACTGTTTGCATTGGATGCATCAGAGTCGAAGTTAACAGTTAAATCTTGAGTAAATCCAGAAGAAATTGTTAGTGAATCGTTTCCGGTTATATCAGCGAAAGTAACCGTAGCCAAACCGGATGAGGCGGCATTAGTACCAACTGTTGCAGTTAGATTACTGTTAGCAGAAGAAGTTAAAGTTTCGGTATTAGTAATGTTTGTGAAATCAGCATCAATAACGGTCGCATCATTACTTAACTCAATGATGTCAGTACCTGCTCCACCATCAATAGTGTCATTACTATCTAGGTTTGCTGTAGCAAAAGTGAAGGTATCAGCTCCGTTTTGGCCTTTGATGTTGTCAGCACCAGTACCACCCGTAATGGCGTCATCTCCATCACCAGTACTAATAGTGTTGTTTCCTGCTGTAGCAGTAACAGAATCTACGCCAGTACTTGAAGAGGTGTATGTGTCTGAAGAATTACCAAGAGTAATTATGTGACCACCGGCACCAGCAGCAGATATTACAAATTTACCGTCGTTTTCAGCCGAACCGTTGAATGTAAGGACCTGAGTAGTGATTTTGTCAGCGTTGAAAGTAAGAGTTTCACTATCGGCAACCATTCCCTCAGGAGTGGTGAAACTTAGAGCATCGTCATTAGTAATTGTGACTTTTTCAAATCCGGTAACACCACCGAGCTTGGTTCCATTCAATGAGTCGGTGTTTCCATCCAAAGAAAGTTTAAGCTCATCAGATCCACCTGAACCACCTTTCAAGGTATCGGTAGAGGCAATCAGATCAACATCACCAGTAATAGTGACAGTCGCTGTGGATGCAGAAGCATCAATGGTGTCAGTAGCTGTGGTTGCTCCTAAAGCAATAGAGATAGCGTTGGTGTAACCAGAGTTAATTGTATACTTACCAGTTGAACCAGATGTCGTTGTAAGAGTGGTGATACCAGCGGCTTGAGCCAATGTATCCAACGTGATATCTAAGGTGCTAGCACCTTTGATTGTTTTGATGTTGGTAACGTTTGTGAAATCAGCGTCGACAACAGTTGCTGCGTCAGTAATAGAAATCGTGTCATCTCCTGTACCACCATCAACTGTGTCTAAGAGAGTGAGGTTCGCAGTTGCAAATTTGAAAATGTCATCTCCTGCTCCACCAGAGAAGTTATCTCCTAGGTCAGAAGCTGATCCAGTAACTGTATCTACTGTTGCACCACCTTTAAATACGTTATTACCATCGGTATCTGCTAAGAAGGAAACTATAGCTGTATCAACAGATAAATCTGTCGTGTCGATGGTCATCGTTTCGCCGTCGGCAATGTTGCCTTCAACGGTAGTCAATGTCATCGCATCAGCTGTTGCATCAGTGTCGTCTTTGATAGTGATGGTCTCAAACTTAGTGACGCTTGTAAGAAGCATGGTGAGAGCATCACCAGTACCTGTAATTTGTAAATTGTCTGTACCACTACCACCTGTAAGCGTGGAAGCAATTCCATCCAAGTCAGTGCCTAAACCCTTAACAGTTAAGTTTTTGGTATAACCAGTAGCTGTAATTGTGTTAGCAGCAGCATCTGCGTCCAGATTGATTGTTAGGTCGTTGGTAAATCCAGAACCAACAGTAACTGTCTCAGCAGCAGCATCAGTAGAGGCAAGAGTTACAACGCTAATTCCTGCTTCTGCAGCCTCAGCTCCAAGAGTTAAACCAGTAAACTCAATGTTTGCAGCAGCTGTAATGGTCTTGAAATTAGTAACACCAGTGAAGTCTGCATCTACAAGTGTTCCAGTACCTGCAAGTGAAATTGTGTCATCACCAGTGCCTCCATCTATTGAATCAGCCTTAGTTAGATCGGCAGCAGCAGCAAGTGAAATTGTGTCGTTGCCAGCGCCTGCTGTAATGGTGTCTCCAAAGTTAGCTGACTGAGAAATCGTAATAGTGTTTACACCAGCACCACCCTTAATTATTACTTTTCCGTTATTTTCATCACTTGCATCGATTGTGATGGTGTCTCCATCTGCACCAATTGCCGTAGCATCAATAGTAACCGTCTCGTAAGTAGTACTGTTTGTATAACTTACGTTCTCCTCAGCAAGGGTGAAGGTAAACGCTCTATCAGTACCTGTTTCTCCATCAACAATTTTGAAAGTCTCAAAGTTTAGTACTTTCTCCTGTTTGTTAGATGTAGATGCATTATCGACTGATATCTCATAGATATCATTTAAATTAGCACTACCAGTTATAGGACTGAAAGTCGTACTGTCCTCAATATTGGTAGAAGTAGTTTTAACGACAAGATTAGATCCAACATATAAAGATGCATCAACAGTATTGATGTCATCATTAGCGTTGTCATCCAAATTGACGGTTAAGTCATTAGTGAAACCAGCCTTAACAGTAAGAGCATCACCTACATCACCCGTATGCAAGAAAGTAACAGTATTAATACCAGCAGCAGCAGCAAGGGTATCAATAGTTGCGTCTAAATCAGATGTTGCTCCACCACTTAGTGTCTCAACGTTAGTAACAAGAGTGAAGTCAGCATCAACGACTTCTGCATTATCTGCTGATTGTATTGTATCTGTTCCATCACCACCATCTATTGAATCAGCCTTTGTAAGGTTTGCAGTAGCGAAACTAATTACGTCGTTTCCAGCACCAGCAGTAATGGTGTCACCGAAATTGGCTGAACCTGAGACCGTAATGGTGTTAATACCAGCACCACCCTTAATGATGATCTTTGCATCTGCTTCTGATGAAGCATCTGCATTTGCAGTGTCTCCATCAGCACCAATTGCTGTTAGATCAACAGTCAATGTTTCATAGTCAGTTGCCGATGTATAAGTTGCGTTTCCATTTGCAAGGGTAATAGTAGAAGTGTGATTATTATCTGTATCTCCATCAGCAAACTTAATTGTCTCAATTTTACTGACATGACTTAGTACAGCGTCATCAGATTCGTCGATTTTTAAAGTTAGAGAATCACTAGTACCTTTACCACCGGTGATTGTTGTATAGACGTTAGCGTCAGCAGCTGTAGATACTCCATCACCATCATCCATATCAGAAACTTTTCCAGTCACTGAAAGAGTTTTTGCGTAATCAGCATTAGCTACGACTTTGTTGTAATTTCCACTGTTAGCGGTACCATCAGCGACCAGTGTGACACTCAAATCATTTGTAAAATCCTTATTGATTGTGATTGAGTCAATAGCTTCAGTATCTGCAAGAACAATACTATTAAGACCAGCAGCAGCACTCAAAGGCCCAAGAACGGCAGTGATATTCTTGTTTGCAGTTGCAGTGATGACTTCTAAATTACTAACAAGAGTGAAATCAGCGTCAGCATGAACTTCATCAGTTGTGTACTCAATTGTGTCTGTTCCAGCGCCACCATCGATTGTGTCCTTTTCTGTTAAGTCGTTTGCAGCAAGCTTGATTGTGTCGTTACCTGCTCCACCTTTGACAGTATCAATGCCTGTCGATGGAACAAGAGTATCTTTACCAGCTCCACCTTCAAGAGTATCTGCACCTGATGTAGAAGTGAAACTGTCAGGGCCAGAACCACCTTTCATTGTCATTCCAGTGGTATTGGCACCAGTTGCAACAAGACCACCAGTTGAACCTGTCGAATCAACGGTTGTAATTGATGTATCAAGAGCAGTAGAAATGGTTAGTAATTCATCACCAGTAGCTTTAATAGTTGTTGTTCCAACATCAGCATCAGTACCATCATCAGTTCTCAAATCAGTAACTGTACTTGGCAAAGAAGTAGCGTTAAAAATTATTGTCTCTAGTTTATTTGTCGTACCACCTGCATCAGTAACAATAATGTCTGATGAGCCACCAAAATTGTTCAGATTAATTGTTAGTTCATCTGATGTTCCAGAAAGTGTTGCGTCAAGGAAGTTAATAGTCTGATCAGCAGCAGAGGAAGCACTGTTGATAGTGACTGTCGGGATTGTTGCAAGGTTGTTTATTGCAGATGCACCAACACTGGATTCGTTTGTAAATTCAGTTACGCCAGTAATGCTTCTTGTATCAATATTGAGGGTGTCAGCAGTTGCAGTAAAATTAATCTTCTCAACGTTTTTAATTGTTGGACGGATTGACTCACCTGCAATAGTGAAAGAGAGAGTATCTGTACCATCTCCACCTTCAATGGTGTCACTGGTATCCATCGAACCAGCTGTAGAACCATCAAATGTATCGTTTCCTTTCTTTCCAGTTAATGTATCTACACCTGTTGTCAATGTTAGTGATTTAGCTACTAAATCTGGATCAGTTTCATTCTCTTTAATGGATCCTGAAGCTGTCACATCAGCAGTCAAAGATGAACCGGAGAACTTAATCTCTACTGTTTCTGCTACTCCTTCACTTTCATAATCAGTGTCGTTATTGACAGTTATGTTGACAGTGGCAGTTTTTTGACCTTCAGCAAAACTAACTGTTCCAGATGCAGCTACGAAATCATCACCAGGAGTAGCTGAACCAGTAGTCAAAGTCTCGTAATTGATAGTTGTTGCTGATGTAGCAGCTTTATCAAGACTTAGAGTGAAAGCAAGAGTTTTAGTTTCTGTATCACCTTCAGTAATTGATGGTGAATCTGAAGTAAGTGTATAAGTGGTTGGAGTAGAAGCAACAGGAGCTGAATCGTTCTCTGTAATAGAACCAGTAGCAGTTACATCAGCTGTTAATGAAGTACTAGAAAATTTAATATCTACTGTTTCTGCTACTCCTTCACTTTCATAATCAGTGTCGTTATTGATAGTTACATTTACTGTTGCTGTTTTTTGTCCTTTAGCGAATGTTACTTGACCAGATGTGGCTACGAAATCATCACCAGGTGTTGCACTTCCTGTTGAAAGAGTCTCGTAGTTAACAGCTGTATCTGCAGTAGCCGCTTTATCAAGACTTAGAGTGAAAGCTAACGTCTTAGTGCCTGTATCTCCCTCAGTCAGTGATGGTGCATTTGAAGTAAGGGTATAAGTACCTGTGGTTTGAACACCATTTGTCTTAATGGTTGAAACACTTGCAATTACTTGTGCTTCTGTATGAGTTGTATCTTTGTCAATTCCGTCAAAGAATGACTTTGCAGCCTCTATGTTGGATCCTGCAACGAAAGGATCTGTAGAAGCAGCAGCATAAGCAAGTATTCCAGCTGTTGTTTTCTTGACTTCAGCGGTGTAAGCCGTAGCTGCAGCAGTTTTATTATCTAAAGCTTTCTTGTCATCTGCACTTCCACTATTGTTATTAGCTGCATATATTAAATCGTTAGCAATAGAAGCAAGTTCTAAAGCTCCACTCTTTATTTGATTAGTCCAGTAAAGCAATCCTGCAGTATCTGCATCTCTATCAAATAGATTTTGATATATCTGATTGACTTGAGCTTCCGTAGATAATGAACCATATACAGACTTAAATTCAGGCTGGGCATACATGCTTGCAGCGAAAGCCTTAGTTGTGGTTTCTTGACCAGTCCAGTACTCAAGCCCTGTCGGATCAGCGGCTCGACCGAAATACGCTATGTAGAGTTGTTGTAGTTCAGTGGCGTTCGCTTTAGCCATTAGTATTAAAAAACAGAGGGGTCTTGGTGGAAACCGCCTAAATCAAAGCGGATTTCCGGTTGGCCGCACACTATATACGAGCACGGGTTCTCCAACGAGAATCTCAGCAAATATAAACAGACTGCTCATTACAAGCAAGAGTCAATTAGCACTAAACAAGGAAATGAAAACATCAGCAGTGCCTTGATTAAGGTTAACTTTTGGGAAAAAGAATGAGCCGATCTTGGTAAAAAAATTCGTTAAAAATATATATTTATGTCTAAAAAATCTGCAAAAAAGTCAGTATTTGCAATACTTTTAAAGTCTAAGCATTTAAACGCATAGAGATCAAAAAAAATAATTTCTTTGCTTGTCAAAAAAATAAATTCAGCGACTTAACCAATTACTACTGTGCAGTATTTAAAGTGCACACCAAACTGAAAAATTTTTCTAATTTCACGGTTTTTGCAACTTTTACCGTTCAAAATCAATCAAAAAAGAGAATCAAATCAAATTCAAAACATTGTGGTTGTGCCCTAAAATCAAAATTGAACGATGAATATTTTACATGGGTAAAACCAGCTTAATTATTGGTTGTTCAGGTCAAGACGGATCAATTCTCTGCAAGTCACTCCTTGAAAGTGGGCAAGAAGTCATAGGAACATCTAGAAAAAATGTCAGTGAGCACAAAAACCATCAAACAATCGGAATAGCTGGCGCTGTAGATATTCAATGTGTATCGATGGAAAACTTAGCCGAGGTTGTGAACTTGCTAAAAAGAATCCAGCCTGAACATATCTACAATTTTGCTGCTCAATCATCTGTAGGACTTTCTTTTCAACTTCCACACGAAACCCAGACAGCTATTGTGAACACAACGACAAATATTTTAGAAGCTTGCAGATTAGTAGGTTATGAAGGGAAAGTCTTTTTCTCTGGCAGTGGCGAGATTTTTGGTGAAACTCAGCAAGCCGCGAATCTTGGCTCAAATATCAACATCAAAAGCCCTTATTCTGCCTCGAAATATCAAAGTCTAATACTTAGTCAACTATACAAAGAAAGTTATGGAATTAATGCAATCACAGGAATTTTTTTTAACCATGAATCACATTTAAGAGATACAAAATTTGTGACTCAGAAGATCATAAATGGTGCAATTGAATGCACAAAAAATAAGAATCACAAGCTTATCTTAGGGAATCTTGAAATTTCACGAGATTGGGGATGGGCGGAGGATTATATGGAAGGAGTCCAAATCATGATGAACTCGAACAATATTGAAGACCAAATCATCTGCACAGGAAAACTGACCACGCTCAAAGAGTTTATAAAAATTACATTCGATAAATTTGGACTCGATTGGCGAGATCATGTAATCTCTGATAAAAGATTTTTTCGACAGTCAGAAATCAAGAAAAGTTATGGAGATCCAGCAAAGATGGAAAAAGATTTAGGATGGAAAGCAAAAACCGATATCAAAGAAATTATAGAAAAACTTATCAATTTACATCCTAGATTGAATGAAATTTATTGACATACAGAGCTTTAATTATGGAATTAAAGCGTTGAGCTAATTTTGAGAAACCACGCTCATTAATAATTTGCATCCTCTTATTGTGATCTTTTTCATCGCTTTGATTAGAAGTCAATTGATACCAGTTTCTTATACTATTAGCTATATCTTGAGATGATAGACCTGATGTCATATTTACAAGGTCTGAAACATCTTCAAATATATCTAATGGTGTTACTAAAACAGGTCTCCCTGTAGCCAAACCATGCCTTACAGATGCACTCGATGATTCTTGAGTTGTTTGATATGGAAAAACAATTAAATCATTCTTAGCTAATGCATTTAAAGAATCTTCATCACTTAAATAATTAATATTTAGGCTAACTAATTTATTAAGATTGAGTGATGAAATTAATTCCACAACCTCATCATAAAAAAATTTATAATTATCACTATACATTGCATTTATCAAGTTCAACTTAACTAAGAAATTCTGGTTCCTCAAAATATTAATTGCTTCTATCAGTTCCAAGATACCCTTATGTGGTAACAAGAAGCCAAATGAGGCAATTCTTCTATGATTAGTAATACCAAAAAAATTTAATTTTTTAAGATTAGAATTGATAGATTTATATTCAAGAATTCCATGTGGAAATAACATTACATTCTCTAATAAACCTATTTTCTTTAAACGGTTGAGATCAGATATAGTATGAACAAATATACGATCTACTTTTTTTAATACATCAACTATAGAAATTAATTTCTTTAACTCACTATTAATAGGATCTTGAGTTGAATGAAAGAAAATAACAATGTTGATATCTAATGCTAAAGCATTAATTAAAAACTTTTGAAAATTAGGAAAATCAAAAAAACCATAGTTGAATTGGACTACAAGTGTAGAAATAGATAATTTTCTTATATTAGTGAGAATAGGATCAAAGTTGTCTTCCTCTGAAGAATCTAATTTCCAGCAAGGAATAACATTGGTGCTTTTCTGTAGAAGTTTTTGCTCTGATTCTGGAGAGAAAACAATAACTTCATGCTCAATATGATCTATCAGATGCTTGGAATATGACGCTATTCCACATTTACTATTCCATGAACTTACCCAACCGTATTTTTGAGTAAAGTCGGAGGAAATCTCGTTCAACTCTTTTGCAAATGAAATATTTTTTTTAGCAACTTTGCTCCATGAGAAATTAGAGATTGATTGTTGTGCTAAATCTATTTTATTTCTGGTATAAGTAGGATCCGATTTATATATTGAAAACATTAGCTCTGCTAAATGTTTTCTGGAGGGTTCTGCCCAATAAGAGAGATCTAAATCAAAATGAGATTGTGATTTTACAAACACAAAATCTATCAAAAAGCTATTAGATTGATTACAAAAATCTAATTGACCGCCCCAGCCAGTAGTTATAACAGGAACTCTAAAATACATTGCCTCAGCGATGGGCAATCCAAATCCTTCACCTCGACTTGGGGCTACTAAAACGTCACTAATAGAGTATAAATAACTCATTTCCATATCATTAAAATCATCTTTCAAAATGAGAACATCTGGAGCCAGAGCATTATTTTTATTTAATGTATTAACTAAATCTTCGACATTGTTATGTTGATTCTGAAAAGTCTTTATAATCAATGTAACATCATCATATTTAGTAAATTTTTCAAAGTATGCTTGCAATAAAATATCAATGCCTTTACGAGGAAAACAGGAAGAGATATGAAGGAATTTATATTTTTTTGTCTTAATCCTTAAGTTAGAAAAACTAGGATTTGTTTCTAAATGATTGACACCTAAACCACAAACTTGAATTGGTATATGAACACCATTATCTATTAATATTTTTTTTACTTGTGTAGACATGACAGTTATTCCTTGAAGATACATATTAAAATCATTAATCCATTTTTTTGGAAACTCTGATTCTTCCCAACCATAAGCGTGTAATAAATTAATCCTTGCATTAAGATCAGAAACACGTGGGGGATATAAATTGCGACTAATGACATCTGATATTTCTGTATTATTTTTTTTTAGATACTTAGAATAAAGATTCGAAAATTTACTTAAAAAATATGTATCTACATTGTAATCTCCTCCTCCTTCAGTTATATGAATAGATACATCATTAACTTTATCTTCCATAGAAGAAACAAATGATCTATTTAAGATTGCAAGACTATAATTTGAGTCAAAAGGACCTTCAACTTTCCAAGAATCGATATTTTTTCTAAGTGATATTCTTCTTAAATAAGAACTCAAGCCAAAATTAATCTTGTCTATTGAAGAGGATATAATTTTTATTAATTGGTAATCTTCTTTATCTTTAATTATAATTTGTATTTTATTAATGAGTTTATCTAAAAAGTTGCTATTTGTTTTTTGAATAATTTTCCATTCTTGATTGACAGAAACTTTTAAATTGTCATTCATTATGATAGTACAAGCATTTAATAAATTGTTGACAGTATTTGACCATGAAAATTTTGCACTTTGCTTCGTGGAATTGGACTTCAAATCATAAAGATACTTCTCATCTTGAATTGCTTTAAGAATTAAGTCTCTAATCTTCTCAGGATCATTTGGGTCGAACATGGCATCTTTTCTACAAATTATCTCAGGAATACTTGTTGAAAAGGATCCTATAACTGGTGCACCACAGCTCATAGCCTCAAGGACAGGAAGTCCAAATCCTTCATGCAAAGAAGGAAAAATAAATAAGAAACATTGTCTATACAAAGCGACTAGATCAATATCTGAAACGTATCCAAGGATATGAACATAATCTTCTACAATATCTAAGGATTGGATCAAATCATTAATAATTATTAGCTCCTCAGGTAAAAGTTTACCTACTAAAACTAAATGATATTTTGTTTTAACTTCAGTAGGCAATACAGAAAAAGCTTTTAACAAATTCTTGATATTTTTTCTAGGATCGCCTGCGCCAGAATACAACAAAAATGGGGAAGTACTATCAAAAAAATCATGAAGATTATGGTTAATATTTGTATTAGAATTAAATAGTGTCGTATCACAAGCAGAAGATATATTATAAATCTTAGAGTCGTCTATATTTAAATATTTTAAAGCTTCTTCTGAAGATGATTTAGATATAGCCAATAAAGCATCAAAATTTTTTAAAAGTTCTAATTTTGCAAAGTAATAATTTGAAAATTCTGGATTTAGGTTTAAATATAAATCTGGATTTAATAAAGGAATTAAATCATAGAATATTGATATTACAGGGGTTTCTAACAATTGATGGTCAAATTCAGTTAGAGAATTATCTGAAAATCCTTCAAGAAAACTTGTGACAATAATTATATCTGCATGCAGGCAATTAAAGGTGTATGATCTTAAAGATTTTCCTAACTCTATATTAATTTCTTTATGACTAATAAAACTTAAAGGAGTTGGAGAATACCAACTTATATAAGATATATTTTGAGATTTATTCAAATGTGAACGAAATTCCTCACGAACATCGTTTAATGCAGAATTTGCAACTAGAACATATTCATTAGTATCATGATCATTCAATAAGTTCCTAACTATTTCAAAAGAGTATCTGCCAATACCTCTCTTTCTACTACCATCACTTTGCAATCCTTGTAAATCAATAGCTATTCTCATTATATTAATTTTTAATATTCTTAATTAACTTTTGATAAATATCTTTGGCTGTATCAGAACTTTCATAATGAGAAATTAAATTGTTATTATTATAAGATGAAGTTAAATCGATTTTTAAAACTTTATCGATTTTTTTGTTTATATTATCAATAATTATCGATTTTAATTTTTTTGGAAATAGATCTAGAATAAATAATATATATATTTTTATTGGCTTTGATAGCAAAATATTTTTACAGAAAGGAAACTTCAATAAAAAGTTAAAGACTTTTGTTAATATATTTATAGAGAGACGAAGAAAAAATTTTATCAACTTTAAAGAGAGTTTAATAGATCTATTAAAATATTTTAGAACTTTAAGAAAATATCTAAGTTCTTGATTAATATCATCTAGTAATTTGCCTTGCTGTTTTATAGAATTCTGTTGTAAAGAAATTCTATCTTCCAATAATTTATATTCTTTAACATTAGCAAGATCAAATTCTATAGCCGCTTTCATGGTTGTAATTCCAACGCTTAGTTCAGACTCCCATTCCCTATGTTTACCAAATAAATTATTACTCATTAATTGACTTTTAGTTGCTACAAATGATAAATCTTGAGCAACACCATTTAAGAGTCTAGTTAATTTATTATGTTCAGTATCTTCTAAGGGTCCACCTCGAAGAAAATAATGCTTTACTTTATCGAAGCCAAGATTCTCAATCATGAATGCAAAAGAATCAGGGTTAATATGTGTTTTATGGGAATAATCAATATAGAAATTCTTTGTTGAAACAATCAAATTATCAATACTAGGTGTCTCAATTATCATTATTCCTTCATCTTGTAGAGCTCGTGAGCATTCAGACAAAAGTTGAAATAGTTGATCGTATTCAATATGCTCAACCATATGGAAGATAGTAATTATAGATATAGATTTATCTGACAATCGTTGTAAAGAATTAATTGCATTATCTTCTATAACTTCAAGGCCTTTTGATCTACTAATTTTCGCCATTTTAGCATCATTTTCTATACCAATAACATTTGGAATATATTTTTGCCATTTTTGAAGAAATTCTCCTCTCCCACAACCTACATCCAAAATTTTAGGATTAGATATTTCTCTAATAACTTGATTAATCAAGGAATCGTATATGGACAAGCCTTTAAGAATTGAGTCTTCATCTCCACGAAATCTATTTTCAAATTTATAATAAAAGTCAGATTTCATAATAAACAAGTAATTCAGATCTCTAGATGAAATCAAATCAAAAAAATAAAAAAACTTTCACCATGCTTGATTTTAAAATTCCATTAAATTTATAATGTATATGTTTGGTTCAAAATTATTATACAAACCCACTCACCATTAACATTATTAAAAAATGGACGATATCAATATTCTTGAACATTTCAAAGGCGCGCCGGGATTAAGAATTTTTGGTCTTGGACCAAATTACAAGCCATCTCGGGGACTTGAACAACTACAAAACCTGTTAACAAAAAACTCAAGTTGGGCACAAGAAAGGGATGTAAGAGATTTAAAAACAATGTTAGCTAGAAGTTCAGTGGTAATTAGTCTCTGGTCTCAAGACAAATTAATTGGTTTTGGACGTGCAAATACTGATGAAATTTTTAGAGCTGTTTTGTGGGACATTATTATAGAAAAAGATTTTCAAAATTTAGGTTTAGGTAAAAAAATAGTGCATAAGCTCCTAACAAATCCTTTGATATCAAATGTCCAGAGAATATATATTATGACTACACATTGTGAAAGCTTTTATGAAAAAATTGGTTTTAGAAATGCATCTGATCAAATGTTAATGATTTACGATAAAACTATTGATATTCTCAATATTAACCATGTAAAAAACATTTAATTAGTTAGACAAGCTATTAAACATTCTAAATATATTTAGTAGTTCAGAATAAAATTTATAAATAAGCGGATGAAGAGATTCGAACTCTCGACATTCTCCTTGGCAAGGAGATGCTCTACCACTGAGCTACATCCGCATAGGTCGGTCTACCAAATCAGCATGCCTTAAAAGAGGTGTTGTGGTCAAATCATTTAGTCAATTGAGAAGATAATTTAACTCAATGCCTTCATCAAAGAACCCATCTCTAATGCTTGCAAAGCATAGCTCCACCCCAAATTGTTTTTAATTCCAGCTCTTTCTAGTGCTTGTTGCATAGTATCGGTAGTTAAAACCCCAAAGATAATTGGTACTCCTGTGTCTCTAGAGACAGTTGCTATACCTTTACTCGCCTCAGACACAACAACGTCAAAATGCGGAGTATCTCCCCGAATCACTGCTCCCAAAGTTATTACAACTTCATATTTACCCTGCCTGGCAAGTTGCTGTGAAATTATTGGCAACTCAAATGAACCTGGAACCCAAGCAATATCTAATTGGTTACTTGACTCGGACACATCAATACCATGCCTTGATAAACAATCCAAACATCCGCTTAAGAGCTTATTTGTGATTAAATCATTAAATCTAGCTACAACAATAGCTACTTTTAATGATGATGAATTTTCAAAGGTACCTTCTATAGTCGCCATTTCTTAAGGCTATTAGTACAAACTAACAGTAACCTCTTTCGAGTAAATTTAAAACATTAAATCAAAAATTCATCTATATAGATAATTCTCGCCAAATACTTATTTTCTTACACACTCATCTGATGAGTAATGTATTCGCCAACTAAAGCTTGAAGCAATACCAAATGGAACCATACACCAGCAAGAATCTCAATCTTTTTAATGTTGGGATTGCGATTATCCTCAGGATTGGTTTGGGTCATGTAGAACACAGGAACACCAATCACCAAAAGCAATGAGGAGAACAAAAGTGCGTTCGCTACGATTGAATTAATAGCAAGCATAGTTGAAGCTGCAGAAAAATTTCTCAATATTCAATAATTCTCCCATGTAAGTGTTTTTTTAACGTGTTCCTGTACATATTTGTAGCGAGGCTTCACATGCAAAAAAAATTAATTCTTCTAATATGCATTAATTGATTAATGAGAAATTAAATGGCTGCCAGCCAAAAACCTATACAAGGCAGTCTATTTGCAGGAAATGAGAAGAGCAATATCAACGAAGCTAAACAACTTGATAATCCCAAACCATCTAAAGAAAATCTTTCAAATCAACAACTAAAAGATGATGCTTTATTGAGACCTCGTATCAAAAAGATGTCTAAAGATCAAAATCAAATCATTGATCTAGACAAGTTTTGTCATGCGGAAATTGAAGAACCCAAATGGTCACATCACAGTTTGCCACAAATTGATGATCTCACTCCTGCACTCAAACATTACGTCGAATTAAAAATAGAAAATCCCGAACGTGTTCTGCTTTATAGGCTTGGAGATTTCTTCGAATGTTTTTTTGAGGATGCAATATCACTATCAAATCTTCTAGAAATCACACTCACAAGCAAAGAAGGCGGTAAAAAAATTGGCAAAGTGCCAATGGCTGGAATACCTCACCATGCATGTGATCGTTATTGCACAGAGCTCATAAAAAAAGGCTTATCAATTGCTATCTGTGACCAACTGGAAGCTGCTCCCTCAAAAGGCAAAAAATTAATCAAAAGAGCAATAACTCGATTAATAACTCCTGGAACGATTCTGGAAGAAGGGATGTTAAGAGCTAAACAAAATAATTGGCTAGCTTGTGTGTTACTAGAAACAAACTCTACACCAGGCATCATTAACTGGTCTTTAGCAAAAATAGATGTCAGCACCGGTGAGTTTCTTGTGCAAGAAGGCCAAGAAATTAATAATTTACGTCAAGAATTAATTAAACTAAAAGCAGCTGAAGTTATATCAGAACAAAAATCAATTTCAAATAAGACCTGGCATGAAGGATTAATAGATATAACGGAGTTTAATCAAACATCATTTTCTAAATTAGAAGCACAAACAACTATTAAAAATCATTATTCTTTGAATAATATTGATGGATTAGGTATTCACTCAGATTCACTATCAATCAGAACAGTTGGAGGTTTGATCTCATATTTAAACAAAACTCATCCAAATATTCATGAAAGCTTTAAAAATGGTATCAAGACAAATATTTGTATTGATTTTCCACATCTAAAAATTAATCAAGTTGGTTTAGTTATAGATAATCAAACAAGACGAAATTTAGAAATTACCTCAACTCAAAAGAATGGAAAATTTCATGGTTCATTACTGTGGGCAATTGATAAAACATTAACTGCAATGGGGGGTAGATGTATCAGAAGGTGGTTAGAAGAACCTTTAACTGATATTAATCCAATTCAGAATAGACAGAAAGTAATTGGATTATTAGTCAGATCAACAGAATTAAGAAGAAATATGAGAAAAATAATGCGAGCTATGGGAGATTTAGAACGTCTATCAGGAAGAGCAGGGGCACAACAAGCGGGGGCAAGAGATTTAATTGCTATCGCTGAAGGTATTAAACGTTTACCAATAATTCAAAAGCAGCTTCATGACCCTATATTTAAAGAAACTAACTATTTCGACTCTATTCTTAATTTAGATAAAGACTTAATCATCCTTGCGACGAAAATAAACAATGAAATCATAGATAATCCTCCTCTTAGCCTTACAGAAGGTGGGCTTATTTATGATGGGATTAATCCCATACTTGATGGACTTAGAAATCAACTTGATGATCATAATTTGTGGCTTAAATCTCAAGAGCTAGAAGAAAGAAAAAACAGCAACATTAGTAATTTAAAGCTTCAATATCATCGATCATTTGGATACTTTTTAGCTGTAAGCAAAGCAAAGTCTATAAATGTTCCAGCTCACTGGATCAGAAGACAAACCTTAACTAATGAAGAAAGATTTGTAACACCTGGACTAAAAGAGAGAGAAGGCAAAATTTTCCAATTGAAAGCGCGAATATCACAACTTGAATATGAAATTTTTTGTCAGATTCGAATTCTTGTTGGAAAGAAATCAAATATTATAAGAAAAGCTGCAAAAGCAATAGCTTTCTTAGATGTTTTATCTGGTCTAGCTGAATTAGCAGCTACAAATAACTATATTCAACCAAAGATAGTTGATAATAAAGATGAAAATAAATCAAGAAAGTTATCTATTATAAAAGGCCGGCATCCTGTTGTTGAGCAGATTCTAGTTGATAAACTTTTTGTTCCTAATGATATTGATCTTGGATCTAAGACTGATCTAATAATCCTTTCAGGACCAAATGCAAGTGGTAAAAGTTGTTACTTAAGACAAGTAGGTGTCCTTCAAATCATGGCTCAAATCGGAAGTTGGATACCAGCCAAATCTTGTACTCTAGGAATTGCTGATCAAATTTTTACTCGCGTTGGAGCTGTGGATGATTTAGCGGCAGGTCAATCAACTTTCATGGTTGAAATGATCGAAACAGCCTTCATTCTTAATCAAGCCACGGAAAAATCATTAGTTTTGTTAGACGAAATTGGACGAGGAACATCTACTTTCGATGGTTTGTCTATTGCTTGGTCAGTTAGCGAATTTTTAGCTAAGAAAATAAAATGTCGTTCAATCTTCGCAACTCATTATCATGAGTTGAATAAAATTTCTGAATATATTGATAATGTAGAAAATTATCAAGTTCTAGTGCAATATAAAAATAATTCACTTTCATTCCTTCATAAAGTTGACAAAGGAGGAGCCAATAAAAGTTATGGAATTGAAGCTGCGAGGCTTGCTGGAGTTCCAAGGGAGGTGATCAGCAATGCAAAGATTATATTAAACAATCTTGAAAAAAATAACTCAAACACTATCACAGTCACTAAATAAATTACAGGGTACAAATCAAATCAAAGCTTATTAGAAAAAGTTAAGTTTCAGAAGCTCTCAATAAAGCATTTGTAGTTGCTGCCGCCAAAGAGGCGCCTCCTTTAGAACCCTCCAAAACAATATATGGACATTTACTATTTAATAATCGAATTTTACTCTGGGAAACACCTATAAAGCCTACTGGCATTCCAATAATTAAACTTGGTATTTTATACCCAGATTCAACAAGATCTAAGAGAGCAATTAAAGCTGTTGGCGAACTTCCAATTACAACTAATGGAGCATTTGATAAGTTATTTTTCTCCTCAAAATCTAACCAACTATTTTTCATACCAATTGCACTCCTAGTAGTAATAGTTGAATCAATAGATATAGGAGCCATATCTAAAATGCATTGAATATCTGAATTTATTGTTCTTTTAGCCATAGGCGATATTGCCGCCTCTGCCATATAAGTATCAGTCAAAATTGATGCTCCATTTTGCAGTGCATTAATAGCTTCATCGCAAGCTCTTGGACTAAATCTGACACATGACTGCAAATCAAAGTCACCACTTGAATGAATAATGCGTTCTAAAATTGACTGCTGAACCTGATCTAATCCTGTGAAGTCTACTTTAGATCTAATATATTTAACACTTTCAATAAAAATTGGATGTTCTGGTGTTTTCACTGTTAAATTTCTTTGGCTAATTTAAGATCAGATCTCTTAACAACATATCTCTAAGTAATGCCAATTCATTTAATATGGGGAGATGATTATGAAGCCAGTAACAGAGAAATAGAAAAAATAATTCAAACAGTTATTGACCCAGCGTGGAAAAGTTTTAATCATAGTCAATTAGATGGAAATGATCCAAAGCAAAATCTAAGAGCTCTGGAAGAGATTCAGAGTGCTCCGTTAGGAAGCGGAGGAAGAATCGTACTAGTCAGAAGAAGCCCATTTTGTAACGGATGCTCTATTGAGCTTGCTAGCAAACTTGAACAAGCAATTCAATTAATTCCAGACAATACACATCTAATTTTAAATAACGCAAACAAGCCTGATAAAAGACTAAGAACTACTAAATTAATACAAAAACAAATACAATTAAATAACTTCTCTCAGGAAAAAAGTTGTATTCTTCCACTCCCATGGGATATTAATGGGCAAAGAAATTTGGTCAAAAATATTTTACAGAGATTACATCTAAAAATGGATGAAGAAACAATTGATTTAATAGTAGAAAGTATAGGTAATGATAGCTCTCTATTAATTACAGAGTTTCAAAAACTCTCATTATTTTCAGAGGCAATTAATGGACAAGCAAATAAAAATGAACCACAAGAAATTACGAAAGAACTAGTGAAAAAATTAATTGAAAATAATTCTACTAATGCACTTGAAATTGCCAATTTCCTACTTAAAGGAGAAAGAATTATAGCTTTAAATAAAATTCAATCCTTACTTAAGAATGGAGAACCAGCTTTAAGGTTAATTACGACTTTGACTGGTCAATCAAGAGGATGGCTTTGGGTACATCTATTAGATAAAGAGGGAACTCAGGACGTCAAAGAAATAGCCAAACTTGCTGGGATTGCTAATCCAAAACGTATTTTTATAATCCGTAAACAAATTCAAGGTAAATCAATGCAAGCATTACTTGCATTGATGAAAAAACTTTTAAAAATCGAAGCCTCAATAAAATCAGGAACCAATCCAATCGATTCTTTTAAAGATAATCTGCTAACAGAAAGTAAAATTTTGACTAAAAGCTGAAATAATCAACAAGTTAACGAGAGTTCAATGACCTTGCTGGTTCAAAAATTTGGCGGTACCTCACTAGGAAGCATTGAGCGAATAAAAGCTGTCGCGCAAAGAATAAAATCAAGCAAAGAGAAGGGAAATGATCTTGTAGTAGTTGTGTCGGCAATGGGGCATTCAACTGATGAGTTAACACAGCTAGCATCAGAAATATCTCTTGATCCGCCACATCGAGAGATGGATATGCTCCTCTCGACAGGAGAGCAGGTTTCAATCTCGTTATTAACAATGGCCCTGAATGAATTGGGCACACCAGCAATCTCCTTAACTGGAACCCAAGCGGGCATCATCACGGAATCAGCTCATGGACGAGCCCGAATACTTGAGATCAGAACAGAACGAATAAAAAATCTTTTAAGTGAAGGCAAAACATTAGTGATTGCTGGATTCCAAGGAACCAGTCTTGGCATAGGAGGAATTCCTGAAATTACAACTTTAGGCAGAGGAGGATCAGATACGTCTGCAGTAGCTTTAGCAGCATCTCTTGAAGCTGAAAAATGTGAAATCTATACTGATGTTCCTGGTGTATTAACTACTGATCCACGAATTGTTAAAAGTGCACAATTGATGAAAAATATTAGTTGTGATGAAATGTTAGAGCTGGCAAGCCTGGGAGCTGCAGTTTTACATCCTAGAGCAGTTGAAATAGCAAGGAATTTTGGAGTAACTCTTGTCGTGAAGTCAAGTTGGGACAAGCTTGATGGAACGACTCTAACAAGTAAAAAAAATCATGTTTATGCGAAAGGTGGCATAGAACATCGCAGTCCTGTCGATGGGTTAGAACTTGTTGAGAATCAAGCAGTAATAGCGCTATCTAATATTCCAGATCGTCCAGGAATTGCTGCTGAGCTATTTGAATCTTTATCAGAGGGAGGGGTAAATGTAGATCTTATTATTCAAGCAACGCACCAAATTAATTCTAACGATATTACTTTTACTGTTGTTGAAAATGAATTAAATAATGCACTAATTCAATGTAAAAAACTTATTAAAACCATTGGAGGTGAAATATCCTCACAAAAAAGTCTCACTAAACTCAGCATTTATGGAGCTGGGATAATGGGGAGGCCAGGCATAGCATCCTCGCTATTCCAAACACTCTCTGATTCTGGGATTAATATTCATCTAATAGCAACTAGTGAAGTAAAAGTAAGTTGTGTTATTGATGCAGAATTAGGAAAAAAAGGATTACGTAGTGTAGCGGAAGTATTCAAGCTCACTGATAAACAAATTACTATAAATCCTATACTTGCAAATAATAATGAGCCAGAAGTAAGAGGCATAGCCCTAGACAAAGACCAAATACAAATCTGCGTCAAGAATGTACCAGATAAGCCAGGGACTGCTTCCACTATATGTTCAAAGTTAGCTGAGAAAAATATCAGCTTAGACACAATAGTACAATCAGAAAGAAAGCATAAGGATACAACTAAAGATATTAGTTTTACTTTAAAGAAAAATGATAGAAAAGACGCTAAATATGCTTTAGAAGAATTGATATCAAACTGGAAGGGTTCAAAAATAGAAGAGGGAAATGCAATAGTTAGAATTAGCGCTGTTGGCTCTGGAATGCCTTTCACCATAGGAACAGCCGGTAAAATATTTAGAGCCCTTGCAAATGAGAAAATAAATATAGAGATGATTGCTACAAGTGAAATAAGAACAACTTGTATTATCTCTGAAAAAGATGGGGAAAAAGCATTAAATGAAATTCATTCATGCTTTCAATTAGGAAAGCTTTAAAGCTACAAATAGATTATTTACCGACTAATCTATGTCGTAATTTCTTTATACGGTCTCGTAGAATTGCCGCTTTTTCAAAATCTAGATCTTTAGCCGTTTTTTTCATTTGATATTCTAGTTTTTCAATTAATTCAGGTAAAGCATCTAAAGATAGTCCAGCATCAGAATCACCCGAGCTATGGTCAATTAACTTATCTGCAATATCAAGAAAATCATCTGAACTTACGTCTTGATTTAATCTTCTAGAGAGTTCTAAAAATGAGAGAATTGAATTATTGGCTTTTTTACCAGCTGGTTTAGGAGTTATATCATTCTTAAGATTGTAAGCCTCTTGTATTTCACGACGTCTTTCTGTTTCGCTAATTGCTTTCGCCATAGAGTCTGTCATTTTATCTGCATAGAGCAAAGCTAAACCTTCAATATGTCTTGCTGCTCGACCAATTGTTTGAATTAAAGATCTTTGAGCTCGTAAAAACCCTTCTTTATCTGCATCGAGAATCACTACAAGAGAGACTTCGGGTAAGTCTAAACCTTCTCTAAGAAGATTTACTCCTACTAATACATCATATTCTCCTAATCGTAAATCTTGAATAATTTCAATTCTCTCAATTGAATGAATCTCTGAATGTAAATAACGAACTCTGATTTTATTTTCAGATAAATAGTCTGTAAGATCTTCAGCCATCCTTTTCGTAAGAGTTGTAATAAGTATTCTTTGATTTTTATTAGCTCTTTTTTTAATTTCGAATAGTAAATCTTCAACTTGACCATGTGTTGGACGTACTTCAACTAAAGGATCAAGAACACCAGTAGGTCTAATGACTTGCTCAACTATATTCCCGCTACTTTGAGACAATTCCCAATCACCAGGAGTAGCACTAATAAAAACCGTTTGTTTTGCTTTATTCCAAAACTCTATATCTTTTAAAGGACGATTATCAGCTGCACTTGGCAATCTAAAGCCATGATCAATTAAAACTTTTTTTCTAGCTTGATCACCGTTATACATAGCTCTTAATTGAGGACAAGTCACATGACTTTCATCAATAAGTAATAACCAATCTTTAGGAAAATAATCAATTAAGCATTCAGGAGCAGAGCCAGGGTCCCTTCCAGATAGATGACGAGCATAATTTTCAACGCCATTACAATATCCAACTTCTTTTAACATTTCTAAATCATAGATTGTTCGTTGCTCCAATCTTTGAGCTTCGAGTAATTTTCCCTCTTGATTCAGAAATTCTAATCTCTCTCTTAATTCGTTTCTGATTGCTTTAATTGCAGATTCTAAGCGATCTTTTGGTGTTACAAAATGTTTGGCTGGATATATATTAATTGAGTCAAGTTTATTTAAAATTTCACCAGTAGTAGGATCGACATAACTAATACTTTCAATTTCATCTCCAAACAATTCAAGTCTAACAAGCCTGTCATCATATGCCGGTCCTATTTCTAATACATCTCCTCTAACTCTAAATCTACCTCTACTAATTTCTACATCATTACGTGTATATTGATTTGAGACTAATGATCTTAAGCAAGACCTTAAATCAATAGACTGACCAACTTCAAATTGAACAGAAGCCTTTAAATATTCACTAGGAATTCCCAGACCATATATACAACTTATTGAGGCAACAACTATTACATCATCACGTTCGAATAAAGATCTAGTTGCAGAGTGGCGTAACATATCAATTTCTTCATTAATTGACGATGTCTTGGCTATATAAGTGTCGCTAACTGGGACATAAGCTTCTGGCTGATAATAATCATAATAAGATATAAAATATTCAACAGCATTCTCAGGAAAAAATTCCCTTAGTTCATTGCATAATTGAGCTGCAAGTGTTTTATTATGAGCCAACACCAAAGATGGTCTACCAGTTTGAGCTATTAAATTAGCAATCGTAAAAGTTTTGCCTGTTCCAGTTGCACCTAATAAAGTTTGAAACTTTTGACCATCATTTACCCCTCCAACGAGTCCTTCAATAGCTGCAGGTTGGTCACCTTTAGGGACATAAGGAGCTTGAAGTTTATATTCAGGCATATTATGAAATAAGTACTAAAAAAAACAAATTTATTAATTCCATATTCTTGATATTTTGATCAAAAAAGATTTTACATTACCCTATAAAATTGATTGATTGATTGTGGAAACCATATGAAAAGAATTTAAAGCCTGACGAAGACCTTTGACGGTAGCAATCATAGCTAATTCAGTATTCAATTTATTGACAGCAGAACCAATCCCAACCCCACTTGCTCCAACTGAAATCGCCATTGGGACAGTAACTTCAGAAAGTCCAGAAGCGCAAATCACAGGCACATCATGATTAGTCTCCTTGAGAGCAGCGCAGATAGCGAAAGTTCCAGCCAAAGTAGGTGAAGCTTTTTCTATCAATCCTAAAGTGCCAGGACTAATAGGATTAGAACTGGTTCCTCCTTCAGTTTGAATTAAGTCGACCCCATTATCAACAAGATCCAACGCTAATTTAGCCTGACTATCTAAAGGCAATATATGGGGAACAGTTACTGACAAAACAACTTCAGGTAAAAGTCGACGAGATTCAACCGCCAATGCGACCACCTCATCAGCTGAGAAAAAACGCCCATCTGGATAAAAAGAATCAAAATTCCCAATTTCAATAATTGATGCTCCTGCTTGAACAGCTTCAGGGAAAAGGTTTGGTTCTACGGAACTTACACACACAGGAATATTTGAAGCCTTTACAGCTAGCTCTACTAATTTTGGTTCACAAGCAATGTCTAATAAATTGGCACCACCTAGACCTGCAGCTTTAGAAATTCGAAATACTGATTCTGGATTAAAATTATTTAAACCAGAAATTACTTTCAATAAAGATCTATTTTGAATACTCTTTTGAAGTGAAACTGGCAAAGTCTGCAGGCGTGTCATAAAAACATCAACTATTAATCTGATTGTGACACTGACTCAGCAAAAGAACTTAAAAAATGCGAATAGAGCTCTGAAACCAACGCAAATGTCACAATCAACTAAAATTGGCAGATCTTGGAGTAAATGGCATTTGCGTTTACATAAAAGACTGAAACAAAATGAATCTTTACTGCCCATTAATTCCACACTTCTTTTAGCTATATCTGGTGGTCAAGATTCAATGGCCCTTCTTAAATTAATTATTGACTTAAAAAGGCTCTATACATGGCGAGTCGAGATCTGGCATGGAGATCACCAATGGCATACGAAATCCGAGAAAATAGCCGAAGACCTAAAACTTTGGTGCCTGAATCAGCAAATCCCATTTCACTCTGATAAAGCCAATAAAGAAGAAGTCGCTAATGAAGAAAAGGCAAGAGATTGGAGATATAAAAACCTATTAAGAAAAGCAAAGTTATTATCATCAAATAATATAAATTTCCCTTGTACAAGAATATTAACTGGTCATACAGCTAGTGATCGAGCAGAGACGATAATTATGAACTTAGCCAGAGGTGCCGATCTGATTGGACTGAGTACTCTTAAAGAACAAAGAAATTTAGAAAAAAATATTGAATTAGTTAGGCCTCTATTGGTGTTTACTAGGAACGAAACACTCGAAATTTGCAAAGAGTTTAATTTACCAATTTGGATTGATCCTTCCAATGACAATATTAATTTGACAAGAAATAAAATTAGAAAAGAAATCTTACCAATTTTAAATTCAATCTATAAAGGCGCAGACTCCAGAATAGCAGATGTAGCTAATAGACTTGAAAGTTATAGCAAAGACCAACAATTATTAGCAGAAATAGCAATAGAATTTTGCAAGAGAGAAACAATTAATTCTCTATCCAGAAACAAACTAAACGATTTCACAGACTCTATTAGAAAAATAATACTTTCTAATTGGTTAAGAATCTTAGGCGTAAGAAGAGTGACAGCTTTGCAAATCAAAGAAATCAATAGCAAAATATGTCACAGAAATCCACCTGGAACAATCCATCTTCATGGAGAATTTCTCATAAGGTGGGATAAAAAAACTATATATATCTCAAAAAAGACAAATTAACTAAATAATTTAGTTAATTGCGGATCTACGACGTCTTGTTCTTCCAGATGGCATTTCCTCTGACTTAGTTTCGCTATTTTTTGTTTGTACACTTGTATCTTTATTTATTGAGGATGCATTAGTTGTTTTTTGCCCTTTATCAGCAGTTTTCTTAACTACTTGTCGTGAGTCTGGCTGTTGATCAAGTTGAGGTTTATATGCACGAGTCCCGCCAGGAGCAGGTTGAACAAGACAAAGAATTAATGGCTCAGCTTGAACCTCCCTTCTCAATCGACGAGATAAACCAGATTCAACCTCTCTTTGTAAACCAATCCAATCGACTTCAACTGACTTACCTCCTGTCTTTAGAACAAGTTGTTTCCATCGATTTTCTAAGACCCAATTAATTTCTCTTTCAGTCCAATTAACCATTGTTTTGGCATCAACATTAGTAATGACACCACGAAGATTCACCCTAGGAGGTGCAACCATCACCCCATCAGTGCTAATTGGTGTAAGAACGGTGATAACTCCATCATCAGCAAGTTGCTGACGTTCTTTTAACACTCGCGTATCAACAACCCCTGTTCTTGAAGAATCAAGCAATTCAACTCCTGATTTTACTGGAGACCCTTGAACGAGGGAATCAGGTCTTAATTCAGCAACGTCTCCATTTTCCATGACCAATACATTTTCTGGATGAACGCCCATTGATACAGCAGTTTTTCCATGAAGAACTTGCATTCTGTACTCTCCATGCACAGGTATAAAGTATTTAGGTCTAGTTAATCCAAGCATCCATTTTTGATCTTCTTGGCATCCATGGCCTGAAACATGTATGCCCTTATCTTTGCCATAAATAACTTTTGCACCCAATTTTATTAATTTATCAATCGTATGCATTACGGAAATCGTATTTCCAGGAATAGGACTAGCAGAAAAAATCACAGTATCACTAGTTTTCAACTGGACATGTTGATGCTCGCCCCTAGAAATACGACTCAAAGCAGCCATTGATTCTCCTTGGCTTCCTGTCATCAATAAAAAAGTCTCTCTATCAGGCAAATCTCTGATCTGTTTAATTGGAAAAAATAAATCATCAGGGAAACGCATATATCCAAGTTCTCTTGCTTTTCCAACCACATTCAGCATTGAACGACCTAGCAAGCCTACTTTTCTACCGTTTTTCATGGCTAGCTCTAAAAGCATCGCCACACGATGGGTTGAACTAGCAAAAGTAGTAACCATAACTCTGCCTTCAGCAGTAGCAATGTATCTATCTAAATTGGGAAAAACAGAATATTCAGAGGGGGTGAATCCTGAAACTTCCGAGTTGGTTGAATCAGATAAGAGACAAAGAACCCCTTTATCACCGTAGTGAGCCATTCTTGCTAAATCTGCAGGCTGTCCATCAGGTGGGGTATGGTCGAACTTAAAATCACCAGTGAAGAAAACGACTCCCACTGGAGTAGTCACTGCGAAGGAATAACTATCGGAAATTGAATGTGTATTTCTTACAAATTCAACTGAGAAATGTTGTCCAACTTTTATAACTTCTCTTGGTCCACATACTTGTATTGTTGTCCGATCAGCAACTCCTGCTTCCTCCATTTTCCCTCTAAGCATAGACATGGCCAAGGGAGGACCATAAACAATTGGAATATTAAAATTCTTTAGATGATGAGAAATTCCACCAATATGATCCTCATGTCCATGGGTTACCACCAAACCTCTTATTCGACTTTGATTTTCCCGTAAATAAGTAGTGTCTGGCATAACAACATTTACTCCATGCATCCCATCAGTTGGAAATGCCAAACCAGCATCAAGAATCATGATGTCGTCACCATATTCAAAGACGCAAGTGTTTTTTCCAATTTCTCCGAGGCCACCCAGGGGAATAATCCTCAGACAAGGAGATTTTGATTGATTATTTTTTGAAGCTTGAGAATTCATTGAACTTGATGTCATGGAAAAATTTATGTAAAAAAACTTGGTTGTTACCTAAATGAAAGTCAAACCCACTATAAAAAGAAGGAATAAATCGATCAAAGCAATCTCAAAGAAGAGAGAATCTTCAGTAGTTCTTCTTTCATTTCGCTGTTTAAAGAGACTAAAGGACTTCGAGGAGGCCCAACAGACCAACCAACAAGTTCAAGTGCAGCTTTAACAGGTATCGGATTTGTTGTTGCAAAAAGGGATTTAAAAAGAGGTTGTAATTTCTCGTGCAAATAAATTGCGTCAGCGTATTTACCTTCTAAAAAACTCTCTATGATTTTCTTCAAATCAGGACCGACTAAATGACTTGCGACACTAACAACACCCACTGCTCCTACGGAAAGCATAGGTAAAAGCAAAGCATCATCACCGCTATAAATAGCTAAATCTGATCCACAATAGTTTCTTAATTGAGTCACTTCCTCTGTTGTTCCACTTGCAGCTTTAAAACTGACTACATTACTGCAATCCATAAGCTTACTTACAATACTAGGCGATATCGAACATCCTGTCCTCCCGGGAATGTTATATAGCATCAAAGGCAACTGTGGAGCAGCATTGGCAATAGCACGAAAATGAACTTCTAATCCTTCCTGTGGTGGTTTGTTGTAGTAAGGCACCACAACTAAGACACCATCAGCACCTGAATTAGCTGCTTCTTTTGTCGCTTCAATTGCCTCAGAGGTCGAATTACTTCCTGTCCCAGCCAAAACTTTTGCTTTAGAACCTAAGGAATTTCTAACTGTTTCCAGCATCTTTTTTTGTTCTTGCCAAGTTAAAGTCGGTGACTCTCCTGTTGTTCCGCATACGACAATGCCATCTGAGCCTTGATCCACTAAATAATTAGCTAAATCAGCTGCAAGTTCATAATCTACTCGCCCATTTTCATCAAAGGGAGTCACCATTGCAGTTAGCATCCTTCCAAAAGGTGCTGGTGATAACAAAGCTGACTTACTCATGATTGTTTTGGAAGTAGAAGTTCAGCAATTTGAACCGCATTAAGTGCAGCTCCTTTGCGAATTTGATCACCACATAACCATAATTCCAAAGCATTAGGATTACTAATATCCTGCCTTATACGACCAACTGATATAGGGTCTTTACCATTTACATCCTGTGGCATCGGAAAACGATTATTTTCCAAATCTTCAAGTATCTCCACTCCTGGTGAGGATTCCAAAATCTCATATGCTTTTTTAACTGGGAAAGGCTTTGTAAATTCAATATTCACTGCTTCAGAATGCGCTCTTAAAACTGGAACTCTTACACATGTTGCAGTCAAAGAAAGCTGTTGATCTCCAAGAATCTTTCGAGTTTCATTAACCATTTTCATTTCTTCCTCGCAATAATTATTTGATTGCAAAGGTGAATTATGCAAAAAAAGGTTAAACGCCAAGGAGTAAGGAAGAACTGTACTTTTTGGAGTTACTCCATCTAAAACTTCTTGACTTAATTTTTGTAATTCTTCCATTGCCATTGCACCTGCACCACTGGCGGATTGATAGGTTGAAACAACAACTCGCTTAATCGGAATATGTCTAGTTAATGGGGATAGAACCAACGCTAATAAAATAGTTGTGCAATTGGGATTAGAAATCAGACCATTGTGCTTGCTTGCATCGTGAGGATTAACTTCAGGAACAACCAAAGGGACATTTTTATCCATTCTAAATGCACTTGAGTTATCAATCATCAAAGCTCCTGAATTTTTAATAGCATCTTTCCACTTAAGAGATATGGAACCGCCCGCAGAAGCTAAAACTAAATCGACATTTTTAAAACTCTCTTGAGTTGTTTCTTGCACTATCAACTTGGTTCCACAAAAGTTTTGAATCTCCCCAGCTGAACGATGTGAAGCTAATAGGATTAATTTTTCAATTGGAAAAGATCTCTCTTCAAGCAAAGCCAATAATTCCTTACCTACAGCACCACTCGATCCAAGTATTGCAACTGTAAGAGGTCTATTGGGAAGAAGAAACTGTGAGTTCAAACTTGTGAAAGAGAATAAAAAGGTTTAACAAAAAATTTTTTCTTATTGGAAAAATCAACAAATAACAAATTTTTCGATACTTTTTAGGCCACAATAGCTTTGGAAGTGAATTAACGCTTTCCTACGCTAACCAAATTTGAGAATTCCGTTTCAATGAGTGCTGCCAAATTAAAAGTAACAACCATTTCGAAACCTAATAGCAGGATTGCTGTAGAGGTTGAGGTACCTGCAGATCGATGCAAAAATAGTTATGACGAAGCTTTAAGCAAACTCAGCAGATCTATCGCTATACCAGGTTTTCGCAAAGGTAAAGTTCCAAAAGCAGTAGTCGTTCAGCAACTTGGGATCAAACGAATACAAGCCTCTGCACTAGAATCACTATTGCAAAAAGTATGGACAGAGACATTAGATCAGGAAGGAATTGAACCTTTATGCGAGCCTGAACTGGCAGATGGCTTTGAAACTATTTTAGAAAATTTTAACCCTGAGAAAATTCTTACATTAAAACTTGAGACTGATATTGCCCCTGTTCCAACTTTAAAACAAACTTCAGGCCTCACTGCTGAAGTAGAGAATTTAATCTTTGATCCAAAAAAAATAGATGAACTAATAGAACAATCCCGAGCTCAACTTGCAACTAAGGTACCAGTTAGTGATCGTGCCGCAAAAAAAGGAGATATTGCTCTAGTAAGCTTTAAAGGTAATTTCTCAGATGATGGAAGCGAAATTGAGGGTGGAAGCGCGAATTCAATAGAAATAGAACTTGAAGAAGGCCGAATGATTCCTGGGTTCATTGAGGGTGTGATTGGAATGAATATCAATGATGAAAAAACACTAAAGTGTGAATTCCCTAAGGATTATCATCAAGAAGATGCCAAAGGCAGAAAAGCAGAATTCAAAGTGAGTCTAGAAGATTTAAAAATCAAAGAATTACCAGAACTAAATGACGAGTTTGCCAAGCAAGCAAGTGACAAAGAAAATATGACTGACTTACGCGCAGATCTTGAAAAGAGGCTCAAAGAGGATACTGATAGAAAACAAGCGAAAAAACGTCAGGACTCACTTCTTGATGCTTTGGTCAAAGAACTTGAAGTCGAGCTCCCAAAAAGTCTAATTGACCAAGAAGTTCGAGTAATTGTTGAACAAACAGCTCAAAACTTTGCTCAGCAAGGCATTGATGTCAAATCAATGTTTACTCCAGAGCTTGTGAAATCCCTTATGGACTCTTCCAAAGAAGAAGCAGAGAAAAAGCTTCGTCAAAAACTCGCTTTAAATGCTTTAGCAAAATCGGAAAAAATTGAGGTTTCACAAAAAGAAATCACTTCAAAACTGAAAGAGGTAGAAGCTGATATAAAACTTTCAAAAGAAAAAAATATTGATGAAGATCGTATCAAAGAAGCTATTACTGATGATTTGTTGCAAGAAAAATTATTTGTTTGGCTTGAGGAAAATAATACTGTTGTAGAAAAAGCACCCCCCAAAAATAAGGATCAAAGCAAAAAGAAAAGTTCTAAAAAGACAACAACAAAAACAAATAAAGAAAAGAAAAGTTCTAAAACACCCAAATCCTAGTTTCTAGGAATAGATTACAAGTATTAGCTATCTAAAGTTCAAGTTGATTGTAGCCAGACAAGATCACCCCATTAAAAGTTCTTGGAATAACTCCTCTCTATTTTCAGGACCAGGAGTTCTGCCAACAGTAATCGAACAATCTGGTCAAGGTGATCGTGCATTTGATATTTATTCTCGATTACTTCGTGAAAGAATCATCTTTCTAGGAACAGATGTAAATGATCAAGTTGCTGATGCATTGGTGGCTCAAATGCTTTTTTTAGAAGCTGATGATCCAGAAAAAGATATTCAATTATATATCAACTCTCCTGGTGGATCTGTAACTGCAGGACTAGCCATCTATGACACTATGCAACAAGTTAGTCCGGATGTCATAACAATTTGCTATGGCCTTGCAGCAAGTATGGGCGCTTTTCTTCTATCTGGAGGGACAAAAGGTAAAAGACTTGCATTGCCCAATTCCAGAATAATGATTCATCAACCTCTTGGTGGAGCACAAGGTCAAGCTGTAGAAATTGAAATTCAGGCCAAAGAAATACTTTATTTAAAAGAGACTCTTAATTCACTTTTAGCTGAACATACTGGTCAAGATATTAAAAAAATTTCCGAAGACACTGATCGAGACCACTTTCTTTCTCCCCAAGAAGCGGTTGAATATGGCCTGATCGACAAAGTGGTTTCCAATCTCAACTCCATATGAATCATTAAGGAAAGCTGACAAGGCATCAATCCTCAATGATCCTATTAAGTGAGACTGAATAAAATTCATGATCGGTCTATTTAAACTATTTTTTTTAGAGCTCGATGGCAAAATTTGAGGCCCATCTTAAATGCTCCTTTTGTGGCAAAGCCCAAGATCAAGTGAGGAAACTCATTGCTGGTCCAGGAGTCTACATATGCGATGAATGTATCGACTTATGCAATGAAATTTTAGACGAGGAACTAATTGATAATCCAACTCATCAAAGAAGCGGACAGGAGCACAGCCGCAAAGCGAAAACTGCCACAGCAGCAACAGCTAAACCTGCACCAACCTTAGCTTCCATACCAAAGCCTATTGAAATTAAAAAGTTTTTAGATAATCAAGTCGTTGGGCAAGAAGCTGCAAAAAAAATCTTATCAGTAGCTGTCTACAATCACTACAAGAGACTTGCGTGGAAAGGAGACGGCTCAGGGGAGATTGATTTAACGGCAACAAAATTACAAAAATCTAATATTTTGTTAATTGGCCCAACTGGATGCGGCAAAACATTACTTGCTCAAACATTGGCTGAAATGCTTGATGTTCCATTCGCTGTCGCTGATGCAACAACTCTTACTGAAGCAGGATATGTGGGGGAGGATGTAGAAAACATTCTCTTACGTCTTCTGCAAAAATCAGATATGGATGTGGACTTAGCACAAAGAGGGATTATTTACATAGATGAAATTGACAAAATAGCTAGAAAAAGTGAAAACCCATCCATTACCAGAGATGTTTCAGGAGAAGGCGTACAGCAAGCTCTTCTGAAAATGCTTGAGGGTACTGTTGCCAACGTCCCACCCCAAGGAGGCAGAAAGCATCCTTACGGTGATTCTATTCAAATCGATACAAGCCAAATACTCTTTATCTGTGGTGGGGCATTTGTTGGTTTAGACGATGTTGTACAAAAAAGACTTGGAAAAAATTCGATTGGTTTCATACCAAATGAAAATAGGACCAGAACCAAATCCAATCGAGATCGGATTGGTGCAGACTTGATAAATGAACTTCAACCTGACGATCTAGTGAAATATGGGCTAATTCCCGAATTTATTGGCAGAATGCCTGTTAGTGCAATATTAGAACCATTAAATGCTAAAGCTCTTGAGTCTATTCTCACAGAACCTAGAGATGCCTTAGTCAAACAATTTAGAACTTTATTAAGCATGGATAATGTAGAACTTTCATTTGCCGAAGATGCTGTTCAAGCAATTGCGCAAGAAGCTTATAGAAGAAAAACCGGCGCTAGAGCTTTGAGAGGAATTGTTGAAGAAATCATGCTAGACCTAATGTATAGCCTGCCATCTCAAACTAAGATTAAAAATTTTAATGTAACAAAAAAAATGGTCGATGAAATTACAGGCGGACAAGTCGTTCCTCTCTTATCAAATGAGAAAAGAATTGTTAAGGAATCTGCTTAAAAAGCACAAAATTTTTGGATATCTTTAATGAAATTTAATTAGTCAAAGATTTGGTCAAGAATTTTCAACTTAGAATATGATCAAATCAATCAAGATCCAATTAATAAATATATGTAATCGAAAATGATAAAGACTTATGAGCCATTACACCATAAATATCGCCCAAAAAGCTTTGATGAGCTAGTTGGGCAAGTTCCAATTACCTCCACATTAAAACAAGCATTAATTAGCAATCGTATTGCCCCTGCATATATATTTTCTGGGCCTAGAGGAACAGGTAAAACATCCAGTGCAAGAATTTTCGCAAAATCTTTAAATTGCTTAAAAAGTGAAAAAGCTACAACTTTGCCTTGCGGTGAATGTGAACTCTGCAAAGGGATTAACTCAGGAAATGCATTGGATGTAATTGAAATTGATGCAGCTTCAAATACAGGTGTTGAAAATATTCGTGAATTAATAGAAAGGTCCAGGTTTGCTCCTGCAAAAGCTCGCTGGAAAGTATATGTCATAGATGAATGTCATATGCTTTCAACTGCTGCTTTTAATGCACTGCTAAAAACATTAGAAGAGCCCCCACGTCAAGTCGTTTTTATTCTTGCGACAACAGATCCTCAACGCGTATTGCCTACAATTCTTAGCAGATGTATGCGCTTTGACTTTAAACGCATAGCTCTGCATGATTTAAAAGATCATTTAACCTGTATTGCTACAAAAGAAGAAATCGATATTAACGAAGAGGCAATATCATTAATTGCAAAGCATTCCCAGGGAGGGTTAAGAGACGCAGAAAGTTTACTTGATCAAGTCAGCTTACTTCCGCCTCCAATAACACAATCAAACATCATTAATTTAATAGGGGCTATACCAGAAGAGGAATTAATTTTATTAGCTCAGTCTTTAATAAATAAAGATCCAAATTCTATTCTAAATACTTGTAATATCCTAGTTAATCAAGGGAAAGAGCCTATTGCTATTTTACAAGGAATAGCATCTATATTAAGGGATTTAATTATCACAAAAATTACAAAAAAAACAAGTAGCTTATGTAATATTTCTCAGGAGAATAGTAAAAATTTAATTGACTTAGCAATTTCTGTGAGTCTTGATCAGATACTAAACTTACAGGCTAAGTTAAAAGGATCTGAAACCTATCTAAGGAATAGTAATCAACCAAAATTATGGTTAGAAGTTCATTTACTTGGAATGCTTTCCGAAGAAAATTCAAATGACAAGATTACTGTAAAAAAATCACCTTTGCTAACTAGAGTTTCAAATGATTCTGATGCTCAAGCTGCAAATGAAAGACCAGAAAAGATAGATCTTATTGACGATAAAGAAATGAATGCAACACCTACTCTTCAAGAAGATCACGAACCCAATCAAGATATAAATCTTGATAAAATTTGGAAAACAGTCATAGCTATGTTAGAGCTACCTTCGACAAAAATGCTACTTTCACAACAAGCTAAATTAATAAGTTTGAAGGCAGATTCTGCTGAAATCGCAATTTCAGAAAAATGGATCAATATGATTCAAAGTCGAAAAAATCTTATTGAAGATGCCTTTTATAAAGCAAGAGGATCATCAACTAAGGTACTTTTAATTCAACAAAAAGATAACTTATCGAATCAAAAAAAAGATAACTTATCGAATCAAAAAAAAGATGAGCAAAGTTCTCAGAAATTAGAACAAAAAAATGAATTTACAATTGATAGAGAGCTAAAGAAAAACAATCTAGAAGAGAATCGAATAGAATCTAAAAATAATCTAGAAACAAACTCTATTGATCAAAAAGCGAAGCAATTTGCTGACTTCTTTAATGGTGAAATTGTAAATCTTGAATAAAAAGAGTACTTACTCAAGAACCAACATGATCTGTTTTTTCCCAAATTAAAGTCTTTGGGAATAATGACATTTTAAAAACTATAAAAGGTATAACAATAAACCAATGTGATAGGTAAATTGTTGCTCCAAATATATTGATAAAATCAGGTGCTGGTAATCTAGGTCCTTCACTTTTTTGAGAACATCCTTTCCAATAAGCTAAACTAGAAATACCAAACGCAACTATAGATAAAGGCCAATATAAAGGCATTTCAAACAAAATAATTGATATAATAAAATCTATAAATGATACAACTGGTAAAGCATATTGCAACAAGAAAAAACAAGATAAATCTAATTTCTTTAAATTTGATAGACGTCTTGATATTAATAACGGCCAATAATCTAAAAACCTTTGCAAACCTCCTTCAGCCCATCTTTTTCGTTGTCGAAATAAAGCCGACAATGATTCAACTGCCTCCTCTTGAATTGGGGGATCCCACATTATTACTATTGGCGATCTAGTTAATAAAAAACGGAAACTTAAATCTAAATCATCAGTAATAGTTTGTTCATTAAATCCTCCACAAGATTCAAGAACTTTTCTATTAATTAATTGACCATTTCCTCTTAACTCCGAGACACCGCCACTAGCAAGTCTGCCTCTTTGTATAACAGCATCCATTGCCATCTCCATTGCTTGATACGCTGCAAGTGGATTTAGCTCACAATTCACAACTGATTTTCTTAACTGCACACCAGACCATCCACCATGCAAAGCAAGAGCTATGGCTCTAAGTAATATATTGCTCTGTAATTGTGCATCAGCATCAAGAATAAATAACCATTCTCCATCCGTTTTCTTCAATACAGAATTTAAAGCTCCTGATTTACCACCACCACTATTCAAGGGTCGACTTAAAACATTAATTTGAGCGAATTTTGTACGTAAATTTTGTAATAATGCAGATGTTTTATCCTGACTTCCATCATCAATTATCCATAAAGAAAGTTTCTCTTCTGGGTATTCAATAGATAAAAGTCTTGAAACTAATCTCTCTATTACATTTTCTTCATCACGGGCTGCAACCAATACATCAACTTTGGGAAGAGTTTCAAAAAATTTTTCATCCTTAATTAAATGCTCGTTTTGTAATTGATAATTCCCCCTGCGATCTCTTAAAACAACTCTTAACCCATATCCGCCCAGTAACACAGCCAAAGAAATTGAAGGAAATAAATTCTTAGTAGGCTCTAACAAATGAGGAACAATTGCTGCTAAAGCACAGCAAATCAAAAACACTATTGATTTAATGCGGCGGTTTTCTCCACTGATTTTGGCTAAAGCCATGGAGTATTACTTTTATCAACTAGTGACTCTAAGAGGCTTTCATCACTAAGGCAAAAATCCATATTTAGTTTTTGGATAATAATGAGAAAGAATTTGTTTGGTAGTCCATCCATTTTTTGCCAACTCTATAGCCCCAGACTGAGACATTCCGGCTCCATGTCCAAAACCTCCCCCGGAAAAAAGCCATTTACCTTCTTTAATTTCTTTAACAACAAATAACGTGCTTGGTAATTGTCTAAGCACACGTCTAATGTCATCAAGTTTAAGCAAAATTCCTGATCCAGTCTTTCCGTCAATTTTCAAAGAAGTAACTCTTCCACTTTTTCCTCTAGTCACAACCTTAATTTTATTTGGAGAAAAAGAACTGGTAACTTTTTGAGCTTTATTGAGCTGTTTAGATATCTGAGAGGACTCTAGTGTTCTTTCCCATCTGAAAAGTGGATGATCAGAACCAAAAGCCTTCGACTCAGAAAATAAAAAAGATTTCAAATAATTCTCATTTGATAGAGGTAAATCAACCGTACGTGTCCACTCTTTTGGTCCATCCAAGCGCATTTGCAAATAAGGAACTTGGTTAATTGACCATGCTTCATCAACCGAGGCCATTACCCCACCATTTGTCGCATGATAAACAGTATTTATTGGCTTTTTATTCCAAGTCAAAACTTTACCAGCAGTTTTTTGTATTGCCGTTTTAATTTTTAGATTAGCTTTAGATGGATCCTTATAAACTTGACATTGTGTATCGCTGCAAAGATTGTATCCATCAACTTTGAATCTATGCCTATTAGCCCAAGCCCATGTTCTTGCTAGTACCGCCTGTGCTGCTAATGCTGCTTCTGGCGAACCGGCACCAATTTCGTAAGGAACTACTCCACTTAAATATCTCTCAATAGGAACATGCTCAACTAAAGTCCAACTTCCATATGCATCTGACTGGATTGAAAAAGGTCCCAAGTATATTCCTTTCCCCCAGCGCAACCCATCAGGGGCTTGCAAAGAGATAGGACCTTTAAGGTTAATATTGCCACTATTGCCCTTTAAATAAGGAACAACAGTCTTTGAAACTCTAATTTTCTGATAAGTCGATTTTATTGATGGTGGAATCTCGGTTTCACCTGACACCCAAACTTCCCAATCAAACGGGTGAGCAATAACTGATTCAATACCTTTCTTTTTTAGATCATTTACCACTTTTTCTGCAGACTCGAAACTTGCGAAAGGACCAATTGTCTTTCGAACAAATACTTTTGGATTTAATAATGTTTGTGCTTGCCAACCAATATTGATTTCTTGAGCCTTTCGAATAACTCCATTAGCATCTGTCAGAATCAAATTTCTGCCATTACTTACAAGACTCAAAGGTATCGAATAATTATTATTAATGATTTCCTTTCCTAAGTATGGCTTAATCCCGACAAGCAGCACATTTTTTTCTAAGCTTATTAGTGGCGTCTCAGGTGGTGCCTGATGAGTTGCAAAAATCCCAATTTTGCGAGGATTTGCAAAACAAACTTGATTTGAATAATTCACACCAATTAAGAGAAACAAACCAAAAACAAAAAAACGCTTTTTAGTCTGTAAATAACTTTTAATCACAACAAAAATGTCTTCTAGCAAGGATTTAATAATTTTGGGTTGGCTTAAGTGAGCTCAAGGACGTATTCTTATAGACTAACTACGCTTTATCAATGCCAAAGCTCAAGACCCGCAAAGCTGCTGCAAAGCGGTTCAAAGCAACAGGCACTGGCAAGTTCATGAGACGGCGCGCATTTCACAATCACTTACTCGACCATAAGAGCCCCAAATTAAAAAGGCACCTTAAAACAAAAGCAGTCGTAGACGAACGTGATGCTGAAAACGTAAGCCTTATGCTTCCCTACGCTTAAGACTACTTAAGTTCGTTTAGTAGTTAAATTTCTTGATTTCTGATTATTAATTATGGCACGTGTTAAAAGAGGTAATGTTGCAAGAAAACGTAGAAACAAAATCCTTCGTCTAGCCAGAGGATTTAGGGGAGGAAATGGAACTCTTTTCCGTACTGCAAATCAAAGAGTAATGAAAGCTCTTTGTAACGCATATAGAGACAGAAGAAGAAGAAAGCGTGATTTCAGAAGACTTTGGATTGCAAGAATTAATGCAGCAGCAAGATTAAATGGATTAAGCTATAGCAAGTTTATGGGTAGCTTAAAGAAAGCAGATGTAAGAATAAACAGAAAAATGTTGGCTCAATTAGCAGTTACAGATCCACAAACATTTACAAATATCGCAGTTAATTCAAAAATTTAAATATGCTCGAGTAGTTTTTTCTTCTATAAATTTATGAATGATTAATTAAGATAAAAGAATACAGAAGAAAATCCAAAAATTAAGAATATGCTAATAATAAATACTTACTATACTCTCATCAAATTAGTACTTGAGTTTTAGACGATGGTAGTTAATCTTCCTCAAACTTATTTAATAGGACTTTGTTTGCTATTAGTAATTATTGCAATTTTAGTAGGAAGACAACTATATCAAGTAAGAAAAGATGAAATGAAACTAATAAAATTAGAAAAAGAAGAATCAAACACAAAAGAAGATTCAGCTAAAATGTATGAATTAGCATCTGTTCAATTAAAGAAAAGGTTATATCCTCAAGCCACATCAACTTTAAAACAAGCTTTAAAGAAACTAGATGACGAACCACAAGAAGCTAAGGCACTTATAGAAAATGCATTAGGCTTTGCACTTGCTGCTCAAAATGACTTTAAATCAGCAGTCATTCATTACAAAAAAGCACTAACAGCAAAATCTGAATATCCAGTTGCGCTTAATAATCTAGGCTTTGCTTATCAACGTTTATTAAAAGAAGAGGAAGCTTATAAAAACTATAAAGAAGTTTTAAAGCTTGATCCCAACAACAAAACTGCTATCTCACAAATTAAAAGACTTGAACGTATAATTGGAAAAGATAACGATCAATTATTAAATAAAAAAGGTTTCTAAATAAATTTTAATTCCTTATATTATTACCCATGCAAAAAACAAATCAATTTCTCAAAATAGGCAATAAAGAATTCAAAAGCCGACTACTGGTTGGAACTGGTAAATACTCATCCTTAGAAGTTATGCAAAAAAGTCTAGTAAATACAAAATGTGAAATAGTTACTGTCGCAGTAAGAAGAATTAAAGGACTTGATGATGGACACAAAGGATTGATGGAATCAATAAACTGGAAAAATATTTGGATGCTCCCTAACACGGCAGGATGCTCAAATTCTGAAGAAGCTATTCGAATAGCAAGAATGGGCAGAGAATTAGCAAAGTTAGCAGGTCAAGAAGATAATAACTTTGTTAAATTAGAGGTTATTCCTGACAAAAAATATTTATTACCCGACCCAATTGGAACTTTAAAAGCAGCAGAACAATTAGTTAAAGAAGGATTTACTGTTCTTCCATACATAAATTCTGATCCATTACTTGCAAAACGACTTGAAGAAATTGGATGTGCAACTGTCATGCCTCTCGGTTCCCCTATTGGCTCTGCTCAAGGAATAAGAAATGAAGCCAACATTGCCATCATTATCGAAGAATCTCAAATCCCAATAATTATTGATGCAGGTATTGGAGTTCCTAGTGAAGCAGCTAAAGCATTGGAAATGGGTGCTGATGGGGTTCTAATAAACAGTGCTATTGCTTTAGCTAAAAACCCAATTTTAATGGGTCAAGCCTTCTCTAAGGCAACTGAAGCTGGAAGAGAAGCTTATCTATCTGGAAGACTCCAAGAAAGCCTACTTGCCAATCCGAGCTCTCCCTTGAATGGAGTTATTTCAAATAATTAGAGTAATTCGTTAAAAATTAGTAACGTAATAAGCTAATAAACAAAAAAACATGACAGTCACTAGAGAAAGTCAAGGCAGGCTTAACGTTTTTGCAGATGAACCAAGAATTGAAATACTTACAAAAAAAAGCAGTGGCAACAAAGGTTCTTGGCTTTTTACCCTTGCTGGAGTTATCCTTGTAATTGGGCTTATCGCATATTCATTAACAATCAAGTGAAACCCTTGTAGTAGCTTGAATAATATGAGCATTTGCTCTGTCTTTCGGAGTTTAGAGTGAAAGTTTTCGTTCTTGGTGGTGACGGCTTCTGCGGATGGCCTTGTGCAGTCAATCTTGCTGACAAGGGTCACGATGTATTCATCGTGGATAATCTCAGTCGTCGAAAAATCGATATAGACCTTGAAGTTGAATCCTTAACTCCAATTACAAGTATTGGTGAAAGGATTAAAACTTGGTCTGAAATAGGTGGAAAACCTATTAAATTTATTCATTTAGACCTTGCCTCTGAATATCAAAAGCTTTTAGATCTTTTGATAGAGGAAAAGCCTGATTCGATAATTCATTTTGCTGAACAGCGAGCCGCTCCCTATTCCATGAAAAGCAGCGCAACCAAGAGGTATACAGTTGATAACAATGTCAATGGTACTCATAACCTCCTGGCGGCCATTGTTGAATCTCAATTAGATATTCACATAGTTCATCTTGGGACAATGGGGGTGTATGGCTATGGATCCCATAGAGGGGCGACCATTCCTGAAGGTTATTTAAAGGTGGAAGTACCACAACCAGATGGCAGTCGTTTTGAAGAAGAAATCCTTCATCCAGCCAGTCCAGGAAGCGTTTATCACATGACTAAAACGCTTGATCAATTGCTCTTTCTTTACTACAACAAAAACGACCTGATCAGAATCACTGATCTTCATCAAGGAATTGTATGGGGAACAAATACTGATGTAACAAGTCGTGACCCAAGACTCACTAATAGATTTGACTATGACGGTGATTACGGAACCGTGTTAAATCGATTTTTAATGCAAGCTGCCATTGGATATCCATTAACAGTCCATGGCACTGGTGGACAAACAAGAGCTTTTATTCATATTCAAGATTCAGTAAAATGTGTTCAACTTGCACTAGAGAACCCTCCCGAAAAAGGAGAAAGGGTGAAAATTTTCAACCAAATGACTGAAAGTCACCAAGTAGGAGAATTAGCGAAAAAAGTAGCCTCTCTAACTGGAGCAAAAATTAATTACCTTCCAAACCCAAGAAACGAAGCCGTCGAAAATGATTTAATAGTTGATAATCGATGTTTTATTGAGCTTGGATTAGATCCTACAACTCTCGATAATGGACTATTAGAAGAAGTTGTTAATGTCGCGAAAAAATTCTCTACTCGATGCGATTTAAAACGAATACCTTGTGTATCTGCATGGACCTCTACGCAAGCAAAAGCCATCAATAAATCCTAAACCTAACTAGTACAAAATCTTGAAAAGACACGCTCAGTGAAAATAGCTTTCTTTACAGAAACTTTCCTACCCAAAGTTGATGGGATTGTCACACGTCTAACTAAAACAATTCAAAATTTAGTTGAATCAGGTGATGAGGTTACCGTTTTTTGTCCAGAAGGCTGTCCATCAAGCTATATGGGTGCAAAAGTTGTAGGAGTCCCTGCGATGCCATTACCCTTATATCCAGAACTCAAATTAGGACTTCCTGGTCCAGGTGTTTCAGAGGAATTAGACAACTTGAAACCTGACCTAATACATGTAGTTAACCCTGCTGTACTTGGTTTAGGTGGTATTTGGCTAGCTAAAACAAACAATATTCCCCTTGTAGCCAGTTACCACACTCATTTACCTAAGTATTTAGAACACTATGGAATGGGCATGTTAGAACCACTTCTATGGGAGTTGTTAAAAGCTGCTCATAACCAAGCAACTCTAAATCTTTGTACATCAACTGCAATGGTGGAAGAACTTTCCGAAAAAGGAATTCAAAATACCGCTTTATGGCAAAGAGGAGTTGATACAGATATTTTCAAACCGGAACTAAGAGACGAACAAATGAGAAAGCGTCTCTTAGGAAACTTTAGTGATGAAGGATCTCTATTGATATATGTAGGAAGACTCTCAGCAGAAAAACAAATTGAAAGAATTAGACCTGTACTAGAAGCATTACCGAGTACTCGCCTAGCGCTTGTGGGAGATGGTCCGTATAGACAACAATTAGAAAAAATTTTCCAAGGAACCTCTACTACTTTTGTGGGATATTTAAGTGGAAATGAACTTGCAAGTGCTTATGCATCTGGTGATGCTTTCTTATTTCCCTCAAGTACAGAAACCCTGGGATTAGTACTTTTAGAAGCAATGGCTGCTGGATGTCCAGTCGTAGGAGCAAATAAAGGTGGAATTCCTGATATTATTTCAGATGGAGAAAATGGGTGTTTATATAATCCTGATGGAGAAAATGATGGGGCTTTAAGCTTAATTGAGGCTACACAAAAATTATTGGGTAACGAAGTAGAACGAACCGCAATGAGGAAAGCAGCTCGTTCAGAAGCTGAGAGATGGGGATGGGCAGGTGCTACAAAACAATTGAGAAGTTATTACAAAGACGTACTAAACAAAAACCAATCAAATGTTGCTGCTTGATTTTTATGCAGCATGAGGAGGTGGAGTAGGGGAATCAAATGATTGCAAAGGTAATACCAATGTTGCCCAAGTAGAAAGTTTTGCGGGCCTTTGTTTCTTAGGTTGCCTAACCCCAAATGGGACTCTAACTACATTTGTTCCTGCAACTTGTAAAAGTTCTCCTTGATTTAAAACAGATTCAAAACAATTAGAGAAAGAAGGCAAGGACAAATCATCCTTTTTTGTCTTTTGATCTTTCAGATCAAAAGATGTATTTTTACTCATTTGGTCCCCATGTAATTAAAAGCTGCGGCGAAGATTAAGAGAAAAACTTGCAAAACAGCTCAAAAATAACCAAAATTTGGTTTTCGTTTGAAATTTAACTAATAAAACAAGTTTTAACCAGTCTTCAAATCGAATTAATATCTTCTAAATCTTGAACTGAAGGGCAACTACATATCAAATTCCTGTCACCATAAGCATTGTTAATACGTGAAACTGATGGCCAAAATTTAAATTTTTCCTGATCAGGCAATGGATAAGCTGCTTGTTTACGAGAATAAGCTCTATCCCAATCATCTGATGTAATTGTTTTTAAAGTATGTGGAGATTTTTTTAAAGGATTATTAATGGGATCAATCTTTCCTAATTTTATTTGTTCAATTTCTTCTCGTATTCCTATCATCGCATCACAAAAACGATCTAATTGAGACAAACTTTCACTCTCTGTTGGTTCAACCATCAAAGTTCCAGCTACAGGCCAACTTATTGTTGGAGCATGAAAACCATAATCCATCAATCTCTTTGCAACATCCTCAACCTCTATACCTAACTGAGCTTTTAAAGGTCGCAAATCTAATATGCATTCATGAGCTACCAAGCCCTTGGGATCTTTAAATAAAACTGGGTAATAGGGCTCAAGTCGTTTGGCTAGATAATTAGCTGAGAGAATTGCGATTGAACTTGCTTTGCGTAGCCCATTACTACCCATCATTCGAATATACATCCAACTGATGGGCAATATTCCTGCGCTGCCAAATGGTGCTGCAGAGACTGCCGAAATAGCCTTTTCGCCTCCACATTTAACAATTGAATGTCCAGGAAGATAAGGAACCAAATGACTAGCAACAGCTATAGGACCTACTCCTGGGCCTCCTCCTCCATGAGGTATGGAGAAAGTTTTATGAAGATTTAAATGGCAAACATCTATGCCATAAGATCCAGGCCTGCAAATACCTACTTGAGCATTCAGATTTGCACCATCCAAATAGACCTGACCTCCCTCTTGATGAATGACTTGGCAAATTTCGCGAATATTTGGCTCAAATACTCCATGAGTTGAAGGATAGGTAACCATCAATGCAGCCAAATTCTTTGAATGAATCTTTGATTTATTTCTTAAATCATCTAAATCAACATTGCCATATACATCACATTTAACAGAAACAACTTTAAAGCCAGACATGACAGCGCTAGCTGGATTAGTACCGTGCGCACTTGTGGGAATCAAGCAAATATTTCTATGCCCCTCGCCAAGAGACTCATGCCATGAACGTATTACAAGCAAACCAGCAAATTCTCCTTGAGAACCTGCATTTGGCTGAAGTGAAACCCCCTGAAAGCCAGTTAAAGCAGCAAGCCAACTTTCTAGGTTATTAATTATTTCCTGAAATCCAGCCAATTGCGTATGAGGCGCAAAAGGATGAATGGAGGAAAACTCGCTCCATTCAATAGGTAAAAGTTCTGAAGCTGCATTCAATTTCATTGTGCAACTACCTAGGGGAATCATTCCTTGAACCAAAGAAAAATCCTTTGAAACTAAAAAATGGATATACCTCATTAAATCAGTCTCACTTTGATACTGATTGAAAACTGATTGTTCAAGCCAAGGTTTTTCTCGAAGTGGAATGTCTATGAATGGTTCATTGTTAATCAATAACTGAGAAAGATCACTAACATTTTTTCCTTTAACTTTTGCAAGTATTTGATGCAATTCATAAATTTCTTCATCACAAGTTAACTCATCAAAAGTAACACCGAAACCCTTAGCAGTTTGAATATCTGATCCTATAGGAAGCACTCTAAGATTATATCCTTCATCTGCAGCTAATTGAATAACTTTTGATGCTTCCAAACAATAGATATCAATACTATCAAACCTCGAATATCTATCTAATGGATATCCTAAATTCCTTATAATAGACTCAAAGTATGATCTATATTGAACGATCTTTTGTGCAATTTGTTTAAGACCATGGGGTCCATGATGTACTGCATAAAAAGAAGAGAGAACAGCTAATAAAACCTGAGCAGTACAAATATTACTTGTTGCTTTATCTCTTCGAATATGTTGCTCTCTTGTTTGAAGAGCAAGCCTCAAAGCTTGATTACCCTCTACGTCGACTGATTGACCTACTATTCTTCCTGGTATTTGCCTTTTATATATTTCTTTAGTTGCAAAAAAAGCTGCGTGTGGTCCACCACAAGCGATAGGCACCCCCAATCTTTGGGCACTTCCAACGACAATATCTGCACCAAATTCTCCCATTGGTTTAATCAAAACTTGAGCCAAGGGATCGATTGCAATAGTGACAATTGCATCAAATTTATGTGCCTCATTAATTATTGAAATTGGGTTCCAAATACGACCATTTTTCCCAGGTAACTGAATAAGTATTCCAAAGACATTATTGTCAATTTCAAAATTCTTATTATCAAAGATGTCAAGTACAATTCCTAGTGGTTCACATCGAGTTTTTAGTACATCGAAAGTTTGAGGCAAAATTTCTTTATCTACCAAGAATTTATTTGCATTTTTATTTTTTCTAACTGCCAAACTCAAACTTATTGCCTCAGCTGCAGCAGTTGCTTCATCAAGTAAGGAAGCATTTGATATGGGCAAACCTGTTAATTCACTTATTAAAGTCTGAAAATTAAATAAGGCTTCTAATCTGCCTTGGGATATTTCTGCTTGATAAGGTGTATAAGCGGTATACCAATTGGGATTTTCTAAGACATTTCTTTGTACAACAGGAGGTATCACAGTCGAATGATAACCAAGACCAATCAACGAACGATTTACAATATTTTTCTTCGAAATTATATTGATTTCTTTTAACGCTACATTTTGATCACACCCATCTGGAATAGAAAAACCATCGTTTTCCGAATCAAAGATTTCTTTGGGAATTACAGAAGAGATGAATTCTTCCGTATTTTCAAAACCGAGATATTGAAGCATTAAAGCTTCATCTTCGTTAGTAGGACCAATATGTCGAGACTTAAAGGTTTCATCCTTTAATTCTTCTTTTGACATGAGCTTGTTCTCAAGCACAAGCAAGTTAAGTTATTGGAACGAAGGTCAGTGTAGAGAAAAATTTCCTAATTTGTTGTAAGAAAAAATTATTCAGTAAAATTTTACGCAGCAATTTTTTTTGAATAAGTTTCCGAATCCATAAGTTCTTGCAATTGATCAGGGTTATCAGGACGAATTATTAACAACCATCCTTCACCATGTGGATCATTTTGAAGCTCCTCTGGGCTTGCCAAAACAGAATTATTTCTATGGACAATTTCTCCACTAACTGGGGCATACATATCCTCTACAGCCTTTACTGATTCAACTGAGCCAAAGCTTTCTCCTTTGGCTATGGCGGTCCCTTCCTCTGGTAAATCAACAAAAACGATATCTCCTAACTGATCTACCGCAAATTCACTGATACCAATTCGAACTAAAGCACCATCAGCAAAAGCATATTCATGACTGTCAGCAAAACGAAACTGATCTGGGAAGGAAAAAGCCATTGCGTCAAAACGAAAAACGCTTAATCATTCTGGGGCAATTTGATCAATCCTGCCTGAAATAAATTGGATAGTGCATGAATCAACGCAATTTTGACATGAGAGCGATGGGATCCACCTTGAATAAATAGGTCAAATGGAGGTTTCATTGGAGCATCAGCAGAAAATTCACTCGTACTACCATCTACGAAAGTACCTCCAGCCATGACTAAGTTATTTTCATACCCTGGCATTGGAGCAGGTATAGGATCTAAAAACGATCCTATAGGTGATTTTTCCTGAAAAGACCTACAAATAATTTGTAAAATTTTTGGATCACCGATTCTTACCACTTGTATCAAGTCAGTTCGCATAGAACCTGGAGATGGCAACACTTGAAAGCCCAATTCACTAAATGTCATGGAAATTATCTCAGCACCAATTAGGGCCTCTGCAACCATTTGCGGCGCCAGAAAAAGTCCTTGTAGGATAGTTCTATTCAAGTCAAATGTAATACCGCCCTCAGATCCAATACCCGGAGCAGTCAAGCGACAACATGCTTTATCAACTAAATCAGCTTTGCCCGCAATATATCCACCAGTAGGAACGATCGTTCCCCCTAAATTTTTTATTAAAGAACCTGCGATCAAATCTGCCCCTACTGATGTTGGTTCCTTAGATTCGACAAATTCTCCATAGCAGTTATCAACAAAGCAAATACAGTTAGGTTGAATCTTATGACATAAATCACAAATCTCTTTAATAACCTTAATGCTCAAAGATGGACGCCATGTATAACCACAGCTACGTTGTATAAAAATTAATTTTCTAGGTTTATATAAAGCTTTTTCTAAAGCTAAAAAATCTATATTTCCATCACTTTTTAAACATATCTCGTCATAGTTAATACCAAATTCAATCAAGGATCCGTTTCCATTTCCCCTTAATCCAATAACTTCTTCAAGTGATTCATAGGGTCTTCCAGCAACAGATAATAAATCATCACCTGGTCTTAATACCCCAAACAAAGATGATGTAATTGCATGAGTTCCACTGACAAGCTGAAGCCTTACCGCTGCCTTTTCCGCTTCTAAAACATCTGCAAAAATTTTATCGATAACATCTCTCCCTAAATCTCCATGTCCATAGCCCGTTAACGATGCAAAATGTTGAACGTTTAGATGAGATTCAGAAAAAGCTGTTAATACTTTTTCTAATTTAAATGTTATACTTTCAGTCTTTTCTTGAATTAATAAGTATAATTTTTTTTCTATATTATCAACAAAAGTTTTAGCAGGTTTTTTTAACATATGGTTTTTAATTAAGCATAAAAAGTGTAATAAAACTAATCTGAAAAAATAATTTCTAATTTTTCTTGATCTTTAAGTAATAAGCCTCTTTGGCGAAGATTCTCCAAAAAGTCATCTGCACCTTGCAAATTATTTGTATTTAACAATTTATTAGTTGCATGTAAATCTAGCAATTCACCATCAAGTTCTTCGGCTGTGTAATCTTTTAAACCAGCCATAACTGCTTCAAACCTTTCTCTTCTTTGCTTTTTGCTTACTGGATATGCTGACATAACTTGTTCTCTACACATTCTCCAGGACCTTCCTTTACATAGATAATCAGCCAAAGCAGCACTAAGCAGGGGGGCCTCAGCTTCCTCAATAAACCAATCAAAAGAAGAAGGTAAAGACGCTAAACCAACAAAAATCTCAAAAAAGTCGCCTGCAGAAAGTGGATTATTATTATTTCCCTCAACAGCGATAGCTGATTCTTGAAGCGATCTATGCAACTCAGGATGAACGCTCAAGATTTGACTTTCTATATTTTCGAACCCACGAGAAAGTGTCAAATTTACCTTCCCCAAAGCAAAAAATACTTCAGGGCTTGGAGATACAAGTTTTCCATTACGTAGATTTGAGATTTGAGAACTATGAACTCTCCCTAGATCCAAGCATTCAGCCAAAGCAGGAAGAACTTTATGAGACCAGCCGTTACGCTCATGCCATACATGCACCAAATGAGCCATCGCCCTTCTACCTGCAGTCAATTGGTCCCGGAAACTAGACGTCACAAATCACATTCAAGATTGATAAATAGACCTGATTAGGATCCTTATCATATATTATATACACCAAGTAAACGGATTACTAATGGTTTCAAGTTTAATCGAGGCTTCGGCTCCATTAAAAAAACCAGTTGCTGCTGACAAAGCGATGGCTGCATCAAAGAAGCTCCAAGGGTATGTACCAAGAAGGATTCATAACCAAAGGGCAAGAAGAAGATGGGGAACAGTGATATTCATGCTGACAATACATGCTCTAACAATATTTACATTGCAAGCTCAATTTTGGAGCTGGCTAGCATTTTCTGGATTTATTTTCTTGTATTGGGTAACTGCGTGCTTGGGAGTAACGACGGGGTATCATCGCCTTCTTTCACATCGTTCTTTTCAAGTTCCAAAATGGCTTGAAAGGTTTTTTGCAACTTGTGGAGCATTAAGTTGCCAACATGGACCAATTGATTGGGTTGGTCTGCATAGGCATCATCATACTTTTTCTGATACTGAAGCTGATCATCATGACAGCAACAAAGGATTTTGGTGGAGTCACATGGGATGGATGTTTGAAGATGTACCTGCCATGAAAGCCGTTCCAAGACTTTCTGGAGATTTAATCAGAGATCCCTACTATCGCTTCTTAAATAAAAATTTTTTACTTTTGCAAATACCTTTAGGCGCGACGCTTTATTTGATCGGCCAATCAGCTGGCGTTGGAGGATGGGCAATGGTCCTATGGGGAATTCCTTTAAGACTGGTCTTTGTTTATCACATAACCTGGCTAGTGAATTCAGCAACTCATTGTTGGGGCTCTATTGCTTATGAGAGTGGGGATAATTCCAAAAATAATAAATGGGTGGCAGCTCTTACTTTTGGAGAAGGGTGGCACAATAATCATCATGCTTTTCCTAATTCAGCCAAGCATGGCCTTCAGCGAAATCAAGTAGATCTGACTTGGCAACATATACGTTTTCTGAAAGCAATTGGATTAGCAAAAAAAATTAGACTACCTGTCGCATCGTAATATTATTAACAACAAGTCAATAGCATTAATTCATTTTCGATCCATGGCTAAGCGAGTTCAAGTTGTTCTAAATGAAGACATAAAAAGTCTTGGAAATGATGGTGACCTTGTTGAGGTTGCTCCTGGTTTTGCAAGAAACTTTTTATTACCCAACAAAAAAGCATTACCAGTTACTCCAACTGTTTTAAAACAAGTTGAGCACAGAAGAGCCAAACAAGCCGAAAAAGAAGCTGCTAAGAAACAAGAAGCTATTGATTTTCAAACAGCTCTAACAACAATTGGAAGATTTACTGTCAAAAAACAAGTGGGAGAAGATGGTGTCTTATTTGGAACAGTGACAAATGGAGATGTAGCAGAAGTGATCAAAGAAACTACCAAAAAGGATATAGATCGTAGAGATATATCTGTCCCTGAGATACATGGTGTTGGGAAATATAAAGTACAAATCAAGCTTCATAATGAAGTGAATGCTGAGATAAACCTTGAAGTTACAAGTTACTAATAGTTGCATCTTTGCCTGAACAAGCCAAAGTAGGGTTCCTTGTCCAATAGGCAATAAATGATAAGCACCCCCTCAGCAAATAACGGGGAATTTTCAAACCAAGGTAGAGATTTTGGAGCTTTTAATAATTCCAAGATTGATAAGCCTCATTTTGAAGCTCAACCTGATCAAATACCACCACAAAATTTAGAAGCAGAAGAATCTGTTCTTGGTGGAATTTTATTGGATCCTGATGCAATTGGACGCATAGCTGATTTGCTACAGGTTGAAGCTTTTTACACATCTGCTCATCGAGAAATATATAGAACAGCATTAATGCTTCATAGCCAAGGCAAGCCTACAGATCTAACAGCAATGAGCGCTTGGCTTGCCGATACCAATTCTTTAGAAAAAGTTGGAGGCAACAACCGATTAGTTGAACTGGTTGAGAGGGTTACATCTACAGCTTCAATCGAACAAGTGGCTAAATTAATTAGCGATAAATTTCTGCGCAGACAATTAATTAAATCTGGAAATGATGTTATCAAATTAGGCTTTGATCAAACCCTTCCTATGGAAGAAGCCATTGATCAAGCTGAACAAAAGATATTTGCTATTAGCCAAGAGCAACCATCAAAAGGTTTAACACCTACTGCAGAAATTCTGACAAGTACTTTCAATGAAATAGAAAGTAGATCACTTGGTAATTCAGTGGCAGGCATACCAGTTAATTTTTACGATCTGGATGCAATGACTCAAGGACTTCAAAGGAGTGATCTCATAATTGTTGCAGGAAGACCAGCCATGGGAAAAACTTCAATTGTTCTGAATTTGGCAAAAAACGTAGCGCAACTTCATGACCTACCTGTGTGTGTATTCAGTCTTGAGATGAGTAAAGAGCAACTAACTTACAGACTGCTATCAAGCGAAGTAGGTATTGAAAGCAGTCGATTAAGAACGGGACGATTGCAACAAGATGAATGGCCATTACTTGGTCAAGGTATTAATACACTTGGTCAATTACCAATCTTCATTGACGACAAACCAAATTCAAGTGTTCTTGAGATGCGGTCCTTATGTCGTAGGTTAATTGCTGAACAAGGTAAAGAGCTTGGACTAATTGTGATTGATTATCTACAACTTATGGAAGGTACTTCACCAGATAATCGAGTCCAAGAAATCTCAAGAATTACTAGAGGTCTCAAGGGTATGGCAAGAGAACTTAAAGTCCCCGTAATCGCTTTATCTCAATTAAGTAGAGGAGTTGAATCAAGAACCAATAAAAGACCAATGCTTAGCGATCTTCGTGAATCTGGCTCAATAGAGCAGGATGCAGACTTGGTGCTAATGATTTATAGGGATGAGTATTACAATCCAGAAACTACCGATAGAGGAATTACAGAAGTTATCGTGACAAAACACCGAAATGGACCAGTTGGAACAGTTAAATTACTTTTTGAACCCCAATTCACTAGATTTAGAAATCTAGCTGCTTAATTGTTGAAAAATTGAATTCCTAAATGCTTAGTTGATGATTACTAACCAATCTTCAAATGAAAGTTTTGACGTAATTGTTGTAGGAGGTGGTCATGCAGGCTGCGAAGCTGCCCTTACCTCAGCAAGATTAGGATTGAATACAGCTTTATTTACACTCAATTTAGATCGCATCGCATGGCAACCATGTAATCCTGCAGTAGGTGGGCCAGCTAAGAGTCAATTAGTTCATGAAGTTGATGCACTAGGCGGAATCATCGGAAAATTAGCCGATTTAACAGCTCTTCAAAAAAGGGTCCTTAACGCAAGTAGAGGGCCTGCAGTGAGAGCATTGAGAGCACAAACAGATAAACGGTTATATGCACATGAAATGCTAAAAATCCTTCAAAACACGCCAAATTTAAAGATTAGAGAGGCAATGGTTACTGGGCTAGAAATTGAACATTATCCCAATCAGATTGACAAAAAACCACCAGAAATTCAAGAGAAAATTGGATTTATAAAGGGAGTTAAAACCTATTTTGGAAGCGTTTTTCATGCAAAAGCAGTTGTGCTCACAACAGGAACGTTTTTAGGAGGCAGAATTTGGATTGGCAATCAATCCATGAGTGCAGGTAGAGCAGGAGAACAAGCATCTGAAGGGTTAACTGAAGAATTACAAAAGTTAGGCTTTACGACTGATCGTTTAAAAACAGGCACCCCTGCTCGCGTGGATAGACGAACTATTGATCTTCATGCGCTTGAAGAGCAACTGAGCGATGCTTCAGATAAATTCTTTTCTTTTGATCCTCTCTCTTGGAAAAGTGGAGAGCAAATGAGTTGTCATATCACTCGAACCACAAAAGAAACTCACCAACTTATTAAAAATAATCTTCATTTAACTCCTATTTATGGAGGTTTTATTGATAGTAAAGGTCCAAGATATTGTCCATCCATTGAAGATAAAATTGTACGTTTTGCTGATAAAGATTCACACCAAATTTTCTTGGAACCTGAAGGTAGAGATACTCCAGAAATGTATGTCCAAGGTTTCTCAACTGGACTGCCAGAAAACTTACAATTAGAACTTTTAAGGACTCTTCCAGGCTTGCAAAAATGTGTAATGCTTCGACCTGCTTATGCAGTAGAGTATGACTACATACCAGCAACACAATTAGAAGCAACGCTAGAAACAAAAAGAATAAGTGGTTTATTTAGTGCAGGACAACTAAATGGAACAACAGGATATGAGGAAGCTTCTGCACAAGGTTTAGTAGCAGGTTTAAATGCTGCAAGATTAGTAGACAACAAAGAAGGAATTATTTTTGAAAGAGAGAGTAGTTATATAGGAACTATGATTGATGATTTAGTTACAAAAGATTTAAAAGAACCATATAGAGTATTAACTAGCAGAAGTGAATATCGATTAATTTTAAGGGGGGACAATGCAGATAGACGATTAACACCACTTGCTTACAAATTAGGATTGATTGATGAAAGAAGGTGGAAAATTTTTAATAATAAGCAACAATTAATCAATCAAGAAAAAGAAAGACTAGAGAAAGAGCGAATTAAAGAAAGTGATAATTGCGCAAAGGAAATCTATTCAACGACAGGAACTCCTATCAAAGGTTCATTAACGCTAGCAAATTTCCTTAGAAGAACAAATATTCACTATAAAGACTTAATTAAATTTAATTTAACAACTAAAAGTGTTCCTTTAGATGTTGAAGAAGGAGTGGAGATAGATATTAAATATAGTGGTTATTTAGAAAGACAAAAAGCTCAAATAAATCAATTGAAACAGCAAAGCAAAAAGTTATTACCAAAAAATTTAAATTACAATAATATAGAAACACTATCTAAAGAAGCCAGGGAAAAATTAACAATTTCTCAGCCAAAAAGTCTTGGGCATGCTGCTCAACTTCCAGGTGTGAGCAAAGCTGATCTCACAGCACTTTTAGTATGGTTAAAAATAGAACAATTGAAAAAAGCCGAAAGAAAAGATTCACTTCACATAAGAAGTTAATAACAGTGAATTCACATCAATCTCAATTACCTTCTCCTGAAGTCATTTGGAAAGCATCGAAAGACAGTGTTCTTTCAGGGAGAGGAAATCATAAGCTATCTGGAGCTTGGCAGTTGATGCTATTGGGTGACGGCAGTCCTACAAGACATCTCAAGCTATTAACAGGTCATGAAGTTGCCATAAAGGTCATATCCATGGCAACGGAAAATAATAATGCATTTGGTGTACCAGAAGAAGTCAATGAGCTAGAACCACCTTTGATAAGAAGGCAAGTTTGGCTGACATGCGGAGACTTAACCCTGGCATGGGCTGAAAGTTGGTGGAATTATCAAGAAGCAGAAAAACATCTGCGCAACAAGGATCAACCTATCTGGAAAAGCCTCACCCAAGGACGTTCAGAACTTTTTAGAGAGGTAGATGGATTGAGTTTAGTAAATGCCAATTGGCTGAAATTAGAATTCAATGAAGTGGGTCCTTTTTGGAGCAGGCATTACCGATTTTTTCGTCAACAAAAAGAATTAACTGTAATCAGAGAAGTTTTTAGCCCAAAGTTAGAAAAATGGCTAGGACCAATACCTAGGAGTGCTTTTTGAAAAATTAGTACTTTCTTCGACTAGATCTTGGTATGTTTTTTCTTCTTTGCGAAGTTCGTTCATTTAGATAAGAATCGTTGAAATCGTTAGCATTTTGCTGAATTAAATTATCTTTTCTTTCCCACTTATTTAATTTAAAAGATTGATCATCTGGCCATTCATCCAGTTCGTCTGAATTGTTTCTCCTTCCTTGAATCTGAGGTGGTAAGGCTTTAGGAGCTCTAAGAGAAATAGCACTTAAGGGTCTTTTGGTGTTGCTCGTGCTTTCTTGAAGAGGGTCATCATCTAATTCTTCATCATCCAACCAATCGTCATCATCCTCAAAAAACCAATCAATTTTCTCTTCCATCCAACGGCCAACTTTCTCGAAATTTGCTGAAGTCTCTTTGTCTTGCCACCCTCCCCTTCTTTGACCAGGGCGATTACCTGCAACACCATCTACCACTTGTTTTCCAGTTTGTATCCATTTATCCATTCTGCGATCGCGGGGTGCTCGAGATCGCTGACGAATTTGATTACGATTGTTATATGAGCTCATCTTTTAAATTTAACGCTTTCAAACCAACAAGTGAAACACCGTAAAGATGAAATTATTCAAAAATTTAAATAAAAGCCAATTAAAGAAAAAATTATTTTGCACTTCTAGAAAAAGGTTGAAATTCAAGTAAGCATTTTTGATCCCATTGACCTCCAAAATAATGATTACAACAGCTACGACAGGCAGCGCCTTTAACAATACGTCGGTAACTAAAACTTTTTTTACATGAAGGGCAAGTTGCCACCCATTTAGGGATTCTTGTTGATAGTGGGAACGAATGACGAACTGTTACTTGAAAATCAGTTTGAGCGGAATTGATCTCTGCCATACGTTTCTTAAAATTAGGCCCATGTGCCTCTTCAACTTTCAGGACAAGATCAATCCAGGCATGAATCATTTCGTGGCACAAAGTACTCGTTAATGCTTTTTGGGGAAGATTCTCTAATACGGGTCTAGACAAGATTATTTCACTAACTTTAACTCCGAAGAAATTCGATTTAGTCCTATATATCCCAGCCGTAGTGCGCATACGACCATCACTCCAACGAACAGAAACTTTAGGAACTCCTTTCTCGAACAAAGAGTTCTGAAAATATTGTCTGTTTAATTTAAGAAATAATGGTAAAACAGGTATTAAAGACATTGATGCAGAGAACTCATTAGCATTATTATTCCGATAACATTCTGTCTGACTATCAATAACAAACAAGCTAATCTCATGCCTAATAAGTCAGAATCCTTAACTAAACGGAATTAAAAATGGATAGTGCTCTTATCAAAGCAATTGGATTAAAAGCTCTCTTGGTTGGAGTTGGCGCACTTCTCCTTTTTTGGACTTTTAACGCAATTAAACTCGTAATAAGTGCTAGAGGCATTAATCCTCTTGTGAAAAAGTTTTTTGATCAGATTGCAGCTGGCCGAATAGATGGAGCTTATAGACTTACGACAAAAGCTTATAAATCACACGTCAATAGACAAGACTTCATTAAATTTTTGGGTAGCCTGCAATTAAATCGATATAGAAATTTGAAGTCAGGGCGTCCAAGGATAGAAGACAATCAAATAATGCTCACACTAAGCTTGAAATCAGAAGATAAGAAAAATGAAATGCCGTTGGACTTTACTTTTATTAAAATCAATGAAAATTGGCAAATAGATCGTATTGCGAAAGCCAATACATAATGAAGCCAAATGTGATAAGTGAATTCAAACTTGAATCAACATTTTGAACGTGCAAAAGAGCTGAGAGCTTTACTCAATAAAGCAAACTACTCCTACTATGTATTAGATTCACCAGAGTTAGATGATGCTGTTTATGATCAACTATATCGAGAATTAATTGACATTGAAAATATCCACCCATCTTTAATTACTGATGATAGCCCTTCCCAAAGATTAGGAGGGATTCCCTCTAAAGGATTCAAAAGTATTGAGCATAATATTCCTCTTTTAAGTCTAGATAATGCTTTTAATGTAAATGAATTAGAAGCATGGTACGCAAGGATCAATAAATTAATCAGTTCAGACAATAAAAATTTCAAAGATTTTGATAATCCAGAATTAATATGTGAATTAAAAATTGATGGAAATGCTATTTCATTAAGATATGAAAATGGAATTTTAACTAGAGCAGCAACTCGTGGAGATGGAAAAACTGGAGAAGATATCACTACTAATATAAGAACAATTCCTACAATTCCCTTACGTTTATTATTACAATATCCACCCTCTTGGATTGAAATTAGAGGCGAAGCTTTCATGCCCAATAGTATATTTAACAAACTTAATCTTGAGAGAAGAAATACTGATCAACCACTCTTTGCAAATCCGAGGAACTCCTGTGCAGGAACATTAAGACAATTAGATCCCAAAATAGTTGCATCTAGAAAACTTGACTTCTTCGCATATAGTCTTTCTTTACCTGAAAATTGGAAATCAACTGATAGTAATTTTAAAAAACCAAATTCTCAATCTGAATCACTTGAGTTTTTAAAAAATGTTGGTTTTAAAGTTAATACTACATGTGAAGCAAAAAAAACCTTAAATGAAGCAATTAGCTATTACAAGTATTGGGAAATTGAACGAGATTCTTTAGCTTATGCAACTGATGGCATAGTAGTAAAAATAAATAAATTTAAAATACAAAATCTCTTAGGAGCAACAAATAAAGCTCCAAGATGGGCCATCGCTGTCAAATATCCAGCAGAAGAGAAAGCGACTAAGTTAAGAAAAATAATTTTCCAAGTAGGTCGCACTGGAGCTGTTACACCTGTAGCAGAGTTTGAATCGATAGAGCTTGCCGGAACATCTGTAAATCGTGCAACTCTTCATAATGCAAAAAGACTTGCCTATTTAGATCTTCATTATGAAGACACAATAATTGTTCGAAAAGCTGGGGAGATTATTCCTGAAGTTATTCGAGTTATAAAAGAATTTAGAACAGTTGATGCAAAATTAGTTAAACTTCCTCAAAACTGCCCAGAATGTAATTCGAAATTAATTATAGAACCAAACGAAGCAATTACAAAATGTATTAACTCTAAATGCCCAGCAAAATTAAAAGGTCTTTTACGTCATTGGGTCAGCAAAGGATCAATGAACATAGATGGATTAGGCGAAAAAATTATTAATCAATTAGTAAATGCAGGATATGTCAAGTCAATCGCAGACTTATACAAACTTGAAATTGATTCCCTTTTAGAACTTGAAAGGTTTGGTGAAAAATCTGCAAATAATTTATTAATGGAAATTAACGAGTCTAAAAATAAAAATTGGCACAAACAGCTCTACGGTTTAGGGATACCTCACATAGGAGAAGCGAATGCTAGATCTCTTTCTAAAAACTTTCATAGTATAGAAGAACTTAATACTATTGCGAAGGATTCACCTGACAATATATCCAATATTTATGGATTTGGAAATGAGATGAAAGATGCAATAATTAAGTGGTTTAGTGATTCTAATAATCAAACCTTAATTAAAGAATTAAAAGCAATTGGATTTTCTCTGAAAGATAGTTTAGATTCCAAATACAATTCAAATCAATCAAATATTTTTAATGGTAAGATTTTTGTATTAACAGGTACTTTGGATACGCTTACAAGAGATGAAGCAAAAGAATTGATAGAAAGTGGTGGTGGAAAAGTCAGCTCCTCAATTAGTAAAAAAACTGATTTTTTACTATCAGGAGAAAAAGCGGGTAGTAAATTAAAAAAAGCACAACAGCTCGGAGTCAAAATAATTAACGAAAATGAATTTAGGCTGTTATTGTAAAAATAACTAGAATTAAAAAATGAATAAGAATCCGATCTTTTCATTAATTAAAACAGAGTGTGGACGTACAAAATATGAGATGCTAGCTTCTAAAAAAGGTATATTTAATCGCATAAGACTTTATTGGTTTATAGTATTTGCAGCGATTGAAGATTGGAATTTAAAAAATGATGATTAATCTAAGGATTTAGAATCCTGATTTATTTTTCTTATTGAACGTAATATCAAAATAACAATTAATATAGTGGACAAAATACTAATTAAACTCCAAATAAATGAAGTAGTATCAGATCTTCCTGAGAGTACTTCACCAAAATTTGAAACTTTGAGTGCTAAAGAACCCAAGCTGCAATATAAAATTGTACCAGGTAATATACCAATCATACCAAGAGTAAAATCACGAACTTTTACCTCACTCAAGCCATATGTAAAATTAAGTAAGCCAAATGGAAATAGAGGAGAAAGTCTTGTGAGAAGAATGACTTTTAGACCCTCGCGTTTAACAGCTTTCTCCATTATTAGAACTTTTGGAAAATTTGAGACCTTTTTTTGAGCCCATTCTTTTAACAAATTTCTCCCTAAATAAAAAGTTAAATGAGCTCCAATAAAAGCGCCTACAAATACAACCAAGCTTCCTAGCCAAGTGCCGTAAAGAAAGCCAGACAACATGGAAAGCCATGAACCTGGCAACAAACAAGACACCCAAAAAACATAAATTAAAGCAAAAACTACGATTCCAAAAGAGCTACTTAAAAAAGGAATAAAATTATTAACCAGAGTTTCTAAGTTGTAAGTCATAGTTTAGAGAGTTCAATCCAATCCCATCAGACGCTCTTTTACTAGGCGGAATTGCGCTTCTGACTCAGTTAAGTTTGCTCGGCATTCCTCAACAACATCTTTGGGAGCTTTATCAACAAAATTCTTATTTGCTAAACGTCCAGAGAGACTGTCTATTTCCTTTTGTGCTTTATTTAAATCTTTTTCAAGCCTTGATCGTAAAGAAGCTATATCTATCAATCCTTCAATAGGAAGAACCACCTCTAGCTCTCCACTTACACCAGCTAAAGCTTTCATAGAAGGTAATGATTTTGCTTGCTCTGGAGATAATATTTGGACTTCCTTAGCCTTTGTCAAAACAGCAATATCATTAATTGATGTTTTCAGAGTGTTTTGCAAGACTTCCTTACCAGAGACCAACATGACAGGAACTTGTTGAGAAGGTTTCAACCCAGCAACTGCTCGAAGATTGCGAATCAATCTGATAGATGCAAATAAATCAGAGAAAGAACTCTCTAAATCAATATTCAAGTCATGTTCATTTAATTTTGGCCAAGGCTGCAAAGCTAGAAATTGATCTTCAGTTAAACCTGTTAATCCATGCCAAAGCTCCTCTGTTAAATGAGGCATTAGAGGATGAAGCATAATCAAAAGATCACTTAAAACTTTGTATAAGATGCTTTTCGCTATTTTCTGATCTAATAATTCATCGGGAGAAAGATTTGCTGCACTATTCAATCGACGTTTAATTAGTTCTAAGTACCAATCACAAAAATCATTCCATGCAAATTCATACAATCCCTTAGCGGCTTCTCCTAAAGCATAATTTTCATATCGATTGGCAGTCTCACTATTGACTCGAGCAAGTCTGGATAAAATCCACTTATCTGATAATTGCAACTTCGATAAATCATATTTCTCCAAATTTTCATAATCTTGATCCTCAAGATTGATAAGAGCAAATCTTGTTGCATTCCAAAGCTTGTTAGCAAAGTTTCTAGAGGCCTCAACCGTTGCTGATGTTTGATTGGTACGATCAAAGTCAAGACGTATATCTTGACCCGCGCCGGCAACTTCACGAACAAGAGCAAACCTCAAAGCATCAGTTCCATACCTTTCAATTAGTAATAGAGGATCAATACCATTTCCTGCACTTTTACTCATTTTTCGATTTTGCTCATCTCTAACAAGTCCATGAATATAAACGTCAGAAAATGGCATCTTCTCCGTAAAGACTCCAGCCATCATTGTCATTCTTGCTACCCAAAAGAAAATAATGTCAAAGCCAGTAACTAGAGTATTGGTGGGATACCAACGTTGAAAATCAGGATGAGTTTCATCAGGCCAACCTAATGTGGAAAAAGGCCATAACCCGCTTGAGAACCAAGTATCTAAAACATCTTCATCTTGCTCAATTTTGACTGAATCTCCATATTGTTCTCGCGCTAATTTCTTAGCTTCATCTTCTGTTCGAGCAACAATATAAGGTGTTTCATTCACAACTTTATTATCTGTTTGACTAATGACAAACCAAGCCGGAATTCGATGTCCCCACCATAATTGTCTACTAATACACCAATCTCTGATATCAGTTAACCAATCTCGATAAACTTTTGACCATCTATTAGGAATAAATTTAGGTTGTCCTTTCTCAAGAAATTGAGAACAACTATTTGCTAAAGGATCCATTTTGACAAACCACTGAGTTGACAGCAATGGCTCTACTGGTACTTTCCCTCTGTCCGAGAAAGGCACGCTATGCTTATAATCTTCTATTTTTGTGACAAGACCAATCTCATTTAAAGAATCAATAACAGCTTCACGAGCCTCAAAACGATCCAAGCCTTCAAATTGACCTGCATTGTGATTCATTGTTCCTTTTTTAGTCATGACTGTTATTTGAGGTAAGTCATGTCTCTGACCTATCTCAAAATCATTAGGATCATGAGCTGGAGTAACTTTGACACATCCAGTTCCAAAATCTTTATCTACATGAGGGTCTCCAATAATGGGAATAGTTCTGCCAACTAGAGGCAAAGTAAGTTGCTCCCCTATGAGATCTTTATACCTTTCATCTGATGGGTTCACAGCAACTGCGACATCACCAAGCATCGTCTCAGGTCGTGTAGTCGCTACTTCTAAGTAACTAATTTGTTTCGCACTTGATAGGGATGATGTGACTAACGGATATCGAAAATGCCATAGATGTCCATCTACTTCTTTCATTTCAACTTCTAAATCACTCACAGCCGAACCAGAAGCAGGGCACCAATTCACTAAATATTCTCCTCTGTATATCAATCCTTTTTCATATAAACGAACAAATGCCTCGGAAACAGCTTTACTCAGGCCCTCATCCAATGTAAATCTCTCTCTACTCCAGTCTACGGAATATCCTAAACGCTTTAATTGATCAACAATTCGTCCACCACTTTTTTCTTTCCACTTCCAAGCTTTTTCCAAAAAGGAAGCTCTACCAAGATCACGACGATTTTTGCCTTCTTCCTTTAGTTGTCTCTCGAGAATAGTTTGAACCGCAATTGAGGCATGGTCTGTTCCTGGAAGACAAAGAACATTCTTTCCTTTTAATCTCTTATACCTTACAACTGTATCGATTAAGGCAGTATTAAAAGCATGCCCCATATGCAGACTACCTGTGACATTTGGGGGAGGAATAACTACGGAGAACGGGTCTCCAGGTGCTGATGGATCAGGTTTAAAAGCTCCTTTTTCTTCCCAAGCTTTCTGCCAGCGATTTTCAGTACCAACTGGATCATATGTTTTAGGAAGCCCTGAGGCTTCAGATAATTTTGTAGTTTTTGCCCGCTCGATCACAGAAAAAAAATGTGTTTAATTTAATTTACTCATTCCCGACAAAAGTTTTACATCATTCTTGCTTTTCCTAAATTCAAATGTCACTTTTCACGTTCCAAGGAATCGAAACTATTGAGTCATGCCTTTCCCATACATCCGAAGATAAAGAAACCTTTTCACTTAAACCAATCGTTTGTAAGGCTTGAACTATATCGTTATCATCAATTTCCTTATCTATAGTTATGGGCATTATCAAAACTTGCGCTTCTGCAGGGTCAGCCATCACATGTAATGACAAATCTTCTAAAGCTCTTTCAAAAAATATTTTTCTCATTCGACTTGTTAAGGGAGAACCCATAGCTTGCGCAAACAATTCCAAGCTTTCTTTGTCTCCAGAAAGCCCACAATTTAAACTTAACCAAATTAAAAATTTAACCCAGCTATCCACGCTCCACAGTGGCTGAAAGCTATCTCGCTTACTATAAATTAATTCCATCAATGCAAATTCAAATGCTTTTGCTTGAATAGAAGTGCGAGATATTTGTTCCATAGAAGACATTTTCTCCAACTACAGCCAAACTAGTGTTTATTGTTCATTATCTGTTTATTTGTCATGGATCTGAACGACCCTGAACTTGAGTTCTCCGATCTTGTCTACGCATATCAAAGCTGGGTAATTGCTGTAATCAACGATGAAAAATTAAATAGTAAGGAAAAGTTGCTTACAGAAGAAATATCGGATGATGCTTTAAATGCTATGAGATTCTTACCGGGCGAAGTAACTAGTGCCATTGAAACAAGTTTAGCTCGCGTCTATGAAGTTGATTCTGAGGAACTCTCTTCAATCTTGTTTCCAGAAGAATAGAATCAATTCTCTAATAGTTTTAAGAATTATTGAGCTTTTGAAAGTTTTCTAAAGCCTGATCCACATGGAGAAGCTTCTGCCCCTTTTGGCGTGCTAATTAGAAATCCACCTCCACTTAAGTCACCAAAATAATTCAGCTTTAGCCCTTGAAAAAATAGGACTTGATCTTGGCGAGCATACAAAGTAATCCCATCAGCTCTAGCAAGCGGAACACCATCATTTTTCCCTGGCCTAATTCTTATAAATTTCCATCCCTCTCCACACTTATCATCCAGTAGATCAATATGCATAACTCCTGGTGTTCCAGTAAAAGCAGCTTGCCTATTTAACTCTGCTACTGCTGTTGCTGAAATTTTTAATCCAGGACCATTTTGCATAAATTAAAGAATAATCTAGATGGGCGATCCAGGGTTCGAACCAGGGACATCCTGCTTGTAAGGCAGGCGCTCTACCGCTGAGCTAATCGCCCATAAAACTATTAGTCCTCAGACTAATTCATGTACTTTATACCTCAAGCTGCTCTGTTGTTGAGAATTAATCATAATTAAATCAACGATTCAAAAAAAATCGTTTTATGAGCTCCGTTACAGCTCTCTCTGGACAACTAAAAATGACAAACACAAACCAAATACATTTAGACAAAAAAATCAATAAACTCCTTGAAGTAGTTTCAGACCTACGAGATCCAATCCATGGTTGTCCTTGGGATCTCAAGCAAACTCATCTTTCGTTGATCCCATATGTTTTAGAGGAAGCCTATGAAGTTGCTCACGCAATACGAGAAGAAAATCCTAACGAATTAAAAGAAGAGCTTGGAGATCTCTTATTACAAATAATTTTGCATGCTCAGATAGCAAAAGAAAAAAACTTATTTGATATGGGAGATATCATTGACATAATCACTGAAAAGCTAATTCGCAGGCATCCACATGTATTTGAAAAAAAAGCAACTGTAAGTATAAAAGAAGTGGAATACTCATGGGAAAAAATCAAGAATAAAGAGAGACCATTAAATAACTCTAAAACTCCAATTAGTGACCGATTAAAATTAAAGATACGACCTCAACCTTCAACGAAAGCAGCACTCATTATCTCTAACAAAGCTTCAAAAAACGGATTCGAATGGGAAAAAAGTGATCAGATTTGGGATAAATTGTATGAAGAATTAGAAGAATTAAAAGATGCATTAAAAGCTGATCAACCCGTCAAGGCAGAGGCTGAAATAGGAGACGTATTATTTACATTGATCAATATTGCAAGATGGCATAAAATATCTATAGAAGAAGGATTAGCGAAAACTAATAAAAGATTCCTAGAACGATTAAATTACATAGAAGAAAATATAGAGGGTGAATTACATTCCCAATCAAAAAAGAATTTAGAGAAATTCTGGGAATTAGCGAAGATTAATCTCAAGCATTAATATTATAATTATGAATAACAAACTAAAGACAAGATCAGATTGGCTTGACGAGTATCATCAAGGAGTTAGATATGGACTGCTTGGAAACTTAATACTAGAAGAGTCTAGTCCTTTTCAAAAAATTACCATCTTTGAAAGCAAGAGATATGGCAAAGCTCTATTACTGGATGATTGTTGGATGACGGCAGAAAAGTCTGAAAAATGTTATCACGAATGTCTTATTCATCCTGCTTTATCTTGTTCTACGCAAATAGATAATATTTTAATTATTGGAGGAGGTGATGGGGGTAGTGCAAGAGAATGTTTAAAATATAAAGAGGTTAAGTCTATCGATTTAGTTGAAATCGATCTAAGAGTTATTGAATTAAGTAAAAAGTATTTACCGACTATTGGAGGGAATGCATGGTCTGACACAAGATTGCATTTACAAATCAAGAATGGTATTGATTGGGTAAAATATTCAAAAGAAAATTCATATGATGTGATTATTATTGATGGCGCAGATCCTATTGGACCCTCCAAAGAATTATTCAGCAATTCGTTTCTTACAGATTGCAAACGAATATTGAAACGAGGAGGAATTTTAGCAACTCAAAGTGAATCACCAGAATCTTTCCTGCAAATTCATATAAATATTGTCAAAGTTCTGCGTGAAATTTTTGACTACGCAGATCCAATGTATGGATCTGTATCCATTTACCCAAGCGGTTTATGGAGCTGGACATTTGCATCTATGGAGAAGCCCAAATATATGAATCCAAAAAAAAGTCGCGTGAATGAAATCTCTGAAAATTGTCAGATTTGGAGTGAGCGATGGCAACAAGGTGCATTTAATATTATTCCTGCATTTATAGAAAGAGAGCTAGCAAAAATATGAGCAAATCAAACCTCAAAGATCTATCACTATTTAATAATGATGGTGCAATATTTATGGGTGCACAAAGAGGCATCGATCAATGCAAAGTGTCGCTTCTAGGATTTCCTTATGATGGAACATGTTGCTTTAGACCTGGTGCAAGATTTGGTCCTTCTGCTGTTAGGGAATATAGTTATGGAATTGAAACATATTGTCCGCAATTAAATTTAGATTTAGAGGATATAAACTTTGCTGATCTAGGTTCATTAGATGTTCCCCTTGGAGATGTAAAGATAACACTTGATTATATAAGAGATTCTACAGATATTTTACTTAAAAATAATTTAAAGCCTCTAATTATTGGAGGAGAACATTCAATAACTACTGGAATTATTAAATCAATAGTTACCAATTATCCTGAATTAATAATGATACAATTAGATGCTCACGCAGACCTTAGAGATGAATGGCTAGGTAGTAAGTTTAGTCATGCTTGTACCATGAAAAGATGTTTAGAAATACTACCTAGCAAAAATATCTTTCAAATAGGAATAAGAAGTGGAACAAAATCGGAATTTCTTGAAATGAATAATACTAAAAGATTAATTAAACATACTTATGGAGAGAATGCTAAATTTTTAGAAGAAACTCTAAAAAATTTCAAAGGGAAACCAATCTATTTAACTTTTGATTTAGATTGGTTTGATCCATCGGTCATGCCAGGTACAGGAACTCCTGAACCCGGAGGTTATTTTTGGGAAGATTTTGCAGCAATAATAGATGTTATCAAGTCTCATAACTTAATTGGCGCAGATGTCGTCGAATTATCTCCCAAATTAGATAACTCTGGTATTAGTAGCATCCTTGCTGCAAAAGTTATACGTTCGTTAATTATGTTGTTGGACAAATCATCCTAAAAAATTTGAATTTAAATTCTCATTCAACTAATACCTTTCCAAAATCGAGTTGTTGATCAACAGATCTTTCAGAAATCTTTGGGAAATAAGGTTCTTTTTTTATCCAATGACCACAAGAAACAAATGAAGATATCTCAGAATGTATTTTTATCTTTCTAAGTTTGCACCATGAGAATGAATCAAAATGACTTGAAACACACTGATTGCAGCTCATACAAGATCTTTTTAGAGTCATCAAGTCTTAACCCAAGACTCATAGAGTAGTAAAACTTTCCGGATCGAGCCACAAAGCATTAAATTTAGTTCTAGAAATTCTTGTGGGTTCACGTTTTTACTAGTGAATTTCTTTTAAAGTTCAGCAAAAAATGAAATTACTGCAAACTCCTCTTTACGAAGAATGCCAAAAATTAGGGGGTAAAATGGTCCCTTTTGCAAATTGGGAAATGCCTGTTAGTTTTTCTGGATTAATTGAAGAACACAATGCAGTAAGAAAAAATGTTGGAATGTTCGACATATCTCACATGGGTGTTGTGCAAGTAAAAGGTAAAAATATCAAGAGCGCATTACAAAATTTAGTTCCTTCAGACGTGTTTCGAATAGGACCTAGTGAAGCATGTTATACAGTTTTTTTAAAAGAAAATGGAGGAATTCAAGACGATCTAATCATTTATGATCAAGGAATTTTAGACACAAATGAAGAAAGCATACTTCTAGTTATTAATGCCGCAAGAAAACAATCAGACATTGAATGGTTAAATTTCAATCTTTCAAAAAAAGAAATCACAATATCCGAATTCATGCCTGACGCTGCATTAATTGCCATCCAAGGTCCAGAATCAATTCATACATTTGAGAAAATTCTTCAAGAGTCTTTATCCGATTTGCCACGCTTTGGTCACAGAACTATTACTTCTAATCCCAATCTAATCAACTCAGAAGAATCAATTTTTGTTGCACGAACTGGGTATACAGGAGAGGAAGGTTTCGAATTTTTATCATCGCCAGAGACAGCTAAATCTATCTGGAAGAGTCTAATTGGATCAGGAGTTACTCCATGCGGTCTTGGAGCAAGAGATACACTACGACTAGAGGCTTGCATGCATTTATATGGCAACGATATCAACTTAGATACAACACCCTTTGAAGCTGGCCTGGGTTGGTTAGTTCATTTAGAAATGCCCAATGATTTTATAGGTAGAAAAGCGTTAGAAAAACAGGCCGAAGATGGAACGCAAAAAAAACTTGTTGGTATTAAAATGCTAGATAAAGGAATCGCAAGAAAAGGATATCCAGTTTTATACAACAGCGAAACCATTGGAATAGTAACTAGCGGAACCTGGTCTCCAACATTGAAAGAACCTATAGCTCTTGCATATATACCAAGCGAAATTGCAAAAGTAAATACTCAATTAGAAGTAGAAATTAGAGGGAAAAAACATCCTGCAATAATCGTAAAAAAACCTTTCTATCGAAAAGGTTTTTGAGCAAGTAGAAACTGTGTTGTGCATAAAAGCCGGTCTTTGTGGGAAACTCATTATTCATGATGATTGAGAATTTCATGCGCAATAAAACTTGTGGAGAACTTCTAGCTTCCGCAATTGGCGCAAATGTTCAACTATGTGGTTGGGTTGATCGCAGAAGGGATCATGGCGGAGTAATTTTTATTGATCTAAGAGATCGCTCTGGAACAATTCAAATCACAGTTGATCCAGATCAAGGTAAGGATCTTTTTAGCATCGCTGAAAGTCTAAGAAATGAGACTGTTCTTCAAATCAATGGATTGGTAAGGGCAAGACCTGAAGAAGCTATTAATACAAAAATCCCAACAGGTGAAGTAGAAGTCTTAGCTAAACATATAAAAATTCTAAATGCCGTTACTAGTACACTCCCCTTCTCAGTTTCAATTCATGATGAGGAGAGTGTTAAAGAAGAAATCAGGCTAAAGCATAGGTATTTAGATCTCAGAAGAGAAAGAATGAATAACAATCTGCGATTGAGACATAACACTGTCAAAGCCGCTAGAAGTTTTCTTGAGAACGAAGGATTTATAGAAGTTGAAACACCTATTTTGACTCGCTCAACTCCTGAAGGAGCAAGAGATTATTTAGTCCCCTCACGCGTATGTGGTGGCGAATTTTTTGCTTTACCTCAATCCCCACAATTATTCAAACAATTATTGATGGTTGGTGGAGTTGAACGTTATTACCAAGTCGCACGTTGTTTTCGTGATGAAGATTTACGAGCTGACAGACAACCAGAATTTACGCAATTAGATATTGAAATGAGTTTTATGGAGGAAAAAGAGATAATTGAATTAAATGAGAAATTAATTGTAAACATTTGGAAAAAAATTAAAGGAATTGATCTCCCAACGCCATTTCCAAGATTAACTTGGCAAGAAGCTATGGATCGGTTTGGAACTGACAGGCCAGATACTCGGTATGGAATGGAGCTTGTTAATACAAGTGATTTATTCTCCAAAAGTGGATTTAAAGTTTTTTCAAATGCTATTTCTTCAGGTGGATGCGTCAAATGCATCACCATTGAGGATGGAAATCATTTAATTAGTAATGTAAGAATAAAACCAGGTGGAGATATTTTTAGCGAAGCCCAAAAGGCTGGCGCTGGTGGACTGGCATTTATTAGAGTTAGAGAGAATGAAGAAGTCGATACTATTGGAGCCATAAAAGATAATTTAACCACCTCCCAAATAAAAGAACTCCTATCAAAAACCCAAGCGAAAGCTGGTGATCTCATCCTTTTTGGTGCAGGACCCACAGATATTGTTAATAAAACCTTAGATAGAGTTCGTCAATTTATAGCACAAGATCTAAAAATCATTTCAGACAACGGACTAAAACCTCAATGGAATTTTCTTTGGGTCACTGATTTTCCTATGTTTGAATTCAATTCTGATGAAAATCGTCTAGAAGCAATTCATCATCCCTTCTGCGCTCCGAAGCCTGAAGATATAGGTGAATCAGAAAGCTTATGGAAAGACAAATTACCCAGATCAAATGCTCAAGCATATGATCTAGTGCTAAATGGACTAGAAATTGGTGGAGGATCTTTAAGAATTCACAACTCGGAACTTCAAAAAACTGTACTTGAAGTAATTGGTCTATCTAGCAATGAAGCAGAAGAGCAATTCGGTTTTTTAATTGATGCACTTTCATTGGGTGCTCCTCCACATGGTGGAATTGCATTTGGACTTGACAGAATAGTTATGCTTTTAGCCAGTGAAGATTCGATTAGAGATACTATCGCTTTTCCAAAAACACAACAAGCTCGATGTTCTATGGCTAAAGCCCCTGCAACTGTAGAAAATAAACAATTAGAAGACCTCCATATAGCCTCAACTTGGATCGAACCTGATTGAATTGATAGAAATTAGCAGCAAAAACATTATCCTAGATAGAAAATATGTAAATTCCTTGGCGTTTTGCTGGATCAAGGTAGCTTAAAGAATGATTGAAAAGTAAATGGCAAAATTTGTTTTCGTCACTGGTGGTGTAGTTTCAAGCATTGGCAAAGGAATTGTTGCCGCAAGTCTTGGCAGACTACTGAAGTCTAAAGGATACAGTGTTTCTATTTTGAAGCTTGACCCATATCTAAATGTTGATCCTGGGACGATGAGCCCTTTTCAACATGGAGAGGTTTTTGTAACTGAAGACGGTGCTGAAACTGATTTAGACCTGGGGCATTATGAGCGCTTTACAGATACTGCAATGTCAAGACTAAACAGTGTCACGACAGGTTCCATTTATCAAGCTGTTATTAATAAAGAAAGAAGAGGTGACTATGACGGAAGAACAGTTCAAGTCATCCCCCACATCACTCGTGAAATTCGCGAGAGAATTAAACGTGTGGCAGACAATAGTGGTGCAGATGTAGTGATATCAGAAATTGGAGGAACAGTTGGAGATATTGAATCTCTACCTTTTCTGGAGGCAATAAGAGAATTTAAAGGGGATGTAAAAAGAAACGATGTTGTTTATGTTCACGTCACATTATTGCCTTACATCGGTACATCTGGAGAAATTAAAACCAAGCCAACACAGCACTCAGTAAAAGAATTACGTTCTATAGGTATTCAGCCAGATATTTTAGTTTGTCGCAGTGACAGGCCCATTAATAATGATTTAAAAAATAAAATAGGGGGTTTCTGTGGGGTGAACTCTGATGCGGTAATAGCATCTCTTGATGCTGACAGTATTTACTCAGTACCATTAGCTCTCAAAGATGAAGGACTTTGTAAGGAAGTCTTAGATTGCTTGGATCTGAATGATCATGAAAGTGATTTAAAAGACTGGGAACAATTAGTCCATAAATTGCGAAATCCAGGTCCTTCTGTCAAAGTTGCATTAGTTGGCAAATATGTACAATTAAATGATGCCTACTTATCAGTAGTTGAAGCATTACGTCATGCATGTATCTCGCAAGATGCATCTTTAGATCTTCACTGGATCAATGCAGAGAACATCGAATCAGAGGGTGCAGAAAAACTTCTTCAGGGAATGGACGCAATTGTCGTTCCTGGAGGTTTTGGTAACCGTGGCGTCAATGGAAAAATAGCTGCTATCAGATGGGCAAGGGAGCAAAGGGTCCCTTTTCTTGGACTTTGCTTAGGTATGCAATGTGCTGTCATTGAATGGGCTCGCAATTTAGCTGGTTTAGAAGATGCATCTAGTGCCGAACTAAATCCAAATTCAAAACACCCTGTAATTCACTTACTACCAGAACAACAAGACGTAGTTGATCTAGGAGGAACAATGAGATTAGGAGTATATCCTTGTAGACTTCAAACCAATACAACCGGGCAAAGTTTATACAACGAAGAAGTTGTTTACGAAAGGCATAGACATCGTTATGAGTTTAATAATTCATATAGGACTCTCCTAATGGAATCTGGTTATGTAATTAGTGGTACTTCACCTGATGGTCGATTGGTAGAGCTAATAGAATTAAAAAATCATCCATTTTTTATTGCATGTCAATATCATCCAGAATTTCTCTCTAGGCCAGGGAAACCACACCCTTTATTTAGTGGCTTGATTCAAGCTGCACAATTACGCGTACCATCCTCACCAAGTGAGGCATTAAATCCACAATCAAAAATTATTGAAAAAAAATCTCTTGAACAGCAATAAATGGAACCATCTCTACCAGTAGTGGAATGTTTTCATTCTCTACAAGGAGAAGGTGAACATGCTGGTAGAAGCGCTTACTTCATCAGATTAGCTAGTTGTAAAGTTGGATGTCCTTGGTGTGATACAAAAAATTCATGGAATTCCGAACTTCATCCACAACGAAGTTTGATAGATTTATCAATTAGCACAGCCAAAGCCCAAAAAGAAGGTGCAGCTTTTGTTGTAATCACAGGAGGTGAGCCACTACATCATAATTTAGATCATCTATGCAGAGAAATTAGAAAATCTACACTCAACCAAGAGAAAAAATCTATTCCAATTCATCTCGAAACCAGTGGCGTAGATAAACTTAGTGGTAACCCAGATTGGATAACATTATCTCCGAAACGGCATTCTCATCCACGCCTTGATAATCTTTTATCTTGCCAAGAATTAAAAGTTGTTATACATAACGCCGAAGATATACTTTTTGCTAAAAAAATGGCTGATTTAATAAAAAACAATGAAAAGATTCAACCTAAATTATTTTTGCAAGCAGGATGGGAAAATGAAGAGGGGCAAACACTCGCAATCAAGTTTGTAAAATACAATCCTGATTGGAGATTAAGTATGCAAACTCACAAATGGCTAGGTGTACTCTAACCATCTCGATTAATGAGATTTTGCTTCATTAGATTACAAAAAAATAATGATTGAACAGACAACAATTGCATTACTTTCTGGAGGAATTGATTCAGCTACAGCAGCTTGTATCGCTATGGAAGCTGGGCAAAAAGTAATTGGATTATCCTTTGATTATGGCCAACGTCATCTTAAGGAATTAGCAGCAGCAACAGATTTAGCAAAAGATTTAAATCTTGAGGATCACATAAAGATCAAGATTGATTTATCTTCTTGGGGTGGGTCCTCCTTAACCGACACGTCACAAATAATACCCACGAAAGGCTTACAAAAAAATACTATTCCTAGCACTTACGTTCCAGGTAGAAACACTATCTTTGTTGCTATTGGATTAAGCCTTGCAGAAGCTCGTGGAGCCAATCAAATAGCATTAGGAATAAATGCCATGGATTATTCTGGATATCCAGACTGCAGACCGGATTATTTAGAGGCCTATCAAGAATTAGCTAACTTATCCAGCAGAGTAGGACGAGAGGGGAGAGGTATAAAGCTTTGGGCTCCACTACTAGATTGGGAAAAAACAAAAATCTTTAAAGAAGCATTACGCTTAAAAATTCCTATCGAAAAAACATGGAGTTGCTATCAAGGTGAAAGTAAACCGTGTGGTAGATGTGATAGTTGTCGTATTAGAGATAAAGCATTAAAAGAAATAGGTCGGGAAGATCTATGTAGTCAAAATATCTAGTGAACAACATTAAACGACTACTAACTAAGTGGGAATCACCTGAGCTAGTAGCTTACAAATTAATTCAAGAATGGGGAGAGGAAGGATTTATATGGCTTGATGGCGATGGTAGTGATCTAGGTCGATGGGTCACCTTAGGAATTAATCCTATAGAACAGTTTTGTTCTAGAGAATTAGAAATTTCAAAAAAGAATTCAAATCCTTTTAAAATTTTACGCGAATTACCGCCAGGGCATTGGACTGGTTGGCTGAGTTATGAAGCTGCATCTTGGACAGAGCCACAAAATCCATGGCAAACAAGTTCTATGGCAACTTTATGGATAGCCTCTCATGACCCTATATTAAAATTTGATCTTCAAAAGAAAGAGCTATGGCTAGAAGGCAAAGATCAACAGCGCCTATCAATTATGAAGAATTTTCTGAGTAGTACTTTTCATCAAAACCTTTCCAAAGCTGACTCTAAAACGACAAAACAAACAGAACGCAAACATAGTATTCCCCTAGAATCTTGGGACTGGAAGTTAACAAATCAAGAATATTCTAAAAGAGTTGATGAGATCAAAGAATGGATTGCGAAAGGTGATATTTTTCAGGCTAATCTAACTACCTCATGCCAAGCCCCATTGCCAGAATCCATGCGTCCAATAGACGTATATTCAAAACTTAAAAAATACTCCCCTTCTCCATTTGCTGGAGTAATTATCGGCGATCAGATGGCAAGAGGAGAAGCTATTATATCAACTTCACCAGAAAGATTTTTAAAAGCGTTACCCAGTGGTGAGGTGGAAACGAGACCAATCAAAGGAACTAGACCCAGAGATAGAGATCCAGAAAAAGATGCTGATTGGGCAGCAGAGCTTATTTGTAGTCCAAAAGATCATGCTGAGAATGTAATGATTGTAGATCTGCTAAGAAATGATCTTGGAAGAGTATGCCAACCTGGTTCAATCAAAGTCCCTCATCTACTAGTTTTAGAAAGCTATTCACAAGTTCATCATCTCACTTCAGTAGTTAAAGGTAGACTCAATACAAATAAAACATGGGTTGACTTGCTTGAAGCCTGTTGGCCAGGAGGATCCGTAACAGGAGCACCCAAGCTTAGGGCATGTAAAAGATTGTACGAGCTTGAACCAACAGCGAGAGGTCCATATTGTGGATCAATATTAAATATAAATTGGGATGGGGTCCTTGATAGCAATATTCTCATTCGATCTTTAATGATTAAAGAATCCTCTATTACTGCTAATGCTGGATGTGGAATTGTTGCAGATTCAGATAGTCAAAAGGAAGCTGAGGAAATGAATTGGAAATTAATGCCACTTATAAAAGCATTAACATGACTGAAAATAAGAAAGAAAAATTAGGCTGGATTAATGGTCACTGGGGAATCTTCAAAGATTTAAAAGTGCCAATTAATGATCGAGGTCTCAACTTTGCAGATGGAATCTTTGAAACAATTTTCATTTTGAATGGAGTTCCGCAGCTTCTTAATGAGCATTTAAATAGATGGGAAAACAGTACAAGTATTTTAGAAATGAATCCTCCACCATCAAAAGAATGGTTGATTTCACTCATTGAAGATGGCATTAACCGATCACAATTAAATAATGTCAATGGAGTAATTCGTATTAATTGGACTCGAGGAGCATCAAAACAACGTGGAATTGATATCAGCAATACAAGCCATCATAGTTTTTGGTTGGAGATAGATTCTTATCAACCAAATTTTGAAGCTATATCTACAATAATTAGTCAAACTGAAAGAAGAAATTCTTTTAGCCGATTGAGTTATTGTAAAACATTTTCCTATAACCAAGGAATTCAAGCGCGCATAGAAGCAAAGAATGCAGGCTTTAATGATGCAATATTATTAAATAGTCAAGGTGAAATATGTTGCGCCACTACAGCAAATATATTAGTAAAAAGAGAAAATAATTGGTTGACTCCACCATCGAATAGTGGTTGTCTACCTGGCATAATGCGTCAACGAGGAATTGAGTTGAATATAATAAAAGAAGCTCTCATTGAAGCGACACCAAAAGATAATGATGAATGGTTTTTAATCAATAGTTTAAGTTGTCGTCCAATTCAAAAAATAAACCAAAAAGAATTAAAAATATCAACTAATCCCAAAGAATTTTGGCTGAATTTGTTAAAAATCTAAAAAATAATATCTGACAGACTATCTATATAGGAATTGGAAATGTCACTTCAGCTGGCTTTGGAGAGCAAGCTTCTACTTGAAAATCCACAACAGAACCTATTACAACAATCGAAGGAGACCTTAAATTTTCTTCTTGAACTCGATCAAAAAGCTTTACCAAAGGGCTCTTAATATAACGTTGACCAATTACAGTCCCCTGCTCAATAACTGCCGTAGAAGTCTCAGGATTCATACCACCAGCAATCAACTCTGCTGAGATAAATTTTAAATTATGAACACCCATATATATAACTATTCCATCACTGGATTTCGCTAAAGACCGCCAATTTACAGCTGGGCGTTTTTTATCAATCCCCTCATGTCCAGTCACAAAAGTGACTGAAGATCCAGCAAGTCTATGAGTAATAGGTATCCCAACATAAGCAGGAGCAGCTATACCTGATGTAACCCCAGGTACGACTTGTACTGGAACCCCTTTTTTATGAAGATAAGAAGCTTCTTCCGCACCTCTACCAAACAAAAATGGATCGCCACCTTTTAATCTAACAATACAAGAATAAGTCTTTGCTAAATCAAACAAAATATCATTCGTTGTCCTCTGAGGAACCGAATGATGACCACGCCTCTTACCTACTGAATGAAGTTGACAATTTGAAGAAACTAATTCAAGTAGCTCTATAGGAACTAAAGAGTCGTATACAAGCGCATCACATTTACTAATTAGTTTTTGCGCTTTAACTGTTAATAAATCGGGATCACCAGGACCTGCTCCGACAAGATGCACAGTGCCAAACTGATTTGTATTCATGGCAAGTTACCCAAAATATTGACAAGACCACGATGAATAATATCAATCTGAAGCAAAGATTTAAGCTGCTCTCCTTGACTATCAATTTCTACATTTTTGTTGGGAGTCAAAAGATAGGGAATAGGAAGATAATTGTTCGCCTTTTTAACAGTATCTTGATTCCATCTAGACCATGAATAAAGAGGAATATTTAGGAATTTTTCTAAGGACTTAAGAAAAACACTTGAAGTATCTGAAGAGACAGGGTGATGAATCAATGCAGGTTTAACAAAAGGACTCTGACTAGTTATTAGATCATCTATTAATGATAGCCATGGTATAAAAGAACCTAGGAAAGGAAACAATTTTATATTTTGTCCATCTTCTTGCAAACGTTTAAATATTTTTGGTACATCAATACAAACATGACTTCCAGGTAACAAAAAAAGAGGAACTAAAAACACTGACCTATTACCGATGTCAATTTGTTCTGGATTTTCATCAGTTAAAGCCTCTATTGAAACAGAGCGATTTTTAAGCGTTTTTAATTGGTCAACCAAAGAAAGAAGAGATGGATGTATCTCACCACCTCGAGAACCATGAACTAGTAAATGTAAATGGTGAGGAGGCTCACAATTAATTCTATTTGGTAACAAAGACAACTTTTGATGGACATCTGAAGATGTATTAGTACTTTCAACTAATTTATTAAAATTGAGATGATGAGAAATTCTAGATACTCGAGAACAAATAATTTCAGGCGAGGAGAGGGGGTTGATCGAAGAAACATTCAATACAGAGGAAGAAAAAGATTCAAAAGTACTTTTCATAGAGACCTCTTTGCTATGAAAGAGGTTTGGGAAATGCTCAAAAGTGGAGCGATTAGAAGCCTCGGAGAAATTGGACGCCAATACTAAATGAAAAATTTTGAAACCAATTAATCAATTAAATGGATAAATAGGATGTATTGAATGATACCAAAATGAATAAAAAATTTGGTAAAAACTGATACACACAAGATGTAGGTTTTCACGGTTAATAATAAATGTAATCTATCGAAACCAATGGTTCAATATTATCTAGAAGGCAAAAAACTAAATCAAGTTGAAAAAAATAAAGCTGCTAAAGATGGACTTGAAATAGGAAAGGATATAGACAAATTTGCTGAAATGGGATGGGAGGAAATGGATAAAACAGATTTAGAATTAAGATTGAAATGGTATGGGATGTTTTGGAGACCAAAAACACCTGGAAAGTTTATGTTAAGGTTAAGAATACCTAATGGAATAATTAATGCAGAACAATTAAAGGTAATTGCGTCAATTGTTGCGAGATATGGAGAGAATGGAAGTTGTGACATAACAACTAGACAAAATATACAACTTAGAGGTGTTTTAATTAGTGATTTACCTGAGATATTAAATAGATTAAAAAAAGTAAACATATCAACAACTCAATCTGGATTTGATAATCCAAGAAATGTTACTGGAAATCCCATCGCTGGAGTTGATCCAGAAGAAATTATAGATACAAGAACATATACATCAAAAATGCAAGATCATTTAATTAAAGAAGGCAAAGGAAATTCAGAATTTTCAAATCTTCCAAGAAAGTGGAACACAGCTATAGCAGGCTCTAAAGATAATTTTCTTTTACATAATGATTTAATTTTTCATCCAGTTAAAATTAATAATGTTTTAGGTTTTAGTGTTTGGATTGGAGGTGTACTTTCATCAGTAATGAATGAATATGCAGTTCCATTAAATGCCTGGGTTGAAGAAGAAAAAATTTATGAATTAACATCAGTTATTTTATCCCTATGGAGAGATAATGGGGAACGCAATATAAGACCTAAAGGTAGGTTTAGATTTTATTTAAATAAAATTGGTATTGAAACATTTAGAGATCTTGTAGAAAAGCAATATGGAGAGTTAAAAGAAGATCCAGGTTCAATCTTTGCAAATAAACCAAGGTCATTTTTTGGAATTCATCCTCAAAAACAAGAACATAAATATTTTGCAGGAATTCATGTTCCAGTAGGTCGCCTTTTAGCTGAAGATTTACAAGATCTAGCAAATATATGCGAAAATTTTGGTGATAATGAAATAAGACTAACCGAAGATCAAAATATTATTTTCACTGGTATAGATACAAATCTAATTGAAGCATTTAAGGGGCAATCTCTCTTACAAAAGTTTCCATTAGAACCAGAAACTATTGCAGCAGGTACTGTTTCTTGTACTGGAAATACCTATTGTGGATTCGCTCTAACAAATACAAAAGATCAAGCTTTAAAAATCTCGCATGAATTAGACACAGAATTAGATTTAAAAGACGAATTAAAGATTCATTGGACCGGATGTCCTAATAGTTGTGGGCAAGCCTACATGGGAGGAATTGGTTTAACTGGTAAAAAAGCTAAAGACAAAGAAGGGAAAACCGTTGAAGCTTACGATATAAGCATTGGTGGATCACAAGGACCTAATTATAAATTAGGAGAATTAATAAAAAAATCTGTCCCTCAAGATGAATTAAAAGATGTACTAAAAGATTTACTTATCTCAAATTTTGAGGCAAAAGAAAAAATATTTTTAAGTAACAAATCTGTTTCATTATCTCGATTTATGAATTGGTTTAGTCCTCTTGGCAAAGACAAACCCCTGATTAATCGAGCTAATGGCAGCCCCGACATCTTTTCCAAATTTATGAATCGAATTAGTAACTAATTCGATTTTATAAACAATTATTTTTCTTAATTTTTAAATTTATGACTCAAAGTACTTCTCAAATGAGCTACGTCTTACCTAAAGATTCTATTTCTCGTTTCATGAATTGGTTTAACAACCTTGGTAAAGATAAACCGTTAGTGAATAGAGCCAATGGTAGCCCCGACATCTTTTCCAAATTTATGAATCGAATTAGTAACTAATTCGATTTTATAAACAATTATTTTTCTTAATTTTTAAATTTATGACTTCAAGTGCTTCACAAATGGACTACGTCCTACCAAATGAATTGGTAGATGGAATGATTGCTGCAGGTGGAAAGAAATCATCTGTAAGCGTAAAAAACTTGCTAATAAGAGGCTTCTATTCAGGAGCAATTTTAGGTTTAGCTACATGTCTTGCAATTACTATAGGTATTCAATCTGGGATGCCTTGGTTAGGTTCTTTTATATTTCCTTTTGGTTTTGCAAGTATCGTTCTTTTCGGTATGGAGCTTGTTACTGGTAATTTTGCGTTACTACCAATGGCCGTATGGGCTGGAAAGAGTTCTTGGTCTGCAACTGTAAGGAATTGGCTATGGGTTTGGATCGGTAATTTTCTAGGTACAGCATTTGTTGCAGTTCTACTATCCATAAGCTTGTCCAGTGCTGGAAATGTTGATCCATTAGCTGCTGCTGAAGGTGGAAAAGGATGGGCAGTTGTTGCAGCAAAAATAATAGCTATACATAAAGCAAACACAGTTATTAAATATGAAGCACTTGGCAGTACTGGTTTTTTCCTTGCATTTTTACGTGGAGTAATTGCAAACTGGCTGGTTTGTTTAGGTGTAACAATGGCACTTGTAAGTAAAAGTGTTCCAGGAAAGATACTTGCTTGCTGGCTACCTATAACTGCATTCCAAACAATGGGAATGGAGCACATAGTAGTTAATATGTTTTTGCATACAACTGGACCGCTACTGGGATCAGGTATTCCTTTTACAAAAGTAATTTTTTGGAATTTCTTGCCAGTGACGGTTGGAAATATTGTTGGAGGAATGGTATTTATTGGAATGCTTTTCTATAGCACCCACAAAACCCCAATCTCTAACGTTTTACCTGACATCAAAGATGAAAAACTAGAAAGAGAGGTAGCAGCACAACTTGGTGCAAGATAAAATTAAAAATATTAAATATTAAATATTAAACTAAATTAAGAAAGCCTAGAATACAATTTTCTAGGCTTTCTTAATAATATGTCTACTACTTAGTAGTTTTTACAATTTTCAAAGATTTTGAATTGATCTCTAAGTAAATCAGAGGCTTGACTTGATTAATAAACAAATAGTAAATTAAAGAATTACTCTGATTAATTATTTTCTAATCCACTCAATTTAAATTCTATGATTATTGAAGAAAGCAATATATGGGATACCATTAATAACGCGAAAAAAACCAAGCCAAGCGCTGATTGGCTTAAGACTGCATACAATCCAAATATTAACTTTGAACTTAGACAAGAAATCGCTATTCGCTTGGGACAATTATCAAAAGTAGGATGGATAAAAATAAAAGATCTACTTAAGACGTATGGAAATAAAGATGAACTAATCCTTGCTGCAGGACTTACTTATCAAGATGATGCCAAAGAATGGCTCTTAAACCATCTTTATAGTGATGACACAATGAACATCAAGGTCGTAGAAGCTTTGGCTTGCTGGGGAGGAACCTTACCGATTGAGCTTATTAAAAAAACATTAGAAGAAAAAAGTCAACAAATGAAAATAGCTGGTTTAGAATTATTAAAATTCAAAGCTCATTTACTTTCTGATTTTGATTTACTTGAGATAGCAAAATCTCCTTTAAATGATTTCAGAGAAGAGATCGTGATCAAAACACTGACAATAATTCAAAGACGTGAAAGCTTAGATATCTGTGAAGCCATCCGCGATGTAATACAAAAAGGCTCGGATAAATCTGCATACTATGGCCTAATGGCTCTTGGTTCAATCGGTACTGAAATTAGTAAAAATATCCTATTAGATTTAGTTAAAAATTTAAAGAATGCTGAACGCAAAGAACTTGCAAAAAAACAACTTAACTTTGAAATATAAAATCCAATGACACATAAATATGAAGAATTTAAAACCTATTTAAAAAAAATAGGTAGTGGTGAGTTTACAGGAAAAAGTCTTACTCGCGAAGAAACTAAATCAGCTCTCATGCTGATGCTGAAAGAAGAAGCAAGTGCAGCACAAATTGGTGGCTTCATGATTGCACATAGAATTAGACGTCCTATCCCTGAAGAATTAGCCGGGATGATTGATGCCTATATAGAACTTGGACCAAAGATCGAATCACCCAGTAATCAACGTCAACCTATATTTTTTGGGATGCCTTTTGATGGTCGAAAAAAAACAGCACCTATTTACCCTCTAACAACTTTACTATTACTAACTCAGAAACAGCCTGTTATTTTGCATGGTGGTTCTCGTATGCCAGTGAAATATGGCGTTACCCATAACGAACTCTTTCACGCCTTAGGAATAAATTTAACTGGTCTATCCGTAGAACAACTGCAAAGTTTTTTCAACCATAACGACCTAGCTTTAATACATCAGCCAGATCATTTTCCGCTAGCTGAAAATTTAATTCCTTACAGAGATCAAATAGGTAAGCGACCACCTCTTGCAAGTATGGAATTAATCTGGACATGTCATCAAGGAAAACATTTACATATAAGTGGCTATGTTCATTCTCCTACTGAAGAGAGACATTGGAAGACCTTAGAGCTTATGGGAGAACAAAATGTGATTACTATCAAAGGACTTGAAGGTGGAATAGATCTTTCAATAAGTCGTTCATCAACAATTGGACACTACAAAAATCAACATGGAACTAGAACTGTTTTTCATCCCAAAGACTACGAATGTTCTGGAAAAGATTTTGAATGGAGCGACATCAAAGAATGGAAGAGATTTGCTTTACAAGCACTTAATGGCGAAGGCCCTTTAACGAAAGCGCTAGAGTGGAATGCTGGTATTTACTTTTTTTATGCAGGCTTAAGCTCTGATATTAAAGAAGGAATTAATAAAGCTAAAGAAGTAATCAATTCAGGATCTGCTATCAAGCACTTAGAAAAATTAATTGATTGGAGTGACGAAAATATTGATTCCTAAGACCTTTAAAAAACAGTTTAATGCAAAGTCTTTTTCATTAAATAACGAGAAAAATGCACACCACCTATTTGAATCTCCTCAGGAGCAACAATCTTCCATCCATGACGTAAAAGTAGTTGATAACTACATAAACTAGCCTCTGTTTGTAAAGTAATAGGTCTATCTTTGAGAGTATCTGCCTCAATTTGATTTAATAGAGCCGTAGCATGCCCCTGCCGCGACGAACGCCCTCGGCAATAAAGCAATGCCAAGCGATTATGGGGATATATCAAAGCAAATGCTTCAATCGTTTGATTAACACAACTCACCCAGCCCACCCCTTGCTTCAGGGGCTTATCTAAAATCCCAGGGAGATACGCCAAAGCTGACCATGCTTCAATCTGTTCTTGGCTATATAAGGATTTATCACAAGTTCGGATAGCATCTTCATAAACTTCTCTGAGAGACATTTCATCAGAACTCTCACAAGGTCGCAAATATCGTTTTAAACTGTTTCTGTTAAATGAATCCAAGTTCTCTGACAGTATGAGAGGGTGAATAAATTATGAGCTATTTGCTTTGAGAAGGCTAAAAATTCCCACACTTTTAGGAGCTTTCATAACACTTCTAGATGATCGATTAGGTGAAACTATTGTTTTGCCTTTATTACCATTTTTATTAGAGCAATTCACAACAAGCGCGACGACTCTTGGTTTTCTAACTGGCACTTATGCAATATCCCAATTTGCTGCAGCCCCATTAATTGGAGCAATGAGTGATCGTTTCGGTCGTAAGCCGATCATGATCACATGTGTATCAGGTTCAGTCATAGGAATATGTCTATTTGCATTAACTGTAAGCCTAAATTGGGATAATTATTTACCTTTGTGGGCCTCAACTGTACCTTTATCTTTATTATTTTTAGCCAGAATAATTGATGGAATAAGTGGCGGTACAGCAGCTACTGCTACTACAGTACTTGCAGATATATCAACTCCCGAAAATAGAGCAAAAACCTTTGGCTTAATTGGAGTTGCGTTTGGTTTAGGTTTTATTCTTGGGCCAGGATTAGGAACAGCACTAGCTAAGTTTAGTGTTACTTTGCCTGTATGGGTCGCAAGCGGATTTGCAATATTTAATCTTATTTTTGTCATTTGGTTTTTACCTGAAACACTGCCCAAAAATAAAAGAAATTTATTACCACGAAAAAGAGATTTAAATCCAATTAGTCAGCTACTAATTGTATTCAAAAACCCTTTAGCCAGAAGACTTTGCTTATCATTTTTTATGTTCTTTATGGCTTTTAATGGCTTTACAGCTGTTTTAGTTCTTTATCTAAAAGAAAAATTTGGATGGAGTCCTGAATTATGTAGTGCTGCTTTTATTGTTGTTGGAGTTATCGCGATGATTGTCCAAGGAGGTCTAATTGGACCTCTGGTGAAAAGATTCGGAGAATCAAGATTAACCTTTACTGGTATTGGCTTTGTAATGACAGGATGTATTCTTTTAACTCTCGCAAATATCGACACTTCAATTCCTCTTGTATTTAGTGGCGTCGCAATCCTGGCAATGGGTACTGGACTAGTAACGCCTAGTTTAAGAGCACTAATCTCGAGAAGACTAAGTTCTATAGGTCAAGGAGCAGTATTGGGAAATCTGCAGGGTTTACAAAGTCTGGGAACTTTTCTTGGGGCAATAGCCGCAGGCCGATCATATGATCTTTTTGGCCCTAGAAGTCCATTCTTTGGGACTATATTCGTTCTCCTATTTGTTATGTTTTTAATTTCCGGTAGAAGTGTTAGCAATCACAAAGTAGTCTCCTAGACTGATAGATGACCAAGATATTAAAATGATAATTAGGAACTCAATAAATTAGTTGTAGATATGACTAGTCCAAAAATCAATAATGAAACTTATATTAATCGTGAACTGAGTTGGATAGATTTTAATAAACGTGTGTTAGAACTCGCCATAGAAGAGGAAACGCCGTTACTAGAAAAAATTAAATTCAGTTCAATCTTTAGCAATAATTTAGATGAGTTTTTTATGGTTAGAGTTGCGTCATTAAAATCACAAGTAGAAGGTGGAATCTTAAAAAGAAGCCAAGATGGAAAATCTCCAGAAGAACAACTTATTGAAATTCGAAATTATTTAGATCCTATTTTAAAAACACAGCAATATAAAACACGACAATATATAGACGAGGACTTTAAGAAAGATAATATATTTATACTTGAATATAATGAGTTAAATGAAAGGCAAAAGATTTGGATAGATAATTATTTTACAACTGCAATTTTTCCGATACTAACACCCTTAGCAGTTGATCCTTCTCATCCATTCCCTTTTATAAGTAATCTAAGTTTAAACTTAGCTGCAATTATCGTCGATAGTGAATCAGATAAAGAACAATTTACCCGCATAAAAATTCCTGGTGAGAGTATTTCTAGATTTATAAGTATTCCAGTTGAACTTCATGGTCATGAATCAACAATATACACAGGTATTGCAATTGAGCAAATCATTGCAAATAATCTATCTATGCTTTTCCCTGGGATGAGTGTTAAAGAATATTCGTTCTTTCGCGTTACAAGAGATGCTGATCTAGAGCTTCGAGACATTGAAGCTGATGATTTAATGAGCGCATTAGAAGAAGGTTTACGCAAGCGTCGCAAGGGAGGTGAAGTAGTGAGGCTAGAAGTCTCTACAAATACGCCCAAAGTAATTCTTGATCTTTTACAAGAAGGAATGAATATTGACAAAGAAAATTTATATCAAATTGAAGGGTTACTAGCATTAGATGAATTAATAGAATTAACAACTTTCAATCTTCCAAAATTAAAATTTAAAGAACATCAAGGGATTACTCATAATTCACTCAAAATTAGTCAATTGCGAGATCAAGAAGAATTAGATACTAGAAATAAAAACAATTTTAAAAGTATATTTTCCATTATTCGCCGTAATGATTTACTAGTCCATCACCCATACAACCTTTTCTCTACGTCAGTCGAGGAGTTTATTAATCAAGCTGCGGAAGACAAGCAAGTCATGGGAATTAAAATGACCTTATATAGGATTTCCAAAGACTCTTTAATCATTGATGCACTAATAAGAGCCGCTGAGAAAGGAAAGCAAGTAATGGCTCTAGTTGAATTAAAAGCAAGATTTGATGAAGATAATAATATCCAATGGGCAAAACAATTAGAGCAAGCTGGAGTTCATGTTGTCTATGGAGTTATTGGACTGAAAACTCATACAAAAATCGCTTTGATCATAAGAAAAGAAAAAAATAGATTAAGAACATACTTTCATATTGGGACTGGCAATTATAATTCAAAAACGTCTAAAACATATACAGATTTTGGTTTACTATCTTGTCAGCCTGAGCTTGGTCAAGATCTTATAGAACTATTTAATTATCTGACAGGATTTGCTAAACAAAAATCCTATAGAAAATTATTAGTTGCACCGGTAACTCTTAGAACTGGAATAGAAACGCTAATAAGAAGAGAAATCAATTATGCAAAAAATAACTTACCGGCAAAAATAATAGCCAAAATGAATTCCCTGGTAGATCCAGAAATTATAAAACTACTTTATGTAGCATCACAGGAAGGAGTAAAAATTGAACTTATAATTAGAGGAATGTGCTGCCTATATCCTCAGAAAAAAGGCTTAAGCGAAAATATAAAAGTAACAAGCATTATTGGTAGGTTTTTAGAGCATTCACGAATCTTTTGGTTTAACAACGATGGAGATGAAGAAGTCTTTATTGGTAGTGCAGATTGGATGAGACGTAATTTAGATAGAAGAGTTGAAGCAGTTACACCTATTGAAGACAATAAAATTAAAAAAGAAATTAAACATTTATTAGATTGTTATTTAGAAGGAAATAAAGACTCTTGGAACATGCAAAGTGATGGTAGCTACACCAAAAATCGAATTTTAAATGAAAAGAAAAAATATATTCAAGAAAAAATTATTAAGCTATACAAAAAAGAAGAGAATTAAAAAAATTTCAAAGCTTTGTAAAAACATTTAATCTATTTTTTTGATGCGCTTTATACCTAATTAGGCAAAAAGTCATAAATTTTTCGTTTCAATTAGTCAACTTCTCCTTATAAGTGCTAACTTCTTAATAAATCTAATTTTAAGAGGCCAGGGTGATGGGGATCCCGCTGGAATCTGCCAAGGAAATTTCTGATGTTTCATCAGAAAAGTCTAATTCGGCAAGCACAAGTCAAAAACTATCTGCATCAACTGTAAGTAGTCAAAAATCTCGAAGTTCTAGAAAACAAAGTAATCGTCTGGCAACTGATGCGATAGGTTTCTATCTCACAAGTATTGGAAGAGTCCCACTTCTGACTCCTGCAGAAGAAATTGAGCTTGCTCATCATGTGCAACAAATGAAAGATTTGTTGAGCCTTCCTCTTGAACAACGCTCTACCCGTCAGAAACACAAAATAAAAATGGGAAAGCGGGCAAGAGATCGCATGATGGCTGCAAATCTGAGACTTGTTGTAAGTGTTGCGAAAAAGTATCAAAATCAAGGTCTCGAATTACTTGATTTAGTTCAAGAAGGTGCCATTGGATTAGAGAGAGCTGTTGATAAATTTGATCCTGCAATGGGTTATAAATTCTCAACCTATGCGTACTGGTGGATAAGACAAGGGATGACTCGTGCCATTGATAACAGTGCTAGAACTATTCGACTGCCAATACATATCAGCGAAAAACTCTCAAAAATGCGCCGCATATCTCGTGAATTATCTCATCGACTTGGTAGGCAACCAAATCGACTAGAGTTGGCAAACGCAATGGGAATTGAACCCCAAGATCTAGAAGATCTAATGTCGCAAAGCGCGCCTTGCGCCTCTCTTGATGCTCATGCAAGAGGCGAAGAGGATCGTAGTACTCTTGGAGAACTAATTCCCGACCCAAATTCTGATGAGCCCATGGAGGGGATGGATAGAAGTATTCAAAAAGAACACCTTGGAGGATGGTTATCTCAATTAAATGAGAGAGAGCAAAAAATCATGAGACTTCGCTTTGGCCTTGATGGAGAAGAACCACTGACTCTTGCCGAAATTGGAAGACAAATAAATGTTTCTAGAGAGCGTGTCAGACAACTTGAGGCAAAAGCAATTTTAAAATTGAGAGTAATGACTACTCATCAAAACGCTGCTTAAACATTGCCTATTCAAATAGCTATTTTTCTTATTTCTTTATGGATAATTATAATTTTATTAATTGCATTTCTATGTAAAAAATATTTTCCTAAGCAAGAAGAGTTAAGTAGAAAAATTATTCATATTGGAACAGGGCCTGTAATTCTTCTAGCCTGGCTATTTGATATTCCAAAAAATATAGCTTTCTTAACTGCATTATTGATCACAATAGCCTTAGGTGTTAATTACCAATATCGTTTATTGCCTTCCATTGAGGATATTGAAAGAAAAAGTTTCGGGACAATTGCTTATGGTGTCAGTATCACACTTCTACTTTTACTTTTCTGGCCGCGCTATGCATCATCAATTTCGATAGGTGTACTCGCAATGGCTTTTGGTGATGGATTAGCAGGTGTAATCGGAAAATCTATTCACTCTCCAAAATGGTCAATACTGGGTCAAACAAAATCAATTATTGGAACATTAACAATGGGGTCAGTGGTAGCTATAACGACTTCCCTTATCTCTTCAACTAATAATTTAGGCATACAGCCTCTAGAAATTGTCATAATTTCACTAATAGCAACTTTTTTAGAACAAATCAGTCCATGGGGTATTGATAATTTAACTGTTCCTATTGGAGTAACTTGTCTAGGGATATGGTTAGTAGGAATATAAAAAAACCACTAAATTTATTTGACTGATTCAGCTAGTTCCTCTAATAAAACTTCAGTTGTAGAAAAGTTGATGCATGCATCCGTAACACTTTGCCCATAGGTAAGTTTTGACAAATCTGAGTTTAATTTCTGATTACCCTCTACAAGATGACTTTCAATCATTACGCCCATTACATTCTTTGATCCACCTTTTAACTGTGATGCAACATCCCGCAAAACTTCTGATTGTCTACGAAAATCTTTATTGGAGTTGCCATGACTACAATCAACCATGACTCTTCCAGGCATTTTAAATTGTGCCAATTCATCTGCAATTAAATTAATTGCATCAAGATGATAATTAGTTCCATTCTTACCACCTCTTAGAACAAGGTGACCATCTGGATTGCCTGTAGTACTCACTATAGAAGCGTGACCATCGTTATTAATTCCTAAAAAATGATGAGGTTTTGAAGCCGCTTGCATTGCATTAATCGCAATAGTTGCTGTCCCATCAGTACCATTCTTATAACCAACCGGCATTGATAATCCAGAAGCCATTTCACGATGAGTCTGGCTTTCTGTTGTTCGTGCTCCAATAGCTGTCCAACTAATTAAATCAGCAATATATTGAGGAACAACTGGATCAAGTAATTCAGTGGCAGCAGGCATTCCTTTTTTGGCTAAATCAAGCAATAAACCTCTTGCTTTTCTTAAGCCAGTATTTATATCATATGAATCATCAAGATGAGGGTCATTAATAAGTCCTTTCCAACCAACAGTTGTACGAGGTTTTTCAAAATAAACACGCATAACAATTTCTAGATACTGGCTATATTGCTTTCTCAATGGAGCTAAACGATTTGCATATTCAATAGCAGCATCAACATCATGAACCGAACATGGGCCAACAATCACCAAGATTCTTTCATCAATACCATGAAGAATTGATTGAATCTTTTTTCGAGCACTAGAAACAACTTCCGAGGCTGCCTGATCTAAAGGCAAATCTCTATGAAGTAATGCTGGTGACATTAATGGACGAGTCTCGACAACATGAAGGTCAGAGGTGCTATCCACCATTGAAAAATATGATGAGGTGGACATTTAAAGCGTGATCATAGATATAAGATTAGAGAAGTATCAGTCATAGGGGGGCAATAAGTTGCATTATCTGAATGTTTATTCAAAAAACATGCAGTTGGAAACAATGAAAACAAAAGGCTCTCACTCAAATACATGCTCTATTGAGATTTAAAATGCTTAAAAATTATTTATCACATGTTGCAGAAAGAGAAGCGTTGGGGATCCCTCCGCTTCCTTTAGATGCAAAACAAACTCAAGCTTTAACAGAGTTATTAGAAAAGCCAGATAAAGAAATCGATCACAACTTCTTACTTGATCTTCTTATCAATCGAATTCCTCCTGGAGTTGATCAAGCCTCTTATGTGAAAGCCACTTGGCTCAGCTCAATTGCTCAAGAAGAAGCAAAAAGTCCATTAGTAAGTCCTTTAAAGGCAACTGAACTTTTGGGCACCATGATTGGCGGATATAATGTAGCAGCATTAATTGAAATACTAAAATCTAATAATAAAGAATTAGCAGCTTCAGCCTGCAATGCATTAAGTAATACTCTTTTAGTTTATGATGCACTAAATGATATTTTAGAATTATCAAAAAATAATATTTATGCAGAAAAAGTTATAACTAGCTGGTCCAATGGAGAATGGTTCACCAATAAACCAGTATTAGCTGAAGAAATAACAGTCACTGTATTTAAAGTTGAAGGAGAAACAAATACAGACGACCTTTCTCCAGCAACTCATGCCACAACAAGACCAGATATTCCTTTGCATGCTCTAGCAATGCTTGAAACTCGAGATCCACATGGTTTAAGCACTATTGAAAAATTAAAAAAAGAGGGACATGCTATTGCATATGTTGGCGATGTAGTTGGAACAGGAAGCTCACGAAAATCAGCAATCAACTCTGTTCTTTGGCATACAGGAGAAGACATACCCTTCGTACCAAATAAACGAGGGAGTGGAGTTGTAATAGGGGGCAAAATTGCCCCTATTTTCTTTAATACTGCTGAAGATTCAGGTGCACTGCCAATTGAATGTGATGTAAGCAAGCTCAAAACAGGAGATGTCATCACTATTTTTCCCTATAAAGGTGAAGTTAGACGAAATAAGCATGAAGCCAACGGTGGAGAACTTCTATCAAAATTTGATTTAAAACCACAAACGATTACTGATGAAGTTAGAGCAGGTGGGCGAATTCCTTTAATGATTGGAAGAGCTTTAACAGACAAAGTTAGAACAAAGTTAAAACTTCCTCCCTCTACTCTTTTTATTCGTCCTGGTCAGCCACCTGCATCAAAGCATGGATTTACACAAGCTCAAAAAATGGTTGGAAAAGCTTGCGGTTTAGCAGGCGTTCTCCCTGGTGCAAGTTGTGAGCCAATAATGACAACTGTTGGTAGTCAAGATACCACTGGTCCAATGACTAGAGATGAAATGAAAGAATTAGCCTGTCTAGGTTTTTCTGCTGATTTAGTTATGCAGAGTTTCTGTCATACGGCTGCATATCCCAAGCCCGTTGATATCAAAACTCAAAAAGAACTACCTGATTTTTTTGCTGAAAGAGGAGGAATAGCATTAAAACCCGGTGATGGAATTATTCACAGTTGGTTAAATAGGATGCTTTTACCAGACACAGTCGGGACAGGTGGGGATAGTCATACTCGATTCCCATTGGGCATCTCATTTCCAGGAGGTTCAGGAGTTGTGGCATTTGCTGCAGCTATTGGATCTATGCCTTTAGATATGCCTGAGTCAGTTCTTGTGCGTTTTAAAGGGTCTTTACAAACTGGTGTCACTTTACGAGATGTTGTTAATGCCATTCCGTGGATGGCGATACAACAAGGTCTTCTGACCGTAGCAAAAGCGAACAAAGTTAATGTGTTTAATGGAAAAATATTAGAAATTGAAGGTTTACCAAACCTAAAATTAGAGCAAGCCTTTGAGTTGACCGATGCAAGTGCAGAAAGATCTTGTGCTGGATGTACTATTCAACTATCTGAATCAACAATCAGTGAATATTTAAAAAGCAATATTGTTTTACTTAAAAATATGATTGCTAGAGGATATAAAGACGCAAGAACAATCAGTAGAAGAATTAAAGAAATGGAAGATTGGTTAATAAAACCAGATTTACTATCAGCTGATTCAAATGCTCATTACTCAGAAATCATCGAAATAAACTTGAATGAACTAAAAGAGCCTGTTTTAGCTTGTCCTAATGATCCTGATAACGTCAACCTTTTAAGCGCAGTAGCAGGCACTCCCATTCAAGAAGTTTTTATAGGTTCTTGTATGACTAATATTGGACATTATCGAGCTGCGGCAAAAATTCTTGAAGGAGAAGGGAAGATATCAGCACGATTATGGGTATGCCCACCAACACGAATGGACGAGGAAATTTTGAAAAAAGAAGGATACTACGAGATCTTTGAAAAAGCTGGTAGCCGAATGGAAATGCCTGGTTGTTCGCTATGCATGGGTAATCAAGCTCGTGTAGAAGATAATTCAACTGTTTTCTCAACCAGTACAAGAAATTTCAACAACCGATTAGGGAAAGGAGCTCAGGTGTTCTTAGGAAGTGCAGAACTGGCTTCTGTTTGCGCGTTACTGGGTCATATCCCTACAACTGATGAATATCTTGCAATAGCTTCGAAAAAAGTTGCCCCTCTAACTGACGAAATTTACAGATACTTAAACTTTAATGAAATACCAAACTTTATCGAAGATGGCCGTGTAATAACCAAAGAAGAAGAGGCTTCTATTTTACACACCTAAATTCAGCTAAATGATCAAAAGTCAAAGTCAAAATCCCATTAAAAAAAAATCAAGTGAGAGCATCAATAAACTTCTTCAGAAAAAATGGCTAAATGTAATTCTTGCTCTAATCCTTACAGGATTGGGAGCAGCATTAACGGGAATATTATTTAAAACTGGAATTCATGCATTAGAAGATTATCGATCAAATCTTCTTGGATATATACCTAGATGGATAGTTTTACCACTCTTAGGAGCATTAGGAGGATTGATTGCTGGATCGCTCATACAAAATTTTGCACCTGCAGCAAAAGGAGCAGGAGTTAGTCACATCATTGCATTTCTTCGCCATAAGCCAGTCCCTATGGGATTAAGAGTTGGAATCATAAAACTATTTGCTGGAATAATTGCTATCGGGAGTGGATTCCCTCTAGGGCCAGAAGGCCCAGCAGTACAAATGGGGGGATCTGTTGCATGGAAAATGGCAAAATGGTTAAAAGCACCTATTTCATTTCGCAGAGTTATAGTTGCAGCGGGAGGAGGGGCTGGAATTGCAGCAATTTTTAGTGCGCCTATTGGAGGCTTTATCTATGCAATCGAGGAACTTCTTAATTCAGCCAGACCAGTAGTCCTCTTACTAGTAGTTATCACAACATTCTGGGCTGATAGTTGTGCTGATATTCTGCAAGCGATTGGGCTAGATCAAAAGGCTGGTGGATTTGTTAATAATTTAGGTTTTCAATTAGAGAGAGCATATACACCAGTAATCAAATTCTTTCCAATAGATTTTTTATACCTTATAGTTTTAGGAATATTACTTGGATTCTTAGCAGAAATGTATTGTCAATATGTTTTAAAAATGCAAGTTCTAGGAAACAAATTGTTTAAAAATAAAACTATTCAAAGAATGAGTTTATCTGGATTATTACTTGGTTCAATGTATTCAATAATTCCAGAAAATTTTCATAATATCGAAGGCTTACAAAAAATTATTGTTAATGAAAGCAGTAGTTTTACGCTCGCAATAAGTATATTTTTTGTTTTATTTTTTGCTTCTGGTTTGGCAGCCGCCTCAGGAGCTCCAGGTGGCTTATTTTATCCAATGCTCACTCTAGGAGGAGCAATAGGATTAGCAAGCGGTATAGGAGTAGAAGCATTAACCGGCCATGTACCAACAACATATATTTTTGCAGGAATGGGAGGATTCGTAGCTGGATGCTCAAGAACACCCTTAACAGCAATGTTTTTAGCCTTCGCGCTAACTAAAAATCTTTTAATTCTTAAACCACTCTTGATTACATGTATAGCTAGCTTTTTAACTGCCAGAATATTTAACGAACATTCAATTTATGAAAGACAAATTACAATTGAAGAAGGAGAATTAATATAAAACTGTATTAAATTTTTTTAATGGAATATTATAACTTTTAGCATTATAGATCATGCATCTAAGACCTATCAATAATATCCAACATAACATATTTATTCTGCTATCAAATAATGGCATATCTGTCGCATGAAAACAAATAAGAATTAAAGTAGAGGTCCACCAAGCTCGATCAACTATGATATTTTTTTGAAGATTTAAATTGTGAAATATTCTATAAAAAGAAGATATTAATAATAAACTAAACACAAATATATTTATCAATAAAGAGACTAATATACCATGGCTAATTGCTAATTCTAAAGGCAAATTATGAGAGTGACCATGAGATAAACCTGTCTTTAAAGGATAAAGAATTGAAAAAGCTGCTGCCCCCCAACCCAACCATGGTTTTTCAACAATTAAATTCAATCCTATTTCCCATTGACCAATACGTGTTGCTTCAAAAGGTCTGGTATCAACATATTGCATATCATTTAGTCTCATCCAAATAGAATCAGGAACAATACTCCTTGCAAATTGTTGAATTCCAAAATCAAAAACTGGTAAAACTGCAATAATCACCGGAAGAAAGCAAATAAGTATTAAAGGTATTAACCAGCTCCAGGATGCTGAACCAAAAACTAATGGTAAACCTAAAAAAATTGCACCCCATGCGTTTCGAGAATCAGTCAAAATCATTGCTGAAACAAAAGCAAGTAAAAGAGCAAAGGGAATAACTCGGTTTCTTCCAACAATAAAAGGATGCAGAACGGATGCCATACAGAATGGCCATACACCCGATAGCCATGCCGCGGCAATATTTGCGTAATCGAACAATCCAGACAACCGACCTAAAGGCTCTCCTCCTGGACTAATAAACCAAATTATTAAACCATCAAATATCTGCCAAGGCCCCTCCCATCCAAGCCATAACTGACCAAAACCTGTTAACAAAACAGGAAGACTGCCTAATACAAGCCAAGAAGCACATTTTTTTCTGCTTTGAGGAGTTAACAAATATGGTTGTAACCCCCAAAAACACAAGAAGAACGGCAACCAATTAAAAAGGCCAAGCCAAGCTAGCCAGCCGGTATGAGAACGAAAACAACCAATTATCATCAAAAAAGTTGCTAACAGTAACGGATAATTCCAATATTCCCTCAAATAGAGATCCCTTCTTTTCAGACTTCCATCAACGAGAGCTACAAACAAAAATGCATAAGAAATTAACGCACTGGACGGCAAACAAAATACACCTAACTGAAAACAACTACAGCCAATATTGTCTGAAAAATTATTCTTTAAATTTAGAAAATAAGCATTATTAATCATGTAAATACAGCCGTTCTTCCTCTATAGACAATAACTTGTCTTCTTAAATGCAATCTTAAAGCTCTTGCTAAAGCAACTCGCTCCAAATCTCTACCCTTTCTTATTAAATCTGAGACTTCATCACGATGACTCACATTAGATATAGTCTGTTCGATTATGGGACCAGCATCAAGATCCTTAGTAACATAATGCGCTGTTGCACCAATCAATTTTACCCCTCTTTCCCAAGCTTGATGATATGGTTGAGCACCTTTAAAAGCAGGGAGAAAAGAATGATGAATATTGATCAGATGAGGAAACTTCTCTAAAAATGAGCTACTTAAAATTTGCATATATTTAGCCAATACCCCTAAATCAATTTTGTAGTCAATTAGTAAATCTAAAATTTTACTTTCAGTTTCTATTTTATTATTTTTATTTATTTCTATAAGCTTAAAAGGAATCGAAAAACTTGAGCAAATTTCCTCTAAATCTAAATGATTTGAGATAACTAAAGGGACATTCATACATAATTCACCTGCCTTAACTCTCCATAAAAGATCGACTAAGCAATGACTCTGCTTGCTAACAAAGATTGCAACATTAGGGAAATCATCAGAGAAGCTCAATAGGGCTGTTCCATTCAATCGTTGCTCAAGTAAAATTACCTCAGATTTGATTTCGTTTTTATCAAGCCGAAATCCATCTAAATCCCACTCAATTCGACTGAGAAACAATTTTGCATCTGCATCTGTATGGTGATCAGCATGTCTAATATTGCCATTTTTACTTGCTATCCAACTTGCCAAATGACTTACAAGTCCTGGCTTATCAGGACAAATGAACTGCAAGATAACTGTTTTGTTGCTCACTACAGCTATATCCTTAAACTATTCTCTTTTTTAGACCACTCATTGAAAATTAACAAGCAAATTTCATAGCATCTATGCAAATGAATAGCCAAAAAGCAGAAAAAAAGCAAATAGAAATCTCAGTTATTGGTAGTGGAATAGCAGGAATTACAACTGCATTTCACCTTGGAAAAAAAGGTTATAAAGTTAATTTAATCGACCCAACAGTAAACTCAGCAATCAATAATTTAAGTCCAAAAAATGGAACTCAAGCGAGTTTGGGTGTTCTCATGGGAAATGTCTACAAAAGATCAAAGGGAAGAGCTTTTTTACTAAGAAATAAAAGTATGAAATTGTGGAAAGAATGGCTTACTGAAATAAAATATCCTGAGTCAAACTTTATATTTGAAAAACCATTAATAAAATTAGCAAATTCAGAAAAAGAATATCAATCTATGATTGATTTAAGTAATAATAAAAAAAATTATGGAATTGAGCTTTTAGATCATAATTCTTTAGATTTCTGGAATTCTATATTTGAAACAAGATTAATAGGGGGATTAATATCTCATGAAGATGGTCGATTAAATCCAATAGAATTAATAAAGTCGTTCATGCAAAGTCTTGACCAAATCAATATAAATAAAATCGACAAAAAAGTTTGTAGAATAACTAAGAATAGTAATTTATATAATAAAAGCTGGAATATCGTTCTCGAAAATAAACAATCTATTAGTCAAAATTATATCGTAATTTGTTCTGCATTAAATACTCAAAAATTATTAAAAGCATTAGGTCATGAAATACTTTTAGAACCAATATTAGGACAAGTTATTGAATTAGAATTTAAAAAAAGAATTTCAAATTGGAAAGAATGGCCTGCGATATTAAATTTTCAATCTGTAAACTTTATACATCATGATCCTAATCATATGCTTATAGGAGCAACTTTAGAAAGAGGAACTAAACCAAGCTTGCTTGATAAACAAGAAATGTTAAAAATGAACAATACTGCTCCAAAATGGCTGTCGAATGCAAAAATCAGCCATGAGTGGAGTGGAGTCAGAGCGAAGCCAATCAACGAACCAGCCCCTTTATTAAGACAATTAGAACCCGGTTTATTAATTAATACAGGTCACTACAGAAATGGAATTTTGTTAGCTCCTGCATGCGCCGAGTGGGTTGGACTCACAATAGAGGGGCAATAATTAGTTAGCAATATCTATTTATTTTGTCTCGGTAAAGTCAGCATCAATAACGTCATCCCCATCATCTTTACTATCAGTATTGGAATCATCAGCAGCTTGTGAGGCAGCATTTGCTTGTTGATATACAGAAGCTCCTAAGGAATACAATTCTTGTTGAAGCTCCTCAACTAAAGACTTCATACTTTCATAGTCATCTTTATCAGTTGCCTCTTTCAACTTGACGCGTTTCTCTTCAACTTTTGCTTTTGCTGCTTCGTCAACTTTATCGCCAAGCTCACTTATTTGTTTTTCAGCCTGATAAACAAGGGTTTCAGCTTGATTTTTAATATCAATTTTTTCACGCTTTTCTTTATCAGCAGAAGCATTCATTTCTGCGTCTTTAACCATCTTATCAACTTCATTATCGGACAAGGTGGATGCACCCGTTATAGAGATACTTTGCTCTTTACCACTGCCTTTATCTTTTGCATTAACACTTAGTATTCCATTAGCATCAATATCAAAAGTTACTTCAATTTGCGGCACACCTCGAGGAGCAGGAGGAATTCCATCTAAACGGAAAGTTCCCAAACTTTTATTATCAGAAGCCATCTCACGTTCACCTTGTAAAACGTGAATTTCTACATTCGTTTGGCCATCAACTGCAGTTGAATAAGTTTCAGCTTTTTTAGTGGGAACAGTAGTGTTTCTAGAAATCATTTTTGTCATCACACCACCCAAAGTCTCAACCCCAAGAGATAAGGGAGTTACATCAAGTAGCAAAATATCTTTAACTTCTCCAGCAAGAACTCCTCCTTGAATAGCTGCTCCAACGGCTACTACTTCGTCAGGATTAACTGTTTGGTTTGGATCCTTAGTAGTTACTCTTTTAACTAACTCCTTTACTGCTGGCATTCGGGTAGATCCACCAACCATTACAATTTCATCTATTTCACCTGTAGATAATTTTGCATCTTTCAATGCTTGTTCTACAGGGACCCTACAACGATCAATAAGGTTTGAAGCAAGCTCTTCAAACTTTCCTCTTGTAAGAGTCAAATCAAGATGTTTAGGGCCTTCGGGAGTAGCTGTAATAAATGGAAGATTTATTTCACTTTGAGTAGCATTTGATAATTCAATCTTGGCTTTTTCAGCAGCTTCAGTTAAACGTTGAAGTGCTTGCTTATCTTGCCGTAAATCAATACCTTCATTCCCCTTGAAAGTCGAAGCCAAATGATCAACAATCACACGATCAAAATCATCTCCACCTAAATGAGTGTCTCCAGATGTAGAGAGAACTTCAAATACTCCATCACCAACTTCTAGAACAGATACGTCAAAAGTACCTCCACCCAAATCAAAAACTAATATCCTTTCATTACTTTTTTTATCTAATCCATAGGCTAAAGCAGCAGCTGTAGGCTCATTAATAATCCTGAGAACTTCTAAGCCGGCAATCTTTCCTGCGTCTTTTGTGGCTTGTCTTTGAGAATCATTGAAGTATGCAGGAACTGTAATAACTGCTTGAGTGACTGTTTCACCTAAATATTTACCTGCATCATCAGAAAGTTTTCTTAAAACTTGAGCACTAACTTCTTCAGGAGAAAACTGCTTATCCAGTATTGGGCATTTTAATTTAACGTTGGACCCTGCTTTTTCAACTCCGTAGCTAACTTCCTTAGATTCATCATTTACTTCATCAACTCTACGACCAACAAATCTCTTTGAAGAATAAAAAGTATTTTCTGGATTCATCACCGCTTGGCGCTTAGCAATTTGCCCAACCAATTGATCTTGATTCTTTGTATAAGCAACGACAGATGGAGTTGTTCTAAATCCTTCAGCATTTGCTATTACTGTAGGCTTACCGCCTTCCATAACAGCAACACAACTATTTGTAGTACCTAGATCGATTCCGACAACCTTCCCCATGAGTGAGTAGCTCCTTTAATTTCTTTCTTTAGCTAACATCCTCGTCAAATAAACCTATTTGAGGCGAGGCGTGGTTCCCGAACAGTCTCTTATCCATTTTGAATCAACATCATCAAAAATGAGTACTATCACTGGAAAAACTAATCTAGTAGGACTTCTTGGACAACCAGTAAATCATTCTCTATCCCCGATTATGCATAATGCAGCATATGAAGAAATGGGACTTGATTGGTGTTATGTGGCAATGCCATGCGAGGGCAAAAATCTAGAGAGAATCACACAAGCCTTAAGGTATTTAGATTACAAGGGATTAAATATCACTATTCCTCATAAACAAGAAGTATTAAAAGCTTGTAATAAATTAACTAAAATTGCAAATGATATCCAAGCAGTTAATACACTTATACCTGAAAAAAATAATCAATGGATAGGCGCTAATACTGATGTAGAAGGATTTTTGACGCCATTAAAAGATCACAATTTAATTGATAAAAATGTGGTTATATTAGGTTGCGGAGGCAGCGCTAGAGCGGTAGTCATGGGATTAAGCAGTTTAAACATTAATAAAGTAACAATAGTTAGTAGGAACGAAAGTACTTTGAATGTTTTTATAAAAAATATGAGTAATTTGTTATTAAAGAAAGAGATATCAATTGAAGGTATTAATTACAAAAAATTTAATGTTTCAGAACATATACAAGAAGCCGATTTAATTATTAATACAACTCCAATAGGGATGAATAGCAAAAAAATTCAACAAGAAAATGTTCCTCTTGGTAATGAGATATGGGACTGTCTCTCTAAGAAAACTATTTTATACGATTTGATTTATACTCCTAGACCAACAAAATGGTTAAAAATTGGACAACAAAAAAATTGTTTTACAATTGATGGTCTTGATATGCTTGTCGAACAAGGAGCATTTTCAATAAGACTATGGAGTGGTTTTAATGATATACCTGTTCAGATAATGAAATCATCTGCAGAAAAACATTTGATGGTTTAGTCTAAAAAAAATAGTATTTACAATGCCTTCACTGGGAGCGAGAATATTAGGATCACTTCTATATATGATCCCTTGGTCTGATTCGCTTATTTTTGGCAATCATTTATTTATAAAATATCCTTTTACTCAAATCATTCAAATACCTGCAATTCCAATAATTTTAATTGAGAGATCAATACCTTTTGGAAATTTGTTATTATTTTTGGGTATTTTTATTGGACTAGTAAGAAATAGTAAGGTATCTTATTTTTTACGTTTTAATGCACTGCAATCCTTGTTAATCAATATTGGGATAATTATAATAAGTTTTATTTTTGAGATTATTTTTAGTTCTTTTGCTAACACATTAATTATAAGAACTTTCTCAAGTACATTATTAATAAGTGTATTTTCAGTTATTCTTTTTTGTGTTTGGTCTTGCACACAAGGAAATGAACCTAATCTGCCTGGGATCAGCCAGGCAGCAAAAATTCAATTGTGAAAGTTGCCACTTAGGTATAAGATAAAAAGTCCGTCGCTCTTAATGAGCCTTATAGTCCTAGTCGGAAATCTGATTCATGTCTGAAAAACCTTACTACGAAACTATGTACATTCTTCGTCCGGACATACCGGAAGAAGAAGTTGAGAGTCATCTAAAAAAATATAGTGAAATTCTTGAGAAATCAGGAACTGAAGTCCTAGACAGTCAAATGAGAGGCAAAAGAAGGCTAGCTTATCCCATTGCTAAACATAAAGAGGGAATATACGTACAATTAAGTCATAAAGGTAATGGACAACAAGTTGCGACCCTTGAGAAAGCAATGAGATTAAGTGAGGACGTTATTCGTTATCTCACAGTCAAACAAGATGGACCTTTACCAACACCAAAATCCACTTCTAAAGATGATGAACCTGAGAAATCTGAAACACAAAAAGAAGAAATAAAACCCACTGAAGAAAAACCTGAAACACCTGACAAAGACAAACCTGAAACACCTGACAAAGACAAACCTGAAACACCTGACAAAGACGAAAAAAAAGATGATGTCAAGGAATAAAAAAAGAGCAATATAAAAATTCAAAAAATTCTTGATTTTACTTGTTTATCCAAGACCAAATTCGACTAGGCAATCCCCATACATAAATAAATCCTTCAGCAGATTTGTGGTTAAACTTATCCTCGCTTCCATAAGTAGACATATCTGAAATATATAAACTATTGTCCTTTGACTTGCGACCAATGACATCGGCATTACCCTTAAAAAGCCTAACCCTTACTATTCCATTTACTTGCTTTTGAGAATAATTAATAAATCCATCCAAAGATTCTTTTAGAGGACTAAACCAAAAACCTTTATAAACCAAATCAGCCCATTGTCGCTCCAATCTGGATTTAGTATCTAATAAATCAGCTGGTAAAGTTAAACTCTCAATTTCTTGATGGGCTTTAATTAATAAAAGCAATCCTGGTGTTTCATAAATTTCTCTACTTTTAATGCCTACTACTCTGTCTTCAATAATATCCAAACGTCCAAAACCATGCTTTCCCGCAAGGCTATTAGCCTTTTTTATCAAGGATACTGGCTCCATTAATTCTCCATCAATTGCAACTGGATAACCCTTTTCAAACAAAATTTCCACAATCTCAGGCTCGTTGGGTGAATCATCAATAGAGGAGGTGATGCCAAAAACTTCCTCTGATGGCATCTCAAATGGATCTTCAAGAGGACCTGCTTCTATGCTTCTTCCCAAAAGATTCAAATCAATCGAGTAAGGATTTTGTTTGCTTACAGGAGGGACTATTCCAAATTTTTCTCCATAAGCAATCGTTTCTTCACGACTCATTCCCCATTCACGCGCTGGGGTAAGCAATTGCAGATCAGGAGCTAAAGCTCCAATTGTCACATCAAAACGAACTTGATCATTACCTTTGCCCGTACACCCGTGAGCGACTCCATCAGCATTTAATTCCCTTGCAATTTCAACAAGTTTTTTTGCAATTAATGGTCTAGCTAATGCTGTTGAAAGAGGATATCTACCTTGATATAAAGCATTAGCCCTAATTGCTGGAAAAGCAAAATCTTCGATAAAAGGCTTAACTAAATTACCAATGAGTGATTGTGAAGCTCCTGCTGCGATAGCCTTTTTTTGGATTTCATCAAGCTCATCACCTTGACCAAGATCTGCTGCAAAAGCAATTACATGCTCCACTCCATACTCTTTCTTCAAGTAAGGAATACAAACACTAGTATCCACACCTCCTGAATAAGCCAAAACAACTTTTTTAGCCTTTCCCATATGGTTCTCTCCTTTAAGGAAATTCAATTCGCATTATTAAATATATAGAACTATTGGACAATATTTCTGATTTAAATAATCCATGCTGATTCAAATATTTTCAAGGTCTAAAAAGCTGCAGAAGTGATTGAAAATCATTCCCATGGCTGCTTAATAGATTTTCCTGATTGGCTTTCAGCTATAAAACCTATGAACCATACAGAAACAAAAGCCAAAGAAGTTAACCCAAAGAAAATAAGTACATATATTAACCAAGAATCAATATTGTGACCAAGAATCAATAAATCATGAAGATCACTATTAGTAGTGAAAATAAAATAAAGATGTGGAAACTGAAAAATCACTTAAAAATCAAATCGAAGGATTGAGAGGAAATGATCTCTTAACCAAAAAATAAATTAAAAGAAAAAGAGAAGGCCCAAAAACCAAAAACCATACTAAAAAATGGTTTATTTGAAATGAGTGAGGATGAGCAATACCGACTGCGCGAAAAGAAATACTTACTAATAGAGCCATCAGCCAAGTAAAAGTAATCAGAATCAGCTTTGAAGTCAGCATAAAGATTAGAAAATTAATCCATAATGCATTATGTTAATTCATCGATCATAATCTTTATATGAGCGAACTAGAAAAAATCAATTTATCTGATTTAGACGGAATTAATCCCGCTCTAACTCGCTACGGCAGACAAGAACTTGCTCCAGTTCTGCCATTAAGAGAAGAACCCGATTTATTATCTTGGTTAGAAACCAGTGGAAGATTAGTTTCTGATGAAGATTCTAATGATCAAGAAATAAGTACCGTTGAAGAAGAAGAACTTTCGGCTTTAATGGGAGAAAAAGAAGACTATAAAGGTGAAGAAGAAGAAACAACCGATGACGAATGGGAAGAATAATTTACTAATATAACTCTTGGAAAAATCTAAAAATATTTCAGACCACAAAAAACTATCATTTCTTAATAGGATTAACAACCAAATATTATTCTTATTTGGATTAATATCAATCACTTGTTTATTTTCTGATTATTATTTTAAAAGTAGTAATTTAACTATCTCTTTTATCAGCACAGCACTTATTTCATCAGTTATTACTTTTATAGGTTTACATAAATTAAAAAAGGTTAAAATTAAGCAAATAATTAGAGAAGAGGGACCAAAAAATCATTTTCTTAAGCAAGGAACTCCCACAATGGGTGGAATTTTCTTTATTCCTGTTGGAATAATAATAAGCAATATTTTATACTTTAATAAGGACAATTATAAAATTATTTTAACTTTAAGCTTTATTATTATATTTTTTATGCTTATTGGCTTTATAGATGATTTTCTTAGTTTAAAAAAACAATTAAATACTGGTCTAAAATCTAACCAAAAACTAATTTTACAATTTTTTATTAGTCTTGTTTTTATTATTATTTGTGCATCAAATAATTTAATACCTGACGATATTCAAATAGCAAATACAATTGTTCATGTAGGAAATATAATTTATCCTTTAGGAATATTTGTTTTATTAGCTGAAAGTAATTCAACCAATTTAACGGATGGTTTAGATGGATTATTGAGTGGATGTAGCGTATTAATTTTTACAGGACTAGCTATTACAATTTTAATAGAAAATCCAAATAATAATTGGACACTTGCTCCTCTCTGCATAGTAATGGCTGGATCTTGTATGGGGTTTCTTTTTCTAAATAAACATCCTGCAAAATTATTTATGGGAGACTCAGGTTCCTTAGCTATAGGAGCATCTCTGGGTGGTATAGCTTTGATATCAAATAATCTTTGGTCTCTTTTAATTATGGGAGGTATACTTGCCGCAGAATCTATCTCAGTAATAATTCAAGTAAGTATTTTTAAAATTACTAAACACCTAACAGGTAAGGGTCATAAAATATTTTTAATGACTCCTTTACATCATCATTTTGAACTAAAAGGTAACAATGAAATTATAATTGTAGGTAGCTTTTGGGTAGCTACATTATTGTTAGTCATAATAAATCTAATTTTTTTTATTAAGTCCTAATCCTGTAAATTGAAAATATGACCTATTTTACCTGGAAAGAAGAAGGACTAACTAAAGACTGTGAAACTCTAGATTCTATGGCCGCTCGGTTTGAAGAATCCGCAAGACTTATGAGAAAAATGTCAGCAGAGGGTTTTAAAGTAGAAAAAAGAAATCAACAACAGATCATAACTCATATGAATTCAAAAATTTTTAATGATTGGGGCTTTATTAGCGAAGAGCCTCCATATCAACAACTTACGTTGATACCTGAAGAAAAAATACAATAACAATTATCTATTAACTCTAAAGATAAATACTTAAAAATTATCAGAAAACTAAAAATTAATAACTTTTGAGAAATCGAAAATGCTTCAAACCATCTAAAACACCATCTTGAGCATCAGAAAAGAAAACTCTTTGTTGAGATCTCAATTGATCTAATGATGAATCATGATCAAACGGAATCACAGTAGTGGTCAATCCCCTGACTAACTCAGCATCGCCTTGTTGACTCGCTACAATAAGAACTTTTTCTAAAGAAAGTCCCCAGTGTAGAGTCAAAAATCTAATAGCTTCTGCTCGTGATGCTCGCAAAGGCACAATGTCTAAATACCAATGACATTTCAGATGAGGAAAAGCAGCAATTCCAGACTGCCTAAGTCTTTTTCGTACTAAAGGTAAAATGGCATCATTAGGTTCCTTTAATAAATAACTAACCTTATAAGGACCTTGATTTTCAATTGATTGAAGCTCTAAATAATCTTTTAAATCAAATAGAACTTTTTCTACACCTTTACGATTCCAATCAACAGTGATTGAATCTTGCCAAAAAATATCTGATTTACTTTCATCAGCATAATAAATTTCAGTCCCAGCTTGACATATCCAGACTGAAGGCTTAGGTAGATGTGTTTCTGCATATCGATAACGAGCAGCATTGATTGATCTTCCAGTTAAAATTCCCAATTTTATATCGTATTTCGATGAAAGATCATGTAACTTTTGTCTCAGCAGTGATAAGTCTTTAGATTTCTCAAGGTAGTTATCTAAATCAAGAAATAATAGTTTTTTTCCAATAGAACCGGATTCATTCTGATTTCCAAATGACCAGTATCGAGGTGCAAGAAATTTCAAACGCTGCTGCATTAATGCAAGGTAATTACAAACATGAGCATCCCAACTGAAATGCCTGCTTACTCCCTCAACGCCATTGTTACTCCATGTTTTCCACAAAGAAGAGTTTGACCCAGCAGTTTCTAACCCATCTCGAAAGGCTTCTCTATCAGTTACATCTACGAGTAGACCATTTTGGCAACGAGAAAGAATATCTCTTGGGCCACCATCATCAGTAGTCACCATCGGCAACCCACAAGCAGCAGCTTCCAATAATGTCAAGCCAAATGGTTCAGTTAAAGCAGGATTCACAAATAGTCCGTTTCTATTTGCAGCCCAACGATAAATTGAGGGAATTTGTTCTCTTTTATGTTGTTTTGGATAAGCTACCTTGCCATATAAATTATATTTATCAACCAGGTCAAAAACTTGCTGAAACACCTCTCTCTGCTGTTTCTCAAGCTGTCGTGAATCTTCTCGACAACCTAAAATTAAAATAAGATTATGTCTTTGTTGCAAAATTGTCGATCGTCCATAAGTTTCAATCAGCGCAGGAATATTTTTTCTCCTAACTGCTCTTGATATAGCTAAGAGAGGCGGAAGATTTAAATCTCTCAAAAAAGGTTTGAAAAGTTTGTTTAATTCTTTTTCTTCTTCCTTTAAATTAGAATCTTTTACATAAAAACGATTTAAATCAACACCAGGTGGAATTACTTCTATGTTCTTTACGCTAAATCGCCCATAACGAGAATACTGTTCTTCGGATTCCTGCTTAGTGCTTGTTATTAGTAAGTTTGCATGCGCTAAAGCCAATTCTTCAGCATCAATTCTTTTACTAATTGAATAATTTTGTTCTATTTGATCATGATCTATCCCAGCAGCTAATAATCTTCTAAGTTTTTCGCGGCCTAACGAATGACCAGTAAAAACTAATGGCAAGCCTAATCTTCTACTAACTAAGGCTCCAACGTAACCAGCATCCGCATAATGAGCATGAATCCAATCAGGTAAATTATTGTCTCTTTTTAATCTTTCAACTAGTAAATCAGCTAAATCATCTAGATAAGGCCACAACAATTCTTTCCTAATATAACGTTTAGGACCAAAAGGTAATCTAATAATTTCCGCACCACTTGATATCTTTTCAATTGGTTTGGAATAATCAGAAGAAACTCTCCTATCAATAATTAATCTAGTTATTAGTTCAACTTTTTCTACCTCTGGTCTTGCTGCAAGTCCTTTTACCAGTTCTAAAACATATAAAGTTTGACCTCCAGTATCTGAATCTCTACCCAATTCAAGATCATGTGAACGGATTAAACCATGCAAATTTAAATGTAAGAGACTCAGTCCCAAATCAAACTAATAGAAAGAATGTTGGATTAATAACTCATTTTACATTAATTAAACCTAAAGAAAGGATAATATTATTTTGCAAATCACAAGCAATACTCAAAATCATTTCTATGACTAAATTTTGAAAGTATTCATAAATAAAAATTTGCTAAATCAATCTTTAGGATTAAGTAATATGTACAAAATCAGAGCAAAATTTAGGATTTGTCTGGAGGGTGCAATTCCAATACTTTTTTTAAATAATTACCAGTATGACTATTTGAATCTTTTGCAACTTCTTCAGGAGTCCCCATAGCAATAATCTCACCTCCTCGATTACCTCCTTCCGGACCCATATCAATAATCCAATCTGAGCATCTAATAACATCCAAATTATGCTCAATAACAATAATTGAATTTCCTTTATCTACCAATCTCTGAATAACATCCATCAATTTATGAACATCATAAAAACTTAAACCAGTAGTGGGTTCATCAATTAAATAAAGTGTTTTGCCAGTCGCTCTTCTAGATAACTCAGTAGCAAGTTTTACTCTTTGAGCTTCTCCACCAGATAATGTTGGAGCAGGTTGACCAAGCTTAATGTATCCAAGGCCAACATCTAAAAGTGTTCGTAATCGATCTGCAGCTTGAGGTATTGCTGAAAAAACATCAACTGCTTGTTCCACAGTCATTTCTAGAACATCAGAAATAGAATAATTTTTATATTTAACTTGTAACGTCTCTCGATTGAATCTAGCTCCTTTACATACGTCGCATTGAACATATACGTCAGGAAGAAAATTCATCTCAATTACATTTACACCCTGGCCACGACAAGCTTCGCATCTTCCTCCTTTAACATTGAAGCTGAATTGTCCTGCTTGATAGCCTCTCGCTTTTGCTTCCACTGAAGTAGCGAAAAGTTGACGTATAGGATCAAATGCGCCTGTATATGTAGCCGTATTAGATCGAGGTGTTCTGCCAATTGGCGATTGATCGATCACAATGACTTTATCGATCGATTTAATACCTTTCAATTCTTTTAATCCTTTAGGAAAAGGAACTTTCAACCCAAGAGAATGATTTAAAGCAGGATGAAGTAATTCATTAATTAAAGTACTTTTACCACTTCCACTAACCCCAGTAACAGCAACTAATCTACCTAATGGAAAATCTACTGACACATTTTTTAAATTATTTTTATCACAATCAATCAGACGTAATTTTCTTTGAACTGAGTCTCTTCTGCTGGCAGGAGTAGGAATAGATGAGCGACCACTAAGATAGGCACCAGTCAATGATTCTTTTGCCGTTAACAAGCTATCTAAAGATCCTTCAGCAATAATTTCACCTCCATGAACACCAGCACCAGGGCCTATGTCTACTAAATGATCAGCTGCTCTTATCGTGTCTTCATCGTGTTCAACAACGACCAAAGTATTGCCTAGATCACGCAGTTTTTTTAAAGTAGATAATAGTCGATCATTATCTCTTTGATGTAAACCAATACTAGGTTCATCTAAGACATAGAGAACTCCTGTTAAACCTGCACCTATCTGCGTAGCGAGCCGTATTCTTTGAGCTTCACCTCCAGATAAAGTCATTGCTGGTCGATCTAGAGTTAAATAATCAAGTCCAACATCCAAAAGAAATTGAAGACGTAATCGAATTTCTTTTAAGACTAATTCCCCAATCTTTTTTTGTTTATTAGAAAGTAATTCCTTTGACATTTTAGTTGTCTCAAGACCCATTAATTCCTCAACATTCTCAAGTGTGGTAGAAACACTTGATGAAGTGAGATCAGTTATGGAAAAAGGTCCAAGTTTTACAGCAAGAGCTTCAGGACGTAATCTCTTGCCATGACAACTAGCACAAGGGACTAATTCAAGATATTTTTCTAACTTTTGGCGAACGGCTTCACCATTAGCGTCCTGTAACTGTCTTTCTAAAATAGGTAAAATACCTTCAAAAGGTCTTTTAAAACCAGAATCTTGCTTATATCTACTATCTACTTTTATTAGAATAGGTTCCTTGCTGCCATTTAATAAAATATTTTTTTGCTCTTCTTTTAGATCTTTCCAAGGTGTTTTTATCTCAAAACCAAAGGCCTCTCCTACTGAAAATAATAATGAAAAATAATACGAGTTATCTTTATCACTCCAAGGTGCAACAGCAGCATAAACCGGTAGTGATGGATCAGGTACAACCCTCTCACAAGTGAATTTCTTTAAATGACCAAGACCATGGCAATCAGGACAGGCTCCATATGGACTATTAAATGAGAATAATCTTGGGGATAATTCTTCAATCACCGCCCCATGTACAGGGCAAGCAAAATTTTCAGAGAATAATCTTTCTCTATCAATACCTTTAGGGAGTTCCTCATTCTTTTTGGGTACTACTTCAATTATTGCTAAACCATCTCCCCTTTTCAGAGTAGTACTTAATGAATCAGTTAATCTTTCTTCGATACCCTCTCTCGCAATCAATCTATCAACCACTACCTCAATAGAATGAACTTGATTTTTATCTAATTCAATATTATCTCCCAATTCTCTAACTTCTTTATTAATCCTAACTCGAACAAATCCTTCTGCAGCAAGGCCAGACAATAATTTTGCATGTGTTCCTTTTTTACCTCTAACAACTGGGGCAAGTAATTGATAACGAGTACCTTCCGGAAGAGTCTTAATTTGATCAACCATCTCATCAATACTTTGAGGCTTAATTGGCCTAGAACACTCTGGACAATGAGGTTCACCCGCTCTACCAAAAAGCAAACGAAAATAATCTTGTATTTCCGTCACTGTTCCAACTGTTGAACGAGGATTATGACTAGTTGATTTTTGATCAATAGAAATTGCTGGAGATAGACCTTCAATTGAATCAACATCAGGTTTATCGACCTGGCCTAAAAATTGTCTTGCATAAGCAGACAAACTCTCAACATATCGCCTTTGTCCTTCAGCAAAAATAGTGTCAAACGCTAAAGAACTTTTACCACTTCCACTAACGCCTGTAAAAACGACCAATTTATTTCTTGGAATCGTTAAATCAACATTTTTTAAATTGTGTTGCCTAGCACCACGAATAGTTATGACTTCTTCACTGGAAGAACCAATATTTAATTTATTTTGTTTTGAATTAGATTTTGGACTTCCCATCAGGGAAAAACATTAATGATTAATTGTATAAAAAAATATGCTCATCATGCAGCTTTGTGTTCCAGCAAGCTCGCCGCATAAACATTCGCCTCAACAATTTCACCTCCAGCCAATAGAGCCAATTCCCTCTGCCTATCAGCTGTTTCTTTTAAATTAATAACAATAGACTTTGTATGACCATCGATAACACTCTTTTTTAAAGCAAAATGATTATCAGCAAATGCTGCAATTAAAGGTTGATGAGTGACACAAAAAACTTGGCGGTGCTTTGATAATTCACACAACAAATTAGCCACATGGCTACTAACTAAGCCACTCACACCTGAATCAATTTCATCAAAAATCAATAAATTAGTTTTATCACAAGAAGAAAAAATTGCTTTTATTGCAAGAAGAACTCTTGATTTCTCTCCACCGGAGGCTATTTCTGCAAGAGGTGCTAAAGGAAGATCTGGGTTTGCAGAAAACATAAAATTTACTTTATCTATCCCATTAATTGTGGGTTCACATGCTTCAAAAACAACTTTAAAACGAACATTAGGTATACCTAATTTCTTTAAACTCATAATTAATTGATCTTCAAAATTTAAAGCAATAGATCGCCTTATCATCGATAAATTCCGATTGGATTGATCTCTTTTAATTCTTTTTTTATTTTCACAAGAAGAGAGTTCAGTAATATTATTAGAACTATCCTGAACCGATAAAGTGTTCATTAATTCATTTTTATAATTAATAAGCTCTGGTATATCTCTTTGATATTTTTTTTGATATAATTTCAAAGCAGATAATCTTAATTGTAAGTCATTTAAAAAAGAAGGATCAACATTTAATGTTTGTTCATAATAATTTATCTGATTAATTAAGTCATTAAGATTATTAGTTAAAATATAAAACCTATCAAAAATAGATTCTAAAGATGAATCAATTTGAGACAAAGTTTTTAATTCGTTTACACAAAAATTAGTATGATCTAGCATTGATGGGTATTCATCTAAGCTTTCATTCAAACGAATCAGTACATTTTTCACCCCTTCTTTAAGTCTTAAAAGATTTGATATTCGATTCTGATCAGCTTCTAATTTTATTTGCTCGCTAGGATCATCTAATTTTAATTTTTCTAAGTCTTCGTAAATATCCTGCATTTCTTCAAACTCTTTTTTTAAATTAATAATTTTGTCTCTAGCATTCTTTAGGCTCAAATGAGATTGATACCATAATTTCCAATCTTGATTTACTTGAAAAAGAGATTTCTGAATTTTCTTTAATCCTAAAGAATCTAATAAGCTTAATTGATTTAATGAATCATTCAAAATATGTATATCACCTTGTAGCGTAAAATCAAATAAAAATGATCTTAATTCTGAAATTTGTTCTCTATTAACTAATACTCCATTAATTCTAAATCTAGATTTATATTTATTTTCTTTTAAACGCCATTCTCTAGTAACAATTAATTCTTCATCAAGATCAAATTCTTGCTTAATTAGCCAATCTTTTGTCTTTTGGAATACGGAAAAAACACCCTCAATTGATGAAAACACAGAACCTTCAGCTACTAATCGATTATCTAGAGTGGTTTTTTTATTCGCTAATAAAGCATTTAACGTTTCAATAAATATTGATTTACCTGCACCAGTCTGCCCGGTAAAAACAGTAAATCCCTTTTCAAAGTCGATCTCTACGTTCCCCAAAAGAGCTATATTTTGCAAACGAAGGCTGTTTAGCATAAGTGAAAGCAATCAAAAAGACGCGAACGAAGCGTAAAATGAATTAGAAGGGACGTAGAACATTGCCATACCAAAATGGCCGAAGAATTAAGCGATTTTATTGAAGCCTCAGGTCTACTTGAGTATGACCCTGTAGCTATTGACTCAATCTACAAAAAAAATCCAGTTCGTCTACTACGTAGACTTTGGCAGACACTTTTACCCATTGGATTATTTTTACTTGGCGTTGGGTGGGAGAAGTTAATTGGTTCCTTGGAAAAAAACGAGAGAAAAAGTTATAGAGCCAAAGAATTTACGAAGCTACTTGTGGATTTAGGTCCAGCATTTATAAAAGCAGGGCAAGCACTGTCTACAAGACCAGATATTGTTCCTCCAACCGTTTTAGAAGAATTAGCACAACTTCAGGATCAACTACCGGGTTTCGAGAGTACACTGGCTATGGCATGTATTGAACAAGATTTAGAAGATAAGATAGAAAATATTTTTCTTGAGATAGATAAAGAACCGATTTCAGCAGCCTCATTAGGTCAAGTACATAAAGCAAAGCTCAAAAGTGGAGAAAAAGTTGCAGTTAAAATTCAAAGACCGGGGTTAAGAGAACAAATCACTTTAGATTTATACATAGTGCGAAATATAGCTATATGGTTTAAAAATAATATTGGAATTATTAGAAGCGATCTTGTCGCATTAATAGATGAGCTTGGGAAAAGAATTTTTGAAGAAATGGATTACATTAATGAAGCCAATAATGCAGAAAAATTTAAAAAATTACATAGCAAAAACAATAAAATTGCTGTTCCAAAAATTTACAGACAAGTAACAAGCAGAAGAGTACTTACAATGGAATGGATAGATGGTATTAAATTAACAAACATTGAAGCTGTAAAAAAATTAGGTATTGATCCAAATGAAATGATAGAAATTGGAGTAAGCTGCAGTCTTCAACAACTAATTGAACACGGCTTTTTTCACGCAGATCCACATCCAGGGAATATTTTAGCTATGGAAGACGGTCGATTATGTTATTTAGATTTCGGGATGATGAGCGATATTACACAACAATCAAGAGTAGGATTAATTAGAGCAGTAGTACATCTAGTCAATAAAAGATTTGATAAACTTTCTTATGATTTTGTGCAATTAGGTTTTTTATCTGAAGAAGTTGATTTAACACCAATTGCTCCTGCGTTTGAGAGCGTTTTTACTAGTGCTCTTGAAATAGGAGTTAACAAAATGGATTTTAAAGCTGTCACAGATGATATGTCTGGAATTATGTATAAATTTCCTTTTAAATTACCTCCTTATTACGCACTAATAATTAGATCTCTGATTACTTTAGAAGGAATTGCACTTAGTGTTGATCCTAATTTTAAAATACTTGGAGCAGCATATCCCTACTTTGCAAGAAGACTTATGGAAGATGAAAATCCGGAACTAAGAAATAGTTTAAAAGAAATGCTTTTTGATGAAAATAATCTAAAATTAGAAAGGCTAGATGATCTTTTAATAAGCGCTACTAAAGAAAAACAACTTGATAGCGAAAAAATATTAGATCAAACAATTGATTTTTTATTTTCAGAGAAAGGTCTTATCCTTAGAAATGAACTAGTCAATATTCTAGCTTCAAAACTAGACTCTATTGGATGGAAAACAATAATAAAATTAAACAATAAACTACCAAGAAAAATCCGTTCACAAACAATAGAAAGATCATCAGAAATCAATTCAAAACAATCATTTAATATGTCTTCAATACATAAAATGTTTAATACTTCAAAACTAAAATCTGGATTTAAGAGAAAAATAATATTTAAAAAGTTACCAAAAATTTTAATAACTAAAGATACTTATAAAATGGGGGTAGGATTAATGAAAAAAACATCAGAAAAAGGAATCATTAGATTAGTTAAAGTCGCTGCAGGCGTGAAACAATAAATGAATTTAAAACATAGCTTTATATTATTTTTAATATTATTATTTAGTCCAAGTGTAAAGGGAGCTGAAAACCTTTTTTTATATAAAGGAACATTTAGTAGAGCAATAGAAATATCTGACTTATATAAATTTAAAAAAACAAAAATACCAAGTAATAAATTAAAAAGTTTAATGAAAATTACTAATCAAAAAGACAATGAACTACACAAAATTTTATCTTCTAAAATAGAAGTCCCATTAAAAGGAAGCAGTAAATTAATGAATAGCAAAATAGGCGAAGTTTTTTTAAATAGGTTATCTAAAATTATCTATACTAACAAAATATCGAATAAAAAGTTAAATATAAAAGCAATAAGATCAGGCATTTTATTAGGTTCCTACAATAACAATCAAGAAATAGATCTAATAGATTTTTTCAAAGCTTATCCAAATAAAAATATTGCTATTGACCTAAACGCATTAAGTAAGACCCTAAAAAAGGTAGAATCATTAAAAGAGTTAATCATATTTTATTCAAATTCACCTTTTAAAAAGCTGAAAGATGGAAGGTCTAGCATTTAGATTGTTTAAAATTGCTTGATTAGGAAGTGGCATTTTCTAAAAAATTAAAACAACTTTTTACTTCTATCCCGAAAAAAAATAATTGGGATGGACTTATAGAAGAATACAAACCTTGGTTACCCATAACAAAAAAAACACCCATCATTACTTTAAAAGAAGGTGCAACTCCTCTTATAGAAGTAAAATCAATAGCAAATCGAATTGGAAAAGGAGTAAAAGTATACGTCAAATATGACGGTCTAAACCCAACAGGGTCATTTAAAGATAGAGGTATGACAATGGCAATCAGCAAAGCAAAGGAAGCTGGCTGTGAAGCTGTAATTTGCGCAAGCACAGGTAACACTTCAGCATCAGCTGCTGCTTATGCAAGCAAAGGAGGTATGAGAGCTTTTGTCGTTATTCCAGATGGATATGTAGCTCAAGGCAAATTGGCTCAAGCCTTAGTTTACGGAGCGGAAGTACTAGCAATTAAAGGCAATTTTGATAAAGCATTAGATATTGTTAGAAAATTATCTGATAAATATCCCATAACATTAGTTAATTCTGTAAATCCTTATAGATTACAAGGACAAAAAACAGCTGCTTTCGAGATAATAGAAAATCTTGGAAATGCTCCTGATTGGTTATGTATTCCAATGGGAAATGCAGGAAATATAAGTGCTTACTGGATGGGTTTTCAAGAATTTTTTCATGCCAATAAATCCAAACAACTTCCTCGTATGATGGGTTTTCAAGCAAGTGGTTCTGCACCTTTAGTTGAAGGTAAAAGCGTCAATAATCCAGAAACAATTGCTACTGCGATAAGGATTGGAAATCCTGTTAATAAAGAAAAAGCTCTCATAGCTAGAGATACGAGCAATGGTAAATTTTCATCAGTAACAGATTCAGAAATAATTGATGCATATAAAATTCTTGGTAAAGAAGAAGGAATTTTTTGTGAGCCAGCAAGCGCAGCTTCCGTTGCTGGTTTATTAAAAGTAAAAAATGATGTACCAAAAAATTCAACTATTGTTTGTGTTTTAACAGGTAATGGTCTAAAAGATCCTGATTGTGCAATAACGAATAATGACTCGATTTTTCATACTGGTATAAATCCAGAAATAAATTCAATAACAAAAATAATGGGCTTTTAAAAACATAAAAAGAGCCAAAAAAATAACTGTCTGTGTATTTCGGTTCTGTATCCTTATTTATATTGTGGAAAAACAGCACAAAACCTTAGAAAATCAATTAGCGTTTTTCCACATAAATGAAATACCGTGGATAAGAATATTTTTGTCCACGAAGGAGGAGTTTTTTCCACACAGCTAAAATCTATTTTTGTAGATGAGTACTGTACTTTTTGAGTTAACCACAGAAACCACAGCTTCTACTACTACTAATTCAATTTCATATAAAGATTAAAGAAAAAGAATAGAAGTAAAAAGTTTTGTTTTTTTTAACGGTATTGCTTTTTAGAAATAGCTATGAAATTCTTATATCAATGGATTTTATTTGAAATTGCCGGATGAAATTAAGTTGCTCTCAATTTGAATTAAATACGGCTCTTCAGTTAGTTAGTAGAGCAGTTTCTAATCGACCGACACACCCGGTATTAGCAAATGTATTATTGGCTGCTGATGAGGTAACTGGAAAACTTCGTTTAACTGGTTTTGATTTAAGTTTAGGAATACAAACCTCAATACCTGCTTCTATAGAAAGTAGTGGTGCCATAACTTTACCAGCTAAGTTGTTTGGTGAAATTGTTTCTAAATTATCTAATGATTCTCCTTTGCTTTTGACTACTGATGAATCTTGTCAGCAAGTTGAATTAACAAGTAAAAGTAGTACATATCAAGTGAGAGGAATGCTTGCTGATGATTTTCCAGACTTACCTTTGGTCGAAAGTGGTACTTCACTTAAATTAAATCCTTTATTATTATCTAGTGCAATTAAATCAACTTTATTTGCAAGTAGTACCGATGATGCTAAGCAATTACTAACAGGTGTTAATCTTACATTTGATGGATATGGCATTGAATCAGCAGCTACTGATGGCCATAGATTAGCTGTTTTAAATTTAACTAATATTTTATGTAATTCAAAAGATAATGATATTGCTTCTGAAATTGATAAATTCTCTATAACATTACCTTCTAAATCTTTAAGAGAAGTTGAAAAATTTCTAAGTACTTGTGATATTAATCAGCCAATTAATTTTTTTATTGATAAAGGGCAAGTTGTATTTATATCTGTTGATGATATTATAACTATAAGAGCTTTAGAAGGTTCATATCCAAATTATTCTCAATTATTACCGGAAACATTTGAAAACGTTTTAGAATTTGATAGAAAAGAATTTATTGCATCATTAGAAAGAATTGCTGTTTTAGCTGATCAACATAATAATGTTATAAAAGTTACGACTGATAGTACTGCAAATTTAATTAAAATTAGTACTGATGCCCAAGATATTGGAACAGGATTTGAATCATTACCAATTTCTTTTAAAGGTGAATCATTTCAAATAGCATTTAATGTTAGATATTTATTAGATGGACTTAAAGTTATAGACTCAAATTTTATTAAATTAAGTTGTAATGCTCCTACAACACCTGCCGTGTTTTCACCTGTTGATAGTGATAGTAATTTCACATATTTGGTGATGCCTATACAGATACGGAATTAATTTTGGCTAAACCCACTAAATTATTCTTAAGTGATTTTTTAAAACATAATGTTCGTTGTGAAAACGGTATAGATCATGGCCCAGTTATTAGCCCTTGGATGCATCCTCCTGTTCACAGAATATTGGGATGGGTAACTCGACCCTCTAATTTGAGACTTCAGAGGGAGGTGTGGAGGCTGAATCAAATAGTAGGACTTAATCAAAAAGAAATTTATGTAAAAGGTCTTTGTTCAATTTCTGAAGAGCAAACATTACAACGTTTTCCTACTTTAATGAATGCAAGTGTTTTTAATAGAAGTGGTGAAAAATTAGGTCTTATAGCTGATTTCCTATTTGAGCTTAAAAAAGGAAATATACAATATTATTTAGTTAGTCGTTCTAATCCATTAATCCCAGGAACAAGTCGGTGGCGTTTATCTCTTTCTCAAATTATAGATAAACAACCAGGTTCTATTTCTTGTGATATTGATTCATTTGAAGATTTGCCTATTCAGAAAGCAAGTTTGAAAGAAGAATTTCTTAGTAAAAGTAGAAAATGGAAAAGTCAATTTCAAGATTTGACATTTAACGCCACTGATAGACTCGAAGGTTGGATTGATGAGCAAATTAGTGAAAGTGAAAGTGAAAGTGAAAGTGAGAAACTATCTATTGAAGATCTTCAGGAAATTTCAAATGATTCTTCTTATGATGACTGGATAGATAATTTAGATATAGATAGTTCTCAAGAATTGAATACAATGAATAAACGCATTAAAAATATAAGATCAACCAATGAAAGTGATCTTGATCCTTGGATTTAATTAATGACATCTTTTTCTAAGAATAATGATTTTAATGAATTCATCAATTCGTCAAAATTTCTTGTTGAATATGATGTGATTTCTTCTCTTCAGCAAGAAGGTTTAAAAGAAGCTGATTATGTAGAAATTTGCAGAAGACTTAATCGTCCACCAAATAGAAATGAATTAGGAATGTTTGGTGTCATGTGGTCTGAACATTGTTGTTATCGCAATTCTCGTTCGTTACTTAAAAACTTTCCTACAACAGGCCCTAGAATTCTTGTGGGTCCAGGAGAAAATGCAGGTGTGGTAGATATTGGTTTAGGCCAAAAATTAGTCTTCAAAATTGAAAGTCATAATCACCCATCAGCTGTAGAGCCTTTTCAAGGGGCAGCAACTGGAGTAGGTGGAATATTGAGGGATATTTTTACTATGGGAGCTAGGCCAATAGCTTTATTAAATGCATTAAGATTTGGACCATTGGAAAATGAAAAAAATATTAGTTTATTAGAAGGTGTTGTTGCAGGAATTTCACACTATGGCAACTGTGTAGGTGTTCCTACTATTGGGGGAGAAGTTGGATTCGATAGTAGTTATTCAGGTAATCCATTAGTTAATGCAATGGCATTAGGTTTAATGGAAACAGAAGAGATAGTTTGTTCAGGAGCTAGTGGTATTGATTTCCCTGTTTTATACGTAGGAAATACAACTGGTCGAGATGGAATGGGAGGAGCAAGTTTTGCTAGTTCTGAACTTTCAAAAACTTCAATAGATGATCGACCGGCGGTACAAGTCGGTGATCCTTTTCTTGAAAAAGGATTAATAGAGGCTTGTTTAGAGGCATTTAAAACAGGAAGTGTAATTGCTGCTCAGGATATGGGAGCTGCAGGTTTGACATGTAGTTGTTCTGAAATGGCTTCTAAAGGTCAAGTAGGTATTGAATTAAATCTTGATCTTGTTCCAGCAAGAGAAAAGGGTATGACTGCTTACGAATTTTTATTGTCTGAATCACAAGAACGAATGTTATTTGTTGTCAAACCTGGTTCAGAAAAAGAATTAAGTCAGTTATTTATGAGATGGGGTTTATATGTCGAAGTAGTGGGAAAAGTTTTAGAAGAAAAAGTTGTTAGAGTTCTGCATAAAGGAGAAGTCGTAGCAAATATACCAGCATCAGCACTTGCGGATGATACTCCTATTGAGGAGCATGTATTACTTAATTCAACGCCTGATTATTTACAAGAACATTGGAAATGGACAGAATCTTTATTACCTAAAAATTTAAACAATGGAATTATTAATATAAAAAATAATTTATTTATTAGTTGGAATAATGTTTTATTAGATTTACTAAGGACCCCTTCAATAGCTTCAAAAAATTGGATATATAAACAATATGATTATCATGTTCAATCCAATACAGTTGTCTCTCCTGGAGAAGCTGATGCTGCTGTTATTAGAATTCGTTCTCAAAATAACTTTACACTTCAATTAAATAAAGATAGAGGAATAGCATCAGTAGTCGATTGCAATGATAGATGGGTTTATTTAGATCCAGAACGCGGAAGTATGTCTGCTGTTGTAGAAGCGGCTAGGAATCTTAGTTGTGTTGGAGCTGAACCTATAGCTATTACTAATAATTTAAATTTTTCTTCTCCTGATAAATCAGTAGGTTTTTGGCAATTATCAAAGTCATGTGAGGGAATAACGAATGCTTGTAAAGCATTGAATACTCCTGTTACAGGAGGAAATGTATCTTTGTATAATGATACAAAATTGTCTAATAATACAGTTATACCAATACATCCTACTCCTGTAATTGGTATGGTTGGATTAATAGAAGATATAGATAAAATTTGTAAAAAATCTTGGCTGAATACCGAAGATCAAATATGGATGATTGGTTTACCTTTAGAAGTTAATAATAATCAAGATAAAAGAATTTCACTATCTGCTTCATCTTTTTTAGAATATATTCATGGTTTAAAAACAGGAAGACCTCCAGAAGTAGATTTATTTTTAGAAAATCAAGTTCATTCATTTTTAAGAAAAATAATAAAAAAAGGTATTATTAATTCAGCTCATGATCTGGGTGATGGAGGATTAGCAGTAGCTATAGCTGAATGTTGTATTTCTTCTGGTTTTGGAGCAAATATAATGCTTCCTACAAGTTTCTCTAGACTAGATAGACTTCTTTTTGCTGAAGGAGGAGCAAGAGTTTTAGTTAGTTGCTCAACGGATCAAAGTTTAGAATTAAAAAGATATTATAAAATGATATCTACGAATGAATCTAATGTTTTTTCAATCTCTCATTTAGGTAATGTAAATAATCAAAAAAAATTGTCAGTTTATCAATCTAATAATTTAATTATAGATCTTAATATTCTAGATTTGATAGATACATATAAAAATGCCATTTACAAAAAAATAACTAAATAAAATCATCTATGATTTATAATTTAAAAATTAAATTTTACCTATTTAACCAAGGAATATAATTATGTGTGGAATAGTAGGTGTTGTTTCAACTGATCAATGTAACCAACAAATATACGACAGTTTGTTGTTGCTACAGCATAGAGGTCAAGACTCTACTGGAATAGCAACAATGGATGGTAGTGTTTTTCACATTAACAAATCCAAAGGTCAAGTTCGAGAAGCTTATAGAACTAGAGACATGCGAGCTTTGATTGGAAAAACTGGATTAGGACATGTTCGATATGCGACTAAAGGTGCTGCTCACAGAGAAGAAGAGGCACAACCTTTTTATGTAAATGCTCCTTACGGCATTATTCTTGTTCATAATGGAAATTTAACTAATACAAGAGAGCTAGAAAAAGAACTTTTTAAAGTTGATAGAAGGCATACAAACACCTCAAGTGATACTGAAATGTTGTTAAATGTTTTAGCAACTGAATTAAATAGTGCAATAAATGGAAAAGACATAAATCCAGACGATCTTTTTAATGCGGTTACAACACTTCATGCAAGAGTAGAAGGATCCTATGCTTCGATTGCTTTAATAGCTGGTCATGGTCTTTTAGCTTTTAGAGATCCTTTTGGAATTCGTCCATTGGTTATTGGTAAAAGGGTAAACGAAAAAAACAGACCTGAGTGGGTTATAGCGAGTGAATCATTAGTTATTGAAAATAATGATTATGAAATTCTTAGAGATGTAGAACCAGGAGAGGCCATTTTTATTACTTCAGATGGTGAGTTTTTTGCGAAACAATGCTCAAATAATCCTCAACTATTTCCTTGTTCATTTGAATATGTTTATTTAGCCAGACCTGACTCAATAATGAATGGTATTTCTGTTTATGAGTCAAGATTAAGAATGGGCGATTTGTTAGCAGAGACAATAAAAAAGCAAATTAGTCTTGGAGATGTAGATGTAGTAATGCCAATACCTGATTCCTCTAGACCTGCTGCAATGCAAGTAGCAAGACAGCTAGGAATTGAATATAGAGAGGGCTTTTTTAAGAATCGTTATGTTGGTAGAACATTTATAATGCCTGGTCAATCTTTAAGAAAACGTTCTGTGCGACAGAAGTTAAATGCAATGAGTACTGAATTTAAAAATAAAAATGTTTTAATCGTTGATGATTCAGTTGTTCGAGGAACAACATCTCAGCAAATTGTACAAATGGCAAGAAGTGCAGGGGCTAATAAAGTTACTTTTACATCTGCTGCTCCACCAATAAGACATCCACATGTTTATGGAATAAATATGCCAAGTAGGAATGAATTGATTGCTTATAATCGAAATATAGATGAGATAGAAAATAACTTATTAATTGATAAGATGATCTATCAAGAGGTAGAAGATCTTACTAAAGCTATAACTCAAGGTTCTAAAATTAACGAATTAGATTTATCCTGTTTCACAGGTAAATATGTTACTGGAACAGTTACTGATGAATATTTAAGTTGGATTGAAAAAACCTCTTTATCTTAACTTTCTTCTGGTATTATCATTGAAAAAGTAGATGTTATAAACTCACTATCATTTAGTTCTATATTCAATTTTTTTTCTTTTTTATATAAACTAGTATCAATTTCATCGGTTTTTAATTTTTCATATCTTTCTTTGTTCGTTTTAATATAAACATATTTATTATTAAAAAAACAATTGATTACTCTATTTTTTACTTTTTTAGTGTCTTGAATATTTATTCCCATTGTTCCCAAATGACCTTTTTTTGATGTTTTTATTTTTTTAGTAGCATGTTTTATAAAATAACCTTTATTAGTTATTAAAATTAAATCTTTATTTTGTTTTTCTTGAGTAATTAAAGCTTCAATTATATTTTCACCTGGGAATAATTTCATTATAGTATTTCCTTGAGCTAATTTCCCCATATATGGGAAATTCTTTTCCGTTATTTTTAATTTAAGAATCCTGCCGATATTACTTACAATATATAAAAAACTATTCTCTTTGCAAATAAAGCAAGATTTAAGTTTGATATTGTCTTTTAATTTTAAAATTGTTGTTGATCTATTAGAAATATCACTAATTTCATCGATTGATATTCTTTTAAATTTTCCATCAGTACTAATTAAACCTAAACTTATATCTTTAAATTCATCTAATGGAAGAAGATTGACTATTTCATCATTTTCTAAACCTGCTGGTAAAAAGTGTTCTAGGGGCCCAGGTTTTTGTCCTGCAAATTCCCATTTAAGAAGACCTATTTTACCTTGTTGACTGATAGCTAATATTTTTGGTTCATTTTTAATAGGCCATATAAGCTTTGTAGGGAGAAGATCTTTTCTTTCTTCTGTATTTTCTTTTAATCTTAATTTTTTTATTGTTATCGAAGGGATTATTTTTATTGCATTATTTGATTGAATAATAATCTCAGAATCTGAAGATAATTGTTTTAAAGCATTTATTCTTTGTAGTTCTTTGTTTGGTCTTTGGTTTGCCATTTTTTCAGCGATTAGAGCATCTCCACCTTCTATTAATTTTGTTTTTCTACTACTACCAAATCTTTTTTTAAGTTCTTTTAGTTCTTTAACCATTACTTTCATTAATTTTTCTCTATCATTAATAATTGACTCCAGTTCAGTTCTTTTATCTTTTAAAATTTCTATTTCATTTGTTAGTGAAGTTTTTTCAAGACTTGTAATTTTTTTCAAAGGCATGCCTAATATTCCATCGGCTTGTTTTTCATTTATTTTTAAGCTAATAATTAAATTATTTCTCGCTTCTGCTGTATCTTTTGAATTTTCAATCAAACTGATTATCTCTCTAAGATTATTTATAGCTTGAATCAGTGCCTCAACTATCTCTTGTCGATTTTTAATGTTTTTTAATAAATAATTACTCCTCAGTAAAATTGTATTCTCTCTAAATTCTAGGAAATTATCTAATAATTTTCTTAAAGTAAGCTGTACAGGCTGGCCATTAACTAATGCAAGTAAAATTGCACCAAAATTACTTTGTAAAGAAGTTTTTTGATATAAAAAATCCAGAATTTTTTCTGGATCTGAATCTCTTTTTATTTCCACAAGAATTCTCATTCCATCTCGATCACTTTCATCTCTAATATCAGCTATTCCTGCAACTTTTCCATTATTTACAAGGTCAGCTAATTTCTCAATCCAGCTAGCTTTGTTTAATTGATAAGGCAGTTCAGTAATAATAATTCCACTTCTTTTGTGTTTCCCTTTGCCTGGATAAATTTCTTCTATATGAGCTATTCCTCTCATCGTTATACTTCCTTTTCCTTTTGTATAAGTTTCTTTTATTCCATTGCTTATCAATATTTCTCCTCCCGTTGGAAAGTCTGGTCCAGGAATTATTTCTAATAATTTTTCTTCGTCTAAAGATGGTTTTTTTATTATTGCTATCAAAGCTTCCACGACCTCGTTTAAATTATGAGGAGGAATGCTTGTTGCCATTCCAACTGCAATCCCTGCACTTCCATTTAAGAGAAGGAATGGTAGTTGAGCCGGTAAAACATCCGGTTCCTGCTGTGATCCATCAAAATTTGGAGAGAAATCAACTGTTTCTTGATCTATTTCACTTAAAATTGCAATGTTAGATATTGCTGCTAATCGAGTTTCTGTATATCTCATTGCGGCGGGAGGATCATCATCAATAGATCCAAAGTTTCCATGTCCATCAAGAATTGGATATCTTGAACTAAAAATTTGAACTTGTCTTACAAGTGCGTCGTAAACAGCTTGATCTCCATGTGGATGATATTTTCCAAGAACATCCCCAACGACACGAGCACATTTTCTATAAGGTCTATCAGGTGTAAGTCCTAATTCGTGCATTGCAAAAAGAATTCTTCTTTGCACCGGTTTCAATCCATCTCTAGCGTCTGGCAATGCTCTACCAACGATTACGCTCATTGCGTACTCGAGATAAGAACGCTGCATTTCTTGATGCAACGATATGGGTTTTAGGCGTTCTTTGGCCATCTTTGGGTTTGTAAGAGGCCTAAATTTCTTTATTTAGGCTACTAACTAATTTGTTAAAAACCAGGTTTTTGTTAAACATTAATTCATTGACTTTTTTCTTTAGCTTCTTTAACTACTTTTTTCATTTCTTTTATTTTAAAAAAAAGTTGTGCTGAATTTTGTAATTTCTTCCCCCATAATTGTTTTGCTTGATAATTTTTTGATATATATTGAGGATTATTTTTTAGTGCATTTGTTGCTAAGTTAAATGATTCAATAGATTTATTATCTGAGAAATATAATGCTATTGCTAGAGCCAACATTGGTTCAGCATTATTACTAATTTCAAGTGCTGATTTAAACTTTATTATAGCCTCTTTTGATTTATTTAATTCATAAAGAACAAGACCTTCATTATTAATAGACTGCCAAAATTTTGTATTTATTTTTGAAGACTTTTGAAAAGCAATTAGTGCTGATTTATAATTATTTAACATTATTTCAGCATTACCTAAATAAAAATAACCTTTCTCATTTTTATTATCAATAGATAAGCCTTTTGATATTGATGCTTTGGCTTCTTTGGGCTTATTTAAATTCATATATACTGAACCTTGTCTAAAATATAGACTTTGTTCATTTGGTTTTAATTTTATTGCTTGACTTAATGAAGATAATGCCTGATCATTTTTATTTGATCTTATTTGAGCCTCTGCCAGACTTGTCCAAAGAGTTTTTTCTTCTGGATTTAATTTGATAGCTAGTTTTAAAAGTTTGACTGCTTCGTCGTTTTGACCAAATTGGATTAGTTGCATAGCTGTTTTTCCGATTTGTATTGAAGTAGATTTCAATTCTTCTTTATTAGGCTCATTAATTTTAGGAAAAAAAGAATTTGATGATTTAGTTATTAGAAAAGATTCCAAAAAACTCAGACAAAGTATTAATTGATAAATTATCAAAATTTGTTTTTTCATCTTTATTGATTATTTGTTATTGACTTTATATTTCTTCGCCACATCCATGGCTTAATTCGCTTTAATGCAGATTTGTTTAAATTTTCTTTCCATTTTAAATCACTCCATGATAATGCTTCTTTTTTAGTTATATTCAATATCCATTCAGATGGTTGAAGATCTGGTTCAGTTGAGTTTGGAATACCTTTTTCATTCCATGGACATACCTCTTGACAGATATCACAACCAGCAATCCAATTACCCATTTTATTAATAATATTCTTCGGCAGTGTTTGATCTCTGTTCTCTAAAGTGTGGTAGGCCAAACACTTGTTTGAGTTCACAATAAATGGTTCTTCTATTGCTTGAGTAGGGCAGGCTACAATACATTTTTCACATTCTCCACAGATAGGTTTTGAAGGTTCGTCAGCTTCTAAAGCCTCAGTAGACAAAAGATGACCTAAAAACATCCACGAGCCGATTTTAGAATTAATTAGATTGCTATTTTTTCCTATCCAACCAATTCCAGCTTCTTCGGCCCATGCTTTGTCTAAAAATGCGCTCGTATCTACACAGATTTTCCATTTGGAGCTTGGCCGTTCTTTTTCTAAAAACTGAGCAATTTTCTTTAATTTTTTTTCAATAACTTTGTGATAATCTTTTCCCCATCCATATCTTGCAATTGATATGTCTTTAGGTGCTCTGTCTGTTTCTACATAGTAATTAAGTCCAACAGCAAGAACGCTTTGCACTCCTTGAAGCATGTTTTCTATATTTTTTCTTTTTGAGTTTTTCATCCATTCCATTTTTGCCTGATGGCCAGCTTGTAACCACCTATCCAAGGAAGCGGTTCTAAGTTTGATTCTTGAAGATCCTGGAACTTTTGCAATTCCTACTGCATCAAAGCCTTCTTCCAACGCTTTTTCTTTAATTTTTCTTGTTAGATCAATAGATTTTTTCAAGTTCACAGTCTGCTTTACATGAATAATTTTTGAATTTTAATTAAAAGGTTTTTTAGTCAATTGCGACTTTATTTGGGGCTTTAAATGCGCTCTTTTAATGTTTTATTTCTATTAATAGCTTAAATTATTTAATTAATGCACTGAATTTGGTTAGATTGTATATATATACATTTTTCGGACTCTCTTTATTTGGTGCAGTCCTCTCCCAAGGAAGACCTGACTCTTAGCTCAAGGCTTCAGCAGGATCTTAAAAATGACCTTATAGCTGGTCTTTTGGTGGTTATTCCGTTAGCTACCACTATTTGGTTGTCTACAATTGTCAGTCGCTTCGTTCTGGCAATATTAACCTCAATACCAAAACAATTAAATCCCTTTATTACTCTTAATCCTTTATTGCAAGATCTAATCAATCTTGCATTAGGTTTAACAGTTCCACTTTTGGGTATTTTGCTGATAGGTTTAATGGCCAGAAACTTTGTAGGGAGATGGTTGCTTGAGTTCGGAGAAGGAACTCTCTCACGCATCCCTCTTGCTGGTTCAGTTTATAAAACCCTTAAACAACTCTTAGAAACTTTTTTGAGGGACAATTCAACTAGATTTCGTCGAGTTGTGTTAGTTGAATATCCTCGTGAAGGCTTATTTAGCGTTGGTTTTGTGACTGGCATTGTTGGACCATCTCTGCAAACTGAACCCAATCAACCTTTGTTAAGCGTTTTTATACCTACAGCGCCTAATCCTACAACTGGTTGGTACACCTTAGTGCCAGAAGGATCTGTTAAAGATTTAGATATATCTGTTGAAGATGCATTTAGAACAATTATTTCTGCTGGAATTGTAAATCCTGATGATAGAAATAATTCTACTAGTACTTCTTTTTCTAGTTTATTTTCCCAGTTAAGAGCATCATCTTCGTAAAGCATTTTAAGTTATAGTTATGCAACTAAAATCAATTTCAAGAGAATTAGCACTCTTGCTATTAGGACAAATTAAAAAAAACGATATTAATAAAATTAATATTGAAGGTTTACTTAGTAAAGCTATTGAATCTTTAACCCACCATTGGAGAGAGCAATTAGATTTATGTGCATCAAAATTAGAAAAAGCCAATCAGGACTTTTTGGATAGCGAATTGCAAGAGGATGCTGGATTATTAAAACGATCTAGAAATCGTTTACAAACTTGTTTAATTGACTCAGAGAATATACTTAACTCCTTATCTGAAAGTATTGAATTCCCACAATTACTAGCGTTAGTTGATCAAAAAGAAATACGTGAGCTAGCTCTGAAGCGCGTTAAGTTAGTAATTCAAAAGCAAGATGAGATTGATAATAATCTTGATAGCGTTATGGAAGGTTGGCGCTTAAAAAGATTACCTAGAATCGATAAGGATATTTTGAGATTGGCATTGGTGGATTTGACTGATTTTCATACTCCGATTGCTGTGACTTGTAATGAAGCTGTAAATTTGGCTAATCGTTATAGCGACGAACAAGGTCGCAGAATGATTAATGGGGTTTTAAGGAAACTTCAAAATTCTTCTTCAATATTAAATTGAAAATGAAAGACGATTTTTCACAGGATGCAAAAGATCCTATTAATACCAATCAAAGTGAGAATTCTTTTTCTAAAAATGATGATTCTTTAGATTGGGCAAAACAAGCTTATTTACAATTAAAGCAAAAGCAAAAAGAGGACAAAGAGTTACATAAAAAAGAAATTGAAAAAAATGATTTATTCAGAAATAAAAATAATATCAAAGAGGATTTTAAACCAAATATTCCAGTTGAACATATACCTCAAGATAGCCATGATCAAAAAGATGACGACGAGCCTCACCTCGGTGATTTCGACGATACATTTACATGGTCAGCTGAAGTTTTAGCGGCCCAAGGTAAAACAATTAATCAATTTTCATTAGATGAAATTGATTGGCTCAGCAGGTTAAAACAAGGATTAGAAAAAACTCGTAAAGGATTTGTCACTGATTTATTAGACAAATTAGGAGATGATCCACTTACTCCCGAAGTGCTTGATGATTTAGAAACTCTTTTACTAAGAGCAGATGCGGGAGTTTCTGCTACTGATCAAATTTTAGATTCTTTAAGAACTAAGTTAAATGAGGAAGTTGTTGATGCTTCTGAAGGATTGCGTTTTTTAAAAGAACAGTTAGTTAATGTTCTAGAAAAGCCAATAAAAGATAGTGGTATGGATTTACTTTCTCCAAAAAAAGGTTGTTTCAATATTTGGATGTTAGTTGGAGTTAATGGAGTTGGTAAAACAACGACACTCGGCAAATTAGCAAGCGTTGCAAAAAGAAGTGGTTTTTCCGCAATGATTGCTGCTGCGGATACTTTTAGAGCTGCAGCTGTGCAACAAGTAAAGGTATGGGGGGATCGAGCAGGGGTTGAAGTGATTGCCAACGAGTCTAAAAATGCTGATCCAGCATCGATAGTTTTTGATGCTATTGGTGCAAGTAAATCAAAAAATATAGATTTATTATTAGTTGATACTGCAGGAAGATTACAAACGAAGAATAATTTAATGGAGGAATTAAAAAAAATTAGAAAAATTATCGATAAGCTAGCTCCTACTGCAAACGTGGAATCCTTATTAGTTCTTGATTCTAGTCAAGGTCAAAACGGGCTTAGGCAGGCTCTTGCGTTTGCCGATTCAGCAGAATTAACAGGAGTAATTCTCACAAAACTTGATGGATCTTCCAGAGGTGGTGTTGCGATGGCTGTTGCATCAGAAGCTAAACTTCCTGTCAGATTTATAGGGGCTGGGGAAAAAATAAGAGACTTACGACCATTTAACAGCTTTGAATTTATTGAGGCACTTCTAACTGTTCGATGATTTTTATAAATTCTGTGTATATTTTGTTAAGTTGTAATTTTTTTGTTGCTGGAGAATGGTGAAAGAAAATTCTCCAATTTCAGATCAACAATATCTACATATAACTAACCCTTTATCAAGTCCTGCGTACAAGTCTCTAGCAGACTTGATAAATAGTGTTTCTCAAGAGCAAACAGTTAGTCAAGATTTATTGCTTTCATTAAGCTTTGCTTTGCGAAGTTTTACTAATTTACAGCGTTTTCTTGAACTTATTCCACTTCTTGTCACCCAATTAGTTGGCGTTAAAGGATCATTGCTAATTCCTTTTCAAGATAATGGAAGTATTTGGCGCGAGCAATTACAAATGGCGCCTAATAATGAAGATCAGGATTTGTTTAGAAAATTATTTCTTTTAGAAGAAGGAAAGAAAACGGGTTTTGGGATGCAAGAAAAGAATATTGCAATGTTAGATAGTTTAGTTAAACAACATTTTGATTCTTCTAATGTTATTGCTACATCAATAGTTTCTCGAGGAAGACAACGAGGTCGATTGTATGTATTTGATAAAAAAGATATTGTTTTTGGTAGTAATGTTCATCGAAAACATATTCAAATAGTTGCTGATTTGACTGGAGTAGCTATAGAAAATGATGTCATATTTCAGGTAATTCGGAATCATGAAAAAGTCGATAGACAAATCAGCATTGGTGCTGAAATTCAATCACAATTATTACCTGATCAATGCCCAATAATTGAAGGTGTTGAATTAGCTGCCTGTTGCAGGCCTGCTTTGCAAGTAGGTGGTGATTATTACGATTTTATGCCTACTCGCCCAGACTTGACTGAAAAAGCAAAATCTAGTGGGCGCTGGGCTTTTGTTATTGGTGATGTTATGGGTAAAGGTGTTCCTGCGGGATTGTTGATGACTATGTTGCGAGGAATGCTAAGGGCTGAAGTTTTAACAGGATTAGCCCCAGACTCTATTTTACATGATTTGAATCAATTAGCTCTTGAAGATTTAACTCAATCACATCGCTTTGTGACATTGTTCTATTCCGACTTTGACGCTAAGTCGAGAAAATTACGTTTTGCTAATGCAGCTCATAACCCTCCTTTGCTTTGGAGCGCTAAGTCACAATCAATAAATAGATTAGATGCGCCTGGTTTATTGATAGGTCTTCAACCTGAAGCGGAATATGGATGTGGAGAAATAGTTCTTCAGCCTGGTGATGTTCTTCTTTATTACACTGATGGTGTGACTGAGGCGCCTGGCATGTCAGGTGAACGTTTTGATGAAAATCGTTTAATAAGCTTTTTAGATAAATTTGCCAGGGAAGGTTTAGGAGCTAAACAAATATTAAATAAACTTTTTGAAAGGTTAGATGGTTTCGTAGGTGTGAGTGATCATCATCTTGAAGATGATGCATCAATGGTTGTTTTAAAAATCAATGAAGAACACACAGTTTCTGAATTAAGTTAGTAACACTCCTGACAATTGCTAAGACTCTTGCTTTATTTGTATTAGTAATTTGGAAAATGCATTGAGTAAAACTTGGAGCGATAGATTTGATAAAGGACTTAATCCTTTTATAGAAAAATTTAATGCTTCAATTGAGTTTGATATTTGTCTGTTAGAAGAAGATTTGGATGGATCAATTGCTCATGCTCGTATGCTTGGAATTCAGGGGATTATTACTAAAGAAGAGGCTAGTAAATTAGAAAATGGTCTTCAACAGATTAGGAAAGAGGCATCTGATGGATTATTTCAGCCTGTCATCGCAGATGAAGATGTGCATTTTGCAGTAGAAAAAAAATTAATAGATTTGATAGGCCCCATAGGAAAAAAACTTCATACTGGTCGTAGTCGTAATGATCAAGTTGGCACAGATCTGAGATTATGGCTTAGAAAGCGAATTGATGAAATTGATATGGATTTGCAGCGTCTCCAGAAATCTCTTTTTCTATTAGCAGAAAAAAATTTGTATACGCTGATCCCTGGATATACCCATTTACAAAGAGCACAACCCTTGTCACTTGCGCATCATTTATTGGCATATGTTGAGATGGCACAAAGAGATAGGAATAGATTAAAAGATGTAAGAAAACGAGTTAATATTTCTCCACTTGGAGCTGCTGCTTTGGCTGGTACTTCTATTGCTATAAATAGAAAGATTACCTCCTCAGAATTGCAGTTTCAAGATATTTATTCTAATAGTTTAGATGCTGTAAGTGATAGAGATTTTGTCGTAGAATTCCTAGGAGCTTCATCGTTAATAATGGCTCATTTAAGTAGATTATCTGAAGAAGTTATTTTATGGGCCTCTGAAGAATTTGCGTTTATTCAATTAACAGATCGATGTGCTACGGGTAGTAGTCTTATGCCTCAAAAAAAGAATCCTGATGTTCCAGAATTAGTTCGAGGTAAGTCAGGCAGAGTATTTGGTCATTTGCAAGCAATGCTTACTATGATCAAAGGATTACCTTTGGCTTACAATAAAGATTTTCAAGAAGATAAAGAAGCAATTTTTGATAGTGTGAAAACAGTTAAAAACTCGATAGTTGCAATATCTATATTGTTTGAAGAGGGTTTGATCTTTAGAAAAGAAAGGCTTGATTATGCTGTTTCATCTGACTTCTCTAATGCCACTGACGTTGCTGATTATTTAGTAGCTAAGGACATACCATTCAGGGAGGCTTATCAATTAGTTGGGCGAATTGTTAAGACCTCTTTGGAAGAGGGGATTTTATTAAAAGATCTTCCTTTGGAAAGATGGAAAACATTTCATAAATTTTTTGAAAAAGATATTTACGAAAAGCTTTTGCCTTCAAGTGTGGTTGAGTCTCGTTTGAGTGAAGGCGGAACTGGATTCGAGAGAGTTGAAGAGCAGCTAGTTTTGTGGCGTGAGAAATTATTTAAGTAAAAAAATTGTTTTAAATCTATTTGAGGGCTTTCGGTATTAAAGTGTTTATTGATAACTCATTTTAGAGTTATTAATTTTGGCTATCCATAGCCTATTAGTTACATTTTATTTTCAGTCCAATTTTCAAGTGAGTATTTTTGTCGGCAACTTACCCTTCCGCGCTGAGCAGGAAGATGTCATTGAATTGTTTTCTCCCTTTGGGGAGGTGGCAAATTGTTCTTTACCTTTAGAACGAGATACAGGACGCAAAAGAGGTTTTGCTTTTGTTGAGATGGCTGATGAAGCAGTTGAAGCTTCAGCAATTGAATCTCTTCAAGGTGCTGAGCTTATGGGTCGTCCTTTAAGAATAAACAAAGCTGAGCCCAGAGGCAGTGCTCCTAGACGAGGCGGCGGCGGCTACGGTGGTGGCGGTCAA
>QCHZ01000002.1 GCA_003216955.1 Prochlorococcus sp. AG-402-I21 | reverse complement strand
AATTGATTTTATTATTCCTGAATTATTACACAGATGATTACTACTACCCCATCAATTCATAAGGACAAGCAACATAGAAATGATTTGAATGAAATGTTGCAAGAAATTTCTGCATTAACATGGAGGCTTTTCATTCAATTAATTCGACGACCATCAACATTATTTGCAGGAATTCTCCAGCCTTTAATATGGCTTTTGCTTTTTGCCTCGTTATTTTCTAATGCTCCAATAGACTTTCTACCTGGTAGCAGTAGCTATGGAGAATTTCTTGGCGCAGGTTTAATAGTCTTCACTGCTTTTAGTGGTGCTCTTAATGCTGGACTTCCTTTGATGTTTGATAGAGAATTTGGTTTCCTTAACCGATTATTAGTTTCTCCATTGAATAGTAGAAGTTCAATCGTTATTTCTTCAGTAATTTATATAACTTCAATTAGCCTTCTTCAGAGCTTTGCCATAATGGCAACTTCTGCTCTCTTAGGCTATGGGTGGCCGACTCTGGGAGGGTTTCTTGTTATTGCAATAACCTTATTGTTATTGGTATTTGCAATAACTGCTTTAAGTCTTGGGTTGGCATTTGTTTTGCCTGGACACATAGAGCTAATTGCAATTATCTTCATAGCTAATCTCCCTGTTCTTTTTGCTAGCACTGCCTTGGCACCCATCTCTTTTATGCCTGAATGGCTTGGATGGATAGCATCGATTAATCCATTAACATTTGCGATTGAACCTATACGAATGGCATATCACAATTCTGTCGATCTGAAGTTGATTTTAATTAATGCTCCTTATGGTGAAGTGAATGGATATTCTTGCCTTGCTATTCTATTTATTCTTACAGTTGGATTGTTTTTTCTTATCAGACCTCTTTTAAATCGCAAACTTGCTTGATAATGTTAATTTAGCGATTGAAAGAACCTTGGAGTCTCGAAAGTATCAGCTACAACAACAGATTATAGAAGCGCTCAAGGCTAATGATAATGATTTATATTCTCTCCTCAAGTCTCAATGGGCACATCGTTTTGGAGTGGAAAGTTTGGAGGAATTGAAAAATCTAGATTTAAACCAGCTGAATCAAAATAATACTAAGTTAAATGATCAAAAAATAGAGCAATCACAAGAAAATTCTTTTGAAGGTAATAAATCAATTCATATGAATGACGACGATAATCAAGAAAAAGACATCAAAACCAAAGAGTTTGAGTCAATTAAGGATGGGAATGAGGAATCATATAAAAATCAATCATATGAAATAATTCAACAAGAAAAAAAAGAAAAAAAAGCTATAAACCGATTGAATGAAAACAAAAATCAACCTGAAATTAGAGCCTTGATTCCTTTACCACCAAAGCCTAAATATGGTTTTTTAAAGAAGTGGTTATTGAGCAAGTAATTTCTATATTGTTCTTATCAAGGCCTATTTTTTTCTTGGTTGGTTTAAAAGTATAAATTTTTCCGTTTCTTACATCATTCCTGGCATACCCATTCCACCCATTCCACCCATTCCACCCATTCCACCCATTCCACCCATTCCACCCATTGGGTCTCCACCCTCTGCCCCTGGAGCTGCAGGTGGTTCAGGTTTGTCGGCAATAACAACTTCGGTTGTTATTAGTAGTGAGGCTATTGATACAGCATCTTGTAGAGCGAGTCGTATTACTTTTGCAGCATCTAATATTCCTGCTTCAAGTAAATCAACATACTCTCCTGTTTGTGCATTGAAGCCTTTTCCTAACCTCTTAATATCTGAAACAACAACATCTCCATTAAATCCAGCGTTTATGGCTATTTGTTTTGTCGGAGCAGACAAAGCTCTTTTGATAATTTCAACTCCGGTTCTTTGATCACCTTCTAGCTTTGTAGATAAATCTTTAAGTCCTTCACTTAGTTCTAGAAGAGTCGTTCCTCCGCCTGCAACAATACCTTCTTCAATAGCTGCACGAGTTGCATTTAGAGCATCCTCAATTCTGAGCTTTCTATTCTTTAATTCAGTTTCAGTGGGAGCTCCAACTTTAATTACAGCCACACCGCCTGCAAGTTTAGCGATTCGCTCATTTAACTTCTCTTGGTCATACTCAGAATCCGTTTCATCAAGTTCTCTTTTGATTGAGGCAATGCGATTAGAAAGCTCGGTGTTTTGATTATCATTTGCAACAATTGTTGTGGTGTCTTTTGTAATCGTCACTCTTCTGGCTTGACCTAAATCAGAAATTTGAACCTTCTCAAGACTCATCGCTTTGTCTTCGCTTATTAAGGTTCCGCCAGTGAGTACAGCAATATCTCCGAGAGCAGCTTTTCTCCTCTCTCCAAATGAGGGGGCTCTAACTGCTGCAACTTGTAAAACACCACGGTTTTTGTTTACTACTAAGGTTGCTAATGCTTCACCCTCTACTTCTTCAGCTAAAATGATCAGTGGTGTTCCACTTTTCTGAACTGTTTCAAGGACTGGAATAAGATCGGCAATGGATGAAATCTTTTTATCAGTAATTAATATTGATGGATTCTCAAATTCACAAATTAATCGATCTTCATCAGTCACGAAATATGGTGAGCTATAGCCTCTATCGAATGCCATTCCCTCAGTAATATCTAGCTCAGTAGCAAGAGATTTGGATTCTTCAACTGTAATAACACCATCAAAACTAACTTTATCTATTGCATCTGCAATCATCAAACCTATTTCTTCGTCTCCACCAGCACTTACTGTCGCTACTTGTTTAATAGCCTCACCACTAACTGATTTGCTTTTTCTTCTAAGATCATCAACTATTTGAGCAACAGCTTTTTCCATCCCTCTTCTTAGTTCGATTGGGCTTGCACCAGCGGCTGTATTCCTGAGCCCTTCTTGAACCATAAACTGAGCTAAGACAGTTGCTGTGGTAGTACCATCTCCAGCCTTTTCTTTTGTTTTTGAAGCAACTTGTTCAATTAGCTTTGCTCCAATATTCTCAAATGGATCATCGAGCTCTATTTCCTTAGCAATGGTTACACCATCGTTGACGATATCAGGGGCTCCAAACTTCTTTTCAATAACTACATTTCTGCCTTTAGGCCCGATAGTAACTTTTAGGGCATTTGCTAGGTTATTGACACCTTTTTCGAGCGCACCACGTGATTCGTCTGAAAAGCTTAGTAGTTTGGACATATCTGGTTTTAGTTATAGATAATCTCCCACAAGAGAGACACATTAGGGGAGGCGGAATAAGTGGGGAAAGCCGAATTGCATTCTAGAAAATTTTCCCAATTTCTCTAGAAGGTAGTTAAGGTCTAGATATGAATGATCCTGGAACGCTATTTTTTATCCTCATGGCTGGGTTGGCTGGCACAATGACTTTGATTTATTTCCCTTTGAGGATATTTCTTACGGCTACAGCTAGAAGCAGAAGACTTAGATTGCTGCAAAGGATACGAAGGTTGAGAGATGAGCTGGGTCAACCTATTCAAAATTGATTTTTTAAGTAGGTAAAAAAATTAATTACTGAATTTTTGACTGTAAGGGTAATAAAACATTTGAAATAAATATAGTTTTCTATTTTCCAAAGAGCTTACTGATAAACAGCCGGAACAAAATAAGTGTTTTTTAGAAGCAAGTAAGAATGGCGGAATGTGGTTTTCCTAAGTCTCTGATTTAAGCAGTAGACTCATCTGTCTCAAGAACTGTCCTGCATCACTGTCTACTGATCAGTTAAGCAAAAGAATTTTATTTAGAGGCAATCTTTCTCTGACTTCTATACATAAAGCTGGCTTCTCTTGAGTTAGCAAGTACGCCACTTAGCTCATTACCATCCCACCATCAACCTGAATAGTTTGTCCAGTTATGTAAGCAGCACATTTATCTGCTGCTAAAAATCTTACTGCTCCTGCAACATCCTCTGGCTCTCCAAATCGACCAAGAGGAATAGCAGATAGAATCCCTTCACTGTTTAGATCCTTGGTCATATCAGTTGAAATAAAACCAGGAGCTACAGCATTTACAGTTATCCCTCTACTAGCAAACTCTTTTGCAGAACTTTGAGTTAGACCAACCACCCCGGCCTTGGCTGCAGCGTAATTAGCCTGCCCTGCATTGCCCATTAATCCAACAACAGAAGTTATGTTGATGATTCTTCCTTTTTTTTGTTTCAACATCTGCCTAGAAACAGCCCTTGTGCAATAGAAAACACCACTCAAGTTAAGGTCCAATACTTTCTGCCAGTCGTCCGTTTTCATTCTCATAAGCAGACCATCTTTGGTTATCCCTGCGTTGTTAACAAGAACATCAATTTTATTGTTTTTGTTTAATATTGTTTTAATTAATTCATTTACTGAGTTCTCATTGGAAATATCAGCTTGAAGTGGGTAAGCCTTTCCGCCCATTGAGTTTATTTCTGAAACGACTTTATTTGCATTTTCTAAAGAGGAAGAGTAATTGATGATTACTTCTGCTCCTTCATTTGCTAAGGATATAGCAATAGCTTTGCCAATCCCTCTACTTGCGCCAGTTACAAGTGCAGTTTGGCCTTCAAGTGATTTTGATAAAGTCATAATCTTATGAGGTTTTAATCGTAAAGATTGATTCTTAATTTATTTAACTTACTATTGAGCTACTTAGTTTTGAAAAAGACTTTAAGTTCAGATCACAAAATTAGTTGTTTCTATCCTTCGAATATATTAATTGAATAGTGAATTAAGAGGATTTAGTTGTGCATTTGTTAATTGCAGCTGCTGGTAGTGGAAGTCGAATGGGTGCTGATCGAAATAAACTTTTATTGAACGTCGCAGGTAAGGCCGTTTTAGAGTGGACTTTGAAAGCAGCTTTAGCCTCTAAAGCAATAAATTGGATTGGAATTATTGGGCAACCGAAAGATAAAAGTTCTATTTGTTCAATTATTGAAAACTCCGTGGCATCTGTTAAATGGATAAATGGGGGGTCAACAAGGCAAAAGTCTGTTCAGTTGGGATTGGCGGCCCTTCCTGTGAATGCTAAATCCGTGATGATTCATGATGGAGCACGATGTTTGGTAAGTCCATTAGTTTTTGATGAAATTGCAAAAATTGTATCCAACGGTCAAGCTGTTATTGCTGCTTCACAAGTAACGGACACCATAAAAAAGGTTGATAAAGATGGTGTTATTATTGAGAGCCCTCCTCGCTCAGGGCTATGGGCAGCACAGACACCCCAGGGCTTTCCAGTAAATAAACTGAAGCATGCGCATAGTGAAGCAATAGCTAAAGGATGGAATGTGACCGATGATGCATCCTTGTTTGAACGCTTGGGATTGCCAGTGAAAATATATGATGCAGGACCTTCAAATATTAAAGTTACAACTCCATTTGATCTTGTAATTGCCGAGTCTTTATTGTCTACTTTAAAAGACTAAGTCTCCCTTCGTCTCCATTTAAGATAGCTTGGCTGCCTAGTGGAAGTGAGGCATTTCCACAACAATGTCCAATTGGCAGATTTGAAACAATTGGAATTTTAAGGTCTTGTGTTCGATCTTTGAAAATATCTATAAGCTCAAACGTCTTTGTTCTGTCGACGTCTTTATCATTCTCACAATTTGTAAATGAGCCAAAACCTAGGCCAGATAGCTGTTGTAGAACTCCAGCCAATCTCAAGTGAGTTAGCATCCTGTCAATTCTGTAGGGAGCTTCTCCAATATCTTCGATGATTAAAATTGATTGTTTGAAATTCGGTAGATGTTTTGTCCCTATTAAGTGAGTTAGGACAGTGAGATTGCCAACTATTAAATGCCCCTTTGAGATCCCTCCTCCCCATGGGTCTCCATGAATGTCTGGGACATAGTTGCCAAACAAAATTGATTTAAGCCTGTCTTTACTCCAATCTGGCTCGGCCCCTAACGTTGTAATTAGTGGACCATGAACTCCTCCTTTAAATCCATCTGCTAGACGTGCAAGAAGTATGGAAGTCAAATCAGAGAAGCCAATCATCCAACCTTCTTTCCATGGCTGTTTTTTTTCTAGCAATCTTGCCGATCCCCACCCACCTCTAGCAAAAGCCAAAAGAGGGTAATGATTGTTTGGGTGTAATTCATTAAATCTAACTTCATCACTACCTGCTAAATATCCCCATGAACTATCTATTTCATCGATATGATTACATCTTAATCCCCACTCCTGAAGGACTTTGATACCAGAGTGAAGGTCTTCTTTTTTAGTTATTGGCGAACTTGCAGCAACTATGTGGAAATGATCGCCTTTCTTTATTGGCTCAGTCATTTTAGAATCTTGCTAGAGATTTTGACATTACCTAAGTAAGTTTGCTTAAGATCATGCCAAGAAGTAATAAACTGCCAAGCTTCACTTGATTGCTGAAATGCAAACCTGAAGTTTTAATACCTTTTTGTCTTGAATTTAATAAGAAAACCTCTCTTTGCATGCCTATAGTAGTTATCAACCAAAAAGGAAAATATATTAATCCTAAATTTGCTTTAAAAGCAGCAAGAGCTAGAAAAAAACAAGTTAAAACGTAGCAAAAAGAAACTGTTTTTATTGATTTTTTTCCAAGACTGATCGCACTACTTTTTAGACCGATTGCTTTGTCATCAATTTCATCAGCCATTGCATAAACAGTATCGAAGCCGAAAGTCCAAAAGACAGTTGCAAGCCAACAAAATAATAATGTTGTTCCTCCTGCTAAAGAAGATTCACTTGCTGCCCAGGGGATGAGGACTGAAAAACCCCAGCAAATAGAAAGAATAAGTTGGGGGTATTTAAACCATCTTTTTGCTGAAGGATATAAAAGAATAAAAGGTAATGATAACGATCCAAGTAGAAGGCATAAATTTCTACTTTCTTGTGGTATTGAAAGAACTATAAAAAGACTAAAGAATAACATTAAAATTAGGAGTATCCATGCATTCTTCAGAGATACTTTGCCATTGGCCAATGGTCTCTCTTTTGTTCTTATTACCTTCTTGTCAAACTTTCTGTCCCAAATATCATTAGCGATACATCCTGCACCGCTTACAAATAATCCACCTAAAATTATTATACCCAAAACTAATAAAGGAGGCGGGGCTGTAGGAGTTAACCAAAGAGACCAGCAGGCAGGAATGAGAAGTATCAATCTTCCGCTGGGTTTGTTCCATCTAAGAAGTTGAAAATAATATCCCATTTTTTTTGTAAGAAGATTATTCACGAAAATTAAAATTCATAATGATTTATAAGGCCTTCTCAATGGGGTGCTGAGGGTGTCAAAGTATTGAGGTTAAACCTACTCATTTATGTTAGGTGACTCAATAAATAATTTCTCTCAAAGGAATTCTATTGAATTGGATCTTGGCGAAAATCAAGATTCTGAATTATGCCGTTTAGCCACAATTGATATTGGTACTAACTCGACCCATTTGTTAATTGCAAACCTTGAGAGAAAATTAAATACTTTTAGTATTGAACTTGCCGAGAAATCGACAACACGACTAGGAGAAAGAGATCCTCAGACGGGAGAACTTACCTCCCTTGCTATGAATAGGGCTTTTTCAACATTAAAGAGATTCAAGGAATTATCAGAAAGTTATAAAGTTGAGAGTCTTATTGTTGCCGCTACAAGTGCGGTTAGAGAAGCACCAAATGGGAAAATCTTTATTTCTGAAATAAAAAAGAAGATAGGATTAGATGTTGAATTGATAAGCGGAGCAGAAGAAGCAAGATTGATTTATCTAGGTGTGCTTTCAGGGATGCAATTTGGAAATAAACCTCATCTTGTTCTAGATATTGGAGGAGGTTCGACAGAATTAATCCTTGCTGATAGTTCTGAGGCAAGAGCATTAACAAGTACAAAGATTGGAGCAGTAAGATTACAAAGAGAATTTATTAAAAAAGATCCAATATCCTCTCAGACTGAATTGTTTTTAAGGTCATTTATCAAAGGCTCTATGGAGTCAGCAATTGATAAAATATCTAAGAGGATTGAAGTAGGCGAAATACCAGTTTTAGTTGCAACTAGTGGAACTGCTATGGCTATAGGTGCATTGATATCTAACAAAGAAAACCATCTTCAATCAAAATTACAAGGATATAAAATTCAAAAAAATAATTTGGATATAGTTGTTAGTCAGTTAATAAAAATGACACCCTCTGAACGGAGTCAATTATCTTCATTAAGTGAAAAAAGATCTGAAATTATTGTACCTGGTGCTTTGATTTTACAAACCATAATGAGTATGGTTAATGTTAATGAAATTATTTTAAGCGAGAGAGCTCTTCGTGAAGGATTAGTTGTTGATTGGATGTGTCGAAATAATTATTTAAAAGATCAGTTGAGCTTTCAAGGCTCAATAAGAGAAAGAACAGTTATTCATCAATCGAAAAGATTTGGTGTTAATTCAAAACGATCAAAAAGGGTATCAGAATTTGCCCTTGCCTTTTATGATCAGACCAGGGGGATTTTGCATGATGATAATGGTGAAGGTAGAGATCTTTTGTGGGCAGCAGCTAAACTTCATGCCTGCGGAAAACATATTAATATAAGCGCCTATCACAAGCATTCGTGGTATTTAATTAAACATGGAGAGCTTTTAGGTTATTCCCAAAGTGAGCATTTAATGGTCGCTGCTATCGCAAGGTATCACAGGAAAAGTTTTCCTAAAAAAAGACATGAATCTTGGCAATTATTGGTTGATGAAAATCAGAGAAGATTGGTCTCAGAAATGTCTTTACTTCTTCGACTCTCATGCTCTTTGGATAGAAGACCAGAACCTTTGATATCAAAGATAGTTATTGAAGCTAATAATAAAAAAGTTAATATAGAGCTAATTCCTAATGACCTAGGCCAAAGTTTAGATCTTGAGAAATGGAGCTTAACTAAGGCAATTTTACTAATCAAGAAAATTAAAGATGTTGATATAAATATACTTTAAGAAGATATATTATTGTCTAATAAAAAGATATTACTTCGCTGAAGATTAATAGATTCATTTTGCACTTTTTGAATATATTTTAATAGTATAATTGAAGTAAATAATCCTAAAGCACCTGATAAAATTACCATGCTAAATGGATTGAAATTCCTTTTTTTTCTAGTATTTTTCTTCTTAATCATAGGACTAGGCTTATTCTCATTGTTCTTTTTTTCATTAAGTTCTTCAAGAATAAAACTTGTATCTAAATTCAATTTCTCGGCAATTCTTCGAACCATGGCTCTAATAAAAACTTTTTCGGGAAGTGCGCTTTCATCTCCTTTTTCAAGTGCGATCAATTGTTCTTTTCCAATTCTGAGCGAGGAGGATAGATCCTCTATTGACAGATTTCTACCTTGTCGGGCTTCTCTGAGAAAATCACCAACAGTCCGTAATGCAGTTTTTTTATTTGCGACATGAGTACTATCGCTTTTTCTTTCTTCACTTTTTTCCAATTAAAAACCTTTTGGTGATTAAGCTCATTCTAAAGGATCTGTAAAGTGGTTTGTTTCTAAAAGATAATTTTTCTCTGGCTTTAATTATTGTTAAAAGATATTCCTTAGTTTTTTTTTTCTTTAACTCGATCTAAATAGATGTGAATGAGTAGGATTATAAAGTTTTGATCTATTATTCCTTATCTTTAATGTTGGACTAATTATATATAATGTTGTTCTGATTAGATTTTGCTCTTGAGATGTTTTTGCCATCTCACTTAAAGGTATAACTTGTATCCATTCGTCTGGCCAAGTTACTCTATATGCAATTGCTACAGGAGTATTAGCAGGATAATACTCTATGAGTATTGATTGAACTTCTTCCACATGTCTTGCACTTAGATAAAGACATAAAGAAGATTGAATAGATGCTAGCTTTTGCAGACTTTCCTTCTCTGGTTTTCCTGTCCTTCCATCAGCTCTGCTAAGTATTATTGTTTGGGTTAAATCTGGAATTGTTAGTTCGAACCCTAAACTTGCGGCTGTCGCTTGATAGGCACTTACTCCAGGGACTACTTCTACCTCAATTCCTTCATCATTTAATCTACATATTTGTTCTGATATGGCTCCATATAAGCAAGGGTCACCATCATGGAGACGAACAATTTTTTTACCTTCCTTATGCTTTTTAATTAAAATTAAAAGGATCTCTTCAAGAGTTAATGAACTTGTCTTTATTTTTTCACAGTCGTCTTTAACAAGTTTTGTTATTTGTAAAGGAATGAGAGAGTCTGTCCAAACAAGAACATCGGCTGATTTTAGTCTTTGTTGACCTCTTATTGTCATTAAGTCTAAAGCACCTGGACCTGCTCCCACAATGGATATAGGATTCATTGATTTCTCCCATTAATTAAAGAAGGATCGGGGAGTGTTTTTTTAGAAATATAAATTCTCCATATTCCTAATAAACCTGCACTAATTAAAAATAAGCTTATTAATTGTGCTATTCGTAGACCTCCTTCACAAAAAGGTGGAACCCCGCCTAAGCAGAGAGGATCAGTTCTTAAGGCTTCTATCCACAACCTGCCTAAGCTGTAAGTGATTAAATATAAGCAACTTAAGCTTCCAGATGGGAGCTTAAGTTCTCTTTTATTTGCCTTCCTAAAAAGAAAAATCAGTATGCCAAAAACAAAAATATTCCATACTGATTCATAAAGAAAGGTAGGGTGAAAATAATCTTGGGTTGTGAATATTTCTGGCCTAAATCTATAAGGTATAAATAATTTCCAGGGTAAATTTGTAGGTATACCAAAAGCTTCATTATTAAAAAAATTTCCCCATCTACCTATTGCTTGGCCTAATGCAACTGAGGGGACTAAAACATCAATAACATCCCAAAAAGGTTCTTTTCTCCAGCGGCAAAAAAATATAATGGATAATGTACCCATAATCAGTGCGCCATGAATTGCAATTCCTCCTCCCCAAATTTCTATTGCACTGGGGATAGGAATATTGAAGTTTAGAAAATTAATAGAACTCCAGAAGTTTTTCCCAGTGTAGTTTCTCCATTCAAATGCAACATAATAAATTCTTGCACCAATCACAGATGCCAAAACTAAAATAGGAAGTAGATCGTTAATAAGGCTTTTTTTTAATCCTTTTTGTGAGGCTAATTCACCTGATAACTTTAAACCAACTAATACTGAAACAGCTATAAGTAATCCATACCACCGCAATGAAAAAGGCCCTAGTTGAAACAACTCAGGCCCTGGTGATCTAAGCGCTAAAAAAATATTTTCCATCAACTATTTGAAGTTATATACCTTCAGCAGCTTGAACCTTTTCAACTTGTTTCTTCTTAAGAACTAGCATTATTTGTGATAGACCAACTCCTATAAAGAAAATTATCATACCAATAACTCTAGCCTTACTTTGTAAAACTATTTCTTTATCAAGTTGACCAAACCCTCCAACATTTGGGTCTTCAGTTAATTTTTCACCTGTCTCGATAGTGTCACCTTCTTTTACTAATAATGAAGTCCCCGCAGGAATATTTTCAGCAAAACTTTCTCCTTCTTGATTATTTAGATTAATAATTTGTGTCCCATCTTCATTTGTTTCTATTGAGGTTATTGTGCCACTATTGGTTGCCGTAAACAAATTATTGTTGCTCTTTTCTCCAGTTGGATAAACCTGACCTCTTCCTCTATTCCCTCCTATATGAATTGAATACTTTCCAAAATTAATATTTTTATCTTTAGTGGGATCTGGGGAAAGGACAGGGAACACAATCTCTCTATTTTGATCGCCTGGTAGAGGACCTACTAAAATAATATTTTCTTGTTCCTCGCTGTATTGAGTAAAGTAAACACCTTGTGTTTCTTCTTTTATTTCATCAGTCCATCTTTCTTGAGGAGCGAGCTTAAAACCATCTGGAAGCATTACAACTGCTCCAACTTGGAGAGGAACTTTGCTTCCATCTGCACCAATTTCTTGAAGATCCTTTTTATAAGGTATTTCTACAACTGTTTTGAAAACACTATCAGCTGCAACTGACTGAGGGACTTCAGCTCTTGTTGGCATGCTTGCAACGTGACAATTAGCACAAACAATCTTTCCAGTTGCCTCTCTAGGATTTTCAAATTTTTGTTGAGCCCAAAAGGGATATGCCCAGGTTGGTTGAGGAATTAGAAATATTGAAAATCCTAGAACAAATGAACAAAGGAAAAGTTTCAGTGATCGACTCATAATTTGTTTTTGGGTGTGGGAGTTTTTTTTGTTCATTGATTAATCATCCCCACCAAGGAGCATTGCCAGTCCTGAAATCAGTTTCTGTCCACTGACTCACCAGAACTTGATCGTCTTCTACTGATACATGAGCAATTGCTAATGATAAGGGAGCAGGACCACGAACTACTTTCCCAGTTGAGTCATATTGACTTCCATGGCATGGACACATGTACTTATTAGCTCCACTATTCCATGGAACTACACAACCAAGGTGAGTACAAATAGCATTAATTCCATAACTGGTGATTGCATCCTCACCTTCAACTATTAGATAGGTAGGGTCTCCTTTAAGACCTTGAACTAAGCTTCTGTCACCAACTGGATGAGTAGATAGCCAGGCACTTGCCTTTACTGGATTACCCAGTTCATCTTTAGCATTTGTTCCACCGCCACCTCCTCCAGCTCTATATGGAGTGAAGTATTGAGCTACTGGATATAAAGCTCCTAAGGCAACTCCTGTAACGGTCCCAAAGGTTAGCAAGTTCATGAACTGCCTTCTGCCCATTGAGGGCACATCTGCAGCATTCATTTGTGTCATTACAGATGTTCACCTGAATTCTGATATTAGACCAGAATGGACACCAAAAGGTTATTAATCTCTGCCAAGACTGGCTTTTGACATGAGTTTTAAATCTAATGAGTCAAATTCTAGTAGCTTTTCTTCTTCAATTCCATTGGAAGTAGACGAGGTAGTGGGATGCTTGAGAAGACGATGGGGTGTCACATATGATTTGAAATTGTTAATCAAAAGAGACAGAATATATTTACAAATGATGTGGGGATTTGTAGAACAACAATCTTTCCCATTGGATGAGCAGACCTACAGAGAAAATTTGAATCGAACCTTAGAAATTATTAACCGTGCAGGACAATCAGATTTTGTAAGAAAATGGTTAGAGAATGTACAAGCAAAGCCAAGACTTGGCAGAGCAATAACTTTACCTTTGCCTATAGATCAAAGGATGTCCGAATTTGTTCTTTAAAGTTAGTTGTTAGGGCAACTAATCCAACTCCAACAAGAAATAAAAAAGTTATGGATGTAGAGAGAAGAAGCATCGTTATTGGGTCTGTAGATGGAGTTAAAACAGCTCCCGCAATTGCTGAAGCCATTACGACAAATCTCCATGCAGAAAGCATCTTCTGCCATGAAATAAGTTCAAAAAAACCTAAAATTAATTGAAGGATTGGCAATTGAAAAGCTAAGCCTGTAGAGAGCATAAGTAGAAGGACGAAATCTAAATACTTTTCGATTGACCAAAGCGGTTCAACTACTTCTGCGCCGTAATTTATTAGAAACCCTAAGGCGGCAGGTATCAAAGCCTTCCATGCAAAGAAAATTCCTAAGAAAAATAAAAATGCTGAACCTGCAACTGAGGGGGCTATCAAGAGCTTTTCTTTTTTAGTTAGACCTGGAAGGATGAACTTTAAAAATTGATAAAGTATGAATGGTAGTGAAATAGTGAGCCCCCCATAACCAGCAACTTTGATTGAAGTAAATAAAAATTCACCGGGAGCTACTTGTAAAAACTGTATTTTCCCAGCTGGCACCTCTAATGCTTGTACAAGTTTCCTAACAAAGAGCAAGCAGAAACAAGATGAGATAAGAATTGCAATAAGACTCTTTAGTACTCTTTGTCGAAGTTCTTCAAGATGATCTACTAAAGGCATCTCCAAGGGCTGTGATTCCTCGGCTGAGCTAACTCTTCCCTTGATCCTGATAGGAGGTGGAGCTTTAAAATTATTTTCTTTTTGGTTTTGGCTGGCCAGATTAGGTTAAATTGATAATTTAATTTTAATAGATAATTGAATTTGTAAATCTGTTTTATTGTCCTTAATGAGATTTAGGTAGAATTAAATATAATTTTTATTTCGCTTGATTTTGATAATTAGATTTCTAATTATTTTTTGTTGGGTCAGGCAAAATGAAAGGAGGACAATCATTTAGAGAAGATTCTCCATAATTAGCATATTCTTTGTAACCACCCATTTTACCGTTGGTTTTCATTAAAGCACTTGTAAATGCTAACAAAAGAAAGACTGTGGGAGCACCAATGATTAAAGCTGCACCAAATAAATATCCAATTAAAAACTCCGGAAAAGTGTGATTCCCAAGAAACTCATGAGTGCCAAGCAAAAAGTCAATCATTTTAAACTGGTCTAATGAAGCTGATAGTAAATCATTGACGATCACTTCTGGTGGAAATATTTCTCGGCTCTCTCAGCTTTTCCCCAAAGCACCTTCCCACCCCTATGACTAACAGTTCCAGGTAAGGATCCTGATATCCTCTGAAGATTCTCAATTGGAACCATAATTATTGGTGCAAGCTTATTACCTCGTGCACGGCTAAAAAAAGAAGCAAGATCAGCAGCTAATTGAATATCTTTATCATCAATAAGTCCATTGGATGATTTAAGTACAACATGGCTTCCAGGTGTTTCTTGTGCATGAAACCAAAGATCTCCTTTTTTCCCTTTCCTTAGGCTGATTAATTCATTTTGCCTGTTGTTACCACCTATTTGAATCTTTAGACCACTAGGGCTTTGGATTTCTTTTATTGCTGAAGCCTGTTCCTTCTTTTTATTTGATTTAAACTTGGATGAATTTTTTTTAATGCAAATATATTCTTCTACCTCTTCTTTAAGTTCAATAATTGAAACTAGTTTATTATTATTATCCTCCTCAGGATTCTGATACATTAATGAATCAAGAAATAATTCACAATATTCAATCTCAGATATTTTTTTCTTGTGATATTCGATTCTTTTTAGAATTGACTCTCTAGATCTTTTTTTTCTTTTAGCCTCTTTAAATAGAGTTTGAGATTCTATTATTTGCTTTTTTGTTGGAGATTTTAAAGTTAGAATATTATTAGCCTTATTTTGCATATTTATATATTCAGAAATATTTTTAATTAGTAATCCCTGTGCTTCTAGTTTTCTAATTTCATCATCTTTTGACTTTTGTAGATCACGCTTTAATTTTTCTCCAATAGAACTTATTTTTCTGTCTATAATCTTATTTGAATAGTATATACCAAGGTTAAGACAAATTTTTGAATTTTTAGCCTTTGATTTTATTTTCCCCCAGACAATAAAATCTGTTATTCCATTGAAATTAATAGTGTAATTATTATGCTCAATATCTAAAAGCCAATCCCTCCATCTTTTGTATATTGCTTCCCATGTTTTTAATTCAATAGATGTTACTGATTGATTTGTTATATTAAGTGCTTCATTGTAATTATTGCTCGCTATTTGTAATGTTAGAGCTGGACTTATACCTTGATAAGTATCTTTAAGGCTATTCTTGAATGTTGATGGGACTAAGCATATATTCTCTTTCCATGAATGAAATGATTCAGATAGATTAGGAGCTAATCCTTTAAGAGGTGGAGGCGATTTGTAAAGATCTCCGGTTCCTACCGGTCTTAATCTTGATTGCTTTTCTTTTATTTGTTTACCAAGAGTAATTACTTTTCTTGATTTGTCTAAAAGTAAAATATTACTGTGTCTTCCCATCAATTCGACTATCAATTCTTTCTCTATTTCTTTTCCAGGTCTACTAGATAATTTAAAATTTACAATTCTTTCATAACCTTTTTGTTTTATTTCTACTAAAGCTAAATTGACTAATAAATGTTTTAGTTGTTTCGCTAATGTGCTTTTCTCACCATGTCTTTTAGGTGGCGGTATCGATACAATTCTCGGGGATTCAGCAAGCCAGCTTATTTCTATCCAGTTAAGTTTTTCAAGGGTTCTAAACCCTAGTTGAATAGTATGTGAATCAATTTGCTGTGCATTTTCAAATCTACTGGGAACTATGTCTTGGCTCAGCTCAAATACAACCGCTTTAAGGGTTGTTACGTCCATCATTTGAATTGGAACTTTGTTCATCTATCATCCTTTTAACTTTAGAAATAATGTAATTAACCTTTGGTAGGTAAATCAGATAGGATTTAAACATGTCTTCTTTAGGAAATCTTACTGTTCTTACTGGCCCAAGCGGGGTAGGTAAAGGAACAATTGTTAGGAAAATCCTTGATAGTTATAGTGATGTGTGGCTTTCCATCTCTGCAACTACTCGTCATCCAAGATCCGGAGAAATTGAAGGTGAGCATTATTATTTCTTAGAAAAAGAAATTTTCCAAGAAATAATTGATAAAGAAGGTTTTCTGGAGTGGGCTTCATTCTCTAATAACTTTTATGGAACTCCTAAAAAAAAAGTTATAGAAAAAATGGAAACAGGAATTAATGTTCTTCTTGAAATTGAACTAGAAGGAGCTAGACAAATTCGAAAGTCTTTCCCTGACGCATTCCAAATATTTTTAGCACCACCAAATTTATTTGAACTTGAAAAACGAATTAGAGGAAGAGGAACTGAGACAGAAGAATCTATTAGAGATCGTTTGGCTACAGCAAAGAAGGAGCTTTGTGCAAAAAAAGAGTTTGACGCCGTAGTTATCAATGAAGACATAGAAAAAGCCTTCAAGGAAATTGAAGGCTTAATGAGATTAAAAAAAGAATTCTAAATTAATGATCTTTTTTAAAAAGACATAGGGTGGAAAAGTAAGTCAGGTACGAATCTATTAAATTCAACAATTATACTTGCTGTTAGAGTGATCCAAATGGTAGCTACGACTGGGGCTGACCTAAACCATTTAGTGCGTAATAATTTAAACATGATTTAAAAAAATTAAGTGATTTTGGGAAATGAAATAGCTTTATTTAGCCTCTTGGACCATTAAGAGATACGTTATTATCTTTTTCTCTAAGTTCACCATTTTTACCTTCTCTATTAGCTTGAAGTGGCCAAGCTGCTCCTCTTTTTAAACATTGCCATGCTAGAGAAGTATCGATGATAATTTCGTATTCTGCAGCGTTCTTTTTCCCTCTAACAGCTCTTACATACTCCCTTCCTGACCATCCAATTATACCGGTGATATAGATAAACATTACTCCAGGGATAAGTAGATCACCTTCATGACCTCGGTTAATCCATGCACCCCAAGGCTCAATAGGAGGACCAATTATTAAATGAGGGAGACCATCATCTCCGCATAAGGCTTTGCTATATCTTTCAAATCTTTTTATGGCCTGATCTGTGGAGGCGGTACTTGCTCTCTCTTGGAAACGAGGGTTATCAGCGCAAGATACTAAAGCAGAAGCAGTGAAATCTGTAGGAGCCCTATCAGCATTAAGCGCTGGGCCTGGTCTTGCATTAGCTATTGGAGCTATTCCTAAGAAAAGAAATGCTGAAAGTAGAATTGATAAAAGACGACTCATGAGTTCTGATTTTTATCTGTTTCCCTGTTTTAATGGGATTTCAATACTAAACTTAGTTGATCACTAGCTATAAATGCCAATAATTTTATCCCTCGAAACAAGTTGTGACGAGTCAGCGGCGGCTTTAGTTTCTGATGAAAAAGGAAATATTGATTTGATAGCAAATGAAATAGCTTCACAAATTGAAGAACATGCTAATTGGGGTGGAGTGGTTCCAGAAATTGCTTCAAGAAGACATTTGGAAAATCTCCCATTTTTAATTGAAAAGGTTTTTGAAAAATCAAAGTTGCAGATAAAAGATATAGATGCTGTCGCGGCAACTGTGACTCCAGGATTAGCAGGTTCACTTATGGTCGGATCTATCACTGCACGAACTTTAGCTAATTTGCATCAAATTCCATTTTTAGGAATTCATCATCTAGAGGGACATCTTTCATCAATATACTTGTCAGAAAATCATCCTAAACCTCCTTTCTTAGTCTTATTAGTTAGTGGAGGTCATACTGAATTAATAAAAGTAGATATTCAACATAAGTATCAACGTCTCGGTAGAAGTCATGATGATGCAGCTGGAGAAGCTTTCGATAAGGTTGCAAGACTTCTGGGACTTTCATATCCAGGGGGGCCAGCAATTCAAAAAATAGCTAAATCTGGAGATCCCAAAAAGTTCTTATTCCCAAAAGGGAGAGTTTCTAAACCTGAAGGTGGTTTTTATCCATATGACTTTTCTTTTAGTGGCTTAAAAACTGCTGTATTTCGCCAGATTGAAAAAATCAGGTCAGAAAATAAAAAATTACCAATAGAGGATATTGCTGCAAGTTTTGAATACGTTGTGGCTGAGGTTTTAGTAGAGAGGAGTTTTCGATGTGCCCTTGATCAAGGCCTAAACTCTCTTGTCTTAGTAGGTGGGGTTGCCGCAAATGTGAGATTAAGGGACATGATGCTTGCAAAAGCATCAGAAAATTCAATTAATATTACCCTTGCACCAATGGAATTTTGTACTGATAATGCAGCAATGATTGGGGCAGCAGCTTTGTTAAGATTATCATCTAACAATATTTACAGTTCAATGGAATTAGGTGTTTCCGCTCGTTGGCCTTTAGAAAAATCTGACTTGCTTTATGATTCTAAACCTCCTTTTTAATCTATATTTTTAGCTTTTAATTTTTATTATGTCTTTAAAGGAAGTAAACGAAGAAAATAAATCCACCAGGATTGCAAGTTCAAGTGAACTGAATTCATGGAAAAGAGGATTCACTCCTCAAGCTGAAATATGGAACGGCCGAATAGCAATAGCAGGTTTGATTATTATATTGACAATTTTTTTAATATCAAATTTAATTGTTTCTGGTTAAAAAAAATATACGTCTTATAATGAATTTTATTGAAAAGTTTTTGGTTGTCATTTTGCTTATTTAGTGAATGTGGGTCTTATCGATGGATTTTAAAAAGAGACTTATTAAGTGGTGAAAAGTCGGTAGTTTTTATTGGTCTTAATCCTTCAAAAGCCAATTCATCAAATAACGACAGAACTCTCATAAGGATTATTAATTTTAGTGCGAGATGGAATTATAAAAATATTTATATAATTAATCTTTTTGGACTGATTTCTAAGTCTCCTATTCAATTATCAAAAAGTAGTGATCCTGTTGGGGAAAAAAATGATTTAATCACTTTAAAATCATTAGAATTTTGGAGGGAAAATATCAATTGTGACTTGTGGTTAGGATGGGGTGATAATGGTCAACTACATGGGCGTAATTATGAAGTCCTAAAATTAATTAAAAATTTCTCAAATTTGAAGTCAAAAGAAAATAATTATTCTAAACGTGTTTTAAGTCTTGGCCTAAGTAAAAAAGGTAACCCACGTCATCCTCTTTATATGCCTAATCAATCTTTCTTGAGAAGATTTGAGCTGTAATTTTTTAATAGGTTTTGTCAGTTATTTTCTAAATTAGAATGTATAAATAATATTTGGATTGAAAGGGTTGCTACTCTATAAGAAAATGTAAGTAAAATCAGCTTATTAAATTATTTATTTTCTTAAGTAGATTTAATGGATACTCACTTATGTCTTCATTGCTAGTTATTTATGACTCCTGAGAGGCTGGGCTTGCTCTGGGGCATCACAGTTTTTTCTGGAGCTGGAGCAAGATTACTATCAGTGCTAACAGGGCTTCCTGGGGTGGTTTTATTGCTGCTATCAGGCTTGTTGATTGGTAGATCAGGTCTTGGATTGGTTGAACCTTTAGATCTAGGAAAAGGGTTGGAAACAATAGTTGGTTTATTGGTCAGTCTTGTTTTATTTGATGGTGGATTAAATCTTCGATTTCCTGGAGGGGCAATCAAGTCAATAGTTCTAAGAATTTCTTCAATTAGATTAATTATTTCATTGGCAGCTGGCTTCCTTGCTGCTCATTGGTTTGCAGGACTTGGTTGGTCAGTAGCAGGTGTTTACAGTGCAATTGTGCTTGCTACTGGACCAACTGTTATAACTCCATTAGTTCGACAAATACGACTTGCATCACCATTGAGTGATGTTCTTGAAGCTGAAGGATTGATACTCGAACCTATTGGGGCAGTGCTTGCACTTTTGTTGCTAGAGCTTGTTGTTGGAGATTTGCATGGCTGGAGAGAGCTATTTCTGGGTTTGCTTTCAAGGCTTGGAGGAGGAGTTTTATTTGGATCAATCGCAGGCCTATTGCTTTCAGAAGGTTTGAAGCGCTTACGCTCTGAGCCTTATATAGGGATTAGATTGCAATTGACACTTGGAGTGATTTTCTTGCTTTATGGAGTATGCGAATGGTTATTACCTGAATCAGGATTGCCCGCATCTGTTGCAGCAGGGTTTGTTGTAGGACAAAGACCTTCTACGCAGGCGAATGAACTTGATAAATTAATAAGAGAATTAGCTCAGTTAGCAATAACTATGCTTTTCCCTTTACTAGCAGCAGATGTTTCATGGGGGGAATTGAGCCCTTTGGGGTGGGGAGGTATAACTTGCGTACTTTTTTTGATGATCATAGTAAGACCAATAGCTGTATCTATAGCAACTTATGGATTGCCTCTTGATAATAAACAAAGATTGTTTCTTGGATGGTTGGCTCCCCGTGGAATAGTTACTGCAGCAGTGGCTTCTTTATTCTCTATCAGATTGGAGCAAGCAGGCGTTTTAGGGGCTGGAAAACTTCAAGGTTTAGTTTTTTTGACGATATTAATGACAGTAGGTATTCAAGGTTTAACAGCGCAACCTCTAGCAAAAATGTTGGGTTTATTGGATGAAGATAAAGATTTAGATAAACCGACTGATTCGGGGTCTATCTTTACAGAATCTTGAGAGTAAAATCCAACTTTGAATTAAATCAGGACCACTGAGAGTTCCAAAAAGTGCAGCTCTGATGCTTTTCATAACAAGACCTTTTTTAACTTGGCAGTTCGTTATTGCTTGATTGATTAAGTCAAGGGCTTCCTCTTTACTAAATAATGCTGCATCTAAGTTTTCAAGCTTTTCAAGAATAAACTTTAAAATTTCTTTTGATTCATTTATTTCTAATTGGTATTTCCCATCATTATTTAATTCTGGCTCTTCAAAGAAAGGTTTAGCTTGTTCAACTCCATCGTTAATAACAATCATAGATGGCCCAATTAAATGTACTAAGTGGATTCCCCATTCTTTACTAGGTAAACTCCATCCATTCTCCTTAAACAAAGGGTCTAAATTTTCTAAAATGGTTTCGTCTGACATCTCATGTATTACTTGAGAATTGAGCCAGTTCAATTTGTCCCAATCAAATTTTGCTGAGGATTTATTAACCTTTTTGAAACTAAAAATCTCTGAAATTTCTGAAATTTTGAACCTTTCATTTATGCCCTCTGGCACAGACCAACCAAGTAGAGTCATATAATTTGCCATTGCCTCAGACGTATACCCCATTTTCTTGAATTCAGAAATTGAAGTCACACCATCCCTTTTTGAAAGTTTTTTACCTTCAGAATTAAGAATCAATGGAGTATGAGCGAAAACTGGAACTTTGAGATCTAGAGCTTTGTAAAGAAGAATCTGCTTCGCTGTATTTGCAAGATGATCCTCACCCCTTATTACATGGGAAATTTTCATTACTGAATCATCAGCCACAACCACTAAGTTATATAAGGGATCGCCAATTGAATTTGCTGGTGCTCTTCTTGCAATGACCATGTCACCGCCCAAATCTTTTCCACTCCAAGTCATTTGCCCTCGAATTAAGTCATTCCATGAAATTAATTCTTGATCACTAATTTTGAATCTGATAACAGGTTCTCTTCCCGCATTTATAAATTCTGATTCTTCTTCTGGAGTTAAATTTCTATGTCTATTATCGTATTTTGGAGCTAAACCATTTCTTTTTTGAGTTTCTCTCATTTCATCTAGTTCAGATTCTGATACATAACACCTATACGCAAACCCTTTTTCGATAAGTGTTTTTATTATTTTTTTATGTTCATTTACTCTTTCACTTTGAATGATAGGGTGTTCATCCCAATTAATTCCTAGCCACTTCAGTCCATCATATATATTTTTTATATACTCTTCTTTTGATCGTTCAGTATCAGTATCTTCAATTCGTAAGAGAAAAGTTCCACCTTCTTTTTTCGCAAATAGCCAGTTAAAAAGTGCCGTTCTAGCTGTTCCTAGATGTAATGTTCCAGTTGGACTTGGTGCCAATCTTACCCTAACTGTCAAAGTTCTAATTTGATTTAGATACGGGACCGACGGGATTCGAACCCGCAACTTCCGCCGTGACAGGGCGGTGCTCTAACCAGTTGAACTACGGTCCCAGTTTTAGACTTTAAAAAGGATTTTAACTTTCATAAGAATCCTTAGTATTGCCCCAATGAGTATCATCCTATAAATGCCTTCTAGTCAACTATGGATTAATATTGTTGACTTAAAAACTATTTTTGTAAGATTTTTTCATCAAGCTAACTCTCTATTACGTTAAAGAGAGTTGCTTATGAAATAAAACTAAATAAGTAGAAGACTTTTAAGGACGGAAACCTGCAGGCTCTATAAGCCTAACTTGATTCCCACGAGCTGTGAACTCGCGGCCTTGGTCGCTTTGTACTACTACACGGCCACCTGATTTTACACGAATAACTCGAGCTCTGACCCAGCCTAATGCGGCTGACTCAAGAACTTTTACGACATCGCCAGGTTGAAGATCCAACTCCATTCTTTAAAAAAGTAACTGCAGAAAGGGTTTTCGAACGCGCCGTGGAGGACTTGAACCCCCGACATCAGGTTTTGGAGACCTGCGTTCTACCAACTGAACTAACGGCGCATTTTATATACCCTTTAAGTCATTGATGAACAATGACTTTTGATTGAGGAGGCCGAAACCTCAGCGGTCGAAGCGCTGCTTTACGCGTGTGGCTTTGCCCACCCGCTCACGCAGATAGAAAAGCTTCGCTCTTCTTACTTTACCTCGGCGTTCAACCTTAATGGATGCAACTTGAGGACTGTGAACTAGAAAAATTCTCTCAACCCCTATCCCTTGGAAAATTCGCCTTACTGTGATTGTTTGATGAATTCCTCCGTGACGCTTTGCTATTACAACACCTTCGTAAGGCTGGACCCTTTCTTTATTACCCTCACTTATCCGGACACCAACACGAACGGTATCTCCCACATATATTTCTGGGAGATCTTTGTTTTGTTGTGCAGCTTCAAAAGTCTTTATTATTTCTGCAGGAGAGAGCTTTTTGGTTGAAATTTTCTTTGCTTTAGAATTTTCTTCAGAAGCGTTTTTTACCCCAGAATCCTCTGGAGCATTTGACTCATCTTCAACTTTTACCTCTTCTGATGAGAGTTCTTTCGAATCAACAGTCATCACCAATTACTCTTAATTTGGCCGAACACATATTGTAACCGCTGGTTTCTCAAATTAAAAATTTTTTATACATATGATCCTTTCATCCCTGTCTGAGCAAGATTTTCAATTTGGCTTTTTTAGCCATTGAGTGGTAGTTGAAAAAATATTAGTCTTTGAGCCCTCTGCTTTAATGTAGAAATTTTATTAAAGAAAAGAATTTTTTTAATAAAAACTTTCCCTAACCTTTTGATGGTTTACCTATCATTAGTTTGTTAATAAAAAGCAAATTTTGAGATTTTTACTTTTTTCCTAAACAATGAAACTTTTCTCTGATCTTCTTTCTTCTGCTAAAACGAAAGTCCATATTAACAATGGACCTGTTATTAAACAAAGGAGAGGAGTTGAAATTAAGTCTTCAAGAGAGATAGAAATCATGCGCAAATCTAGTAAAATAGTTGCAACTGTATTGAGTGAAATTAGAGATTTAGTCAAACCTGGAATGTCTACTTTAGATCTAGACAAATATGCAGAAAAACGTATAAGAGATCTTGATGCTGTACCAAGTTTTAAAGGTTATCATGGCTTTCCATCTAGCATATGTTCAAGTATAAATAACGAAGTTGTTCATGGAATACCAAGTAAGAAGAAAATTATTAATGAAGGAGATTTGCTCAAAGTTGATACCGGAGCTTTTTATAATGGTTACCATGGAGATAGTTGTATAACTATTTGTGTAGGTAATACTTCAGATGAAGCAATTGAACTAAGTAGAGTTGCGAAAGAAGCTCTAATGCTTGGAATAAAACAAATAAAGCCACAAAATAAACTTCTTGATATTGCAGGAGCGATAGAAGATTTTGTTAAAGCTAACGGTTTTAGTGTTGTTGAAGATTACACTGGACATGGTGTAGGTAGGAATCTTCACGAAGAACCTTCAGTGTTTAATTTTAGAACTAATGATTTGCCAAATGTCACTCTGAGAGAGGGAATGACTATTGCAGTGGAACCTATAATTAATCTTGGGTCAAAATACTGCAAGACACTCCGCGATGGATGGACAGTAATTACAAAAGATGGAAATCTATCTGCTCAATGGGAGCATACTGTCTTAGTTACTGAAAATGGTTTCGAGATACTAACTGATAGAGGGGATTGATTCTATTTTAAAGGGGTTAATTAGAGTAAATTTTATTTATAAATCTTGAATATAATATTCTAATTGATTCAACAACTGGCATTAGTAAATATGATATGGGATTGGGAGATACTATTATTAAATAATCCCCTTTTTCTGCTTTTTGTATGATTTTTTTTGCTACAAATTCAGGTTTCATGATTCCCTGAGGGTTTAATTTCGATTTAAAGGGACCTAAGATTAACTTTTTAATGATAAAAGAATTTCGTTTTTCCATTAATAATTTAGCTTTTTTTAAACTTACGAGTTCACCTATTAGTCGCTTTGTTATTTCATATACAGGACTAAAAGCTATTTGAATCTCTGCCTCTGATGTGTTGACCCATACTTCCTTGTGATTGTATTTATTTGTATTATTAAGTAGCGCTAAATCATCAAACAATTCTATTAATCTCCAATGACTAAGGGAATTTATTTCTATCGCTTTATTTATTTCATTTGAATCAATCATTTCTTTTGGATTAAACCCATGATTGAGTATTAAAATGTCAATCTTAGCAAGACTGCTTGAAAGGAGTTCTTCTTTTCCACAGGACCAAAGAATCCATTCATTCGGATTGCTTTTAGAAGAGTCGCTATTATTTTTTTTTCTTTCATGAGTTAGGCCAACCACATAAGCCCCTTTTTGTTTCAGTACCTCAATAAGTGACTGTCCAAGGTTCCCATTCGCTCCAGTTATGGCAATTCTTAAACCTTTAAACCTTGAGTTGTCTGACAAGATTTTGTTCATTGAGTTGAATCCATTGTATTTCTTGCAAAAAAATTAGGAATTACTGGAGAATATTTGTCTAATGAGAATTTTATACAGATTTAGTGTTGAGAACTTTTTCAAAAAGCCTAAACTTATAAAGATATTAATTTCACATAGATCTTTAATTAATGAGCAAGACCTTTCTAATTGGATCATGTGAACCATTTAGCGGTAAGTCAGCGTTAGTTCTTGGAATAGCAAGAAATTTAACTGCTTCAAATCATTTGGTTAGATTTGGTAAACCATTAGCCACAAGTCTTGAATTGAATGTCTCTGAAAGAGGAGACATTCAAGATATGATTGATGATGATGTCAGGTTTGTAGGAGAGACATTACAATTATCTGATGAAAATTTAATACCTTCCATTCAATTTTTGGCTGCCTCTACTGCTAGAAAGAGGATTCAAGAGAATATCTTAGACCCTGGGACTAAATTTAATGAGTTCAAGTTATCACTTAACTCTTCCAGTGAGGCTATAAATATTCTTGAAGCAGCAGGTAGCTTGCATGAGGGACTTTTGTATGGATTAAGTCTCAGTCAACTTGCTAAAGGTTTAAACGCTAAAGTTTTACTCGCTCATTTTTGGCAAGATAGTAGAAGTGTTGAAGCTTTATTGGAGGCTAAAAATCAATTAGGAGATCATTTAAGTGGTGTTGTCTTAAATGCTGTTAATCCTGATCAAATCAAAGATATAAAAGATAATATAGTTCCATCTCTTAGGTCACTAGGTTTAGATGTTTTTGGAGTAATGCCTAGGTCACCTTTGTTAAGGAGTGTCACTGTTGAAGAATTGGTGAGACGTTTAAATGCTCGAGTTATTTGTTGCTCTGACAGGCTTGAGCTAATGGTCGAGACGTTGAGTATTGGAGCGATGAGTGTTAATTCTGCAATGGAATTTTTTCGAAGAAGGCGTAATATGGCTGTAGTGACAGGAGCTGATAGAACAGATATCCAATTAGCGGCTTTGGAAGCTTCTACTCAATGCTTAATATTGACAGGTGCTGGCGAACCATTACCTCAATTAATTAATAGATCAGAAGAGTTAGATGTTCCACTGCTGAAAGTTGATAGAGATACACTCTCAACAGTTGAGGTTATAGAGCAAGCATTTGGTCATGTTCGTCTTCATGAGACAGTCAAGGCTACTTATGCTTTTCGTTTAGTACAAGAACATTGTGACCTTGACCGAATCTTTAAAACTTTAGGAATTTCTTCTTGAGTTCATAAAAAGTGGCTACCTTTAAATTATCTGAATTAGGATGTCCTTGAGCCGATCACTCGACCTTCCTGCATTGGGACGAGTTGATACTCTCGCTCAGGAATTGGCCTTGTTGAAAAGCGAGGGAAAAAGAAGGATTGCTTTTTTGGGCAGCAGACATGTACCTGTAGTTTCAATTCATGTAGTCGAATTAATAGCAAGGTCTCTAGCTCAAGAGGGCCATTCGATAATTACTTCAGGTTCTCAAGGCGTAAATGCTGCAGTAATTAGAGCGGTTTTAGATGTTAATCCCTCTCTCCTAACTGTTTTGCTGCCTCAGTCGCTTGATAGGCAAACTGCAGAGGTTAAGGATCTTCTTGGTAACGTTTTGCATTTAATAGAGAAAGAAGACAATAATGATTTACCTTTGCCAATGGCAAGTAGCCTATGTAATCAAGAAATCATTAACAGATGTGATCAATTAATATGTTTCGCATTCCATGATAGTGAAACATTATTGAGTAGTTGTCATAGCGCTGAAGATATGGGAAAAGTTGTGAGCTTGATGTTTTTTGATTAATTTTCAATCAAAGATAATTTCCCAATTCTAGAATTTTTTAAATCATCAAAAATCTCGTTAGTATATTTATAAGCAATTTGATGCTTTTTTCATAAAATGATGGAAGCAAAGACAAATTTTTATGCCTTCTTCTTATTCTTTTGACGTGGTTTCAGAATTTGATCAGCAGGAATTAGTAAATGCTATTGATCAATTGAGGAGAGAAGTAGATCAAAGGTATGATCTAAAAGACTCAAAGACAAAAATAGATCTTAAAGAAGATGAAATATCAATTGTCTCACTAAGCGATATGACAATCGAATCTGTAAAAGATATTTTATTGCAAAAAGCTACTAAAAGAAATTTATCATTAAAGATATTTGATTTTCAAAAGATTGAGACTATAGGAGGAAATATGGTAATGCAAATTGTTAAATTAAAGAAAGGTTTATCTCAAGAAATTTCAAAAAAATTAAGTAAGTTGGTTCGAGATAATATGAAGAAAATAACTGTATCAATACAAGGCGATAGTTTGAGAATTACAGGTAAAAATAAAGATGATTTGCAATCTGCAATAAATTTAATTAAGAAGCAAGAAGAGGACTTAGATATAGCTCTTCAATGCCAAAATTATAGATAGTAAAATACTATATAGAAAATTTAGGCGTAAAGAAATTTTATTATGGATTCACTAACAAAAACACTTTCTAAAAAAGCGATTGAATTATCTGGAAAATCAAAAAAAGATTTGGAAAGAACTTGTTGGATGGTTGTTCATGAGTATAAGCATGGAGCCATGCCAACCGAATATGATATTAGGGAGATTGACGAAGAATTATATATGGAAGTTTTACGAATTGCTAAAGAGATAATTTAGAGTGAAAATCAGGATGCTGTTATCAATCTAAAGTCTCATTTGAGCAAGCTTAAATATTATGTAATTATTTTTTCTATCTAACAATTTTCACAATACTTGCTAATTCAACATAAAATCTTTCTAAATAACCTTTTTTATGACAACTCCATTTCGTAATGTGACTCCGAATGGACCAGGTGGCACAACAACTCTTCTACTTGTCCTTTCATTTACTGGATTTTTACTTCTCACTCAAGCATTCTTCGTCGTTCCTGCTGGACAAGTTTCTGTTGTCACAACACTAGGGAAAGTCAGTGGTGGATCACGCAAACCTGGATTGAATTTTAAAGTACCATTTGTTCAAAATACTTATCCCTTTAATGTTCAAACTCAAGTTAGACCTGAAAAATTTGATTCATTAACCAAAGATTTGCAAGTCATTTCTGCCACGGCTACTGTTAAATATGCTCTCAAGCCTAATGAGGCTGGAAGAGTCTTTAAAACTATCTCTTATAACGATAGAGAGATATATAACAGGATTATTCAACCATCATTACTTAAAGCCCTCAAGTCAGTTTTTTCAAAGTATGAGTTGGTCACAATAGCTAGCTCCTGGAGTGATATTTCTGAGTTGGTTGAGCAAACAGTAGCTGATGAACTTAATAAGTTTGACTACGTTGATGTTCAATCACTCGATTTGACGGGTTTAACTATTGCTGATGAATATCGAGCAGCAATCGAACAAAAACAGATTGCAGAGCAGCAATTATTGAGAGCTCAAACTGAAGTTAAAATTGCAGAGCAAGAAGCTCTTAGATACGACACATTAAATAAAAGTCTTGATGATCAGGTTTTGTTCAAATTGTTTTTAGATAAATGGAATGGAGAGACACAAGTTGTTCCTTCATTACCAGGAAATAGCTCAGGAAATGTTCCTGTAATTGTTAGAGGAAAAAATTAATTAGCCTTAAAACTTGATCATAAAAAATCCAATTTATTGATTTAAATTGGATTTTTTATGAGATTTCAGAGAAACTTTCTTGAAAAGCTTTTATTGTCGAATTTATATCATCTTCAGAATGAGCAAGTGATGTAAAACCTGCTTCAAAGGCACTTGGAGCTAAATACACTCCTTTTTGCAGCATAAGCCTATGCAATTTACTAAAACGATCAGTATCAGCAGATTTAGCTTCTTCAAAGTTCTTAACTGGTCCTTCACAGAGATAAAAACCGAACATTGCACTAATGCTCTGACCATGAATTGAAATATTTGAATCTTTTGCCGCTGTAATGATTCCATCAACAAGCTTTTTAGTAAGAGCTTCTAATTTTTCATAGGACCCTTCTTGTTTAAGAAGCTCAAGAGTTTTAATTCCTGCTGTCATAGCTAGGGGGTTGCCGCTCAATGTGCCTGCTTGATACATAGGGCCAGAAGGCGAAACCATTGACATGATTTCTTTTCGACCGCCATAAGCTCCTACAGGAAGACCTCCACCAATTACTTTCCCCATGGTAGTTAAATCAGGAGTAACTCCAAAACGCTCTTGAGCTCCTCCATAGCTGATTCGAAAACCAGTCATTACTTCATCAAAAACTAAAAGAGCTCCATTCTCCTGGGTGACTTCTCTTAACCCTTCTAAAAAGCCTGGTTCAGGTGTAATGAAGCCTGCATTCCCAACGACAGGCTCAAGGATGACTCCAGAAATAGCATCTGGGTTTTCAGCAAATAGCTCTTTTACTGCTTCAAGATCGTTATAAGGAGCAGTAAGCGTATTGGCGGTTGTACTTCTTGGAACACCTGGTGAGTCTGGTAAACCAAGAGTTGCAACTCCTGAGCCTGCTTTCACTAAAAACATATCTGCATGCCCGTGATAGCAACCCTCAAACTTGATCACTTTATCTCTGCCAGTAAAGGCTCTCATTAAACGAAGAACAGCCATGCACGCTTCTGTTCCACTATTTACAAAGCGAACCATCTCAACGCTTGGGACAGCTTCGATAACCATTTCTGCAAGCTTGTTTTCGAGGACACATGGAGCTCCGAAGCTTGTACCTTTTTCAAGAGTTTCTTGAAGAGCTGCAATTACCTCGGGGTGGGCATGGCCACAAATCGCAGGTCCCCAGCTGCCTACATAGTCGATGTATCTGTTCCCATCAACATCCCAAGCATAAGGACCTTTAACCCGATCAAAGACGATTGGATCCCCTTCAACAGATTTGAAAGCTCTTACAGGTGAACTAACTCCACCAGGCATTAAATTTTTGGCAGAGCCAAAAATCTCTTCAGATCTTTTTGTGTTCAACGCGTCTGTCACAGCACCTCAGCGAATGAGCTAATAAACACAGTCAGCCATAATGGCCTAAAAGTGACTGATTCGTCTAAATTTTTGAATATGTTCAGCATCTGGTTATTTTTTTTTAATCTTTAGAAAGTTTATTTTTCTATTTGAGTTTAATCATGAAAACTAGTGACTGAGAGACTTCCTTGGACATGACGCTGCTTAAAAATTTTGTTTTTTGGCTAATTGTAAATATTTGATTTGTTAATTCTGTGATGATTTGAAAATAGAAAAAAATGATTTTTTAGAAGAAAAATTCATTTTCAGTATCTGATGGAGGCCAGCTAATATCCACGACCACAGGTGCGTGATCACTAGGTTTCTCTCTAGACCTTGGTTCTTTGTCTATCCAACAACTATTGGCACAACTAAGAATATTTTCAGTTAAGTAAATATGATCGATTCGCCAACCCTTGTTTCTTTCCCAGGATGAATGGCGATAGTCCCACCAAGACCAATGGCTCTCTCCAGGCTCGAAAATTCTAAAAACATCTTCTAAGTCCCCTCCTAAAGCATCTTTAAGTAATTTTCTCTCTTTAGAGGAAGCCATAATTGATTCCTTGTAATTACTTGGTGAATGTATATCTCTATCTTCAGGGGCAATATTAAAGTCTCCTAATAAACATATGGGCGTGTGGTTTGAATTAATTTCTCTTAGATAAAACTGCAGGCATTCTATCCATTTCTCTTTATAAATAAACTTATCTGAATTTATATTTGATCCATTTGGTACATAAACATTTATGATCCTAATATCATTAATTTCAGCACTTATAATTCTTTTTTGCTCATTTAATATAGATAAATCTTTGAAGTCCTTAATTACTTGATCAAAACCAATCTTTACATCATTAATTGGTAATCGACTAATTATTGCTACTCCATTATAAGACTTTTGCCCTGATATCAAAACCTCATATCCAAGGTCTGAAAAAATTTCAACTGGAAAAAATTGATCTTCGGTTTTTGTCTCCTGTAAGCAAAGTATGTCAATCTTGTTAGTGATCAGCCATTCTTGTACATGATCTATTCTGGAACGAATAGAATTGACATTCCATGTTGCAATAAGCAAGACCTTAAATTTAATTGCTTAAGTTATTATCATGTTAATTCAGACAGAAGTATAGCTTTGACTAAAACTCCACGTTTTATACATGGTCGGTTATTTTTGGCTTGCACCTGTTTAACACCATTTGTAATTATGGTTGGTCAAGTAATTTCCTCTAAAGAAATAACAAGAATCTCGGAATTAAAAAATTATTCAACTGATGAGAAAAGAGACATTTACAGTACTTTTGATGCAGAAGATCAAATTGACGACGGTTTACCAATAGATCCATTTGATTTAATGAATCGTCTTAAACAAGCAGGCGCAATGAATAATGCTACAACTCCATCAGATGCACTTGATGAAGCTCTCAATGCATTTGATCAGTCAGAGTATGAAAATGTCCCAATTGAATAAAATCACAATAGTATTTGTAGGATTTTGGTAAATTTAAGGTTGGTCACTAATGGCCCATTAATTAAATAGATGCAGAACCATCCGATCCCCTCTGTCACTGATCCATTGCAATACAGAGCAATTGGAATAGTTAGAGGTATTTATAAGCCTCAAGATGATGACAATTTTACTCGCGGAGCTTTAATTGATTCTAAAGGTAATGAAATAGATTCTGTTGTGCTTGGAAGAGTTATAACTTTGATCCGTAATCACGTTTCTCTAGAAAAACCTCACCTTTGGGTTGTATATCCAAGATGTAGAAATAATCAAAACCTTCATTTGCAAATCACAGGTATTTGGGAACCAAGCACTTTAAAAAAAGATCATATGCATAAAGAGGGATTGAATGAAGCTTCAAGTCTCAAAGTTGATTCAGATGATTTATTGGAAGGTGATGATTATTTCTCAATAAGAGGAGAGTTGATTTTTACTAAGCCAGAAGAAAAAGAGGTAGTAATAAAAATCCGTCAAAAGCCAAGAAATCAGCAAAAAAAAGCGTTACCTTTTAAAGTTGTTCTTAAAGGAGAAGTTCCTATTAAATATTTAAAACATTTTATTAGTCTTGATGTTCGTCGTGTTGATTATCAACTTTGGGTTGAGGATTTTAAAATAATAGGTCCCATTTCTCAACAACCAATAAAGAATAAAAGTAAAAAAAATCTTAAAAAATAAATTTATCCTTTTCTAAAAAACTATATTGAAATGTATTTTTTTTATAAGACTAATTGTAAACTTTTTCATCAATGAAATCTATTTTTATTGATTGTAGTCTTGGGATATCTGGAGATATGCTGTTATCAGCATTAGTAGATTTAGGTGTTCCATCTTCTATCTTTTTAGATAATTTAACAAGTTTAAATATAGATAGAAATTATAACTTAGAATTTAAAGAGGGTGATAGTGATGGCATAAAAGGAATGATCTGCATAAAAACTGAAATTCAATTTCATGAATCCTCTAAAAGTCTTATTGATATAAAAAACTTACTTCTGGATTCTAATTTGAATGATTATGTGAAAAGACAATCTATTAGGGTTTTTGAAACTCTTGCGAAAGCAGAAGCAATTGTTCATGGGAATCAAATATTAGATGTCCATTTCCATGAATTAGGTACAATTGATTCCATATTGGATATTGTCAATGTATGCTCCGCTATTGATTTTTTAAAGCCAGACAAGATTTTTTTCTCAAACCCACCAGCTGGGAAAGGAATTGTGTCCACCTCTCATGGACCTCTGCCTGTTCCAGTCCCCACAGTTTTAGAGATAGCAAGACAAGAAAAAATTCCATTAATGGTACTTGATGATGAATATTTTGGTGAAATAACAACGCCTACTGGTATCGCATTGATAGCAACTTTTATAGATAGATATGGTCAACCTGATAATATAAATATTAAAAAGATTGGTATTGGTTTAGGAAGTAAAAATATTTCTCGTCCTAATTTTTTACGAGTTCTGCTAGTTGATAGTAATGATGATTCTTTCGAAAATAATAATAAACTTTTTTATGAGACTATAATCTCTCAGGAAGCTTGGATCGATGATTCCACGCCTGAAGATGTTGCAGTTTTAATCGAAAGATTAAGATCTTCAGGTGCTATAGATGTTATTTGTTATTCGGTTGATATGAAAAAAAATAGAAAGGGTATATGTATACAAGCTATTGTCTATCCCAAGCATAAAAATTCACTGAGGGAAGTTTGGTTTAATTATAGTACAACAATTGGAATAAGAGAAAATAATATTAGCCGCTGTAAACTTCCAAGAAGAACAGTCACTCATGAAACTAAATTTGGGAAAGTTAATATTAAACAAGTAATGAGACCAAATGGTAAGATTTCAATAAAACTTGAACATAAAGACTTGAGTAAAATAACATTAAATACAGGAATTCCAATAGAAGAGATACGTCAGAAATTAATCATAGAATTATCAGAATTTTATGAATTAGATGATTGGTCTTTATGAGCCTTTAATTTAATATGATTAAAATTAAAAGAAATGATTTTGTTTTCGGAATGATTTATAAAATCAATATTAAGCTTTTGATAACATTAATTTGCTTTGTATTTCTAGGAACTTCAATATATGGAAATTTTGATTCTTTATCTAATCAGGTAATTGGTAGGCTAGAGATAATATGGCTATTAGGAGGCATTTTATTTAGTTTTTTAAGTATTATTATTAATGCCTATGCTTGGAAACTTTTGATAAATAATATTGGCGGTAATACCAAAAATTTGTATATAATAAAAATATTTTTGGCTACAAATATATATAAATATTTACCTGGAGGGATCTGGCATTTTGTTTCTAGATTTAATACTTTGCGATTGGAATTATCAACTGAAAAATCATTAGAATCTATTTTATTAGAACCATTATTAATGCTGGTTGCAGGTTTAATTCTTATACCTTTTGGAAGTTTTAATATAGTTATCTTTATACTTTGCTGGTTATCTACTTTATTCTTTTTACCGTCATTTAGGCAATTTTTAATTAAAAAATTGAAGGTAATAAAGGCAAATATTATTACTAATATTGATCATCTTAAGGATAGAAAATTATTAAATAATAATCAAAATAGTTCAAACAGGATGCTTTATCCTTATAAGCCACTATTTGTAGAGATCATATTTGTTTTGACTCGCTTTCTGGGCTTTTTATGTTGTATAAATGCATTTTCTATTGGGTCATTAGTTTCTCAAGGCGAATTAATATCTACCTTCTCTTTAGCATGGATAATTGGCCTTATAGTACCTGCAGCTCCAGGCGGTTTAGGTGTCTTTGAATCTGTGATTTTATTTAGTCTAGGTTCATATTTACCAGAAGCATCTCTCTTGGCTGCATTGCTTTGCTATCGTCTTGTTTCAACTTTCGCTGATATATTAGCAGCTTTGATTTATCCAGTTAAAGAATTATTTAAAGTTTAAATTATATATTTATTAGTTATTTTGTTTATTTAAGCTTGGTACTAAGGCCATAGAAGCCATTAATCCCAGAAAAATTATTATCAATGAAGGTAAGATAGATTCTGCTACTCTTTCATCTCCAGCATATTGGAATATTCTTACTGAAAGTGTATCAAAATCAAATGGTCTTAATATGAAAGTTAGTGGTAATTCCTTTATTGTGTCAACAAAAACTAGAAGTGCACCTACTACCATAGGTCCTTTAAGAAGTGGTAGATGTATTTTTAAAAGAACTTCTGACCAGTTCTTCCCCAGATTTATGGCTGCATTATCTATATTTGGTGAAATTCGCTCAAAGCCTGCATCAATTCCACCTTTTGAAACAGCGAGAAATCGAATGCTATAGCCCCAGATTAGTAAGCTTAATATATTTATTTGCCAGATACTTCCTTTAAAGGATAGAAGAGCAAGGGCTAAAACAGATCCAGGAATTGCATAGCCAATACTGGATAAGAAGGTCAACATATTGATCCATTGATGATTTTGCCATCTCTTGGAAATTGATAAAATCAATGATATAAATATGGTTATTAATGAAACAACTAAGGCTAAACTAAAACTTCTAATAGTTAATCCAATTAAATCTGTATTGAAGCCTTTATTCATTTGATCAATATTTACTATTGCCCATGTAATTGGAATGCCTAATGTAAGTATTGGAGGAGTAAAGGTTATAACTTGTGCTAGAAGTAGATTGATACCTTTTAATTCCCATTTTGGAGTTTCCCCAAAACTTATTCCGTCTGTCCATCGTTTACTTCTTTCTCTTGATTTGCGCTCAATTGCTACTAATAGAAAAACTAAAATCAGAGTAAATAAGGCAAGAGCAATTGAACCTGAAGGCTCACCTTCTTCTACCCAACTTTCCAGTATACCAGCGGAAATACTTGGAATATTTAAAAGTTGAACTGCACCTAATTCATTTATGATTTCCATTGCCATTAAAGCTAAACCAGCAGTAATTGAGGGCATTGCTATTGGCAGAGATACTCTAAAAAAACTTTTCCAAGGGCCTATCCCAAGAGTTCTGCATGCCTCAATTTGCTTTCTTCCACCTTTCTCAAAACTTTCCGAACTTAGTAGAAATACATATGGATAGGTTGTGAATGCCATTATTACGACACCCCATAACATACCGGTTATTCTTATGGAATTTATGCTGCCTAGGTCGATGAATGTAGCTGCTAAAAGATAGGCTGGAGTTGCGAAAGGAATTAGTTGGCAAACTCTAAGAATTCTTCTCCCTTTAAAATGGCAGTTTGCTAAAATCCAACCATTAACAACTCCTAAAAGTCCTCCTAGAGTAAGAGAAAGAATCAATAATAATAGTGTTCCTTTTATTTCATTAATATGGTTTATCGTCAAATAGATTGATCCTTTTTGAATCCCGTGTAAACCTTCCCCTATAAGATTAAATAATGGCCATAAAATAAAAAATGTTAATAGGATGACTGAAAACTTTAATATTTTTCTACTATTATTTAGTCCGATTAGATTATAGATAAATTTAATATGTTTTTCTTTTTGATAGACTTTCGAAGTTGATTTGATGTTGTTCAATTTATTATTAAAAGTTGGTATTTTTTGATTATTTGTCAATACATGCATTTAATTGACAGAGTAACTTCTCTTTATCTAATTCTTTTCCAATAAAGACAAGTTGATTATTTCTTTCTTCTCCCCATTCACTATCATCAATAGAAATTCTTTTACCAGCAAGGTGAAAGACATGTCTTCTTTCGCTTTCGCTGAACCAAAGGATACCCTTTGCTCTAAAAACATTACTTTTTAATTGATTATCTAGAAAATATTGGAACTTCCTAAGAGAGAAAGGTTCTTTAGTTTGAAAAGAAACAGAAAGAAAATCTTCAATTTTATGATCTTCTTCTGAGTGCTCATGCTCATGCTCATGCTCATGCTCATGCTCATGCTCATGCTCATGAGAGTGATCATGTTCTGATTCTTTTTGATTTCTTAGATCAGTTTCGAATAGACCCACACTTAATAACAAATTAAGAGGAATATTTCCTTTAATACTTTTTAAAATCCTCACATCATTTTTTATTTCTTTTAACTTTGCTATGGTTTCTTCTATATTTTTATTAGTCACTAAATCACATTTGTTTAGTAGTAAAATATCACCATAGATTACTTGGGATCTTCCTATTGAACTTTCTAAGGCAACATCATTAAAGTTCTCAGCATCAATTAAAGTTATAATAGAATCTAATCTTGTTTGATCTCTTAATTCACTTCCAAGCAATGTCATTGCAACTGGGAGAGGATCGGCTAATCCTGTAGTTTCAATAATAATGTAATCTAACTTCTTGTTGATATTAATTAACTTTTCTATTGCTTGTACTAACTCACCATTTATAGAACAACAAATACATCCATTACTTAGCTCAAGCATTTCTTCTTCAGTCTTAATTATTAACTCATTATCAATTCCTATTTCACCAAATTCATTGACTAATACAGCTGTCTTTATACCTTTTTGATTAGTAAGTATATGATTTAATAAAGTTGTTTTTCCAGATCCTAAAAATCCTGATATAATTGTAATAGGTATATTAGTTTTAGAAATTATATTTTCTTTAATATTAGATTCAGTAGTGTTCATTTTAATTGCAGAAATAATAATAAATTAGGTATTGATTAAATTATCAATAGACTCAGCAAGCTTAATGTCATTAGTAGTGATTCCACCTTTGTCATGAGTTGTTAAATTTATTTTAACTTTATTATATGTATTCTGCCAATCTGGATGGTGATCCATTTTTTCAGCTAAAAGAGCGACCTTACTCATAAAGGCAAAAGCGTCAATGAAATTGTCAAATCTAAATTCCTTCTTTATAGTTTTATTCTCTATTATCCAAGAAGGGTTCTTTTCTATAAAATAATCCAGCTGATTTTGTTCTATTAAGGAAACCATGAGCTTTTTATATCTAATTTTAATTTAAATCAAAATCACCAATTGCATGTAATTGTAATGACCTTGATTTATTAGAGGTTCTATGCTCCCAAATATAGATGGCTTGCCATAAGCCTATTTCTAATTTGCCATCAACAATACTGAAGCTTAAATTATTTGAAGTAAGCATTGTTCTTATATGAGCAGGCATATCATCCAATCCTTCCTCTGAATGAAGATATTCTATTTTTTTACTACTTCTGTCAATGGGATAAAATCCCTCCTCTGGGACAATGGCTTTCATGTAAGCTGTTAGGTCTTTAAGAACATTAATATCAGCATTTTCATTTATTATTAAACTACAGCTTGTATGTTTTAAAAAAATAAGAAGTATTCCTCTTTGAAACTTTTTATTTTGGATCCAGTGATTAATATCTTTTGTTATATTAGTAAAACCTTGTCCCTTTGTCTCGAAATTTAAAGTTGATAAAATTTGTTCCATTCTAAATAAACTATTCAACTTCATTCTAATAAATATTAACAGGTTTATTCCTTTTCTATTCATTTAAAGTATTTATAATCAGATCTTATAAAAAGATATAACCTTTTTTATTTTTCAATCATGAATAATTTAATTAAGAACTAAGGATTTAAATTATTTTAAATTGATGAAATACATATCTCTTTTCATCAATTTGATATTAAGATTACACAAATATCAAATGTAATACCTTGTCAAAGTCTGCTTGGAAGCTTTTGGGTAATTACCTAAAAGATACGCAGTTGCTGGGATCTATACAAAGTACTCTCTACTGGGATCAAAACACATCTATGCCTATTGCTGGCTCCGCTTGGAGAGGAGAGCAATTAAGCCTTTTAGCTAAGCAACTTCATGCAAGACAAAGTTGTGAACAATTCGGAATTTTAATAAAAGAAGCAAAATCTGAACTTCAAAACTTAAAAATAAAAGATGATTTGGAAAAACAACACATAACAGATAGGTTTAAAAATCTTGAGTTACTTGAGCAAGATTTCAATAGACAAAAAAGTTTAGATCCTCAATTGGTTGTTGAGCTTGCAACAGCAAAGTCTGAAGGTTACATGTGTTGGCAGGAAGCAAGGAAAAACAATGATTTTAAGAGTTTTTCTCCAGCTCTCAAGAAATTAATTTCATTACGAACAGAAGAATCCAATCAACTCAGTGAAGAAAGAAGTTGCTGGGAGACACTTGCACAACCTTTTGAGCCGAACTTAACGATTAATCGTGTAAAAGAACTATTTGAACCTTTAAAAAAAAGATTGCCAGAATTGATTCAGAAGGCTGCGAGAATAACTCATAAAAAGGTTGAAAAATGGGATTTAGCAATTAAGGATCAAGAAAAGCTGTGTCAAATACTTTTAAATGATTGGTCTAGGGATCCTTCCAATACAGCAATATCTAAGTCCCCTCACCCATTCTCCATAACTTTAGGTCCAGAGGATTATCGAATCACGACTCGAATTGTGAAAGGTCAGCCACTTTCTTGCTTATTAGCTACGGCACATGAGTGGGGACATTCTCTTTATGAACAAGGCTTGCCATCAGAAAGCCACCAATGGTTTGCATGGCCGTTAGGTCAAGCAACCTCTATGGCTGTTCATGAGAGTCAATCTCTATTTTGGGAAAATAGAATTGCTAGGAGCCTTTCGTTTGCAAAGTCTTTTTGGCATCATTTTGAGAATGCAGGTGCTCCAATTCACTCAGGAAATGATTTATGGATCAATTTAAATCCATTTACTCCGGGATTAAATCGAGTAGAGGCAGATGAACTGAGTTATGGCTTGCATATAATGATTAGAACTGATTTGGAAATTGATCTCATTGAGAAAGGACTTCCAGTAGAAGATCTGCCCAATGAATGGAATAAGAGGTACTTGAACCTTTTAGGTGTTTCGCCAAAAAATGATAGTGAAGGATGTTTGCAAGATGTTCATTGGAGTGAGGGGATGTTTGGTTATTTTCCTTCTTATTTGCTTGGTCATCTGATTAGTGCTCAATTAACAAAAACTCTCGAGAAAGATTTAGGAGTAATTGAAAATATTATTGAATCCAAGAAAATTAGTGAAATATTGGGTTGGCTTCGAAAAAATGTTCATCATTATGGGAGAAGTTTAGATTCCGAGGAACTTGTAAAGAAGGTCTCTGGTGCCACATTATCACCAACTTATTTTCTTGAATACTTAGATAATAAACTTGAAAAACTTTCTGCAATCTCTAAATAAAATTGACATTTATTGCCATAAATCAAGTAGGGCATATCTTTTGTTGAAACTTTTCTAAATCATCTGTCTCAACTTCATTTGCATTTACTGCGTTGATTTACCATGTAAGAAGATAAATAAATACGATGGCAAACCTCGATCAATCTCCTAGCAGAACAATGCCTAATCTGCTTCATGTATTACCAGCGTTTGCTAATGAATCTGAACTTAGAGTCAATACAATCGTTGAGTTGAATTCAAATACCATAAATAAATATGAACTTATCACTGAAACAGGACATCTAAAGCTTGATCGAGTCGGATATTCTTCTCTTGCCTACCCTTTTGCCTATGGATGTCTTCCACGTACATGGGATGAAGACGGCGATCCATTAGATATCGAAATTGTGAGTGTTACAGAGCCGTTGATCCCAGGCTCAATTGTTGAGGCAAGGATTATCGGAATAATGACCTTTGATGATGGGGGTGAAGTTGACGACAAAGTTATTGGCGTAATAGCCGACGATAAGAGGATGGATCACATAAAAAGCTTTGAACAATTGGGCAAGCATTGGATTAATGAAACAACTTATTATTGGGAGCATTACAAGGATCTTAAAAAACCAGGAACCTGTACTGTAAATGGTTTTTTTGGTGTTGAAAAAGCAGTTCAGATTATTAAATCCTGCGAGGAGCGTTACTTATCTGAAATAGATCCAAATTTAATTAATTAAATTTTTTGAGCGATCTAGGCCCTTGCGGATTTGAATATTTCTTCTAATATTTCTCCTGCACCACGGCCTTTTAAGTCATTGGCTAAGTCTATTCCGATTCCCTCAGCAGAGCTTAAGGAGCCTTTTTTTATATCTCTAATTAATCTTTTACCATCTAAGCTTGCAACCATACCCTCAAGAATTAATTCATCGTTGTTAATTTCAGTTCTAACGCCTATTGGAACTTGACATCCTCCTTCAAGCTCTCTGAGGAAAGACCTTTCTGCTAAACATCTTTTAGATGTTGATTCGTGTTCAAGTGTTTTTAAAATATCTAATACCTCTTGATTACCATTTACACATTCAATACCAAGAGCGCCTTGTCCCACAGCATGCAGTGAAATATCTGTTGGTATTAACTGATGTATTCGATTAGCAAAACCAAGTCTTTGTAATCCAGCAGCAGCCAAGATAAGACAGTCATATTCTCCTGAGTCAAGCTTTTCTAATCGTGTAATAACATTTCCACGTACATCTTTGAAAATAAGATGTGGATAATGGTATCTCAATTGAGCAAGCCTTCTTAAGGAACTAGTTCCCACTACAGAACCTTCTGGCAGCGTTTCTAGTTTGTAAATTTGATTTTTCTCATTAACGACTAATGCGTCCGAAGGATCTTCCCTTTCTGTTATGCAGCCTAGAATTAATCCATCTGGAAGGTTTGTAGGTAAATCCTTAAGTGAGTGGACTGCGATTTCGGCATGACCAAGAAGCATTTGAGCTTCAAGTTCTTTAGTGAAAAGACCTTTATCTCCTATTTTTGCTAATGCTACATCAAGAATTTTGTCACCCTGCGTAGCCATTGCTTCGATAGTGATAGCAAGATCAGGATGGGCTTTTTGTAGTTCATCTCTTACCCAGTTCGTCTGAACCATGGCCAGCTGGCTTCGGCGAGAGGCGATGCGCAGTTGGTCTAGTGTCATTAGCAATTATTTTCTATTTCTTTACCTTAAGCAGTCAACCTTACCAATTTAAAATTCTTGGAAAATAATTTAATAAGGTTGATATGAAATAAAGACTATGATCTAACTCATATTTGTATTAATTGCTAGGAAAAATAAAGATTATGGTGAATTTTTTTTAATTTAACTTGATATATTCTTTAAGTACCCCGTTTCTATTTGGATGACGGAGTTTTCTGAGGGCTTTGGCCTCTATTTGTCTAATCCTCTCTCTTGTTACATCAAAAATCTGTCCAATTTCTTCAAGGGTTTTCATCCTTCCATCGTCTAAACCATAACGAAGTCTTAGAACATCCCTCTCTCTGGGACTTAATGTAGCGAGAACACCCTCCAGATCCTCTCTTAATAAGGTTTTTGCCACATCTTGTTCAGGATTTTCTATATCTGCTTCAATAAAGTCACCAAGTCTAGAATCTTCTTCTTTACCAATAGGGGTCTCAAGAGAAATGGGGAGCTGAGCACTTTTAGCAATAAATCTCAGTTTCTCAATCGTCATTTCCATGCTTTCGGCGATCTCTTCCTCGGTTGGTTTCCTTCCAAACTCTTGACTTAAAACTTTAGTGGTTTTCTTGATTCGTGAAATTGTTTCGTATAAATGCACAGGCAAACGAATGGTTCTGCTTTGATCTGCAATTGCTCTAGTAATAGCCTGTCTGATCCACCAGGTAGCGTAAGTTGAGAATTTATACCCTTTCTCATGATCAAACTTTTCAGCAGCACGAATGAGACCAAGACTTCCTTCTTGGATAAGATCTTGAAAAGACAATCCTCTATTCATATATTTTTTGGCAATTGAAACTACTAAGCGTAGATTCGACTGCACCATTTTTTCTTTTGCTCTCCTGCCAAGCATCAATCGCCTTCGGAAGCGAGCTAATGGCATTTCTGCAAGAACTGCCCATTCTTTTACTGATGGGAAATGGCCATTCTCACTTTCAAATTGCGCAGCTTCTTCCTCTAAATGAAGAAGATCAGCTATCTTTCTAGCTAATTCAATTTCTTCGTCTGGCCTAAGAAGTCTGATTCGACCAATTTCTTGTAAATAAACCCTAATCGAGTCTTCTGTGTATACACCCTTTGGTCCTATTTTTATACTTGCTAAGGCTTTAGCTGCTGCTTCTTGAGCACTCGATAGCACTGAGGCATTATCGTCATCATCAAGATCGATATCTGCTTCAGTCACTGTGTTTGCTTCAGCAAGCAATTTATCTGCTTCTAGATCTAAATCAATTTTTAGATCATTTGAAGATTCTTGTGGAAGAGTTTGGGTTTCTTTAGTCACGTTTACTTTGGCAGCTGTTTTTTTAATTTTTTTGGAATTGTTTTTAGCTTCCTTATTAAGAGAAATATTTTTAGATGTCTTTTTTTCCTTTAACATGATTTTTTCGATGGTTTTGTGGTCTTTTGCAAAGCTCAGGTTATTACCCGATAAAAAAATCGTCGGAATCTCCTAGAGATAATATTTCAGGAAAAACTATTTAATTTTTTAAATTTCAACTAAAACACTCTAATTTGAGATTGTCCTTAATCGTGATAATTTTTGCGAAAAATCACATGACATAAATATGGACTTGAAATTATGAAGGATGTTTTGTTGAGGAATGGAAATGTGTAAGCAAGGATGTCAGGGGATTTCTCAGACCGGCTTATCTCAGAATTGGATTTTTCCTATTCTTGATAAAGCTTCTAGTCTTCCCTCTGGGTGGAATTTTGCAAGTTCCACAACAGCTTTAAAGCTGTTCACAATCCAATGGTAGAAAAAATTTCTGAAGTCGGCAAGTATTAAAAATGATATGAATCCTTTAATATTTGATATTTGGTTACATGTTGGTCGTGAAGGACGATGTTTTTCTTACCAAGATGGAAATAATTTAGGCATTGATTTAGGCGATGTTGTGACAGTGCCTCTGAAAGGTCAACTCATGCAGGGTTTGGTCGTTAATAAAATGAAAAAAAATATAAATTGCTCAAAAGAAAATTTAAATAATATTTCATTTAATAATGTAGAAACATTGGTTCAAAAAGCAGCTATAAAAAAAGAATGGAGAGAGTGGCTAGAAGAAATCGCGAATGAATTATATGTAAGTGATTTTCAGATGCTTAAGACAGCACTACCTCCTGGCTGGTTGGGAAGGTCGAAGCTATCCAATAGACCAAAACAACTGTGGTGGATAAAATTATCTAGTAATAATTATGATGGAAAGATATCTAATCGACAGATTCAGTTAAAGAAAAATCTTCTCTTAAATGGAGGAGGAAAATGGCAAAAAGATCTGGAAGCCGAAGGGTTTTCTTCTGTATTGATTAGAAACTTTGTCTCAGCTGGTTACGGAGAAAGAGAAAAACGTGTTTTCCTTTGTAACCCTTTTGTTCTTGAAGAATCTAATGAGAAAAAAAACTTAAAGATTGAGAATCCTCAACCTTTAACGTTAGAGCAAAAATCAGCTAAAGAGAAATATGAAGCTCTGTCAAATGGTTCTGTCCTTTTGCTTTGGGGTATTACTGGATCTGGTAAGACTGAAGTATACCTACAAATTGCAGCACTTGAGTTGTCTGCAGGTAGACATTGTCTGATACTTACACCTGAAATAGGATTAGTACCACAATTGGTTGATCGCTTTCGAAAAAGATTTGGATTAAATGTTTTTGAGTATCATAGTAATTGTTCTAATAAAGAGAAAATTGAGACATGGAAGAGATCTTTAGAAACCACAACACCTAGTGTTTTTATTGGTACTCGCTCAGCTATTTTCTTACCATTATCAAATTTAGGGTTGATAGTTCTTGATGAAGAACATGATAGCTCTTATAAACAAGAATCCCCTATGCCTTGCTATCACGCAAGAGATTTGGCGATTAATAGAGCAAAAAAATATGGAGCCAAAGTAATACTTGGAACAGCAACCCCATCTTTAAATGTTTGGAAAAATACAGAACCCAAGGGCAATGTAGTTGTTGCAAAATTAAGCCAGCGGATTTTGAACCGTAAATTACCAACGGTTAGTGTCGTAGATATGCGCACAGAATTAGCTAACGGAAATCGAAGCCTGATTAGTAGATATCTTAAAAAACAACTTTTAAATACAAAAGAGAGCGGAAATCAAGCTATCATTTTAGTCCCTAGACGAGGATATAGTAGTTTTCTAAGTTGCCGTAGTTGTGGAGAGGTCGTTCAATGTCCACATTGTGATGTCGCACTAACCGTACATCGTTCCAAAGAAGGGAATCAATGGCTACGTTGTCATTGGTGTGACTTTCGTTCGAGAATTAGTGATAAATGTGGTGAATGCGGGTCAAATGCTTTTAAACCATTTGGGACTGGAACACAAAGAGTTGTGGATCATTTAGAAAGAGAGCTAGAGGGAATAAGTTTATTAAGGTTTGATAGGGATACAACTAGAGGCCGTGATGGCCATAGATTGTTGCTAGAAAGATTCGCTGGTGGTGACGCCGATATTTTAGTAGGCACTCAGATGCTCTCTAAGGGTATGGATTTGCCAAAAGTAACTCTTGCTGTTGTCCTTGCAGCAGATGGATTATTGCATCGTCCTGATTTAATGGCTACTGAAGAAACTCTTCAACTTTTTATGCAATTAGCTGGCCGTGCTGGACGTGGTGAGCAACCTGGCAAAGTTGTAGTGCAAACTTATTGTCCTGATCATCCTGTTATTCTTCATTTAATTGACGGGAGGTACGAAGAGTTTCTTAAAACAGAGGAAAAGACCAGAAAAGAAGCTGCGATGGTTCCGTATAGTCGAGCTTGCTTATTAAGGTTCTCAGGAGAAACTTCAGAGTTGACATCAAAAGTAGCATTTGATGTTTCGTCAAAAATTAGGAATGTTTGTAGTTCAAAAGATTGGAAATTGGTCGGTCCAGCACCTTCATTAGTTGAGAGAGTCGCAGGTAAAAGCCGTTGGCAACTTCTTTTGTATGGACCAGAATCAAGCCAAATTCCAATTGCTTATGGACCTGAATTATGGAAAGATTTACCAAAAGGAGTAAGTCTATCTATTGATCCTGACCCTCTACAATTATGAGTAGCTTTATTTTTACTAAGGTGGTAACTCAGGGAACCCGAATCCCATTTTGAGACGCAGTCTTTGAAGAGATAAGCTGAGTAAAGTTAAAGCAATTATCAAAATAATACCAACTGAAATTTGGTTCCATTTCCAATTTGAAATTTCCAGTTGGTTGATCTGTCCAATTTCAAGAGGGAAATAAGTTAAACCTTTTTTTAAAGTAGGTTCATGAACTTCGGTTTTCAAGTTATTTTTATTACCAACACCCTGAATGGTTATGCTTGTTTTTAATCCAGGAATTTTTGGAATTTCTGTCAAATCAAAATAAATTTTAAAATTTTGTCTTGTGCCAATTATCCAGTTTTTGTTGTTCGTAATTATTTCAGGTTTATCTATATTGAAACCGCTAGTCTTTGAAGCTACTGAAGCTATTTGCTGAAGTAATTTATTTGCCTCTTCAAAACGAATAGTTGGGGATTCAAAATGCTGCTTAACCTCATCAGTTTGGAGGCTTAAGATGCTATGTTCTTTAGTAAGATTGTTCTCAAATTCCAACTGCCATGGAATTGATTCACCAGAATTACTATCTATATCAACTGAAATCTTTAGTCGATCTGGACCCGTAATACTCAAGTTTGTTGATATGTCAACGCAACCACTCAAAAGGAAGGTTAATAATAAAATAATTAATAAAGTTATTATTGAGAATCCAAAGTCTAGACCTTTTGTTGGACCAGTTGGAGGATGATGAATTCTCTCCTTCTTCTTTTTCGTTTTTCTAAAAGTAGATTTTAGAGACGGCTCCATCTCTATCTTTGGTATTTCTACCGACCAGTTTGACGGCCTTGGTAAATGTGGAGCATCAAGGATTGATAAAAGCTGTTTGGCTTGTTGACGTATACTCTCCTTCTTATTACGGATTAATGTTTGACAAATATTGATTGCCTTTTGTTCATCTCCTTTCCCCATATAGGCAGTAACTATAATTAGTCTGAGTTGTCCCCCAATTTCTGACTCTGCTTTGGAACCTATAAGTAAAGGGTCAACTATTTTTATGCAGAGATTATAGTCACCTGTATCAAGTGCCGCTTCAGCAGTTTTTATGGCTGAAGCTATATTTATCATTTAACCTCTACCCATAACCATTGTCCCAATTCCTGCATCAGTGAAAACTTCTAATAGAACTGCGTGAGGAGTTCTTCCATCAATGATATGGGCAGCATTCACCCCTTGGGCCAGCGAACGAATACAACATTCAACTTTTGGTTTCATACCTGTTTTAACTATCTCTTTGTCAATTAATTCTCTAGCTTCGGATAGACGTATCTTTTCTATTAAGGAAGAAGGATCATTTTCATCCCTTAAAATACCAGGAGTATCTGTCAAAAGGATTAATTTTTCGGCACCTAGTGCTGCCGCGAGTTCCCCAGCAACAGTATCAGCATTGATATTATGTGATCTGCCATCAGACGAGTTGGCCACACTAGAAATGACTGGGACGTAACCTTCTTCAAGAAGTGGGCTTAATATCTTTGTATTGACTTTTGCCACTTCTCCAACAAGACCATGACTTCCACCTCCAAGTGTTCTTGCCTCAATAAGTCCGCCATCTATTCCACATAATCCAACAGCCAAGCTTCCGTGATTGTTGATTCCACTTACTATCTGTTTATTTACTCTTCCAGCAAGAACCATTTCTACTACATCCATGGTCTCGGTATCAGTAATACGTAAACCATCAAGGAAAACAGGTTTTATTCCTAATTTTTCCAACCATTGGTTTATTTCTGGCCCCCCACCATGAACGACTACTATTTGTACGCCAACAGAAGAAAGAAGAGCTAGATCTCTAAATACTGCATTCTGAAGCGTTTTATCTGTCATGGCTGAGCCACCATATTTGATTACGATCCTTTTATTTGCAAAACGCTGAATATAAGGAAGCGCCTCACTTAAGACAGAAACTCTTATTGAATCTTTGTCAGTAAAGGGGCTATTAGAATTCTTATTGCAGTTAGCTTGTTGGTCTTCTTTATTCATTTTCTTGTGGATTTTCTTCTTGTTGTTGCGGAAGTAGGATTAAATCTATTTCACCGGGTGTGGGACAAAATAATTCAGCGCACAAACCTTTAGCAAAAAATCTTCCTAAACGTTCCTTTTGAGCATTCCATCTTTCTAAAGATACAGCAGCCATTTCAAATCTCATTCGTATTCCATAATTACCATCTTGAAACAATTCTTCTACCTCAATAACTTGAGGAGGATTGTCTATGTCCCAAAGCTTTAATACTCTTAGAGATGCTTCTAGCTGGCAGGATTGACCATAGCGCCATCTCGTGACATCTTTAACTAGTTTTCCTAGCTCTTCAGGACCTTTATCTCTCTCTGAGGCGAATTTATTTGCAGGAACAACTCTTAGGGCAGGTGGAACCTCGGTCGTTTTCAGTGATATACCTATCAGAAAAATAGGTACTCCATAGAAGAAAGTTGGAACACTTAGATTTGTTGCATCAGTGAAATAGGCTGTTAGGCCTATTAGAGAAAGGGATGCTCCTCCGATAGTGATGAGGCTTGCTGGTGAAAAAAGTTTATTCATGTGTTTGATTTTGGCTAAAATCTGGGGCAGATGGGTTTTCAGGAGACAGTCTCATGGCCTCACACCAAAAACATTTTTCTGAGTTAACTGAACTTGTTGAAAAATTAAACAAGGATAGAGCTTGGATCCTTGAACAATTAGATAGAGGTAGCTGGCCTGAATTTAGACCCGATCTGGCTGCTTTGGAGAGAGAATTAGGTCAACTCTTAACTAGGGCTGTAGAATACATCGAAGAAAATGGTTGATCTCTTTAGAATGGAATATCATCGGTATCAGGGACTAATGGCGAGCTGTCCCATTTGACACCCTCGTTATTTGAAGAATTTGATGCATCGCTTTTTAGATTTGATTGGGTTTTAGAAGGTATTGATGAAACAGCTGTGTTAGAAGAAAAGGGATGAATTCTAGAGAGAGTAAATTCAGCTCTCTTTTCTTTAGTCCCATCTTGTCGAGGAACAGTATTCATTCTTAAGCGACCTTCTATTACTAATTTAGAATTGACTTGAATATTGTTTTGAAGTTCCTCTGCTAATTTTCCCCAACCAACTACCTTAATTGCGTAGGGAGGGTCATCAGCACGAAGGCTGTCAAATTCTACTTCTATTTCAGCAAGTGGAGTTTTGTTGTCTTGAGTAAAACGAACAGTTGGGGCCTTCTTTACCGAAACCTCAAGCATGCAATGGTTCATGTTCCTTCTTTAGTTATTGTGGTTTATCTTGATGGATATAAGGGAAAAATGCCAGCCACATCTTTGGTTGTTAACAGGAACAGGCGAAGGCCATGTCTTTGCTAAGTCTTTATTGAAGGAAGGCTGGAAAATCACTGTAAGTGTTGTTTCTGATAGAGCTTCTATTCCATATAAAAAATTAAATTTAGAGAAAATCTTAATTGGCGCCTTGGCTACTGAAGAAGAGATCCAGAGTGTGATTTTAAATGCAAGAATCAATCAAAATGGATTTCATTGTGTTGTTGATCTGACTCATCCATTTGCTATAAAAATTACACGGTCAATCTCAAAAGTTTGTAATGACTTAGGCCAACCACTAATAAGGTATGAAAGAGGTATTCGAAATATTTCGAATGCATTTTTAATTAAAAATTTTAGTGATTTAGAAAATTATGATCTAAACAATAAATCAATTTTGCTTGCTGTAGGAGTAAGACACCTTCAGGGAGCGCTAACTTTTGCAAGAAATTCAGGGGCTAATGTTTATGCAAGAGTTTTAGCTAATCCTGAAAGTATAAAAAAAACTTTGTCTTCATCAATTCAAAAAACGAATTTTGCGGTATTGAACCCTTTAGCATCCAGTAACGGAAAAATTGAAAAAGCACTTGTTAGGAAATGGAATATTGATGGTGTTATTTGTAGGCAATCAGGAGGAAGAAATGAAATCTTATGGCACCGAATTTGTTTGAGTATGGGAATTAAACTTTGGCTTTTGGAGAGACCTTATGAATTTAACTCTATGAATTCAATAGATAGTTATGAAAAATTAATTAAAAGATTAAAATCTATTAGTATGGAGTAAAGACTATTTTTAAGATTATGGATGAATATGAGTTTAATCAAGAAATTTATTTGATTATCACTACTGAAGTAGATAAAAAAAATGCATATAAATTAGCTAATTTACTTTTGAGAGATAAATTAATACCTTGTGTAACTTTTAAAAATATCGAATCATATTTTTGGTGGAAAGGAGATATAAACCAATCGAAAGAAGTACAACTAATGATAAAGTGTAAAAAAGAAAATATAAATAATGTTTGTAATAAAATTTCTGAGTGTCATAGCTACGAGATACCTGAAATAATTTATTTTCCCGTTTCAGCTAATAAAAATTACCATCAATGGGTAAACTCTATTTGATTTTTCAAAATTTAGGATTCTAAATTTAAATTGATCAGGTTTACAAGATCAGTATTCGATCTTGAACCTAATTGCGTAACTATTTGTCCTGCACAAATAGATCCAATTCTTGCAGATATTTCCGGGCTTTGACCATCCGCAAGCCCTTTTAAGAAACCTCCAGCATAAAGATCTCCTGCGCCTGTGGTATCTATAGCCTCTCCAAGAATGAAAGGATCTATTTTCATTTCTTGGCCATTTGATATTAGGATTGAGCCTTTTTCCCCAATTGTAATTGCGGCAAGATCACATTTCTTTTTTAATTTTTCGATAGCTAGATTTAGATTAGAGGTTTTATATAAAGTTGTTATTTCATCCTCATTGGCGAATAAAATATCTATATAATCTTCAACTAGTTTTATAAAACTTTCTCGGTGTCTATTTACACAAAATGAATCAGAAAGAGATAAGGCAATTTTTCTACCTGCTTTTTGGGCTATTTCTGCAGCTTTAATAAATGCCTTTTTAGCAGAGGGGTTGTCCCATAGGTATCCTTCTAAATAAAGTATTTTTGCTTCCCTGACTACTGAGAAGTCAATATCCTTAGGCTCTAATAGAACTGAAGCCCCAAGATAAGTGCACATGGTTCTCTGGGCATCTGGAGTAACAAAAATTAGACATCTGGCTGTAGAGGGGCCAGTTGATGATGGTGGAGTCTTAAAACTGGTCCCAGTAGTTAATATCTCTTCTGTAAAGATATCTCCAAGATTGTCATCTCTAACCCTTCCAATAAAGGTTGCCTTCCCACCTAACTGGGCTATACATGCTAATGAATTGGCAACAGAACCTCCTGATCTCTGAACTCTGTTAGTAATCATTTCATAGAGTTCTTTGGCTTTGTCTTCATCAACCAAGGTCATAGAACCTTTATTGAAAGATAGTCTTTCTAGGAAAGAATCATCTGTTGTTGTTAATACGTCTACAATTGCATTCCCAACACCTACTATGTCAATTGAAGGCTCGTTTGTCTTATTAGTCATTAAGTTAATTTGAAAATCATAAAAAAAATTGTTTGACTTTTTAAGAATTCAAAAGAGCTCTTTTTGGTCCATGAATAGGATCTTCAATAACAATTGTTTGATCTCTGTTAGCTCCTAAGGAAACTATTGCTATGGGGACTTCCATAAGCTCAGCAAGGAATCTCAAGTAACTCATTGCAGCAGGAGGTAGGTCCTCGAGGCGACGACAATTTTCTGTGGAGCACCTCCATCCAGGTAGCTTTTTAAAAATTGGAGTACATTTTTCAAAATCTTCAACACTACTAGGGAAATAATCAATTCTTTTTCCATCTAATTCGTAAGCGACACATATATCAATTTCTTCAAGTTCATCTAAAACGTCTAATTTAGTAATGGCAAGACAATCCAATCCATTTACCTCAACAGCATATTTTCCAATTACTCCATCAAACCAGCCGCATCTCCTTCTACGTCCAGTAGTTGTTCCAAATTCACCTCCTCTATCACAAAGTTGATCATTAATTCTACCTTGCAATTCAGTCGGGAATGGTCCCTCTCCAACTCTAGTCGTGTAGGCTTTCGCAACACCTATAACTCTATCTATAAGTGTAGGTCCTACTCCCGCGCCAATACAGGCTCCTCCTGAGACTGGATTAGAGGAAGTTACATAAGGGTAGGTACCGTGATCAAGGTCTAAAAGTGTCCCTTGAGCCCCCTCAAACAATATATTCTTTTTCTTTCTGGCTGATTGATGAATTGTTCTATTGCAGTCAACAATATGTTTTTTTAGCTGTTTTCCGTACTCTAGATATTCTTCAACTATTTCATCAATAATTAATGGCTCTATTCCATAGATCTTTTCGAGAAGCCCATTTTTTTCTGCTAAAGGGACTTTTAATCTTTCTTGAAGCTTTTCTCTGCTTAGTAGATCAATTATTCGAATCCCATTCCTTTGAGATTTGTCAGCATAAGTTGGACCAATACCCCTACCAGTAGTACCGATTTTTTGGGTGCCTCGCTTTTGCTCCATTGCCATATCAAGAAGACGATGGTAGGGCATGGTTACATGAGCAGTTGAAGCAAGTTTTAATCCTGAAATATTAATGTCGTTATCTTCAAGCATTTTTATTTCTTTAATCATCACTTTTGGATCAACAACAGTACCTGACCCAATAAGACAAATCGTATCTGGATACAAGATCCCAGAGGGGATTAAATGTAATTTGAGAACTTTGTCCTCTACAACAATTGTATGACCGGCATTAACGCCACCTTGATAGCGAACAACAACATCAGCGGAGCGACTGAGCAAATCGGTGATTTTGCCTTTACCTTCATCACCCCATTGAGCGCCTATGACTACAACATTTGCCAAGGAAGAAAATTCGGCTCGAAACCGATTTACTTTAGAAGAAACAAGATTTGCAGATAGCCCTACCCTGAGTCAAAGAAATGAATTAAAGATTATCTTTAATTATCTCTCACTGCTAGTTTTTCAGCTTTCGATAGTTCTTTGTTTAACCTGTCTTTGAGATTTTCAGGAACTGGTCTGTTCGCAAAAGTTTTGTAATGACCTGATAAAGCATTTAATGCAGTCTGCATTGTTGTAAAGGTCGTGGAAGTATTTACTTGAGATCGATTTCTATATCTTGAGATGTAATCACTTATTAAAAAAACAGCTTCTTTTTCTGCTTCTGATAGGCCTTTATCTTCTTTAGGTAAAGTTATGGTCTCTTTTAAAGTTGTAGAGACTGAAATAGTATCTTTCGCGAAATCTCCAGTCATTAGTGTTTTGGCTGCATTCACTTCTGAAGCGAATTGAAAGCATATGAGGCAGAAGCCAAGGCATATAGCCAAAGCTGCCCTCACCAACCTGATGGAGAGCTGATGAAAGGCAGAAATCATTTGTTTTTTGCAGTTACCAGAGACTCTATAGTCCTTTGGGCTCAATTTATAGTTTTTCAGTATTAAATTCTTCTGAAAGTTTTTTAAAAACTGATTTTAGATCTAATAACTCTGTGACTTTTGTTTTTCTATTATGTAATTCAACAAGCCCAGAACTAGCTTCTCTACCAGCAACAATTCTCCAAGGGATACCTATAAGATCTGCATCTTTAAACTTTATTCCAGCTCTCTCATCCCTATCGTCAAGTAGTGCATCAATATGATTTTCTATTAATTTTTCATATATTTCCTCAGCTATAGTTTTTTGTTCATTATTTTTAATGTTGGCAATAATAATTATTACTTCATAAGGGGCAATTGATACGGGCCAAATAATACCTAAATCATCGTGATTTTGTTCTACTGCTGCTTGAGCTAATCTGGAAATACCAATTCCATAGCATCCCATCCAAAAGGGTTCCTCTATACCTTTATCGCTGGTAAAAGTTGCATTTAGAGATTCTGAATATTTTCTTCCCAATTGAAATATATGCCCTATTTCTATACCCCTACATTCTTTAAGTTTTTGTGTCTTATCGTGAACGCACCTATCTCCTGGAATAGCTTTTCTAATATCACATACGTGCTGTTTTGTATTTAGTAAACTCCAATTGTAAAAAATTTTATGTTCGTCCTTAATATTGTTTCCACATATAAAACTTTTAAGATTTTTTGCAGAATTGTCAGCAATTCTAATGAATTTTTTTTCCCATCCTTTTATTTTGGATAGTAAATCATCGCTTAGGTCAGGGCCCATAAAGCCAACTGGAAAATTAGTAATACCTTGTTTTTTTATATCTTCATTAGAGATTATTCTAATTTCTAATACATTTAGGTTTAATTTATGAGATATTTCATTTGAAAGTTTAATATCATTCACCTCTTGATCACCCCTAATACTTACAAGAACTGGATATTTTTTATTATCATCACAAGTTGCTAGATAAGCTAATACTTTTATAATTTGACTTGGGTGGAAATCGTTGTGATTACATAATTCCTCTATGGTTTTTTGATTAGGAGTCTTTCTTGTGGAAGGTTTATTATTATCTAATAATTTTCCTTCTTCGATAATGGAGATAGCTTTTTCTTGATTTGCTCCATATGAACCATCAGAACTTATTAAAATTAAGTCTTCTCCAGATTCGGCTGTAACCATAAATTCTTGAGATGCTGCTCCCCCGATAGCACCACTATCAGCATCAACACAAACAAAATCTAGCCCACACTTTGTAAATATATTTTTATAGGCATTTCTCATATCCGAATAAGTTGATTGAAGATCATTCTCATTTGCATGAAAAGAATAAGCATCTTTCATGATAAATTCTCTACTTCTCATCAATCCAAATCTTGGCCTTATTTCATCTCTAAATTTTGTTTGAATTTGAAATATATTTATTGGTAGTTGTTTGTAGGAGTGAATAGTTTGAGAAATTATTTGAGTAATAACTTCTTCATGAGTTGGCCCTAGTCCTAATTCTTTACCTTGTCTATCTTTTAGGCTAAACATAATACCTTCTCCTTCGGTATATGATTTCCACCTCCCACTTTTTTCCCAAATTTCTGAAGGCTGAAGTTGAGGGAGAAGAGTTTGCAGGCAACCTTTCTTTGATAGCTCTTCTTCAACAATTAGGGTTATTTTTTTTAGAACTTTCCAAAGTAATGGCATGTAAGCATAAATCCCTCCAGTTAGGCGTTTAATAAATCCTCCTCGTAAAAGCAACTGGTGTGAAATTATGTCAGCTTCGGCAGGGACGTCTCTGAGAGTGATCAGCATTAGGCGGGAGACGCGCATAAGCCTAAAATTTAAATATTTATGAGATTAGTACTTTGAGTGTTGGCCATAAGAATATGCATATTAAATGTCCGGGAATCATGTTGTTTTTTTAAAGTGTCCAAATGTACATGGTGATAATTTGATTCATCTGCTAACTTCTTGTCACATAATTTTCTAGAAGCTTTCTTTAGCAATGTTTAAAGGGTCAGTAAATTCAGGAACAAATGGTAGATCAGAGGAGTCTGTCGATAAAGTCTTTAACACTGCTTCAAGCTCAAGCGATACATTATTGACTATTGACGAAGTTCAGAAAACATTAAATAGATCTAGAGCTTCCGTATACAGGTATACAAATACCGATACTAGGAATCTTAATCCACCATTCAATCCTAGAAAACTAAACACTGAATTTAGAAGTGATCAAAAAGATCAATTACTTTTTCATCCCAATGAAGTAGCAAGATTTGCCAAAGATATACTAAGAATAAAAGAAGTAACAGTAGAAATATTCAACTCCCCTTCATCCGAAACTCAAAATATTCTAAATGCAATACTTGAGGAGTTGAGAATCATTAGAAATAAACTTGATGATCAATCTGATAAGAATCACAATATTCCTAATCATCTACAAGATACTGATAGAAAGGCTGCATAATTATTCTTAAATGTGGGATAATGTTTTTATAGCTTTAATTGAATTAAGAATTTAATTGATTTTTACAAATTCAACTGACGGTTTTTCAATTCCAAACTTTCTATGGATTTAGAACCACATTTATTAAAGAAGCAATCATCTAAGCTTGATCCTCCTTTATTTAATAAAGAAACAGATCAATCATCATCTGAGGATGAAGATCCTTACAGTTTTAACAGTACCTCAACTTCTTTAATTGGTTTAGCAATAGTATTTGTAATGCTTGGCACACCATTATTAGCTGTCATTAGTGATAGGCCAGAAACAACAAAAAGTTTCCTACCTACTTCAATAAATCAAAATGGACCTAAGTGATCTTCCTCCTTCACCATCTCCTGGATTAGTAAATCTGGTTGTTGAGATTCCTGCTGGAAGTAGAAATAAATACGAATATTTTAGCTCTGCAGGAATAATGGCTCTTGATAGAGTTTTGCATTCCTCAGTGAGGTATCCATTTGATTATGGATTTATTCCAAATACCCTTGCTGAGGATGGAGCGCCACTTGATGCGATGGTTGTTATGGAGGAACCCACTTTTGCAGGTTGCTTGATAAAGGCAAGACCTATAGGAGTTCTTGATATGCATGATTCAGGGGCCTACGATGGCAAACTTTTATGTGTGCCAACAGCTGATCCAAGACAAAGTGAAATCAATACTATTAAGCAAATAGCTCAGAATCAATTGGAGGATGTAGCTGAGTTTTTTAGAACTTACAAAAGCTTGGAAGGGAGGGTAATCGTAATAGACGGATGGAGAGACTATGATGCTGTTGACGAATTATTGAAAAGTTGCATAGAGGCACATCATTCTGATATGGAACTAAAATAAATACTTTAATACTATTTTTTTATAAGCTAATTTTTGCATGCTAAAAATATGAAATTATTTAGTTATTCTTCATGTTCAACTTGTCGCAGAGCGATTAAGTGGCTTAAAAACAATGGCATTGCCTTTGACTTAATTGATATATTAAAATCCCCCCCGACTAAAGAAATGCTTATCTCAGCTGGTGAGTTATATGGGAGCAGAAAACATCTTTTAAATACTAGTGGGGTAATATATCGCTCGATTGGTTCGGACGTTGTCAAAAAAATGAATGATAACGAATTCTTTCAGCAACTTTTTGTTGAACCCAGATTAATAAAAAGACCTTTTTTATATAAGTCTAGTGAATGTTTTTTAGTTGGATTTAAAGAAGAAAAGTGGGCCGAAAAATTACTTTGAAATTCACATGAGCTTTCATGTTGACTTAGAGTAAGTAGTCTTTGCAAATAAACTAAAGTACATATCTATTATTAATAAACAAGTGCAGCAAAATCATTCAGGCTCGAGCAAAGAAACTAAAAATTCTTGGTGGTACTCTTTCTTCGATACGTGGGGACCTGTTTCTCTTACTATTCTGCTTTATGTAGGTATTCGTCATTTTGTAGCTGAAGCTAGATATATTCCCTCAGGCTCGATGCTGCCAGGATTGAAAGTAAATGACCGACTAATTGTTGAAAAACTTTCTTTGATCAAAAGGTCTCCTTCTCGCGGAGAGATTATAGTTTTTAACTCGCCATATTCCTTTGATAAGGAATTAATAGCTGAGAGGCAAACAAAACTTCCGTCAAAGTTTAAATGCTCATTAATAACTTTCCCATTGATTTCTTGGATACCTACTTTTTCTGATCGTGCTTGTGATGCTTATATCAAAAGGGTAATAGCTGTAGGAGGAGATCGTCTTTTGATTAATGTCAAAGGAGAGACTGTTATAAACGATAGATCGATCAACGAACCATATGTTCAAAATTTTTGTCCAAGTAAATCTGAATTTAATCTATGTCGTTCCATCACTACAACAGTACCAAAAGGACATGTATTCGTTTTAGGGGACAACCGAGCTAATAGTTGGGATAGTCGTTTCTGGCCTGCAGGAGGGTTCTTACCCCAGAAAGAAATAATTGGCAAAGCAACCTGGCGTTTTTGGCCTATTAGTCGTTTTGGAAAGCTTGATTAATAAGTCCACAATCTATAACTTTTCCAATTATTTTTTTGTCTTTGAACGGTTTATTAGTTGCGGTATTTAAATGTTTTTCTTCTTTAGATTGGAACCATTCTTTGTCGGGGTCAAACAATAACCAACGCTTACTATTTAAGCTTAATTTTTCCTCAGCTTGTCCCAGGAATTTAGATGGACCAAAACTAATTTTTTCCCATAATTTTTCTACTTCCCACCCTGATTTTCTCACTAATTGATCCCACAACAAAGGTAGAACTAGTTCATAACAACTAATACCTTTCTTCCTTTTATTTGCAGGTAGCTTTGTCTCGGAGTCATCTAAAGGAGTGGAGTGAACAGATATTGCTGTTAAAACATGATCCTCTAAACCTTTTATAAGTGAGACTCTATCTCTTGGGGATCCTAATGAAGGGGTTACACTCCATCCAATATCAAAGGGAGCAAGACTTGAGTTATCATTAACTAAATGCCACCACAATATAGTTGCCATTGGCTTAGAGGACGCATTTTTAAGTATTGAGACACCATCAGATGTAGAAATATTCATTAGTCTTAGTGCTGTTTCAGGGTATTGCTTATGAAGTTCAAGTAATTGGATAAGAGGAATAGTTTCGCTTTCAACAGGATCAGGAGACCATCCTGCTCTAAGGGTATCTACACTTTGTCTAGACATCCCTCCAGCTTGAAGTGTTTTATCTCTTGGTGCAAAGAGTACAGGAGAACTTTTCATTTCTCCAAGTAAAAACCCTTGCCTAAGGAGTTCTATAGGGGGCATGAAATCGTCATCACTTAAACCAATAGCTCCATTTCGTAGTAGATCAGCGTGTTTTGAGAGAGTAATCCCCTTTCCGCTAAGACTAAAACCTCCCCATAAGTGTATTAAGACCTCACTTTTGATGGCTTTTAAAGAAATAATCGATTCAATTTGATCTCTCCATAAATCGCCTCTAGGCAGGATACCTAATTGGCCATATCCAGAAAATGTTGCTTTGTTTATAAGTGTATATATATTCTCTTCTTTTCTACTAAAGGGAGATTCCAAAAAAGAATGAGGATCAACAAGACAAGGTGCTAAAAGTAGGTTTTTACCTTTTTGAGATTTGATTTTTGAAAGTTCTGCATTTTGAAGAGCTTCCTTGCCAAATGCTTTAATCACTCCATCTTTAATTAAAACAGTTTCTTTCTTCAAAGACGATCCAGACTTTTCAAGGATTTGAATATTTTCAAACAAATAACTATTAGTCATTTAATTAAAGTGCCCCGGCAGCTGTTGAGTCGATAATTCCTCCCAAATGTGAAGTGATATTTAGACAGGTGATTTGATCTGGTTGGCCTTCCTCCTCTGAGAGATCAATCACTGTAATGCCACCATTACCTTGTTTTATCATCCAAATTTTTGATGGCATTAATCCTAAAAGATGACAAAGAATGGTTTTGTTAACTGCATCATGAGCGACAACCAATGCAGTTTCATCATTTTTTAGATCCCTGCAAATCTCATTCCAGCCGGTAATCGATCTGAAGGAAACTTCTGTTATATTTTCTCCTTCTGGCATTTGGACTTTTTCAGGAGAGATCTTCCATTCTTTGAGAAGATCTGGCCAGTCGGACCTGATTTCAGACTCCAACTTCCCTTCCCATTTACCGTGACCGATCTCTTTGAGGTTATCTTTGAGTGAAATTTCTATCCCAGGATGTTCTTTTAAAATTATCTGAGCTGTTTCTTTGGGTCTTGAGAGAGAACTGCTAAACGCTTTTTGTATAATATTATCTTTTAAAAATTTACTTGCAGCCTTGGCTTGGATTTTCCCATTCGTATTTAAGGGGATATCTATTTGTCCTTGAAACCTTCCCTGCTTATTCCAATTTGTTTCACCATGCCTAACTAAAATAATTCTTTTTTTACTACTATTTTTTGGAATACTAGGGGTTAAATGAGCGATATTATTGAGACATTGAATTTGAACTTGTCTATCTTTCCAATTATTAAAAGTAATATTACAAATTGAGATTGAGGTATTGTCTAATTTCAATCTTCGAAATCCTTTCGATGGCTCATTGATTAATTTCAGTATCAAGCATCTAAGAATTGCATTATGGGCAACTATCAAAATAGTTTTATTAGAGCCTGAATGAGCATTAAACAGGGATTTTAAGAAATTTTCAGCTTGATATAATAGCTCTTTAATTGGTTGAAATTTTGTACCGTCGTCTCTAGTAATGGTTAGTTCTTTTGGCTCTTTTTGCCAAATAGCAAGCTCTTCTGGAAAGTGATTTTTTATTTCATTTTTTTTTAAACCACTCCATGGCCCAAGATCAACCTCCAAAAGTTCATCAGTATAAGTTGCTTGAAGGTTGCTTTGATGTTGCTTGATAATGATTTTTGTGGTTTCTGAAGCTCTTTGCAAAGGGGAACTATAAATTGCATCTATTGGGATAGAAGAGATTGTTTTTCCAGCAGCTTCGGCTTGTAATTGTCCTTCTTTAGTTAATGTTGAAAGGTCGTTTCTTCCTTGAATACGACCTTCCTTGTTAAAACTACTCAATCCATGACGGACAAAAATTAGACGCAATGTCATTAAATAAAGTGTCTTCTTGATAATTATGGTATTAGCTAGGAGGGCAATCTAATGTTCTTTTAGTAAAGATAGAAGTCTTTCTCCATGTCAGTCTTCACAAGTTGATTTTATGAGACAAGCTAAAACTGGGTGGAAATGGGCAATAGCGCTATTTTCATTGCTTTTAACTGCTCTAATATGGATTCAAGGTTTGCAAGAAAGCTTTGAAAGGCCCTCAGTAGCTCCAAAGATTTCATTGATGCAAACTGAGATGGCAGTTTCAGCTTCTTCATCCATACCTGAATCAATACATGATGTATTTTTAGGTTCAGAACCTCAAGAAAAACTATATCAAGCTCTTAAAAAAATACCTTTCGAACAACTTGAGGATAGACAGAGACTCTTACTAGCAGTTCTGGAAGAGTCTGAAGATGAGCAAAAATTATTCTTGAAGAACAATTTTAAGTATAAAAACTTTGAAACGGTTAGAAGCTACATATTAGATAGACAAAAAGGTAAAGAAACAAATGAATTTCCTGATATTAATGAGATTGAATTAGACCCTCTACTCTATCAAGTTTCATGCTCTACTCTGGGATTCCCGGATGAAAAGTGTATAGATCAAAAATACAATTCTAATTCTGCTATTAAACTTTTAACTTCACAATTATTGCCATTTTTTGCTTCTTTTGTAGGGAGTATATTTTTGATTAGATATGCTTTTATTTTCTTAAGAAATAAAAATACTCCATGGCCAGAAATGATATCTCCACCTTTATCTTTAATAGATATGGTTTTACTTATTTCAGGTGGTTTCGTTGTTATTGGTGAAGTTGTTTTCCCTGCGCTAATAATACCAATAACTGATTTATTGTTTAATAATTTATCCTCTCCATTAAAAGAGTCTGTAAGAGTATTTATTGGTTATTGTTCTATGACTATCGGCCCTTTATTAATAATTAGATATCAATTAAAGGGTCTTGTCGCTCCGGAAATTGATGGAGGATGGTTGCAATGGAAAATTAAACCAATCAAAGAGGGCCTTTTAAAATCAATAAGTGGATGGCTAATGATTATGCCTTTAGTGCTGCTTATTGGGTGGCTAATGAATGAAATAATTGGTGACCAGGGTGGAAGTAATCCTTTGCTGGAGCTGGTTTTAGGTAGTGATGAATTTATTCCATTATTCTTGCTTTTGATTACAACTGTTGTTTTGGCACCAGCTTTTGAGGAGTTGGTTTTTAGAGGTATTCTTCTGCCTGTATTGGTATCCAAAGTTGGCAAAATTAGCGGAGTTTTATTGAGTGCATTAATCTTTGCTTTGGCTCATTTAAGTGTAGGAGAATTACCTCCTTTATTCGTTTTAGGAATTGGTCTTGGTTTAATGAGATTGAGTTCAGGGAGGTTATTTCCTTGTGCTTTAATGCATTCTCTTTGGAATGGAGTGACTTTTATTAGCCTACTTTTAGTAGGTTGATATTAAATTAAAAAAACATCAGTATTCCAGCTCTTGCAGTTGCTTGATCGAAGTGTTTGACTTGAGTTACTTTCGAATTTTGATTTGATTAGGCGCACTCTATATAAACAAAAAGGAGGTCAATTTCAAAAAAAGAAGTTGCCCAATGCATTGATAAATAGTGTTTTCTCATCAAAACAGTTTCAGAGAAAATTCCCGATTCAAGCTGCTCTTCATAGCGTTTTAGATGGTGCATTGGTAGGCATACTTACGACAGTGGCGATAATGTCATCAGTTGCTCTGCATTCTCAGTATTTGTGGACTAAGTCTTTTACTAAACTTGAAACCATGAGAGACTTGAATCGAGGAATATTGGAATCAACTTCAATTCTTGAAAGTTACCTATTGAAAAATCAAAACTTGTCTAGATATTTAGTCCCTACTAAAGCGGAAGATCTTATATATGTAGATAGACCGAAACCAGAAGAAACTAAAAAATTATTCGATATGACCTTTAAAAGTCGATTGCTAGAGAGAGTATCTTCTTTTCCCATTAAGTCAGGTTATTAATAATTTCCATGAGAGGTATTAATTCTAGAAACCAGAGAAAGACTTTTAAAGTAAAAACCCTTTCGCCCCTATCTCAGTCTAGATTTCGAGTCGTTTTTGTTTTGTTATGTCTAGGACTTGGGGGCCTGTTTCTAAGATTAGGTTGGCTTCAACTATTTCAGTCTGATCAATTAAGATCTCTAGCACGTGAAGTTCAAACAGAACAAAAGACCCCTCTGGGGACACGTCGATCTATTTTAGATAGAAATGGAAAGCTTGTAGCAATAGATGAAAGACGTTTTAAAATTTGGGCTCACCCTAGGTATTTTAAGTTTCCCGGTGATTCATCTAGGACAGTCCGTAAACCCGCCGAAGTTGCAAACCTTCTATCTACGCCACTATCTATAAGTGTTGAAGAAATTTTAAACAAATTAGGAAATTATTCTTCAGGAGTAAAACTTGCAGAGGGGGTAACACCTGAGAAAGCTGATACGATTAAGAGGCTTGGAATCAGTGGCATTGATTTGGAAGTGTATCCTCAAAGGCTTTATCCTCATGGATCACTTTTTGCAAATGTAGTTGGTTTTTTGGATTTAGATAGAAGACCTCAGGCTGGCTTGGAATTAAGTTTAGATCGAGATCTAAAGCGTCTAGAGAAAGCAAGTGCAATAAGAAGAGGAGCTGATGGTACACCTTTACCTATAGGTATTCAAAGAGGCGTCTTTGATGAGGATCAACTAAGTCTACAACTCACTTTAGACGTAAGGCTTCAAGAAGTAGCCGTGAAGGAAATAAGTAAGCAAGTAAAGAAGTGGAATGCCAAAAAAGGTGTGGTGATAGTAATGGATATAGATACAGGAGAACTTCTGGCATTGGCTTCTACACCAACATATGATCCTAATAAATATTGGGATTATTCTCCATCTCTTTTTAAAGAGTGGTCAGTGCAAGAATTATTTGAACCTGGTTCTACCTTTAAGCCCATTAACTTGGCATTGGCATTGGAGGAGGGAGTTATAAGTCCCAATGGAGAAGTAAATGATGATGGTCTAGTTACCGTAGGAGGATGGCCTCTTTCGAATTGGGATCGAAAGCCTAACGGGATATTGACTTTCCCTGAGGTATTACAAGTCTCAAGCAATGTAGGTATGGTTAAGATTATGAATAAATTGAATGCGAATAATTATTGGCAATGGTTAAGACGCTTAGGCATAGATGAAATCCCCGAGACTGATCTTCCAGGAGCAGTCTCGGGGCAAATAAAATCAAAGCAGACTTTTATTAATCAACCAATAGAACCTGCAGTAGCCTCCTTTGGTCAAGGCTTTTCTATTACTCCGCTTAAACTAGCTCAATTGCATGCTTTGATTGCAAATGGTGGCAAACTTGTGACGCCTCATATTACTAAAGGATTGAAAGGTGATTATGAATCGTATTTCAATACTCCTCCAGAATCTAAGCAGGTTTTATCTCCTGAGGTTACAAATACTGTTCTTGGATGGATGGAAACAGTTGTGTCCTTTTACGATGAAAGTGGTATTGAAGTAAATGTTCCTGGCTACCGAATTGGAGGAAAAACCGGGACGGCACAAAAATCGCAAGATGGTTTTAACTATAATTCAAAAATTTGCAGTTTCGTTGCAAGTCTTCCTATCGATGATCCTCGCTATGTCGTTTTGGCAGTTATTGATGAACCCCAAAAGCCAAATGCCTATGGATCAACTGTGGCTCTCCCTGTGGCAAAAAAAATTATTGAGACTTTGCTTGTGATAGAAAAAATCCCTCCAAGTATTTCTAAAAAAGAATATTTAGCTATCAAAAGCTAAGAGATGGCTAAATTTTCTCAAAAGTACTAATTAAAGGGTGAAATCTATAAAAAATATAGCTAGTCTATGACATAAGAAAGACGTTTTTAATTATGGAATCCCTTCTTAATCAGTTATCTTCAATGACTGTGGTGGTGGCTGATACTGGAGATCTTGAAGCGATCAAAAAATTTCATCCGAGAGACGCCACGACAAATCCTTCTTTGATTTTGGCGGCCGCACAAATCCCCGCTTATCAAAGTTTAATTGATAAAGCACTTACTACTTCAAGAGAAATGTTAGGAGCTAGTGCCTCCAATACTAATGTGGTTAAGGAAGCTTTGGATGAACTTTGTGTTGTCTTTGGTAAAGAGATCTTGAAATTGATACCTGGTCGTGTCTCAACAGAGGTTGATGCAAGGCTAAGTTTTGATACTGATGCCACTATTGCAAAAGCAAGAAAAATAATTGCTAAATATAATCAGGATGGGATTTCTAATGATCGGGTTTTAATTAAAATTGCTTCTACTTGGGAGGGAATAAAAGCTGCTGAGATATTAGAAAAAGAGAATATTCATTGTAATCTAACTTTATTGTTTAATTTTTATCAAGCAGTTGCTTGTGCTGAGGCAGGTGTAACGCTTATTTCACCCTTCGTTGGAAGGATTTTAGATTGGTATAAATCTGCTACAGGAAGAGATTCTTATCCAGCTACTGAAGATCCAGGAGTCGTTTCAGTTACTAAAATATTCAATTATTTCAAGTCAAATGGCTATAACACAGAAGTCATGGGGGCAAGTTTCAGAAATATTGAGGAAATAACCGAGCTTGCAGGCTGTGATTTGTTGACGATTTCTCCTAAATTGCTTCAGCAACTCAATGAAACATATTCTGATTTGCCAATTAAGTTAAATGCACAAAAACCTGAAGTGATTGAAGACACAATTCATTTAGATCAGACATCTTTTGAATTAATGATGGCTGGAGATAAAATGGCTACGGAAAAACTGGATGAAGGAATTAGTGGTTTTAGTAAAGCAATTGATAAATTAGAAAATCAATTAAACGAAAGACTTGAGTTAATTGAAGGAGGAATAGCCCTAACTCTTTGAGGTTTGATTTTGAAAGAGTAATCTCTTTATTACTCTTTTTGCAATGTCTTCATAACTCATCTCCCCTGAGAGGATTTGTGCAATTCTTTTTGGAGCAGTAGGTCTTTTTATTCCTAATTGGTATCCAACTTTTGGAAAACGATAAAAAACTTGAGAAATTCTTTTACCCCAAGCCATTGAATTCCCCCAATTCCTTTTCATTGTCTTTGTATATGCATCTAAAGAATTGGCTTCTCCATCTAGCCAATAAATAAGGCTTTTTGCAGCTTCAAAACCACTTATCAAAGCGGGCCTTAAGCCCTCTGCTAAGAATGGATCACATAATGAGGCCGCATCTCCAACTAGAAGAATTCCCTCTCCGTTTAATTTACAATGACCATTCCATACTCTTAGTTTTTTTTCATGACCAATTACTTCAGAAGGGTCAAAACCTAAATCAGGAAGAAAGGATTTAAGTATTTCATTAACTGGAATTGAATTTTTAACATCTAGAAAAGTTCCCATCCCTATATTTACTTCATCATTTAATGGAAAAGCCCATGCAAAACCATTCTTTACTAATCCAAATTCGAATCTAGCCGTTTCAATCTTCAAATTTCCTTTATTTTTAATTCTTCCTGAGAAAGTGGATGCGAATTTTTGTTCATTTGGACCTAAATTAAAAGTTTGAGGCCATGGTGATTGAGATCCATCAGCAATAACAACTGCTTTTGACTCTATTTGTCTCCCATCAAGAGCGGTAATTTGCCATACATTAGATTTTTTTTTAATATCGACTACATTAAAAGTAGACAATAGATTACAACCAGAAATTAATGCTTGATCTAAAAGAAATGAATCGAGTTTTTCACGTTTGACTATCCAAAAAGGAGAAGACCCAGTCAGGTCAGCGACTACTTTGTCGGTATTGCACCAACTAAATTCTACATGTTTTATTACTTCATCAACAATTGGTAAAAGCCTAAAAGGAAATAATTTTTGCACTGCAGCAGACATTCCACCACCGCAGCTTCGCTCTGGAGAGGAAATATTTTTTTCAAGAATACATATATTTTTACCCTTATTAGCTAGATGAAATGCCGTAGTAGTGCCTGATGCTCCTCCTCCAATAATGGCAACATCTATTAAGGTCAAACTTTTAAAATCTCAGCTTCTTTTTCAGAAAGTTTTTTTTCAATATCTTTAATAAAATTATCCGTCTCTTTCTGAATTGTTTCTTGTTCATCTCTGCTTTGATCTTCGGAAAGATCACCATCCTTTTCAGATTTTTTGACTCTTTCTATTGCATCACGGCGTATATTCCTTAGGGCAACTTTTCCTTCTTCTGCGTATTTGGATGCGAGTTTGCAAAACTCTTTTCTACGCTCTTCAGTTAACGGTGGAACATTGATTCGAATTATTTTGCCATCATTATTTGGAGTAAAGCCTAGATCACTTGTAGAAATCGCTTTTTCAATGGAAGCTAATGAACCCAAGTCAAAGGGTTGAATTGCAATCGTTTGAGAGTCAGGGGTACTGATAGTTGCAAGTGCCTTTAGAGGAGTGTCAGCTCCGTAGTATTCGACTGATATTCTGTCTAATAAAGATGTATTTGCTCTGCCTGTTCTGATCGTGTTGAAATTCCTCTGAGCTGCTTCGACTGATTTGCTCATTGTGGTTTTTAGCTCTTGGTTTGACATTTAGATAAAGTTATTGCGAATTGATTATTTAAAAGGTTCAAAGATTTAGTTTTAACTTGAATTCGATATTCTTGATCCAATTGGTTCGCCAGAAATAGCCTTAGCAATATTGCCAGATTGAAAAATATTAAAAACAACTATAGGGATTTTGTTATCTTTGCAAAGAGCAATAGCAGTGCTATCCATTACTCCGATTTCGTTGGCTAATACATCTTGAAAGGTGAGATTTTCATATTTGACAGCATCAGAGAATTTCTTTGGATCTCGATCGTAAACTCCATCAACTTTTGTAGCCTTGAAAACAACTTCTGCGTTAATTTCGGCAGCCCTAAGAGCAGCAGTGGTATCAGTTGTAAAAAATGGATTGCCACATCCACCTCCAAAAACTACTACCCTCCCTTTCTCAAGATGTCTTATTGCTCTTCTTCTAATGTATGGTTCTGCAATCTGTTGCATGTCAATAGCAGATTGAACTCTTGTGGGTACCCCAGCTCTTTCTAATCCATCTTGGAGGGTAATAGCATTCATTACGGTTGCAAGCATTCCTACATAGTCAGCAGTGGCTCTATCCATGCCTGCAGCGGATCCTTTTAAACCTCTAAAAATATTTCCACCGCCAACCACAATTGCTATTTGAGTGCCATTCTCAACCACTTTGGAAACATCCTTGGCAATAGATTGAACAATCTCAGGATCAATTCCATAAGGTTTATCTCCCATAAGAGCTTCACCACTGAGTTTTATAAGTGCTCTAGAGTATGTCATTAAAAATTCATAACAAATTGACAGTAGCAAGTCCTGGGAGAACGTCTTTAAATCTGTATTGGATCCCTTGCGATGGAAATATTTTTAAGATTATGGATTAATATTCAATTCCTTCTTGTGCTTTGACTCCCTGCTCCCTAAAGGGATGGTGGATTAATTTCATTTCTGTCACAAGATCAGCTGAATTGATTAATTTTTCTGAAGCTCCTCTCCCAGTCAAAACTACATGTGTAAGCTCGGGGCGCAAATTTATGGCATTTATGATTTCATCTTCATCTATATATCCAAGTTTTATTGCCACAATGATTTCGTCTAAAATTACAAGTTTATAATTTGGGTTTTTAATATAAGAGAGAGCCTTTATCCAGCTTGACTTAACTAAATTTATATCTTTATTTCTATCTTGTGTTTCCCATGTGAAGCCTTCCCCACATGCATGAAACTTTAACTTTTCCCCAAATATTTTCAAGGCTAATGACTCACCTGGTTCCCATCCACCTTTGATAAATTGAATTATTGCAACTTTGTGGTTATGACCAATAGCTCTTAATCCCATCCCAAGAGCTGCTGTCGTTTTACCTTTACCTTGTCCCGTATTAATTATTATTAGACCTTTTTCTTTATTTCTTTCTTTTAATCTTTGTGTTTGTAATTCTTTTCTTTTTTTCATCCTTTCTCGATATTTTTCTTCAGTGATATTTGGTATTAAATTACCACCCATTCCTATTTCTTCTGCACTTTTATCTAGGTTATTAAGTCTTGAATCTTCTCTAGATATTTTATTTTTCATTCCCTTAGCTTAAAATTATATAAGTTAATAAAGAATAATTTATAGAGATAATATAGCTATAAATTTTAATTATTCTTCTTGTTAATGTTTTACTCTAGATAGAGCACTATCAACAGCAATTTGCTGATCTCTCCTTGTTATCCAATGATGATAGGTTTTGGTATGTATTGACACTGAGTGTCCCATCATTTTTGCAGCTACAGTATTTGGCAGGCCTATTAAGATTGTCCTAACTGCCCAAGCGTGTCTTAAATCATAGGGGGTAAAAGATATTTTATATCTTTTAAATTGTTCAGATACTCTTCTCCCGATATGTTGAAGAGTTGTCTTTTTTAGATCTGTTTTGATTTCTGGGAGTAAATCTGAAGTATCAGTTAGCTTCTCTAGTTCAAACAAATCAATCCATTCAGGATGAAATGGCCAAACTTGATGCTCTCCAGTTTTTGTATTTGGGAAAACACGAAGTATTTTATCTCCAGTTTTTTTTAAACAAGATAAGTCACTAAAAAAGACTTCATGATTTCTTAGCCCATAGGTTGCCATTAACCCAAAAACAAATCTCCATTTTGGATTTGGTATTAAATGAAAGCTACTAATAATTTTTTCATCACTAGGTAATTCTCTGAAATTTGATTCGTGTATTCCATAACCACTTTGGAGTCGTTTCCAGTTGTCAGGTAGGCCAATTTTTAGATGTCTAGCTAAGGCGCTTAAAGCAATTCCACATTGTTGTCTGCTCCTTGAATTCTCTTTGTAACTTAAAAGGATTTTCATTAGAAGCTCCTCGTTTAATTTAAGAGTAGATTCATGACTTACTCCAATTAATCTGTTAAAATATGGTTTGTAAGCAGACTGCCAAGTGCTAATCATTCCTGCTGAAGATTTGCTCCTGGATGTATCAGAAAAAAATTTTCTTTTAAAGCTTTCTATTTCATTGCTTACGACTGTTTTATTAGTCTTTGTTGATGAGATGGCTTTCTCTTTAATCCAATTAGACCAGCAAAATTGATTCTTTTTAAGTTGAAAATCAATTAATTCTATGGCTTTTCTAGCCTCTTCTAGACCATTAGTGTCGTAAGGAAGTTTAAGACTTATTCTTTGAACTTTATAAAGATTATGAGATTTTTTATCTGGCAAAGCACCGCGAATGTTTAAAACTTTACCCCTTTTCTCAATTCTTAGATTGATGCCCTTTGATTCAAGGTCTTGGTTGATATCTAGTAACTTTTGATTCTCGTCCATAATCCTGTAAATTTAGCTAGCTTTACTTTGATAAGGGTTTGTATAACCTTTTATAAGGAGTTTTTTCTAAAATGGCTCGGGTTGGTGTCCTCTTATTAAATCTCGGAGGTCCTGAGAGGATTAAGGACGTCGGACCATTTTTGTATAATTTATTTTCTGATCCAGAGATAATTCGTTTACCAGTTCGAGCTTTTCAAAAACCTCTGGCCTGGCTTATAAGCTTATTAAGAAGTCGCAAATCACAAGAGGCTTATAGATCGATTGGAGGCGGATCACCTTTACGTCGTATTACCGAGCAGCAGGCAAGAGAACTCCAAAGTTATCTTAGAAATATAGGAATAGACGCCACAACATATGTTGCGATGAGGTATTGGCATCCATTCACTGAGTCGGCTGTAGCGGATATGAAGGCTGACGGTGTCAGCAAAGTTGTTGTTTTACCTCTTTATCCCCATTTTTCTATAAGTACAAGTGGATCCAGTTTTAGAGAACTGAAAAGGTTAAAAAATGTTGACTCTGAGTTTGCAGAATTATCAATTCGTTGTATTCGTAGCTGGTTTGATCATCCAGCCTATGTTTCTTCAATGGCTGAATTAATAAAGAAACAAATCCTAGCTTGTGATTCACCCCAACAGGCCCATGTTTTTTTTACTGCACATGGTGTTCCTAAAAGCTATGTTGAAGAAGCCGGTGATCCTTATCAAGATCAAATACAGAACTGCTCAATTTTGATTATTGACCAACTTGAAAATTCGCTTGGATTCAGTAATTCATTTTCACTTGCTTATCAAAGTAGAGTGGGACCAGAAGAGTGGCTAAAACCATATACAGAAGAGGTCTTGGAACAACTAGGAAAAACTGGTGTTCAGGAACTTGTCGTGGTCCCGATAAGTTTTGTGAGTGAGCATATTGAAACTCTCCAAGAGATTGATATTGAGTACAAAGAAATTGCTCACAAAAATGGAATTGTTAATTTTAAAAGAGTTCCAGCTCTTGATACCTATCCGTTGTTTATTGAAGGATTGGCCGATCTAGTTACTTCTTGCTTAAACGGAGAGGGGATTAGTTTAGAGGAAGCATCAAAATTGCCAGAAAGAGTAAAACTTTATCCTCAAGAGAAATGGCAATGGGGTTGGAATAACAGCTCTGAAGTTTGGAATGGAAGAGTTGCAATGATTGTTTTTCTTTGTTTCTTGATGGAATTAATTTTTGGAGGTGGACCATTACACCAAATTGGCTTGCTGTAAAAAATTAAAATAATTATTTGTGATGATTAATTTTATAGGCAATTTGCTATTGGAACTTAGAGAATTTAATTAAATCTTTGCTTAATTTAGTTTAATTGAAATTATGCATACTAAGATTTATTGTTAGTTTAGATTCCCTTCTGCCGTGACCCTGACTTCTACGCCTAATCAAATAGGAGATTCAGGAACACAAACTCAATATGAGATTTCAGGAGCTGATGCCTTGATGGATTCTCTTCGTAGGCATGGTGTAGATACTATTTTTGGTTATCCAGGGGGAGCAATTCTCCCAATATATGATGCGGTTTTTAAAGCAGAGCAGGAGGGGTGGTTAAAACATATTCTTGTTCGACATGAGCAAGGTGGAACTCATGCCGCAGATGGTTTTGCTAGAGCGACTGGAAAAGTAGGTGTTTGTTTTGGTACATCTGGTCCTGGTGCTACAAATCTAGTCACAGGAATAGCAACTGCTCAGATGGATTCTGTACCTCTTGTAGTGATAACAGGACAAGTCCCTAGACCTGCTATTGGTACAGATGCTTTTCAAGAAACAGATATTTTTGGGATAACACTTCCTATCGTTAAACATTCATGGGTCGTAAGAGATCCTTCTGAAATTGCAAAAGTTGTAGCTCAAGCTTTTCTTATTGCTTCGTCGGGGAGACCAGGACCTGTTTTGATCGATATCCCAAAAGATGTTGGACAGGAGATGTTTAAATATCTACCTGTTGAGCCAGGTTCAATAAAGCCTCCAGGCTTTGAACTACCATTTGCGCCAGAACATAAGGCCATAAGTGCAGCATTAGATTTAATTGAAAATGCTGAACAACCACTCCTTTACGTTGGCGGGGGTGTTATTTCTGCGGGGGCGCATGAAACTCTGGCGGCAATTGCTACTAGATATCAAATACCCGTAACAACAACTTTGATGGGGAAAGGTGCGTTTGATGAACGTGAGCCTTTATCAGTTGGGATGCTTGGCATGCATGGGACAGCTTATGCCAACTTTGCTGTGACTGAGTGTGATTTGTTGATTGCAATTGGAGCAAGATTTGATGACAGAGTTACAGGTAAATTAGATACTTTTGCTCCTAAAGCAAAAGTAATTCATTTTGAGATTGATCCGGCTGAAATAAATAAAAATAGAACCGTTGAAGTTTCTGTATTAGGTGATGTTGGAATTAGCCTTGTGAAATTATTAGATCTCAGTAATCAAAGAAAAACAAATCCAAAAACATCTAACTGGCTTGAAAAAATTAAAAATTGGAAAAATAATTTTCCTTTGATTACTCCCCCTAAAGAAGGAGAAATTTATCCACAGGAAGTATTAATTGCGTTAAGAGACTTGGCGCAAGATGCCTATATTACAACTGATGTTGGACAACATCAGATGTGGGCAGCTCAATATTTGTTGAATGGACCAAGACAATGGATTAGTAGTGCTGGACTTGGAACAATGGGTTTTGGAATGCCCGCTGCAATGGGAGTCAAAGTTGCGTTACCTGGGGAGCAAGTAATTTGTATCGCGGGTGATGCAAGTATCCTTATGAATATTCAGGAGCTTGGAACTATTGCTCAATACAATTTGAATTTGAAAGTAATTATCATCAATAATCATTGGCAAGGGATGGTTAGGCAATGGCAAGAAAGTTTTTATGATGAACGTTATTCTGCATCTAATATGTCTATTGGGGAGCCGGACTTTATCTCTCTATCTAAGGCTTTTGGGATTGAGGGAATTGTAATTTCAGAAAGAGACAACCTAATCCCTGAACTTCAGAGAGCCTTGGCGAATGAAGGACCAGTTATTGTTAACGTAAATGTAAGAAAAGGTGAAAATTGTTACCCCATGGTTCCACCAGGGAAAAGTAATGCTCAAATGGTTGGTATACCTGAGATTAAGTCATAATCTAATAGGCTTTTTATGAATAAACTTTTTATAAAGATTTTAATATTATTTATTTCTTTTCTTTGTTTTTATTCTGTAGTTGATGCAGCTGAAATTTTGCAAGTAACTAGTTCGTCAGTTTTGCTGATTGGAGATCATAATCGTACTTATACAGTGAAATTAGCATGTACAGAAATCAGCCCTGATTTGGAAGAAAAATCAATTAAGTGGCTCAAGGAAAAATTACCAAGGCATACAAAAGTAAATTTAAAACCTAAAGGATCAGTAGATGGTGTTCTGGTTGCCAAAGTTATTCCTTTTGATTCTAATATTGACATAACAGAGGAATATATAAATGAAGGGTTAGCAAGAAATAAATGCTAAATTAATTATAATAATTATAAAATTCTATTCATTTATGATTATGTATATATGAAACTCCATTGCCTTGAATTATTTTTATCTCTTCTGTAAGAATTAAATAGGGTTGGATTTTAGTATGTGCAAATTCTATTTAGATTGATTTGATGTCGTTTGATACCTTCTTTAAAAGATTGTAAGATAATATTGGCTTTCATATCAATGAGTATTTTATTAGGTTTGGAATCTTTTTTGAATAAGTGTTTTATTTCTTCTTTGGTTTCTTTTATGTATAAACTTTTTCCTTTGGGCTGAATGATTTAAACCTTGAATATCTTTTTTCTCAATTTGATATTTATCTCCTTTAATAGAAGGCCTTATGACAAAAATTAAATTATTTTTCTTAGATCCGATACCTTCTGATTTTTTAATATCTTCGATATAATTTTCTTTTTAATACTTATAATCCAGAATGACAAGCTGCGATATTTTTTGTCTTTATATCAGCAATTAGTATGGGGATACAATCTGCTGTTTATATCCATAAGATTTGATACTGCTCTTTTTTTTATTAAAGAATTCGCAATTTAAGTCTTGAATTTGATTTATTATTTACTTGAATTACTTTATTGCTATGTATTTGCTAAGCATAATGAATATTATAAAATAACTTTAGTTGATTTTGCAATTCTATAGGCTCACTTTTGTTAGTATTTTCGTGGAAAATGCATGTCTGAAATTATTTTCTCTTAATAGATCTGATTGAAAAAATTTAAGATAGTAATAAGTTAGTAATCTGATTTTTTTATGTTTCTCTTTAGACCGATAAATTTAGTTATATTCTGTGTTTGAAGATAATTGTTAGATATCACCAATATCCTTTAGCATCCAAAAACCATCTAGAGAATTTTCTTCAGGACTTTTTTGAACTGAAATGAATTGAAGTCCATCGGCATTGAGTTTCGTATTTAGAAAATTATTTTCAATAGCTTTTTTGGCATCCTCTTCAATATCTGTAACTAACCATCTATCAGCTTGCCCTGCTTCTAAAATAATTTGAGTCCCCTCTATTAAAAGCTTTGCAGGTTCAAGTCCACCTAGCCAGGCGGCAAGTGCTAAAGATCTTTGTGAACTAAAAAGCCTAATACCTGGAATAGAAACATTTTGATTTATTGAATCTTTGATGGGAATTAAATTAGAAAACTCAATTTCCCATTCATCAGCTTCTTTAAGTGTGTTTAGGGAGAGTGAAGCAAAGCTCCAAGAGTCACCTCTGACTTCCTCTGGTAATGGTATTGCTTGGTTTGTAATTGGGCTTGATGGAGGAGCCAGATTAACACCTGTATATCCTTTTTGCTGAGGATAAAAATTCCTTTCCCTATCAATAAGCCACTCCAACAATGAATATGTTCTTCTGCTAGAAATAAGTTCAATTCCAATTTGATCTGCTGCACGTTTAATCATTGTTTTCATAGATGATCGCCAACAACGAATAACTAAGGGTTTATCCCAACCTTGAGAATAAGCTTCATCAATAGCCTCCTCTAATGCATCTTTTAACCAAATAGAATTAACATTTGATGCTGGACATATTTTTTCCCATTTAAAAGTTTTCTTATCTTTGAAATTATTAGTAGATGTAATTAGTAATTCCCATCTTTTTTTTCCATTTTCATCAATTATCGGGCGGGAATAAAAGTCTATTTCCCAGTTTGTTTTTTTTAATTCCGATTTTTTTGAGGCGATCACAATTTTTTTTTCTTCAATGTAAAGTTATGAGGTTAAGTTGATGTCTTTTTGTTCTTTTTGAGGATCGACTTTTTCTTTATTCAAACTATTACGAGCTTTAACTGCTCGCTCATCCGCTTCTTCCATTACTTTTGCTTTATCCGTAATTAGTTCTCCGGGAGGACCCTCCAGAAGAGCTGTATTTAAACCAATTCGTCCCCGTGAAGGATCTAAATCAGTTATCAAAGCTTTAATAGATTCGCCTGTTTGAAAAACTTCTCTAAGGCTTCTCATGCTTCCGTTGGTTACCATTGAATGATGCAATAGTCCACTAACACCTTTCAAATCAACAAAGAAACCATAAGGTTTGATGGTTAAGATTTCACCCTCTATGAGTTGACCAATCTCTAATTCTGAAAATCTTGAAGCAATTGCAGCTTTCTTTTCAGAGAGAACAAGTTTTCTTCTCTCTGGATTTACTTCTAAAAAAGCGGTATTAATTGATTTTGAAACAAGAGATTCATGATTCTCTCCATCCTCAAGTTGAGATCTGGGAATAAAACCCCTTAATCCTTCAAAGTCGCATGTAACCCCTCCACGGTTAAAACCATTTATTTTGACTCGAATAACTTTTCCTTCTTTTGCAAGATTTTGAACTTTGTCCCAGCTTTTTCTTAGTTCTAACGCCCTGCAACTAATTGTTACCATTCCATCTGCATTTTGTTCCCTAGTCACAAGAACTTCGACTTGTAATCCTTTGGGGAAGCGCTCTTTTAAATTTGTAATTACACCTAGGCCACATTCATTTTTAGGCATGAACCCAGGAGCTTTTCCACCTATATCGACATAAATCCCATCACTCTCAACTGCAATAACAGAACCTTTTGCAATTTCTCCGGTTGTACCTATTGGTTGATTTTCTTCTAAGGCTGCTAAAAACTCATCTTCATCAAAATCGAATTCATCAACTGTTCTACTTCTTTTTTCAAAAATATTTTGATCGTGAATATTTTTATTAACTGAATTATTTTCAGATCTTAGAAGATCTTCCATTGAAGTTGCTTCAAAATTATCGTTATATTCTTCGCTAATTATTGTTTTCTGTTGAGGAGCCTTCTTTAGCTGAGAAATATCTGTTTCATCTGGAACTTTATCATCAAATCTTTTATCTTTAGATTGGTCAGATATATTTTTCTTGGATGATTCTTTATCGATGATTTCTTCCTCAGCCTTTCGACTGATGTGCATAACCTGCAATGGCTTGCGCGGTGCCTCTACTGCCGGCTTTGGTGGGATAGCTTTTTTAGGCTGAGAATCTGACCCGGCCATAATACCCTTGGTAATAAATTAATCATTCTTACAGTCAAGGGTAATTCGTTTTTTAATTATTAGGAGATTTCTATCATTTTTCAAACTCGTCAATTTGAACATTTGACCTGGCCTGAAGCCTCTAAAGCCGCTTCAGAAAAAGGATCTACATTGGTTTGGCCTTTTGGTGCATGTGAACAACATGGACCTCATTTACCTTTGATTACTGATACTTTTTTTGCTGAAAACATTTTAATTAAGACGCTTGAAAGTTTGCCCGAAAATATGCCGATATGGATGATGCCATCCCAATCAATAGGCTTCTCTCCTGAACATCAAGCTTTTCCAGGCACTTTGTCTTTGTCAGCTGATGTTTTACTTTCGCTTGTTACTGATGTAGGTCAACAAATAGCTTCTATGGGATTCAAAAGATTAGTCTTTTTTAATGCCCATGGAGGGCAAATAGGCCTTTTGCAAGCGGTATCAAGGCAACTAAGGATTCAATGCCCTTCTCTGGCCGTATTGCCTTGTTTTATTTGGAGTGGCGTTCCAGGATTAGATAATCTTTTACCTGAGAAAGAAGTTGAGGAAGGTCTTCATGCTGCATTAGCAGAAACAAGCCTTATGTTGCACATGGCTCGGGATTTGGTCCGAAATGATTCTTATCTGCAAAAAAAAGGGATAGATGAAGATCTGGTTTCTACTCCAAAAGGGTGGAGCCTTGAAGGTGCTTCACCGTGCGCATGGTTGACAGAAGATTTGAGTTCATCTGGAGTTATTGGAGATGCAAGTTCTTCAAATCCTAAACTGGGTGCCGCTTTGGAAAATGCACTAGTAGATCATTGGAAGTCCCTATTTACAAGCCTTTTGGAGAGTAATTGGCCACCAATTATGTCAGACAGACCTATTTCTGGGAGTTAAGATGTGGTAACTGAACTACCATTTTGGATTTAATTCTGTAAGATCACTCAGATTGACAAATTTCTGATAGATCTATGCAAGCTTTTGCATCCAACAATTTAACCGTAGAAAAAGAAGAGTTAAGTTCTGACTCTCTTCCTGATTTCACCTCGGAATCCTATAAAGATGCCTATAGCAGAATCAATGCAGTTGTGATTGAAGGTGAGCAAGAGGCTTATTCCAATTTTCTTGATCTCGCTAAGTTGATCCCTGAGCATGCAGATGAGCTTGTGAGGCTAGGTAAGATGGAGAAAAAGCATATGAATGGTTTTTGTGCTTGTGGAAGAAATCTTGCTGTAAAGCCAGATATGCCATTTGCCAAGACCTTTTTTTCAAAACTTCATAACAATTTCTTAGAAGCATTTAAAGTTGGAGATACAACTACCTGTCTTCTAATTCAATGCATTTTAATTGAATCATTTGCAATATCCGCATATCACGTTTATATACGTGTTGCTGATCCATTTGCAAAAAGAATTACAGAGGGTGTTGTCCAAGATGAATACTTACATTTGAATTACGGCCAAGAATGGCTAAAGGCCAATCTTGAGACAGTTAAGAAAGATCTTATGAAGGCTAATAAAGAGAATTTGCCTCTAATAAAATCTATGCTTGATGAAGTATCAAACGACGCGGAAGTTCTTCATATGGATAAGGAAGAGTTAATGGAGGAATTTATGATTGCTTACCAAGATTCCCTTATGGAAATAGGTCTAGACAATAGAGAAATTGCAAGAATGGCACTTGCAGCAGTGATCTAAAGATTTTTAATTTACATCTTTTTAATCTTGATTTATTCCTTAAGAACTTAAAGTTCTTGAGGAATTCTTTTTTTTTTGACCTTGGTGGTCTAACCTTCAATCTTGGATAAATATTTAGTTTCAATTTTGATCTTGCTTGGTGCCAAATGTTTGGGCTAATCGGACATTCAACAAGTTTTGAAGATGCCAAGAGAAAGGCATTGGGATTGGGATATGACCATATTGCCGAAGGAGATTTGGACGTATGGTGTACTGCCCCTCCTCAGTTGGTCGAACACGTAAAGGTTGTAAGTGCGATCGGAAAGACTATTGAGGGAGCTTACATAGACTCATGCTTTGTTCCTGAGATGCTAAGTCGCTTCAAAACAGCAAGAAGAAAAGTTCTTAATGCAATGGAGTTAGCCCAAAAGAAAGGGATCAACATCACCGCACTAGGTGGATTTACATCAATAATTTTTGAGAATTTTAATTTGCTTCAAAATCAACAAGTTAGAAATACGACTCTTGATTGGCAAAGATTTACCACTGGCAATACTCATACGGCTTGGGTTATTTGTAGACAGTTAGAGCAAAATGCACCTCTAATAGGAATTGATTTGAGCAAATCAAAAGTAGCTGTTGTTGGGGCTACTGGTGATATTGGCAGCGCTGTTTGTAGGTGGCTTACTAATCGAACTGGTGTTTCTGAACTTTTATTAGTAGCTAGACAGCAAAAGCCTTTAATTGAACTTCAATCTCAACTTGGAGGAGGGAGAATTCTTAGTCTTGATGAGGCTTTACCTGAAGCAGATATTGTGATTTGGGTCGCAAGCATGCCCAAAACCTTAGAAATTGACCCATCTAAAATTAAAAGGCCCTGCTTAATGATTGATGGTGGATACCCTAAGAATTTAGGTGAGAAGTTTTCAGGACCTGGCATACATGTTTTAAAAGGCGGAATAGTTCAATTTTTCAAAGATATTGGTTGGAGCATGATGGAATTGGCTGAGATGGAAAATCCTAAAAGAGAAATGTTTGCCTGTTTTGCTGAGGCAATGCTTCTTGAATTCGAGAATTGTCATACCAATTTCAGTTGGGGGAGGAATAATATTACTTTGGAAAAGATGGATTTTATCGGCAAAGCTTCTGAAAGGCATGGGTTTTCTGCTGTTGGTTTGCAATCAAATATTCAGACACTAACCGTCTGAGCATTTGGTTACTTTTTTTTATGGCTAGACGTTTTCTCCTCGAATTTGAAAAACCTCTTGTTGAACTAGAGAATCAAATTGATCAAATCAGAGAATTAGCAAGAGATTCAGAGGTTGATGTAAGTCAACAGCTTCTTCAATTAGAGACACTTGCAGCAAGAAGGCGAGAAGAAATATTTAATGCACTCACACCAGCTCAAAAGATCCAAGTAGCTAGACACCCCCAAAGGCCTAGCACGCTTGATTACATTCAGATGTTTTGTGATGATTGGGTTGAATTACACGGAGACAGGAATGGAAGCGATGATCAAGCTCTCATAGGAGGGTTAGCTCGAATAGGTGAAAAATCAGTACTTCTAATTGGACAACAAAAAGGGAGAGATACCAAAGAGAATGTTGCCAGAAACTTTGGCATGGCAAAGCCAGGAGGGTACAGAAAGGCTCTGAGGCTAATGGATCATGCTGATCGCTTTAAGTTGCCAATTATCTCTTTTATAGATACTCCAGGAGCTTATGCGGGGCTGATAGCAGAAGAACAAGGCCAGGGGGAGGCAATCGCAGTGAATCTACGTGAAATGTTTAGGCTTAAAGTACCGATAATAGCAACTGTTATTGGAGAAGGTGGCTCTGGTGGCGCTCTGGGGATAGGTGTCGCTGACAGGCTGCTCATGTTTGAACATAGTGTTTATACAGTTGCAAGCCCCGAAGCGTGTGCTTCGATTTTATGGAGGGATGCTGGTAAGGCTCCGGAAGCAGCATCATCATTAAAAATCACTGGACCAGATCTTATGAAGTTAGGAATTGTTGATGAGGTATTAAAAGAGCCTTCTGGGGGTAATAATTGGGCCCCTCTTCAGGCTGGAGAAACTTTGAAAAATGCCCTTGAGAAGCATTTATCCGAATTATTGGTTTTATCCTCTGATGAGTTGAGGGACAATAGATATTCCAAATTTAGAAAAATGGGAAAATATTTGGAATCTCAATCTATCGAAAGTGAAATTTCAGTTTAAAGTTTTAATGTTTGCTTCTAACTTTCTTGTCAACAGTATTAATTACGGGCGCCTCTAGAGGCATTGGTAGGGCAACTGCTAAAGCTTTTGCTAATTCCGGATGGGATTTATTGCTTTTAGCTAGGTCTGAAGATGATCTAAAAAGACTTGTCAAAGAAATTGATAACAAAAAAGTTAAGGTCTTCTACAAATCTGTTGACCTTAGTAATCCCAGAAATATATCAAAAGGAATTGTTGAATTAATAAATAATGGATTGATTCCCTCTGTTCTAATAAATAATGCTGGAGTTGCTTGGACTGGAGATCTTTTATCCATGCCACTTGAAAAATGGGAATGGATCATGCAAATGAATCTCACCAGTATCTTTCAGGTTTGCTCTGAGGTGGTTCCTTTAATGAGAAAGAAAGGAGGACTAGTTATCAACGTCAGTAGTCATGCTTCACGAAAAATTTTTCCACAATGGGGAGCCTATTGTGTCTCTAAAGCAGCATTGTCAAGTTTTACCAAATGCTTAGCCGAAGAAGAACGTAAGAATTTAATACGAGCATGCACACTTACTCTTGGATCTGTAGATTCATCTCTTTGGGATACTGATACCGTTGGAATGCAATTTGATAGAGAATCGATGCTTTCAGTTGATCAAGTCGCATTTGAACTTTTACATCTTGCTAGTCAACCAATTAATCAAATTATCGAGGATGTAACTCTGATGCCCTCTGCAGGAGCATTTTAATTTTAGAGACAATAATTAATCATGAAAATTAATTATTGTCTCTAATTTCGCGAACAAGAGATTCAACTTTCTTCATATCTTTAATACCTGGGGATATCTCTAGTTTACTAGAGGCATCAATCCCATCTGGTCTAATTTTAGAAAAAATTTCAGGAATTATTTCAGCAGATATCCCACCAGCTAAGATCCAAGGAGCTTTAAAAGTTTTATTAATCAATAATTCTATTTGGACTCTATTCCCAGTGCCTCCAAGTGATTTATCATCCCACGCATCTAATAAAATAGCATCAATATTCTTTTCGTATTGACTTATATTTTCTAAATCATTAATAGATTTTAACCTGAAGGCTTTCCATAATTGAATTGTTGGAAATTCATTCTTCAATTCACGACAATAATCAACTGATTCATTCCCATGTAATTGGATTACTGATGGTGGAGTTGATCTGTTATTTATACATTTGACCTCTTCTAATTTTTCATTTGCGATTACTAATACTTTCTCAATACTTGAAGAAACTTTTTCTACTGCATTAAAAATTTTTGTACATTCTTCCTCTGGTACAAAACGAGGAGAATTTTTAACGCCAATAACTCCAATAGCATTGATATTGAATTCAGCTATCGATCGTGCTTGGGAAGTCTTTGTTAGTCCACAAATTTTTATTGCTGTTGATTTTTTAGAAGTAGATTTTCTGATCATTACCAGAACTTTTATTAGGATTGATTGAAATAGTTTTTATTGAGAACTTGGAGGAATTTAAGTTTGGGTAGTTGGGAAGTTATGAAAATCAGAGGTATCCCTTTGAGGATCCATCCAAGTTGGTTTTTGGTTTTCATGTATTTTACTTTGTCAGCCAGAGATCAGTTCGAAACGCTTTTGGGTGGTCAAGAATCTATTTGGAATGGATGGTTGATAGGCGCTTTTACTTCTTCTCTTTTGTTTCTATCAGTTTTATTGCATGAATTGGCACATTCTTTTGTTGCAATTGGAGAAGGTCTAAAAGTGAGAGATATAACACTTTTTTTCCTTGGAGGTATGGCAACTCTTGAAAAGGAATGTCCGACTTCAAAAGGAAGTTTAAAAATTGCAATTTCTGGTCCCTTTGTTAGTCTTTTGTTAGCTTTTTTAATGATTTTATTAAGTAATAATTTATTAGTTTCAAATTTTATTCTCTCTAATTTATTTAAGCAGGTAGGTAACCTCAATCTTTTGATAGGGTTATTTAATTTGCTTCCGATAATTCCTCTTGATGGGGGCGTAATATTAAAATCTTTGATTTGGTATTTTACAGGAAGTAAAAGAGCAGGCATTAAAGTGGCTATAGCCTCTGCAAGATTAATTTCTTTTTTTTCTATTTTTATTAGTGTTTTATGTTTTCTTAGGGGTAACTTATATATCGCAATTTGCTTTTCTATTATTGGCTTATTTATTTTTTCTTCTTCTAAATCACAGAGCCAAATTATTAAGATACAACAGATATTATCTGAACTATATGTAAATCAGGTTTGTAGTCGTTCTTTCAGGGTCCTAGAGGATGATTTGCCTGTTAAAGTTTTATCTAAATATAATTCATTGAATAAAAATAATGTTTTTATTGAAGAATGGATACTTCTGTGTAGAGAGGGGAGGTGGGTTGGTTATGTTAATGAGAAGATTTTAAAGAATATTTCTGTACAAAATTGGGATAAAAAGTTTCTTTATGAGTTTTCATTGCCCATAAATAAATTGCCATCAATTAGTGAAAAAGAATCATTATGGAAAGCAATAATAAAAATAGAAAAAACAAATGATGGAAGACTACTTGTTTTATCAGTTTCTGGCCTTCCTCTTGGAACTTTAGATAGAGTAGATATAGGGAAAGCAGTCCTAAAGAAAATCGGGTTAAATCTTCCAGATCAAATAATTAAAATTGCAAGAAAAGAGAATATTTATCCACTAGGATTAAATCTATTTAATATTGCACAATCAATGGCATCTAGTGATTTAGAGGTGGATCAAGAATGATTGATTTATTTAAATTTATCTATAGTCAAAGCTTTTATTATTTCTTTGTCTTTTTTATTTAATGTATAATTTTTTAACTTTAGATTTGGCCATGATTTACTTAGCGATTCTTTTAGAAAATTTATAACTTTATCTTTGTCTTTAATTCCATTTTTTATCTTTGGAGGAGCTGCATTAAATACTTTTTTCCATAATTCTTTTGAAGGTTCCATTAAGATCTCTCCATGCTGTAGTAAGTGTCCCTTTTTCCAGTACTGAGCACTACCAATATGCTTGTTTTTATCTTTATCAACTAAGTCAGCTAATGTTGAAGTTGAAAAACAATTACTATTAGATATATTCACAGACTGATTCCCAAAAAATAGATCTACTCCGGCTTTTTTAAAACCATCTTTTAGCCATTGAGTTGTCTTTAAATATGATTCTTTTTTATTCCTTGGTGGATATTTCCATATAAGAGCGTAAGTAAGTCCTTTGCTATGAAGGACAGCTTTGCCTCCACTAGGTCTTCTAACAATTTTTAACTGTTTATTTTTTAAAAGTTCAAACCATATTTTTGGCATTTCTTTTTGATTTTTTCCTATCGATAGCCAGTCTCCATCCCATGTGTAAAAACGTATCGCCATATTAAAACTTTCGTCAACAAGTGATTTCTCTAATAGGAAGAGATCAATTGCCATTTGCTCTGGTCCACTTAATTTTAGAGGATTTAAATAAAGGACTTCTTCTAGATTGTTCATTTTAATTTTTAGTTATTCGTAATAAAAACGTAGTTTATTAATATTCTCCTTTATTTATTGTCTTTTTGAATTTATAAATGCATCGGAATAAATCAAAGAATTGATTCCATTATTAATTAAGTTACCATAAAAAAATCGAGGCATTTTTATTTAACTTGGGACAACCTCAGCAAATTGATGAGCCACTGAGAAGGAAGCGTTCAAAAAGAATTACCAAGAGAATTCCTTCTGTAAATAAAAAAATCGATGCTTTTACTCAAGTTTCTGAATTTCAGAAAGAAGAAGTAAGGCGCGAGCATTTATATAGCTATGTGGGATTAGTTTTGAAGTCTGGATTACTTATTGTATTTGCAACCAGTCTAGTGAACTTAGGACTTGCTTCTCATCAACGTGTAAATAGAAATTTAGAGCTGTCATATTTATTAGACAAAGAATCAAAAAAACTTAATGAGTTAAGACAACGTTTTGATGAAATGTTTACTAATGGTGGAGAACAAAGTTTTTTTAAGGAGCAAGATCAGTGGATTGCTCCAAATAGTGTCAGAGTTATCTGGCGATGATTAACTTTGCTTCTCTTAGGTTTAGATTTGTGTTTGATAATTGATTAAAATAGTTTTTATTAAAGAATATGGCTCTAGTACAAGCGGCACCAGGAACTGTCTTAATTACTGGAACAACATCAGGAGTTGGTTTGTATGCAACAAAGTCTTTGGTAGAGAGGGGGTGGAGAGTTATTACGGCAAATAGATGTTCTGTGCGAGCTGAAGCTTCTGCATCAGCAGTTGGATTGCCGACTAATAGTCCAAGACAACTAAAGCATATAGAAATTGATCTTGGCGACTTGGATAGCGTTCGCAATGGGGCTAAAAGTCTTTTAGAGGATTTGGAAAAGCCATTGGATGCTTTGGTTTGTAATGCTGCTGTATATCTTCCTCGTTTAAAAAAACCTTTGAGATCTCCACAGGGATATGAAATATCAATGGCCACAAATCATTTTGGACATTTTTTATTAATCCAGTTGCTTCTAGAAAATCTTAGTAAGTCTTCAAGACCAGTCTGGAAGGGAAGATCTTGGGGGGTGGAATCATCTAGAGTAGTGATCTTAGGAACTGTAACTGCTAACAACAAAGAACTTGGAGGAAAAATACCAATACCTGCTCCTGCTGATTTGGGCAATTTATCTGGTTTTGAAGAGGGTTTTTGCGATCCCATTTCAATGGCTAGTGGTAAACGTTTTAAACCAGGAAAAGCCTATAAAGATAGTAAGTTATGCAATATGATTACAACCCAAGAATTGCATAGGCGATTTAATTCTTCTCCAATTCTTTTTAGCTCTCTATATCCGGGATGTGTTGCTAATACTAGATTATTTAGAAACACTCCTAAACTTTTTCAGTGGTTGTTCCCATGGTTTCAGAAATTAATAACGGGTGGTTTTGTAAGTGAATCACTAGCTGGTGACAGAGTAGCCCAAGTAGTGTCAGATCCTCAATTTGCTATTTCTGGAGTTCATTGGAGCTGGGGTAATAGACAACGCAAAGATAGACAACAGTTTTCACAAGAGCTGTCCGATCGTGTGACAGATCCAGTGACTTCTAGAAAAGTTTGGGAGTTATCTATGGAATTAGTTGGTTTGAAATAAACCTCCAACTAGTTGTTATTTAGTCAAATCCAAGTAGATCAAATATTTCGCGGTCTTTTAAAGGTTCAGCCTCTAGTGGTTCAACATTATCTATCATCTTTTGGGCTAACGAAAGATATTCGTTTTGTACTTCCAATACGCCTTCTTCTTCTGAATCCATCTCGAAGATTGTGCACTTTTTAAGTCTTGATCTGCGGATAGCATCAACGTTACGGAAATGAGCCATGGTCTTAAGACCTGTTCTTTCATTGAATTTCTCTATCTGATCTAATTCAGCAGAGCGGTTGGCTATTACACCTCCTAGACGAACTTTATAATTTTTTGCTTTAGCATTTATTGCTGCGACGATGCGATTCATTGCAAAAATAGAATCAAAATCATTTGCAGTAACAATTAGGCAATAATTTGCATGTTGCAGTGGAGCGGCGAAACCACCGCATACAACGTCACCAAGAACATCGAATATAACTACATCAGTATCTTCTAAAAGATGATGCTCTTTTAATAGTTTGACTGTTTGACCTGTGACATAGCCACCACATCCTGTCCCGGCTGGAGGTCCACCACTTTCAACGCACATTACACCATTAAAACCTTTAAACATGAAGTCTTCGGGTCTTAGTTCTTCACTATGGAAATCTACTTCTTCAAGGATATCTATGACGGTAGGCACCATCTTGTGTGTAAGGGTAAAAGTGCTGTCATGCTTAGGATCACAACCAATTTGTAGTACTTTTTTCCCAAGCTTTGAAAATGCAGCTGATAAATTCGAAGAAGTGGTTGATTTACCAATACCTCCTTTGCCATATACCGCGATGACAAGAGCTCCTTCCTGGATTTGAGCTTTTGGGTCTTGTTTTACCTGAACGCTACCTTCACCGTCCTCCTTGCGAGTTATTGTCGAAGTCATTAATCTTTTTCTTACGAAAGTCCTTAATTTATATTCTTGCAGTCAAATATCTCTTTAGGAAATGTTTCGCGAATTCGATACATTTGGCATTAAATGTATGTCTTCAAACGAAAACATATACACATTTAGCAGCTCATATACGTATTTTTACTCATGCCTTTAGCTTGAGTATTGGATAATAAATGGCCTTTCAAATGTATTATGGATACTGGGGCTACCAATTGTTGGGAACGCAAAAGTCACCGTAGTCAGACATTAGGTAACTAAAAAGTAACTAAATGCGAAAGAGATTATGTGTTTGTTGACGGTTTACCCTTTTTGGATGCAATTTGAATATATACATGTATTAAATTTATTTCTATGAGCGGCGCAACGCTCCTTAAGGAATCTGGTCCAAGAGAGGTTTTTTGCGGCCTAACATCTATTGTTTGGCTCCATAGGAGAATGCCTGATGCTTTCTTTCTGGTTGTGGGTTCTAGAACCTGTGCCCATTTGATTCAAAGTGCAGCAGGTGTGATGATTTTTGCTGAGCCTCGTTTTGGCACAGCCATTTTGGAAGAAAGAGATTTGGCAGGATTAGCTGATGCTCATGACGAGTTAAACAGAGTAGTTAAAAATCTTTTAGCAAGACGTCCGGAAATAAAAACTCTTTTTCTAGTTGGTTCATGCCCAAGCGAAGTAATAAAAATAGATCTTTCAAGAGTTGCAGAAAATCTGAATATTGAACTTAAAGGTCAAGTAACAGTATTGAATTATTCGGGTAGTGGAATTGAAACAACTTTCACTCAAGGCGAAGATGGAGCTTTAAAAGCATTGATCCCATTGATGCCGAAGAGTGATCAAAAGAAATTGCTTTTAGTAGGTACTCTTGCAAATGCTGTAGAGGATCGGCTTACTAGTATTTTTAATCGACTTGGCATAGACAAAGTAGAAAGTTTTCCACCCAGGCAGTCAACTGAATTACCTTCAATTGGCCCAGAGACTAAAGTCCTACTTACGCAGCCATATTTAACTGATACGGCAAGAGAGTTAAAAAATAAAGGTGCTGAAATAATTGAAGCTCCCTTTCCCTTAGGTGTCACGGGAAGCACCTTATGGATTCAGGCTGCTGCGAATTCATTTGGAATAGAGAAATCTCTAGTTGATTCAATATTAAATCCATTGATATCTAGGGCAAAGCAAGCCTTGATGCCCCATGTGGAGAAACTTTCTGGAAAGAAACTGTTTCTTTTGCCCGAATCTCAGTTAGAAATACCTCTCGCCAGATTTCTAAGTAACGAGTGTGGAATGGAGATTGTTGAAATAGGAACGCCTTATTTAAATAGAGATTTAATGAAAGCAGAAATAGACTTGCTACCTCCTGATTGTCGTATTGTCGAAGGACAACATGTAGAGAAACAATTAGACAGAGTAAGAGATAGTTCTCCAGATCTTGTTGTTTGTGGAATGGGACTTGCCAATCCACTTGAAGCTGAGGGGATATCAACCAAATGGTCAATTGAAATGGTTTTCAGCCCAATTCACGGGATTGATCAAGCTTCTGATCTCGCAGAATTGTTCTCAAGGCCACTTCGCAGGCATGACATTTTAAATCCTAAAACACTTACTTCAAATTAATTTCATGGAATTAACTCTCTGGACATACGAAGGCCCTCCTCATATTGGTGCGATGAGAATTGCCACGTCGATGAAAAAATTACATTATGTTTTACATGCTCCTCAAGGAGATACCTACGCTGATCTTCTTTTCACGATGATTGAACGTCGTGGTAGTAGGCCACCTGTCACATATACAACTTTTCAAGCTAGAGATTTAGGAGGTGATACAGCTGAACTTGTAAAAGGACATATAAAAGAAGCTGTCGATAGGTTTAATCCAGAGGCTCTTTTGGTTGGAGAAAGCTGTACCGCTGAATTAATTCAAGATCAGCCTGGTTCACTTGCTAAAGGTATGGGTTTTGATATCCCAATTGTCAGCCTAGAGTTACCTGCCTATAGCAAAAAGGAAAACTGGGGTGGCTCAGAGACTTTTTATCAAATAGTAAGAAATTTACTCAAAGACAAATCGGAAGAATCAAAACAAGCTTGGCAGGAAGAAAAAAGAAGACCGAGAGTAAATCTTCTTGGTCCAACTTTACTTGGCTTTAGATGTCGTGATGATATTTTGGAAATACAAAAACTTCTTGGTCAGCACGGTATAGACGTCAATGTTGTGGCGCCATTGGGAGCTTCACCTGCAGATATAATTCGAATACCAGATGCAGATGTGAATGTTTGCCTTTATCCAGAGATAGCGGAATCAACTTGTATTTGGCTTGAAAGAAATTTAAATATGCCTTTTACCACAACAGTTCCTCTTGGCGTTGGGGCTACTCAGGATTTTCTTAGAGAATTACACGAAGTTTTAGGGATGGAAATCCCACAATCAGTAAACGAATCTAATAATTCGAAATTAACTTGGTATTCGAATTCAGTGGATTCAAATTACTTAACAGGAAAAAGAGTCTTTATTTTTGGCGACGGAACTCATGCTCTTGCTGCAGCAAGAATTGCTAACGAGGAGCTTGGTTTTAAAGTTGTTGGTCTAGGAACTTATAGCCGTGAGATGGCTAGGAAAGTTCGTCCGGCCGCTAAGGCTCTTGGCTTAGAGGCATTGATAACAAATGACTACTTGGAAGTAGAAGAGGCGATAAAAGAAACGTCTCCAGAATTGGTTCTTGGTACACAAATGGAGCGACACAGTGCAAAAAGACTTGGCATACCATGTGCAGTAATTAGCACACCGATGCATGTTCAGGATGTACCTGCTAGATATAGTCCTCAAATGGGATGGGAGGGAGCAAATGTCATTTTTGACGACTGGGTCCATCCTCTAATGATGGGACTTGAGGAACATTTAATTGGAATGTTTAAGCATGACTTTGAATTCGTAGACGGTCATCAAAGTCATTTAGGCCATTTAGGTGGAAAAGGAACTGAAAATATTAATCAAGGAGTTAAAACTACAATTTCGAATGATTCAACAAATACAAGTTCAGATCCTATATGGACTCATGAAGGTGAAAGGGAGCTTTCTAAAATCCCATTTTTTGTAAGAGGTAAAGTAAGAAGAAATACAGAGAATTATGCCCGCCAAGCAGGATGCAGAGAAATTAATGAAGAAACTCTATATGACGCTAAGGCTCATTATAAAGCCTAAATTTGGCCCTTCTAATTACGCCAATGAGAACTTTCTTGGCTTGATTTGATTAATCTCCAAACATTTCTTGATAACTTCTTAGCAATGAGACCACCTCTCTCAACTTTTGAAGAGCCTGGTCTGACGCCTAAAAGTTTTGATACTTCTGTTGTGCTTAGTGGGGCTCCTGTTTCTATAGCTAGAGAGGTTAGTTCAAGTCTTTGACGCAGCTCATATGTATCACATTTTTCGTCTTCTTTTAACCAATTCAAGTCGGCAATACCTTTGTCAGACAATTTTTGCATAAGACCTAACGAGACTAAACCTAGCGCTTGCTCCGGATTGATTTCAGCATTTGAGTTATTGTTGTTGGGATCCTTTGGCTGAGTTGCAGACATTCTTTCGTAAAATCAATATATTTTGAATTTATCGGCTTACAAGCAGCATGCAAGTCTCAATTGCTAGCTAAAAAGACAATCTTTGAGGTAGTATCTCGCGCATGACGAGATTCGCCACATTTAAAAATAATGAGAGGCGACCAGGAGGAAGTCAGAGAGTTACTGGTGCAGAGGTAAATGAATATCTTGCCGATGATCCAAAGAGAGTAATAACAACTGATTCTGAAAAATCGTTAGTTGCTCGTCAAGCAAGTCATGTAAAACAAATTGAATTAAGAACATATGTATTTCTAGATTCTTTGCAACCTCAACTTGCTGCCTATATGGGTACTGCAAGTTCAGGATTTTTACCCATACCCGGTGATGCTTGTCTTTGGATGGAGGTTTCTCCTGGAATGGCTGTGCATAGGGTTACAGATATCGCACTAAAAGCCAGCAACGTTCGATTAGGGCAAATGATCGTTGAAAGGGCATTTGGATCTCTTGCTCTTTATCACCGAGATCAAAGCACAGTATTGCATTCAGGCGATGTCGTTTTAGATGCTATAGGTAGCACAATTGATAGGAGAACGGATCCGCAAGTTACTTGGACTGAGGTTATTCGCTCTATTACTCCGGACCATGCTGTTTTGATCAATCGCCAAAATAGACGTGGCTCAATGATTCAATCTGGCATGAGTATGTTCATCCTTGAGACTGAACCAGCGGGATATGTTTTGATGGCTGCGAACGAAGCAGAGAAGGCATCAAATATCACAATCGTTGATGTGAAAGGAGTTGGTGCTTTTGGAAGACTGACTTTAGCTGGAAAAGAGGGAGATGTTGAAGAGGCTGCGGCTGCGGCGATGAGATCTATTGATCAAATAAATAGAAGTTAATTATTTTTAATTCCTATAGCTTTCAAAAGGTAAGGTGCTAATTCTCTAGCGGCTTTACCTCTACTTCCATGTTTTGATAATTGTGCATTATTTAATTCCCCATAAGTGCAATTAGTTTCACGAACAAAAAATAATGATTCAAATTCACCATTGGGGTAAGCAGGCTCTTTTAAAATTTCGCCCCAGCAAATTCCTATTGTATTTTGGATTATCTCTCCACTGTTAGAGCAGAGAACCATCACGCTGCAAACTTTTGCGCTTCTGTAAGGACTATCTCCGAGAGCAGTTAGGATTTTTTCTATTTTTTTTTCATTTGTTTCGGCAAGTCGTGCAGAAAAGATACCGGGAGCATTACCAAGAGAATCAATTTCAAGTCCAGAATCATCTGCAATAGTCCAACTGTTAGTTAATGCCGCTGCTGCTTTTGCTTTCAATATGGCATTTTCCAGATATGTTTTTCCGGTTTCTTCAACATCTAGAGAATTAGGTTGTTTTTTAACTTCAATTGGTAGCGGCCCAAGCATTGCCTCTATCTCAGCAACCTTCTTGGGATTACCACTAGCAATGGTTATTAGTGGTTTTTTCAAATCGAATCATTTAACTAGTCTTATATAGTCTTACAAGAAGAAGTCAAAAACAATAGTAGTTGAATTTTGTAGATGATTTTGAGACAGTTTTTGGGTGAACATTCCAACCCTGACATAGCCAGGAAGCTGTCTCGTGGGTAAAAATAACTATATGAACTTGTTTACGCAATGCAATATGAGTATGTCCTGACTGTTGATCCAACAGTGTTACTCAACTGTCGTAGCAAGGGTGATAAGCTCAGCTTATATGTGGGACTAGAAACTGTAATCAGCGCTATTAGAAAATCCCCTTGACTAATTGCTCTTTGGCGGGCCATTCTCCCTCCTGAACATTCCATCCCTTTACAGAAATAGGACATGGCTAGCGAAACAATGGGTATTGCTCTCGGCATGATCGAGACACGCGGATTAGTACCAGCTATTGAAGCTGCTGACGCTATGACCAAGGCAGCAGAAGTGCGCTTGATTGGTCGTGAGTTTGTTGGTGGTGGTTACGTAACAGTTTTGGTTCGCGGAGAAACTGGTGCTGTAAACGCAGCAGTTCGTGCAGGCGCAGACGCTTGTGAGCGTGTAGGTGACGGACTCGTTGCAGCTCACATTATTGCTCGTCCTCATCGTGAAGTTGAGCCAGCTCTGGGCAACGGTAACTTCTTAGGTCAGAAGGACTGATTTTTGATTAAGTCCTAAGAGGAGAGGACTTTTCAATTTTCAACCTTCTAACTAATTAACAGGAGCTATCAATGGCTAAAAAGTATGATGCTGGAGTTAAGGAGTATAGAGATACTTACTTCACTCCTGATTACGTCCCCCTAGATACTGATCTACTTGCATGTTTTAAATGCACAGGTCAGGAAGGTGTACCTAAGGAAGAGGTTGCAGCAGCTGTTGCGGCTGAATCATCTACAGGTACATGGTCAACAGTTTGGTCAGAATTACTTGTAGATCTTGAATTCTACAAAGGCCGCTGTTACCGCATTGAAGATGTCCCTGGAGACAAGGACGCCTTCTATGCATTTATTGCCTATCCCTTAGATCTTTTTGAAGAAGGATCTATAACTAACGTTTTGACATCACTTGTTGGAAACGTCTTTGGTTTTAAAGCCCTGCGACATCTTCGTCTTGAAGATATTCGCTTCCCAATGGCATTTATCAAGACCTGCGGCGGACCACCTAGTGGAATCGTAGTTGAACGTGATCGTCTTAATAAATACGGTCGTCCATTACTTGGTTGTACTATTAAGCCAAAACTTGGTCTTTCAGGTAAAAACTACGGTCGTGTTGTTTATGAATGCCTTCGTGGTGGTCTTGATCTAACTAAAGATGATGAGAATATCAATTCTCAGCCATTCCAGCGATGGAGAGAGCGTTTTGAATTTGTTGCTGAAGCTGTAAAGCTAGCTCAACAGGAAACTGGTGAAGTTAAAGGTCACTACCTGAATTGCACAGCAACTACTCCTGAAGAGATGTATAAGCGTGCTGAGTTCGCTAAAGAACTTGACATGCCAATCATTATGCATGACTACATCACTGGTGGCTTTACTGCTAATACAGGTCTTGCTAATTGGTGCCGTGAGAATGGCATGCTTCTTCATATTCACCGTGCTATGCATGCGGTTATCGACCGTCATCCTCAGCATGGTATCCACTTCAGAGTTCTTGCTAAGTGTTTGCGTCTATCTGGCGGAGATCAACTTCATACAGGAACAGTTGTTGGAAAACTAGAAGGTGACCGTCAAACAACTCTTGGTTATATAGATAACCTACGTGAATCCTTTGTCCCTGAAGACCGTACTCGCGGTAACTTCTTTGATCAAGATTGGGGTTCTATGCCTGGTGTATTCGCTGTGGCATCTGGTGGTATTCATGTTTGGCATATGCCAGCATTGCTTGCAATCTTTGGAGATGATTCATGTCTCCAGTTTGGAGGTGGTACTCATGGACACCCTTGGGGATCAGCGGCTGGTGCGGCTGCGAACCGAGTAGCTCTAGAAGCATGTGTGAAAGCGCGTAATGCAGGTAGAGAAATCGAAAAAGAAAGTCGCGATATCCTTCTAGAAGCTGCAAAGCATAGCCCTGAATTGGCAATTGCTCTTGAGACATGGAAGGAGATTAAGTTCGAATTCGATACAGTCGATAAACTCGACGTTCAGTAGAAAAGATAAAGAGGTGACATTTTAAGTTGCCTCTAACTTTCTTAAATTCATTAGTCGATATTTAAATCGACTTTCACTCATTCACTAACTTAAGTTCACCATGCCTTTCCAGAGCACAGTAGGTGACTATCAAACAGTCGCCACCCTGGAAACATTCGGCTTCTTACCGCCGATGACCCAGGACGAAATCTACGATCAAATCGCTTATATCATTGCTCAGGGTTGGAGCCCAGTTATTGAGCATGTTCAACCAAGTGGTTCAATGCAGACCTATTGGTCTTATTGGAAATTACCTTTCTTTGGTGAGAAAGATTTAAATTTGGTTGTTAGCGAGTTAGAAGCTTGCCATAGAGCATATCCTGACCATCATGTTCGTATCGTTGGATATGACGCATATACACAAAGTCAAGGTACTTGCTTTGTAGTTTTCCAAGGCCGCTAAATATTAGGCTTTGATAAAATTAGCCTCAAAAATTTTTTGAGGCTAATCATTCTTTAGAGAATTTTAATTTATTTTTTGTAACCTCTCCATTGGGTTGATATGGCAAAACAAACAAGTCGACAATTAGTTCTTGAACGCCGCCAGGCTCTAAGTCAAGGAGGTAAAAATGCTTCTGTTAAAGGCTCTACGGCTAATAGAGTGCGTTCTTCTGGTGATGCAAGAGCTACGAGGACAAATTCTGGTTTTGTGAAACCCAATAAATCTATGGCTAATTCAAATAATTCTTCTTCTCAGTTAAGTACTAGTAGTTTTCAATTAAGTACTTCTGGGAGCACAAGTAGTTCAAGATCATATAGAAGTTCTGTTGCACAACCAAGTCGACAACTTGTTATTGCAAGAAGAGAAGCATTGTCACGTAGAGGAAAATCTGCAGATAACAGTAAAGATATAACTCGAGTTGATGTTGAGAGGAAAAAGGTTCAAAACGCTCCTTCTTATGACGCAAAAAAGGCTGAACATTGTTGTCCAGAATGTGAGCAAAAAGCTTTAGAGGAGACTAGTAATACAATTTCAAAGCCAGAAGTTAGCTTGAAATTAAATATAAGAACAACTGATCACCGTTCAACTGTTAAAAGAAAAGCAATTACTAATTCAAGTAGAGCTTTTGTGCTGGCTCGAAGAGAAGCATTATCAAAGCACGGTAAATCTGCTGGGAAACAACCAACAACAGCTGCATCTGTTGCGAGGCAAGGTAATCCAGATCTAACAACTAAGGAAATAGCTCAAAGAGTAAGAGAACTTAAAAGTAAAACTGGTGCCACTGGATCAAAACGTACTTCAGTAACTCGACCTTGTGGTCCTAATAAAAATGGTGCAAAGCAAAATGCTAGTGCTCCTGATGCTCATTGGAAAGTAGGAATGAGTGAGACCGCAACTGGTCAGCTTGTTACTGGAACTCAAGCAAATAGATCTATAAAAACCACTGGTAATGAAGCAAGTACTTGCCGTTCAATAACAGGTACTCAGTATCTTGGTTCAGAAGTTATTGATTCTTTCTGTAATGGTTCAAACACACCTATAAGTCAGCCAGCAAAGGTAGGTGTTACAAATACAACTCATGGAAATTTAGTAACGGGTAACGAGGTTGGTAGATCAGAAAAAGTTACTGGTGATGAGCCTGGTACTTGTAAAAACCTTACTGGTACTGAATATATATCAGCTAATCAATCCAATCATTATTGCGGAGGAGTTAACCCTTCACCCTCAAAAATTGGCTATAGCCAAACTATTGATGGTCAAAAAGTCAGTGGAACTATGACAGGAAGGTCAGCTTTAGTTACAGGAAATGAAGCAGGATCAAATAAAGGTTTAACTGGCGATCAGTATTTAGGTTCTGATCCACTACCTTCTGGTAGACCAGCAGAAAAGGTTGGCTCATTAACTACAATTCGTGGGAACGGAGTAACTGGCACTGATGTCTCTAGAAGAGAAAATGTTACTGGCAATGAGGCTGGTAGTTGTAAGAATGTGACGGGAGATGAGTATGTGGGTTCTGGACAATTTGATTCTTTTTGTGGCACTAAGCCTGCTCCTGATCCCGCAAAAGTTGGTCTGAGTGTTACGAATAAGACTCAACAAGTTAGTGGAACAATGACAGGTAGATCTCCTCTCGTAACTGGAGATGAACCTGGTACTTGTAAAGCAGTTACAGGTACACCCTATGCAGGATTAGATCAAGCAAATCAATGGTGTGATAATTCTGCGTCATCTGAGATAGAGGCTAGAACCCCAAGGCAACTTGGTACTCCTGCAGCAAGATTGACTGGTCAGCAGCCAGGTATAGGTGGGAAAATGACAGGTGCACATAAAGGTGCCTGTGAGCCTTTAACTGGAACACCATATGTTGGAGGTGATCAATTGGTAGACAATTGTGGTTTATCAAATACTCCCGAAGGTTATGCTCACCAGGAAAATACTGAAAAAGCAGCTGCATGGACAAGTTTCAGCGTAAAATCTCCAGCAAGGCAAGCTCATATTCAAAATGAAATTAATGCAGGTGTCACAGGTACGAGCTACGAAGATAGCTCAAGAATTACTGGCCCATTCGACATGGCTGCAAATAAAGTGACTGGTACTGAACAATTTCGCTTTGATAGAAAACCATCAAATACTCAGAATAATAAAGTTGATCAAATAGTTAATGAAGAAGCTAAGCAACGCCCAACCTCACAAATAACAGGAGAAGGACAATCTGCAGGATTGAATATAACTGGTGATGATTGGGCTAGAGGAGAACATGTTACTGGAACAGAAGGTGCATCTGCTAAGCGTAGAAATCCTTCACGTCCAGGACCAATGAGTGCAATGAAAGCATCTGAATTAAAGAGAAACGAAGAAGTTCCTGAACCAGATTTTCTAATCACTGGTTCTAGTGGTAACACTAGGGATGGTCAACTGGTTACTTTCTCTGGCGGAGCAAGAGGTTAAGTAGTCGATGGCCTATCGTAATTTGGCCAAGAAATCTCTTCGTGGGCCAACAGCTCCTATGAAGAGATTTGTCGACCTAGAAAATCAGGGCTTGAATTCTGAAGTAATTAAGACTACTAATTCTTTCTCTGATGAAATAAAAACCATTAGCTCTTTCTCCAAAGATCATCCATTAACCAACTCTCAAGAAAATCAGAAGTTAAATCAATATGAAAAAAAGGTTAAAGGTCGATTTGATAATATTGTCCCTCTTTTAAAAAGAGTCTCTAGTCTTCAAAATGATTTGAATTTTGTAGAAAGAGCTCAAAATTTATGTCGCTCGGAATTAGGTTATGAATTACCACTGCATATACTTGAAAAGGCTTGGGTTGGAAGTGTTGACATAAGTGCCTTGTTTGCATGGTGTGTTTTTCAATCACACCAATTGACGAGTAATGAATTTTTTGATTCAGATCCACTAGAGGGATCTGGAAACAGTCAATATGCTAAATCTTTCCAGTCTTTCCTATATCAATGTGGCTTTCATCTTTTAGATATAACTCCTTGTGCCGATGGTCGATTAGCTCATGCTATTTCTTATGCATTACGTATACCTTTTAGTTCTGTCAGGAGGCGCTCTCATGCAGGTGCATTATTTGATATTGAAAAAACAGTTAACCGTTGGGTTAAAACTGAACATAATAGATATAGAGAGTCAATTCCTAATGCTGCAACTGAGCCAACAAGATATTTAAAGTCAGTAATCTATCATTTTAGTTCTGTTGACCCTACACACCAAGGATGTGCTGCTCATGGTAGTAATGATGAGTTAGCAGCATCAGAGGGCTTACAGAGATTATTAGATTTTAGGGAAGCAGTCGAAAATAGTTTTTGCTGCGGTGCATCCGTTGATTTGCTTTTAATTGGCATTGACACAGATACAGACGCGATAAGAGTTCATACGCCTTCGAAAACCAATGAAGTTGATTTGAAATCATGGGTTTGTGCAAATGAAATATACAAAGAGACTCAATTTCTAAAAGCTGAAGAGGCTCTTCAAAAAATTCAAGAAAATATCAGAGGTGTTTGCCCTGGAGAAACAGATCCAAATATGGTTATGTTTATTACCAAACTCATTTCAAATAATATTTCTCAAATTGATTATGTAAAAAACTTTCACGATGGAAGTTATAAAGATGCAGGTCATGCTGAGAGATTTATTGGTGTAGGTATTGGCTTTAAAGAAGTTCACTTAAGGAATCTTACTTATTTTGCTCATTTGGAGACTGTTGAACAAGGAGCTCCTGATCTCGACGTAGGAGTAAAAATTTTTACAGGTCTCAATATCTCGAGAAGTTTACCAATACCTATTGTTATTCGCTTTGACTACTCAGGGAGTGTCCCTCATGCTAGAAATAGAGCATTATCTGATTGTCATAGAATTAATGAGGCTATTAAGTCTCGTTATCGAGATTTAATAGATAATGGCTCACTTCACACATTTCTTACTATTCGAGATCGAGATAAAAAGGCTCCTGCAGAAGTTGTAGGCTCTTCCCTCGATCCAGTCACTCAGGAGGCTCACTAAATGCTCATTTGTAAAGTTCTCAAACCACTTGTCTCAACCAATCGTATTCCAGGCTTTGAACATAAGCATTTACAGGTTGTATTAGACGGTAGCTCAAAAAAAGTTGCTGTTGATGCTGTTGGATGTAAACCAGATGATTGGGTTATATGTGTAGGAAGTTCTGCAGCTCGCGAAGCGGCTGGAAGTAAGTCCTATCCAAGTGATTTAACTATTGTTGGAATTATTGACCATTGGGATCCAGAGACACAACAACAGATCTCAGGAGGAGCAAAGTAATGGAGATAATGCAAGTTATGGGACGCTTGGTTTGTACACAAAGAGTGGAAGGATTAGGACATATGCATTTAAGAATATTGTGTAATAACAAAGGGAAAAGGCTTGTGGCTGTTGACCCTGTCGGTGCACGAGAAGGTAATTGGGTCTTTACAGCAACAGGAACCGCTGCGCGGTGGGGATGCCCAGACCCCAATGTTCAAACCGATTTAACTATTGGTGGAATTATCGATAATTGGTCTCCTGATGAATAGCGTGACTACTATTCAATAAAAATTAATTTTAAAAATTTCTAAATTATGACTAACTCTTCAAATCGTCGATCAAAAAGTAGTAATAAAGGTATTAAACCTAAAGACCAGGTAGTTGATGTTACTCCTCTAAATTCAACCACTCAATCAAAAACTTCTTCAAAGATACAGTCTTCCTCAACTAAAAAAACATCTATTACTAAAAATATTCCTAGTGTTAAAAATCTATCCAATGCTTTCGGGGGTGGTGGATCATCAAAATCCACTATTGGAAAAAATAAAGATTTTGAAACCAATTCAAATTTTGGAATCGCTTTAGGAATGATTGAAACTCGAGGCCTAGTACCAGCAATAGAAGCAGCAGATGCAATGACTAAGGCTGCTGAAGTAAATTTAATTGTAAAGGAACTTGTTGGTGGAGGATATGTAACAGTGATGGTTCGTGGTGAGACTGGAGCTGTCAATGCTTCTGTGAGAGCAGGTGCTGATGCATGTGAGCGTGTTGGGGATGGATTAGTTGCTGCACATATTATTGCTCGACCACATGTTGAGGTTGAGCCAGCATTGAGAGGAAGTGGGGCAACAAGGAGAAGTTAAGTAATTTTTGATTTATAAATTATTTCTTCAATCAATTCACGATGTAGTAGCTTTTATAAAAATATAAGTTTTTTCATGGAAGGGTGGAGGCAAAAAAAACGACCAGAGTGTCTAGAAAAAAGGTTCGAATTTCAATCTTATGAAGAAAATAGAGATTTTCTTGATGCTTTAGGCGATTATTGCGAAAAAGTCAATCGCTTCCCTGATATAAGTTTTGGGAAGACTTATGCAAATATCACAATCAGGCCTATAGAAAACAATGAGAAAGAGGAAATATCAAAAGTTGACCATGATTTCGCAAGTAAAATAGATTTTTTAAATAGACAACAAGAAAATTAATCTTCCTCTTTGGGTTGTTCGAGATCTCTTTTGATTAATGCCATTAAATAAGAGGGGGTCTTATATCTTCCTGGCAAGCAGCGATTAAGAGTCTCTAGATGGCTCCAGCAAACTGTTCTTTGAATTTGATCAGCGGTACGTCCTTGTTGCAACAGCCTCCTAAGTGCCTTGCAGTAAAGAGGGTATCCTGCTTCTAGTTCGCCAATAGTCAACTTGGCAGTGGACATTGTGTATCGCGAATCAATTATTAATTTAGACAATAATGGGGCCACTTAGCAAAGTGGCAAGGTTCTATTTAGTCACAATGTCGTTTTTACTCCTTGTTTCCGAGCCACGCTATGCAATCTATCTCAATCTTTCCACCTTTAGGAAGATTTGAAACTTCAACGCATGCTCTTGCAGGACATATTGTTTCGCCAAAAGTTTCTGCGTAAATTGCGTTAACTTTAGCGAAATCATTTAGATCAGTTAAATAAATGGTTGTTCTTATTACATTTGAACTTTTTCCTCCAGCGGCTTCGACTACTGCTAATAAATTTTTTAGAACTTGCTTAGTTTCTTCTTCTATAGTTCCATCCCCGATCATTGCACCAGTTGAGGGATCTAAAGCAATTTGTCCTGAGCAATACAACCAATTATCTACTAGAACAGCTTGGTTGTAGGGGCCAACAGGCTTAGGTGCGAACTTTGTTTCGATTGGTTCTATCGCTGAACTTTTCATGAATGATTAGGTTTGAGGTAAGAGATTCGATTCACAAATTAGAATTTAACATTTCCAATTATCTTTGTGACTTCTGAGAACTTTAAATTGCTCGACATTTTTTGCTTTTAAAAATAGATTTGTTTTTCTTTCTTCTGAGAGTGTTGATGGGAGGCTAGACATTCCTCTCTGAAGTTTAATTTGAATAAGCTTTAATCTTTCGATAATAGAAATATTGTTCGGTTCTAATGTTAAGGCCCATTTTAAATTGTTTTCTGTATATTCATGAGCTGGGTATATTTTAGTGTTTTCAGGAAGTGAATTAAGTTTATATAAACTTTCAAACATTTGAAATGGAGTTCCTTCTAGAAGACGACCACAACCCCCTCCAAACAGTGTATCTCCAGGGAATAATATGTTGTATTTATTATTTGCTTTGGATATATAAAAAGCTATATGATTATTGGTGTGTCCATTCACTTCAATGACTTTAATCTTACTGTCCATTAGATAGAAAATATCATTATCACCAACCGATAAAGTTTGAAATGGGATTCTTTTAAGTTCTTTTTTTGATGCAACTACCTTTGCATCTGGCCATCTTTTGATTAACTTTTGTGTTCCACCAATATGGTCATCATGATGATGTGTTTGAAGGATAGCTTCTAATGAGAAGCCCTTCTCTAAAAGCCATTTTTCTACTGGACCCGATACAGAGGGATCTACTACCACTGCATTGCAATTGTGGACCCATACCCATACGATATTGTCCTGTAAAACAGGAATTGGGTAAATAGTGAATTCACTTTTTTTCTCTAACATTGTTTATTTAGGTAATGGATTAGTTAGAGTCCCCTCCAATAGTTTTTGACATGTTTACTGTTGCATTAGCTAAAGGTGCTTTGTTGAAAGAATCAGTCTCAATGTTTTCTGACATTGGACTTGATTTCTCTGCTGTTTTAGAAGATAGCAATCGGCAACTAATGGTTCCGTCAGTTTGTGGCCGTGCTAAGGCCCTTTTAGTTAGGAATAGTGATGTTCCTGTTTACGTATCATATGGACAGGCGCAACTAGGAATAGTTGGTTTTGATGTTTTACAAGAGCAGAAATTGCAAGTATCGAATTTAGTAGATCTTGGATTTGGAGAGTGTCATATGTCTGTTGCAGTTAAATCCAGTAGTGGTTATTTGAGTGCCTCTGACTTGCCACCAAACTGCCGTGTAGCAAGTAAATTTACTAATTGCGCAAAGGATTTTTTTGATCAAATTGATTTGCCTGTCCAATTGGTACATTTGAGTGGATCTGTTGAGCTAGGCCCCATAACAGGTATGGCAGAAGCAATCGTTGATTTGGTCGCAACTGGTCGTACTCTTAGGGATAATGGTCTTGTTGAAATTGAAGAACTTTTTAAATCAAGTGCTCGGCTTGTTGGTCATCCACTATCCCTAAGACTTGATAAAGGGCCCCTTCAAGAAATTATTGATTCAATTCAAATCAAATCTCAGTCCAACCTCTTTTCTGATGGCAAAAAATGATTTTCGAAGAGTTAAGAAACTTGGAAAGTACTTAAAAAAAGAAAAAAAACGTTTAGTTCTCATACTTTTAATTTTAATACCAGTTGCATTAGCGGGTGCAATACAACCTCTTCTTGTTGGACAAGCTATTTCTGTTTTAAGGGGAGAGGATACGATACTTTTTTTTGATAATTTGTCTAATCAATTATCAATTCGGTTCATAATAGGAATGTTATTCATAACAGTATTACTTAGACTTGGGTTACAAGGTTTTCAGTCATACAATATCCAGTCTGTAGGGCAAAGGCTGACTGCACGAATTAGGAATGATTTGTTTTCTCATTCAATGTCATTGTCTTTGCGTTTTCATGACAAAATGCCTGTTGGTAAATTACTTACAAGATTAACTAGTGATGTTGATGCATTGTCAGAAGTTTTTGGAAGTGGAGCGGTAGGTGTCTTGGCTGACTTTGTCAGTCTTATAGTTATATCAATAACAATGATTTTAATTGAATGGAGGTTAGGTTTTCTCCTTTTGTTTGTTCAAATACCTGTTACGTTATTTATATTGTGGCTACAAAAACGTTATCGAAAACAAAATTATAAAGTTAGAGAAGAACTTTCCCAATTAAATGCCAATTTTCAGGAAAACCTTCAAGGCTTAGAAGTTGTTCAAATGTTTAGAAGGCAATCTTTAAATGGTCAAAACTTCTTCAAAACTGGAACTAATTATAAAAATGCCGTAAACGGCACAATTTTTTATGACAGTAGTATTTCTGCTTTTATTGAATGGGTCTCATTAGCTGCAGTTGCTTTAGTTATTTCTCTAGGAGGTTACATGGTTACAGCTGGAGCAATGGGATTAGGAACTCTCACGACTTTTATTCTTTATTCACAAAGACTATTTGAACCTTTGAGACAGTTGGCAGAAAGATTTACACAAATACAGGGAGGGTTAACAGCAGTTGAAAGAATAAGTGAATTGCTTGAGAAAAAAATTGAGATTAGTGATAAAATTAAGCATAAAGTTATAAATAAAGAATTAACAAGTTCAACAAAAACTGTTACTGGGGAAGTTGTATTTGAAAATGTAAGTTTTTTTTACAGAGAAGATGAGCCAATAATAAATGATTTAAGTTTCAAAATTAAACCAGGCGAACATGTTGCTCTCGTAGGACCGACTGGTTCAGGAAAGACTACTTTAATTAGATTGCTATGTAGACTTTATGAACCTCAAATAGGAAATATATATATTGATGGCCAAAATGTTAAAAATATACCTATCGATTCATTGAGGAAACAACTTGGAGTTGTTCTTCAAGATACTTTCCTATTTAGCGGAAATGTTGCAGATAATCTTCGTTTAGATTCTTCAATAGATAATCAACGCTTAAATGAGATATGTAATGATTTAGGTCTAGATAATTTATTGAAAAAATTGCCAAATGGATTAGACACTTATATTCGAGAAAGAGGAGGAAATCTTTCTTCAGGAGAGAGGCAGCTTTTATCTGTTGCACGAGTTGCAATACGAGATCCAAAAGTATTAATAATGGACGAAGCGACTGCTTTTATGGATCCATCAACTGAAGCAACTTTGCAAAGAGATCTTGATAGATTATTAGAGAAAAGGACAGCGCTTGTAATTGCCCATAGATTGGCAACAATAGAAGCTTCTGATCGAATTCTTGTAATGAGAAAAGGTAGGCTAATTGAGCAAGGAACTCATAAAGAGTTAAGGGCTTTGGGCGGACTTTATGCACAACTTGCTGATTTGCAAGAAAAAGGTCTAACAGCCATCTAAGTAGTATTAATTTATGATTAATCTAGGATCAACAAAAATAGGTATGCCTGGGTGGAGAAATGAAAAAATTATTTCAGAAGCAACTTTAAAAAATCTATATGGGCATGAAGCCTTTCAATACTTTAATAAAGATAATTCAACTCTTTTTGTTTTTAGTAATTCAAAATCTTTTGATTTAATTGAACTTGAGCAACTTCTTCAAGCAGTTGGTTGGGGAAGAAGACCTTTGAGGAGAGTAAAACGTGCACTGGATAATAGTTTGCTTAAGGTTGGTCTATGGCAACATGATTCTAAATTTCCAAAGTTGATTGGATTCGCTAGATGCACAGGGGACGGTATCATTGATGCGACAATATGGGATGTAGCTATTAACCCTGTTTATCAAGGTTATGGATTAGGAAAACAACTTATGTCATATTTAATGAAGAGTTTGAAAAGAGAAGGTATTAGTAGGGTAACTTTATTTGCTGATTCTGATGTGATTACTTTTTATAAAAGGCAAGGTTGGAATTTAGAGCCAAGAGGTAATAAATGTGCATTTTGGTATTCAAATTAACAGCTTTATGTGTGTTTAAAAATTATGTATCATATTCTTTTGAAAGCTTATTTATGTCATAACCCTTTCGCCATTTTTTCCTTAGTTTAGCATTCTTAATTGCACGTTTAATTACATTTGAATTAGACCACTTTACATCATCTGTATATATATTTTCTTTAATACGCTTTACTTTGTTTGTTTTAGTAATTCTTGTTATTAAGTCTAGATCTTCCATTATTTTCAAGGAAGAAAAACCTCCAGAATTGTAATATAAATCCTTATGAATTAGTAAGCCTTGGTCTCCATAAGGTCTTTGTAAAAAATAACTTCTTAGTGCTACTGCGATTTCTAAAAATCTGAACTCTGGATTATATCTTTTTATTTTAAAGTCAAAATACCATGCAAAATTTTCTGATTTTTTATTTTGAATTATTTTAGATAAATTTTTGACCCATCTTGGGCTTAATCTACTATCAGCATGTAAAAATAAAAGCCAATCTCCTTTTGCATTTGATGCACCAGTTTTTAATTGATATCCTCTATTCTTTTTATGGCTTTTAATAACATTTAATCCATATATTCGTGCAATTGAAATAGTTAAATCTATACTCCCTCCATCAACGATGATTACTTCCAGATCATATGGCCAGGCATTTAAATCAGCCAGAAGAAGAGGGAGATGACTCGCTTCATTTAAAGTTGGTATGATAATGGTGAGAGTCGAAAATTTTTCTGATCTAGCCATAGTGATAAATCCATAAGATTATCAAGATCATTTTTAGTTTGAAGAAGTTGATAATCTATTTTATTTAAGCAGGCTAATCGAATTGTTTCTTGAAGGACTTTATCTGTTCCCCAACTTATACCAGAAAATGGCCAAGAAAATAAAGGATTTAAAAGTTTATTTGATATCCCTATAAGCCAATATCCTCCATCCCTTGAAGGGCCTAAAACCATTTCTTTATGATTAAGTATTTCAATAGCTTGAATTAATTCAAAATGTGAGATTGATGGTAAATCACTTCCAATAATTAATATGGGACTCGCAATTTTATGAGAAAGATTTTTTCCAGAATGAGTCTTTAAAAACTGTCTTTTCATTTTTGTTCCTAGATTGCCAGGACCTTGAATCGCAACCGTTTTGATTTTATTTAATACTGCCCATTTTTTTGCTGATTTAATACCAATTCCATCGATGGCAACTTTTATATCTGCAAGACCTTTTTTTTGAATTTCTTTGGCTACGTTAATTGTATGATTTGTTAGTTTTTCTTGAATCTTTGCTGCTTTAGATGCCCCTATATCCTTTGATAACCGACTTTTACATCTATATATCGCGTGCCATTTTGTCATTAAAATAATTGTTGGTTTGCTATTTAAATAAAGTTTTTTTTTATTTTCTGTTTTATTTATAACCAGATTCATAGTTATTTTTCTTAGTTTATTCTATGTTGTTAAGCTTAAGTTACTATTCATTGCATCTGATTAAAATTTTGTTCTGGAAAGAAGAAATTTATAGTTGCATTTATCTTCATAAACCATTGCGGTAGTTGATTTTTTGGATAATGCAATACAATTTTTAAAACTGGATTCCCAAATTTAAGAATGACTGATTAAAGTTTTTAGCTAAAATCAAATTCCATTCGGTAATGCCTGTGCCAACTCGGAATGAGCTATGGATTAAGGTGCAGCAATTACTGCAAAAAAATTTAAGTAAGCCTTCATATGAAACATGGATACGACCGGCTGAATTCTTTGACTTCAAGGATAGATGCTTGACATTATTGGCTCCAAATAGCTTCTCAAGTGATTGGTTGAGGAAAAATTACTCTCATAAAATTGAAGAGATTGCATCTGAGATTTTTGGTTATGAAGTTACAGTTTACATAAAAGTAAAGGATGAATTTCCATCAAATAAAAGCAATAAAAAAAAGATTATTTCAGATGTAGAAAATAATTCTGTTGCCACTCGTGAAAATTTAGACGTTAAATCGAAGCAAGCCCCCATAAAAAAATTTTTACCGGGTTTGAATCTTCGATATGTTTTTAATAGATTTGTTGTTGGTCCTAATAGTCGGATGGCTCATGCTGCAGCAATGGCAGTAGCTGAGTCCCCTGGTCGAGAATTTAATCCATTATTTATTTGTGGGGGAGTTGGTTTAGGTAAAACCCATCTAATGCAATCTATTGGTCATTATAGGTTGGAAATCGATCCAGGAGCAAAGGTTGCATACGTTTCTACTGAGACTTTTACCAATGACTTAATAGTTGCGATCAGAAAAGATGGAATGCAAGCTTTCAGAAATAGATATAGAGAAGCTGATTTGATATTGGTTGACGATATTCAATTTATAGAAGGTAAAGAATATACTCAAGAGGAATTCTTTCATACATTTAATGCTTTGCATGAGGCAGGCAGGCAAATTGTTCTTACAAGTGATAGGCCTCCAAGTCAAATACCTCGTTTACAAGAACGATTGATTTCAAGATTCTCAATGGGACTAATTGCAGATATTCAAGCTCCAGATTTGGAGACGAGAATGGCAATATTACAAAAAAAAGCTGAGCATGAAAGAATGCGTTTGCCTAGAGATTTGATTCAATTTATAGCTGGACGATTCACTTCTAATATAAGAGAATTAGAGGGAGCCTTTACTCGTGCTGTCGCATTTGCCTCTATAACTGGGATGCCAATGACAGTGGAATCAGTAGCACCAATGCTTGATCCTACTGGACAAGGAGTAGAAGTTAGGCCTAAACAAGTACTAGAAAAAGTAGCTGAGGTCTTTGGAGTCACAGAGGAGGAAATGCGTAGTCCAAGTAGACGTAGGCCTGTTAGTCAGGCAAGACAAGTAGGCATGTATTTAATGCGACATGGTACAGATTTAAGTCTTCCTCGTATTGGAGAATCTTTTGGGGGAAAGGACCATACAACTGTTATGTATGCCATTGAACAAGTTGAAAAAAAATTATCAAGTGAGCCACAATTAGCAAGTCAAGTTCAAAAAGTTAAGGATCTTCTTCAGATCGATTCACGAAAACGTCGTTGAATCTAAGATTTGATAGTGAGAGAGGTTTTAGATTTTTTAATTAAACTGTATAGGATTTTGATCTAGCCTATTTCTTGTAGGTATTTCAGGTCCTAAATCACTACCATCGATATTTGCTGTTCGTTCAAGAGCTTGTCTAAATAATCTTCCGGATAGTAAAGGCATATCTCTAGGAACTGAAATTCTATCTCGGAGGTAACGTAATGCAGAGGCACTACTCTTCTCTGGACGGCAATCTTTTTTAGAAATCATAGAAGTTAAAGCTGCTCTCAATGGCTGATCAAATAATTTATTTTTCATTGGGTTTACAGCAATGATCCTTTCTTTGTGTTTGATTACTCTCTCTAAAACTAATGCCTCAAATTGTTGTTCCGACTTTTGATCAACTTTCAAATCTGCTAGTTCTAATTGCCCTAATCCAGAACCCAAATCAATCTCTTGGGCAAATAATTGTTGGTTTTTATTTGAATAAGTAAAGCAACCTCCCATTTGAGGAGGTAAATCATGAGCATGAGTATGAAAATCTCCTTGAGTACCTCTATATTCCTCAAGTTTTTCAAGATTTTTAAGCCATGTATTTATAAAAGGGTGTTCTTCTCTCAAAGAATATCCTTTGTAGTAAGCCAACGAGGCATTCATTCTCTCAACATATGGAATGAAAATTACATCTGCCGAACCAGGCTTTTCACCATTTTCTGTTGAGATTGGTGTTAGCCATCCTGAAGCATTGTTTTGGAGTTCTTTTTCAAATTTCTTTGCAACATTTATGAAATTCTCTTTCTTTTGTTCTTCTTGCCCTTGGAAAAGAGAGTTACGACATAACCAATTACACCATGATGAGAATAATTCTCTTTCAAGTCTTCTATGTTCTAAGACTTTTTTCTCATTTAGCGATTGACCTAAAGGGCCATAAATTTCCTCTAAAACAAATAGGATCTCATCGCTTTCTGTGATTACGTGATTTTCAATTTCTATTGCAGGAAGCATTCCCGAGGGTACTTTTGTTAAGTACCATCTTTCTTTGTCTCCATAGCAACGCATTGTGACTTTTTTAATCCGGTAAGGAATTTTCTTAAGCTCCAACCAAACCCAGACTTTCTGGCAATAAGGACACCAAGCATGATTATCTCTGTAAAGAGTAACAATTGCCTCGGATTCACTTTTATTAAAAAGACGAAGTAAGGAATATGGGTTATTTAACCCGTTTATTTGATCAATTGGGTCAGCCGTATATATTGCTAATTCTTCCCAAGTCATTGCATTTCTGGTGAGATTCATTTATTTCAACGAGAATAGGAAAATAATACTAGGTAGCAAAATTGAAAAGATCTTTTGATTTAATTGTCATTGGTGCAGGATCCGGTGGATTGGCGGCTGCAAAGAAAGCTGCTAGTTATGGAGCATCTGTAGCGATCGTCGAAGGTGATCTTGTTGGAGGCACATGTGTCATAAGAGGTTGTGTTCCTAAAAAGTTATTAGTATGTGGGTCTTCTCTCTTAGAGAGTTTGTTATCTGCAACATCTTATGGTTTTGAATTTGATAATTTAAAGATCAAGTCAGAGGTTTTATTAGCTAATGTTCGAAAGGAAGTACAAAGGTTAAATGAATTACATGAGGATTTTCTAACTAAGGCTAATGTTAAGCTTTTTAAAGGTTGGGGTGAGTTTAGAAATTCAAATTGTATTGCCATAAAAAATCGAAAAAATGGAGAGACTTTGAATGAACTGTATGGAGAGAGAATTCTTATTGCAGTAGGAGGCAGACCTAAAAGACCAAGCATCGAGGGAGCATCTTTAGGTTGGACAAGTGATGATATGTTTCTTCTTAAAAGCTTTCCGAATAAAATTACAATTGTTGGAGCAGGCTATATTGCTTGCGAATTTGCATGCATATTGCAGGGATTAGGCGTTGAAGTTACTCAATTAGTAAGAGGTGATCGAATCTTGAGAGGATTTGATTTCGAACTTTCTTCAGCATTAACTGAGGCAATGACAACTAAAGGAATTAACATAAACTTTGGTGAGAATATTTCTTCAGTAAAAGGAACTCCTGGATCTTTAATTATAAAAACAAATAAAGGTGAAGTTTTTGACTCGAATGGATTGCTTTTTGCTACTGGTAGAGAGCCATTCCTAGAGGGGTTGAAGTTAGAACATGCAGGCATAGAAATTCTTGAAAATAAAATTAAAGTTGATAGTGAAAATAAAACAAATATTCCTAATATCTTTGCTATTGGAGATGTAACTGAAAGGATCAATTTGACACCTGTAGCAATTGATGAGGGTAGAAAGTTTGCCGATAGAAATTATGGCGAATCAGATCGTAAAGTTAACTATGATTTTGTTCCTTATGCTGTATTTAGTCAGCCTGAGATAGCTTCTGTGGGCATCACTGAAGATAAGGCTATCCAATCGATTGGGAAAGATAATATTAAAGTATATAGATCAAAATTTAGACCCTTATCAAAATCATTACCAAAGACTGGCTCTAAATGTATTTTAAAGCTTATAGTTGATAAAAATAATAATAAAGTTTTAGGATGTCATATGATTGGTGATAATGCATCTGAGATTATTCAGATGGCATCAATCTCACTAATGCTAGGAGCTAAAAAATCTGATTTTGACAATACAATGGCATTGCATCCTACAATAGCTGAAGAATTCGTTACGATGAGATGATTTGTATAAAGGTATTAGTTATTAGTACTTTCTCTAATTTTTAACCAGTAAGAAATTGTTTTATATATAATTAATATTATTGATAAAGAGATTGCTATAAAAACTAATTCTTTGAATGCTGAATGTAAAGTTGGTAGAGTTAGAGGTATTATTTTATCTGCAATGTAAAGTATATACAATCCTAATAAAACCCCACCTTCTCCTCTACTTATTATTCCTTTTGTCCAAAAAATCGGCATGCAAGCAAGTGTAGTAATTACCATTATGGGAATATCCTTAGTTATTAGTAAATTCTCAACAACTAAACCACTGCCTCCAGATAATACAGAACAGCTACCTAAAACTAGTAATTGATTTAATAAGCAACTTCCAATTACGTTGCCTATCGCTAGATCAGTTTGACCACGAATAGCTGCAACTAATGAAGTAATTAACTCAGGTAAAGAGGTGCCTAGCGATACTATCGTTAATCCAATTATTGCTTCACTTACCCCTAATAATCCTGCAATTGTAGATGCGCCATCTATTAACAGTCGTGATCCAAGAGTTAGCAAGAAAATACCACCTAATAATTTCAAACCTGCATTGAATAAGCTTGCTGAGTCTTTTTCTAAATTGATTTCTGGCTCTGCTTCTTGGGTCTTTTGAGGTTCCTCTCTCGCTGTGCGAATTTCCCAAGTGGTATTTATTATTAGAGCAACTATCAAAGCTACTCCAAATTGCCAAGTTATCAGCTCTGAAGCTGCCATCCCCCAAACTGCAGTTGATACTGCTAAAAGAAGAGGAATGTCTCTCCTTACAAGACGACTTTCAACTCTTAAAGGTCGCAAAAGAGCACTTCCTCCAAGAACTACCATTACATTGAAAATATTGCTACCAACAATGTTGCTCAGAGCTAAACTATCAGAACCAGTGAGGGAGGAGTTAACACTCACAAATAGTTCAGGTGCACTTGTTCCGAGAGACACTATTGTTAAACCAATAACAAGTTGAGGAATCCCAAGGATTAAGGCTAAAGCTACAGATCCTTGAATAAAGAACTCCCCACCGCTAAAAAGTAAAAGTATCCCAGCAATAATTTCTAAGAATGACATTAATATTGATGGCATAATTCAGTGATTTATTGAGAAACTAAATTAGTGAGTTAATTTATTTTATTTCCATTTGCTATTATCCTAATATCTTATCCCTTTATTGATACTTGAGGACTTATAGATCAAGCTTGCATAAAATATATACTGAAAAAACTATAATCCTGTGATTGCTTCTGTTAATCAAATCTCATTATTAAAGCCGGATGATTGGCACCTGCATCTGAGAGATGGAAAGATCCTGAAGGGTGTTTTAAGTCATACAGCAGATGTGTTTAGCCGTGCAATCATTATGCCTAATCTTGATCCGCCAATAACTACTTTAAACCAAGCACAAAACTATAAAAAAAGAATTATCCAGTCACTTCCTGAAGGTGCTTCTTTTACCCCATTAATGACAGCATATCTTACAGATGATATGCCTTCGGAGGTCTTAGAGAGAGGCTTTAGAGAAGGTGTCTTTCATGGGGCAAAGCTCTATCCAGCTAATGTGACAACTAATTCCTCTTATGGAGTTACAGATATAAGTAAAATCGACAATTTATTTGAGACGATGGAAAGAATTGGTATGCCATTATTGATTCATGGAGAAGTGACCGATTTCAATGTTGATGTGTTTGATAGAGAAGCTGTTTTTATTGAGCGTCATCTTGAACCATTATTACGAAGATTTTCATCACTTAAAGTGGTTTTAGAACACATTACGACCATAGATGCAATTGACTTTGTAGAAACAAGTGATTTTGATCTAGCAGCTACAATCACACCTCATCATCTACATATTAATCGAAATGCAATGTTCAATGGTGGATTAAGGAGTGATTTTTATTGCTTACCCACAGCTAAACGTGAAATTCATCGTATTGCCCTAAGGCAAGCGGCTACTAGTGGTAAATCTTGCTTTTTCCTTGGAACTGATTCAGCACCTCATACCCGTAGGTTTAAGGAGAGTTCATGTGGATGTGCAGGAATCTTTAATGCCCCTTTCGCTTTGGAAAGCTATTTAAAAGTTTTTGAAGAAGAAAATGCCCTAGATAGGTTTGAAGCTTTTTCAAGTATTAATGGAGCAACTTTTTATGGATTGCCTTTAAACACAGAGAGAATTACTTTAGTTAAAAAAGATATTTCCGTACCTCAAATGATTGACGTTGGATTAGATGGTGACCCCAATGATTTTGTAAAACCATTTCATTCAGGAGAAACTCTTAGTTGGGCATTAGGGAATGTTTAATGAGATTGGTGACTGATTCTTTCGATAATTATTTAACTCTATATATTCTTAAGAGTACTGATTTAAGCACATACGTTTACGCTAATATGTAAATGGCTTAGAGTTGAGTCTCTAGCATTGTAATAACCCTTGCTATCACTGGGGAGTGTGGCGGAATTGGTAGACGCACCAGACTTAAAATCTGTTGGCCGCTTTTTGGCCGTGGGGGTTCAAGTCCCCCCACTCCCATGATGTTTTTTATCTCGATTGTGTGTTTAATACCTTTTGGATTAACAGCGACTGTTAATCCGATAATTACATTGTCTGCTTATGTTGTGTTAGGAGGGATGTATTTATTTGTAGTTCCTTTGTTTCTTTTTTATTGGATGAATAATCGTTGGAATGTTATGGGAAAGTATGAACGCCTTTTTATATATGGACTTGTGTTTCTTTTCTTCCCTGGAATGGTTTTGTTTGCACCGTTTCTTAACTTAAGAATGAATGGACAAGAGGAGTCTTGAGCTTTGACAAGAGTACAGGTTTTTCAAATAGGTTTGATTGTTTTTGTTTTAGGAGGCTTCGGATATGAATTTTTTCAGTTACTTGGATTTGAATCAATATCAGCTGGTATCGCAGCCCAGTCATTATTAATTTTAATTATTTTTGCCTGGACAGCTTCATATCTTTTCAGGGTTTTTTCTGGGAATATGACTTTTATGGAGCAACGTAAAAGATACAGAGAGGCTTATGAAAAATGTACTGATGAAAAAATTAGAGAAAAGTTTGAGTCCATGACAGAACAAGAAAAAATTGAATTACTAAAAACAGTTGAGGAAGAAAGTATTGAACAGACTTAAGTGTTAATTACTAAGTCTCAATAATTTTTTACTCTTAGGGATATTAAAATGATAAAAAAGATAGATACCCAAGGCTTAGAACATTGAACAGTACAAATATCAGTAGCTCTTTTTCCAAAATAAAAAAGGAGAAAAGAATTGCACTAATGCCTTTCCTTATGGCAGGTGATCCTGATTTGGAAATTACAGCAAAGATTTTGTTGGAACTTCAGGCAAATGGCGCTGACATGATTGAGCTAGGCATTCCATACAGTGATCCTTTGGCAGATGGACCGATTATTCAATTAGCAGCTTCTCGAGCTCTCTCTTCAGGAACTTCTCCTGACAGGGTTTTTAAAATGTTGTCTGAATTGAGAGATCAATTGACAATTCCAATAATTTTATTTACTTACTCAAATCCACTTATTAATAAAGGTCTGGATGAATTTTGCTTACAAGCTTCGAAAGTAGGTGTTTCAGGACTTGTCGTGCCAGATCTTCCTTTAGAGGAAGCAGAAAAACTCTCTAAGATAGCTGAATCTAAAGAAATTGATTTGGTTTTACTTGTTGCGCCTACAACACCGAAAGACCGCATGAAAAAAATTGCAGCGACTTCTAATGGATTTACTTATCTTGTTAGTGTTACTGGGGTAACAGGAGAAAGGTCTTCACTTGAAGATAATGTTGAGACTCTTGTCAAGCAACTAAAACACTCTTCATCTAGTCCAATTGCTGTAGGCTTTGGAATCTCGGAGGTAAAACATATTCAACAAGTTAAAGAATGGGGAGCTGATGGCGCAATTGTTGGCAGTGCCTTAGTTAAAAGAATTGCTAATGCCTCTATCGGAATGAAAGTCGAAGAAGCCGGTTCTTTTTGTAAGGAACTAAGAGCTGCAACTAACTAATATTTTATAAATAGCAACACATCAAGCTGAATATTGAATTCTTTTCTATGTTTTATCTTGAGAAATTTGGTCTTTACTTAACTTGAAAACCATGGATCAATTTGTGCTTTGGGGGTCTTACTGTGAAGATGCTCTTATAAAGAGAACACCATTTAGGGAAGAGCATCTAAAGAGACTTTCATTACTCAAGGAAGAAGGTATTTTAATAACGTTAGGACCGACAAAATGTAATAGATATGTTTTTGGTATACTTAAATCTGAGGACATTGAGCATATAAGAAGTCTTATCAAAGAGGATGTTTACTGGAGAGAGGGAATATGGACTGATTTCGAAATTTACTCCTGGACCCAAGCTTTTTGAGCTTGTTCCCAGACCCAATTAGCTACAATTTGATCGCCGTTGTCCCCTAATTTATCTTCATAACCACTCATTATTCCTATCCCTTGTCTGGCTATCTGCGCTATAGCTTCTGGGTTGTCAATTCCATTACGCTTTAATGATGAAATCTTCAAATTCTTTGATCTTCTGATTATGTTCCCGCCATTAATGTGACATCCAGCACAGTTGTATTTGAAAAGATTTTCTCCTAAATCTGCCTGAATAGCATTGAGCTCTTTCGGCAAACTTAAATAAAAAAATATGCAACAAAAACTGATTAAAATAAACCCTCTTAATTTTATGAAAAAAAAATTTGAATTTTCTTTCATAGCCATGTAAATCTTATGTATTGAAATTAATTTTTGAAAGATCCTCACAAATTTCGTCAAGAAGGTCTAGTTGCCCAGAAGAATTTAATTCAGAGCTCTTCTTTGTTTTCCCTTCTCCACCCTTTGTCCATAATTCTTCAACCTCACAAAGTCGATTAGCCACTTTTGGAATTCCACCAGAGTTAAAATCTTTTTTTACAGATTCAATTAAAGTTGGCATTCTTGCTGAAGGGAGATTAAGAGTTTGGCAAAGTTCTGATTGTGTTCTGCCAGTTTGTTTCAACCAATCTTTGATAAGAAGTATTAGATCTTCTTCGATTTCTTTTGACCAGCGCTCTTTGCTCATAGAGGAAACCATTTATCTAGCTTAGATTTTGCTCTGAATTTTATCTCTGGAGTGATGTGATGTTGCCAAAGACTAATTACAGCGGTTAGAGCTACAAGATCATCGCTAAAACCTGAGGCAGGGATGAAGTCGGGAATTAAATCAACAGGAACAACTAAATAAGTAAGTGCTCCCATTATGGATATTCTCACTTGGGGAGGAGTTGAGTTATCAATGATGAGTTCAAAGCCTTCTAATGCAGGCTTTGCAATGACTCTGCCTGCTCTTAATAAGATTTTTTTAAGCACACCCTCGTCGACAACAGAACTTTCAAGCACTTCTGCTTCAAATACGTCTTTATTTGAGCTTCTTGAACTAACCATAATTAAATACTTGTCTCTAGAAGACCACTTTGAATCCCTGTCTTTCTTAATTTTCTTAATGCGCGTTGTACTACTTGTCTGCAATATTCTCTGCTGCAATTCATTTGTCTAGCTACTTCAGCAAGTGTTCTCCATTCATTAGATCCATCTAGGCCAAATCTAAGACTTAGAATAGTTCTCTCTTTAGGTGTGAGATTTGATTTATCCAATAAAGACCAGGCTGATGCACTTCTCTCTGCTAATTCAGCTAGTTCCATAGGAGGAACTTCTTCACTGGGAAGAATATCGACAAGCTCTGAAGGTTCTGCTTTTGATTTGACTGCTCCTTGCAAACTCACTGTGATACTTCTTAACTCGCATGCAAGCAATTCTTCTACTTCCTCCAAAGGAATTTTCATTTTTATTGCTATTTGGTGAGTTGAAGGATGAACTCCAAGTTCTTGCATTAGTCGAGACTTGGCAGCACGAAGTTTTGTTAGTTTTTCATTAATGTTCACAGGGATTCTTATAGTTCTGCTTTGAGTTGATAGCGCTCTATTTAATCCTTGTCTAATCCACCAGTAAGCATAAGTTGAAAATCTATGCCCTCTTTTGGGATCGTATTTTTCTACAGCTCTTGTTAAGCCTAGGGTACCTTCTTGAATTAAATCAAGAAGGTCAAGACCTTTACCTTGATATCGTTTGGCTAAATTTACAACAAGCCTTAAATTGGCTGTAATCATTTGATTCTTGGCGCGCTCTCCTGCTTTAAGTGTTTTCTTCTCTGCGGTTGAGTATTCGCACTCTGGCCCATTACCTCCAGCTTTTTGGCAGCGTTCATTGAGTGCAACCATGGCTTGCACTTTTCTACCCATTGTGAGTTCTTGCTCTGGAGTGAGCAATTCGTGTCTTCCTATTTCTCCAAGAAAGTCGCTTAAAGAACTCACGATTTATTCCTCCTTGTATAAACAACCTAGAGAAAAATTGTTTACTTTCAATAGGCGTAATAAAGTGTTCGGAATTTATTATTTATCCTTTATCTATTTTTAATGCTTTCAGTTGGTCAATTAAGCCAAAAGAAGGTTCCGATATTCTGTATCTGACTTTTTTTAGATTTAAGTATAGAAATTACTTTTTATTAGAAATAGCTCAAAACCATTGATATGAAAGACATTGTTATAAGCATTTTCTTTATATATGAAACTTGTTAAAGACTTCTATGGCTCTAATAATTATTTTCTTGCTTTACCCCTAACTTTTATGAATCGATAAATTCCCAAAATTTAAAGAAAATCGATTCATTTGTTTTTTTCACTTTCAAGACTTTTATATGTATCTAATTCAATCTCTGTCTTCCAAGGAAACTTTATTTGGATGAATGAGATGATCTATGAGCTTATTGGTTTGCTATTTATTTCTTCTTGGTCCTCCTCGTCTTTGAACTAAAACTTCTAGAACTTCTTTCCATGAAACGTTTTGATGTGCTAAAGCAACTTGTAGATGAAAAATTAGATCTGCAGCCTCATTAGAAACTGAAATCGGATTTTTATCTTTACAAGCCATAATAAATTCGGCTGTCTCCTCGCCGATTTTCTTTAGGATTTTGTTATCGCCTCCCTTCAAAAGACCATTTGTATAACTTCCTTCCTCAGGATTGCCTTTACGACTCTCTATGACTTTAAATAATTCACTACAAGCATCAGATGGTGGGGAAAGAACGTCTTGATTTGTTTTTAAATCTTTAAAGAAACAACTTCTTTTCCCTGTATGGCATGCGATTGAACCAATTTGCTCAATTGATAAAAGTATTGTATCTGAATCACAATCAGCCCTAATCCCTTTCAATTTTTGAAAATGACCGCTAGTTTTCCCTTTGTGCCAAAGCTCTTTCCTTGAACGACTCCAATAGTGAACTTCACCTGATTCTAATGTTTTCATAATGGATTCTTTGTTCATCCATGCCATCATTAAAATTGAGCCATCGATCCAATCTTGTGCTATGGCTGGAATCAAGCCATTTTGATCAAAATGTAAGTCATCGATAAAAAGCATTTTTAATTAAGCCAATTTGGCTTTACAACTTTCATTATTTAAATTTAGACCTCTATTGCTTCTCAAATCACCTTTTTATGACGATTAAAGATATTACATATAATTGCTCAAAGCATTTTAAAGACTATCCCTGTTCTCATCGTCAATGGAAACATAAGGGACACTGTCGCTATATTCATGGGTATAGTCGAAGTTTTACCTTTTATTTTGCTTCGAATGAACTTGATGAAAATGGCTTCGTTGTTGATTTTTCAAGTTTGAGACCTTTGGAAGAGAGGTTAAGAGAACATTTTGATCATACTTTTCTAGTCAATTTTGATGATCCTCTTCTTGAAACATGGAAAAATCTTCACTCTAAAGAAGTACTGGATCTTAGAATTATGAAGAATGTTGGAATGGAATCAACAGCTGAATTAGTTTGGGGATGGGCAAATGATTTATTAATTTCAAGAGAGAAAGGTCGATCGTGTTGTTGGAAAGCAATAGCGCATGAAAATGCTACTAATTCTGCTAGTTATACCCTCTTCCCTGAGTGGTTTAAACCTTGATATTTTAAATCTTTTAATTGAGATGCAATTAACTTCTTTGGCTTAAATTGTTTAGTTGAAAATTAGTTTTGAATCTTTCTTCTCTATTTTTATAGTGCTTCCTTCTTTGTATTTGCCTTTAAGAATATATTTTGCTATTTCACTTTCTAATTCTTTTTGAATGACTCTTTTTAAGGGTCTCGCACCATAACTCGGATTGTACCCAATTTCAGTAATTAATGATAGAACATCATTATTTATCTCTAGCTCGATTCCTTTCGCTTCTAATCTTTCTCTTAAACGGTTTAATTGTAAATCAACTACTTTAAGTAGAGTTTCCTTTTTAAGTGGTTCGAAATTAATTATTTCATCAAGTCTGTTTAGGAATTCAGGTCTGAAATTGGATTTTAGTTCTTGATTAATAAGTTCATCTACGTTTGTCGACAGATTATTCGTTATATCCCTACCAGCGATTACCTCGCTTCCTAAATTACTGGTGAGAATAATAATAGTATTTTTGAAGTTTGTTGTTCTTCCCTGTCCATCAGTTACTCGGCCTTCGTCAAGTATCTGTAGCAATACATTGAAAACATCTTTATGTGCTTTCTCAATTTCATCGAATAGCAAAACGCAATAGGGTTTTCTTCTAATTGCTTCTGTTAATTGTCCACCTGCTTCGTAACCAACGTAACCGGGAGGAGCCCCAATTAAGCGACTTATAGAGTGCTTTTCCATATATTCAGACATGTCTATTCTTGTTAGGGCATTTTCACTATCAAAAAGTTGAGAAGCCAAAGCCTTAGACAATTCTGTTTTGCCCACGCCTGTCGGTCCTAAAAATAAAAAACTTGCGATTGGTCTACTTGGATCGCTAAGTCCTGTTCTGGATCTTTGTATCGCAGAAGATATTGATTGGACGGCTTTATTTTGACCAATAACTTTTTTATGAAGCTCAGATTCAAGATTGAGTAATTTTTCAATTTCAGTTTGAGCAAGTCTTTTAACTGGGATAGATGTCCACTTTGCAATTATTTCAGCTACATCATCGGCTACAACCTCCTCTCTCAAAAAAGATTTCTCGGCATTCTGAGAGGAATTTTTTAAATTAAGTTCTTTAGATTTCAAATTTTGTTGATAATTTACAAGGGTGCCGTATTCAAGTTCAGCAGCCCTGTTGAGGTCATAATTCCTTTTTGCTTTTTCTATTTCTAGTTGTACTTTCTCAATTTCTTCTTTAAGTGTTGAAATTTCCTCGATTGACTCTTTTTCTTCTTTCCATTTGTTGTTTACTTCAGCTTGATTTTTTGTTAATAAGGCTAGTTCTGAAGTAATTAATTCTAGTCTTTCTTTACTTGAAGTATCTGACTCACCTTCCAACGATAATTTTTCCATTGCAAGTTGGATGATTTTTCTATCAATCTCATCAATCTCTTCTGGTTTTGATGTTATTTCCATCTTTAAACGCGATGCTGATTCATCTATTAGATCAATAGCTTTATCAGGTAAAAATCTCTCGGGTATATACCTATCACTCAACGTTGCCGCAGCTATGAGAGCGTTATCAGAGATACGAACACCATGATGGACTTCATATCTTTCTTTTAGTCCACGCAAGATCGAAATCGTATCTTGGACTGAGGGTTGTTTTACATGTATTTGCTGAAATCTTCTTTCCAGCGCAGGGTCTTTCTCAAAATTTTCTCTATGTTCATTGATGGTTGTTGCTCCAATACATCTGAGTTCTCCTCTAGCAAGCATTGGTTTTAGGAGATTACTAGCGTCCATTGCACCACCACTAGCTCCTGCTCCAACGACAGTATGTATTTCATCGATGAACAAAATTATTTTTCCTTCTGAATCAATTACATTTTTAAGAACTGACTTAAGTCTCTCTTCAAATTCACCACGGAATTTTGCACCTGCTATTAGTGCCCCCATATCTAAGGAAATTAGTTGACGGTTTTCAAGGGCAGTAGGAACATCTCCGTTGATAATTCTTTGTGCTAAACCCTCAATAATTGCTGTTTTGCCAACTCCAGCTTCACCAATTAATACGGGATTATTTTTAGTTCTACGGCTAAGAATTTGAATCGTTCTTCGGATTTCTTCATCTCTTCCAATTACAGGATCTAATTTTCCATCTCTAGCGGCAGAAGTAAGGTCTAGACCATACTTTTGCAGAGCTTCGTAGCTATTTTCAGCATTTTTTTGGGTCACTTTTTTGTCACCTCTGATAGCATTTATAGCCTCAAGAAGGCTGTTTTTGTTGATTTGATTTTGCTCAAATAACCTATGACAAACTCTCTCGTCATCAAATAGGGAAATCACTAAATGTTCGCTTGAAATAAAATCATCTTTGAAGGATTGTTTAATATTGTTTGCTTTTGAAATTGAAAAAGATATATCTTTGCCAAAGAAAATTGATTCTTGGGCCTTTTGCATTTTTGGCTGGTTATTTATAAATTCTTCTGTTGCCGTAAGTAGATTTTTTATTGTCCCGCCCGATCTTTTTATTATTGCTATAGCAATTTCATTTTTCTTTAGTAGAGACCAAAGAAGATGTTCAGTTTCTAAAGTCTGATGTTTTTTAGTTAATGCTAAATCTTTTGCATCAATGATCCCTTGCCAGGCACTGTTAGTAAAATCATCAGGATTTACCTTCATCCTTAAAATTAATTTCCACTTTCATACTATTCAAATCTTATAATTGTAGAAATATAAGAAAACCGACCTTTTTTAACTTTGTAAAATAAATTTGTTAGTTCGCTTCTAAGTTCTTCAAACTAATTACTTGAATTTTTATATTAATTTACCAACCTTAGACTTATTCTTCATATTGATTAGAAGTTTTATCGTAATTAAAATTCTCCCGCCTGAATGCGTGCACTACTTTTTCTAAACTCAGAATACATCCTTAGGTATTTTAAATTGCAATAGTTTCTCTTCTAAAAAAAATTATGCTCAGTGCTCTTGATTGAGTTTATAAATATATTTTTCCAAAAAAAAAGATGGGGTTTAGCCCATCTTTAATGAATTCTTTTGAATGTTTAGTTGACTACAATTTTACCAACCATTCCTGCACCTCTGTGAGGCTCGCAGTAAAAGTCGTATGTTCCTGCTGTGCTAAAAGTTCTCTCCCAGGACTCTCCTGGAGCAAAAGCTAGATCAGGATGACTTAGATCATCATTTCCGTCAAAAACAGCATTATGAGGAGCTAGTTTGTTATTTACAAACTTTACGGTGTCACCAGCGCTTATGTTAAGAGTGCTTGGTTCGAAAGCAAGCATCCCTGCATCGGTTCCAAGCTTAACTTCAACAGTTGAAGCGTTCACATTTGATACCCCAATTACTAGGAATGCAAAGAAAGCAAATAACGCTGTTGAAATAGAACGAATCATGAAATTAATTCTTTTCTTTTTTTAATTTTACTACTTTAGCTTCTGTTTGCCATTTTAGTGTTTAGTTAATCCAGAATTATGTAAAACTTGACTTAGATTTTTGGCATGGCTTATACCTCCAAAGGTTTCAGGAGAGGTTACAGGCTCATGTATGAAGTGTTTTTGTCTCAGACTAAATCTATCCCAGTTTGTAATTTGTATTGGCAGTAATATAGTTAAAAGTTCGATAAGCCAGGTCCAAAGAGGGATTTGAGGGACTCTGCTCATTCCTTTCCATCTTAGAAGCGTCTGAATTACTTCATCAATACTTATATAGGATTGTCCTAAAACGAATTTTTTAATTTTATTCCCAGAATAACGTTTTGCAGGCTCGAAATCAGAGGTAGCTAGATGTCCGCAAATGAAAGCGATATCTGCTGCGTGAATAAAATGAAACCTTGAGAATAATTTTATCCATCTTGCCAGCCAGATCCATCTCAATGCATCTCTAAGCCCCTCTGTTAGATAACTAGTAGGAAATTTACTTTTACCATCTAAACGTCCGCCAAAAACTAGTGTTGGGAAAACAGCTATGATTTTCGTCGAAAGCTGATGAGATTCAAGCTCTTTGAGGCATTGTGCTTTCGTTTGTATGTACTCTGTTCCATAGGTAAAAGCTTCCGGTAACAAATTTAAGTTTCTATCAAGAACACTTGCAGTTGAGAAATAAATAATTTGTTTGATATTGGAAGGATTTAGTAAATTGAGCAAATTTTTTACTGCATCAATATTTACTTCTTTCGCTCTTTTAGGGTCACCCCAAGCAGTTGCTGTATGAATAACTCTGTTGACTTCTGATATCTCTTTCTTGAACTTATTTGATTGTCTCAAATCTCCGACTAAAACTTTAATCCTTGGATTTTCTAAATTTATTGCAGTTATTTTTTTAGGATTTCTAACCCATAAAAATAATTCTGAACTTGAGTTTTCGATTAGCCAATTTGCTATGTATTGTCCAACACACCCACTTGCTCCAGTGATCAGAATTATTTCGTTTTTCAAGATGAAACTTTTAAAAGTTCATTGACATTTTTACCAGCCTCAAAAAATACTCTTGCATTTTCTTCTGGCGTCCCAGGAAGTATTCCATGACCAAGGTTAAGGATATGTTTTCTACCTTTCGCTTTTTTGACGACATCAATAATTCTTGATCTAATCGCCTCAGGAGTACCAAACAAAAGTCCTGGATCAACATTCCCTTGGACTCCAACTGATGGAGGCAGCCTTTTTAGCCCATCTGCCATGTCAACAGTCCAATCTAGAGAGACTATATCTACTCCAGTTTGTCCCATCCTTTCAAGAACTCCAGCACTACCAGAGATATATAAAATCATAGGTGTATCTGGATGCTTAGCTTTTACTAAATTGACTACTTTTTGTTGATAAGGTGCAGCGAACTCGTCATAATCTTGCGGACTTAATTGTCCTGCCCATGAATCAAACATTTGAACTACTTGGGCCCCAGATTCAATTTGGTAGGACAAATAGGTTGCAATTGATTCTGCAAAGTGATTTAAAAGTTGATGGAGGAGTTTTGGCTCTTGGAATGCCATCGCTTTTATAACTGCATAATTTTTGCTGCTTTTCCCCTCTACAACATATGCAGCAAGGGTCCAGGGAGCACCTACGAACCCAAGAACTGCAGCGTTGTTCCCAACGCTTTCCCTTAGCCTTCCAAGGACTTCACCAACAAAAGACATGCTCTCCTCAGGTTGAAGGGGCTTTAGGTCTTTAACCTGTTTAAGGCTTCTTATTGGTTCATTGATCAAGGGTCCTTTACTTTCAACGATGTCAAAGTTAATCCCCATTCCAGGAAGAGGAGTCAAAATATCTGAAAAAAGTATTACTCCATCTGGTTGAAAAGCTTTAAATGGTTGCATTGAAATTTCATAAGAAAGATCGGGGTTTTCGGATCTTTCCCTGAAACTTGGATAGTTATTACGCAGGTCACGATATACCTTCATGTATCTCCCCGCTTGGCGCATCATCCAAACCGGTGGCCTTTCAACATTTTCTCCGCGAGCGGCACGAAGTAGTAAAGGAGTAGTTCCGTTCATTATTTTGTCCTTTTAATCGAAAAACTTACATGAAGCAGTAACTTGAAAATCATGAAATACGTTCTCTGCAAAAGTTCGTCATACCTTCTGAATTTTTACATCCAGACGACAGTTGAAATTAGGTTATGAGGCAAGGTTGAAACATTTCTATTCGAGGAAGGTTAATTCTTCTTGGATTTATGCTTTAAAACCAGAACGCTGAGAGGAGGAAGGCAAAGATCTATAGAATTTTCATAGCCATGTATATTGTATAAATCTGTTGATTTACCTCCCATATTACCTAGATTTGAGCCTCCATATTGACTCGCATCTGTATTGAAAATTTCTTCATAGAATCCATCAACAGGCACACCTATTCTGTAATTAGAATGGTTTTGGGGGGTAAAGTTTGCCACTATTACTAACCATTCGCCTTCAGTTTTTTCTCTTCTCATGAAACTGATTACTGAATTTTTATTATCGTCGCAATCAATCCACTGGAATCCGTATTCGTCAAAATCATTTCTCCATAAAGCAGGTTCTCTTTTATAAAGAGTATTCAAATCATCTACTAATTTCTGTATCCCTTTGTGAGGTTCATAATTTAGAAGATCCCATTGCAAATCATCCCAAACATTCCATTCTTGGCGTTGACCAAATTCCATTCCCATAAATATTGTTTTTTTACCTGGATGTGTCCACATATATGCAAGCAATGCTCGTGTATTAGCATACTTCTGCCAGTCATCACCTGGCATTTTGTGTAAGAGATGACTTTTCCCATGAACAACTTCATCGTGGCTTAAAGCAAGCATAAAATTTTCGGTAAAGTTATAACAAATGGAGAATGTAATGTTGTTTTGATTGAATTGTCTAAACCATGGATCAATTTCAAAATAATCGAGCATATCGTGCATCCAACCCATGTTCCATTTTAGGTTGAAACCGAGTCCATTCATGTCAGTTGGTTTAGTTACACCAGTCCATGTTGTTGATTCTTCGGCAATAGAAAGTGCACCTGGAAAATGTTGAAAAAGAACGTGATTAGCCTGTTGTAGAAATCTGACTGCTTCAAAATTTTCATTCCCTCCATCCTCATTAGGTATCCATTCACCCTCCGGACGAAGATAGTCTTTGTAAAGCATTGAGGCAACTGCATCAACGCGTATTCCGTCTATATGAAATTGATCAAACCAGAAAATTAAATTTGCAACTAGAAAATTTCGAACTTCATTTCGACTGTAATTGAAAATTAATGTTCCCCATTCTTTGTGCTCTCCAATCCTGGGATCTGAATGCTCATATAGATGGCTGCCATCAAAATAAGCAAGTCCATGCTGATCTTTAGGGAAGTGGCCTGGGACCCAATCGAGAATAATTCCTATTCCCTCTTTATGGCATGAATCAACAAAGGCACGAAACTCATCGGGAGATCCAAATCTACTTGTAGGCGCATACCAACCAGTAACTTGATACCCCCATGAGCCATCAAAAGGGTGCTCTGAAATAGGCATCAGCTCGATATGTGTGAAGCCTCTCTCTTTGACATATGGAATTACCTTATTCGCCAGCTCTTTGTATGTAAGCAATCTTGAGCCAGGCTTCAAATCTGCAGCTGGAACTGGGTCTCTATGCTCTCCATTTGTATTGATAAATGGATCGTCTGAGGAAGCATGCATCCAGCTGCCTAAATGCATTTCATAAACTGAAATCGGTTGCTCTAAAGGATCTCTATTGTCACGATTGGATATCCAAGACTGATCATTCCATTTAAATGAATCGATTTTTGATATGACTGAGCTTTTTGCAGGTCTTACTTCATGTTGAAAACCATAAGGATCGGCTTTCTCGTAGCAATGTCCTTTTTCAGTCCTGATTTCATATTTGTATAAATCTCCTTCACTTAGATCAGGTATGAATAGTTCCCAAATCCCTCCTAAACGTTTTTGCATAGGGTGATGACGGCCATCCCATGAATTGAGATCACCAATAACTGAAACGCTTTTTGCATGAGGCGCCCATAAGCAAAACATAACACCTTGCTTTTTATCTATTTCGGTGAGGTGAGCACCCATTTTTCGCCATATGTGATGGTGATTCCCCTCCGCGAAAAGATGTCTATCAATTTCACCCATCCATTCTTTACGAAAGCTCCAGGGATCATTTTGAACATGTTCAATGCCTCCTCTATTTACTTTTACTTGATAATCAGTGCCGGGATCTTTTTCGATAACTCCTTCGAAGATCCACTCGTGATTTGGATTTTCTAGCTGGATTTTCGTTTCTTGTATTATCAGTTCAACTGCACTTGCCTCAGGCATCCATATTCGAATTATCCACTTATCTTTAAACGGTTGAGGACCAAGAATTGAAAATGGACTTTCATGTCTGCACTCAGAAAGTCTTTGTCCGTCATCTTTCAAAGAATCTAGAAGAATAGAGACGGTCATGACTTATCGCTTAAATAGCAAATAAGCTTAATCCTATGCAAGTAAATATTGAACCCCTAAGAGGAAATAAGTGATTCAAATTTAAGTTTTGAATTTAAAAGTAAGAGTGAAATTGTAGTAACTAGGCAGTTAGGGCTAGGCCCTTCGCACAAATATTGACTCTGACCAGAATTTATTCCAATTGCTGGCCATCCAGATCCTGAGATTGAAATTCTTAAACGATCCCCTTCTTTAAATGTGGCGAGAATTGGTTGAAGTTTGATTTGTCTAGGACTTTTTATACCTTTATCACAATTAGCAATTCTGAGTACACCAGTCGAAAGTTGAGTGGCAGTATTCTCAACCTCATCAGGAATTCTTGATAATGCAACGAACAGGTCAAAACTTTCCCTATCACACTTGGTTTCTAAAAAAAGAGTTGGAATACCCTCCAGTCTGAGATCTTTCAAAATAGGGTCTGATGTGAATACTGCTACATCAGGTCTAAGATCAAGCTTAAATCTATTCGCTTCTCCAGCAGTATCACTGAGATGTCCTCCGATTGCTGGGATGGGCCTCCATGGATCGTGAACTAAATTCACTTCACTATCTGCTTTTAAATCAGAATTAGGGACTAGGCATCCTTCAATATGACTTATTGAGGCTAACCCTTCACTAGTAAGATTCCATGTAGGGATTTTCTTTTGAACGGAAAGCTCCCAACTTTTCGTGGTTAGATTCCAAAGATTGATTTGAGGAAAAAAAATCTCTTTATTTTCTTCTTTTAAATGAGAATCAAAAAAATCTAACTGGGTGCGTTGTGCACCCTCCCACCATTCAAGATGAGTAGCAGGACCAATAAGTAATTTAGGATTACCTCCTGCCTTTTTAGATTTCTCATAAATATCTAAAATCCCTTTCAAATGAGGATCCCACCAACCCCCGATTAGAAGCAAAGGTTTTTTTAACCAGCTATCTAATGGCTCATGGGTTTTCCATTGAGGAGTTTTGCTAGAAGAAAGATTTAGCCATTTTAATGCCATCCCTTCTGGGTCATTCTTTTTAAGTAAATCATGGCCGTTATATAAATATTTTTTTGATTCAAGATTTTCACGGATTTCGTTCCAAGCTGTCCAATTCTTTTCTCTTTGTGCTTTTTGAGCAGCTAATTGCAAACCCCATCCAATTCCCAAATACCACCAAAACGCCCCTCCTTCACAACTCCAATGCTGATCTTCTGAAAGACCGGTCATTGCAGGAATAATGCAATCAGGAGGAGGAGTACCTTTCTCCGCAATGAGTTGCGTTAACCCTTGATATGAAAAACCGTATGTGCCTAGTAGGCCATTGCATTCAGGCAAGGATCTTACCCAATTATGAGTTTGACTAGTGTCTGAAGCTTCTTGACTGAAACCTGAAAATTCTCCTTCAGACCCACCTTGGCCTCGGACATCTTGTATGACAACTAGATAGCCCTTGCTAGCCCACCAAGATGGATGAGCATAGGTAATTGTAGAAGCAATTTCTCTTCCATATGGCTGTCGCATAAGCAAGGCAGGCCATGGCCCGTTCCCATGAGGCGACCAGATTCTAGATTTTAGTAATGTTCCGTCTCTAAGTTGTAAGTCTTCGTCCCTGTACCTTATTGAATTCATTATTTGTCTTAAAAAGTTTCTGGGCAATAAAGACCTCTTACGTACATAGAAAGGATCTCAGCATCAACTTCGCTTATATTCTTTTGAATTGAGATTTTCTGAATAGATTTTTTTGAACCAGCTGAAATGTTTTCTTTATTTAGTTCTCTGAAACTTTCACATATAGAGTTTGCTTCATCAGGATTCCTTTTCACCCCCTCAAGAAGTCTTGATTGAGCCATTGCATTTTGACTTATTCCAAATGATGTAAATATTAAAGTGATTAGTAAACCATTCATTCCCTTAGGCTTAGTAATTCTTTTGAATTATTTCTATTCTATTACCTAATGGTTCTTGGGTAAATTAAATGATTTTTTTTTCGCTTTCTCTATTAAAAAGTGAGCTTTTTTTAGATCTATTAATGGAATTCTTCCTGTTCTAAGAATTCTTTCAAAGCGTCCAGTCTTTTGAACTAGCTCTTGAGGAGTAAGTCTTGAAATGGCCTCGTTAGAAATTAAGCCTGAATGCATTAACAAGGCTGCTACGTTAAGTTGAATATCTAAAGTACATATAAAATACGCTATGCATTTAAGTCTTTTTAGATTACGAACACTACCCAGACTTCCATAGATTAGATGATTTATTTCTTCATCACTAATAGATAATAAAGAATCCCATGTCTTAATATTATTTGACAAGAGTATTTTTTCTTCTTGATAAAAGGTTTTAGGAAGATCTTTCAATAATGACTTATTATCCATCAGTTTCTAATGAGTTTATTTCTTCAATATCAGCATTGTTAGATAAATATTCATTTGCAGAATAATTCCTTTCTGGTAAATCTATTATCTTTGATTCTTTTAAATCATTTATTAATTCACCTAGAATAATTGGTTTACTTATTCCATCACCAGCTGATTCTATCTTTCTGAGTCTGACTTTGACTTGAGCACCATTTCTTCCTCCTCCTTTCAAATTACCAGCTATTTGTAACAATGTTGGTTTGATGGCTTCTTTAGGGAAATCATTTGCTGCCTGAGCAACAACTAAATCAAATCCATTGTCATAAACAATAGGAGCATATTTGTAACCTTCGACATTAAACGGAGGTGTATAACTTTGCTCAAAGGCCCAGCAACTAGCAGATAACAAAAGTGTGAAAATTGTTGTCCCAGTTAGCCGGAATTTAATACCCCAGTTAAATAAATAGGCCAAAATAGTCAAGATGCCAAGTCCTGAGCCTCCCCAGGCTAGCCATTTCGTAACATCTTGGATAACTTCACTAATAGACATAAGCTGGTTTCTCCTGAATGGATTCTTTATAGTTTGTTAGCTCCCCAATTTTTGAGAATAATGTTTCATGGGAGATGAGTGGAGTCCTAAAAGATTAAAGCGGTGGGGACTTGCTGGAACCTTTGCGGCGTTGGGTGGTGTTTTGATTTGGAGTGGCGCAGATCTATTGGTAGGTAGAACTATAAGCCGCTTTTCTGCACAAATAGAAAAAACATTATCTAATTCAATAGGTCATCCTTTGAAAATAGGAACATACAGGGGGCTGAGACCATGGGGAGTTGAGTTAGGGCCAACAAGGCTACTGCCAGGGATTAAAGATTCATCTTCAGTTAATATTTCAAATTTGACAATTAAATTTGCTCCTTTTGCGAGTTTATTTAATTGGCAACCAGTTGCAATATTTAATCCTAAAGGAACAGAAATTATATTAAACAAAAATGATAATGGTTCTTTTTGGGTTGTTCCCCAGAAGAATAATCCTAAAAAAATTAACCTTCAACTAAAATTTAATTTAAAAGAACCAGCCAAAATTGTTTTTAATCTTAGGGATACTACATTATTCGCGAAAGGTAATCTATCTTTAGATCTTGGTAAAAAAAAGATTTATGGTGCGATTAATTTTAACTTCAAAAAACAAGGAAGCATCTATCTTTCAGGAAATGGTTATTGGGATGGAATAGAATTTCAAACTAAAGCAAAGATTAATAAACTTAGTCTAGGTATCTTTGAGGGGATTTTAGGGAATAATTCTAACATTATTACTAGAGGAAATATAAATGGACGTCTAAATTTGGGAGTTAAGAAAGGTTTAATAAGATGTAAGGGTGATTTGACGTTTAATAATTTAACACTAAGAGGAGGCCCTTTAATTGATACATTGTCTACAAATAATTCAAAAATAAAATGTGATAATAATAAGCTAAAGTCAATTGATTCTAATTGGAATTACGGATATTGGGATATATCTAATTCCTTTGAAATACCATTTTATAAAAAAGATAAAACTTATATAAATTCTCTAAGTACTATTAAAATTAAAGATTTCGATCATAAACCACTTTCTTTAAAATTAAAATTACCAATTTCTGTAGTTGATAGGCAATTTATTCCTGGAGAACTAAATGTTAATTTTAATTTAGAATCTTTTCCTTTAGGTGCTTTAAATCCAATACTAAATACATCATTATCGGGAAAATTAAATACAAAAGGTGATTTTAAGGGTCCCTTATCTTCTCTAAACAGTAATATTAAAATCTCTTTAGACAATCCACAAGTTAATGGTATTCGATTAAGGGAAAAATGGAGAGGTTCCTTTACTCGAATACCAAGTAAAAAGAAATGGGGTAGTTTGAGAATGGAATCGGAAGGTGCTTCTATTCCTGGGGATCTAAAAATCAACCTTAATAAGGATGGTAATCTTAATGATTTAAATCTAAATAGACTAGGAGGTAAAATAAGTCTAATTCCTAAATCAAATGCTTTTGAATGGGAGGCTAATAAATTTAAATTAGATCGAGTAGAAGTGGCTTTCCCGCCAGAGAAAAGTTTTAAACGAATATTCGGGGAAGTTTCAGGTAATGGAATATTTTCTATTGATCCATTATTTCTTAATGGTAATTTAAATTTAGATTATTTTAGATTGTTAGGTTTCAAATTAAAAAAGGCAAGCATTAAAGGTCAAATTAAAAATTCAGAAACTAATTTAAAAGGTGAATTAATACCATCTGAAAATGGAAAGATTAAATTTGATATTAATAATAAATCCGAATTTTCGTTGTTAGCTGAAGTAAAGGATGTAAGCTCTAGTTGGATTACCGCTACAGCTTTAGAGTTCCCTAAATTAGGATTGAAGTATTCAGAGGCAATGGGCAAGGCGGAAGACTTAGAAAAATTTATAATTGGCTATCCAAATAGTTCTTTAGATACTCAGTTAGGAGCTTTAATTAGCTCTCAGGATTCATATAGAGAAGAGATTTCTAAGATAAATAATCAGAGCATTATTAATCCATATGATCTTAATGGTAATATTAATGCTGATATTAAATTAAGTGGTCCTAACCTCTCTGATTTAAATTTAGAAGCTAAAGCATTTGGTAAGGTTTGGACAAACAAATTGAAGATTATAAATTCAAATGATATAAGACCTTTTAAAGCAACTTTTAAAGGGAATTTAGCTTCAGGTATGGGAGATTTCTCTTTACTTAATTTTAATTTTTCATTATTATCTTTAGTTGCACCAATACCTTCGGCAGTTGATGGATATTTTGGTCTAAAGGGTAAATATAGTCTAGCTAATTCTATCCCACGAGTTACAGCGGATTTAATTATTAAGGATACAGTGATTCATAACAGAAATATTATTTTAGATAATGGAAATATTTTTTTGAAAGATAATTATCTAGAGTTTGATATTGCTCTAAGGGATAAATCTTCTAAAAATCCAGTTAAGTTAGGTGGGACCTACCCATTAAATAGTTCCTACCCTATTGATCTAAAGGTCGAAAGTCATGGAGATGGTGTGGCGTTTTTGACTGGGCTGACGAAAGGTAATGTCTCTTGGACCTCAGGGACAGCTGATCTAAGCTTGTTGATTAGAGGAACCCCTGCGAAACCACTTGCAAATGGTTTTTTTGTTTTAAAAAATTGTGAGCTACTTTTTCAAAATAAAGAAATTAATAATTTGAATAGCACAATAGTTTTTGATTTCAATCGACTTGAAGTTCGTGATCTTAAAGCAAATATAGGAGCAAACGGTATTATTAAAAGTCAAGGTGGAATTTCTTTATTTGATTCTCAATTGAGTGAAAGCGAGCCATTGGCTCTTTCTATAGAAAAAACACGTATTAAAACGGCATTTACTGACATCAGCGCTTCATCTAAGATTGTTGTTAAGGGTTCTACCTTGAAGCCTCAATTGGCTGGTGAAGTCGTTATTTCAGAAGGTTCGATTTTTGCTAAAAGAGCTAATAATAAAGATAAGACTATATCTAAAAAATCGGATCGTCATAAAGATTCTAAGGCGAAAATAATTCGTAGATTACCAGAACAAAACTGGAACCAGATAGAACCCCTGGTTTTATTTATTCAAGATGAAGATGCACCTGCAAGTCGAATAGTTAGTGCTGGTTTGCCTAATGGGTTTGAATCAATAATCTTTGATAATTTAAAGCTCGTACTAGGACCTTCATTGCGATTGGTTGCTCAACCCTTGGCAAGCTTTGAAACTAATGGATTCCTTTTCTTGAATGGTGCTTTTGATGAGACACTTGATGTTAGCGGAGTGATAAAACTTGTTAGTGGCTACGTTAATCTCTTTACGACTACTTTTAATTTAGATCAAAGTGAACCTAATGTAGCCGTATTTGTACCGTCTATGGGCTTGGTTCCATATGTTGACGTGACTTTGAGAAGCCGTGTTCCAGATAATGTTAGAGACGTCAGTAATTTTTCCTCTAATGGTATGGCCTCATTTGGTATTGGAGGATCTCGTTTTGTAAATGTCGAAGTAGCAGCCTCTGGGCCTGCAGATCGTATTAGTGAAAATTTTCAATTGAGAAGTACTCCATCTTTGGGAAGAACTGAGTTGTTAGGACTTATAGGAGGTAATTCTCTTGCAAATTTAATAAGTAGTGGAGGAAATGGTGATGTGCTTGCTAGCTTTTTGAATAGATCTTTTGCTTCGTATCTTCAAGGCAATATCAATGGTTTTTTAAGTGATAGGCTTCAGATATCTTTGTATCCTGCATATATAAATGGATCAGATTCAAAGGATGATGCTAGTGATAGTGGTTCTTCACGTACTGATCAGGAAGATACTAATTTGCTAGGTCAACAGGCATGGGTAACGGAAATAGGAGTTGACCTTAATGATAAAATTAATTTCTCAGTTCAGGCTGCTCCTAATCGTCAAGATATTCCACCGAAAGGAAATATTACTTTTCAAATGAATCCCAACGTAGGTCTACTAGGTTCGTTTGATAAGAATGGGAATTGGCAAAGTCAGCTCCAACTCTATCTTAGATATTAAATAAATGAACAGTTGAATAAAAATTCTTTAATTAAAAAATGCTCAGTTAGATAGATTTTTATCTTCTTTTATTGCTTGATTAGCCATTAAAGGAATATTTTAAAGATATTGAAAAATTATTTTTGATTAAATAGTTGATCTAAATCAAATGAGTACAAACTTTTCAGTTCCTGATCCTACGCCTCAGTTAATAAAAGTTGCGGAGAGTGCAAAGGAAGCTTCTATTTTGCTTGGTCAATCCACTAATGAACAAAGGTGTGAGGCTTTGACTGAAATGGCAAATGCTTTAAATGATGATGCTGAGGAGATATTGAAAGCAAATCTTCAAGATCTTGAAAGATCAGAAAAAGAAGGCTTGAATAAATCACTTTTGTCGAGACTTCAGTTAACAAAAAACAAACTCAAAGGATGCATTGACGGGGTTCTAAAAGTTTCAAATCTTGCAGATCCAATAGGTAAAAGACAACTTCACAGGAAGTTGGATGAAAACCTTATTCTTGAGAGAGTGACAGTTCCATTAGGGGTATTAGGAGTGATATTCGAATCTAGACCAGATGCATTGATACAAATAGCATCTCTTGCTGTTCGTTCAGGTAATGGAGCTTTATTAAAAGGAGGAAGTGAAGCAAAAGCGACAAATAAAGCAATAATGAATTCTCTTGATAAGGGGTTAATCAAATCAAATGTGGGTTCAGGAGCGTTGTCTTTGCTCACTACACGTCAAGAAAGTTTAGGCTTACTTCGTTTAGATCGGTTTGTGAATTTGATAATACCTAGAGGTAGTAATGCGTTGGTCCAATTTATTCAAGAAAATACACGTATCCCTGTCTTAGGACATGCCGATGGAATTTGTCATCTATTTGTAGATAATTCTGTAGATATATCTAAAGCTATAAGCATAGCATTAGATAGTAAGATTCAATATCCTGCTGCTTGTAATGCAATTGAGACATTATTAATTCATGAAGATGTTGCTGAGATGTTTTTGAAAAAAGGCTTGTCAATTTTTTCTGCTGCAGGAGTTACTCTTAAGGGAGATGCAAAGAGTCAATTTTTCGGAGTGAAAAATAAGGCTGATGAAGCAGACTGGTCTACAGAATATCTTGATTTAATTCTTTCAATAAAAATTGTTCGTAATGTAGACGAGGCTATTGAACATATTCGTAAATATAGCTCTCGTCATACAGAGGCGATAGTTACTGATGACAAGAAAGTTGCTGAAAAATTTTTAAGTTCAGTTGATAGTGCAGGTGTTTACCATAATTGCTCTACTCGTTTTGCTGATGGCTTCCGGTATGGCTTTGGAGCTGAAGTTGGGATAAGTACTCAGACCCTTCCACCAAGAGGACCAGTTGGCTTGGAAGGCCTGGTTACCTATCGCTATTATCTCAGAGGTGATGGTGATTTAGTTAAGGATTTTGCTTCTGGAGATAGAAGGTTTTCTCATATTGATTTACCACTATGAGTCAATTTCATAATTTAAGTGCAATTCATATAAAAGATATAAATCTATGGGCCCATGTAGGTTTCTTAGAAAGTGAGCGAATACATGGTCAAAGCTTTCTTCTTGACATCAGTTTTTGGTTGGATTTGCATGAGTCATCCAAGTTTGATCAATTAGATAAATCAATAGACTATAGTGAAGCGATTAAAGCAGTTAAAAAACTTTCATTTGAAATCAAATGCTTAACGATTGAATATTTTAGTGATCAAATTTTGAATCTACTCGAGTCTCTATATGGTCCAGTTCCAATTCATATTCTGCTGACAAAATGCTCGCCACCAATACATGGATTTACTGGAAGTGTTCTAATCGAAAAAAAAAGGAATTTCTCATTTTCTATTAATTAATTGGATACAAATAAAAGACCAATTTTTCTTGTTCATGGTTTGTGGAACAATCCTAAACTATTTGAAAAATTAATAAAAAAAATAAAAGAAGATGATTATGAATTGTACAGACCACATTTGCCACACCAATACGGGAAAACATCTCTTAGGCGTTTAGCTCGGGATCTTGATTCTAAGATTGAGGAATTAGTGGGTCCTGAAATCGAAATCGATATTGTTGGTTTTTCAATGGGTGGATTAATTAGTAGGTTTTGGTTGCAAAATCATGATGGTTTTTTAAGAACTAAACGTTTTTTTAGTATTGGTTCGCCTCATTTTGGTACTTTTACAGCTCAAATGATCCCCTCATTTTTGATGCCAGGTATTGCAGAGATGAAAAGAGGAAGTAGTTTATTATCTCAATTAAACAATGACTTGACTGCCTTGGAAAAGGTTGAATGTACTAGTTTTTTTACAAAATGGGACTTGATGTCATTCCCGGGTTGGCAAGCAAAACTTTCTATTGGTGATGCTTATCACTTACCTGTATTGACACATAAACAATTGATAACAAATTCTAGGTCTCTGGAAATTTTAGCCAAAAAGATTTTTAACAATAGCTAATTAAGACCACTATGTCTTATTAGAGCATCAGTAGAGGGAAGTCTTCCTCGAAATTGTTTGAAAACCTTGTTGGGTGAACGACTACCACCAAGACTAAGAATTGAATCGCGATATTTTCTACCAATCTTTCGGACTTCATCCTGATTGCTAAGGCCGGCCTCTTCAAATGCGGCAAAAGCATCAGAGCTGAGTACCTCGGCCCATTTATAAGAGTAGTATCCAGCAGCATAGCCTCCAGCAAAAATATGACTGAAGGCACAGAGAAATTGATCTTCTGGAATAGGATCCATCACTGTAGTATTTTTCGCGATTTCTCGACGTAACTCATCTGGGGAAATTTCTAAATCTTCATTCCATTGACTATGGAGTTTTAGATCAGTAAGAGCAAAATGTATTTGCCTTAATGTCGCAAGCCCAGAATTAAATGTTCTGCTTAGCCTCAATTTATTGATTTCCGATTTTGGTAATGGTTCTTTCGTCTTCCAATGTGTTGCTATTTCAGAAATTGTTTGATCTTCTAAGCACCAATTTTCCATAAATTGGCTTGCTAATTCGACAGCATCCCATTCAACATTATTAATGCCGGCTGCTTGAGGGTAATTTACAGTTGTCAGCATATGTTGTAGCCCATGACCAAATTCATGGAAGAGAGTTTCGACTTCTTCGAAACTCATCAGACTGGGTTTCTCCGCAACAGGAGGCGTTTGATTGCAGACTAAATATGCTACTGGGAGAACAATATCATCCTTTGTTTTTTGATTTCGGCACAAACATTCATCCATCCAGGCACCTCCTCTTTTAGTCGCAGGGCGACTAAAGGGATCTAAATAGAAAGATGCGATTTTCTGACCGTCTAAATTTTTAACATTGAAGAAACGGACATCTTCATGCCATAAAGGAGCTGAATTACTTGCTTCTTCAATGTCAATTTCAAAAAGTCTTTTGCATAAGTTGAAAAGGCCATTGAGAACTTGATCTAAAGGGAACCATGGCCTGAGTTTCTCTTGGTCGAGATCGTATTTTTCTTTGCGTAGAACTTCAGCCCAAAAACTTATATCCCATGGGGATAGCTCAAAATCTTCGTTTTCTCCATTTCTTTTGGCACACTCACGAAGATGTATAAGTTCTTTTTTAGCATGAGGCATTGCAGCCAATCTCAATTCCTCTAGTAACATCTCAACATCATTTTCACTATCCGCCATCTTTGTGGCCAAACTAATTTCACACCAGTTTTTATATCCCAACAGTTTTGCCTGTTTGTTTCTGAGATCTAAAATTTCTTCAATTATTTTTTTGTTACTAATCTCTCCATCGCTAGCTCTGCTTACAAAGGCTCTATAAACTTTTTCTCTTAGACGTCTATCTTTTGCATAAGTTTGAAAAGGAATGTACCTAGGCATATCTAAGCCAACTCTCCATGGGCCATTTGATGCTGATGGATCATTACCTTCTTCATCTTTGTCACCAAACTCCTTTGCCGCAAGAGCCAATGTTTCAAGTGCTCTTTCAGGAAGCCCCTCGACTTCTGACTTGTTTTTTAATAAAAGACTCCAATTCTTAGTCGCATCTAATACATTGTTACTAAAAGTAGTTGATAATTCAGCTAATCGCTCACTGCGAGAATTAAATAGTGCTTTTTCATTAGCGTCTAAACCAATTCCTTTGTTTCTCATCGTTATTAGTTCTGTCTCAATTATTCTGATTTGTGTTTCATCCTTGATGTTTCCATGCTCTTTCAAATTTGAGAGAGCCTTAAAAATGACTTCGTTTTGAGCAAGTTGATTACTAAATCTAACGATTGTAGGTTGCTGACTTGAATGAACTTCACGTAATTCGGAGGAATTGCATACTGCATTCAGATGACTTACTACTCCCCAGCTCCACCTGAGCTTTTCACTAATGTCATAAAGCTGAGGCATTACATCATCCCAACTCAGAGAACTTTTTGTTGGTAATTGTTTTTCTAGTTGTTCTTCTAGTTTATTTAATTCTTCATTTAGTTCTTTTATCAGTTTGGGTATATTTTCAGTTATCTCGTTAGGGGTGATTTTATCGTAATCAGGAAGACCTTCACCTTTTAATAGTGATGTTGGCTTAATTGAAGTCATTTTCTAGATTCAAAAACTAACTTATTGGTACAAGGTTATTGGTAATTAATGATTGTGCGAGAGCATTTGTTGATACCTCATATAAATCAATAGCTATCCTTGGCCAAAAACCTATTACTAGTGTAGGAACCAAGAGGCTTAAACCTATCGAAAGCTCTCTCGCATCCATTTCTTTTACTATCGATAAAGCAGGTATTCTTGGGCCAAAGAATACTCTTCTACACATTGAAAGAAGGTAGATAGGAGTTAAGACAAGTCCAATAGCTGCTAAAAGGATTGTTATTGCTCTAAATAACGAAGTGAAGCCTTCTTGACTAGTTATGCCTAGAAAAACTGTGATTTCACTTATAAACCCACTCATCCCTGGTAAGGCAAGTGATGCTAAAGAACTGGCCAGGAAGAATGCAAAAGTAATTGGCAAAGCCTTTGCAAGACCGCCCATGTTCGGGATTGAAAGAGTATTGGTTCTTTCATAAAAACTTCCAGTAACAAAAAACATTGCGGCAGCAATCAGTCCATGGCTAATCATTTGGAGCATGGCTCCACTGATTCCAAGTGCATTAACTGCACCAATTCCAACGAGAACAAAACCCATATGACTTACAGAACTGCAAGCTATGCGCCTTTTTACATTGTCTTGAGCAAAAGCATTTAAAGCGCCATAAATTATATTGACTATCCCAATGATTATTAAAGCTGGGGCGAGTATTAAATGAGTATCCGGTAAAATTTGGACGTTAAATCTAATGAGAGCGTAACCTCCCATCTTTAATAAAACACCAGCTAATAGCATTGAAACCGGAGCATTCGCTTCCCCATGAGCATCTGGTAGCCAGGTATGAAGTGGAAAGATAGGAAGCTTTACTCCAAAACCAATTAAAAAACCTAGATAACAAAATATCCCAAAATTACCAGTAAAAGATTTGGCTGCGATTTCACTTAAATTAAAGGTAAATTGATCTCCAGAAAGAGCTAAAGCAAGCCCACTAATTAATATTAAAAGGGAAGCTAGAGCTGTATAAAGGATAAATTTTGTTGCTGCATATAGTTTTCTTTTCCCTCCCCAAATTGCAATCAGTAGATAGACAGGAACAAGTTCAAGCTCCCAAGCTAAAAAGAATAGTAAGAAATCTTGTGATAGGAAAACTAAAGCTTGGGCTGAAGCTTGAATTAGTAACAAAGCAAAGTAAAGCCTTGTTTTTTGTTTTACTTTCCAACTTGCGGCTGCGGACAAAAAAGTTATTAAACCGCTTAGAACTACTAGCGGTGCAGATATACCATCTACACCTAATGACCATTCGAGTCCTATGGAAGGAAGCCATTGAAGTCTTTCAACTAACTGCAGACTTTCGCTACTTGGATCAAACAAATTGGCAAAAGCCAATAAAATTATTAGAAAATCAGCTAATAAAATAACTAGGGCTATATTTCTTGGCAGATTAGAGTTTTTACTTTCTTGCGTTGGGAGGAAAGGCATTATCAATGCTCCAACTATGGGTAGGAGGACAATGAGTGAAAGCCAGGGAAATACTGTCTGAGAATCAATACTCATAGGCAGATTGGCATCCATGATTTGGGGCAAGTCAGCCATAAAACTATCAGTTTTTGTTCGTTTTCATGAGTAGAACTACCCAAAGGTGTTTGAAATACATTCGCTTCCTCTGAGTTGGAGGCTCATTAAAGGAGCACGACTTGCTACACCAGCAGCTTCCCAGGCTTTGACCATTGCGACACTGACTTCTCGGCCTTTCGTCGCTTTGCACAAGGCGAGAATGCTTGGACCTGCTCCACTAATTGCACATCCTAAGGCTCCGGCAGCCTTTGCTGCTTCTCTTACCTCTAATCCACCTTTGATCAATCCCCATCTGTATGGTTCATGAAGCTTGTCATACATGCCATCTGCAATCAGATCCTCATTTCCAGTCCTTAGTCCTTGAAGCAGAAGCGTGAGGGCTCCTAAATTTATTACTGCATCATTTACTGGAATGTTGTCTGGCATGACACGCCTTGCTTCGCTGGTGCTTAGGCGAATAGATGGGATTGCAACTACTGCTTTTATTGATTGATCCCAATCACAGCGGACTACGCGCCATCTGTCGTTTGCAGTTTTAGCTGTTACGCAAAGACCTCCTATTAAAGACGGAACAACATTGTCTGGATGACCTTCTATATCTATTGCCAGCTCCAATAATTTTTCCTTAGGCAAAGGATACCCAGCAAGTGCATTTGCTCCAACTAATCCTGCCACAATTGCTGTAGCACTGCTTCCAAGCCCTCTTGCAGGAGGCACAGCTAATTTTACTCTTGCTTCAAGAGCGACAGGCTCAACACCTGCAGTTCTCCAAACTCTTTGCGCGGCTCGATAAAAAAGATTCTCAGGGCCGCCTCTTAAATGATTACCTTCAGTACTTTCCATTATTAATTCAAACCTTTCAGCATTACCCTCAATCCTTTTAATAGTGAACTGATTGGAAAGATCTAATGCTGCACCAAGGCAATCAAACCCTGGACCAATATTGGCTGTAGTAGAAGGAACTTCTACTACGACAGTTTGTCCTATTTTTGGCGGCCCCATGTTTTTATCCTTTAGCTAAGTCTCCCATTTGATTCGGCACTTAAGCGTGCTCTGCAAGCTGAACTGAATAATGTCGCTTCTGGATCTTTAAGAACAATCAATGGGATTTCCTTTAAATAAGATTGAAAGCGACCCTTATTACTAAATGCATTTAGGAAGTTAGAAGAGTTTATTCCATCGAGGTTTTTTGCGGCTGTTCCACCTGAAATCCATAACCCTGAAGAGCAAAGTTCTTGTAAAGCAAGGTCTCCAGCTGCAGATCCATAAGCATTTAGCCATAATTTCATAGCTTCAGACATTAATTTGTCTCCGTTATTTGCTTTTTCCCAAACAAGTGCGGGTAAATCTGTGAAAGCTGATTTACCACTATCCATTTTTTTTAAAGTTTCCTGAAGTGGGTGGCTTTCATTTAATGGATCATCCAATTTCCATCTCGCAATCATTCCAAGGCCTGTCCCACTGACTATTCTTTCAATCGATACTCTTTGAATATTTAGCTTCTTTTTTAGCCATTTGACTAATTCCCATTCGTTTTCAGTCCTTGGGGAAAATTCCCGATGACCTCCCTCACTGGGAAATATAAAAATGCTTTTAGGTGTAATTAATCCTCTAGACATTCCTAAGCCAGTACCAGCTCCGATAATTGCAACTAATTCTTGGTTGGTTTTGGTCTCAGGATTTAATGTCCCTTGGATTACTTCATATTGGTCATTTTTGAAAAATGGAATCCCATATATTAAAACTGAGAAATCATTTATTAATTCAATATTATTTATTTTTGAAAGCTGAGATAATTCTTCTGTTTCTATATCCCAGCCTAGATTTGTAATCGTAACTTTCTGGTCTTTTATTGGGCCTGCTACTCCAATACAACCATACTCAGGGAGTGATATATGATCTGGTAAATGTTTAATAAAATCTTCAAATATTGAGTAAAAAGATTTCCATTCTGAGGAAATATAGTACTTTTTAAATAATTTTTTTGGATAGTTCTCGTTTGAATAAACAGCTAATATTGTTTTTGTCCCTCCAAGGTCTCCAGCAAGTAAATTCATAAGTTATTACAATCGTTTTTGATTTAGGATTGATTAACTTGTATACCTTTTTTGCTAATTGATTCGTCAATTATTAATTTAAACTTGTCTATACTCATATTTCCAAGATCTTTACCTTCTCTAGTCCTTACTGAGATTACATTATTTTCTTCTTCCTTATCTCCAACAATTATCAAGAAAGGTATTCTTTGCATAGTATGTTCTCGTATTTTAAAACCGACTTTTTCATTTCTGATATCAATTTCAGCTCTGAACCCAAAGTCAACTAATTTATCTTTAGTACGAAAACATGCTTCATTATTTCTATCAGTTATGCTCATAATCATTATTTGAACAGGTGATAACCATGTAGGAAAATTTCCTGAATAATTCTCAATTAAAATCCCAATAAATCTTTCAAAAGAACCTAAAATAGCTCTGTGAAGCATTACAGGTGTTTGTTTCCTTCCTGTAATATCTATATAACTTGCATTGAGCCTTTGAGGCATGGAGAAATCTACTTGAATTGTTCCGCATTGCCATACTCTGTTGAGACAATCTTTTAAGGAGAATTCTATTTTTGGACCATAGAAGGCACCTTCTCCAGGGAGTAGCGACCAATCTAATCCTTTTGAATCAAGTGCCTCAGATAAGGCTTTTTCTGATTTATCCCAGATATCATCACTCCCAACCCTTTTCTCTGGTCTTGTTGAGAGCTTAATAAGAATTGAATCAAAGCCAAAGGTTTTATAAACCTCAAATACCAAATCAATAAAATTTTGGACTTCTTCTTGGATTTGTTCATCGGTACAAAATATGTGTGCATCATCTTGAACAAAATTTCTTACCCTCATTAAGCCATGCAGTGCACCAGAAGGCTCATTGCGATGACAAGAACCAAATTCAGAAAGTCTAATAGGAAGATCTCGATAGCTTTTTAAACCTTGATTGAATATTTGTATGTGGCATGGACAATTCATAGGTTTTATTGCATATTCCCTGTTCTCTGAAGTTGTAGTAAACATATCTTCTTTAAATTTATCCCAATGGCCTGATTTCTCCCAAAGACTTCTATCAACTACTTGCGGAGATTTGACTTCCTGATAATCATATTTTGTAATGGTTTCACGAATAAAATCTTCTAAAATTCTATAAATAGTCCACCCTTTAGGGTGCCAAAAAACCATACCGGGTGCTTCTTCTTGTGAGTGAAAAAGTGAATACTTTTTTCCTAATTTTCTATGATCTCTTTTCTCAGCTTCTTCAATTCTAGAGATATATTCTTTTAATTCTTTAGAGCTTTTCCAAGCTGTTCCATATATTCTTTGTAGCATTTCATTATTAGAGTCTCCACGCCAATAAGCCCCAGATACTTTCATTAGCTTAAATACTCTTAGATGCCTTGTATTTGGAACATGAGGACCTCTGCACATATCAATATATTCTTGATGTCTGTATAACTTTATGATTTCATTTTTAGGGATATTTTTAACTATGTCCAGCTTGAAAGTTTCACCTCTATCAGTAAAAACTTCCTTTGCTTTATCTGGACTAACTATTTCAACACATACATTATAATCTCTGTTAACTAACTCTTTCATTCTTTTCTCAATTTTGAGAAGATCATCAGGAGTAAAGGTATCTTTATAAGAAATATCATAATAAAAACCATCTTCAATTACTGGCCCTATTGCCATTTTTGCTTCGGGGTATAATTGCTTTACAGCATGTCCAAGAAGATGAGCGAATGAATGTCTAATAATTTCTAGTCCTTCATCATCTTTAGACGTAATAATCTGTATATGAGAATTTTGAGTTATAGGAATACAAGTATCAATTAATTCCCCATTCACTTTCCCCGCTAGAGCTGCTTTTGCTAAGCCAGGACCAATTTCTGATGCTATTTGGTCAATTGTGACAGCGGAATCATATTTTTTTTCAGTTCCATCAGGTAATGTAATTATTGGCATAATTTTCTACAAATTTGAATAAAATCCTAGAGCTTCTTTGACTCTATTTAATGTTAACTTAGAAACTTCCTCGGCAGTAAGTTTGCCTTTATTTAGTATACTTTTTAATTCTTCAGGATCATTCATTAGTTCTTTATATTTTTCTTGAATAGGTTTAAGAACGTTAATCATGGCCTCTGTAAATTCTGGTTTGAATTTACCCCAGCCCATTTCTGCGCAATACTCAGCTGCTTTTTCTCTCCCTAGGCCAGAAATTATTGAATAAATTGTTAAAAGATTATCTGCTTCAGGTCTTGAAGGGTTTCCGAATTCTAATCCTAATTCTGAGTCGGTTTTTGCACGTTTTATTTTTTTAGTAATTACATCTGGACTGTCTAATAAAGTAATCCTACTATTTTCATTTGGGTCGCTTTTACTCATTTTCTTTGTTCCGTCTGTCAGGCTCATAACTTTGGAACACTCTTTCAAAATTAAGGGATTTGGAACTTTAAGTATTGGATTCTCTTTTGTTCCGAATTTTGAATTAACTCGTTGAGAAGCAATATCTCTCGCAAGCTCTAGATGCTGCTTTTGATCTTCTCCAACAGGAACCAAATCAGCGTCATAGAGAAGAATATCCGCTGCCATAAGGACTGGATAATCTAATAATCCAATAGATACATTGTCGCCTTGTTTAATTGACTTTTCCTTGAACTGAATCATTCTCTCCATCCAGTTTAAAGGAGTTAAGCAATTTAATATCCAGCAAAGCTCGCTATGTGCGGTTATCTGACTTTGAATGAATATTGAGCATTTATCAGGATTCATCCCACAAGCGATGTACAAAGCCGCTGTAGATAAAGAATTTTGATGAAGAGATTTTGGGTCATGCGGAGTCGTTATCGCATGAAGATCAACAACGCAGACAAATGTTTCATAATTTTCTTGTAATTCAACCCAATTTCTTATTGCTCCAAGCCAATTACCAATATGAACATCTCCTGTGGGTTGAACACCAGATAAGACTCGCTTCTGATTCACTTATCCTTGCTCGCTTGTATTTGTGGAATCATCTTCGTTTGAACTTGCTTCTGTTGCTTCATCATTATCTTTTTCTGCCGGATCTTGAGCAACATTGTCTGCCTGATCAGTATCAGCAACCTCTTGTTCTTTAACTGGCTTTTCTGGTCTTGCAAAAGGGTTGGGCTTTGTATTGACTGAGTTGTTATTTTCACCGTTATAGCTTCCCCTGTTACCCCTGCCTCTTCTTTGGTCATTGGCGGGCGCTTGAGACCTATATTCGTTGACTAAATTTTCAAGACTTCCATCTTCAAGCATTTGGGCAAGAGTTCTTACTGCGAAACCTAGAACAGCGACAGTAGATCGAAGATTAAAGGCTTCTTGTAATGATCTAGCTGCTCGCATTTCATTATCACTTAAGCGAATACGAAAGCCTCCCTCTCTATTGTTAGGCCCTCGCCCACCTCTGAAATTATTACGACCATTTTGTCTTTGGTTTTGGAAATCGCCACCACCTGACTGATTATTGGTGTAAGAGTCACCCATGAACTTATTTGCCAATAGGGGCAAGTGTGACGCATAGCCGGTACTTTTGCGACATATTTGAATATCTTGATTAGCACTTTCACATCTAATGCTATTCATCCCTGCGGAATGATTTGATTTCTTTAGGCATAAATTTTTCTTCTTAAAAACGTAAAACCTTCTTTCTTTGCGGTTATTAAGGGAAAATTTGCTTTAAAATGAAAGTTAGCTAAGAAGAAACTGTATTAATTGAAATCGTGGAAAATCATTCATTAACAAAATCTCCTCTTTCCTTGCCTTCTTTTTCGATTCCGAAAATTAGTCTTTTTATTGGACTAACTATTACAGGTCAATGGGTTTTGAGTGATGTAGCCCATATCCCTGGGGGTGGACTTGGATTGCTGTTAGGCCTTGGTTGTATTTTTTATTTTTTAAAACCAGGAAAGGTTTCATTTGATGCTCCCTCTACTGTTCAAGGATGGGTAAGAAGATGTCATGACGTTTTAGAGAATTTTGAGTACTTACTTGAGGATGGAGAGCAAAGTGAAAGAAAAAAAGAAAGAATTAATTCCTTGCAAAAAATTATTGATAGAAGCGAAGATCAAAGCATTGGTTTCTTGAAAACAAAAGGCGTAAAATTACCCGTTAAAGAGCAATTGGAAAAAGTTTTAGGAATAAAAAATCAAATAAAAGTTTCTTTTCCACCAGCTCTTCCGGTAAGAGATCGAAATTGGATTTTGCCAGATTTAATACAAGAACAAGATTTTATTGTTTATTCTTTGGCACTTCCAATGAGCGCAGCTGATCTTTTGTGGATTAAAAATATCCCTACAGATCAACCAGCCTGGCTAATGGTTGCCAGTAAAGAATCTACTGATTGGTCTGATGAGCGAAATGCATTAGAGGCTCAATTACCAGATAGATGGACTAACAGAGTTTTGAAATGGGATGGATCTCAAACAGAAATGGCAACTGTTCTTTCTCCAATTAAGAAACTTCTTGAAAATCCAAAGAAGAATACAGACATTACCAAGCAAAGGCTTTTGTCTCGATTGCATACTTCTTGGCAAAAAGATTTAGAAAAATTAAGAAGAGAAAAATTCAAAGTTATTCAAACAAGATCTCAGTGGATAGTTGCTGGTATCGTTTTCGCCTCCCCTGTCGCCTCAACTGATTTGCTTGCAGTTGCAGTGGTTAATGGCTTGATGATCAAAGAAATGTCGAAAATATGGTCTTCCAAAATGAAGCCAGAATTACTTGAGGCAGTCTCACGACAACTAGCAATGGCTGCAATTGCTCAAGGAGTGGTCGAATGGAGTGGACAGTCCTTGTTGAGCTTGGCAAAGCTTGATGGCTCCTCTTGGGTTGCTGCTGGAACAATTCAGGCCTTGAGTGCTGCTTATTTAACAAGAGTGGTTGGGAGATCGATGGCTGATTGGATGGCTCTTAATAATGGAGTAACTCAACCTGATTTAGAACTTATTAAGCAACAAGCTCCTCAACTAGTATCAAAAGCTGCTGAGCTAGAAAGAGTTGATTGGGTGGCTTTTTTAAAGCAATCAAAAGAATGGATTCATTCTCAATCTATTAATTACAAAGTTAAATCAGTTTAAGTTTATAACTTTTCTTCTGGTATATCTTTGACTTATATTTAGATAAAACATTAATATTTTCTAATTTAAAATATATGTTTAATAAAAAGTTTTTTTCTGAGTATATTTATAAGAAAAACAAGATAATTAGTTTATCTATTTTCCTTGCTTTAAATATTTTATTCTTGACAGGATGTGTGAATAAAAACACTTATGGACCAAGCAATGATAAACCTTTCGTTTTAACTACTTTTACAATTTTGGCCGATCTTGCTAGAAATGTTGCTGGGGATAGAATTCTAGTTAAATCAATAACGAAACCAGGAGCAGAAATTCATAGTTATCAATTTACACCTAGTGATATTGTAAAAACTAAAGGAGCAAAATTGATTATTGAAAATGGTTTAGGTCTTGAAGCATGGTTTTCGAAATTCATGAGTAGCACGGGTGATATTCCCAATGTGAAATTAACCGAGGGGATGAATCCATTATTGATAGAGGGTGATGCTTATTCAGGGAAGCCAAATCCTCATGCCTGGATGTCACCCAAAAGAGCTATGAATTATGTAGATAAAATAGTTGATGCTTTTATTAAAATCGATCCTGATGGAGCTCTTGAATACTCATCTAACGCTTCAACCTATAAAGCTAAACTTGAAACGCTTGATAAAGAGCTCAGAGATTCTTTATCCTCTATTCCTAAAGAAAGAAGATTTTTGGTGACATGTGAAGGAGCTTTTACTTATTTGGCCCGTGATTACGGAATGAAAGAGGCATATTTGTGGCCAGTTAATGCTGAAAGTCAAGTAACCCCTAGGAGAATGGTGAATCTAATAAAAAAAATTAAAGAAAATGAAGTCCCAACAATTTTTTGCGAAAGTACTGTGAGTGCTAAAGCACAAATGGAAGTCGCGAAATCAAGCGGAGCTGTTTTTGGTGGGACCTTCTACGTTGATTCACTCTCAGATCTAAATGGTCCTGCTCCTACTTATATAGATTTACTAAGGCACAATGTTCGATTAATTACTAAGGGCCTATCCATTTCAGAATTGAAAAAATAATGAACCCAATTTTTAAAAGCCATGAGAAAGATTTTATGCGTATTGAGGCAGACCAAGTTTGTGTTGACTACAACGGTACAGTTGCTCTCTATGACGCAAGTTTAAATTTAAAAGCTGGATCTATATGTGGTCTTGTGGGGATGAATGGAGCAGGAAAATCAACTTTTTTCAAGGCTCTAATGGGTTTCGTTAGACCTTCAAGGGGGAAAATCAGGATCAATGGTATGAAGGTTAATCAAGCCCAGAAAGAGCAATCGGTTGCATATGTTCCACAAAACGAAGGAATAGATTATTCATTTCCCGTGAGCGTTTGGGATGTTGTGATGATGGGGAGATATGGCGCTATGAATATCTTCCGAATACCAAGAGAATCTGATAGAAGAGCCGTTGTTCATGCCCTTGAAAGAGTTGATCTTTTGGATCTCAGAGAGAGACCAATAGGATCTTTATCAGGAGGACAACGCAAAAGAGCTTTTCTTGCAAGAGCAATTGCTCAGCGGGCATCAGTACTTCTTTTAGACGAGCCTTTTTCGGGAGTTGATGTACCTACTGAAAAGCTTATGGCTGAGTTATTTCTTCAGTTTCGACAAGAGGGACACACTATTTTGATATCTACTCATGATTTGAATCATGTGAGAGATTTTTGTGATTTTGTTGTCCTTATCAATAAGACTGTTCTTGCTTATGGTGAAACCTCGGAAGTTTTTACTTCGGAAAATCTAAACAAAACATTTGGAGGAATACCCCCAAACCCCTTATCAGGTCCAACGTCAAGTAAAGATTTTATAAATGAGTGAATTCCTAATTTCCATTACGCCAATTGAGTGGCTATTGGATCCATTAACTCATGACTTCATGAGAAGAGCTTTAATGGTTAGCGCATTAGTGGGAGGAGTTTGCGGACTTTTATCTTGTTATATGACATTAAAAGGTTGGGCATTAATGGGCGACGCGGTTTCTCATGCTGTTATGCCAGGAGTAGTTGTCGCTTATGCATTAGGGCTTCCTTTTTCCTTAGGTGCTTTCGTTTTTGGGGTTGGTTCAGTTGCGTTGATTGGATTTGTTAAACAGAAATCTAGAATCAAAGAAGATACAGTGATAGGACTTGTTTTTACTGGCTTTTTTGCATTAGGCCTTGTATTAGTTTCAAAAATTAAAAGTAATATTGATCTAATGCAAATACTCTTTGGAAGCCCTCTTGGTATTTCGCGTTCAGATGTTAACCAGACTTTAATAATATCGTTTATTGTTATATCTATTTTGCTTATATTTAGGAAAGATTTAATGCTGTATTGTTTTGATGCTAAGCATGCTAGATCTATAGGAATAAATACAGGTATTCTTCATTATTTATTATTAACTTTATTGTCTCTATCAGCAGTAGTAGGTTTGCAAACTGTTGGTATTATTCTTGTTGTGGCAATGCTTATTACGCCTGGTGCTACAGCCTATTTATTGACTGATCGTTTTGATAAGATGACTTTATTAGCAGTTATTAGCAGCTCATTTTCGAGTATTCTAGGTGTTTATATAAGTTATTGGTCAGATATTGAAACAGGTGGATCCATCGTTTTAGTCCAGACATTAATATTTCTAATAGCATTTTTATTTGCCCCAAGATATGGAATATTTAAAAACAAAACTTTTATAAATAATAATTAAATTAATTAAATGATGAGTAATCTTTTAGCTGAACAAAAATGGAGTTGGTGGCCACTTTTACCGCTCTATCCTTATGGCAGAAAAAGAACAATATTCAAGGAATTAATTCCTAATCAAATTTGGAGTTTTGAACAACTTCAGGGGATTTATTATGTTGCTGTCCCAGTGAGGCTATTAGTTGTAAGAGTAAAAAATGGATTGATGATAATTAACCCTCTCCCTCCTACGGAAGAATTGCTAAATGACATAAATGTACTTGTAAAAAAAATCGGTCCCGTAAAAACGATTGTTTTACCAACTGCCTCTGGTTTGGAACATAAAATTGCTCTTCCTGCTTTGGCTAGAGCCTTTCCTGATTCAAAAATATGGGTTTGCCCAGGGCAATGGAGTTTTCCATTTCAATTACCTTTTGATTGGTTGGGAATCCCCTCTAAAAGAACAAATATTTTATTGGCTGATGGATTCCCTCATAGTGATTGTTGTGATTGGATTTCATTGGGACCAATTGATATTGGCTTAGGACGATTTCAAGAAATATCTTGTTTTCATAAACCATCAAAATCTTTGTTGGTTACTGATGCACTTGTGGGCATTGAAGAGACTCCTCCAGAGCTTTTTGATTTAGACCCTACCCCATTATTGTTTCATTCAAGAGAGAAGGGGTCTGAAGAGCTAATTGATACTCCAATTGCTAGAAGAAAAGGTTGGCTTCGTTTGGTTCTTTTTGCTTCCTTCTTAAGACCTGAAAAGTTGGAAATACCAAAAATAAAAGAAATTTTTGGAAGTGCTTTTAAACCAAATTTAAGAAATAAAAGAGCACATTTTGGTATTTATCCTTTTTCTTGGCAGAAAGGCTGGGAGTTGTCTGCTAATAAACTTGTTGGGAAAAACATTCCGCTGATACAAATTGCTCCTGTAATAGAAAGGCTGGTTTTCCCTAGAGGACAAAAAGCTTTAATAACTTGGTTAAATAAAGTTGGATCTTTGCAAGGTCTTTCTTGGTTAATATCTGCTCATTACAGCAGGAAAGTTAGATTTACAAAAAATGAAGTAATAGCGTTAACAAACAAAATTAACAAATCAGAATGGCCTGCCAGTAAAGGTGATTTTGGATTCTTAAGTTGGTTAGATCAAAAATTATTAAAAACTGGCGTAGTGCCTAGAGACCCTCTTGAAAAATTTAGTGATTAAATTTTATCTGGGTCGACTGACATTTCCTCGTCGGACAAAAGTGTTTCCTCTAATTGTTTCCTTTGCTCCATTTGTCTAAGGAAGTACCCTGTCATCATCGCGGAGGCTAATAAACTAGCCAAATTATCCTTGGTAGAAGTTACTTTTACCTCAAATTGCTCTCCAGGAAGCATTCCAAGTAAACCTTGAACATTGTGTCGGATTATTTCTTGAATTTCGGGACTGGCAGATTTTGCGACTCTTTGCAAAACGTCAGCAGGTTGATCTTGTAAGTACTGAATTAGAGCATTTGCCTCATGGCCCTCATTATTGTCTGTAGCTAAAAATTCAGGATTGAACATCCAGTTTTTTCAAGGTAATTACACAATATCGCAAAACGCACTCCAATAAAATTTAATTTAGGTTATGGGAACCGAATAGGTCCTAATTTTTTTAGTGGCCAGTACCTTGCAAGCGCAGTACCTATAAGATTTTTTTCTGGAAGAGCCCCCCAAATATGAGAGTCTAAACTGTTATTTCGGTTGTCTCCTAAGACCCAAAGTGAATAGTCTGGCACATTTATTGCGTCCATTTCATATTGGATAGGTTCTTTAATCCAAGGTTCATTTATTTCTTTTTCATTTCTATATAGTTTCCCATTAGTAACTTCTATTTTGTCTCCAGGTAATCCAACGACTCTTTTTATTAGCGCTGAACTATCACTGTAGCCCGCTTCTGTAAGGATTTTTGGAGGTTTGAAAATAACAATCGTATTTAAATTTAAATGTTTATTTAGTTTATTTTTAAGTCTTGGGGTTATTTTTTCTATCAATATTCTGTCTTGAATTTGCAAAGTTGGGATCATTGATCCAGATGGAATCCATCTAGGTTCAACTGCTTGCCATCTTAATAAAAGCGCAATTAATATCCAAACCAACAATCCTTTCCAGCTATTTTGGTTTTGATTCTTTTTTGATCTAGTAGATGTCATGAATTTTCTTTGTTTTAGTTACTTTTTGGAAAGTTTTTTACAAAAATCGAAGTAGTTGTTCTTTTGGCAATTTCACTAGCTCGTTACAATTTTTTCATCAGCTTAGAGCTCCTTAAAACTCTAGTAGCTAAGGGAGTGAAATATTTTGTCCTTTGCCCCGGTAGCAGATCAGGCCCTCTTGCTTTAGCAGCAGCAAGTCTCTCTAAGAGAAAAGAATTAACTCTCATAACATCAATTGACGAAAGGTCGGCTGCATTCCTTGCTTTGGGAATAAGTGCAGCTAGTGGGCAAGTAAGTTGCGTCATTACAACTTCTGGAAGTGCTGTCGCAAATCTTTTGCCGGCTGCTGTTGAAGCAGATAGGTCATGCCATCCTCTCTTGTTTTTAACTGCAGATAGACCTTTGCGATTAAAAGAATGTGGAGCCAATCAAGCAGTTAATCAAGAGGATTTTCTTAAGTCTGTTTGTAGACATTTTGATGAATCTCCAAAAGAAGGAATTCATCTGATTTCAAAAGAGAGACTGACATCCTTACTTGGAAAATCATTCGAAATGGCTTCTAACATTCCTGGACCAGTTCATATTAACCTTGCTTATGAGGAGCCTTTGCATCCTTGCGAAATCGATCAGAATAAAGTTCTTAATGGATGGGGCATTGAAGGATTTTTAAGAGAAAAAATCACTTCAAATAAGTATGAAGTCGTTAAAAATTTTCCATGTTTGAAAATACCAAAATTAGATCCATTCTCTTTAGGAATAATTATTGTTGGGCCATGGAGAGGAAAATCAAAAGAACTTGTTTCTTTTAGGGGCGCATTAAAGAAGTGGCAAAAATTAACTGGATGGCCAATTCTGGCTGATCCACTCTCTGGGGTTGAAAATAATCAAGAGGGTTTAATCAATCACTGGGATCTTTTTTTCTCAATTGGTTTATTTGAAAAAATCAAAGAGATTCAAGTTTTACGATTGGGTCCAATATCTCCAAGTAGAGGATTACAAACTTGGCTTAAAAAACCAGGAAAAGTTCAATTACTTATTACTGAGGGAGATTGTCGAAATCTTGATCCTATAGGTGGCTCGACACAATTTAGTGAAGGGTTTTCGTTTTGGGTTGATAAATTGCTTGAGGGTATTCTCGTAAGGCCAGCAATAGATAAAAAAATTGTAAGTCAAAAGTTGACTAAAGAGCTTATAAAATATGATTTATTTATCCATGATTGGCTTGATAAAAGGTTATTCCGAAATGGGTTAATTACTGAACCTGCTTTGGCTAGATTACTTCCTCGCTTGTTGCCAACTTCTATCCCTGTAATGCTTGCTTCAAGTAGCCCCATAAGAGATTGGTTGAGTTATTCGGGAGAGGGCGCTTTCCTAAGAAGGTGTTTTGGCTTTAGGGGGGCATCAGGAATTGATGGGACACTCTCAATGGGGATGGGATTATCAATAATTATGGGGAGAATGATATTAATTACTGGTGATTTAGCACTTCTTCATGATACAAATGGTTGGCTATTTTCAAAGGATAAAAATATTAGTTTAATCGTAATCATGATTGATAATGGTGGAGGGGGTATCTTTAATCAATTAAATATAGATAGAATAGAAGAAGGCGATTTTGAAGAAATTTTTCTTATGCCTCAGCAAGTTTGTCATCTTACACTTGCTAAGGCATATGGATTGAAATATAAGCAAGTTGCTTGCTTGGATGATTTAGAACAAGCAATTGAATGGAGTTTTTCTCTATCAACAAATGTATTAATAAGAGTTTGTACTAACTCTCTTGAAGATCATAGATTGAGAGTAAGTTTACGTGATGATCTAAAAAACATTATCTGAGAATTTAGCAAGTTTTTACTAAATTTAATTTAAAAAAATGACTTTAAAACCTATTACTCCTAATAATATGTCTAGAAGAGTCCTCCCTGGGGAAATTATTACCTCATGGGTTTCTGTTGGTGAATACAAAGATATCTTGCTTGATATAAGTCCTGAAGGAATTGCTCGTGTTGCGATAAATCGTCCTGAGAAAAGAAATGCTTTTCGACCTAAAACAATTTCAGAACTTTGTGATGCATTTATTAGAATAAGAGAAGATCCAAAAATTGGAGTAGTTTTATTTACAGGGGTAGGACCTTCTAAAGATGGAAAGTTCGCTTTTTGTTCTGGCGGAGATCAGGCCATACGTGGAAGTGGAGGGTACCTTGGAGATGATGGAATACCGCGTTTAAATGTTCTTGATTTGCAACGTATAATTCGGAGCCTTCCCAAAGTAGTTATTGCGCTTGTTCCTGGTTTCGCAATAGGGGGAGGTCATGTTTTACATTTGATCTGTGATCTGAGTTTGGCTGCAGATAATGCAATGTTCGGTCAAACAGGACCTAAAGTTGGGAGCTTTGATGCAGGGTTTGGTTCCAGTTATTTAGCAAGGGTTGTAGGTCAAAAAAAGGCTAGAGAAATTTGGTTCCTATGTAGGAAATATGGAGCGAAGGAAGCATTGGATATGGGGCTAATAAATGCCATTTCACCAATTAATTTGCTCGAGTCAGCAGGTGTTAAATGGGCTAGGGAAATACTTCAAAATAGTCCAACAGCTATAAAGTGTTTGAAACTTTCTTTTAATGCTGATACAGATGGATTAGCAGGTATTCAAGAACTTGCTGGCCAGGCAACACATCTTTTTTATACGACTGATGAGTCAAAGGAGGGAAGAAATGCTTTTATGGAGAAAAGGGATCCTGATTTCTCCGAATCAAAATGGCTTCCATGATTTTATTTGGTTTATCCAAAAAATGAATCTTTCTTTGTTTATGAATTAAATGAGAATACTTTTTGCTGCGGCTGAATGTGCCCCAATGATAAAGGTTGGAGGTATGGGTGATGTTGTTGGTTCATTACCTCCTGCGCTTAAAAAACTTGGACATGATGTTCGATTAATAATTCCAGGGTATGGAAAATTATGGACGTTGATGGATATTGCTCCTGAACCTATCTTTCGGGCCAATACAATGGGTGTTGACTTCGCTGTTTTTGAAACAAGGCATCCCTCTAATGGGTTGCCAATTTATTTAGTTGGACATCCATGTTTTGATTCTGAGCGTATATACGGAGGAGAAGATGAAGATTGGAGATTTACTTTTTTTGCTAGTGCAGTCTCTGAATTTGCATGGAACTCATGGAAACCACAAGTGCTCCATTGTCATGATTGGCATACTGGAATGATCCCAGTTTGGATGCACCAAGACCCTGAAATCAGTACAGTATTTACTATTCATAATCTCAAGTATCAAGGCCCATGGAGATGGAAGCTTGATCAAATAACCTGGTGCCCGTGGTATATGCATGGTGATCACACGATGGCATCAGCAATGTTGTATGCCGACAGAGTGAATGCAGTATCTCCAACTTATTCAAGGGAAATTCGAACATCTGAATATGGAGAAAAATTAGAGGGACTTTTAAATTATATTTCTGGAAAATTACGAGGAATATTAAATGGAGTTGATCTGGATGAGTGGAATCCAGCAACGGATAATTCATTGCCATCTAAATTTAGTGTAGATAATATTTCTGGTAGAGCAATTAATAAAAGAGTCCTTCAAGAAAGAATGGGACTTGAAGTGAATCCAGATAAGTATCTAATGGGAATGGTTGGTAGGCTTGTTGACCAAAAAGGTATTGACCTCTTACTACAAGTAGCCAGAAGGCTTCTTTCTTATACTGACTCTCAGGTCGTTGTCCTTGGCACGGGTGATCGCTATTTAGAGTCATCTTTATGGCAACTTGCAATTGAGTATCCTGGTCGTTTTTCTGTTTTTCTTACTTACGATGATGCATTATCAAGGCTCATTTATGGAGGCGCTGATGCATTCCTAATGCCTAGTCGTTTTGAGCCATGTGGTATTAGTCAATTATTAGCTATGCGTTATGGTGCTATTCCGATCGTTAGAAAAGTAGGCGGTTTAGTGGATACAGTAGAACCTTATAACCCTATGAATGAAACAGGTTCTGGATTTTGCTTTGATCGGTATGAACCAATTGACTTTTATACAGCATTAGTTCGTTCTTGGGAAGCATATAGACATCAGAAAAGTTGGAAGGAATTACAATTAAGAGCAATGTCAAATAAATATAGTTGGGATAGATCCGCGAAGGAATATGAATTAATGTACAAAGATGTTTGTGGAATTAAGGAGCCTTCTCCTGATGCTGCAGAGGTTGAAAAGTTTTCTTACGGCCAAGAAGCAGATCCTTCAAGGAAAGGGAAAAAATAAAATTATAGGATTTTTGAGTATTTAGATTACTTTGCTTCTATTCAAATATTTGTATGGATATTACTTTTAAGGACTTAATTGAACTATGGGGGAAGCCAGGTAATCAAAAGGAAATAGATCTTAATTTACCTGTTGGTCGTATATCTACTGATTCGAGGACAATTGAAAAGGGTGATTTCTTTGTCCCTTTGGTAGGCAATAAATTTGATGGTCATGATTTCTTAGATATGGCTTTTGATCTTGGTATACAGGCAGCAGTAGTTTCTGAAAAATATAATGGTGTGGTACCAACTGACCTGCCTCACTGGGTGGTTCCAGATACTCTGTACGCCTATCAACAGATCGCATTGCTTCATCGAAGAAATTTAAGTCTTCCTGTTGTTGCTGTTACTGGCTCTGTTGGGAAAACAACTACAAGAGAATTGATTCGAGCAATACTGTCTCCTCTTGGTGAAATTGTCTCTAGCAGAGGGAATGAAAATAATGATGTTGGTGTTCCAAAAACTCTGCTTAGAGGGTCCGAAAAAGATGCTGCTTTTGTTATCGAAATGGGTATGCGTGGTTTCGGCCAAATTGCACGTCTCTCTCGAGTTGCTGAACCTGATATCGCTGTAATTACAAATGTGGGACAAGCTCATATTGGCATTCTTGGTAGTAGAGAAAATATTGCAAAAGCCAAGTCTGAAATCACCTCAAGCCTAAGATCTGATGGTGTTGTGATCATTCCTTTTGGCGACTACCTCTTAGAAAAAGCTTTGTTAGAAAAATGGTCAGGACGAATTGTTCGTGTAGAGATAGAGGGCTTTTCACTGAATTGCTTAGATTTTAATAATCAGGATTTTGCTTTTCAAGATATTGAACCAGATTATATTTCTCAAATTGACATGCAAAATAATTTCATACGTTTTGAGGGAAGTAAATTCAAATTACCCCTTGAAGGAAGACATAATGCTATGAATTTTCTTCTGGCATTGACTGTCGCAACAGAATTAGGACTGTCAATAAAGAATCTTGATCAATTAAAAATAAATATGCCAATGGGAAGAAATAGATTAGTTGATTGTGGAGAATATTTAGTTTTAGATGAGACTTACAATGCATCACCCGAATCTGTTATTGCATCTTTAGAGTTATTGGTAAGCAAGCCTGGCAGGCATTTTGCAGTTTTAGGTACGATGCTTGAGTTGGGCTCTGAGAGTATTTCACTTCATCAGAAAGTTCTTAAAAAAGCCGTTGAATTAGGTCTCACTGGAATTGTGTTCGTCTCTTGCGGGGAGGAATCTAATATAATAAAAAAGACAATCAGAGAATTACCAAATCATGATGTAGTAACTACCCCAAAAGATGCTGCTATGTCACTATTATCATGGCTTTCTCCGGGAGACAATATTTTAATTAAAGGTAGTCGTAAGTTAGAATTAGAAAAAGTATTACCTTATTTAAAGAAATAATTTCGCCGTTGTAGTTAATTAGTCTTAGTTCTAATAATTGCTTTTGATCTTTCAACTACTAAACTTTTATCAGGAATATCTTTACTTATTGTTGAGCCTGCACCAATGGTTACATGTGCCCCAATCTTGATTGGCGCAACAAGTACTGAATTCGCACCGGTTTTTGAATAATCATCAATAATTGTTCTATGTTTATTCTTACCATCGAAATTAGCTGTGATAGTACCTGCTCCAATATTAATATTTTTTCCTAGAGCTGAATCACCTACATAGCTTAAATGATTGATTTTTGTCCCTTCACCAATACAACTTTTTTTTATTTCTACAAAGTTCCCTATTTTAGAATTTTGTCTTATGTTTGATTCCGGTCTTATGTGGGCGAATGGACCAATTGATGTATTATTTCCAATCGTTGCCTCATTGATGAATGAATGAATGGCTAATACATTTTCCGCAAGAGTTGAATTTGTTATGACACTACCTGGACCTAAATGACATCCATTGCCAATACTGCATTTACCACGAAGATGAGTTTGTGGCTCAATAATTACGTCTGTACCAAAGTTTGAATCCTCACTTAGAGAGCAACTAATAGGATCAACAAAAGAAACTCCCTTACTCATCCATAAGGATTTAAGCTTTTCTTGGATGTATTGTTCGCATTCAGATAGTTGAACTCTATCATTAATGCCTTTAATCTCAAATGGATTATCTACCTCAAAATGCAATGCTTTTTTGAGTAAACTTATAGTATCTGTTATATAAATCTCATTTTGACTATTTTGGTTAGATAATAAGTTTAAAACATCTGATAGTTGTTGCCAATTGAAACAATATATACCTGCATTTATTAATTTGTTTTTTCGCTGTTCATTAGTGCAATCTTTCTCTTCGATGATTTTTTTTACTAGTCCCGACTCATCTGTAAATACTCGCCCGTATCCAGTTGGAGAGTCTAAGCTTGCAGATAAAAAAGTTACACTGGCGTTGGATTCTTTGTGGAATTTTAAAAGTGAACTTAGAGTTTCCTCTTTTAGCAGAGGTACATCTCCATTTAATACTAAAAGTTCTCCATTAAATCCTTTTAATCTGGGACTTAATTGCTGAATCGCATGTCCTGTTCCATTTTGAGGTTGTTGAAGAACAAAATCCAAGTCTTGATGATGTTTTAGAGAGTCTTCTACTAGAGAAGCTTGATGTCCTATAACTATTAACTTACGATTGGGCTTGAGCCTATGAGTACAAGACAAAACCCTATCAATAAGTGATTTTCCTGCCAAAGGATGAAGAACCTTAGGCAGCTTACTTTTCATTCGCGTACCTTTTCCAGCCGCTAAAATTGCGATGGCAAGCATTAGAGTACTTTTTTGAAGAAATCTAATTGCTTTATTGCTTTTGCGCAGTATTCCATCGTTTTCTCCATGATGAAGTGTATTTTAGTTGACTTTTAGATTGCTCTAATTCTCTTGTTGAAATAATTTCTTTAGAGTTTCCTCTCCCTGTTGGATCCCTGTAAGGAATAGATGAACGCGTAGCAAGGTGTTCTACTTCCCTGGTGCTTAAGTCTTTAAACTGACAATTTTTTGAAATAAACGGTCGCTCTATTCCCTTTCTCATAGCGACTGTCCCTGCACTCCATTTGTTTTGGTCGTCGACTGAGGGAACTATTGAATAGATTTTTAAACCAGCTCTTATAAAACTCGCTCTGATTGAGGCAGCAGTTGAATATGTAATTAAGCGGCCTTCGAAAGAAAGCCTTTTGGTTAATAAAGAGATGAATTCTTCGCTCCATAGCTCGGGACATTTTTGTGGAGAAAAAGGATCAAGAAGAATTAAATCAAAGCGTATATAATCTTGTATTTCATATATTTTTTGTCTTGCATCTCCCCAGTGAATAGTTCCTTCGTTAAAACCTTCAGACCATTTCCCTGATTTGTTTATGCAATTAAAAAAATGTAATATTTTTGGAGACCAAATTCTCTGAAATGTTTTTTCATTAAGAGCAAGCTTAAGAGGCCTTTGATCAATCTCAAGCCCATGCCATTCAATTTTTATATTGCTTTGAATTAACTTTTCGAGAATACATCCTGTGTTATATCCCAATCCCATGCAAACATCTAAAATGACTATTTTTTCAGTGTTAGAAAATTGTTCTAATTGAGCAGGTAAGAGATATTTAGCAGTTGATTCTCTAAGTGCTCCGTCCTTATCATGGAATCCTTCTTCATAGAACAAGCTATAGAGACTTAAACTCCCATCTTTTGTAGTATGTTTTTTTAAATCATCCAATTCTTAGAAAATCTAACTTTTTTGTTGAAGTCTCATAAGATCACTCCAGAAATCAGGATATGAGATTGCTGCAGCTTCACTACGTCGTAATGTCGAATTAGAATTAGCCATTATTGATGCAATAGCTAAACTCATGGCTATACGGTGATCATCTTCGCTATCCAGCTCGCATCCTCTTAAATTATTTCCTCCATAGATAGTTAGACCATCTTGATGTTCATCTACTTTTGCCCCCATCCTTTTTAATTGCCTGGCCATTACAGCTAATCGATCAGTTTCTTTTACTCTTAATTCACTTGCTCCTTTTATTTGACTGATACCATTACAAAAACATGCTGCTACAGATAAAATAGGTATTTCGTCTACAAGCCGAGGCATTATCTCACCATCAATTTTAAATGGTTTCAAGCTTTCGTTGTAGAAAACTTCAATGTCACCAACAGGTTCACCGGCCACATCCTTTTTGTTTATTAGGTTGATATTTGCTTCCATTGCTTCTAATACGTCAATTATTCCAGTTCTTGTTGGATTTAAACCAACATTTTCTACAACTAATTCTGACCCGGGTATGATGCTACCTGCAACGAGCCAAAATGCAGCGGAACTAATATCACCCGGAACAACAATTGATTGACCTTGTAGCTCTTTGCCTGGGGAAACAGTTATATGTCTACCCATCTCACCACCAACTTCTAGATTAGCTCCAAAGGCTTTTAACATTCTCTCACTATGATCTCTTGATCTGGCCGGCTCGATAACAGTCGTTGAGCCCTCTGCATTAAGAGCAGCTAGTAGGATTGCAGATTTTATCTGAGCACTTGCTACTGGAGTACCAATTACGGCACCTCTTAATTTGTTCCCAATAATTGATAGAGGAGCTAAGTCTCCACCGCATCTTCCAGAAACTTTAGCCCCCATCATTTTTAACGGCTGTCCCACTCTTTTCATTGGCCTATTTCGGAGTGATTTATCTCCTGTAAGGATGAAATGATGATCATCTTGACCGGCCAATAGTCCCATTATTAATCTCATAGTTGTTCCTGAATTGCCGCAGTTCAAAATATCTTCAGGCTCTTGGAGGCCATTTAATCCAACGCCTTCAATTTCAACAATGTCTCCTTTTTTAATTGGGCTAATCTTTACGCCCATTGATCTAAGGCATTCAGCAGTACTTAATGGATCTTCAGCAGGTAAAAGGCCCTCAATTATGGTTTTCCCCTTAGCGATAGCCCCAAAAAGTAGTGCGCGGTGGGAGATTGATTTATCTCCGGGTACTTTTACTTTTCCACAGAGCTCCCCTCCTTTTTGAAGGTCTCTTAAAGACTGATCTTTAGTGGGAACTTTCAATGAAAAAACAATATATTTTTTTATATTTTATTTATCGATAAGCTTTATTTCTGATTTATGAATTGTTTATTTGTTTTTGACGCATTAGTTCATCGATAACATAACCAAATAATTCTGGACTTGGTTGCTTGTTTTCCAGCTCCGATAACCCTAGTTCTGCCCATTTTTCATCTACTTTGTCCTCAAGTTCTTTAGGCCTTGTTAATGGTTTACCCCAATCATGATTTTTCTCTGGGCCAATTTTTGTTGTTGCATCAATAGCTAATCTCCCTCCTAAGCCGATATGCTCACTCGCGAAGTCAAGGGTATCAAAAGGAGTATTTTCAAGTATGAATAAATCTCTTTGAGGGTCAACTTGACTTGATATTACCCAAACTACTTGTCTAGGATCTCTTACATTAATGGTTGAGTCGACGATGACGACAAATTTTGTATAAGTAAATTGAGGTAGAGCACTCCAAAAAGCCATAGCAGCTCTTTTCGCCTGACCTGGATATGCTTTATCAATAGATATGATTGCTAACTTATAGCTCAAAGCTTCCATTGGAAGGAAAAAATCAATAATTTCAGGTATTTGTTGTTTAAGTATTGGGGTATAAATTCGATTTAATGCTATGGCAAGCATGGCCTCCTCCTTTGGGGGCCTCCCGCTGAAAGTGGTTAAAAATATAGGGTTTTTTCTTTGAGTCATACATTGGAATCTTATTAAAGGTGAGGCTTCAGCTCCCCCATAGAACCCCATATGGTCTCCAAATGGACCATCCATCATCTCTTCACCAGGAGATATAGATCCTTCCAGAACAATTTCACTGTGACTAGGTACTTGAAGATCGATAGTTTTGCAATTAGTTAATCGAACACCCTCTCCTGCATATAAACCTGCAAAAAGCCATTCGCTGAGCTGTACTGGAATAGGAGTTGCTGCAGCCATTACAAGAAGTGGGTGTACTCCAATCGCTACAGCAACTTCTAACTTTTTATTCATAGCAGCTGCTTTCCGAAGATGCCTAGCTCCCCCTCTGACACTTAACCAATGCACTGTCATGCTCTTAGCAGATTGTCTTTGGAGCCGATAAACTCCAACATTTGGCACCCCTGTTTCAGGATCTTTTGTTATTACCAGTCCTAAAGTGATGGCACCGCCAGCATCCTCTGGCCAGGGACGTAAAAGTGGCAAATTATTTAGATCTAAATCTTTTTCACCAACTACCTTTTGATGGCAAGGTGGTAATAGATCAATATCGGGACGTGCTTTAAGTAGATCCCAAGCAACTGACGCAAAAGCTTTGGTTTCATTAAATCCTTTTGGAGGCCTTGGTTGTTGAAGAAGCGCTAACTTTTTACCTAAATCTTCCAATTGTTCTTGCTTCTCTAAGCCCATACTCCAAACCACGCGTTCCATTGTGCCAAGTAAATTGACTGCAACAGGAATTGATGATCCTTTTACATTTTCAAAAAGTAGAGCCGGTCCCCCCATACCAAGAACACGGTCGCTTATTGCTGCAATTTCTAGGTCACTATCAACTGGAACGCTTATTCTCTTTAATTGACCTTTCTTTTCTAAAAGAGTAAGAAAGTCTCTAATGTCCCTTGTAAGAGGTTCTTGACGAAATAATTTCATGAAGGTCTGCACGATTAACCTATTTATCTAGTTACTGTGACGCAAGTTATCAGCCTTTGTGGAAATGAAACTTTCTTATTTTTATGTGGCGGCAGATGTGCCTAGTGGAATTATCCCTGAATCATCTGTAGTAATTGATGTTTTGAGAGCTACAACAACTATCGCCTGGGCTCTTGAAAATGGAGCTGATTCAGTTCAAGTGTTTGCAGATGTGGACGAACTTAAAAATCAGGCAAAGACTTTTGATACTAAAGATAAAATTCTTGTCGGAGAGAGAGGTGGCAAAAAACTTGATGGATTTGACTTGGGAAATTCTCCATTGGGAGTCTCAGCTGATCGAGTAAAAGGTAAAAGAGTTTTTATGAGCACTACAAATGGAACAAGGTCATTACATCGTGTTAGAGAATCCAAAAGTTTATACACAATGGCATTCCCAAATAGGAAAGCTATTGCTGAAAGATTGAAAAGTGATAATCCAAAAGAAGTTTGGATTGTTGGTAGTGGGTGGGAAGGTTCCTACTCTCTAGAAGATTCATTAGCCGCTGGAGCCTTAGCCTCTCTTTTAATGGATCAACTAGAGTCGGTTCAGATATTAAATGATGAATTGATGTCTTCAATTGCACTATGGAAAAATTGGGAGAATAATGTTGAGGGATGTTTACGTGTTGCAAGTCATGGACAAAGACTTGCAGGGATAGGTAATCATGATGATGATTTTGCTTGTTGCGCATCTTTGGATAACCTTTCTATTATTCCGAAACAAATTGAGACGGGCGTACTTCGCTCAAACTAACTCTTAAATTATTATTTCTTTATTAACTCAGTGTCAGATTTTTTGGCTGCGGCCTTACAGCTAACAAGTACCTCAGACATAGACGCAAATCTCAATGCTGCTGAAGAACAAATTGAGTTAGCTTCAAGGCGAGGGGCTGATCTTGTTGGACTTCCTGAAAACTTTGCTTTTTTGGGCGAAGATCAGAAAAAATTAAAAATTGCGTCGTCAATCTTTGAAAAATGCAACAGTTTTTTAGTAACGATGGCAAGACGGTATCAAGTCGTTTTACTTGGAGGTGGCTTCCCTGTCCCCGCGGGCGATGGAATAAGAACTTTAAACAGAGCTGAATTGTTTGGGAAGGACGGCCAATCTCTAGCAAAATATGACAAAATTCATCTTTTTGACGTTGATCTTCCTGAAGGTAATACCTACAGAGAGTCTGAAACAATTGTTTCCGGTAGTCAATCTCCACCTGTTGTTGATGTGCCAGGTCTTTGTAAAATCGGTCTATCGATATGTTACGACGTGCGATTCCCTGAACTTTATCGGGATTTGGTTAATAAAGGCGCAGATTTATTAATGATTCCAGCTGCTTTTACTGCTTTTACGGGAAAGGATCATTGGCAAGTTTTGCTTCAAGCAAGAGCTATTGAAAATACCGCTTATGTTCTTGCTCCAGCTCAAACTGGTCGCCACTATGGAAGAAGACAAAGCCATGGACATGCGATGGTTATTGATCCATGGGGGACAGTTCTTGCAGATGCAGGGGTTGTTCAAGGAGCAGCAATTGCACCAGCTGATAAAAAAAGAGTTGAGAGAATCAGACGACAAATGCCAAGCCTGAAACACAGAAAAACAGAGCTTTTTAGTTGATGTTTAAGGATCAATCTTTAAAGTCAAAATTAGCATTTTTTGCGGGATTTATTTTTTGTTCCAATCTCTTTATTTCATTACCACTCAGATCTGCCAGCGCTCTTGCAGCTTGGGCCTTAACTAGTAGCGGGAGCCTTAAATTAAGAACTTCTTCTGGGGCTAAATTAGATGCTTTTTATCAATCATCAACCACTGATAAAGGCGAAAGGGTATGGATTGATTTCCCTGGAGAATTAAGTCGCCCTAGAACTATTACGGGCAATGGATCAGTTAAGGAAATTAGACTAGGTAAACCTACTAAGGGTAAAACAAGGCTAGTTATTGAGTTTTCACCCACAGTTGAATTAGACCCCTCAAAATTAAAATTAATTGGTATTTCTCCAAACACATGGGAGTTGAAATTTATTGGTTTAGAAAGTAATTCTTTTCGTTCAATTGAAGAAGGTAATATTTTAAGAAACTCAATAAAAAGAACTTATGAAAAGATAGAGGTTCAAGACTTTGATATTTCTTCTTTACCCAATGTTCCATATGGAAAGTATAAAGTTGTTATAGATCCAGGCCATGGAGGTTCGGACCCTGGGGCTGTCGGAATTAATGGATTAAGAGAGACCGACATTGTATTAGAAGTGTCAAAGAGTGTTTCAGGATTTCTAATAAAGAAAGGTGTTAAAACATTACTAACTCGCAATTATGAGAGAACATTAGATTTACAACCGAGAGTTAATAAAGCTAATGATTCAAGAGCAGATGCTTTTGTAAGTATTCATGCAAATGCAACAAGAGGTAAGCGAAAAGATGTAAATGGACTAGAGACTTATTATTACTCTGGTTATAAAGGCTATTCCTTAGCAAAAAATATTCAAAAACAAATTTTAATTGTTTCTCCGCAAAGCCCAGATAGGGGGGTTCGTAGATCTCGCTTTTATGTAATTAGAAAAACATCTATGCCTGCAGCTTTAGTAGAGATTGGATTCGTCACTGGAATGTATGATGCAGATTTATTACGGCAAAAAAGTTATAGAGATAAAATTTCTTTTGCTATTGCTAGAGGAATACTGAATTATCTAAAAGTTTCGAACTAAATATGCGCCTTGGATTGTTTGATAGTGGAGTTGGAGGCATCTCTGTTTTAAAAAAGGTTATTGAATTATGCCCGAATAATGAATTTTTATATTTGGCTGATACTGCAAGACTCCCCTATGGAGTAAAGACAACTAATGAAATTGAGAAAATTGCTGAAGAAATATCATTTTGGTTTAGTAATCAAAATATTGATGCTTTGTTGGTTGCGTGTAATACGACAAATGCAATTGCCTTGGATGTAATAAAAAAAAATTCCAATGTCCCTGTTTTTGACTTGATTGTCTCTGCTGCCTCAACTATCAATGAATCCAGGGTGGGAGTTCTTGCAACTCCTTCTACCGTTAAAACCAAGGCTTATACAAATGCGATTTTAGAATTCAAACCAAAAACTTATGTAATTGAGCAACCCTGTCCTGAATTAGTTCCAATGATTGAAATGGATAATATTAATTCAGATGAGATTACTGATGTTGCCATTAAATATTTACAACCCCTTTTGGAGCAAAGAATTCATTCTTTAATTCTTGGCTGTAGCCACTATCCTCTCATAACTCCTTTTTTCACTAGGGTGTTACCCTCTGGTGTTAAATTGATTGACCCTGCTGAAGCTCTTTCTTTGAAATTAAAGTTGTTTATTGATTCAAAAACAAGCAATTTTTTAAAGAGAAAAAATTTAGTTGATTCAAAGTTTTACGTAACCTCTAATCCTAGGAAATTTTCTATTAAAGCTAAGCATTGGTTAAATGTGTTTCCTGAAGTTAAACTCGTTTCACTGCAGAAGAAGGGTTGCGTCTCTTAATATTAAAAAGTAGAGCGGTTTTATGACCACAGCAACGGAAATTCTTCAACCTGTTGAACTTGATCTAGAAGCATTGCTTTTGGACCTTCGCAGCCTCATAGGCGCTGGACACCCTATTTTGCAGGCTGCTGCAGAACATCTTTTTAGTGCAGGAGGGAAACGTTTAAGACCTGGAATTGTTTTATTAATTTCAAGAGCCTTGACTTCTGAAAAGGATCTTCCTTTGAAACATCGACAATTGGCCCAAATCACTGAGATGATTCATACCGCTTCTCTTGTGCATGATGATGTTGTTGATGAAGCTGATACACGAAGGGGTGTTGAAACTGTCCATAGTAGATTTGATCCAAGAATAGCTGTTCTCGCTGGAGATTTTTTATTTGCCCAAGCGAGTTGGCATTTGGCAAATCTTGATAATTTAGATGTTGTTAAATTGTTAAGTAGAGTGATTATGGATCTAGCTGAAGGAGAAATTAAGCAGGGTCTTAATAGATTCGATTCTAGTCAATCTTTCGAAAGTTATTTAGAAAAAAGCTATTGTAAAACAGCCTCACTTATTGCCAATAGCTCCAAAGCTATTGGTGTTTTAACCGATGTAGATAAAGAGAGGTTAGAATCACTTTATTTTTATGGAAGACAATTAGGATTAGCTTTTCAAGTAGTTGATGATATTCTAGATTTTACTGGAAATGATGAACAATTAGGTAAACCTGCTGCTAGTGATCTTCAAAGTGGATACCTTACTGCGCCTGTTTTCTATGCTTTGGAGGAGAATCCAACTCTTAGCGAACTCATTAATGGTAAATTCTCCCAAAAAGATGATCTTGATAAAGCTTTATCTCTAGTGAGACATTCAAGTGCGATCAAAAAATCAAGAGAATTAGCCGAAAAATATGCTTCTGAATCAAAAGGTTCAATTTCTTGGTTACCAGATTCACCATCAAAAAAGGCATTACTTGAATTGCCTGAATTTGTTATTAGCAGGCTTTATTAATTCAATACTCATTTAACATTTGTTCAATTTCTGTTAAATGGGTAATTTGTTTTAAATTAATGTGTTGATCAAAAACTTCTTTTTTTGGAAGTTCATCGGTGTTTTCTTTTAAAAAGAAAACAAGACATCCTGCCTCCAATGCTGAGGATGTTCCAGAGATTGAGTCTTCAACTGCCCAACATTCTTCAGGAGCAATATTTAATTTTTCAGCGGCTAATAGATATGGGTCTGGAGCCGGTTTCCCTTTGGCTAGTAATTTGTCATCGCCAAGAACCATTACAGAAAATAGATTCATCCATTGATGAGGAGCAGTTTTTATTTGGAAAGATTCAGAGCTGCTACTGGTTACTAACGCCATTGGGATATTGTTTTCATGACACCTTTTGACCAAGCTTTCACCACCTTGCATTGCTTGAGCATTGAGGATAAGTTTCCTTGAGATGGGCTTATGTAGGTTTAGTAATTCTTTCACCTTAACTTCCTTCGGAATCAATTTAACCAGTTCATTGGCACAATCAATTCTTCTTCTTCCTCTTAATAGTTTTAGTTGGCTAGAAGTTAGATTTAGATTAAAAAGTGAGGCTGTTTCTTTCCATGCTTGTCCATGTAAGGGTTCTGAATCAATTAGAACTCCATCAAGATCAAATAAAAAGGCTTTAGGAAAATTCCAATTTTTCTTCATTATGAATTTGTTTTAAATAAGAGTTTCACTATTCAAGCCTTTTTGTCAGAAATAGCTTGAATGCAATAAATGAAAAGTTGTTTTTATCTTTCATGAATTCAGACAATTCTAACTCTATTGAGTCTGTTCTTCAGGAGCAGAGAGTTTTCCCCCCCTCTGATGACTTTTCTAGTAAAAGTAGAATCTCATCTTTTTCTAAGTATTTGGAGATGACGGAGATGGCCAAATCAGATCCCAACAAGTTTTGGGGGGATGCAGCTAGAGAAGAATTACACTGGTTTAAATCTTTTAGCAAAGTACTTGATTGGTCCAATCCACCATTCGCTAAATGGTTCGATGGTGGAAAAACTAATATTTCTTTTAACTGTCTAGATCGACACTTAAATAGTTCAACAGCTGACAAAATCGCCTTGATTTGGGAAGGGGAGCCAGGTGAGCAAAAAAAATATACCTACAAACAACTACACAAAGAAGTTTGCAAAGCAGCTAATGCACTTAAGTCTATAGGTATAGGTAGAGGTGACCTTGTTGCTTTGTATATGCCCATGGTGCCTGAGGCTGCAATTGCAATGCTTGCTTGTGCAAGGATTGGTGCACCTCATTCAGTGGTGTTTGGAGGCTTTTCTTCTGAGGCTCTAAGGGACCGGTTGATTAATGGAGAAGCGAAAGCAGTAATTACAGCTGATGGCGGTTTTAGAAAAGACAAAATAATTCCTCTCAAAGATGCTGTTGATCAAGCATTGGAGGGTGGTACTTGCCCAAAGGTCGAATCTGTTTTAGTTGTTCAAAGGACAAAAAAACTTATTTCTATGGATGATAGTAGAGATTATTGGTGGCATGAAATTGTAGATAGTCAATCAGAAGAATGTTTGCCAGAACAAATGGATAGCGAGGATTGCTTATTTGTTTTGTATACTTCTGGCTCTACAGGTAAACCAAAAGGAGTAGTTCATTCAACTGCTGGGTATAACCTTTGGTCTCATTTAACTTTTAAATGGATTTTTGATATTCGTGAAAATGATGTTTATTGGTGTACCGCTGATGTGGGTTGGATAACTGGACATAGTTATATCGTCTATGGCCCACTATCTAATGGTGCTACTACTGTTATGTACGAAGGAGTTCCTAGGCCATCAAATCCAGGCGCTTTTTGGGAAGTAATTCAGAGGCATAAAATTTCAATTTTTTATACTGCTCCAACCGCTATAAGGGCGTTTATGAAAGCAGGAGAAATGATTCCTAATCAATACGATTTATCTAGTTTGAGACTTTTAGGAACTGTTGGAGAGCCGATTAATCCTGAGGCCTGGATCTGGTATCGAGACGTTATTGGAGGAGGGAAATGCCCAATAGTTGATACATGGTGGCAAACAGAAACTGGAGGTGTAATGATTAGTCCTCTTCCAGGAGCGACTCCAACAAAACCTGGATCAGCAACTTTCCCTTTGCCTGGGATTGAAGCCGATGTGGTCAATTCAGATGGAGACTCTGTTTCTAGTAATGAGGGTGGATATTTAGTAGTTAAAAGACCATGGCCTGGAATGATGAGAAATGTTTATGGAGATGAAAAAAGATTTAGAGAGAGTTACTGGGAGTATTTAAAACCTTCGGATAATAGCTATATATATTTTGCTGGAGATGGGGCTCGAAAAGATGAGGAAGGTTATTTTTGGGTTATGGGAAGAGTTGATGATGTTATAAATGTCTCTGGTCATAGGCTTGGAACAATGGAAATAGAATCAGCTTTAGTTAGTCATGAGCTCATCTCAGAAGCTGCAGTAGTTGGTAGACCTGATGATTTAAAAGGGGAATCAATAGTAGCCTTTGTCACGTTGAAAACTGGTGCAGATGCAAATGAAAATATTGATGCACAATTAAAAAAACATGTCGTGAATGAAATTGGACCAATTGCTAAACCTGATGAAATTAAATTTACTGACTCTCTTCCTAAAACAAGAAGCGGAAAAATAATGCGCAGAATTTTGAGAGCACTGGCTTCGGGAGATGAAATAAGCGGTGATACTAGTACTCTTGAAGATAGATCTGTTTTAGATAAATTAAGAAGTTAGTATTAAATTTTCCAATTAGTTACTTGATCGACTACTAAATCAATTTTTTCATATTTCAAAGAGCTTTGAAATTTAGACTTTAGTAACTTCTCTCTTATCCCTATACTTATTGGGGTTAGATGATTACCATCTAACAATATAATTTTAGATTTATCTGAAGGTCTTTCCTTTAATGATTTAAGTAATAAATCATTTTGATCTAGATTATCATTTTTAAATTTTATTAATAGGTTATTTACTTGCTCATAATGTTCTCTTATAAGATTTAATGTTTCTGAGGGACTTGGACTAAATTCAGTTTGAAAATTAAGTTTTTGAGACATTTTCTTAAGTAAAGGTATCGATTTATCTGCCCTAAAATTATTAAAGCTTATAGCTACTAAACCATCGGAATTCCTTCCTCCATCCGGTGCTAGTAAATGCAACTTACATCCAAGACTATGACCCAGTTTTATTGATATTGGTTTTAAGCCAATTCTTTTTTCAAGGATTTTTCGGGATTGACGGAATTGTTTCCATGCATAATTTGCTTGAAGTTGATGATCAAAGTTAGGGATATAAGCCCATGAATGTACTGCAAAATTTCTTTGTAAGAAACCAGTAATAAGTCTTTTGTATGTAACTTCTGGTTTAATTGAAATATAGCTACCTCCAATTAGTTCTATAAGACCAATTGGTCTTGATGGCCATTGACAAGAAACATCACTTATACGCCTAAAAGTGCTCATTGATGAAGAATCACTCTATAGAAAAAATAAAAACGATTATAAATTAAATATAAGTATCTTTTATTTCTAATCTTCTACTAAGTTTTTATGAAACTCTGTTTTTTTTGATGATAATAGAAGAATGACTAATTAATTTAGAAGTGACAGAAGATCAGAATCATCAGGAAGAGAGCGAACAGCTTGGCTTTCTATATGAAACAACTAAAGAAATTGCCAGTGAAAAAACTAAAGAGCTCGGAGAAGAAAATTCATTCAGGTCAAAAGAAGAGCGGGTTGAAATTTTAAGTAAAGAGCATTTTCCAGAAAATATCTTGATTTTAGATACGGAAACCACCGGTCTTGATAATGAAAGGGATGATTGTCTTGAAGTAGGTTCGATCCTTTTTAATGTAAAAAGTAGATCGGTGTTAGCTCAGCAATCTTTTCTATTACCAGTTGAAATCAATAAAGCTGAAAAAATAAATAATATTCCTGCTGAAATAACTAGATTGCCTCAACCGCTATCAGAAGCAATTAAATACTTTGAATCTTTGGTTGAAGTATCAGATGCAATTGTTGCTCACAATGCAGAATTTGATATGAAATGGTTCGGTTTTAATAAATTGCCTCAGATTGAAAAACAATGGATTTGTTCGATGGATGATATAACTTGGCCTGCTGATAGACAATTGAAGACTCGCCCCTCTGTTAAAGATCTTGCATTGGCATACGGTGTACCAGTCTGGAATGCACATAGAGCTTTGACAGATTGCATATATTTGTCAGAGGTTTTTAAAAGATGTAGTGAACTCGAAAAACTATTGATTAGAGCGTTAGAACCAAAAGTTCTGATTCGTGCTGAGATCTCTTATGAGGATAGGTATTTGGCAAAAAATGCTGGTTTTAGATGGAATGATGCAATTAAGGGGGCTTGGTCTAGAAAAATGAGTCGTCGGGATATGAAAAAATTAGAATTCTCCGTTCATGAAGTCGAATTTAATGTTTGAAGTAGATTTTTCATAAAGTACTCATTTCAAATCTTTGCTATATGTTTAATGTATTGAGTAATGAGTTTTCTAGAGTTTTCTTGATGCTTAATTTATGAGAAAATATTTCACCAAGAAAAACATAGTTGGTCAGTTTCCCCTTGTTAAAAGTAAGGCTGATGGTAGCGAATTGAAAAAGCGTCTTAGGCAATGGCAGCACTCAAGAAGTTGGGCTCGTTTGATTTGTGAAGCGGAAAAAATGTGGAGTCTTGAATCAAGAGAACTAAAAAGACTTGGTGCTATGGAATTAATTCAACTCCAAAATGAAATGCCTTTTAATGTCAGAAGAAGAGTTAATTTTTGGCTAATAAAATATTCAGGCTCAACTCGACTAGAAGATTAAGCTTCCTTACTATCCTAAATTGAGGCTTGCTAATTTGTTTTAACAAGACTTGCTGAATAAATATTATTTTTCAGTCTACTTAAACAATTACTATTAAACAAACAACAAATAATTAGGCTGAAGCAACTTTGACCAATCTCAAGAATTTAAGAGGAATGGTAGATCTTTTGCCTGCTCAGAGTAAGGGCTGGCAGAAGATCGAATTAATGGCACTTGAACATTTTAGTCGAGCTGGGCTTCAAGAAATTAGGACACCGATTATTGAACAAACCGAATTGTTTTCAAGGGGTATTGGAGAAAATACTGATGTAGTGGGCAAAGAAATGTACACCTTCGAAGATAGAGGAGGTCGTTCTTGTACTTTGAGACCTGAAGGCACAGCTTCTGTTGCGAGGGCAATTCTTCAACATGGATTATTAAATAATGGGCCTCAAAGGCTCTGGTATAAAGGACCAATGTTTCGATATGAGCGCCCCCAAGCAGGTAGACAAAGACAGTTTCATCAGATTGGAGTCGAATTCGTTGGATTGGCCTCTGTTTTGAGTGATGCTGAGGTTATTTCAATAGCTTGGGAGTTTTTAAAGGATGTTGGCCTGAATGATTTGACTTTAGAAATTAATAGTCTTGGGAGTAATGAAGATAGAAATCTTTTCAAAGAGGAGTTGAAAGATTGGCTAAATCAAAGAATTAATTTATTAGATGAAGATTCTCAGAAAAGAGTCAATGTTAATCCCTTGAGAATATTAGATAGTAAAAATAATTCTACAAAAGAACTTTTATATAAAGCTCCTTCCTTAAATGACTTTTTATCTAATGAGAGTAAAAATAGATTTGATTACTTACAGGAGTTACTCGAAAATCTAAATATCCCATATAAAATTAACAAAAACTTGGTAAGGGGACTTGATTATTATTCTCATACAGCCTTCGAGATAACAAGTGATCACCTAGGTTCTCAAGCAACAGTATGTGGTGGAGGCCGTTACGATGGTTTGATAAGCGAATTGGGAGGGCCTAAAACTCCTTCGATTGGATGGGCTATCGGGATGGAAAGATTAACAATTCTAGCTGGGGAAAAAATCCTACATTCAAAATCTCCAGATGTATATGTAATTCATAGAGGTGAAAAAGCTGAACAACTTGCTTTAAAAATTACCTGTCAGTTAAGAGCAGCCAACTTAACAATTGAATTGGATTACTCAGGCTCATCATTTTCTAAACAATTCAAGCGTGCAGATAAAAGTAGGGCTAAATGGGCCATAGTGATTGGTGAGGATGAGGCATCTAAAGATCAATTATTGATGAAGAAATTAAGGGATAATGAAAAGAATGAACAGAGTAAGGAATATATTTTTTCAAGCGTGGATATTGATCAGTTAATTACAAAATTGATTGATTAATAAAATCATTGATTGTTTTAAATGACCTCTATTAAGATCAAAAAAATTTGTTGCATTGGTGCTGGATATGTTGGCGGACCAACTATGTCTGTTATTGCCGATAAATGTCCAGATTTAGAAGTTTGGGTCGTTGACATAAACAAAGAAAGAATTGAGGCATGGAATGATTCTGATCTAAATAAATTGCCTATTTTTGAACCTGGATTAGATCGGATTATTTCTAGAACTAGAGGTCGAAACCTTTTTTTTAGTTCAGAAATGGAAAAGGCAATATCTGATGCTGATATGATTTTTATATCAGTCAATACACCAACAAAAACAAAAGGTCTTGGTGCAGGTCAAGCAAGCGATCTTAGTTGGGTAGAAGCTAGTGCAAGGCAAGTATCTAAATACGCTAAAGGGCATTCGATAGTAATAGAAAAAAGTACTCTTCCAGTTCGTACTGCCAAAGCAATAAAAGAGATACTTATGACAACAAATCAGGAGAACAAAAAAAATGAAATTTCAAAAACTTTTTCTGTTTTATCAAATCCTGAATTCTTGGCAGAAGGAACCGCAATTAATGACTTGGAGGAACCTGATAGAGTTTTAATTGGTGGAGAAGATGCTGACGCTATAAACGCATTAGTGCAAATCTATTTGAACTGGGTTCCTAGTGAAAAAATAATTTGTACGAATTTGTGGAGTAGTGAGCTTTCCAAATTAGCTGCCAACGCCTTCTTGGCACAGCGAATTAGTTCAATAAATTCTATTTCAGCATTTTGTGAGGCTACTGGAGCTGATATTCAGGAAGTCGCAAAAGCAATAGGAACAGATAAAAGGATAGGAAATCAATTCCTCAATGCAGGCCCTGGTTTTGGAGGCAGTTGCTTTAAAAAGGACATTTTGAATTTAGTTTATTTAAGTGGATACTTTGGGTTGCCAGAGGTTGCAAATTACTGGAAACAAGTGGTAGAACTCAATACTTGGCAACAAGATAGAATTTATAAAATTGTTCTTGAGAAGCTCTTCGGAACAGTTAATGGGAAAAATATAGCAATACTGGGTTTTTCTTTTAAGGCAAATACAAACGATACCAGAGAATCTCCCGCTATAAGAATTTCCAGTGACTTACTCGAAGAAGGAGCTTTTTTGTCAATATATGATCCAAAGGTTTCATTTGAGAGAATAGAGGAAGATTTCGAAAAATATTCATTTAACAATCAAGGTATTTGGAAAAAGGCCAATTCAATTCAAGAGGCATTGAAAAATGTTGATGCAGTTTTAATTCTTACTGCATGGGATGAATTTTTTGGTCTGGATTGGAATTATTTAGCTTCTTTGATGAGATCACCTGCCTGGCTATTTGATACGAGATCAGTTGTCAATCGACAAGAGATAGAGAATACAGGTCTAAATCTTTGGAAGCTTGGAGAAGGGAGCTGAAATATCGTCATAAATAAATTATTTGGCTATTATGAGGTCTTAAATAAGTGAAAATTCATTTAAGTTTTTAATTAATTTAATTTTTACAAAGAATAATGCTTTTTAAATTTATTTTCAAAAAAAAGAAAAAAAAAATTAAGGAAAAATCTAGGCAAAATTTTGACATTAATAATTGGATGAACTTAACCAAGGAAGAAAGACTTGAAATAGATTTTAAAGAAAAGAATGAATTAATGAAAAAAAAACAAGCATTATTGAAATCAATTAGAGAAGAATACAAAAAAATAAAAAAGAAAAATTAGTCAATATATAATTGTAAAAATCAAAATAAATCAGCTAAAAAAATTATTTATTATAAAAAATATTATGATTTATCTGATCTAATGATTTGGCCTCCTGTAAAAGCATGGACTAGTAAAGTTGTTATTCATGGACATGTACATTTTGTTGCAATAAACCATAGTGGCGAATTAGTAAAAAAGTGGGTTATTATGATGGCTGTTCTTGATTCGAGGGTGATTGTAAAAGTTTTTTGGTCCCAATTAGTTGAGTCATCTAATTGGGAAACTGGATGGAATGAAATAAATTATGTAAAATCTTCTAAATTAGTTAAGAATAAAAGTGACTTGAAAACAATTGACTCTTTTTATCCGTCCTTAGACTCGGGCTTAACAGTACCTATAAGTAAAAATAATATTAGGCCTTGGTTTGATGGTAATTGAATTAGATTCAGACTCAATTAAGTATATTTTGGTTACTATTTTCTTTTTAGTTGATATCTTGAGCTTTCTTTGATTTGAATTTTACGTTAAAAAAAAGATACTGATTTGTTCAAGAATGATAGAACTTTCAATGTGGTTATCAGAAAAAGAAGCTTGTGCGCTTTTAGAGGTTGATGAAAAAATTTTAGAGTTATTGAGAGAAATGGGGTATCTAAAGCCAGGAGCTCACTGGAAAAGTTCAAATGATCCTGGGCAATTACCATGGAAACCAAAAGTTTACTATTTTATAGACGGATGTAAAGAAGTTATTGAATCTTGGCAAAATAAGAATCCTTCTTTTGATCAAAAAGTAGCTTAAAGAAAACTAAAAGCTTTGGTTAATTCAATATTTAAAATTGACTTTTAAGCTACTAGATTTTCATCTTTACAATCTTTGATAGACGTCTCGAGAACTGGATAAAGAGAAATCATTTTTCCGTATTGAGGTGATGTTCTATAAGAATTCGCTTTTTTTCTATAGTGGTCTTCTGTCTCCATTTCTAGACTATTAAGTCGATTGAAGTCCATGATTGATTATCCAAAAGGATTTAATTATTTAATAGTTATAAATAAAGAGAGCAAATTAATCTTTTATATTAATTACATATTTGAATGTATTTATATTGACTCTGAGACTTAATTGGTCTCGAATGCCTGATATAAGCTCCTTTTTTGTATTAATTAATTCTTTAATCAAATGGTCTTAGTTAGGCAAATCGCTTGATTATGTTGTTATGCCTCCTTTGCTGTCTGTTTTTTATTCTTTAAAACCTGCTTTTTTTGAAAAAATTTTTTGATTTGATTTAAATAATAAAAAAAATTTACAGATTCTTTCTCTTACATGAGTATTCGATGAAATTGCAGTATTCTCTGTTCGGTTTTGAAAAATAGCACTTCTAATGCAGACCTATGGAAATTCAGCTGTCACCTACGGGTGGTGGGCTGGTAACTCAGGGGTCACCAACCGTTCAGGCAAATTTATTGCTGCTCATGCCGCTCATACCGGTTTGATTGCTTTCTGGGCTGGTGCCTTCACGTTATTTGAATTGGCTCGATTTGACCCTTCCGTACCAATGGGACATCAGCCTTTAATTGCGCTTCCTCACTTAGCAGCCTTGGGCATAGGTTTCGATGAAACTGGAGCCTTTGTTGGTGGAAGTGCGGTTGTTGCAGTTGCTGTGTGTCATCTAGTTGGATCCATGGCCTATGGGGCAGGTGGATTGATGCATTCTCTTCTTTTCTCTAGTGATATGCAGGAATCTTCTGTGCCACAGGCCAGAAAATTCAAGCTTGAATGGGACAACCCAGATAACCAGACTTTCATCCTTGGACATCATTTGATTTTCTTCGGTGTTGCTTGTATTTGGTTTGTTGAATGGGCGCGAATTCATGGAATCTATGATCCTGCTATTGGTGCTATTCGTCAGGTTGAATACGACCTTAACTTGAGTCATATCTGGGATCATCAGTTTGACTTCCTAACTATTGATAGTTTGGAAGATGTTATGGGTGGTCATGCTTTCTTGGCTTTCTTGGAAATTACTGGTGGTGCTTTCCATATCGCTACTAAGCAGGTTGGAGAATATACCAAGTTCAAAGGAGCTGGGCTTCTTTCTGCAGAAGCAATTCTTTCTTGGTCACTAGCTGGTATTGGCTGGATGGCAGTTGTAGCAGCATTCTGGAGCGCAACAAATACCACTGTTTACCCTGTTGAATGGTTTGGAGAACCATTAGCACTTAAATTTGGGATTTCTCCATATTGGATCGATACTGTGGATCTTCCAAATGGTGCTCATACTTCTCGTGCTTGGCTAGCTAACGTTCATTACTACTTTGGATTTTTCTTTATTCAAGGTCACCTATGGCATGCTCTTAGGGCAATGGGATTCGATTTCAAACGAGTAACTGGTGCTTTAAGTAATCTTGATACTGCCTCAGTATCATTGAAATAGTTAAATAAATTTAACTTAATAAAAAAGCCCCACTTGTTTGGGGCTTTTTTATTGGGTTATAGTTGTCCATAATTCAGTAATATCAATGAGAATTAAGAAAATTTCTTATTAAATAAATATTTTTAAAATATTTATTTAATCGATTCCTAATTATAGATTTATCTTATCTTTACTAATAATTAGAGCTAACTAAATGATTTGATTGAGATATGATAAGAATCAAAATAACTTTCGATGTTAAATATTCGTATGAGATATTATTTTTTAGGAATTTTCATTTACTTCCGTAAGCTTGTTAATAGATGAGTCTGTCGTTTTTAGGTTTGGAAAACCTATATAAAATTAATGCAATCCCAACGTTAGTCCTTTCATTAGGTTTACTGGGAATTATAGGAATTCTTCTAACCCTTGGTAGAAGATTGGATTCTGCAATGAAGTTGGAAAGATTTGGAATTCCCATAGCCCTTTTGGTTGGAGCATTAGGTTTTTTAATTGGTCCTTATGGACCTTTTTCTTTACTACCAGAAAGGGTTCTTAATACCTGGATGCAATTACCAACTCCATTGCTTACTTTGGTCTTTGCGACCTTAATGCTAGGAAGACCTATTCCAAGAATCAGTGCTTTATGGAAACCAGTTGCTTCGCAGGCATTGCTGGGACTTCTACTAGGTTTTGGTCAATATGTCGTTGGTGGGATAGTTGTGTTGTCATTTCTGCTTCCTTATTTAGGAGTAGATCCACTGATGGGATGCATTATTGAAGTTGGTTTTGAAGGAGGGCATGGGGCTGCGGCAATAATGGGAGATAGTTTTATGCAGTTAGGCTTTCCTGAGGGGTTAGATCTTGGATTTGCAATGGCAACAGTAGGTTTACTTGCTTCTACTTTGTTAGGGAGCGGTTTAGTAGTTTTAGGTAGGCTTTTTGGATGGCTTGTATCTGCTGAAGAAGAGATCAGAAATGATTTCAATGAAATTGATATGGAATTCAAACCAATTGAACAACTTAAGTTGCTTTTGTATAATTTTGCTCTAGTAGGATTAGCGGTGTTGGTTGGCATCTTTTTACTCTATTGTTTAAGGCTATCTTCCACTTATTTGAGTGATATAAGTAAGCAAGTGATATTAGCTTTTCCAGTATTTCCATTAGCTTTGATGGGTTCGTTTCTTATAAGATTTTCATTAGAAAAAACCGGACAGACTAAATTAGTCTCACCACTTTTTCAACGTGAGATAGGCATACTTTCAACAGATTTACTCATTATTACTGCCATGGCCGGATTGAATTTACCTTTATTGGTTCACTACTGGTTTCCAATAACAATATTAGCCATTGCTGGATTGATTTGGAATCTAGCAGGGATGTTGATCTTTTCAAGATTATTTTTTAGAGAAGAATGGTTTGAGAGAGCAATTGCAGAGTTTGGAAATTCAACGGGAGTTGCAGCGAGTGGTTTATTACTATTGCGATTGGCTGATCCTAGAAATACTACTAATACCTTACCTGTTTTTTCTATTAAGCAATTATTTCTTCAACCATTACTTTCTGGAGGACTAATTACTGTAATAGCACCTTTGTTTATTAGTAATTTTGGGCTTAAAGGGTGGACAGAATTTTGTGGATTAATTTCATTATCTTTATGCGTAGTCGCAATATCTTTGCAGTCAAAATATACAAAAGCTTCAGCATGACAATTAATATACTTAACTAAAGTTATAATTTATCGAAATATTAGTTTCAATAAACCAATTCTCTCCTTTACATGAACCGACAAATTTACAAAGATATTCCTCCTCAAGAAATGAAAGAAAAATGGTTTAAAAGTCATCTACTTGGGAAAGAGGTTGAATTAAGAGAACTCTATGAGTTACCTCAGGATCAGTTGGATTTAGTCATGGCAGAGACTGCAGAGTTTAGGAGCGATATTGGTAATAGAGATAGAAATCTAGGTAAATTTTGTACAGCTGGGTATTTTTTAGAGTTATCAAAAATCATTGACAAAAGAAGAGCTTCAGAATGATTCTCTACTGTATTATCCAAAAAATAGAGGTTCATTTTGTTTACTCCATGGTTCATTTTTTTTCATAACTATTGGATATTGCTCATGCGTAAAAAAATAATTTAACCAAATCCGTAAATGTTGGATTTCATGGTTTTGATCAAAAATTTCTTTGTCCGCTATTCTAAATTGCCTAACAAATGGCCAGATAGCCCAATCAGCTAAGCTTTCTTTTGCATCAACAAGAAAAAGCGGTTTATCTTTGGTAGCAAATACTTTTAATCTTTTATTTAAAGATAAAAGTATTTTCATGCAGGCAGCACGATGAGTCTCTGGCTCTTCGATATTTAATCTAGATGCATATTTAAACCGATCCAAATGATATTTAAATACTTTATCATTTGTTTCAATGAGACTGTAAATTTCTTTAGATTTATCATTATGATTATCACCAAATAGTGCATGCATATTTGATCTCTTTATACTCCAGATCATTATATCTAAGCTCTCATCAATTACTTTATTTAAACTAGTCTTTAATACAGGTACAGTTCCTTTTTTAGAAATTTGAATTAATTCAATAGGCTTGTTTTTTAGGTCAACCTCTCTTAACTCAACTAACTGATTTGTATTTAATAAGGCCCATCTGGCTCTAATTGCATAAGGACATCGTCTAAAGCTATATAGAATATTGTTCTTCATAATTTTCCTGTTAAAATCATCTTGTGCCCCATACCTAGATATGATTAACCAATCCTATAAATTGTAAATAGAATATGCTTCATTAGTATATCTTTTATGATTCTCAATGGAAATTATATTTTACTATAAAAATATAATCCATTATTTTTTTATTTCAAACAACTCACTTCTTAATAAAATTAAATTATGTCAGGATTTGTTTATTTAATGAAAAATGGTGATTTATATAAACTCGGATGTACCAACAATTTGAAAAGTGAGGCTAGTAAGATGAAACCAGGTAAGATAATTTCTTCTTTCAAAACTAATGATCCCAAATCTTTTGAGGTAAGATTGTTAAGGCTTTATAAGAAAAAAAGAATTCCGGATACTAATTATTTTCGTTTGTCTGAATCAGAAGTTAATAATTGTAAAAAACATTTAGAAGGAAAAAGTAATTTCCCAAAAAGCTTAAATGATGAGTTGAGAATAGGATTAAATGGATCTTTGTTTTTTGCAGCTATAACTTTTCTGATTTCATTCCTTATTAATAAAATGTTTATATTTAGTTTTTTTCTTTCAATATTATTTGCTTCCCTACCTATGTGGTCGCTTGTAATTCTTGGTAGTTTTGGTGGTTACGATACTGTTGACCTTACACTTTTCTCGACAGCTTCTAACAGATTAAAAGGCTTTTTGATAGCTATTTCTATGATTTCAGTTGCATATGTTCTATATACTTTTTCTCGGTTTTCGATTGCCTTTTAACTAAATAATTATTTTTTATTTTTTTACATATAATTTATAACTTCTTGCTTAATTTTAAAAGTATGGCTATAAAGATATTTAATAGCTAATGCTCTTTAGCGAGTATGAACATTTCTGATTATCTTCAATTCTTAGAACCAATAGAAGAACAGCTTAATAAGGTTTATTCAATCGCTTCTTTGGCTCTCACAGTTTTGATTTGTTTGTGGCTTTTTAATTTTATAGTTGGCCTTATTCAAAGGACTTATTCAGTTGGTAAAGCTATAGGAAGTTTTTATAGAAATTATTTTCATAAGTATCTCCGTAAGGCAATTCTAGGAGTATTGAATACATTTAGGAAAACAACTAATCCTATTTAAAAAATAACCTTTTCTTTTAAAGAATTGTTTCCAGCTGACAATTGAGAGCGATTTCAAAAGGAACAGCACTGTTTGGTAAATCGAGTAAATTTGAACAAATACTTGCAATATCACTTGTTTGTATCATCTCTTTTTTTGGAAAATGATTTATTTCTTTTGCCATGTCTGTATTTACCCAACCTGGGCAAATAGCTGTGACTCTAATACCTTTTTCCCATCCTTCATTTCTCATGGTTTGGCATAAGCTCATTAAAGCGAATTTACTCATTGAATAGCTAGCTAAGTTACCTTTTGATCGTTTTCCACTCATCGATACCAACACTATAATTCGTGATGAATTATTTAGGGATAAATACTTCCAAGCATCTTTTGTTAATATCCATGGTCCCATCACATTAACTTTCCATATATTTTCAATATCCTTCATTTCATTTTCATTAAATAATAATTCTGTTCTTTTGAATATCCCAGCGCAATGAATAATAGTATCAATATTTTTAAAAGTTTTGACTGTTTTTTCTACCCACTTTTTCGATGTTTTTTGATCAGTTGCATCATAGGTGTGTACCATAAACCTATCTGTATTGTTTGATTTTGGATCTAAGGGTGTATTAACTAAATCTTCTCTTTCTCTCACTCCTAAGCTTAATGAATGGCCTTCTTTAAGTAATTTTATTGCTATTGCTTTACCAATACCTCTACTTGCGCCACTGATAAGGACTTTTCTCATTTATTTTTAACTATTAATGCTTTAAATAATAAATTTAATTCTCTACCATGCATATTCATTAAGCCTTGCTTAATAGTCCAGGGTGATTTCCTAAACATCTTCCACATTGCGGAAATTAGTTCTTTAAGGCTAAGTGTATTTGTGAGGAATCCATACCATTGATTATTAGGCAAACTAAAAAATTCTACAAAAAACCCTCTTAGCAGCTTCTCTTCGAACCGCATCAGTTTTTCTAATCCAAATTTATAAATAGCTTGTTTTCTTCTAAGTTCGTATGGCCATAAGACTTGCCAACCTTTCTTTGCTAATGAAGCTGAGGATGCTTTTGGGTCTTTCATTGCTAATGAAAGGGCTTTGGCCACTTTAGGAGCTCTTCTTAAAAGGCTACCAACCATGTACCCCGAGGCGGGATGTACCATTCCAGCGGAGCCGCCAAATCCAAGGATCGGTTGTGTTAGGTCAGGGATAGGCATGTTCATAGGTAGATATGAACCATGCTCTTCATGCTCAAGACTTTTTATTTCTAAACCCCTAGTCTCTAATCTTTTTTCCAGTCTTCTTTTTAACTCATCAAGAGAGACTGGAGGAAATAGACCCAAGGATGTTTCTTCTAAGAAAAACTTTCCATCTCCCATATCCATAGCGTATAAAAATGTTGGTGCTTCTTTTCGCTCCTCTGGATTCAAGTGGTTGCAGCGATAATCCATCAGAACAAATTGACCTTTCTCGACAGGGGGTGCGTTGAACTCCCCTACTATCCCGTAACAAGTTTGAACAGCAACTGGCCCCTGGTTAGTAGATTTAATAAAAACAGGTTTGTAGCCAGTTGCGTCAATTACTAAACGAGCATTAAGTTCCTGGCCTTTAGATGTTTTAACTGTGCTGGTTAATTGATTAGTTTCTAAGTTGATTGCTGATCCTTTATGCCATTCTATTTGTGCCTTATTGCATTGATCTAACCAATAAGCTTGTAATTTGTTTTTATCAAAAAGCCCATAATCTCTATTATGTTTAGTAACTTCATTCTTTTTAGAATTTGGATCTTTGTCTCCTTCACCAAAATAACTAATGGTGTTTACCCATCTATGTTCAAGTAAATGACTTAGTCCAAGCTCGTCAACCTCTTCACCCCAAATCCCATAAGTGAAGGGCCAAGGTTCATCTGGTGAAAGCTCCGATAAGATTTCAACATTTAAGTTTTCACTAGCTAATGCTGCCGCAATTGATAAAGCGCCTGGGCCTGAGCCTAGAACTAGAGCATCTCTTAATGCACTAGTACTCATAGCTCCCCTTGAGGAATATCGCTATTTCCTTTTACTTGGGGTCGAAAAATAGAATTTAATTTCTTAGAATAAAATTTAGTTATTTGATTGCCTCCCTGGAATACCACTTTAAATACCTATGCCTATAGAATCAACAATAGCTCGTGATGGCATTAACAATGAATTGTATTAATGTTTTTTATCAACTTAATGCTTTTATTTTGTTTTTAAGTATTTATGAAGAGTTTTTGATTGAAAACTTATGAAAGAAAAATCAAATATTTCAAAAATAGATAAACCTTTAACTATTTTTATAACAGGTGGTTCATCCGGTATTGGTTTTCAAGCAGTTTTAAAATTAATTTCCCTTGGTCATAATATAATTTTACCTTGTAAAACTATATCTAGAGCTAATGAAGTATTGACTAATATATTCAATCAATCTCTTGTTGAACTATCTAACAAAGCTGAGATTTATACTCCTATAATGGATCTTTCTGATTTGAAAAGTATTGACTTTCTTTGTTCTGAACTTAAAAAAAGACGTGTGAATCTAGATGTCTTGATTTTGAATGCCGGTCTTCAATATACAGGTTCAAAAATACCTAGAATGTCAACGCAGGGGATTGAATTGACTTTTGCTGTTAATCATTTATCACATTTCTATCTGACACAAAAGATTTTACCTTTAATAGATATGAGCAATAATCCGAAAATAATTATTACCTCTTCAGAAGTTCACAATCCTAACAGTGCTGGAGGCAAAGTAGGAGCTAAGGCTAGCTTAGGAAATTTAAAAGGATTAGAATCTGGTGCAGGTTTTGAAATGATAGATGGAAGTAAATTTAACGCTGATAAAGCATATAAAGATAGTAAGCTATGTAATATTCTTTTTGCTAAAAAGTTAAGTATAAATTTGAGAAAAAAAAATATACTAATACCTGTTATCGCATGGGCTCCGGGTTTGGTTATTTCTAGAGATGGAAAAGGATTCTTTAGGTACAGTAGAAAATACAATCAATTAGGGCAAATATTATTTGCTTTTTTAGCTAGAGATATTTTAAGAATAACAACATCAAATGAAAAAGCTGGTTTGCTTTTAGCTAATTTGTGTTATTTAAATAAATATAATAAACCTGATTTCAATTTTTACAGTAATAGAATTATTTCATCAGGTAAATTTATCTTTGAAAAAACTGATATCAGCAATGAGGCTAGGAGAGAAGATTTATCTGATAAGTTATGGGAGTTATCTCAATCTCTTATAGATAAGATACTTAAATAACTATCTCTTATTTATTCATATGAATTGTTTGAGTTGGATATGCGAAGCTAATATTTTCATTTTGGAATTTCTTCATGATTTCTAAATTAATTTCTTGTTGGGCTGTCATTGCTTGAAGATAATCACTTGTTGGAATGTAATAGACAAGTTCAAAATCAAGACTACTATTTGCGAATTCAATAAAATGACATCGGTCGAAGATTGCATTTTCAGTTTTGTCAACTATGTTCTTGATCATCATAGGTATGTTCTTTGTTTGTTCATAGGTAGTTTCATAGACCACACCCAATTTATGAACAAGTCTCCTTTTCTTCATCTCAGCATAATTTGAAATTACTCCATTTGTTAGTCTGCTATTGCTCATTACTATTGCTTCCCCGTTAATACTTCTTAAGCGTGTTGATCTAACACCTACGCTCTCAACTTTTGCCCAGATTCCATCAATATGAATAAACTGCCCACTTTGAAATGGTTTGTCAAGGAGGATAGTTATGTATTCGAAGAACTCTTGAACCGGTTCTTTTAAGGCTAGGCCAGCGCCAATACCTCCTGCACTCAATAAAGCCCAAATAGCTGCCATTTGAACACCCATGTTTTGGAGATAAAAAATTACTCCCAGACTCCAAACAGATGCCCCAACCATTGGGCTAAGTGAACGTATCATTTCACTAATAGATTGGTCGTTAATTTTATTTGCCCATCTTTGTATTATTTTTAAAAATACTCTATTTACAAATCTGACTATATAAATAAGGCATAGAAACTTACTAATACCAATTAATGTCTTATCTACTATTCCTCCAAAAAGTAATACTTTCCATGCAACTATGAAACTTAAAATAAAACCTAAAGGCTTAATAGTCTCAATTAAAAGAGTAGCTATATAGTCATCTGTTTTGCTTTTTGTGGCAGAGGTTATCCTCCTTAAAAGTTTTTTTAAGATTTTTGGACTTATGAGGGAAATAATGCAGCCTATACTGAAAGTAAGTAATGAAATAATTATGTTTTTATAAAAATCATCCATGATGTCAAATTACTTTTCTTCAGATTGCCCGAAAAAAATGATTTGTCTAGACATTTTCTTATTATTTAATTTGAAAATGAATTTTTTAAAATTTTACTAACCTCTTTGAATTCTTTTCTACTAGAGGTCTTGCATAATTCACATATAAGACTTTCGGTTGTGGATGCAACTGCTCCTGATAATATTAGCCGTAAAAATGCAGTTTCATTGTCTATTTCATTTCTACTCCCAATAGCATCCCTTGGGATTAGTATATTTAAACCTTTTTGTAAAAGATCAATCGATGTCTGAAGGATACATATGTGACTCTCAATTCCACAAACTATTATATTTTTAAAATTATATTTACTTATATAATTTATAAAGTTCTTATTATTACAACAACTAAATTCCATTTTTTCAAATTTAGGATATTCATTATTTTCTGAAATTGATTCTAATGTTTTACCAAGTTTCAATGGATTTTGTTCAGTAATAGCAATATGAACATTAAGCAAATTGCATGTATCGATAAGCTTTTTTATGTTAAATATTAATAGTTGATTGTCTTTAATACTTTTTATAAGTTTTTGTTGCACATCTACTATAAGTAGTAATGTTTCTTCCTCTATTAATATATTATTATTTATATGGAATGGGGTGGAATTTTTTTTTAAAAATTGATCCATTTTAAAACTTCTTTTTGTTTATGTAAATATAAATCATTTAATAAACTAAAGATCTTTTTTTAAGCTCTGAGGAAACCTTCCCCTGTTGCAGGGTGTTCTCATTACGCTAAACTATTGAGAAAATAAAGCTGATATTGATTTCTCCTTCTTCCTATCGTACCCATCCTTCTCCTTTTGAATCTGGCCTTCGTTCAGATGGTAAAAGAATGACCCCTCAGAGGAAAAAGGTTCTTTCTTTATTTGAAGAGATTGGATCTGGTATTCATCTCAGTGCAGAGGAAGTACATTCCAAATTGACAATCTCTGGGGAGAAGGTCTCTCTCGCGACTATTTACAGAACTTTAAAGCTCTTGGTCAAGATGACATTCCTTAATGAGCTTGATTTAAGTGAGGGAGGAAATAGGTTTGAATTGCTTAGTCATGATCACCCAGATCATCATCATTTGATTTGTATTCGTTGCGGTAGAACAGAAGAGTTTGAAAATAATGATGTTATTAATGCTGGTAAAGCTGCAGCTACAAATTTTGGATTTAAATTACTGGAATCATCGTTAAACGTAAGAGCATTATGTCCAATGTGTCTTAACAAATAAACCTAGTTTTTTAAGTTAATTCTCCACCACAGCTAGAACCAGCTCCAGCAGTACAGCCAAAACAATGGTTCCCTATTGAAATTGGATTATTGTTTATAGAGACAAGAGGAATTAATAGATCGTTCAAATGCTTAACGTCACCATTTCTTTTCATTCCAAGTTGTTGGTTAAAATCACAATCATATAGATAACCTTCCCAATCAACACTCAAAGTTGTTCTACACATCACAGAGTTAAGATTTACTGGATTATGATTATCTTTAAGTAATTTATTATACTCTTCTAGTTTACCAATTATCTTTAGATAGTTTTCATATCTATTAATTGGCATATTAGTTAAAACAAATAAATTTGAAAAATAAATACCATACCTTTCTTTTAGTTCTTGTCTATAAGTATCCTCTAATTCTTTTTGGGTTGGTGGAAGTTGTGGACCGCTTGGATTGTAGACTAGATTCAAAAGTAGACCTTTATCTTCTATACCGTAGCCAAATGAGTTAAGCTGTTTAAGAGCTAATATACTTTTTTCAAAAACACCTTTCCCTCTTTGCTTGTCTACATTTCCCTCGAGATAACAAGGAAGAGATGCAGTTACTTGTACTTTATTTGAGGCTAAAAAACTTGCTAAATTTTCGTAACCGGGTTCTCTAAGAATAGTTAAATTACATCTGTCCATTACTTCAACATTAAGGCTGCGTACTTCTTTTACTAATTGTTTGAATTTAGGATGAAGTTCAGGTGCTCCCCCAGTAATATCTAAAAGCTTAATATTGTTAGCCTTTATTACCTTAGGTATAATTTTTATAATACCATCGCTCATCATTTCTGTTCTGCTTGGACTAGAATCAACGTGACAATGGCTACAAGCTTGATTACATTTATATCCTATATTTATTTGCAAAGTATCGAGATAGTCTCTTTTGATTTGTGGGAATTTTGTTTTAGTTGTATCCATTGAGATCTATATATAACTAAAATCAAATTTCATTATAGTTAAAATATTTATTTAAGTGCAAATATTTTATGAATTTTTTTATTTTTAGTTAAAAGTTACTAGCTAATTGTTTAAACCATTCTATATATTCTTCTGGTCCATCATTAATAATCATATTGAAATTTAAATAATCATTAGGATCACTTATGCCTTCCATATTAGTTCCAGTAACTCTTGGCCTTGACACTTGATCGTTAGAGCTATTAACAAATATAACTTGATTCTTTTTCTTGTATGATTCTCCCAACCTTTGGATCAATGTTAAGAAACCTCTGTCACTTCCTCCTCTTAGCCAGGAATTATCTTTAGGATCTTTAACAGAGGTTACTGTATCACCAACTCCTACTAGTAGTGGCATTTGATCAATTGAAATTTTATCTTTGCATAGCTCTATTAATTTGTTAATTGTCTTAGGAGCATTCCTGACATTGAAGTTTTCTCCGAAAGGATAAATGCCAGTTTTGTTTCCTATATATTTATTTAATAGAAGTAAAAGACCTGCTTCTTTTATTGCACCTTTGATAATAAACTGAATATCTGTTGTCCCGAATTCATTTTGAGTCGCATATTTCATTATTTCTTTGCCATCTCTTAATCCTAGATTTGGCATTAAATGCAAATGAAAAGAGTTATCTAAGCCAATTTTTTTAGATTCTTCTAGTAAATTAATCATTATTTTTTCCATAATCGATTGTAAAACTTCTATTTTTTTTTGATCATTTTTTACTAAGCTAAAAATTTCATTAAAGTTTAAAGTGGGAGTAAAGCGAGTATCACATACAGCTACATCAATTAATTTATTTCTTAAGTCATTTGATAGATTTGGTAAATTTTTTTTTAATTCACTAGTGAGCATTGAGCTCATCTTCTTTGGAACTTTTGCTAAAAAGTTAATCTCTTTCTCATTAAGACCTGGATGGGATAAATTACTAAACCTATCTTGAAATTCAACTCCACACGCAGCAAGACCAGGCAAGTAAAAGCCATTTTCTCTTGCTATTGTTTTTGAATCAAGTGCTTTTTCAACTAAACGATTAACGCCTCTTCTGCCTTCATGTTCCCCACAGGTTAGGACTGCAAATCTTTCGCTTAATCTTGAAACGTCCTGTACATATTCTTTGTTGATCTGTCTTTTAAGTGGATCTTGAACTAGTGGAATACATACGCCATCAAGATCCTGAACTATTAGAATATTTTTTTCATTTATTATAGTGTTAATAACTTCTTCTTTGGTCCTAAACATTGTAATAAAAGAAGTCTTTAAATAATAGTTTACTCTGGTTCTAATCAATTTACACTTTTTTGATAGTTTTTATGATTAAATAAGTATATAGATATATATTCAGTATTATCAAAACTCTTTTTAAAAGTTCTAATTATTGTATATAATGCAATTGAATGCAAATAAACTGTGTTTGAAAAGAATTTAAATAATAGCTTCTTTACTGAGCCTTATTCAACTGATCCTGTAGCTATAAGAATTAGAGAGGTTTTGAATGGAAAAGTAGGATTTTATAGTGTCGGCTTATATCCTGCATCTCTTGCCTATAACTGTGCTTTGCATAATGGAGGTTTAAATATTCTTTTAGCCCCCAGAGATGGTAGACAACTTTTTGGAGCTTTTTCTAGTATTGATCTTTCTGAAATGGATAAAAGTATAAAAAATAAGATCGAATCTATGGCGATTTCAAAAAATGACAAATCAGGAAAATATAATACTCTTCAGGATTTAATAATTAACTGTGAATTAATTGTTTTGAGTTCAAATAGTAAACATATAATAAATGACGTAAATTTAGTTTTTAAGCTTAGAAAAGAACTCAATCGGGAAAATGTTTTAATTGCATGCTTGGTTGGTTCATTTTGTCATGACTATAATTTGAATGAGTCTTTTGTGCTCTGTGAAAAATTTAATAACCTAGCTTTCTTTTCGGGGTTTCATCGACACGGAGCACTTCGAAACCCATTAGATAGTTTCACTGCTAATTTTTGTCATCCAGATGCTATGAATGCGATATTAGGTGCAAAATTGTTAAATAAAATTTCACCAAATATACAAGTTTCTGCAGGTATACATAACGTTGAAGGTCAATATATAAAAGCTTCTAAAAATATATCTTCAATTTTTGCGGGTTTTGGACATACTTTTCATAAGAATAATCCTGGATTGTTACCAACTTTGTTGACTTTATTATTAGATCAATGCCTAGATCAGGCTGCCTATGTCTCAATGAGCCGATCAGATAGGGAGAATTTATATACAAAACAACCCTTTCCTATTACTGAACTTGGATATAGCGTCCAACGAATAGAGGCGTCTTTCCTGAAGGATGGTGATTTTATTCAGGTAAGAGATCATACTTTTTGTCAATTGACAGCGATGGTTGCCGACGTGAGAGGAAGCATGATGTTACCTGTTAGTGGTAAGCCAACTAGGAATTTTCAAGCTGGTGAAGTTCTCGCTGAGAAGATGATTGAGTATAAAAGATGCCCTAAAGGAGTAGAGGAATTTATAGAATGGTGCGAAAAAGCTGGTCTTAAACGAGGAGCTTTAGAAGGGATAAATTCTTTAAACTATTGGCCATATATCTTAAGAAAATATTCAATACCTATGAATAATGCATCAATGATAAATCTTTTGTATATGTGTATAATGGCTCCTGATGAGATTAAAGAAGATATTTATAATGTTATGATAAGTAGTCGTGAGCTTGCTAATTATTGTCAAGAATCTGTTAAATCTTTCCAGAGTAAGAAAATATCTGATTCATTAAATAATTTTCATTTAAAAACTTCTATTGATTTTATAACAAAGTCACTAACTGATGATAATAGATTCTTTTATAAATCAAATGAGATTGACTTTAATAATTCACTAGAATCGGAGGATAAACCAATTTATAATAAAGTTATTGATTATATAGAAACTTATTTAATAGAAGCAAATATATAAAATAAATTCTATGGATTATGCAAAAATTAAGTTTATTACTAATAATTTTTTTTATAATAGTAAAGTTTTAAATATAGATTATATAGATTCTGGGCTTATAAACAAAACGTATATTATTGAACATTTTAAAAATGGGAAAAAGTCTAAATTTATTTTACAGCGTCTTAGTAATATATTTGATTCTCATGTGATAGTTAATATTAATCATAAGTTGATAACAGATCATATTGAGGAAAAAATACGAGAAAATTACCTCTATTTTGATAATTTAAGATGGGAGATGCCAAGTTTAATTAGATGTGACTTTAATAACGATTTTCTTTTCCCGCTTGGCTCCGATTTTTGGCGGGCGATGAAATATATAGATGATAGTTTTAGCTTTAATATTTTAGAAGATAAAAAAATGTCATATCAAATAGGTATTGGTCTCGCTAAGTTTCATCGAGCATGCTCCGATCTGGATTTTACAAAATTAAAAAATAATATTAAAGACTTTCATAATACAAAGCATTATATAGACCAATTGACTATTAGTCTTGAAAATTATGACTTTATAAGATTAGATAATATTGTTAATAAAAGGGTTCAAAAATTAATTTTAAGTTTATCCAATCACATTGTTTATATTAAATTCATATTAGGAACTCTAAAGAAAAATATAATTGACTTAAGTGTGATACATGGTGATCCTAAGTTAAGTAATTTTCTTTTTGATATTAAATATAATTATGTTGTTTCTTTGATTGATTTAGATACTGTCTCTTCTGGCTATTTACTTACTGATTTGGCCGATTGTATTCGTTCCATTTCTAATACTGCCGGTGAGGATCCTGACAATATAGAGAATGTGTACTTCGATATTAATTGTTGTATGTATTTTCTTAGAGGCTATTTCTCAATACAAAATCAAAAGGATTATTACTGTTTTGGACTTCTACCTGAATTTATTTATTTAATAATAGTTGAATTAGCCATTAGATTTCTGAATGACTTTTTACAATCAAATAGGTACTTTAAAATCAAATATCCAACTCATAATCTATATAGAGCAGAGGTTCAATGCCGTTTACTTTCAAGTTTCGTTAATCAAGTCCCCATCTTGTCAGATTCCCTTCATCAAATCGGAATTTCTTCGAACCCAACTTTTGTCTCAGATGTACAAAAAATTGTTTAGGGTTTTCATATGCAGCAACTTGTCACTAAAGTAAAATCGACATTTAATTTTTCATGTGGCAAAGGAATCAACTCATAGGGCCGATGAGCTTAAACAATTAGGTTGGAATCAGGAAGATTTGTACAAATATATTGAATTATGGGATTACAGGCAAAGGTGGGGTTCTATAAATTTAGAGAGAGAAGATAGGTTGTTTTTAAGAAAAGCAGAATCTTTATTGCCTGAAATTTCTAAAAACAAAGTTTCAGTTAAAAAACCTCTAAAGGAAAAATCATATTATTGCTGGATTCAGTTTTTCCTTAATGAAATGAATGCTTTTGAGCTAAATGAAAATTTAGACGCTGGCATGAGAGGAGTTTGGCCTATTTTCCTTGAGGAAGAACTTCGAGTAATTGATTATTTCGAACCTGTTCTAGGCCTACCGGATACGATTAAAGCTAAATTGATTGGTCCTATTAGAGAGGAGTTAGTCAAAACAGCTTTGGAAATCTATAAAGAAACCGTTATTACAAAGAAATTTGATTTCCAAGGAGCTTTGGCTAATGCTAAAGCAAATGGTGAAAACGTTAGTTGGCGATCTCTTAGAGATAGTGATTATGAAAGCAATCAAGACTATCAACTTATTGAAAAAGCAAACGTTCTTGAATTCCGCAAAAAAGTCAATGAAAAGCTTTTATCATTTGTGAAAGAAAATTTTCCATCTTTAGCTGAGTCAGATAAATCTTTACCTCCTAATGATTGGATAAATTAATAGCCAATTTTCAACTTATGTGGCTAAAAAGAAAATAGAGATAATTAATTCTTTGACTTCCCAACGTTTTGAGACTCTTCAATTGCATGCAGGTCAAGTACCAGATCCTGTTACCAATTCAAGGGCGGTTCCAATTTATCAGACAAGTTCATATGTCTTTAACGATGTAGATCATGGAGCGAACTTATTTGGCTTGAAGGAATTTGGAAATATCTATACCCGCTTAATGAATCCTACAACTGATGTTTTTGAGAAAAGAATTGCTGCGCTTGAAGGGGGAGTAGCTGCTTTAGCAACAGCATCCGGACAGTCCGCACAATTCATCGCGATTAGCAACTTCCTTACGGCAGGAGATAGTTTTGTATCAACATCTTTTTTATATGGAGGCAGCTATAACCAGTTTAAAGTTCAATTTCCACGTTTAGGAATCAATGTCAAGTTTGCTGATGGTGATGATGCAGAAAGCTTTGAAAAACAAATTGATTCATCTACTAAAGCCATTTATGTAGAATCTATGGGGAACCCTAGGTTTAATATCCCTGATTTTGAAGGACTTTCGAAATTAGCTAAATCGAAAAATATCCCTTTAATTGTTGATAACACTCTTGGAGCTGCTGGAGCTTTAATTCGTCCTATTGAACATGGAGCAGATGTCGTTGTTCAAAGCGCTACAAAATGGATAGGAGGTCATGGCACTAGCCTTGGAGGAGTGATTGTTGATGCAGGAACTTTTGATTGGGGAAATGGAAAATATCCTTTAATGAGTCAACCCAGCGCGGCTTATCATGGCTTAGTTCATTGGGATGCTTTTGGATTTGGAAGTGATATTTGTGGAATGCTTGGAGTCCCTGCAGATCGAAATATTGCTTTTGCTTTAAGAGCTAGGCTAGAGGGGTTGCGAGATTGGGGCCCTGCTATTAGTCCGTTTAATTCATTTTTATTACTTCAAGGATTAGAAACTTTAAGTTTAAGAATAGAAAGACATTGCTCGAATGCTCTTTCATTGGCTAAATGGTTAGACGATCATTCAAAAGTTGATAATGTTAGTTATCCAGGATTGTTATCGGATAAATACTATTCAAGAGCCTCTTCTTATATGACTAATAGAGGGAAAGGTTCCATGTTGATTTTCTCTCTTAAAGGTGGCTTTGATGATGCTGTAAAGTTTATAAACTCTTTGAAACTTTCTAGTCATCTAGCAAATGTAGGCGATGCAAAAACATTAGTAATTCACCCTGCTTCAACAACTCATCAACAACTATCTCCTGAAGAACAGTTGTCCGCAGGCGTTACTCCCACTATGGTAAGAGTGTCTGTTGGCATAGAGCATATTGATGATATTTTAGAGGATTTTGAGCAAGCACTAGATTTAATTTAATTCTTCAAGGAGGTGTACAGATATGGCTTTAATACTTCCTCGTAGTTATCATAAAATATCATCAATTGAAAAAAATCATATCTCATGGATTGAGCCTGAATTAGCTGAAAGACAGGATATTAGACCTCTCAGGATTGGGATATTAAACATTATGCCTTTGGGAAAACAATATGAATTTAATTTATTGCACCCGTTAGGACTTTCTCCTCTACAAATAGAACCCATATGGATAAGACTAAAATCACATTCATATAGGACTTGGGATCTGGAACATCTTAGAAACTTATATGTTCATTGGGAGGAGGCAATGTCTCCAACTCCTTTAGATGGGTTGATTATTACCGGAGCACCTGTTGAGCATCTTCCGTTTGAAGAAGTTAATTATTGGAGAGAGTTAGTAAATCTGATTGAGGAAGCAAAATTAAAATGTGCAAGTACCCTAGGCTTGTGTTGGGCTGGTTTTGCAATGGCATATATGGCTGGGGTTGAGAAAAACAATTTTAATAAAAAGCTTTTTGGTGTATATCCAATGAGGAGTCTTGTCCCTGGCCATTCTTTAATGGGAACACAAGATGATGAGTTCCTCTGCCCCCAAAGTAGGCATGCTGGTTTACCTGATTTAGAAATGGAAAAAGCCGAAAAGAAAGGCAAGCTAAGATTATTGGCCCATGGGCAAAAAGTAGGTTACACAATTTTTGAAACACCCGATCAGAGGCAACTAATGCATTTAGGACATCCAGAATATAATGTTGATCGATTGATATCTGAGATGGAAAGAGATAAGAAAAGAGGAGACGTACCTCCTCCAGAAAATTTTGATGTGACTAAATCAAATACTTCATGGCGATCACATAGAAACTTATTATTTCAGCAATGGTTATGGTTCTGTTATCAACGTGTAAGCTTACGTGTTTAATTTTATTTTTCTGATTAAGGTTTAGATTTTTTGCAAAATAAATTTAGTTAGTTTAAAGGTGGCATTACATTGCTTGGATCATAAATAGATTTTATTTCTTGTAATTTTGGCAGCCAATCTTTGAATGCTGATGATAATTCTTTTTCATGCCAATCTAAATGTGGATGTATTTGCGCAAGATGCACACCAGGGCAAATGAATTCTAGATCATTCCAACATTCCTTCATCCATTCAAGAGTGATTGTTTTTTTTGATTGATCGTATGCTTCCCAAGCCCCATTAATCCAAGGTTTCCAGACTGCATCACGATGAATGAATGAAGTATCAAGATTGTTTATTTGTGTTAAACCTCCTAATTGTTGAGAAGCTATATAGCAACTTTTATTAGGTCTTTTATTTATTAGATCTTTAAGCACTTTCAATACTTTTGTATTATTCTCTTGCCAAGCAGGACCTAGTAAACCAAGGACTTCGGAATGATTTGAATTATTACTTTTATTATTTCCTAAACTTAAGTTTGGTAAAGAATTTAGATCGTTGAATTTATTAATTTTTCGATTTCGTGAGAATGGTAATCTTTCTAATAAATTCAACAAGCCAGACTCATTATCAGTATTTTTAATTTCACCAATTGCATGAGCAAAAATATCTTCTCCATATATCCATTGAAAGCTAAGTGATTCAGGCCAACTTTCGGCTTGATTAATACATTCAGATAGCTGAGAGAATGAAAGATTTGCTGTCCAACTTAATAGTTGCCTTAATGGTTGAGTCTTTAACCTTACTTTTGTAATTACACCAAGGAATATAGCTGCTCCACAAAGGGCTTTCCATTCAAAAGTTGAATCATTTTTTGTTGTTGGTCGTAATAAATGAAATTCTCTTCCATTTCCCCAAAAACCTTTAATCTCCATCATTTGATCAATAGCTAATCCCCTGCTTCTACTCAGTGGACTTATTCCACCGGTCAAGATATATCCCATTCCTGTTTTCCCAGATAAACCAATTGGAAAACTTCTTTTTTTCTTTTTTAAAAAAGAGGATAATTCTCCCATAGTTACTCCAGCCTCAATCTCTACATACTTGTTGTCAAAATCGAATGATATATTTTGGTAGTTTTTTCGTAGGTTTAAAATCCAATAATTATCTGCGGCGGCTCTACTTGTAGTTCCTCCACTAGATACTAAAAATGGTTTGGAAGTTTGTTGGGAAGATTTCAGTGATTGGAATAAATCTGAGTTGACAGTCTCAAGGACCCCAAGAGCCCGACTATCATTGGAATTTTTATTTTGTAGTGAAATTGAATTTTTAATAATCTGCTCCTTTTTCTATAATGAATTTCTTAAGTTGATATTTTATAAAACTATCTTCAATTAAAGTAGATTATTGGCTAAAAGCGTTTTGATTATTTCGTCATCAATCAATTATCAATATCCACCTAATATTGGAATTGTTTTATGCGGACATGGGAGTAGGGATCCTCAAGCGGTAGAGGAGTTTATTAACTTAGTCAAAAAAATAAAATCTAGAATACCCAATATTCCAGTTGCATTCGGATTTCTTGAATTTAACCGACCAATAATCAGTGAAGCATTAGATCAACTTAGAAATATGGGGGTGAATAGGGTAATTGCTTTACCAGCTATGTTATTTGCTGCGGGACATACTAAAAATGATATTCCTGCGGTTTTGAATAAATACTCTGCTGCGAATGGACTTACCATTCAATATGGTAGAGAGCTTGGCCTAAATTCTTTGATGATTGGAGCAGCAGGAGCAAGAATCAAGGAAATAATTGATAGTAATCCAATATTTCCGGTTTCTGAAACTTTACTTGTTGTAGCAGGTAGGGGATCATCAGACCCAGATGCTAATTCGAATGTTTGCAAGATCACAAGGATGCTTGTTGAGGGATTTGGTTTTGGATGGGGAGAAACCGTTTTTTCAGGAGTAACCTTTCCCCTTGTTGAACCAGGTCTTAGAAATGCTCTTAAATTAGGTTTTAAAAGAGTTATTCTTTTTCCTTATTTTCTTTTCAGTGGAGTTTTGGTAAGTCGTGTTAGAGACCATTCAATTAGAGTTGCCAATGATAATCCTGATGTGCAATTTTTAAGCGCAAGTTACTTATCAGATCAAGAGTTAGTTATTGATACTTTTATGGAGAGAATTCAAGAAGTTTTTGATGGAGAGAATTTTATGAATTGTTCTCTATGTAAATATCGCTCAAATTTATTAGGTTTTGAAAGTGAGGTTGGCTATGAGCAGGTCAGTCACCATGATCATGTTGAAGGATGTTTAGATATTTGCCCTGAAAATAATATGCATGAACATTCTCATGAACATTTTCCTTATCCAAATGCTGAGCATCCCTTAGGACCTGTCACGCTTCGCTCTTTAAATAAAAGCCAAATCTAAAAAAAATAGGTTTAAATTAAAGAATCATTTGTCTCTTTCTTGCTTGCGACGCAAGGGACTCGTTATTTATACATTTTTTTAATGTTTAGTTTCAGCTCTTTTCCCCAAGTGATTTCCACAACTAGTGAAGAGTTTTCCACCATGAAAAACTAAAACTCTAGTTTTAGTGAAGGGCTTGTGGGATTCAATAGATTTTTTAATAGTAATTTACACTTATACATCTAAGGCGGATAAAACTATTTTATTGGAGGCATTTCCTTGAGAAGTATTGATATGAAACGAGTCTATCTCTGTCTCATATTTTAGGTATAGCTTTTCTTTATCTTTGACGTTTTATTGAAAATTTAAGATCCTTATCTCATAGGTTTCGAACTTTTAAAAAAGGAAATGGAGTTTAATCAAATTGAAACTCGTATTGATGAAATAAAAAGTGATGAGGGTAGATGTTATGCAAATGACTTTGACCTCATGACCATAAGTCTTGAAGCAGAGGTGCCCGAAGCTCTTTACGTCGGCATGAAGGATTTTATTAGTGGAAACGAGAATTGGGATCAATCCAAACTTATTAGCTCAGCTATCGCAAATTTTCTTTTTCAAAATGGCTCTGATGATAGGGCAGTTATTGATAAATACTTAAATGATATTTTTAACTTTTAAAGTCAAAAATTGCTTTTTCACAAGCTCTTTTAGTTATTGCCATCATTGTTAGAGTTGGGCTTTGCCAAGATGAAGTTGGCCAGCAGGCTCCATCAACTACCAATACATTGCTGCATTCCCATAGACGATTCCAATTGTCTACCACGCTTTTCCCTTTATCGTTTCCCATCGGTGCTCCTCCTACCTCATGTATGTAATATCCAGGGGGTGGAGCATCGTTTTTAGTGGCAACAGATCTATTTAGAATTTGTTTAGCAAATGGAATATTTAGGATTTCACTCACTGGAATAATATTACCTTCTCCAGAATTGATAATAAGTTCAATCATTCTGTTCATTTCTGTAACCATTCGTTTTTCATTCTCACGCCAAACTATTGATATGTGTGGAATAGAAATATCATATTGATCTGTCCTCTTTGAGAGAGAAACAGTGTTTTCATTATTAGGTAGTACTTCGCCATGACCTATAAGGAATCCAGTTTTTGTATCTTTATATTTTTTTAAAAAACCTGGTGGTTCAAATCTATCGATGCCTCCCCAAATTCCGTATCCTCCGACAAAATTATTTTTACTTGATTCGTCTCTACCTATTGGGATAAAGAAGCTGCCAGCTCCTGTTAAAATTTGTTTATTATTATTTTTTGAATTACAAGGCAAATTCTTATCGATTGGGACATTGAAAAATCTACAAGTTGATATATGATCCATTAAGTTCTTTCCTAATGAATTAGAAGGATCAATTAGACCATTTGAATTATTACTTTCTTCGGAACTTAATAGAATTCTAATTGTTTGAATTGTCGAGGAGCATAATATGATTAATTTACTTTCTAATTCACTTCTATTTCCATCTTTTTGGTTTACTACAATAACACTTTTTGCAGACTTTCTATCGTTATTCAATACTAATTTTTCAACAATATGATTTGAAAGTATTTCGACTTTTCCTAATCTAGCCGCTTCTTTTAATGTGCTGCCTAAGCTGCTATATTTGGGCCATTTAGTTTTATCTTTATTAGTTCCAAAGCCTCTGGAATTGATAAAAGGAACATTTAATTTTTCTTTTATTTTGGAGGCGAATCTAGATTCACTCTCTGTGAAAGGAATTTTGCCAATATAGTTACCATTGGGGAGTTGATCGAGATCGTCTTTGTTGCCGTATACTTTTAAAAAATTCTCTATTTCTGAATAATGTGACTCAAGATCTTTATATTTTATAGGCCATTCGAGGCTGTACTCTTTATTTCTTGACGCTTCAAAATCTTCGTGGGCTAATCTTAAGGTTATTCCTCCCCAAGTTAGGCTCCTTCCTCCAACTTGATTGCCTTGCGTCCACATGAATGGAGCTTCTGGTGGGTGAGTATAAGGATTTGCTTTTTTGTTTGCGTACAGTAAAGGATTTGATTTCCAGAAACCTGGATGCTGAGGTTGATTTTGGTAATTTCCAGTTGATACTCCTATCACTCTCCGAATCATATTGCAAGGCTCTGTTCCGTTTGCCTGCTTAATTTCTAGCTCAGGACCTCTTTCAATTACTAATACTCTGACGCCTGCTTTTGCCATTGTGAGAGCAGCCATTCCTCCTGTTGCACCAGACCCGATAATTATGACTTCATATGGTTTGTTAATCATTTTTAGGAACTTGGATATTTTAAATTTGGTAGATTTAAAGAATTATTTTCTTGAAATTTAAAATATATATTAAATCATAGGCATAACTTTATTTTAGTTAGAAAATTTGATTAATTTATATCGCTTTTATTTTTTCATTAACGCTTTAGCGTTGGATGTTTTGTATAGGATAATTTGTTAATCATTTTATATAACTATTGACATCAATATGTTGATTTATTTTTAAGATTTAGGATAGTTTATATTAGTATTTTTTTGTTCTAATACATATTAAATTGAATATTTAACTTTTAGCCCCTTTCTGAATTAAAATATAATTATTGCTAGTTATTAGAAAGTTATGTTTAAACGTCTTCTTTTTTTTGTAACTTCGGTTCTATTTGCTTTTTATTCTTTTCCAGCTTATGCAGCCTTGGACTATGGGAAACAAACCTTGATAGGTGCTGATTTTTCTAATACTGATTTAAAAGGAGCGACTTTCTATTTAAGTGATCTCCAAGATGCTGATTTTTCAGGTAGTGATCTTCAAGGAGCTAGTTTTTTTGATGCAAAGCTTGAAAATGCAAATCTAAGTAATACAAATATGAGAGATGTAACAATGGATGCGGCCATACTTAACGGTGCTAACCTTTCAAATAGCATATTAGAAGGTGCTTTTGCTTATAATGCTAAATTTGAAAACGTTATTATTGTAGGCGCCGATTTTACTGATGTATTAATTGCAAATGATGTTAAAAACAAATTATGCATTATTGCAGATGGAATAAACACTGTAACTAATAAAAAAACAAGTGAAACATTAGATTGTTAGTAAATAGTATGCCTTTTCAGAAAAATATTAATCACTCTAAATATATTTTTTGGATTTCAATTTTATTAATATGGATTATATCCACCTTTGCTGATCGGATTTGGTGGAATTTTTATAGCAATACTCCCTCATGGGATCAGGCTGATTATCTTAATAGTGCTCTTGACCATGCTCGTGCACTTTCTTTATTAGGTGGAAATGGGGTTTCAGACTTTAGTTCTTTGCTGGATAAATCTCCAAAGATTCCTCCTTTGGCCTCAATAATCAACGGAGCCTTTATTGCCTTTGCTGGCGATGCCCCTCATGAAGCTGCCTGGTCCTTAAGTTTTTGGAATGGATTTTTGATCTTTAATATTGCTTCATGGGGACTTTATTTGAGAGGAAAAAAATTTGCGCTTTTTTCTGTTCTTATTAGCGCATTTTCTCCTTTCTTATTTCATCTAAGAACCGATTATGTATTGGAGCTACCTTTGATCTCCGCTATTACGTTTTATTTATTTCATCTAGGGAGATGGAGCGATAAAACAATTGGAGGTAAATGGATTCAATTAATAATAGCTACTTTTGCATGCACTTCTTCTTTACTGATTAAGCAGAGCTCTTTATTAGTTGTAATACCTTCTTTATTTTTTATTTTTATTCTTTCTTTTAAAAGAGATACAAAATTTAGATTACAATTTTTATGCTTATTTTTTATCTGTTTTTTAGCAATTTTACCGTGGTTTTATCACAATTGGATAATGATATTAAGTGGAACTTATAGAGCTGTTTTTGAATCTGCAAAGATAGAAGGCGACCCATCTGTCTTGGCCTTCAAAAGTATTTTCTGGTATTTTCCCTATTTAGATAATCAGTTTGGAAGTATTATCTTCTTTTTTGGCTTGTCAGGCATAATACTTGCCTTCTTAACCTATGTAAGATCTTTTAACGCTGGAAAGAGATTAGTCGATATTTTTAATAAAAATAATTATAAATGGGTATGGGTTTATTTTAATTTAATAACATGTTGGACTTTTACAACTTTGATTCCTAACAAGGATGAAAGATATATTGCATGTACGATCCCGTTGATTATTTTACTTTTAGCTCTTGGCTTCACTAAGTGGAGTGATTGGCTAGATACTTATTTTAAATTTAAATATTATTTTTTATTATTTATTCCTCCTATAAGCTTTTTATTTTCAAATTCTATTAATAGGTTTAATACGTTAGAAAAAATTCCAAGTAAATATTATCCTGTTAAAGATATTATATCGATAGTTAAATCGGATCAGACTTTTGATGAAAAAGAAACAGTTATTGTTGTTCCTAGCACTCCCGATATTAATCAACATAATGTAAGTTATTTTGGGAGAATGCAAGGTGGAGATATTTTAGGGAGACAACTTGGGCAATCCCTTTTACATATAGAACCTGTTCTTAAATACTCTAATTGGATTATTTTGGCTGAAGGGGACCAAGGTTCAGTTTCAAGTAATTCAATAGCTTTAGATAAAGCGATTAGAGATAGTTCTCTTTTTATAAAAGTGCGAGAATTCCCTAGAGAAAAAGACGGAAGCTATTCTTTATGGAAGCGAAGTTCAAGTTCAATTAAGCAAAATGACTTTCATAATAGATTTGTTGAACTAGCAAATGGAATGGAGCAAGGTCCATTAGGCATTAAATTAATTTTTGATGAAATAGAAATAGAACATATGCTTGATGGCCATTTTAAATATCAAAATATAGTTAAAAATAAGGCGTTATCCCAAATAAGTTTAGATCCCAAAAATGTTGAATCTTTATGGTCCCTATCACTGCTAAAGATATTATCGAATAGACCTTCTGAGGCAGATATCTATTTAAGAAATTTAGAAATTTTGTTGCCTAATAATCCCTGGCCAAGTGCTTACAGAACTATCGTAAACATTGCCTCTTGGAACCCTTGGAAGGCATCTTTAATAGCAGATAGAGCTTATAGGAAAAATCCAAATTACTTGCTTAAAAGTTTGGGTGATACTACTGCACTTTCGCGGGGAGCCTTTTGGCGATTGAAGTCTGCTTCAAATAGTGTTCCGAATGCAATAAAAAGTATTGATGAAGCCTTAAAAACTAAAGAAAAATAGAACATTAAGACAAAAATCCAATCTTGATCTGCAGGATTCAAAGTTGGTCTCTTTCAAATGTTTTTGTTATTTCTTTTAGAAATTCAACTATTTGGATATTTGTATATCCGAGCTCAGTTCTAAGCCCTTTGCAAGAAGAGGTAATCTCTTTCCAAATGTCAGCTCTTACAATTGCTTCTCTGTCTTTTAAGTAACGCTCTTCTTTCATTTTGATTTAATTATGTAAGGTATGGCTTTTTGAATTTTTTAAGAAAAGAAACCTAATAAGATTAAAGATTTACTAGGTTGCTTCGATTGATATCAGATCGGTATCTTAAAATCTAAAAAAAGCTATTTTAAAATTACCTTAACGAAAAAACAAAAGAATCATGAGAATTATGGCATTCTTCCAGGTATTAAATATTTGATTTACTTATCTTAGTAGACGTAAAAATAAATCATTTTTAAGACTCTTTGATTAATTTTCCTAGTATTTTGCTTATTTATCAAATAGCAGAGACAAGTATTTAATTAAATACTTGTCTCTGCTATTTAATAGAATTGAGACTGTGGGATACGAACCAGCGATCAAGTTACCGCCATGTAGTTTTCAAGAGTGGTGACACTTGAGTGCAAGTAATACTTTTCTGAGTTCTTTTGAAGTACAAAGGCCGAGGGATGTACTATAAGTTTTAAATTAAATTCTTTCGAATTTTTTAATTTTTTTAATTAGTTTCTTTTTCGGTCTCCTTTCGGTCAAATCTTGGATTATAGATAATAAATAACGAGGTTAAAAATATAATTAAATATCACTAGCCTCTCCGTAATAGAACGGAGAGTGGGGGATTCGAACCCCCGATGGAGTTGCCCCCATGCTAGTTTTCAAGACTAGAGCCATAAACCACTCGACCAACTCTCCACCTCAAATTTTACATCATTAACTTAGGATTTTTCCAAATTAATTTTGAAAAAGTAAAAATCTATAAGTAGAAAATCTAGTCAATGCAATTGTTTTGGAAAAATTACAGTCCATGGAGGTTGGCGAGTATGGATATTTGATAGTTGAGGTTGTGATGATTAATAACCGATTGGATAGTCGTTTTATCTGATTCTTTTAAATCTTCCGTTTCTTAAGTGATAACAATCGATTTCAGATGATAAAGTTAAAAGTTTTTTGATTCTTTGATGAGTATTACTAGATTAGCTAGAAAAGGTAAGTAAGAAAGATTATTATTCCATAAGTATTTTATAGAGATTTTAAAATGTTTGGAAAGCAATCAATAGTAGTTCAAAATGTCCAAAACAACCAAGGTTGTCTTTCCGGCTGTGGAACAATTATAGGTATATTTATTCTTCTTGGAATAGCAATTAATTTTGTTGAATCACTTGGCCCCTTCTTTGGTGCTTTATTATTCGGTTTGGTTGGGTTATGTGTAGGAATCTATGGAGGAGTGAAAATTAATAATTATCGCACGGGTTCTAATTTAACTATTGAAAAAACGTTGGATCAGATTAATAAATGGGATCTAGCAAAAATTAAGCGGTGGAGGCCAAAACAAAAGCACACTTTTTATTGTGTGTATGGAACAGGATTGATTGGTGCTGTGATGGGATTAATTTCTGGAGCTTCTGTCGCTGGTTAATTGATCAAAGAGTGGGACCAGTAAATTTGAAGGAAGGCTTTAATTGTTAAAATGTACTTTAAAAGCACAGGTCCGCTAATAGATTAAGCAACTCTTAAATCAGCTTGGAGGGGAAGTAGACAATGTCTTCCTTGTCTAATGAATAAAGAAATGAATTAAAGCCACTCAGTCGAAAATGAAATTAAATCTATCCCTATATAGAGTTTTAAATAATTGATCTAATGTCTTTAATACATAAAAGTTTCCAATTATATGTAATCCTTTTGGTTCTTGTATATCTTTGATGGCCTCTAATTTTTATATCGTTCATCACGAATTTAGAGCTGGTACCTCATCTAAGTGGTGGGAAACCGCTTATACAGCAATGGCACCTGGCGGTGGATGGGATGAGGCTGTAGCAGCAAATAAAGAAAAAGGTTTTTACAACCACTCTGCTAATGCTGTGACTTCTGATGGACCTGTTTACTGTATTTGGGAAACAAAGGAGAATATTACGGTAGAAGAATTTCAGGAATTCATTGATGGTCCGACAGGTCCTGGATTTGGTCTGAATGCATTAATGAATATCTGCAAACTAATAGACACATCATTAATGAATGGAAAAACTCCATACCCAAGAGTTTTCTCTTAAAACAGTTAAATTAGAGATGGTTGACAGCCCTTGTTGCGACGCTAGTCTTCATGACCGCGATTGACCACTTGTTTGAAAAAGAACGAAAGTTAACGACTTTGTTATAAAAAACAGAGATAGTCAACTTTGTAGTATTAATAATTAAGGGATATTGTGCAATCAAAAATTAATTAAAAGCTTATTCTATCAAGTATTTATAGCGGATATATTGTTAGTTTTATGGTAATAACAGCTAGTTTTTAAGACTAGAGCCACAAAGCATTCGACTAACTCTCTACTTGAATTTCTATCTTATTATCTTCTGAAATCTTAAAAAAATTCCTCAAATAACAATTTCCTCCCTTTTGCTATTAATTCAGTTTCAAAGAGGAGCCTTCTAGACCTTAAAAAATTTCAGAACCTATAGATTCTCTATGTTATTAAATGTCAGTGAGATTCTTTATGCCATAATTTCAAACATTGGTAAATAACATTCATGGCAAGCAACAAGAGCCCACAATCTCGTTTCCTTGGAGACCTTCCTATGGAGGGTGGTATTAGTCAAAAAGAGAAATATCGTTATGTAGCTCATTTGATGTTTTTTATTGGATGCGCACTGTTCTCCTTTGGAATTTGGGCTCTCTCCGGCTTTACTTCATCAAGCGGAGCATCAGGACCATTCCCTTTCTAAAATTAAAGGACTATACATTTGATTTTGGTTTATTAGACTTAAATAAAAAATTATTGAACCGATAGCTTATTTATAGTATTTTCTCTATCTTCAATAAGTGTTAGGAGCCACTTTGATCCTAATGCTCTTGAAATACTTCTGTTTTTTAGTAGTTCACATATTCTTATATAAAGTTTGTCAGATTCAATATTGGAATTGAACCATTTCTCGAATTTCAAAATTTCTTCTTGGTTTTTACAAGCTCTAAGTTGATCGATAAGTGCATCATTAGTACTTGCGCCACCTATCTTTAATGGTTTATTTGTTGTAGTCATTTAGAATTTTTAGGACACAAGACTTATTTAATACTTAGCCAAATTTTCTAAATTGGACAATTATCTTTAAAACTTCTTTGAAAAAGTAAACTTATCTAATTAGTTCAGTAACTTCTTACGGTTGGGGAGAAAATACCCTTACTGAGTATATAATTACCGATCCTAAGATGGTTTAGCAAGAGGGAGTAAGCATTTATCAGAATCGCAACCTGCTGGACCTGCCTCAGTAAGCTCACCTTGATCATATCTACTAAGAGCATCAAAGAAATCACAATTGTCTCTTCTTTTTATGACCTCTGATTGCAATTTTGTGTAGCATTCTTCGTCAATAGGTTCAAAAGGGAGTCTGGGGAATGTTGCATTTGCATCAAATCTTGCTAGCAAGGCAGCCGAAATATACCCTTTGTTTTCATTAATTGAGCTGTACAGAGCTTTAGCTAAACCCTCTATCTCATTTTCTCTGAATTCAATTGTCGCAGAGGTGTTATGGTCTGTGTAGTTTGTTTGAACTTGCATATAAAAATCAAATTGTGCAAGAGCTGAGAAGTTATTGATATCTATTTCATCCGCACCAGGTATGTTTGCCCAACTCACCTCAGTCGGGATTTCAACCAGCCACTCAGTACATTTTGGATCAAATGGATTATCTAGTAGTTTTCCATTTTCATCTTTATCTGACTGAGAAGGAACTATTGTGTATCCATAATCCATGCAAGCCAATGCGACTGGATCGTTCTTCCTGAAGGTAATTCTTCTAATAAAACGCTGAGCTTTTGGAGGATGCCAACCTGGTGAAGCACCTGTAAGAAGACTTTTAGTACCAGCAGGTTGAACTGTTGTACAACGACTTGGACGGCGGATATTATGTCTATCACAATAATCAAATACTGTATCGTTGACTATCTTCCTCCATCGACTCAAAAAAGTAGCTTCTTTGAGTTTAAAATCTTTTCCTTCTTTCGTCTCAGGTCGTCCGTCTTCCCACCATTTTAACCATGGAGTCCCGAAGGCATGAACAAAAAAGTCAAACAGTCCTGTGAAACTGACCCCAACGATAGGATCCCATTCACGACTTTTTCTGTATCGCTCTACTTCGAATCGATGATTAAGTAGACAAGCGACTGACAAAGCAGCTGCTTTGAAAGCATCTTCTTGTTGATTTATGTCTAATGGATCAATTTGATTAAGATGGATTTCTGCAAGATTACAGTGAAAATCTGAACCTAGAATCTCTCCGCAAGGATTAAGACCATATCTACTGAGTCTGTGAAAAAGTTCTTTATCATCAAATGGACCGTAATTTGATTGAATCCATCTGGAGGCTTCTTCTTTCCCTTGGTCACAATAGATATCTATAAATTCATTCCTAAGTTCTACTGTTGAGAGTATGTCAGCATTTGAGCGAGCAATAGCTTCTGGTGCAAACTGGATTGCACCCTCACCTGAATGAAATTGCTTGGTAACGGCATCAACAAGAACTTCTAATTCAGGTTTGGTGTGGTAAACACGAGTATGGTTGGCCATTCTCAATGCATCTTTCTCTGGGTCAATACTCCAATTACCTTGAGAGTCTTGCTTCCATAAATTTTCTTTAGCACCAGCTGCTTCTAAATCTTGCGCAGAAAATTGGCGCATGCCTGCACTTCTTCTGATATTGCCGGCAACGATTGTCACGGCTGCTTCGTCGATGAGTAGACAACATTCAATTGAAGTTAGTTTTCTTCCTACTGATTTGTTTAAAAGATTTGCTACGCGAGGATATAAATCTTTGAGCTTAACAGGGTTCGCCATGCCTCCGAAACCTTTGAGTGATTCACCTGCGGGCCTTACATCTTTTAAATCTATAGAGATATTAATATTTCTAGAATTAAAACTTTTGTCACTGCTTAATTCAAGAATTTTTTGATAGCTATCAACCCATCCACGCCTACTATCACCAACTTTTATCACTACATTATTATCTTGTATAGAGAATGTAGTCTTTTCATTTCTTTTTTCAGAGGGTGTTAATCCAATATCTGAGACATTATCAATATTAATTGTATTTGTAACCTCTGGCAGTTGATCAATTAAGTGAGGTTCAATTATTGCACCCGTTCCGCAACCCATCATTGCTAAGTCCATCATAAGTCCGAAGGCTTGCCAATCAACAAGATTTGTTGACGTGCAGTTATATGCTCCAGAAAAATTATTTTCCTTCTCGATCCATTCTGTTCCGCCTATCCAAAGCCATCTTCCTGAGGGAAGAGCTTTTTTTTCCTGTTGCATTCTTTGCATTAAATTTATTTCTGTCTCGTTTAATCCCCCAAGTCTCTTTAGACCATCAAGGTTTCTTGTATTTACTTGTTCCCAACTTTCACGACCTGCTGGAAGTTTCCTGCTATAAGTTCTGTAAAAGACAGGATTAGCTGCTGGTGCAGTTATTGGAAAATCAGTTGTAACATTTTTTTTACCCGATGCTGACTTATTGGTTTCGGGCTGGCTTGTTGCGATTGTCAAAATCTTTGTATCCCTTTGGTAAGTACTACGGTAACGCCATACATAGCGTTAGCAAGTTTTTTTAACACCATCTACAGGGTACCAAAGAAAAATCAAATTTTTTCTTTTATTAATGAAGAGAACACCAGAACCAGAACTTATGCAAATCCCTTCGCAGGTAAGGGCTTATGCAGATGCAGATTTCTCTAAGAGTGATTCTATGGTTGTTAAATCCCTTGAAAAATATTTAAAAAAAGTAGGAAGAACCCTTAATCAAGGTGATTTAATTCTTGATATGGCATGCGGACCAGGAAATATTGCAGAAAGAATTGCCAAGAATTGGCCTTTAGTAAATGTTACGGGGATTGATGGCTCAATGGAGATGTTGAATGAAGCAGAAGACAAACTTTCCAAAAATCATACGAAAAATCTCTCTTATGAATTGATTGAAATTAATTCAATAGCCACTGGTGAAATACATTTTCCTTTTAAAGCTGATGTATTAGTTAGTAATAGTGCCTTGCACCATTTTCATGATCCTTGTAGGTTTTGGGGTGCCTTAAAAAAACTAGGTAAAACCAATTGTATCCATATTCATCGTGATTTAATACGGCCTACTTCTTTAGAAAAAGCATTTGAGCTAAAAGAAAAACATCTTTCAAATTCTCCAGAAATTCTACAAAAGGATTTTTTTGCTTCTCTCAAGGCATCATTTACAGTTGATGAAGTAACTCAACAGCTATTTAATGCAGGGTTATCTGAATTGGAGGTTTTTCAAGTTGATGAGCTTTATTTTGAGATTATTGGGTGTATTTAATCTTTCCCCTGAACAATTGAACAACCAAAAACAATAATGAAATCAATTCCTCAAGACAAGACTAATTTAGATCCAAACTTAGAAGATGAACTAACTGTACCTTTAAGTACGGAAGTTGATAGAAGAAGAAACTTTGCGATTATTTCCCACCCTGATGCAGGGAAAACCACTTTGACGGAAAAACTTTTACTTTATGGCGGAGCTATTCAACAAGCAGGAGCGGTAAAAGCAAGAGGTGAACAGAGAAAAGTTACTTCTGATTGGATGGAGCTTGAAAAACAAAGAGGCATATCAATCACATCAACTGTTTTACAATTTGCTTATAAAGATAAAACGATTAATTTACTAGATACTCCTGGTCACCAGGATTTCTCTGAAGATACTTATAGGACGCTTGCCGCTGCTGATAATGCTGTAATGCTCGAGGACGCAGCGAAAGGTCTTGAGCCTCAAACAAGGAAGCTTTTTGAGGTTTGCAGAATGCGTCAAATACCAATCTTTACATTCATCAACAAGATGGATAGGCCAGGTCAAGAACCGCTGGAATTATTAGATGAGATTGAGTCTGAATTGGGATTGTCAACCTTTGCAGTCAATTGGCCAATAGGAAGTGGTGAGCTTTTTAGAGGTGTTGTTGAGCGTGCAACCAAAGAAGTTGTTTTATTTTCCAGAGCGGAGAGAGGGAAGCAATCTAGTGAAATGCGGTTAAAAATTAATGATCCGGAACTTAAAAACTTAGTAGAAGAAGAACTTTTGACAAAAGCACTTGAAGAAATTGAGATTTTGGATGAGGCTGGTTGTGATTTAAATCAAGAATTAATCTTATCTGGCGAATTAACTCCTGTGTTTTTTGGCTCTGCAATGACCAACTTTGGGGTTAGGCCATTTTTAGATAATTTTCTTGAGCTATCTCAGGGACCTGTTGCTCGAAATAGCTTTGATGGACCAATCGTTCCTACAAGAGAATCATTTAGTGGATTTGTATTTAAATTACAAGCAAATATGGATCCAAAACACAGGGATAGAGTTGCCTTCGTGCGGGTATGTAGTGGGAGGTTTAAAAAAGATATGACAGTTCAACACGCTAGGACTGGTAAACAAATAAGACTCTCAAGGCCCCAAAAGATTTTTGGTCAAGATAGGGCTGTTGTTGATGATGCTTACCCTGGGGATGTTATTGGTTTGAATAATCCAGGCATGTTTTCTATTGGAGATACATTATTTATTGGTCCGAGAGTTGAATTCGAGGGAATCCCATGTTTTAGCCCCGAGATATTTAGTTGGTTAAGAAATCCAAATCCCTCAGCTTTTAAGAATTTTAGAAAAGGGGTCAATGAATTAAGAGAGGAGGGAGCAGTCCAAATTCTTTACGATAAAGATCAAAGTAAAAGAGATCCAATTTTGGCCGCAGTTGGTCAGCTTCAGCTTGAGGTCGTACAACATCGACTTGCTAGTGAATATGGAGTAGAAACAAGGCTGGAACCAATGGGTTATCAAGTAGCTAGATGGGTAAAAGGGGGATGGCCGGCTTTAGAGGAGGTTGGGAGAATCTTTAATTGCAAAACGGTTCAGGACGCTTGGCTTAGACCAGTACTTCTTTTTAAAAATGAGTGGAATCTAAATCAGTTAAAGGAAGATCATCCTGAAATGGAATTAAACTCAGTTGCTCCTGTTGTCAGTGGTGTTGATCCTGTTTCCCTCTAAAGTAGATTAAAATCTAATTATTAATAGAGCTTATAAATCTTTTTTTTAAAATTCTATGGATCCTGGTACTAATTCACAATCAAATTCAAATTCACAAGATCCATATTTGATACTTGGAATAAATGAAGGTGCAAGTTTTGATGCTATTCAAGATGCAAGGGACAAAAAGTTAATAGAGGCAGCAGATGACCAAATTACTAAGGCAAAAATAGAAGCGGCTTATGATTTGTTGCTAATGGTAAGTCTTAAGTCAAGACAACTTGGTAATGCAAGTAATGAGGCGATAAATGCATCAAAGAAAGAAAATGCATCAAAGAAGGTAGGTGACATTGGTCCTGGATCTCTTCTAACTAGGTTGAAAAATTTTAATCTTCCTAAAAAGGAGGCATCAACATCTGATTTTTTACCAAGCTTAGAGTTGCCTTCTGGACAAGAATTAAATATACGGATTTCTCTTGGGATTTTGGCTTTTTTACTTGTTTTAGTTGTGCCCTCTGAAAGTGTTGAATTAATACTTTCATTCTCAACAATAGGCTTATTCATTAGTCAGTCTCGTAGAGGTAGGCCTTTCTTCTCCTCTATCCTCTGGTGCATGCTTCTTCTTAGTATTGGACTTTTATCTGGTGCATTACTTTTAGGTGGTGCGCAATCTTTTATTGATAACGCTGGATTATTGTCTTCAGATAAATTTGAGGCGATACCCGCAGTATTTTTGCTTTGGTTAGGAGTGATTTTTCTTGATTAATCCTTTAATCGATTAAAGATTTCAATTCGTCCTCGTCAACAAGATAAACATTTTTGCAGAATTGACATGTGAGCTCTGCTTTGCCATCAAGCTTTATCATTTCTTGAAGTTCATTTTTTCCCAATATCTTTAATGCTGATAGGCTTCTTTCTCTTGAGCATCTACATCTAAAACTAACTTTTTGAGATGTGCTAATAATATCTGAGGGTGATTGATCAAGATCAGGAAAAACTTCTTCAATTAGAGAAATGAGGTTATTTCCTTTTTTGTTTAATAACTCACTAAAAGAGTTAATCTCTTTACATCGATCTTCAAGTAAGGCTATCAAAGAATAGTCTCGTTCTGCTTTAGGTAGTACTTGTGCTAATAGACCTCCGCTACAAACTATTCCATCCTGATTAATTTTTTCTCCAACGAACACAGCAGAGGGCGTTTGCTCTGAATGTAATAAATAGGAAGCTATGTCTTCACCGATCCCTCCATTAATTAATTCAACAGTGCTGTTGTGTGGTTCACCTTTTCCGTCATCTCTAATAACATGAAGGTACCCAATACCTGTAGCTTTTTTAAAATCAAATGTATAGTGATTATTTTTATTTTTAACTAGGTCTAATTCAAGACTAGGATCACCAACGTATCCTCTCACACTTCCATCTCGACCCGCATCAATAGTTAATCCTTTTAGTGGACCATTTGAGCTTACCCTCAAAGTCACTCTTCCATGATTTACCTTCATTGAACTTGCAAGCAAAAGGCTAGCACTCATGGCCCTACCTACAATTGCAGAAGTTAAATATGAAAGCGAATGTCTTTTTTTTGCTTCTTTGGTTGAATCAGTTGTTGATACTGCGACTAGCCTAATCCCTCCTTTGGCAGCAGTGGCTCTAACTAATGAATCTGTCATTGATGATTAATTGAATTGTTTAGTTAGGAATGAGTTGACCATCTTTTAACTCATAACTGTCGGTATTCAAATTTTTAAAAAGTTCGGGTTCATGAGTAACTATTAGGATAGTCTGCTTGTCTTTAAGTTTTGCTAGTAATTTTATTATTCCATTCCTCACTGACCAATCTAAGCCTGCTGTTGGCTCATCCAATAAAAGTACTTTTGGACTCCTTAAGAGTTGAACAGCAATAGCTAGTCGTCGTTGTTGACCTCCACTAAGAGATTCGGGTGGCTTCTTTAAATCCAAGTTGATTAGCCCCACTTTTGTGAGAGCTAAGGTTTGTTCTTCAGTCGTTAACTTTTTGTACCCAAGACGTAATTCTTGAGCTACAGATAATCCAAGAAAATATCTTTCTGGAAATTGAAAAACTAATCCACATAACCTTCTGCGCTGTCGAGGATTTAAAGTTTTGTTGAACCATGTTATCTCTCCTTGCTGATAGCCAGATAGACCGCTAATAATTTCTACCAAAGAAGTTTTTCCACTTCCACTGGGGCCTCTAACTATTGTGATTTTACCTGCATTAGATTTTAGACACAAATTTTTTAGGATCGGTTTATCTGCCGTTGATGGATGATAATAAATATTCTTTAAATTAAGCATTATTTTTCATTGAGGCTTTGATCAACTAAATAAAGATTTTTCTATTTTCTTTAATCAATTTACATTAGATTATGTTTGATATCTTTTAGTTTTTCTTTTTCAAGATCTATTGTTTATGGAAGTTCGATTTCGTGAAGTTGATCCTTTCAATTGTTGGATATGGATTAGATATTCAGATGTCCCAAGTAAGGGAGAAAAAGAATATGTCGATGGTATCTTTGATTCTTGGTATGTGCTAGGTCGACTTGGTGGCTTTAATTCTGAAAATTTGCAAACACATGAAATGGGATCTGATGTCAGTTGGATGAACTATGAAAATGACGATGCCTCCTCTAGTCTTCCATCATTAATGCACAATCTTGGAGAATTTGAATTTAATGAGTGTTGGTCTAGATGCTGGGTCGATTTAGGTACTTCTGACCTCATTGCAATTGATGTTTTGATTAATGTACTAAAACAAATGGATGTTGATGTTGTAAAAATAGAGGAACTCATTATCGGAGGAGTAAATCAAGATTGGCCAGTAGAAGAACATCCTGATGCAATTTTTTCATCAACAGATTAATTTTCTATGGCTGAGAAAAGAAGATTATTTATAAATCCAAATCGATTAAGTGATGAAATCGATTCAAATGGAGAGTTAATATTGACTTCTCATGAATCACATTATTTATCTAGAGTTATGAGGATGAGATCGAAAGATCTTTTAGAGGTTATTGATGGAAAAGGTCATCTTTGGAATGCAAAAATTGTTGAAAAAACAACTATAAAACTTATCAATGGTCTCGATAATCCTTTTCAAGTCGTTTCAAGAGAGAGACCATTAATTGGCATTGCAGTAGTTCTTCCTAAAAAGGGGTTTGAAAACTTTTTGCAAATGAGTTGTGAGATAGGCGTTGACATTATTCAACCATTAATTTCAAAACGGTCAGTAGTTAAAGAGTGTAGTAACGAAAAAATTATTAGATTTCAAAAAATTATTCATGAAGCCGTTGAGCAATCTGAAAGACTTTGGAGTCCAGAACTAATGCAGGTATTGACATTCCCTAATTGGATAAATAATTTGCCTTCCGAAGCTCAAATAGGATTTGCCACAACACGCATTCAAAACTTGCAAGATTGTGTGAATTGGTTAAAACAAACACCACATAAAGTCAATCAAGTTTGGTTGGTAGTTGGCCCTGAGGGAGGCTGGAATAAAGATGAAGAGGCATTAGCTTTTGACTCTGGCTTATCTGGGGTGTCTATGGGAGAAACTATTTTGAGGACATCAACAGCTGCCGTTAGTGCCTGTCAGTTAATGACTTCATGGAGAAGACTTAAATCATCCCTTTAAGATTGAATATTTTTGATCATAAAACCGTCTATTGTTTAGAAATAGGCATGCGGATTAGGAACGATGGCTAACTTCTCTTCTATAAGCGGTATTTGGTTTAATGCTTTTTGGATTAATTTCTTGTTGATATTTGTCGGACATAGGCTTCCCTTTTTAACTAAGAAAGGTTGGATTCATGCTGGAATACTTGGAACACTTTTATTAGGATCTATTGGTTGGAATGGTTGGATATCAGTTTGTGTATATCTCTTGTTGGGAACTTTAGTTACAAAAATTGGATACAAAAATAAGGCTTCCCGAGGTATTGCTGAAGCAAGAGGTGGTCAACGTGGGCCTGAAAATGTATGGGGGTCTGCAGCAACAGGTTGCTCACTCGCCTTATTAAGTTGTCTTTGGCCAAATTTTTTAAATTTATTCATGGTAGGTTTTGCTTCTAGTTTCAGTGCAAAACTTTCCGATACTTTTTCAAGTGAAATTGGCAAAAGATTTGGTAAAAGAACTTTTCTAATTACGACTTTAAAGTCAGTATCACCAGGAACAGAGGGGGCAATAAGTATAGAAGGTTCAATGGCTGGTTTGATAGGAAGTTTAATCATGACTGTGTTTATGCTTAATCTTTCGATCATTTCTGGACTATCTGTTGCTTTTATAGTCTTCTTCTCTGGTTATTTAGCAACTTTTTTGGAAAGTTATATTGGAGCAGTAGTTCAAAATAAGATTGATTGGATGACTAATGAATTAGTTAATTCTATTCAGACATCTATAGCAGCTATTATTTCTATCTTTTTATATTTGACTTTTATTTAAAATATTTATTTTAAATCAGCCCAATTCTTAAGAGCTGGCCATTCGCTAATTTGGTCATAAATCCATTTATGACCCTTCGTATTTAGATGTATTCCATCCGATGAGAGTAATTCTTTAAATGATAATAGGTTGATCATTTTTTCATGGATAGATAAAAACGGGACATTTAATTCTAAGCAAGTTTCTTCAATTTTATTTTCATATTTAGAACAAGCTTGATTTGAATACCAAAGACATTCTGCAAAAGGCATTGAGTCTTCATTAACAGGTGTTAATCCAAGAACCATTATATGTACTTCATTCTTAATTTCGTTTACTAATTGTTTTAAGCCAAATTTAAAAGCATCCTCGGAAAGTTGGGGCCTGCCATCTTTTCTTCCAATTCTAGCTGTATCATTTAATCCAATTGATAGCAAAATACCTTCAGGAACTTTTCTCCTTAACTCTCCCCTTGTTGCCCACTCATTCTTATATCTTATAGCAACTTTCTCTAATCCATCTCCTCTTACTCCAAGAGAATAAATTATAGGTGCACCATCTAAATTTAACCAGTTTTGTCTTAATCTCTCAGACCATCCCCCTCCCTCTAGATCTCCCCATCCGTAAACCCCACTATCTCCAATTATGATTAATTTTTTCTGATATTTATTCATGAGTAGATATGTTGAATAAAATAACTAACTAATGAAATTGTTGGTTGAATTCTTTAACCAATAATTTTGAGAAGTGTTAAATAAAAATTCTCCTGATATTGTTAATAAAGAGAAAGTAGCAGTTATTATCATTACTTGTGCCCAATCGAATGAGCTTAGTGATTCCTGTAATTGCCACCCTAAGCCTACTCCTCCAACTGCACCTATAATTGCTGTTTCCTTTAGGATTACGTCACTTCTATATGCTCCATAAGCTAAGTAACTATTACTTTGGGGGGCTAATATTCCATAAAGTGTTGCTGATTTCTTGCTTGAACCATTGCTTTTAATTGCTCGATAAATACTTTTTTCTTGATTTAGTATGTTATCTGTAAGTAATCTTCCCATGACACCCATATGTGTAATTCCTAGTGATAATGCGGCTACAGATATATTAGGATTAGTAAAAAGAAGAATAAGTATAGTGGTCAATGGAGGAGGTATCAATCTAAAGAAGATCCAAATAAGATTTTGAACTTTTAGAGGGAATTTACCTGGGAATAATACTAGTAAAAGTGGAGGTGTCCCTATTGCAATCCCAGACGCGAAAAAAGTTATTAAAATTGTTGTAATGATTAGTTCAAAAAGAGGTAAGGTATTAAATCCATTTCTTATCTCTACGAAAGAAGGTAAATTTAAATACGAAAATCTTAATGGAGTAAATATCTCAAAATTTAGATTATAAAGCCAACTAATACCTATTGATAGAGAGAGTGAAAATATTGAAATTGAAATTAAGAAAGAATTTTTCAAACTTATATTTTCAGATAAATAACTTCTTAAATATCTTATGAATTTCTCTAATAAAATCATAACTAACCAAAGCATCCACAAACAAGTCCACATTTCATTGAACTCAAAGGATTTTAAAGTTAAATATAGTTCTGTTCCTATACCTCCTAATCCAAATATTCCAAGTAATGTTACACCTCTAATTGCACATTCAAATCTATAACTTCCATATGTAGATACGATAGGTATTAACTTTGGTAGTAGAATAGTTATAAATGAGCTCATAACATTAGATCCGGTTTTCTTAATTGCTATTAGAGGTTGTATGTCAAAACTATCTAGTTGCTCTGAAATTACTCTTGCTGTTAAGGCTGAATAGGGAATGACTATAGATATAATTGCCACCCAAATATTCAAACCTAAAATTTGTATAAATAGCAGGCCCCAGACAACTTCATGTATTGACCGTGGAATTGCTAATGAGTATTTTATGAATTTACCTAAATAAGAAAAATTAGGAATACTTTTCCAAAATAAATCTGTAGATAGTACACCTAAAAGAATTCCAATAAGCATACTTATAACCCAGCTAGTTAAAGCAGTAGCAATTGTTATTTGAAGTCCTTCCCATGCGCTTTTAACTACTTCTTGATTGAACGATGGTTTTATTGCTGAGCTTATGAATATAAATATGATATTTAGCCCCCCAATATGAAATCCTTTGATGATTTCTATTAAAATAGGAATGTAGGCTATTGATGGGATTAATGTTAATAAAGTTGATACTGGTTTTATTAATTTCATTATGAATTAAAATAGCCAATCAAACTCTGATTTATTAATATTATGAATTTCTCTATCTATTACAATCTCTCCATCTTTTAACCCAATAACTCTATTGAAATTATTTATTAAATTAATTTGGTGAAGACTTATAAGTATGGTCTCAGGGATTTTAATTCTAAGATAATTTTTTTGATTAATAAATAAATTTAAGATGTTTTTTGATAATAGAGGGTCTAAATTTGAGAAAGGTTCGTCTCCAAGAAGAATCTCTGGTTCTTGTCTTAAAAGACGTGCAATTGCTATTCTTTTTTTTTGCCCACCAGAAAGTTGATTTATATAGGAATAAATAGTTTTTTTAGGCAGAGAGACTGCTGCTAAGCATTCTTGGCATAAACCTTTATCTAAGACTCCAAGGAGATTTTTTAAAGCCCACATGAAATTATGTTTACCTAGTGCACCGCAGTTTATATTCTGAGCGACATTTAGCTCTTCTATCAAAGATAAATCCTGCCATATAGTCCCTATCTTTGACGACTCAATATTTGAAATATTGTTAATGTGAGAACCTTTCCATATTACATCTCCTTCGTTTGGGATTATTGATCCATTCGCGATCGAGATTAATGTACTTTTGCCAGACCCACTTCTGCCAATAAGTGCTATCTTCTCACCTTGATTTATTGTTAAATTAATATCTTTTACTCTAATACTTTCTTTACTGCTATGGCTTATATTCTTTAACTCTAGTAACTTAGTCACTTAATCTTTCCAATTTTTCTACCTACCTTTTCTATTTTATTATAATTCTCGTTTTTTGATATTATAAATTTCTTTGCGCTAAATAACTCGAGAATTTGTTTTTGCTTTTTTGACTTTTCATTGAAACGTAAAAATACATTTGTAAGCTCTTTCGTAAAACCTTTTTTGAACTTTTTATCTAATTTCCCTTGAGCAAGCCAATGATAATTATGATAAGAAGGAGTCTTCCAAATCACAAAGACTTTTGAGGTGTCCACGCGTCCTCTCTCAAGATTTCTCTTCCATACTTCTTCGCTAAGAGCACCTGCCTCATATGAACCACTTTGCACGAGCATTAATGTTGAATCGTGGCTGCCACTAAAGCCTGGGCTTTCACCTTTGAAATCTTTAAGTTGAACACCTGCTTTGTTTAAAAAATATTGTGGCATCAATCTTCCTGATGTTGAACTTTCAGAGCCAAAAGTAAAACGCTTGCCTTTTAGTGTTTTTAAGTCATTTATGTTATTTATTTTTTGGATTGAACTTTTCTTGTTTGCAATAAAAATACTATGGAATTTTTCATCAATATCTCTTTGTGCTATTACCGTGGACCCTTTGCTTTGAAGTCTTGCTTGTACACCCGTTAAAGCACCGAACCATACTAAATCTAAATTCCCGGTCCTAAAAGCTGTTACAGCTGCAGCATAATTAGTTACTGGTTTATAACGGACTTGAACATTGAGCTGCTCGCTTAATTCAGAGGCTAATACTTTATATAGACGATTCAGGTGCTCTGGTTTTTGATCTGGTATCGCCCCAATGCGAAGTATTTCCTTTGCTTTTAATGAACCAATAGTAGATAAATTAGATACTGATAAAACAGCAATAGTTATTTTCGTGAACTTTATTAATCTTCGAGCTTGATGCATTTTTTGTATTTACAAATTATTTAATAGTGTTTCTAATCTATCAACCCCATCTTCGATCATTTTATTTGAAGCTGCGTATGAGATTCTTATGCATTTGTCATCTCCGAAAGCAATCCCTGGAACTATTGCTAGACCAACCTTTTCTAGTGCCAATTTGCAGAAACTTATTGAATCGATCTCCTCTACATTAATTTCTGGGAAAACATAGAAAGCTCCAGTGGGAGGGACAAAAGAAATATGTTTTATTTTTTTTAGTCTTTCTGTGATTAATAACCTCCTTTTGTTATAAATTTCTGCCATTTCATGAACGCAATCTTTTGAGCCTTGAAGTGCTGCAATAGCTCCTTTTTGAGCAAAACTACATACATTGCTTGTACTTTGACTTTGTAAAGCAATTGCTTTCTTTATTACCTCTGCGTTTCCTGTTAAGTATCCAATCCTCCAACCAGTCATTGCCCAAGCCTTGGCAAAACCGTTGACAGTGAAAATTCTATTTTTTAAGTCTGGTGAGATTTTCGCGAAACTATGATGAACTTGATTTGGAGAAATAAGAAATTCATAAATTTCATCACTCATTAATAAAATTCTTGGATGCCTTCTTAAAAAATCGGAAATAGTTTTCATCTCTTGCTCAGTTAAAACACAGCCAGTTGGATTACTTGGAGAGTTAATAATTAATAACCTTGTTTTGTCAGTTACGTTTTCTTCTAGAGAATTGATATCTATTTTAAAATTATCTTTAGTTGAAGATTTAATTTTAATTGGCTTGGCACCAGCTAGAAGGGTTATCTCTGGATAACTAAGCCAATAAGGTGCCGGTATCAGGACTTCATCTCCAGGATTCAAAACTACTTGAAATAAATTATATATTGCTTGTTTCCCTCCATTAGTTACTAAAACATTGTCAGTTTTTGTTGGGACTTTATTTATATCTGATTGTTTTTGCGCAATGGCTTCTCTTAATTCAGGATCTCCAGCGGCAGGTCCGTAACGAGTTTTGCCATCTTTTAATGCTTTTAGAGTTGCATCAATAATGAATTCAGGGGTATCGAAATCAGGTTCCCCTGCGCTTAAACTACAAATATTTTTACCCTCGGCTTTCAAAGCTTTAGCTTTTGCGCTGATCTCAAGAGTTAGAGAAGGTTTTATGGAGAGAGCTCTTATAGATATCTGTGATTTGTCAGTCATCTTCGAAGCATAACTTCAAAATGTTTTTATTAGATTCACTTTTAAAGTGAATTCATCTAATTACAAACTTACTACTTAATCAGATACTTGCATGCCATTGATGAACATAAACTTTGTAATTGCTTCTAAAAACCCTAAAGAATTGTCAGGATTTTATGCCAAGATCAACTCTGACAAGGTGAATAAAGGTTTTAATGCAACTCATTATTTTATTTCATTAAGTAATCGATCCAAAATACATTTTTATAGACCTAATAAAAATCACGAATGGCAAAGGGAAGGAAACTCAACCTCTTTGTGTTTTCAACATGAACCTTGTGCGGATCCATTAAAAATCTTAGAAAGCTGGACCTCTGAGATATTGAAAATAGGAGGTAGTGCAATGGGAATTCCAAAATTGGAAAACTTTGGCTCTGAGCAATGGATGCTTGACCCAGAAGGCAATCAATTTTTAATTTTGGTGCCCTATCTTTTAAAAGGATCAGATAAGGAAGCTTTCATGTGACAAGAAACATTCCAACTAATAAAAATTATTCTAAAGCTTCTGATTTAAGCAATTCCATAAATAAAATTGTTGTATCAAGGGGTAACCCTCTCGCAAATTTAATGATTATTGGAGAGGCTCCAGGAGCAAAGGAGGAGGAGATAGGAGAGCCTTTTGTAGGAAGGTCTGGAAAATTACTTGATAAGTTGCTTCAAAATGCTGGGATTGATATCAAACAGGATGTTTATTTTTGCAACGTGGTCAAATGTAGACCGCCTCAAAATAGACGCCCAACAAAGATTGAAATTCAAGAAAATCTTCCCTGGTTGTTTCAACAAATAAAACTTGTAAACCCCCAAGTAATAGTTCTAGTTGGAGCAACAGCATTAGAAGCGATTTTAAAAATTAAGTCTCGTATTAGTCTTTTAAGGGGGAAATGGATTGATTGGGAGGGCAAACTTGTAATGCCTGTTTTCCATCCATCTTATTTACTTAGGAATCCATCTAAAGAGGAAGGGAAACCTATGAGTCTGACTAAATCAGACTTTTTAAAAATTAAGGAAAAAATTGATTTTTTATAATAGTCCTTAAATATGTCATTCTTATTGATTAAAGAGGCTCAATTGTTAACCCATGATTGCGACCCTGGAAAAGAATATGGAAGGAAATAATCTCTCTCAGCGATATAGCACCAGAATTATTCGTAGAGATACTAGACCTGTAATGGTTGGAGATATTGGTATTGGAGGAGATAATCCGGTTCGTGTTCAGTCAATGATTAATGAAGATACGATGGATATTGAGGGCTCTACAGCTGCGATAAGAAGATTGCATGAAATAGGATGTGAGATTGTCAGATTAACGGTTCCCACTCTTGCAAGTGCAAAAGCTGTTGGTGAAATCAAGAAACTTCTAGCTGATACTTATCAACCAGTTCCATTGGTTGCGGATGTTCATCACAATGGAATGAAAATAGCTTTAGAGGTTGCAAAGCATGTAGATAAAGTTCGTATAAACCCTGGATTATTTGTTTTTGAAAGACCTGATCCTAATAGAACTGAATTTACTGATGATGAAATAAAAGCAATTAAAGAAAAGATTATTCAGAAATTTGAACCAATCGTTAATACTTTAAAGGAGCAAAATAAGGCACTTAGAATAGGAGTTAACCATGGATCATTAGCAGAGAGAATGTTATTTGCATATGGAGATACACCTTTTGGGATGGTTGAATCAGCTATGGAATTTATACGAATTTGTGATTCACTAGACTTTCACAATATTGTAGTTTCAATGAAGGCTTCGCGACCTCCAGTCATGCTCGCTGCTTATAGAATGATGGCAGATACTATGGATAAAGAGGGATTTAATTATCCTTTGCATTTGGGTGTGACTGAAGCAGGTGATGGAGATTATGGAAGAATAAAAAGTACAGCTGGAATAGGAACGTTATTATCAGAGGGAATTGGCGATACAATAAGAGTTTCCCTTACTGAGGCACCTGAGAAGGAAATACCCGTTGCTTATTCAATTTTGCAAGCAGTTGGGCTGAGAAAAACCATGGTCGAATATATTAGTTGTCCTAGTTGCGGTAGAACATTATTTAACTTAGAAGAAGTTGTCGCAAAAGTTAGAGCAGCTACTGTTCATTTGACAGGACTAGATATAGCTGTAATGGGTTGTATCGTTAATGGACCTGGAGAGATGGCAGATGCTGATTATGGTTATGTAGGTAAAGGAGTTGGAACTATTGCTCTTTATAGAAATAGAGATGAAATTAAGAGGGTGCCTGAGGATGAAGGTGTTCAGGCATTGGTTGATTTAATTAAAGAAGACGGTAAATGGGTAGACCCTTAAAAACAGAATATATATTTTAATTGGTTTATTATTAGGAAAATTATTTGATAATTATGTTGAAGAGATTTTTAAAAATATGTTTATTAATAGCCGTTTTCCCTTCGCCATCTTTTTCCTTTCAGGCTAATTCTTCTACTTTGATAACTAACAATCCAAAGGAGATAATCGATCAGGTATGGCAAATTATTTATCGTGACTTTTTGGACTATTCAGGTAAATATAAGGCAGAGGATTGGATCAAAGTAAGAAAGGAAATACTCTCAAACAAGTATTTTGATAATGATGAAGCATATATTGCGATAAAAGATATGTTGACAGAATTAGATGATCCTTATACAAGATTTCTAGAGCCTAAGGAATTCAATGAAATGAGAATAGATACAACGGGTGAATTGATGGGAGTAGGTATTCAAATTTCTCTTGATGAAGCTACAAATCAAATTGTTGTTGTATCACCAATAGAAGGGACACCAGCCTTTTTCGCAGGAATTAAACCGAAGGATATAATCGTATCTATAGATGGTGAGCCTATAGAGGGTCTAAGTATAGATAGTACCGTTAAACTTATTCGAGGTAAAAAAGGAACCAAAGTTCAACTAGGTATAATTAGGAATGATGAGTTATTAAATGTCTTATTAATACGAGATAGAATTGAAATTAATGTAGTTGATAGTCGAATAAATAATACAGTTATAGGAGCGAAAATTGGTTATTTAAGGTTAAAACAATTTAATGCAAAGGCTCCAAAAGAAATGAGTCTATCGATTAATAAATTAGAAAAACAACAACCTTTTGGTTATGTATTAGACCTTAGAAGTAATCCAGGTGGTTTACTTGAGGCAAGCATTGAAATAGCAAGACAATGGATAAATAAAGGAATTATCGTTAGTACTAAAACAAAAGATGGTATTACTGATATTAGGAAAGCTAAAAGTATAGCCTTAACTAAAAGACCCGTTGTAGTTTTAATTGACGAAGGATCTGCGAGTGCTAGCGAGATTCTCTCTGGAGCAATTAAAGATAATAAAAGAGGATTATTGGTTGGTAAAAAGACTTTTGGTAAAGGGCTAGTTCAATCTGTCAGATCGCTTCCTGATGGCTCAGGTCTAACAGTTACTGTTGCTAAATATTTAACTCCAAGTGGTAAAGATATTAATAAAAATGGAATAGAACCTGATATAGGGGTAGATCTGTTGTTAGATGATAAAAATAAATTAACAAATTCAGATCTAGGAACTTTAAAAGATAGTCAATATGTAATGGCTGAAAATATATTACTTAAAAAGTTTAAAGTTGAAAGTAATAAAAATTCTTATGATCCCTTGAAATCTAATTTTGAAAAAGCCCTGAAAAAATAGTTAAAACTTGTCAATTCTCCTATATCCATACCAGTCAGGAATAAGTTTTTCATTTCTTTCTTCAGGATCAGGCATTAGATGTATTTCCCAATTATTTATGCTAATAGGATGTATATCGTCAACTTGTTCCAAAAATTTTATAGCTGAGTAGTCATCATTATGCTTGTTTTTTAAATTTGTTTCCCAATTCCTTTTTGCTTTTTGCTTTGCCTCAATAGAAGTTTTTGCGATAATTAGATCGAATTCATGTTCTTCATACATCTTTTTTGGATTGTAAGCACCTAAATTAACAAACCAAAGTTTTAAATCTCCTTTTTTGGGGCTAATTAAACTATCTTTATTGGATTTAGATATGACTATTTCATAGCCATCAACGTATTTAATACACTTATAACTATCAATATGAAGCCCACTTATCTTTCCTAGCCATTGTTTTCTAAGATCAGGAAATGTATCCTCTATTGATTTGCCTAATACCCATCTTACATCGTGTATTTCTATATTACTCTTTAAACTTCTTCCCCCTAATACAACAATAAAAAGGGATAAATACATTAGATTGACTTAATTACTCATATCCAACATCTTTTTCATTGGTTTATAGGCCATTTCCCTAATATATTCGTCCATTTTTAATTCTGGGGTCATTTCTTTTAAACACTTATGTACTTTTTCTAAGGTATTCATTCTCATATATGGACATTCATTGCAACTACAACCATCTATTCCAGGGACTTCAATATATGACTTAAGAGGGTCTTTTAATCTCATTTGGTGGATTATTCCTGGTTCAGTAAGCACTATGAATTTATCTTTTTTACTTTCTTGAGAGTAATTCAGCAACTTGCTTGTTGAGCCAATGAAATCTGCCAAATCTAATAGATTTTGTTGACACTCTGGGTGTGCAAGTACTTCAGCTGTTGGGTTCTTGATTTTTAATTTTAAAAGAGATTCTTCGTTAAAAGTCTCATGTACAAGACATCTTCCAGGCCATAAAGTTAATTTCCGACCACTCTGTCGTTCAACCCATCTACCTAGATTTCTGTCTGGAGAAAATAAAATTGGCAAATCTTTGGGTAATTTGTTTACGAGGTCAACCGCGTTACTACTTGTACAAATAAGATCACTTTTTGCTTTTACTGCTGCGCTGCAGTTTATGTAGCTGATAGCAAAATGATCGGGATGTTCATCTAAGAATTTTTGAAAGTCATCAGGGTGGCAGTCGTCTGCAAGTGTACATCCTGCATCAAAATCAGGAAGTAGAACAATTTTATCTGGACATAGGATCTTTGCTGTCTCAGCCATGAAATGAACGCCGCAAAAAACAATTACGTCAGCATTTGTCTCTGAGGCTTTTCTTGATAACTCAAGTGAATCTCCAATAAAATCTGCAATATCTTGTATTGCAGGCTCTTGATAGTAATGAGCAAGAATTATTGCATTTCTTTTTTTACGCAAAAAATTGATCTCATCAGTGAGATTATTTCTTTTATTTGAGACTGATATATCAGTCTTGTAATAGGAAACAGTGGTAATTAGTTTCCAAATGAACGTGTTGGGGCAGTATAGAGGTTAATTTCCTAAATAATCTGTCAGATATCCGAATTGCTATCGCTGGGGATTTGCATGGGTCCTGGAGTCAGGATGATCTGGATTTGCTTTTGGAACTAAATCCAGATGGGGTTTTATTTGTTGGTGACTTATCAGATGGTGATTTACGTATTGTTCGGGCAATAAGTAAAATCTCCATTCCCACATCTGTAATACTTGGAAATCACGATAGAGGGAAAGACGGGTGTGGTGACATTTTAAAAGCCCAATTGGATTTGTTAGGCGAAAAAAATTGTTCCTGGGATTTATCAAAATGGAAACTAGAAGAACTTTCTGTCGTTGGAGCTAGACCTTGCAGTGGTGGGGGAGGATTTTTTCTGACACCAGAGGTTAAGTCGGTATTCGGGGATGTCAGCCTTGATGAATCTGTCCTTAGAATTGTTTCTGCGGCTAATTCTGCGCCGATTGATGTTCCTTTATTAATACTTGCTCATTCAGGACCTGTTGGTCTTGGCTCAGAGTCTTCTAGTCTTTGCGGAAGAGATTGGAAATTGCCATCTATGGATTGGGGCGATAAAGATCTTGGTATAGCAATTGATCGGATTCGAAAATTTAGGATTCCAGAATTAGTTGTTTTCGGTCACACTCATCATCAATTAAGAATTGGGGGGAATCGAACTAGAAAAACTTTTGCTCAAGATCTATGGGGCACCTCATATTTAAATGCAGCTTGCGTTCCTAGAAGAGGTATTGATTCTGAAGGAGAGAATTTGTGTCATTTCTCTTGGGTTGAGTTTTCGAAAGGCAAGCTTAGTCATGCATCTCACAGATGGTTCAGGAATGATGCGTCCATCGCATATAAAGAGATCTTATTAAACCAAGAGGATTAGTATTAAAGAAATTTTTATTGTCTTCAAAATCATTTGCTTTTAATTTTGTTTATTTAAATCAGGATCTTTGAATTTTCTTTCTGCAATCAAATATGCACCAATCGCAGAACCTATAAATCCCAAAATATTTCTCATTAAAGGCAAAATATCATTAGTTCTTGTTACCACAGGAGCAATGCCAAAAATTCCAAATAACATTATCCAAAGAGGAGAGAGGAGCAAAAGCCATCCTATTGAGAATGATTCATTACCTTTCCTTGGGGAAGCTGCAAAACCTGCAATAATTCCTCCTAACAAAGAAGTTAATAATGTCCATTGCCATTGCTCTTGAGGTAAGCCAGGGACAACTTCACATCCACCTCGATCTAAACAGGTCTCTACAGCATTAATTGAAGCTAAGATCGCACCATCTTCCCCGTTATCCCTTACATAAAATTGATTCCCAAATCTTGTTTGCAATTCCACCCAAAAGATTCTGGGCATTAGGGCAAAATATGCATCTCCAACGTTAAAACTAAGTAAATTCCCTCCTCTGGGGTCAGCGATTATAAGTAAACTTGTCTCATCAAGATTCCAATAGTCTTTGACAGCTAACCCAGGGGTTTTCTCGTATTGAGACAATACCCTTATTTTCCATCCAGTTTCTTGTTCATAAGAATTAAGTGAGGTTTCTAAATCTAATCTTTGTTTCTCGCTTAGAGCTTTTGCAAGATCGATTATTGGCGTTTGTTCTTTTGGTAATAGATCAGGATTATCGTAAGCAAATGTGCGCTCTCCCATCGAAAACATTATCACTAGTCCAATGCAGAAAATTATGACGTTCTTAAATGATTTTTTCAGCATGTGCTTGATTTTCTTTGAACGTATTCTCCATCATGATTGACCCGACTGCGAGATGTCCAAAATGGTTGATTGATCACTTGATTGGTTGTGGAGGCTCAATAAGCTTCTATCGATATATGGATTTAGTTTTAAATGACCCTGAAAATGGATTTTATGCTACTGGAAGATTAAATATTGGGAAGGATGGAGACTTTTGTACCTCACCATCTTTGGGAAATGATTTTGCGCGTTTATTAGCTGTTCAAGTTGTCGATTGGCTTCTTGATCTAGAAAAATCAGGAATTAAATCTGAGTTTTTTTCTATTGTTGAGATTGGTCCGGGAGAAGGAACTTTATCAAGAGATTTGATACTTGCTATTGTTGAAATTGCACCTGCTTTAATAAGTAAAATTGAGCTTATTTTAGTTGAATTAAATGTAGGGATGAGAAAACGACAAGAAAAAGTAGTTAAAAATTTGAAGGGGATTAATTATCGCTGGAGCAATGTCGAAGATCTTATCTCAAGACCAGTAACAGGTGTAGTGATTGCTAATGAAGTTTTGGATGCATTCCCCGTAGAAAGATTGGTTTTTAGAGAAAATAAGGTTTTTAGACAAGGAGTTTCCTTAATAAGAATAAATGATGAATACTTTTTAGAGTTTATTGATCTCAAGCCTACGGCTGAGATTATTAAATTTTTGAAAGAATCCAATACTCTTTTAAAAATGCAGTTTCCACCAAAGGATATTGGCAATAGATGGGTAACCGAATGGCATTGTGATGTCCCTAGTTGGTTTGCGAAATTGTCTAAGATTTTAGTCAATGGCTCATTACTGGTTGTCGACTATGCGATGGAATCGAAGCGTTATTACAACGCAATGAGAAGTGATGGTACTCTTGTTTCCTATAGGAATCAAGAAGCCAATCCTTATGTTTTAAAAGACTCTGGCTTGTGTGATTTGACAGCACATATATGTATCGAATCAACCATTAATTATGCACTGACTAACGGGTGGAAGTTTATAGGTGAAACTAGACAGGGACAAGCTCTCTTGGCATTAGGACTTTCAAATTTTCTTTACTCTCTTCAAAATACAAGTAGCAATAATCTATCAGCCGCATTGAATCGCAGAGAATCATTATTGAGACTGGTTGATCCAATGGGACTGGGAGACTTTAGGTGGTTAGCTTTTCAGAAGAATAACAGTGATGATCTGATTCTAGGAAAACGTTTTCTAGAAGAGCCAATTAGCTAAGTTTTTGTAAACAATCATATATTTCTTTATTAGTAATATTATTAAATAATTTCACATCACCAATTTTTAGAGGCATAACGAAACTCACTTTGCCATTTTTAACTTTCTTGTCTCCTTGTAGTGAGCTTAGAACACTTTCTATTTCAAGCTTTGGCCACTTAGAGGGTAAACCTGCTTTCTCAATTAATTGTTTCTGCCTTTTTGCATCAATCTCCTTCCATAGTCCCCTCTGAATAGCTAGCTGACCGACTGCAACCATACCCATTGCTACTGCCTCACCATGAAGCCATTTCCCATAACCACAAAGATTTTCTATTACATGACCAAATGTGTGTCCATAATTTAAAAAGGCTCTAACTCCACTTTCCTTCTCATCTTTTACAACAATTTCTGCTTTAGATTTAGCAGATCGCTTAATTATTTCTATTAGTAGTTTCTCTTTTATGTTTGAAAGATCAGAGATATTATTTTGCTTCTCTAGAAGTTCGAATAGTTCTATATCTGAGATGACCCCATACTTTATTATTTCAGCCATACCTGCTTTGAACTCTCGTGATGGAAGAGTAAATAACGTTTTAGGGTCTATTAAGACCAATTTAGGTTGATGAAAAGCACCTATAAGATTTTTACCTTTCGAATGATTTATTCCCGTTTTACCACCAATAGAAGCATCGACCATGGCAAGTAATGTGGTCGGTATTTGGACTACATGAATTCCACGCAACCAAGTAGCAGCTGCAAAACCAGTCATGTCTCCAATCACGCCACCTCCAAGAGCAATCATTAATGATCCTCTCTCTAATCTTGATTCATATGCCGCGTCATGAATTAAATCTATTGAAGATTGATTTTTTTTGTCTTCTCCGGATTTTATTATTAAAAGTTTTGGATTGTATTTACTTTTTATCAGACTTTTAATTATGCAATCACCATAGTGATCAGAGACTTCCTTGTTGGACACGACTAATACTTTTAGTCCTTCTCGAAAACCAATTTTAGATAGCTCATCTCCTATGCTTTCAAGACTACTTTCCCCAATAACTATTTCGTATGGGTTGGTAGTTAGAGAGACTTTAATATGGTGGTTGTCTTTATTCACAGTTATGGAGGATATAAAATTTTTGATGGTTTATTACGTTAAATCATCAAAATACAGAAGTAATTATATGGTTGACGAAAACCTTTCATAAGCAAATAGTATGTGTTCGTATACGTTCAGTATTTATTCGGGATCAAAATAATGACATAGTGGAATATTATTTGGGTTGTGAATTAAGGATGTTTTTATTAAAATCACACTTCATACACAATTTTTCGTTGTTTGATAGCGATTTTGTTGTTTGCCTAAAAGTGAACAAATCTCTAAAAATGAGGTCTTTAACTAGATGATTGGGGTCGTGGGTGGAGGACAGCTAGCGATGCTTCTGGTTGAGGCTGGAAAGAAAAGAGATGTTGATGTCGTAGTTCAAACGGCAGCCAAAACTGATCCTGCTGCTAAAAAGGCCAATAAAGTAATTTTGCATGATCCTACGAATGTAGTGGGTACAAAACTTCTTGCTGAAAAGTCTCGCTTGATTACTTTTGAGAATGAATGGGTTGATATCTCAAGCTTACTTGCTCTTGAAAATAAAGGAGTTTCTTTTGTTCCTAGTCTTCAATCAATAAGACCTTTAATTAATAAAATAACTCAAAGAGAGCTATTGAATAGTCTTGATATCCCCTGCCCTGATTGGTTACCTATACCGTTAAAGAAATCCTCAGAAATAGATCTTCCTGCCGATTGGGGTTTCCCCTTGATGGCAAAAGCTTCGAAAGGTGGTTATGACGGTAAAGGAACTAAAATTATTAAAAATCTAAAACAACTTCAAGAATTTCTTTTAGTTGAACAAGAAGAGCAATGGTTGTTAGAAAAATGGATATCTTTTGATAAGGAATTATCCATTGTTTCTAGTAGGGATTCAAAAGGAATTGTCCGCAGTTTGCCAATCGTAGAGACATATCAATCTAAACAAGTATGCGACTGGGTCCTTGCTCCAGCCGATATTAATCATGATGTTGATCTTATGATGAAAAATATCGTATCTTCTTTGCTTGCAGAGTTGGATTATGTTGGGGTTATTGCAATTGAATTTTTCTACGGATCTGAGGGATTACTTGTTAACGAGATAGCTCCAAGGACTCATAACTCAGGACATTTCTCTATAGATGCTTGTAGTAGTAGTCAGTTTGATCAACAAATATGTATCACATCTGGGATTAATGTTCCTATGCCTGAAATGCTAGTTAATGGCGCTTTAATGGCAAACTTGCTTGGTTTGCAAAGTAACTATCCAATAACACTAAGCCAGAGGTTAGATGATTTAAGGGGTATTCCTGGCTTGAAAGTTCATTGGTATGAAAAAGAAGAAGAAAAAAAAGGTAGGAAGCTTGGTCACGTTACTTATCTCTTGAAAAGTAAAGAAGCTTTGATTAGAAAAAAAGAGGCATTAGATATTTTAAAAACCATAAGGTCAATTTGGCCTGCTTCATGATGATATTTTGTTTAGATTGTTCTTGTACTGCTTTGTTGGTATTGGCCTTCTCAAGTGCTCTGATCTGACTCTCTTTCGATATGGGGAAGCTGTCGTGAAAGTAACGTATACCAGCTTGCTCTGGAAACGAAGCTTCACTTTGAATCCCCCTCTGGTTCTTCCAGGTCGATGCTTCTTGGGCCTTACGGCAAAGCGGTACAATCTCTAAATGAGTGTATAAAAATAATACATAAGTGTTAAGAATTTAAATTATCTAATTTTGATTTTTATCTTTTCGAGGAATTTATCCTATGAATATTGCAAACTATATAACTCAAGATGTTGATCCTCTAGATTTGCGGACCTTTCGTAGTAGTTCATGATCTTCTCTTGCTCTTTTATCAAGAATTGCTATATCTTTTCTCGCTTTTTTATCAACTTTTTGAATATCTTCTCTTGCTCTCTGGTCAAGTAGTGCAATATCTTTTCTTGCCCTTTGATCGATGTTCTCAAGGTCCGCTCTAGCTCGTTGATCAACACTCTCTAAATCGATTTTTGCTCTTTCTACCATGCTCGTCATTGAGTCGACCATCATTGACAAGGCTGCAGGAACTTGTTTTCCAGAAGCTGAAAAAGAGGACTGCTCATTAAGACTAATACTAGTGTTTGCTCGATTCGAAGCCATAGGTTTAATTAAAATAGGCTTGCATTAATTAGAAGCCATCTTCTTTATATTTCTATTATCTCCTTTTATTACCCCAAAAAATCAAAATAATTTGAAGAAAAACGAGATGTAATACAGAGACGATTCTTTTCGTTGAGAAACTCAGTCCACTTGATGGAAGCTTGTTTTTTCGAACTTTGATTAAATCTAGGCTTTAGATAAATTAATACGACATTTTTAAAATCAGAATTTTTAATATTTACCTTTTGGATAAAGTCTTGCAATTCGCTGTTTTTGATTTTCTTTCTCTATTTTTTTTCTTTCCCGATCCTTGTATGAATCCTCATTCTCATTAAGCCTAAAAAAGACAAAATAGAACATAAGGCCTGTAAAGATTAACCCTATGAACAGCACCCAAAAACCAATTAATCCTGTTGGAGAAAAGTAGTCAATGTTAAAAGAATTATTTCTCATTTTTATTATATATAAGTTTTATCCCTTTATATTATTGAGAATAAATAGAAAATGAGAGGATAGGTTGGTTTTTCAAAAACCTCATTTTTTAACTTTTAACTCATAGGCATGTAATAAAATGAATGAGAATTTTTACGCATTAACACGTAGTAAAATTTAACTATAATTATTTTTATTATATTTCTCTGAAATGGAAGAAACCCATAACTATGCCATGAATCTTATTGTCCCATTAATGGGAATCGCTCCACTGTTAATGCTTTTTATATTGAAAGGAAACAAAAAATCAAGGGGCACAAAAAGCTGGACTAGATCGACTAACTAAAATTAAAAAAATAGATTAAAATATTTATTTAAATTTACTCATTTTATTTAAAGAATATAAATTTAATATTTTAAAAATAATTTAATTAGACTAGAAGGTATTTACTTTTTATTTAATTCTGTTTTTTTATTTATTTAAAAGTAAATTTAAACTCCTCAAAGTTAAAAGCAAACTTAAAGCTTCAATCTAAGTTTGTTCGGTTTTCACACACAGTATCCTTTTTGATTGGCTATGTTATATAAGTCTGAATTGCAGCATCGTATCTTTTTAAAAGTTTCACTCAATATCTATTTTTTATTATGGCAAAACAAAAAACCCAACAATTTGCGAAATTTTTCATCAAAGACCTAAAAATTAAAACACCAAAATACCACAATGATAAATCAGAAATAAAATGAACTGGTTTCATCTGATCATTAAAAAATGGATGAATAGATAATTCAAATTACTCTGAATCAATATCTAATTTATAAAGATGTGTTCATTGATCCAAAAGCATTTTTTTTGATTTGAATTAATAAATTTATACTCGTTTAAATTTTTCAAATTTAAGTAGTTTATACTCATTGGCTTTTGTAAAAAATAAGATTCTAAAAATAAACCTAAAAAAAGAAACTTCTAAAACCACTCTAGTCCTATGTTCGATTTAATTGAGGGATATCAACAAAACCTTTCGAAGAAAATACTCTAAAATGGAGTCTCGATGAAGAACTATCTTCAATTGATATGGCTAGGATCCTTCAACTTCTTGCTAATAAAGAATTAACACAATGTGTATTTGCACATGATGGAAATAAATGATCTTCAGATATACTATTTAGTATAAAAGATCAACTATAAGTGAATTTACCTAAAAAAGTTTTGTTAATATCTCAATAAAGATAAGCATTTAATAGTATGTTTAGTTACTAGTTGTTTTTTTACACATATGAAAAGTGCACAAGATAGATATTTTGAATGTTTAGAGGTCTGTTTTGAAGATGAGCAGGGAAAATCTTGTCGCCAGGTTTGTGCGCCTATTTTAAATGATGATCCTTTTGATCATCCTACAGTTCCTATAATTAATAATAAGTGAACAATTACAGTAACTAAATTTCAAATTCAATTATCTATTTCTAAACAGTTATATCTAAATAGAATATTAGATTTAAAATACAAAATTCTTTTACTTTAATTTTATTTTGATATTTTAATGGTCACTTTGTAGATTGGAAGCTCTATTTACAAATTATATTAGCTAATATAATTTAAATTATTTGATAATTATGGGTACACCAATCAGTCATATCAATATATTGAATGCAATGCTTGCTCTTTATGTGATTGGATACCAAGTATCAATATGCTGTGATTGGAGTTGGATACCAATGAACAAGGCAGATTATCAACTTCCATATCAAGATAAATGGAGCCGTACAAGTTAGAAAGTTAATTCAATTACTTATCTTACTTTTCTCTAATTAAATTTTACTAATCTATATTTATCACATGTATAAATCTTTTAGATTAACCAGACAAGCTATAGAATTAGTAACATATTAGATAAACGTTTGAATTATTGGATCTAAAATAATAAATATTCAGCGATTAGTTATATCTATTAGAAGTTGATTTATTAAATCAAATCTCATATATTTTGAACAACATGAAACAAACCAAATGAGTAACCACCGATAAGTATCCATCCGAGGATTGCTGAGATTATTGTTGATCTTCTGTTGTGCCTTCTAATTGCATTCTCAATCATTTCATTTACGTCCTCTCTATTTATTAGATTTGAAGGTTTTTGATTCGTAGAAGTCATTTGTTTTATGTAGTTTGATGCTTTGAGATTTTTTTAAAATCTCTGACTTACCAATTCGATTTGGAATTGAATTGAAAAAGCAGTGACTGCTAATCCTATTAGCGATTTTTGATCGTTACTAATAAAAAAAGCAGATAAATAGATTCATATGTAAACATTTGTTAAGACTATAGTGGATTTTTTTTGACGTTGTGTAGGTAAAATCACTTTAATTTGATTTCCATAAGAGTTATTGAACCTTTAGCTACAATTTTGTTTGTTAAGCAAATTTGGATTTATTCGAGAGTCAAACTTTAAATTCTTTGATTAGGTCCCAATTTTTTAGTTAAAGCAATTTTACCAATAGTTATCGTTTCACTATTTACCATTTACCTATTTAATTAAACACTTAATTAAATATGTTGTAGTTTTCAATTTATTCTACTTCCGCTTTTGGTTTCAATAATTGTAATAATGAAATATAAAATTATGATCAACTAATCAAAACTTACAGTAGATTATCATTTAGAAAAGCTTCTTTTTTTTTGATTTCTCACTGTAATGGTACTACGTTCAGATCGGAAGAGGTTAATGATTAATTGAAAAAATTAGATTGGTTTCAATCGTCAGATAATTAAATCACTTTTGTATGGTCAGTAATTCTCTATTTTTTGATTTTATTTATAGCGAATATCTGCTACTTATAAGAAAATTAAGTTATAAGTTATTTTCATTATTGTCTGTCTCATTTTTTTCCAGTAGTTTTTTTGTCAGAAATGAATATGAAGCTTGGTGTTTTTCTTTCCATTCTTTGTGTTCTCTTATCTGTTTTTTTAACTTTTCCAAGCTTTCCTTTTCATCTGGATAAAATCTCTCTAAGTAATCAGGACTCAAATTTATATTTCCCTCAAATTCATAAACCATTTCCTCGAACGACTCGCATATTCCAAGGATATCTGCCATGAAATCCTCAAATTCATCAATATTTATTTCTTGAAGAACTTTCCTTAATTTACTCTGACTTGATACTTCCGGTTGCCATTCTTTTTTTAATACATGAAGTAGATTTAGTTGACCAAGCCTATCTAGAAAATCCCATTTTGAGGCGTCATCGGCTGTATAAAAATAGGAGCCATCTCCAGATTGATAAAACTTGCCTCTTTCATTATCCATCTAGATTTATGGTGTAAGTAGTAAATCTTCTTTGTTAGGTTTAAATTGGTAAAACATTTGATTTAATTTGTTTATCAATGAACTTGAATGTTTAGTACTTTATTAAAGTTTTTATATACATTTTAGAATAGCATTTCTTTTGACATTTTTCTGTGGATTTTTTTTATTTTTAGATTTAGTATTTATTTGTATGATCAAACTTATATTTTGAGTTGTTAATTATTAATTGTTAATCAAAGAAGTCTAATGGGAAAGGACCAGTGGTTTTTGAGATTAATGAATTATCATAATTTTGACAACTAATTAATATACCTTCTCCCAAGCCAAATTCAATCCTTGCGTGAATTTCACCTGTCTTTTGATTCGCCTTTAAAAATATAGGCCCATCGGAGCTAGGTAATGTGATGCATTTCATTTCGTTGTATTCAAACTTTTCTTCTATTCTTCTAACTGCATTGAGGCCCTTTCTTAATGTTGGTGACATAACTCCTATTGTTATCCAGTCTGATTTATGGATAATTTCTTTTAGTTCATTTAAAAGTTTTTTTGACTGCTCCTTATTTAGTTTAGGAGCAGATCTTAATTTATCAAGATCTGCTAATCTGCAGATATCAATATCTTTTGTAGACATTTTATAAGTGTTTTTATTATGTATCATCATCATAAAACATTTTAATTATATCTTTTTATAATATAAAAAATTAATATTTAATATAGATATTTTTTATAAGTTTCTATTCTATTATTAAATTGCATTTGTTCATTATTGGTTAAGATTTTTCGATTCTTTTATCCTTCTTGATTCATGGAGTTCTTCTAATTCGTTATAGACGTCACGTAATATTTTTTGTATATGATCCAAATTTTCTATTGAACCAAGCGAATTCATAGTTTTTATGAGGCTTTCTTTCGCTTCTATCAAACCTCGACATTGTGGACTACCAGCTTCTAAGGACATCTTAATTTGTGTCATTCGTATAATCTCATTATATCTTTTCTTTTAAATGATTATTTTCTTTCAACTTTATAAATTATTTTTTTAATTATTTCTTTAACTTCACTTTAGGCTTTTAGGCTTGACTAAGACTGCTTTTTTAATTAAAAACAAAACTAAGACTTCGTTTTTTGATGGAAAAGGTAGAAAACTTAGATGGACCTAATGGTTGGCTCATTGATCCTCACAATAAATGGGCTATTCATTTTGATTCTAAAAAATCATCTGATGAAAAGATCACTACAGATTTCACCATAGATATGTGGGGAGTTGTTCCAAATGGTAAACCTATGGAATTTAAAAGCAGGAGAAAGGCCACAAAAAAAGACTCACTTAAGACATGGAGACAGTTGATTTCATCAAATTGGGTTGAATTTGATTTTAAAAAGAACAAGACAGCTTGAGAATTATTTTTATTAGATGTGCATTCTTCTTTTTAATAGTTATCATGAATTTATGTATTTATGATTTCTTAAATTGCTAAATACTTTTCAAAAACTTATTAAGTTAATAGTTATATTCTCAGCGGTAATTACTGGATGGACTTCAATTATTTTGTTTTCAAACTCATCTTTTAATTTTGAGATTAAGGAATTAATAGCTCAAATGTATTCTAATCAAAAGAGTTTTATTTTTAATGTCAAGGCTCTCTCTGTTTTATTAGTAAAAGATGCTAATGAGCGTTTTTCTGAAAACAATCAGGGCAAAATTCGATTAAATAATGCAACTAAGCTGCTAAATAAAGTCGATTACTAACTCTATTCATGATTATTGGGTAAATTTTATTAACATTATTTTGGATATGTTTTTTGGGATTAAAACAATTGTCAAATAAAACACTCTATCTAGCCTCTCCTTATGGCTTTTCTGAGCATTGGAAACTAAAACTTCTACCGGATTTTATTAGTAAACTTGAGTCTATGGGAGCAAGTGTCTTGGAACCTTTTGCTCGTAATACAAATATTGATCTTTCTAGCCCTGGCTGGGCTAATAAAGTCGCTAGTTCAAACCTTAATGATTTGAGAACATCTGATGGCATATTTGCAATAGTTAATGGTACTCCTCCTGACGAAGGAGTAATGGTTGAGCTTGGAGTAGCTATTGCATTGGGAAAACCTACATTTTTATTTAGAGACGATTTCCGTAAATGTACTGATTCTGATGACTACCCTCTTAACTTAATGATTTTTTTGGGTACTCCTTCTGATTCATGGAATGATTATTATTATTCTTCTTTTGATGAGATTGATTGTAAAAACAAAGCCATTTATAAGTGGTTAGCAGATTAAATATAATGTGTATAGTTCTAATTCTAAAAGATAATTAAAAATTTTTTATATAACTTTGTATTGAATTAATTAACTTTTGGATATTTTTTTTATGATAGAATACATTTTTTAAATTATTTTAATTATATAGACAATGAACGATAGTTTATTTAATTTGAATAATATTAGGATAGAAATATCTTTTAAATCATTTGATGAACTTCGAAAAAGGCTTGCTTTTTATAAAAGCAATAATCTCTACAAAATTAATATACCTTGTAAAAATAGCTTAAAAAAAGAATTTCTTTTACAGTCAATTGAAATTATAAGAGAAGAGTACCCAAATATTGATATTATTCCTCATTTTAGTATTCTTCATGAATTCAATAGAAATAGACTGAATACTCAGGATTCTTTTATTAATTTTCTTAAGACGATAAACTCTTTAGGTTGTAATAACGTATTGCTTGTTTCTGGTTCTCAAAAAAGATTAACCCTAGACTCCGTTTCAGCTTTATCTTTTCTTAAAGATTTTCCTCATCCTTTTAATCAAAAGATATCTATGGGTGTGGCATTTAATCCTTATCTACCTAGCTTATTGTTTGAAGAAGAGATTATAAGATTAAAAAAGAAACTTCAATCAGGTCTTGTAGCTCATATATGGATTCAATTTGGAACTGATTATAAGCTTCTCAAAAGTAGGATTGAAATACTTTTAAATATAATTAAATTAACTATAAAGAATAATCCCAAAATAGCCAATATCAGGCTGTTTGGAAGTATTCTAATTCCCTCTAGACAGTTTTTAGCTCGATTTAAATATAGACCCTGGAAAGGTGTTTATTGTTCTAGTGAATTTTTAGAGTCAGTAGACTTTGCAGATAATCTGTTGAAAAATATATTAATAACTTACAAGGAGTATAGAATTTCCCCAATAGTTGAAACTGATGTCTCTACCGATGATCATTTAAGGAAATTAAAAATGATTTTCAATTTATAAATATCTATTATCTATCAATATAAATATCAATAATACTTCTTGAAATAGACTGATTTTTAATATATATCTCTTTTTTATAAATACTGTAGAAACTTATCTAAGACTTAAGTATACATTTATATATTTTTAATTACAGCCGTTAAGACTTAGTTGCTAATTGTTATGTTATTCGAGATTCTCATGGCTAAACAATCGATCTACTGAGCGCCACGATATCTATAATTAAACTATTAACTATTACAAAGACTTGATAAGTTATTGTACATATTATTATTAGTCTTTGCTTAATTTACCTTTCCTTCAGAATATTTTTATCTACTACTGTTCCTAACATGGTTTATTTTTTCTACTAATTGCATTTAACCTCTGAAATTTTTTTTTATTTATTCATATGAGTGTTTTTGCTATTGCATTCTTAAAAGACTGTCACCAAGTCTTTTTCCCTTTTGCGTTACATCTTTGATTTTTTTATGGTACATATTCGATTTAAGTCAATTAATTCTCCACGGTCGATAAGAAATTCTATTAATTTAGTAAATATATCAATTCAAAAATGTTTTCATCAAGGACAAAACCCCAAAAGCCCTTTACACAGACTAATTCCTTTGCCGCAGAAACCTTTTTACTTAGAAGAGGATCTGAATCAACCAGATACAAGGTTGCTGCTTTAATGATGTTTGTTTTTGGATTTGGCTTGCTTACTTTGGGTACTTGGGTTCTTAATGATTTTAATTTCCTTACTTTTACCAATTAAAAAAATACTTCAATACTTCATAAAAAATATCTGATTTTGAAAAACATAGCTAAATACTATATTAATATTTATTTTTAGAACTCAATTAAAAAAATGTTGCCTTATACCGTAAAGTTAGGAAATAATAACGACCTTTAAATGTCAAATTCTTGGGACAAATATTTTTCTCATTATGCAGATTGGGATGAAGCTCATTGTTTCAATGTAAGACTTGAACTTAAATTTGAGGAGGAAATTAAGAAGCTTGGGTATGTTGAATACGTTAATTCTGATGATATGTTTTTGCTAGATACGAATATTTCTAATAAAAGTCTTCCAGCGAGTAAAACCTATACCAAAAATAGAAATGAGCTCTTTTTATCTTTTGAGGTCCCTTACGATTGGTCTATTGATACAGATTGGGAGGATAAGGCTCTTGTTCTGCTTGGATTATGCGACGAGTGGGTCATAGATTCATCTGTTGAAGATAAATAATAAATTTTCTCCACTGTATGTCGATTAAAATTTTAAAATTAGTTTTTTAAATTAAGAGTAGAAAATAAGTGCAAGGCCTTTTTGAGTTAGATAAAATTCTTTCTCCTCTCTACTTAGATCCATTGCTAATTCTTCACCTTCTTTAATTGCTTGCTCATAGGGTGGCTTTGAAGGAGAAATTCCTTTATATATTGCTGCAATACCTAGTGGGGTTGCATTCCATGCAAAATTAGCCGTTTCGCCAATAGGAGGCTGATTTAAAGCTTCTTCAAGGAGATTAGATGAGTTTGATTTTGGACGAGTTGTTGTTGATGTCATGTTTATATTTAAAAATTTTTTATTAAGAAACTTGATGAGTGATCCTTAAAAGAACTTATACATTCACTTTCTAGTCCATTGGAATGTTTTATGCGTACTTTTTGTTGATCTCTACATTCTTTACGATTTCTAATTAAAGTTATTTCTTTTTCAGGGGGGATGAATTTTATAAAATCAGTTGATATTTATTTATCTTGTATCGTTTTTTGAAATAAAATAAATTGTTTAAATTGTTCAAATAATTCATCATTATATTTTTTTCTTTCTTTGAATAAACAATTTTCTTCTGAATGATGGTTGGATTTTTTTGTGTTGAATATTATACCTTTGTCTGAGATCAATGCATCAAGTTCATTGTACTTGATGCTTAAATTTTTGGTATTATTATTCTTCTTTCCATAAAGGACCTTTCTAGTTAAATCATTATAATCTTCAAGATCTAATCTACCCCTAGCTATCAATGCCTCCTCAACTAATATCCCTACCACTTTTGATTGGCTTAGCTTCTCTTTATTTGCAATTTTGGTTATCATCTCTTGAGCATTTATTGAGGGAAGATAGCCAATCCTTTTTCTTAGTGAGGGCATATATAACTAAGTATCTAGATATAATTTACTTTATCTTTTGGGTGAATATCAAATTTTTTATTTATTTCTTGACTAAAAATTCCTACAAAATCCAATCATCTAACATTATTTTAGCTTTCTCCAATTCATTATTAGCTTTATGCTCATTTATCTTTTTTAGAGCTGAATATGCCATTTCTCCTTTGTCCCAAAAACGAATGTGATTTATAGGGCTAAGAAGATTAGATTCACTACTAGAGTTTGAATGTTTTTTAGACATTAGTTTATTTACAAAGAGGTATTTCTTAATTTGAATTAAAATGTTAAATCAAATACAGAATAGACTATCGTCCTGCTCTTCTATTGAAAATTTTAAATAAAGTGAAATGAATTGTCTGAGGATTAAGTATTAATAACAGTTAATTCTTAGATATATTTCCTTGACCAAGGGGAATTTAGTGTTTTTTGTCTTCAGGAAAATCTGGTTTATCTTTCTTTTTTCTTCTTCCGTCTGAAAGCTCTAGTAAAGTTGATAGTTGCTCATACACTGATCTTAGTGATGATAATTCTGGAAGTAAACCATCATTCCTGAGATCTTCATCCATATATCTAAGCTCCTGTCTCACGTAGGAGAGAATAGACTTAGCTTCATCTCTTTTTGGACCAGCCATATTTTTATATTTTCTGAAAAGATACAACAAAAAAGAACTAAATTAATTTTTCAACTGCGTTTCAAGACAATATGTTTCTATATAAAGTCTTTTTAAAAATTTATTATTAACTATAATCTTCATTGATTTCTTAAAATCTGCTTTACTTAATAAATAAAAGTAATAAATAGATAATTTATATATTATTTTACTAAAATATAAATTATGCAAAATTTATTATTTGATGATATCTGATCTTGTGATTATTGGCGGTGGTGCTGCTGGGTTTATGGGTGCAATCACAGCTATGAGTAATGGACTTAGATCTGTTGTGATACTTGAAGGGACCTCAAAAGTATTAGAAAAAGTTAGAATTAGTGGTGGTGGAAGATGTAATATTACTAACTCATGTTGGGAAATATCTAATTTAGTAAATAATTATCCCCGAGGAGAAAAGCAATTAATCGGTTTGTTTAATAGATTTTCTACAACGGAAGCTTTTGATTGGTTTCAGAGGAAAGGACTTAATCTTAAAGTAGAGAAAGATGGACGAGTCTTCCCTTCGTCTGATTCTTCTGAAGATGTTATAAAATGCTTAACTGATTTAGCAAAGAAATATGGTGTTAAGGTATTTACTAATTCTCATGTAAAGCAAATAAGTATAACAAAAGAGGGGTTTAACTTATTAGCTAAAGGAAGCAATTTCTTTGTAGCAAAAAATCTTTTGATTTGTACAGGTGGTCATCCCAGTGGACGCAGGTTAGCCAAGAGTCTTGGCCACTCTATTATTCCTCCAGTTCCCTCTCTTTTCTCTTTTTCTACTTCTGAAGACTCATTAAAATCTTGTTCTGGTATAACCTTAGATGTACAAACTAAACTTATAGTCAACAAAAAGAAATATTCTGGAGCAGGTTCTATTCTGATAACACATAAAGGCTTTAGTGGTCCAGTTATTTTAAGACTATCTGCATTTAGTGCTAGATATTTACATGACAATAAATACAATGGTGAATTAAAAATTAATTGGCTTTGTATGAATGAGAGTGAAGCAAGGTCAAAACTTAATTTATATAAAACTAAAAATGGTAAGAAGTTAGTATTTAATAGTAAACCTTTTAATAATTTGCCCAGAAGTTTATGGAAATCTCTTCTTTTTAGCTTAAAATTAGAGAGTAAACTAAAATGGGCTGATATAACAAAATTACAAATTGAGGCCTTAATAAAATGTTTAATAATGAAAAGTTATTTAATTAATAATCGAGGCCCTTATGGTGAGGAGTTTGTAACAGCTGGAGGGATATCACTTAAGGAAATTAATTTTAAAACTATGGAAAGTAAAATATGTAAGGGTTTGTATTTTGCAGGAGAATTATTAGATATTGATGGTATAACGGGGGGGTTTAATTTTCAACATTGCTGGACAACTGGATGGGTTGCCGGAAAATCTATAGCTTTAAACCAATAAAATCTTGACTAAAATCTCTATAATTTTAATGTCTTATGAAATCAGAATAAATAAATTAAATCTCTAGGTAAGCGATGCGATTAGAGCTGGTATGGCAACTGCTATTAGACCTATAGCAGCTGTCGCAGTAAGTAATGATGTGCTCACACTCTATTATCAGTTGATTTTATTATACAAATTTGAGTTGAATCTTTTTGTGAGCTTTAATACTCTTTGTTGTAATTTATAGGCTTGATTTTTGAGTTTTTAAAAATAATCGACTATTGAATTATTCAAAAACTAAGCATCGTGAAAACTCACCCATAACCTTAGCTGTTCCAGTGATGAGTATTAATACTCATCACTGGATAGAAGGGTCCCTCTTTCCACACTTTATAAGGTGACATATCTAAAGTCTTTTCTAATTGTTCTAGGTTAAATTGCTTAACTCAATCTTCTATAAATCATTATTCAAAGACTTTGCTTTTCTTGTCTTAAGGGTTTTTACGGGTGCTCTTCTTATACACCACGGCTTTGAAAAATTAAATGACATTGATAACTTTGCGGATGCTTTCGTTCGCCCCCTTCACTTACCCTTTCCCGTTACCCTCTCATATGTAGCTGCTGGTTCAGAGATTGGTGGTAGTTGGTTATTGATAGTTGGTCTTGGTACCAGATTGGGGGCATTAGCAATACTTGGGACTATGAGCGTAGCTATTTATCATGCAATAGTTACATCTGGCTTTAACATATATCTATTAGAACTTTTGGCTCTTTATTTTGCATCTGCATTCTCAATAATTTTGTTAGGTCCTGGTATCTTCTCCGCCGACTATCTTCTTAAAGTTATTCTTCAAAATAAATCAAACTTTATTGTTTCAATTTTTAGCAAACAAGCTAAAAATGAATTATCAAATCAGTCAAAGATAGAATCCACTAAATCTATTAACCATAAAAAATCACTTAATTTTCCTTTTTCAAGCTTTCTATCATCGTAATCAATTATTAACTATTTTCTTTACATCTTTTTTTTCATTGACAAGTAAAACCACATCCAAGTGGGCAAAGTAATAAAAAATCCAATTAATATAATATAACTTTTAGTGGTATCCCAAGCTGCTTCGTCACATTTTTCTTTAATTTCTTTTGTAGAATTTATATCGCTACTAAGGTTTCGACAAATATTTAGACCATGAATGCTGAGCGTTCCATATGTTATGGCTGTTGGAACAGTAGCGAGGAAAATTGCGAGTATTAAATTGCCTAGCCTCAGATTGAGGTCTTTTCTTTTTTGTTGATCCATATATATATTTTTATCTATATCCACGATTTGGCAAAGTATATTTCTTATATTTTTACAAAACAGTAAGCTTTTTCTAGATTAGCTTTTAAATTGTTTCCTCTGAATTTTTAGATTCAAAATATCTACTATTCTTGTAATTAATAGCTTTATATATTTTATGTGATAATTTGCTTAGAAGTTTGCTAATAGCTTGTTAGTTTATAAATTTTGTAAATTTGAGGATGCTTAATATACTAATCTTAGGGTAAAGTTAATTTATAGTAGCAATTAATCTATTTTATAATGTCCACAAGTAAGAGAGAAGAAGTTAGTTCTCATTTGCGTTATATCAGGCAAGAACTTCGAGATTTGGATCAAATGCTTGGTCAATACGGCCTGTTGCCAGAGTTGTCTGAGTTAAAAGAGGTCTATAATTCTTTAGATGCTCTTCATCAATTACTTTCAGGCAAAGTTAAAAAGAAACCTAAGCCCGAGTTTGATGATTGATGATATTAATTAATTATTGAATAAAAATTTAATAGCCTTTGATGAAATTATTATTTTAAGCTTTAGAATCGATCATTAATGTGAGGTACTTGCAAATAGTAAAACTACTACCAAAATATACTTAATGTAAATAAATGAACTAATGACAGAAGAAACTTGGAAAATTCAGTATAAGAAATGGAAAAATTTAAAACCCTATCAAATTAAGTTGATTGATGATGGTCCTAAAAGTCAATCTCAGGCTTGGCTCCTAAATTCAATGTGGTGCGAATGGAAGGATTTAAAAAGATTAAATGTTTCAGAATTTTCTTCAAATGACATTTCTTCTGTTATTGATCCTTGGGAACTCCAATAGTTTTATCTTCTTTCTAATTTACATTTTGGATGAAAAATAATTTTTTTCTAATAAGTCATGAATAATTATCTCTTTAATAAATATTTGAATTACCACTGCCATCGGTATCGCTAACAACAAACCAAGTGGACCAAAAAGAATAGTGAATATAAATTGTGCTGTAATTGTTAATCCTGGTAGTAATTTGACTTGTTTTTGCATTATTGATGGAGTTATTATATAGCTCTCTATATTTTGAATTACTATATATAACCCCAGAACAGCTAATGATTTCCAAGGAGTATCTAGTAATGCAACGGAAAGAGGGAAAATAGTACTTATTGTTGGACCTACATTTGGAATGACATTTAAAACACCAGCTATTAAGGCATTAGCTATAACTAATTTTATTCCTAACAAATATAGTCCAATAGAAGCAAGTATTGCTACAAATATAGAGCTTAATATGACTCCAGTCATCCAACTACTTAGGGCATTACCGCATCTCAATAAAATTGTTCTGGCGCGTCTTCTATAAAATGATGGAACTAATAATATAGCAACTTCTCTATAGGCATTAGGCTGTAAAGTTATCATCAAACCAACTGAGATTATAAATAATAATTGAAGAATTCCTATCCCAACATTACTTATCAAATTAATAAATTTTGAGATACTCTCTGTTACACCACTAGCCAGAGTTGCACCATCAGGAATAATACTAAGTTTATTTGTCAATATTGTTCTATCAGCTAAATTAGGAATATTATCTTTATATATAATTTCTGCAAAATTAAAGTATGTATTTATTGAGAGTTCCCAAAGTTTGCTCACTGCTGATGGTATTTGATTAATAAGTTCTTGAAATTCACTTGTAAATTGAGGAATTATAATAACAATTGAGATACTTGAAATTAATAGTATAGATATTATTGTGATTACTAATGATATCCACCTGGGAATTCTAAAAATATCTCGGATTTTTCCTGTAATAGTACAAAGAGCCATAGCCATAACTATCGAGGCGAAAAATAGTATGATAATTTCCTTTAAACTCCATATAATCAATGTACAAATAACTAAAGTTATAATTGTTAGCAAGCTAGTTGGGTTCAATTTAATAGTTAATTATTTTTTAGAGAATTTGCATACCTAGAAGCAAAACGCATGAATCTTGCGAATTCTTCTTCTGAGTTCCAATTATAAGTTGATTTTACTTCCTTAACATGATCCTTTGAAATAGATAAATCTATTTTTCCTGTTGAAAGCTCACCTTCTGAATCAATTAGATACATTTTCTGTATCGAGTTGAAATTATTTAGAGTTATTGTTTTGGGTTTGTAAAATTTATAAACTGCTCTACCTTTTTTACCATCAAGATTTCTAAATAAACGTATTTCAGGATTCTCTTTTTCGTTTTCCCCTTTTACGAATTGAATTGCTACATTTTCAATAATTTTAGCCATCTCTTTATTGGTTTAATTAATAGATATATCCTTGTATAAAACTATAAGGGATTGAGCTTCTCATTCAAAATTTTATTTATAGATAGTTTTAGGCTAAGACCACTAAGATTAATTGAATTTATATTTTTTGTTTTTTCAAGTTCGTATTCATAGCACTTGTCATAATAATCGAGCATTGCTTCACAGGCTTTTGACCATTCTTTTCTCTCAATGGAAGTTAATGCCTCTTTGGTTCTTTGTGGTCCTAATCTTTTACTTATTCTATTTACAGCATTTTTTAATTCAGTTTGGGAATTTTTACTATAAATGTTGACTAGATTTTTTACTCGCTCATTCTTGGTTTTAATTATTTCTAGGATCGGTGAATTTTTCATTTTTATATATAAACTATTTGGTATACGACATTTCCCTAGATTAGAACTCTCGGCTTCTATCCATATTTCAGTAGAGTTATTTTTGTAAAATTTATACAATGATTCTGCGATAATATTTTCAAATTGTTGAGTTGTGGGTTGTTTCTCCATACCTAATGAACCAAAACTACTTCCTCTATGATTAGCAATTCCTTCTAAATCTATTATATGTATACTTTCTTCATTGATGTAATTTAGAAGATCAGTTTTTCTTGTACCTGTTTTACCTCCTATAAGCCTTATGGGTAAATCAGCTTCAAATTGATTCATAACCCATTTCCTATAGTTTTTATATCCACCTCTTAATAAATAAGTCTTAATACCAATTGTTCGTGCAAGCCAAGCAAAAGCATTGGATCTCATGCCACCTCTCCAACAATATATTCGTAATGCTTTGTTTACCCTTTCTTTGGATGTGGAAGTTTGCAGGATTATTTCTAATAGTTTTTTAGTATTGGGGAGAGTTACTTTTAAACCATTAAATATTGCTTTTAAGCGACTTTCTTTTTTATAACTTTTACCTATTTTTTCTCTATCTCCATCAGAAAATAAGGGAATATTAATAGCACCTGGCCAATGACCTTTACAAAATTCGCTAGGACTTCTTACATCAACAATTGGACAGGTTAAATTCCGAAAATCCGTTACGTGATAGCTCGAATTGGTAGGTTTCTCTGACATAGTATTAGTGCTTAGGTCATTGTAGGCCGGCAATAGATCATGACTGAAGAAAAAACAAATCCAAATAAAGAGAACATAAAGGAGTTCTTAGAGGCTTTTAGGATGGCTTCGGAGAGAAAACGACTCGGGTTTTTAAATGATTTAGAAGAACGGGTTGATGAGCTTATTAGCCTTGGTTCAAACTTAATGTCTGGTTTTGACCCTGGTCTTCGTGACTGGACACCAGGTTTCATTTTGCAACTCATTCATAAGACTGATGAAAATTTCCTAAAAAACAATCTCAACTGCGACGATCTTTCTTGGTTCAATGCCCCTTCAGAGCTTGGTTTTGATTATTCACCACTTCAGAGATATTTATTGAATGAAAGTTTTGAAGATGCTGACCGCTTTACAAGCTCAAAACTTAGAGAGCTGGCAGGAGAAGAGGCAGTCAAAAGAGGATATGTTTATTTTTCTGAGGTTGAATCAATACCTTCTATTGATTTATCAACTTTAGATATGCTGTGGGTTGTTTATTCCAGAGGAAAATTTGGCTTTACCGTTCAATCAAAAATATTAGATTCTTTAGGAGGAAGATATGACAAGCTTTGGCCCCGAATAGGTTGGAAAAAAGATGGTATATGGACTAGATATCCGAAAGCATTTAATTGGTCAATTGAAGCACCTAATGGTCATATGCCATTGGTTAATCAACTGAGAGGTGTTCGATTGATGGATGCCTTGCTAAAACATCAAGGATTAATAGTTAAAAGTTAACAATTTAATTATTAATGTTTAATCTTTACTAAAAAATACTTTTTATGATTTAAGTTTAAAAAATGATTTTTTATTTTCTAGACTAATTTTCTGATCAAAAGATTAATTTACAAAGAATGTTTTAGTTAATTGTGAAGCCTTCTAAAAATTGGGCTGTATTTATTCATCCCTCTACCTTAAAACTATCATCATTTGTTGAAACACTTTTAGAGCCTGTCTTATGTAGAGAAACTGCAAAAAGGATTGAACTGGGATTGCACGAGGCGCTAGTTAACGCTGTGGTGCATGGAAATTTGTCGAATCCTAATAAAGTTATTCGTGTTAGAAGAGTTCTTACTCCACAATGGTTTGTATGGCAAATTCAAGATGAAGGAGCAGGTATAGTTAAAAATAAAAGGGTAAGTTCTCTACCTTTGGAAATTGATGTTAATAGTGGAAGAGGAATATATTTAATTCATAAATGTTTTGATGATGTTAGATGGAGTAGGAAAGGGAATAGACTTCAGCTATCACTGAAAAAATAAGGCTTTAGTGGCTTTTACATCCTGTATCTATTATTTCTTCTTTTATCCATAATATTGCCTGATTGAGTAAGTCTTCAATTTCCCTTTCATCTCCATCATTAATTAATTGTGAAATTGCGGAAATAATTAGTTCAGCGCTTCTTCTTTGTTTATTTCCCCTGAATTTATGCCAATTGTAATTATTAAGACTGATTTCATCATGGAGTTCCTTTACAAGTAACTGTGCTTTCTCTGACCAAATGAGTTTAGTTTTTTTTACCATAATATTTAATTTATTTTTGATTTATATTTTTTAAAATTATGCTGGCTTGTTTGCTTTCCATACTTTAGTCATAAAATGAGATTCTGAAGATATTGATGAAAAACCACTTTCTTCTAATCTTAAGTTTATGTTATCTACGATGTAATCTCTGTAATAAGGTTCATGGAATATTTTATGAAAGTTTTCCATGATTGGAGTGAATTTTGGAGAATCTTCTATTTGAATGGAGTCAGCAAGAACTAGTGTCCCACCAGGTTCTAACAATCTAAAGCATTCTTTTAAAACATTCTGTCGTGCCTCTCTAGGAAGTTCGTGAAATAGAAAAACACAAGTTAATGCTTGAAAACTCTCAGATGAATAAGGCATTTTTTCTGCATTGCCTTTTGTCAGTTGAACAAGATCACCGCTTCTGGAACTTAGATATTTACTTGCTTGCTTTAGGTATGAGCCTGATAAATCTAAGCCATAAAGTTCTACTTTTGGTAATGCACTTTGTATTTGCTGCAGTGTTCTTCCAGTTCCCGTAGCGATGTCTAAAACTTTTACTTTCTTTGAGTCTTCATTTGAAAATTTTTTTAGACCTGTTTTTAAAGGAGATAAAACTCTTCTTCTCATGGAATCAGCTGTTCCATTAAAGAGAATCTCAACTTGTAGGTCATAAATTTCAGCTGAGTGCTTACTTAAGTAACCATCTGTTTGGTGATGAAAATTTTGCAAATAATAATCAGGATATTCTTCCTCCCTTACATTTCTGGGGATTTCTCTAGTTTTATTTTTTTTACGCCTTTGCCATGTTTGGGGCATGTCGAGCCAGACAAGAGGATATTTCTTTGCCCACTCAATCCATGGAGCTTCGAAAAGTTGTGATTTTGGATAGATTCCTGCCTCTGCTTCTTTCCAATCAATATTTTCCAGATTTTCCATTGAGCGTCTAACTTCTTTTATTAGATCTTTATTGATTGGAAATTTTCCAGGAGCTGCTTCAGGTGCAAATACTTCCATTAACTTCGTACTCAACTCTTTATGAGCTAACCCAGCAAGAGTTTTTCCTTGTTGAAGTGTGTGATATGCAATTTTTTTTAAGCTTGTCTCTGGCATGAACCACTCATTTATTTTTTATTATCTAACAGATTTGATTGATCAGTGACGAGTTAACAAAAAAAAAATTAAGGTCTATGCACATTTGATCATAGACCTTAATTTTTTATCCTAATTATTGAGAAAAGGATTTTTATTAAGCGTCATAGTACATAGTGAATTCATGAGGATGAGGTCTTTGTCTTAGCTGTTGAACTTCTTCGTATTTAAGTTCTACCCAGTTATTAATGAAATCCTCGGTAAACACGCCCCCTTCCGTTAAATATTTGTTGTCACTTTTTAATGCATCTAATGCATCGTTCAATGAGGAGGGAACAGTGTCTATTTTTGATAATTCCTCAGAGGGAAGTTCAAACAGGTCAACATCGACACCATCTCCAGGATCAATTTGATTCTTGATTCCATCGATACCTGCCATCATCATTGCTGAAAAAGCAATGTAAGGGTTAGCCAATGCATCTCCAGAGCGGAATTCAAGTCTCTTTGCTTTAGGACTTGGTCCAGTTAAAGGAATTCTTACAGCAGCTGATCTATTACCTTGTGAATAAACTAAATTTACTGGTGCTTCGAAGCCTGGAACTAATCTTTTGTAACTGTTTGTCGTTGGATTTGTAAATGCTAAAAAAGAAGGGGCATGCTTTAGGATTCCACCTATGTACCATTTAGCTGTTTGAGATAAGTTCGCATAGGTGCCTTCTCCATAAAATAATGGCTGTCCACTTTTCCATAAACTTTGGTGAACATGCATTCCTGTTCCATTGTCATTGAAGACTGGTTTAGGCATAAAAGTTGCAGTCTTTCCATATTTCTTGGCCACATTCCTGACTATATATTTGTAAATCATTACATTGTCAGCTGCGTTGATTAGAGGTGCAAATTTCATCCCTAATTCATGTTGACCAGCTCCTGCTACTTCATGGTGATGTTTCTCAATTGGTATGCCCAATTCACCCATAAGTAGTAGCATCTCAGACCTCATGTCTTGAGCTGTGTCGTTAGGGGATACTGGAAAATAACCTTCTTTTAATTGAATTTTGTATCCAAGGTTTCCTCCTTCCTCTACTCTCCCTGTATTCCAGGGGGCTTCTATGGTATCAACGTTGTAAAAACTACCGCCTTCTCCTGAGTTATATCGTACATCATCAAAAATAAAGAATTCTGGTTCAGGGCCAAAGAATGCAGCATCTGCGACACTAGTGCTTCCTAAATAATCCAATGCTTTTTGTGCCAAAGCTCTTGGACATCTTGCATATGGCTCTCCGCTTCTTGGCTCCTGAATTGAACAAATTAAGCTAAGAGTTTTGTGATGGTAAAAAGGATCTATCCAACTTGTTGATGGATCTGGAACCATCGCCATATCCGATTCGTTTATGGCTTTCCACCCGCGAATGGAAGAGCCATCAAAAGCAAGTCCTTCTGTGAAAGAGCTTTCTTCAATGAGATCTGAAGCTACTGTTAGATGTTGCCACTTACCGTGTAAGTCAGCGAATTTTAGATCTATTAGCTCAATGCCCTCATCCTTAATTTGACGAAGAACATCTTGAGAGGTCTTGCTCATGATGAATTTGATTTGCAACAGAGATACTTAATTATGAACGTAATAAGCGTTTGCATCTCTTTTTGTATCGACAAGCACTTTTTTTAGACTTTTAACAGAAAACTTTCTTTATTTTCTGTCTTATTTGGGAAATCTAGCTAATTCCTATTGCAATCCCTAAAAAAAACACCCCGACTTTGCCTGTTGCCTTTTAGGCTCTGTAGATATACAAAAAGATCTGTTTTCTTGGCCACTCAAATTCTTCCTTCTGTTGATAATCAACATCGTAAAGATTTTGGTCCAACTGTTTCTCCTGAAAGATTATTGCTTGGGCCAGGCCCATCAAACGCAGATCCTGCTGTTTTGAAGGCACTCTCACAGCCTCCTATTGGTCACTTGGATCCCTTTTATGTGGACTTGATGAGCGAGGTTCAAGAGTTACTGAGATATGCATGGCAAACTAGCAATCGATTAACACTTCCAATGAGTGGTACAGGAAGTGCCGCAATGGAGGCGACGTTAGCAAATGTTGTTGAGCCCGAAGATACAGTTTTAGTTGCTATCAAAGGATATTTTGGACATCGACTTGCTGATATGGCAGGAAGATATAAAGCAAATGTTCAAACTATTCAGAAAGATTGGGGAAATGCATTCTCTCTTGATGAAATAGAAAATGCGCTGAAGGAACATAACCCAGCTGTATTAGCAATTGTTCATGCAGAAACCTCAACAGGTGTTTGTCAACCTATGGAGGGGATTGGTGATTTATGTAGAAAATATAATTGTTTACTACTTGTCGACACAGTGACTTCTTTGGGAGGCGTTCCTCTTTATTTGGATGAGTGGAAAATTGATTTAGCATATAGCTGTAGTCAAAAAGGATTAAGTTGCCCGCCTGGATTAGGTCCTTTCTCAATGAATGAAAGAGCTGAAAATAAAATGTCTAATAGAAAAGATAAGGTCCCTAACTGGTATCTAGATGTTTCTTTATTAAATAAATACTGGGGTAGTGATCGGGTTTATCATCATACGGCTCCTGTAAACATGAATTTTGGTATTAGAGAAGCGCTTAGATTGTTAGCAGAAGAAGGATTGGAAGCTTCGTGGGATAGACATAGAAAAAATGCAAAATCACTTTGGAATGCGTTAGAAAATAGTGGTCTGGAATTACACGTTAAAGAAGAATTGCGCTTGCCAACGCTAACAACAGTTAAGATCCCAGAGGGGTTTGATGGTAAGGCATTTACTAAACATTTACTAGATAATTTTGGTGTCGAAATTGGAGGTGGACTTGGTGATCTAGCTGGAAAAGTATGGAGAATTGGTTTAATGGGTTATAACTCAACCTCTACTAATGTAGATAAGATAATAAACATTTTTGAGACTGAATTACCTAAGTTTAGATAATAAACTTTCTCTAGATAAATCTCTCTTGTCTTTGAACCAGTCTACGATGATCTTTCTAGACTCTTTTTCCATTATTCCTCCCTCAATAAGCATATTATGATGGGAACTTTTATGCTCTGCGAGATTAATAGTCCCACCTAGTGCGCCTCTTTTGGCGTCTTCAGATCCATAGATAACCTTCCCCATCCTTGCTTGTATTAAAGCGCCTGCACACATTGGACATGGCTCAAGATTTACTATCAATGTACAATCATTAAATCTCCAATCATTATTTATCCAAGAAGCTTGTCTTAGCGCTACTAACTCAGCATGACCTAAAGGATCTTTAAATTCTTCCCTTCTATTCCCCCCATAGCCAATACATCTACCCCTTTTATCGAGAATAATTGCAGCAATAGGGACTTCCCCTCTATGGCCTACAAGCTTTGCTTTAGATAACAATCTTGTCATCCACTTTATTTTTTCTTCCTGACTAAGTGAGATTGGTTTTGACAATTTTTTAGATGTTTGGAGAATTATCAAATAAAATGTTTATCAAGAGACTAATCATTTTTTTTTTGGTTTGAACTGGATCATCAAATACTACAAATAGAGACTTATTTTCTTTGGACCCTTTTGCATCACCTCACAATTTAGATAGAGAACTTCATTCTTTCCTTGCTGAAGCCTCAAGTAATCTTTGTGATTGGTTTGCTGAATCAAGCAGTCAAGGTCCACTGCCTGATTCATTTAATTTGCCTGATGCCTTTCCTAGTAAAAAAGGTGTATCCAACAAAGTTTTATTGGAGGATCTTCAATTATTAATGAATGGTGCTTACCGACCATCTCATCCAAGGGCTCTTGCTCATTTAGATCCTCCTCCTCTATCAGCATCAATTGTAGGAGAGCTTATTTGTGCAGGTCTAAACAACAATCTTTTGGCTGAAGAATTATCACCTAGTTTGACATCCCTCGAAAAAAAACTATGTAAATGGTTTTGTCAAAAATTAGGTCTTGGTGATTTGTCTGGCGGCGTAGCTGCTAGCGGAGGAAGTTTAAGTAATTTAATGGCATTAGTAATGGCAAGAAATATTTCTGGACTTGAAAATGATCCTAGTGCAGTATTTTTTGCAAGTGATGATTGTCATGTCTCATTTTTAAAATCTTTAAGGATTATGGGACTTAAACAAGAATCTTTGCAAAAAGTTCCTACTGATGAAAAAGGTAAATTAGATATTTCTTACTTGTCTTCAAATTTAAAAAACATAAAATCTCAGGGGAAGAAATGTTTTGCTGTCGTGGCGACAGCAGGAACTACTGTGAGAGGAGCTATTGACCCACTCTCTGAAATCGCTCAATTTTGCAAAAAGGAGAAACTCTGGCTTCATGTTGATGGTGCAATTGGTGGAATTTATGGTCTATCAACAATAACTTCAGAAATTCTTCAAGGCTTTGGTTCTGCGGACTCCATAACTGTTAACCCACAGAAATTATTGGGTATCGCAAAAACGTCTTCTTTATTGCTGGTAGCCAATAAAAACCATCTTTCTTCTAGCTTCTCAACTGGACTGCCTTATGCAGAACCAATTACAGGAAATGACTTTCATGGAGGAGAACTTGGAATTCAAGGTACTAGATCTGCCGAGTCATTAAAATTATGGATTGGATTAAGACACTTAGGCGAAGAAGGGATTGAAAAAATACTTTTGGATTCTATTAAAAAAAGATGTTATTTAGAATCAATAATTGATTCATCAAAATTTAAAATAATATCAGGACCTCTTCATCTTTTAGCTTTTACGCCGATCAATTATACTTCTTCTCAAGCCTCTGCTTGGTCTATAAAAACGAGAAACTCTTTATTAGTCAATAAGTTTATGCTCTCAAGACCAATGTATAAAGATAGATATTATTTAAAAGTTGTTTTGGGCAACCCTAATACTAAATTTGAGGATTTAAAACTTTTAGCTAATCTTATTAATTATTCAATTATTTGATTTAAAAATGAATAAGGATTTTTTTAATAAAAAAAATATATTGGCTTTTATAACAGCTTCAATATCAATTTTGATTGGCTTAATTTATTTGGCATTCGTTTTTATTTTAGACTTTAGAGGTCCGATGAGCCTTCCACCTTCCGAGGCCTTGATCTCGGCGGTAGTTTTTTAAATTTTTTGTCAACTAAAGGATCAATAACTCTCTCATAAGCCCTTCGAATAAAACTTTGGAAATATTCATCTCTTTTATTTAAGTTATAATGATATTCAACAACTTCTTGGATTCCGCCATCCCCCCAACTTTGGTCTTGTTGAAAATAAGTTATAAAACTTGCTCCTGCAATTCTAGTAAGCCAAGATACGCTTACACCTTGAATTACTTTGCTAACAACTAATGTTGGAAGTGAGATACTTAATGTTGAGCTTATTAGTGTGACTCCACCTTTTACTAAACCCATAGTCGCAAGTGTTTTCCCTACCGAAATTGCTAAATTCTTTGCTCTCTCTTTTGTAATTTCAACACCATATATTTTTGCTATTTCAATTACCATTTGAGCATTCACAGCCGCAGCAGCGATCATATCGATAACAGGTAATGGTGTTAGTATTAATGCTCCGCTACTTAGCCAGCCATACTTATCAACACATTTTTTTGCTGATTGACTTCTTTGCTTAACTAATAGTTTTTTACCTTCTTTCCCAAGATTGCGGCATTGAAGCAAAATATTATCTGCGATTAGTTCTTCACCTTCTTCATGCAGAATATTTGCTAATCTTCTAATTAAACTATCGATTTCAGGGGCTGCTTGATAGGGCTTTTCGCCAGGAATTGCAATTGACTGAGGGGCTGCTGATGTACAAATAATATCTTTAGGCTCAATAAAATCGCTACATCGAGAATTTAGAATTTCGATTAATCTTTTTTCTTCATTTTCTCCTCTTAAGTCTATTTTATTTAGAACAAGTAAAAGTCTTTTGCCTAATTTAGATAAAGTCCTGATAGTTCTTGTTTCTTCGGAACGTAAATCTCCTTCTATTACTACTAACATTAAATCAGCTTTACGTGCCTCTATTAAAGCGCTCTTTTCTCTTTCTCTGCCTCCTATCCCGGCTTCTAATATTCCAGGTGTATCAATGATTCTTATTCCTCTTGGCAGTCCTCTAAGTTTCAACCGGAAGGTTTCTTTTTCTTTTGTTGATCCCATTTCAGGACTAACTTTACCTACTATTCTTTTTAAAAGAGCTCTTATTAGTGAAGTTTTACCACTAGAACCAATTCCAAAAACTACTAAAATAATATCCCCTCTATCTAACTCTAATGAAACCCTATTCTTTTCATCCTTTAATGCCTTGGCTTTTACTTTATCATTTATTAATTTGATTAATTGGTCAATACTTTTTAATGATTTACTTGCGGCTTGCTTTTTGGTTATTAATGATAAATCCACTAATTTCTTCTCACTCTTAATTTTAAATATTGAACGTAGACTTTTTTGTAACCAATCTATTTTTTTTGAATAAATTAAACCACCTATTAATAAAACTGTGATTAATACCGCAGGTATATTTATTAATCTAATTATTCCTCCAATTAAGCCTACAAATATCAAGCTAATGAAAATTATTAATATATAAAATATTATTTTTTTTGAATTATAAATTTTCATATGAAAACGAGCAATTATTTAATCCTTGATTTATCTTTAATTATATCAATTATAAAACAAACTATAGCAATGTTTATTGATACATCCGCTACATTGAATATAGGAAAATTAATTGGAACAAGCTCTAGAAAATCTAGAACATAACCTTTGAATAATCTGTCAATTCCATTACCTATAGTCCCTCCTAAAAGATATACAAGTCCAATAAAATTCCAATAGGATTTTGGTGGGGATTTTAAAATAATAGTAATTAATAATAATGAGGCTATAACACTTATAATAGTAAGAAAGCTTGTTGAGTTGCTAAAAAGGCTAAATGCAGCTCCTTTGTTTTTTACTAGTGTAAAATTTAATAAATTAGGAATAATATTTCTTGAACTTTCAAAGCCTAATGTATTTAATACTAAGAATTTACTAAGTTGATCTAATAAAATAATAAAAACAGAGTATGCTATTATTTTCATGTTTCTTCTATTGAATGAAATCATTTTAATATTAATATACGTTTTAATAATATTGATAATAGACTTATTGATATGCACAGTAATAATTGATTAGGAAATGGTATGATAGTATTTATCAAAATTAGATCCGATAAAGAATCTAACCAATTTCCAAATATTTTACCAAAAAATAGATAAATAAATCCTATAATATGCACAATGCATAATGATATAGTCGTATAAAATGAATAATTTATTAAGTTTACTTTTGAAGTGTTTTTAGCTAAAAAACCACATATCCAAGCAGCAGGTATAAATCCTAATAAGTATCCAAATTCGTAAGTTAAGATGTAACCTACGCTTCCTCCTCCATGAAAAACAGGTAAATAGAATAAACCTATAATCAAATATGAAATTGCAGAAATTGTTCCTATTTCGGGACCACAAAGCAATGAAGTTAAGAGAAGCCCCTGGAATTGCCAATTGCTATGAAGGGGGATATTTGAGAGAGATAGGTCTTCTTGAGGGAAAATTATTGATGATGGTATCATTGAGCATATTATGATTAACATAACGCCTGTTATTGCTTTTGCTGCGATAATAAATTTGTGCAATGAATTTGTTTAGTATATATTATATATTATTATTTACAAATTGATTGATATGTCAATAAGATCATTTATAGCTATTTAGTCATAATGAAATTTTTAGTTGGAGAGAAAGTATCCTTACAAGTTCCTTTGCCATATTTGAAGACATCGGACTCTATATCAATGCTTAGGCCGCCAGATTTAGTCTCTCTCGACGAGGTTGGCACAATTATTGGAATAAGACCAAATGATTTGTTAGAAGTAAAATTTAGAAGAGGCAATTTCTTGATTCCTTCTGAAAGACTTAAGATTTTGAATAAAAATACGACTGATAATTAAATGAGATATAATTAGGGTTTCCAGTATTTAGTGATTTTTTGAATAACTTCTTTGTTACTACAAACACTTAGAAATGGGTTCTTTAAATATTTATTAGCAGCATCCTTGATTTCTTCACTGGTTATATTTTCGAGCCTTAGGAGAATTTCTTTATCATGATCCTTTGTTAAACCAATTCCTAATAGATGGGCTTTATGCTCGGCTCTTTGACTAATACTCTGCAAAGAATGTGCCATTTGACCACGAAATTTTATCTTGACAAGATCTAATTCTTCAGGTGAGATTTCGTTATTAATAATTTTTTCCCAACACTCTTTTAATAACTGAAGAGTAAGGATTGCTTTCTCCTCAGTTGTTGAAGCGTGCAAAACAAACGGTGTTTGACTCTCTCTAATAGGATGATAAACTCCTGCTTCATAAACTACTCCATACTTTTCCCTGAGAACCTTAAATAATAAACTTGACATTCCATAACCTAAGTAACATGATAATAACCTAAGCAAAATATCAGATTTATTGTCATATCTAATTGTTGCTTTACCTAGAAGCAGAATAACTTGTTTTGTATTTAATGATCGAGTGCAAATACTAGCCTGTTGTTTATTTATCATTTTAATCTTATTATTGTTTTTGTATTTTCTATTTTGATCATTAAATTTTCCACTAATCCCTTCAAATGCAATTGAATTTTCTATATAACTTTCTATATTAAGTGGAAAATTTCCTGAAATTACTAAGTTCTTTTTTCTATAAATTAATGAACTTGCAAATGGTAATATATCTTCTTTATTTATTCTATTTATAGCATCTATTGATCCCAGTGGATCATGTCCATATGGACCATCACCGTAAATCATATTTCTCCAGCCATCAAAAGCCAGTTGATATATACTCTCTTTTTGTCTTTTAATGGCTTTTATCGTTAGATCTTTTTCTAATTCAATCTGATCAATTTGAAGTATAGGTTTTATTATCATCCAGCCAATTAAAGGAAGAAGATTATATGCATCACTTTCGACACATTTAAGACTTATTAGGAGACCATCTTCGTATGTATCACAGTTTAAATTTGCTCCTGAACTTTCTACGATTTTAGAAATTTGTCTATTATTGTATGGCCCACATCCTCTAAGCATTGTTGAGCTTAAAAGTTGATGTATCCCTTTTTTATCTTTTGGATCATATCTACTTCCTTCTTCTATCCATAGTTTTGCGGACATTATATTTTTGCTATTTAGTTTGTCTAGAACTATGTTCATATTTACTTCTCAGGTTCAGCAATTAATGTAAATGCATTTTCTGGATTAAACATTGGAATAACTAATTCATTTAAGCGTGAAATTGTCCAATATGAAATGTCATCTATTGATTTAAATATTGCTTGGTGTCGACCCCATAAAGCTTGATTTCCTAATGTTGAGGCGATTTGAGTACTCAACTCTAGACCAAAATAAATATTATTTATAACTAATTTTTTCGCACGTTCTAAATCTTTATTAGTAACTAAATCTCTAGATAATTCTTGAAGAATATTATTAACTTCACTTTCGGCAATTTTAACATTTTCCTCAGAACAACTGACATCTAAAAGAATTAATCCACCCTCTTCGAGGATTTGTAAATCTATATCAATTGATTCAATAATACGTTTTTCTTCTCTTAATTCCTTAACGATAAAACTATTTTTACCTTCGCATAAAATTGTGGCAACGATTTCAGCTCCTAAAATTAAAATATGTTCTTTAGCTGGTGGAAGTTTCCATGCTTTCAATATTCTTGCTCCCTCTAGCCTTGGAATAAATTCTTTTTTATAACCTTTATTAAAAGTAGTTTTGTTTCTTAAAGGTGTCTCTTTTGAAATTGTATTTAATTCCTTAAGTTTACTATTATTAATTATTGAAAAAATTTCTTTAGGCAAATCTCCTGCTATACATAGTGTACAGTTTTTACCTATATAATGATTTTTGTGGAATAGTTTCATTTGTTTAGAATTTATACTTTTAACAGTTTCTTCATCACCGAGTATTGGTCTTGAATATCTATGAGGTGATAAACATTCCTTTAGCAACTTCATATAAATAATTTCATCTGGTTGCTCAATATTTTGTGCGATTTCTTCTAAAACTACTTCTTTCTCCATTTTAAAGGCATCTTGTTCAATTTTTGGAAATAATAATAATTCTAATATCAATTTTAGTCCTTCTTCTATTTTCTCCGGTGGTACTAGAACGTGATAGTGAACATCGTCTAACCCTGTTGCTGCATTACTACTTCCACCAAGAGATTCAATTTTTAAATCGAATTCACCTTCTTTAAGGTTCTTACTACCTTTAAATATCATATGCTCTAAGAAATGTGCGATCCCTTCTTCATCTTTCATTTCATAAAGACTTCCTCCTTTGCACCAAAAGTCAATACATGTCAACGTTGATTGTTCTATATCAGCTACAACACATGTAG
>QCHZ01000001.1 GCA_003216955.1 Prochlorococcus sp. AG-402-I21 | reverse complement strand
TTATTAGCTTTAGATCAGTTAGATGAAATAATTAATCTTATTAGATCAGCATCTGATTCCTCTACTGCTAAAAGTAAATTACAAGATTTGCATGGACTAACAGACATTCAGTCTGATGCTATCTTGCAGATGCAGTTAAGAAGGCTGACCGCTTTAGAGGCAGATAAGATTAGACTTGAACATGAGGATTTAGTTAAAAAAATAATAGATTTAAAAGATATTTTAAATAAGAAAGAAAGGGTATTTGAAATAACAAAAATAGAATTAAATGAAATAAAAGATAAATATAATACGCCAAGAAGAACAAAAATTCTTGATCTTGGTGGAGGCCTTGAGGATATTGATTTAATTGCGAATGAAAGATCAGTCGTTTTGCTGACCGAGACAGGATATTTAAAGAGGATGCCTGTTAATGAATTTGAAGCAACAAGTCGAGGCACCAGAGGTAAAGCAGGAACGCGAAGCCAGGGAGAGGAAGAGGTGAAAAAGTTTATTAGTTGTAATGACCATGATAACCTCCTCCTTTTTAGTGATAGAGGCGTTGCTTATGCTCTCCCTGCCTACAGAGTTCCCCAATGCAGCAGAACGGCAAAAGGTACTCCTATTGTTCAATTGCTTCCCATTCCACGTGAAGAAGCAATTACTTCATTGCTTTCTGTAAGTTCTTTTGATGATGAAAATTATTTGTTGATGCTTACTAGGGGAGGGTACATCAAAAGAACACCTCTTTCAGCTTTCAGTAAGATCAGATCAAATGGACTAATTGCAATAGGTTTAGAGGATGGTGATGCTTTGACTTGGGTTCAATTAGCTGAGTCTGGAGATAGTGTTTTGATTGGTTCCAAAAATGGAATGACAATCCACTTTAGATTAAATGATTCTGAATTACGCCCTTTAGGCAGATCAGCAAGAGGAGTTAAGTCAATGAATCTTAAGTCTGGAGATTGTCTAGTAAGTATGGATGTTTTATCTAATGAGTTAGCTGATCAAGTTGATAAAAGTGAAGAAGAAGAACTACAGGATGAATCATCAGAATCTGAGGGCCCTTGGGTACTTGTTGCTTCTGGAAGCGGATTAGGGAAAAGAGTCCCAGTGACACAATTTCGCTTACAAAAAAGAGCAGGTATGGGGTTAAGAGCAATAAAGTTTAGAAAAGATGGAGATGAACTTGTAGGCTTAAGGGTTCTTGGTAAAGGAGAAGAATTATTGTTAGTTAGTGAAAGAGGAGTAATTGTTAGAACTAGTGCAGATAAAATTTCTCAACAATCTAGAGCTGCAACTGGCGTAAGAATTCAGAAGCTTGATAATGGCGATAAATTGTCGGAGGTTGTTTTAGTTCCACCAGAACAAATTAATGATGATGAAGAAAAAGAATCATCCGCAACGAATGAATCAATAAATACTGATCCAACTTCAAAAAATTGAAATTGAATAATTCCGCTGATGTATTAGTTATGGGAGCAGGACCAGCTGCTCTTTGCATCACTGCTGAGTTGGTTCAACAAGGACTTAAAGTTCAGGCAATAGCTTCTCAATCTCCCTTAGAACCTTGGCCAAACACTTATGGGATCTGGGCCTCTGAACTTGAGTCTTTAAATATGCAAGAATTATTGAAATATAGATGGAAAGATACCGTTAGTTTCTTTGGAGATGGATTAAGTAAAACGGGAAATAGTTGCATAAATCATTTTCTTGATTATGGCCTTTTTAATTCAATTAATTTTCAGGAGGCTCTTCTTGAGAGATGTAATGGACTTTCTTGGCAAGTAGAAACTGTCAAAAATATTGATTTTAGTGAAAGAGAAACCCTTGTTATTTGCACTTCTGGAAAAAAATATTTCGCTCGGCTTGTTATTGATGCAAGCGGTCACAAAACTCCTTTTATTAGAAGACCTAAGCATGATCAATTGGCTAAGCAGGCGGCCTATGGGGTGGTTGGAAAATTTAGTTCTGCCCCTGTGGATAAAAATCGTTTTGTATTAATGGATTTTAGACCAGATCATTTAAGTGCAAATGAATTGAATGAGCCACCTTCTTTTCTTTACGCTATGGACTTGGGAGATGGAAGTTATTTTGTTGAGGAAACATCCTTGGCCTGTGCTCCTCCAGTTTCGTTTGAATCATTAAAGGCAAGGTTATATTCACGACTATCAAGTAAAGGAATTCAAATTGAGGAAATAATTCATGAAGAACATTGTCTTTTCCCTATGAACTTGCCATTGCCTTATAGAGATCAACCTCTTTTAGCCTTTGGCGGCTCTGCGAGTATGGTACATCCTGCATCAGGATATCTTGTTGGATCCCTCTTAAGGAGAGCGCCCTCATTAGCGAAGGAGATAGCAAAAGTAATAAAAAAAGATCCTCTAATGCCTACATCTCAGATTGCTAGAAGAGGATGGAAAACCCTCTGGACAGCTGAATTGGTGCAAAGACATCGCCTTTATCAGTTTGGACTTGAACGACTAATGAGCTTTGACGAATCCTTATTAAGGTCATTTTTCGATACTTTTTTTAAATTACCCAAAAAAGATTGGTATGGATATTTAACTAATACTCTTCCTTTACCAAGACTATTTATTGTTATGCTCAAATTATTTTCTATTGCCCCATCAAAAGTCAGATTGGGAATGATTGGTTTCCTAGTAAAAAAAATATAAAAAATTTAAATTTTCTTTTTCCAATCTATAGGAGAAATCAAAGGAAATATACAATCTTCTTTTTCTATCTCTTCTAGAATTTTGTCATTGATAATTTTATTATCTTTTATCGAATTTATTAACATCCAAAATCTTTTTAGATGCAAATTTATTCGGTCTCTTGCAAGCTCGGTAGTGGTTCCTGCTTTGAGAATGAAACTCCAATCTGAAGATTGACAAAGTAAAAGTTCTCTTCCAGCTTGTTTAACAATTTTTATATTGGATTCGTCTATTAAATCCTCTGAACAAATATTTACCATTTCTCTTCCTGCTTTGCTCCATTCATGTACAATCCATGCATTTGACTCGTTTAACCAATAATTATGAAAACCACCTTGTCCCCAACTTGATGGAGAAGGATTGCATAATTGGATTTTTGGTGCGATTTGAACAGCCTCTTTTAAAGTAATTAATTTAATTCCTATTTTTTTTGATTTAATAAATAAATGAGAGAGAAATAGCGGACCTTCAAACCACCAATGACCAAAAAGCTCTGCATCAAAAGGAGCAATTAATAAAGGCTCTATTTGCATTGATTTTTCAAGTTTTAAAAGTTGTTTCTTTCTCTCCTTTAAATAATTCTCTGCATCTTTTTCAACATTTTCTATTGCCGCTTGTGGGTCATATTCTTGTTTATTTTCTAAAGATGTATTTTTAGATGAAATCCTAAATAATTTAATTCCTAAGGGCCTTTTCTCCTTAATTCCTATTTTTTTTAAATTTTCTATTGATAAATCCCATCCCAAGTCTTTATGAAATTCTCTATAGTTTGGATTGCCTGGATACCCTTCCCTTGCTGACCAGACTGGAAGAGTTGATTCACTATCTCTACCAAAAAAAGCTATTCCTTTTTTAGTGCAAATCGGAGCGTATAAGCCATATCTTGGCCTTGGATCTGCATTCAACAAGCCATGACCATCAAGAACAGCATATCTCAATCCTGATTCTGCCATTAACTCATCTAATCCTTCATAATAGGCACATTCAGGTAGCCAAATACCTAACGGAGAGCGCATAAAAAGGCGCTTATGTTCTGTTACTGCAGTTTTTAATTGAGCCCTGACGGTCTCAGGATTTTCTCTTAAAAGTGGAAGATATCCATGAGTTGCGGCACAAGTGAGAATATCAATTAAATCTAATGTTTGTAATTTATTAAATCTTCCTATCAAATCACCTTGACAAATCTTCCAGCTTCTCAATTGGCGTTTTAAGTGGTCATTTAGGTGAATAACTGCTTTTAGGCAGTCTTTATTTAAGGTCTTGAGAAGTTCTAATCTAATATTTACCCATTTTTCGAATCGATTTTTTAACACCTCATCTTCCAAAAGCGAAAGCAAAGTAGGTGATAGCCCTATTGTGATTTTAGCTGCTTGGTCATTTTCTTTTGCGGCATTTTCTAGTGTTTCTAAAAGTGGTAAATAACATTCCACTAGAGCTTGAAAGAACCAGTCCTCCTCTAATGAGCCAGGTTCTTCTGATCTCACATAGGGTAGATGGGCATGCAGGACTATGGCGAGATTGCCTTTAGTCATTAAAACTCCCAGATTGTTCGATTTGATCCTTGGATACTTATACTCTTCAGCCGCACAAGAAAAGATAAACTTTAAGTTATAATTTAAAACAAAGTAAAATTAGATACTCTAAAAATTATTACTTTTATATTTATTACTTAGGATTTTTATTTGATATTCAATCTCCATTTTTATAGTTTACAAATAAAAAAATATAAAAAGATAAACTAAATAATTAGAAATTTAATATTCTTTATGGAAATTTGAGATTAATATACTACAATTAACTTAATTCTTATAGATCTTAAAAGGTCTAATTATCTTTATATATTTCACGCTATGGCCAAAGATCCCGGCCGAGTTTTAATTTTCGATACTACTTTAAGGGATGGGGAGCAATCTCCTGGAGCGAGTCTTAATTTAGAAGAAAAGTTGGCAATTGCTCAACAATTAGCAAGATTAGGGGTTGATGTTATCGAGGCAGGATTCCCTTTCGCTAGTCCTGGCGATTTTGCTGCAGTGCAAAAAATAGCTGAAAATGTAGGGGGAGAAGAAGGACCTGTTATTTGCGGACTATCAAGAGCCTCAAAACCTGATATAAAGTCATGTGCTGAAGCGATTGCTCCTGCTCCAAAAAAAAGGATTCATACCTTCATTGCAACCAGTGACATTCATCTTGAACATAAATTAAGGAAATCCAGAAAAGAAGTTCTTGATATCGTCCCAGATATGGTTGGGTATGCTAAAAGCTTTGTTGATGATGTCGAATTTTCTTGTGAAGATGCTGCAAGAAGTGATTTAGATTTTTTGTATGAAGTAATCGAATTAGCCATATCTTCAGGAGCTAATACTATAAATATTCCTGATACAGTCGGTTATACTACCCCTTCTGAATTTGGAAATTTAATATTAAATATCAATAAAAATGTTTCAAATATAAATGAAGCAGTTCTCTCAGTTCATGGTCACAATGATTTAGGACTAGCTGTTGCAAACTTCCTCGAGGCTGTCAAAAATGGAGCGAGGCAGCTTGAATGTACTATTAACGGAATAGGAGAAAGAGCAGGCAATGCTGCTTTAGAAGAATTGATTATGGCTCTTCATGTAAGAAGATCATATTTCAATCCCTTTTTTGGTCGGCCTCCTGAATCTCCAACGCCTTTAACAGCAGTTAGAACAGAGGAAATAACTAAGTCTTCGCGCTTGGTATCCAATTTAACTGGGATGGTCGTACAACCTAACAAAGCAATTGTTGGAGCAAATGCTTTTGCTCATGAATCTGGAATACATCAAGATGGAGTTTTAAAAAATAGGCTTACCTATGAAATTATCGATGCAAAAACAGTTGGGTTGTCAGACAATAAAATCTCTTTAGGTAAATTGAGTGGTAGAAGTGCTGTTAGATCTAGATTAGAAGACCTTGGATATGATTTGAACAGAGAAGATCTTAATGATGCTTTTGCTAGATTTAAAGACTTAGCCGATAGAAAAAGAGAGATAACAGATCGTGATCTAGAGGCCATTGTTAGTGAACAAGTTCAATTACCAGAAGCTTTGTTCCAATTGAAATTGGTCCAAGTAAGTTGTGGCACATCTTTAAAGCCCACTGCAACAGTAACTGTTATTGGAGAAGAGGGTGAGGAAAATACCGCAGTCTCTCTTGGAACAGGTCCTGTTGATGCAGTTGTTCGGGCTTTAGATTCTCTAACTCAAGAACCTAATGAACTGACAGAATTCTCCGTAAAGTCTGTTACTGAGGGAATAGATGCTTTAGGAGAAGTTACGATTCGAATAAGAAGGGATGGAAACCTTTTCTCTGGTCATTCTGCTGATACTGATGTTGTTGTTGCAGCAGCGCAAGCATACATAAATGCACTCAATAGATTAGTAGCTGCTCAGGGAAGGAAATCCATTCATCCACAACATGATTTAGCTCAAGTAGATAAAAAAGGAGTTTAATAACTTTGTTCTAATAGACTATGTCTGAGAACATTAAAAGGTTTCCGTAAATTTTTTTTAGAAAAATCGCACTAATTTATTAATCAAAGATTAATATGTGTTGTGACGATTTAATATGCGCACATAAATGGCTTTTAAAAGAAATCTTTACAGACTTATAGGACTTGATGGTTCTCCCCATTATGTTCTGGATGCTCCTTATGAAAGTATTGATGCAGCACTTAAAGCTGCAAAAGTCTGGTGCAATGGACAAGGTTTGAGTTGCACAATCAAAGATAGAGGCATAGGTGTACAAGTGCTTGCCAAAAATGGAACTTGGAGGACTGTTTGTTATCCATCTAATTGTTTGCAACCCTCTCTGGCATAAAATAAATAAAATCTTACTTATGATTTTTTTTAGGAGAATAATTTTTTGAAAATGGGTGCAGGATTGCGCGGCTACTGGACGCTTACATGGTTTGGTTTGATCTCAAATACATTTGCAATCCCTTTTATTGCCTATGTAGTTGGATCAGGGCCGCCACTTCAAACGGCTAATATTACCCTTGCTATTAGTCTCGCTTGGCCAGCTGCAGTAACTGGAATTGTCGCTTCAGCAGGTCTATTTGCACAAAGAGGATGGGGTGTGATTTTATCAATAGTTGCATTATCGATGACTCTTTCAGGAACTTTGCCTTATGGAATAATCAGATTAATTAAAGTAAATGATCTTATTGGTATTAGTGGTTTATCATTGCTAATTGCTTTTCTTAATCTATTAGCTTTGCTTTACTGGTGTAGAAGAGGTCACAGACGAATTAGACTTTGACTTGATTTGGTATTGAAAAATAATCTAATAGTTATCTATCTTGAATTAAAGCTGGGATATTTTAAGCGTCTGTGTCGCATCCTCCTCCATACAGAGACAAATGCCCTAAGAATTATTTCTATTTCTGCTCTTGTTAAACTGCTTTCTTTTAATTGTCCATCAATCTGACGAGATTGAATTATTTTTCTAACCGTTTCGCATGCCTCTTTGTCTGAGGAAGAAGAGTCTAGAGCTCTCAATGCTGCCTCGCATCCGTCTGCAAGCATTAGTATCCCAGTCTCTTTTGAATGAGGAATAGGCCCTTTATATCTGAAACGTTTTTCAGAGGCAGACGGATCACTTTCTCTGGCTTTATGAAGAAAATACCCCATCTTTAAAGTACCTTGATGTTCAGGGATGAAATCAGCTATCGGAGATGGAAGACGATATCTCCTCGCAAGCTTCAATCCTTCATCTACATGGGCTTGAAGAATATCTGCACTTTTATATGGGTTTTTTATTTCTTCATGTGGGTTTATTCCATCTTTCTGATTTTCAATAAACCAATTAGGAGCATGGAGTTTCCCCACATCATGGTAAAGAGCCCCAGTCCTTATCAAGTCAACATCGGCTCCAATTACTCGTGCTCCTTCCTCAGCGAGACTTAAAATTGTTAAAGTGTGTTCAAAAGTGCCTGGTGCTTCTCTAGATAAACGTCGGAGTAAAGGACGTTCTTGATCAGCGAGCTCCATTAATCTTGCTCGAGTAAGTAGTCCAAATGTATTTTCTAATATAGGAATAATTAATATTGTTACCATTAAAATTGCACTTATTATAAGTGTTTCATTAAAAAGAAAATTAGGGTCAAAAGATAGATTGTTTATTTCATCATTGTTCACTTGAATTACTTGATTAAAAATAAACCATTCTCCTAATAAGGCACCAAAAGGAATAAAGACAGCTATTTGAAGTACTTGTGCGCGGCTTCTCATTCTTCTACCTAAAAAGGCCACAAACGAACCTGCTACACAAGCAATTATTAGTCTGATTTCATCATTTGATCCATTAAGAGATGTCGGCCAAATAAGACTGGCAGCGGCCATCCAAGCTAATGAGGTTGTTGTACCTATCCCTTGGGAAAGTAGTAGTGTGGGAGGTAATATTAATTGCATGGGACTTGCAAGAGGTCCAAGCCAATCTTTTGTTAATTGAACTACAAATAATAAAGTTAAAGATAAAAGTCCATGCCTAGCCTGAAGCCTTGGTTCTTCCCTTCTCATAATCAGAAGAAGTAATCCACAACTTCCCAAAGCTTCTGAGAAAGTAATTAACCATTTGATGGGCCTAGGACTTCGACTTACTTTGCTAAAATGTTCTAGAACATCAAATTCTTGCGAACTTATTATCTCACCTTTTTTAGATATTAAACTGCCCTCTTTAACTTTTATTGTGTTTAGATCTTCTTGATTAATTAAATTTTTAAGTAATTGATTAGTCCTTAATTCATCAACTTTTAAATTACTTTTTTGGTGAAAACTACTTGATAATATTTTTGCACCTAAAGATCTATTTGGAGAATCTTTTTTACCAAGATCTATTAATTGTAGCGAAGAAGCTTCATTAAGTTGATCAAGTGCAAGTGTATTAATAATTCCTTGAGAAAGCATTTTCTCTGATGCTTTCTTTATCTCTTGCTTCCATTCTTCCCATTCAATGTCAGAAACGTTAAGTAGCCAAATTTTTTCTGAATTAGTTAGATTGATTTCATCTATACCTACTTCGAAACTATTGGTTTTTAAGATAACAATTTGTTTGATTTTTTTTAAAACAATCTTTTCTAAATTATTAGATTTATTTTTGTCTATCACTTGAACAACACTTTCTTTTAAGTCTTGTTTCTTTTCTCTTAATGCTTGAGTATCTATTACAATTGCATCTTTAGGTGCTATTTCATTGAATTGAGCGATATCCCCTGGTTTGAGATCGGGAACAGCAAGTAACTTATAGCTTGAAAATATTGCTACTAATAGGCAGACCATTAACAGACCTAACTTGTCAGTGGATGACCAGCGAAGTATTGGGCGTCTGGGAGATTGACTCTCTAACCATATCCTCCAAAGTTTTTTTGGACTTGGTAATTTAGGCACAGACTTTTTCACCTACCCCCTAACGCTAGTGTTAATGGTTTGATTAATTGAAATTGTATTCATTTTATTTATGCCCAAAATTTTAGATGGAAAAAAACTTGCTCAGGAGATTGAGCTTATACTCCAACAGAATATCGAATCTGGTCTGCAAGTTGCTAAACGTTCCCCTGGTCTTGCTGTCCTAAGGGTTGGTAATGACCCTGCTAGTGGAGTTTATGTCAATTACAAGGAAAAAGCATGCGATCGAATAGGCGTTAAAAGTTTTGCAAAGCATTTAAAAGAAGATATTTCATTGGAGGAACTTATAGACATCATTAAAAGCTTGAATCAAGAAAAGAAAGTTGATGGGATTTTATTGCAATTACCATTACCCGACCATCTTGATGAGGCTAAATTACTTAGGAGTATTGATCCTGATAAAGATGCTGATGGGCTGCACCCTTTGAATCTAGGAAGATTAATAAAAGGAGAGAAAGGACCAAGATCATGTACACCTGCTGGAGTTATGGCTCTTCTTGAGCGAAATCAAATCAATATCGAAGGGAAAAGAGCAGTAGTGATTGGGCGGAGCATCCTTGTTGGAAAGCCAATGGCTTTAATGCTTGAAGCTGCAAATGCCACTGTTACGATTGCTCATTCAAGAACTAAAGATTTACCTTCTTTAACTAGAGAGGCTGATTTACTTGTCGTAGCAGCTGGAAAGCCTTATCTGATTGGACAAGATCATGTAAGCCAAAATACTGTTGTTATTGATGTAGGCATTCACAGACTTCCGCTTAATCAAGAAAATATGAAAGAGCTCAAAAAAACTAAACTTTGTGGAGATGTAAAGATATTTGAAATTGAAGATAAAGTAGCGGCTTATTCTCCTGTCCCTGGCGGTGTAGGGCCTATGACAGTAACAATGCTTTTAGCAAATACGGTTGATAGGTGGCAGAAACATTGTGGATTACCTTTAACTATTAGTCATTTACTTCCATGAATCACAATGTCCTGAGAGAATTGGTAGGAATCGATTTTTTGCATGCAGGAAGCACTCGCTTCTTTTGACTTCGCTGGGTATCTAGAGAAAGCTAGAGCTCGAGTTGAAGATGCGCTGGATGCGTCTCTCGGCCCTGAAAAGCCAGAAAAGCTGAGAGAATCTATGCGCTATTCCCTTTTGGCGGGAGGGAAGAGATTGAGACCAATACTTTGTCTTGCCGCTTGCGAACTTGCTGGAGGTGAAATTGAAAAAGCATTGCCCACAGCAGTTGCGCTGGAAATGATTCATACAATGTCTCTTATCCATGATGATTTACCTTCAATGGATAATGACGATCTTCGTCGAGGGCGTCCTACCAATCACAAAGTCTACGGAGATGCCGTAGCAATACTTGCAGGAGATGCTCTATTGACCAGAGCTTTTGAGATGGTATCAATTCGAACAGAGGGAATACCGTCAGAGAGACTATTGAAAGTAGTAGGTGAGCTTTCTTTGGTTGCAGGGGCTCCAGGACTAGTAGGAGGGCAAGTTGTTGATCTCGATTGTGAAGGGAAAGAAGTGGATTTGGAAACTTTAGAGTACATTCACCTTCACAAGACTGGTGCTCTGCTAAAGGCATGTGTTACTTGCGGAGCATTGATTGGCGGAGCTGATGAAAAGCTTTTGGAAGCATTAAGTGTTTATGCGAGAGGGATTGGCTTGGCATTTCAAATAATTGATGACATTCTTGATGTAACAGCAAGTAGCGAAGTATTGGGAAAAACAGCAGGCAAGGATTTAATTGCTGATAAGACTACTTATCCCAAATTACTTGGTCTTGATGAATCAAGAAGGAGAGCAGATCTCTTAGTTGCTAAAGCAAAAAATGCTCTTGGGCCTTGGCCAGAAAAATCACAACCTCTTCTTGCATTGGCTGATTACATTACTAGTAGAGATAGATGAATTTTAATTCAGGTTTCGAATCTCAATTTACCTATATTCTTGATAATGCTGTCTTAGCCTGGGGGCTTGCAGCATGTGGCCTTGCTCAATTTTCTAAATTATTATTTGAATTAATTTTTAAGCAACGGTGGAGACCATCAGTACTCATCGAAACGGGTGGTATGCCTTCAAGTCATTCGGCTTTAGTAACAGGAACCGCTTCAGGAGTTGGACTACAGCTTGGTTTCGATGATCCAGTATTTGCTTTGGCTTCAACAATTGCTTTTATTGTCATGTACGATGCTTCGGGAATAAGAAGATCGGCAGGCTTAATAGCCGCAAAAGTCAATCAAATTTCAAAAGATAATTCCAACGAATTATCTTCAGAAACTATTTTAAAAGAATCTTTGGGGCATACAAAAAGCGAAGTATTGGTAGGAAGTCTTCTTGGCCCAATTGTTGCTTTGCCAGGTATTTTCTTCATTGGTTCTCCTTTGCATATATTGCAAATGATTGGATTAGTTTCTGTGTGAAAGAAGTAAAAGCAAAAGAAGATTTTGTTGTTTTAACTAAGGATCAAGAAAAATCTCTTAAATTATTTTCTGAATGGCTCAAGACCCCATACTCCTTCAAACCATTTGTAATGAAAGGGTTTGCAGGTAGCGGAAAAACATATTTGTCGATGAAATTATTAAAAATGGCTGATGATTTAGGTTTGTCTTGGACTGTAGTTGCACCAACTCATAAAGCTGTAGGTGTATTGAGGGAGGGGTTGAAGAATGAATCTATTAAATCCGCATGCTTCCCTTCTACCATTCACCGTTTGCTTCGACTTAAGTTAAAAAGACAGGCGGATGTAGAAATCTGCGAAAAAACAGATCAAACCGAGAACTCTTTGGAGAATTTAGGACTTGTTTTAATTGATGAAGCATCAATGATTGATTCCAAATTATTGGAGATAACTCTTGAATGCGCAAGATTTAACGCGACTCGTTTGGTTTTTGTGGGTGATCCTGCTCAACTCCCACCAGTGGGAGAAACTTCTAGCTCAGTTTTTTTAATGAAACGAGCAGTAAATACTGAACTTAAGGAAGTTATTCGACATCAAGGCCCTGTTCTGAAATTGGCAAAGATAATTAGAGATGGGCAAATACCTTGTAAGCAGCCACCAATATTGCCAGTTATAAATTCTAAGAAAGGTAATGTAGGGATATTAGATAGAGATAGTTGGCTTGAAAGAGCTAAATCAGCCTTGAGACTATCTTCTTTAGAGGAAAATCACGATAGAGCAAGAATTTTGTGCTACACAAATCGAATTGTTGATAATTTAGTTCCTCATGCAAGAAGAGCTATTCATGGTGAGATGGCAGATCAATATCAGGTTTTACCTGGGGAGGTCTTAATTAGCCGCAAAGCTGTCATGGTAAATGCTTCATTAAATGCGGATGTGCTTGGAGAAGAACCAGATATTTTGATTAGTTCCAATAGAGAGATGGTCGTAGAAGATGTAATTCCAAACACTTTTGACTTGACCACTCTGGAAATTAATCGAGATTTTGAAAATCCTTTACCTATTATTGAAACTCAGATAGCTAAAGTCAGCTGTGATCAAAAAGAATTTTCCTTGAGGTTAATGCCCAAAATAGGCTCTAAATCTCGGGCTGACTTGGACCTTTCTTTGAATCTATTGAGCAATCAGGCTAGAGAGAGAGGAAAAAAAAATAGTGCTTCGATTTGGAAACTTTTCTTTTTTATTAGAGATTCATTCGCCTCTTTAGGTCCTGCTTCTGTTCTTACAATTCACAGGAGTCAAGGAAGTACTTTTGGAGAGGTGTTCATAACTTCAGATGTCTTTTGGCCTAAAGATCTTGAATTTAGAAGAAGACTTGTATACGTTGCTGTAAGTAGAGCTAGCAGAGGAGTATGGATTGTTGGCGATAATACAAGCAAGACTAATAAAGCTCTTTTAGAGAAATTATTAATTGAGTAATTTGGAGAAAGTTATTTTTAAAAATAGAATTTTTTAGGCAGAATTAATAACACTTCTTTTCCAATTCTCTATAAGAAGAGGTGAACTTGCCCAATGCAAATGTATCCAGCTTGCATGAATTAAATGATTACAAAACCCTTCATTTTTAATCTCCAAGTTCCATCCTTTTATATCCCATAAACTATTTATTTTTGAATTATAGCTTTGATTAATTATTTCCCAGCGATGAAATTCATGTCCAATTAGTTTATTACCAGGAGTGGTAATAGGCGATTTGTTTTTACTTGTTGCTTCCCTATATCCAATTTTCAAATTACCCTTTTTAGCCTTAAAAGGTAGTATCCCTGCCATTGGATGTTCCCTGCCTTCAAGATCAAATATACTTTTACCTAAAAGCATCATTCCACCACATTCAGCATATATAGGATGCTTTTTTGAAAACAATTTTATTGAGTTTAGGCTTATTGTTGAATTACTCAATTGTTTTGCATGTTGTTCAGGAAAGCCACCAGGAATTATTAATCCTTTAGCTTCTTTTGGAATTTGTTCGTTTTCAAGAGGTTTCCAAGTAATAGTTGTCATCCCATTATCTTCTAATAATTCTTTTGTTTCTTGATACCTGAAATGGAAAGCTTTATCTTCAGCTATAGCTATTGGGTGAATAAACACTGATTCTTTCTTTGGCAATAATTTAATTATTTTGTTACTAGATTTTGGAGGTAATAAAAGTTTTCTAAAACTTTCAATGTCTAGATATTTTTTGGCTATTGATGCCCACTTTTTAACTTTCATTTCTAAGTCAAGAATTTCATGAGCTGGTGCTAAACCTAAATGCCTTTCTGGTAGATATAAGTCTTTGGATGGAGGAAGAGAACCTAATGACTTAATATTGATCTGAGCAAGAACTTCTAATAATATTTTTTCATGTCTAGGAGTTTGAACATTATTGAGAATCACGCCAGCAATTTTTAATTCCTTATCGTATTCTCTAAATCCTTTTAATAAAGCTGCTAGTGAAGCAGCCTGTCCCCTTGCGTCAACAATAAGAACTACTGGCAAATTTAAAACCTTGGCCAGTTGAGCTGTACTACCTTTTGAACTACTGCCAATGCCATCGAATAATCCCATTACCCCTTCAACAAACGAATAATCAGTTAACGCACCGTAGTGATTAAAATTTTCTATGACCCAACTTTCACCAGAGAGAATCAAATCAAGATTTCGACAAGCTTTTTCTGAAACTGCGGTGAGTTGTTGAGGGTCTAGATAATCAGGGCCTACCTTAAAAGTTTGAACGGTTTTATTTGTACTTTTCAACCAAGAAATTAAAAGAAGACTCAAAAGAGTTTTACCACTCTTACTTGATATTGCAGAGATTACGCATGCCATCTAATTAGTTAAATTATTTAGCTTGATTGACTAAAGCAAGCATTTCTTTTGCTATTGGTGTCGCACTTGCAAGTAAAGGACTTGTATTACCTCTACTGCTAGAGAGTAACCGAGCAACATCATTTTCTAAAGAGTTTTTTTGAATAGGAACGACTTGTTCAATAAGTTCCATTCTTGCCATGCCACCGGCTTCTAATCTCATACATTCCCCAGATTCTGATGCGAGAATTACACAAATATCGTTTTTTTGTTTGTTATTGGCTTTTGCAATTAATCTAAGACCCACTATTTGACCAGGATTAATGCTTGGTTTACCAATTGGTAGAGAAGTTATACCCACTTCAACAAGAGTTTTATCAGGACGAAGAAAATTAACTTTCAGCTGATCTTTTTTTGAGAAGATGCAATTTTTAAGTTTCCAGTTGAGGCGATCGGCAATCCATGCAGCAAGTAAAAGACCTTGAACTGTTTGATAACCCTCAATATCGATATCAATTTTAAATAAATTATCAAGAGCATTTCTTCTTTGAAGTGGATCAAATACCATCGCCAAGGTTTCTCTCCAACCTCTAAGACGTAACCAATTAAGGTCATTAACAGCTTGTCCGGATTGAATTCTTTGAAGCAATAAATTTAAGCAGACTATTGGTTCTCCTTGTGCGGTATCTATAATTAATCTTCGATTTGGCAGCGCCAAAGCATTTAGGAATTCAGGGGCCTCATCAATTCTTCCATTCCACCACAACCAAGAGGGAAGTTCATCAGGGACAAGAGTCTCAACAATTTTAAGCCCATCATTGATTGCGTTTTTATTGCCTCTTAAAACAATTACATCGCCACAAGCTGTTTTCCCTCCCCCTTCTTCAGGAAGAGGACAATATGCTGCTACTAAAGTTTCTAAATTATTTTCTTCGTCAATTGTTGGTGCAATGGTTATTAATCTTCGAGGTTGCAAATTGCTTATGGAGGTGTCAATGTGTTGACCCCTAAGGTCCTCTACATTTTCAATTAAGGCTTCATGTTGAATTGAAGATTGAACTCTGAAATCTAGTGGTGAAGTACTGTTTGGAAGATCTCCATTTAAAATAATTTCTCTTGCTGCTTCTATAAGATCGTTCCTTTGACTCCCTACTACTGGGCCAGATATTTTTCCTGTTTTGACTAATTTTTGTTCTATCCATGCAGGTTGCCAGACAATCAAACAAAAAGTGTTGGCTCCTTTATCTCCTCGCTCATCATTAGACCAGAGTTGATCAAGATAAGTAGGAATTTCAGCTGGAGGTAACTGAAGAGGTGTTTGTAGGGTTAATTGAGGAGACATTTAATTTGGTTCTAATAAAGGATTTAAATTTAATTTTTTCAAGGTCTTCTCCATAGAAGCTGATCTTTGCCAATCAGTAAGTCTGATTCAGTCGGACCCCATGTTCGTGATTCATATTGATATACGGGTAATTCCCAGGGAGAATCCTCAATTTTCTCAAGTAAAGGGGTATATAAACGCCAAGCAGCCTCTACCTCATCGCTTCGAGTAAATAATGTTGGATCTCCAAGCATTGCATCAGCAAGGAGTCTTACATAGCCTTCATCAGATGGCTCTCCAAAGGATTCGTCATAAGAAAACTCCATATTTACGGGTCTACTTCTCATCCCAGATCCTGGTGATTTCACTTCAAAACTAAATTCAGCTCCTTCGTTGGGTTGAATTCTGAGAATTAATTGGTTTGATGTTGGACATCCCCCTGCTGCATCAAAAAGGTGAACAGGTGCTTCTCTAAATGTAAGAACAACCTCACTAAGTCTTTTGGCTAATCGTTTACCCGTTCTCACATAAAAAGGGACTCCTTGCCACCTCCAATTGTCTATAAAAAGTTTCATGGCTACATATGTTTCGGTTGTGCTATTTGGATTAACACCTGGTTCTTCTCTATATCCAAGGAGTGGATCTTCATCGCTACCTCCTTTTGAGTACTGTCCCCTAACGCAACATTCCCATGGTTTTTCTTCATTCGCGAGCTTAACTGCCTGAAGAACTTTGGCCTTTTCATTTCTTATAGCTTCTGGATCAAAATGTCCAGGAGGTTCCATTGCCGTTAATGCCAGCATTTGAGTCAGATGGTTTTGAACCATATCTCTTAGGGCTCCTGAAGATTCGTAATATCCTGCTCGATCTTCAACTCCAACTGTTTCGGAACTGGTAATTTGAACACTGGAGATATAATTTCTATTCCAAATAGGCTCAAAAATTGTATTTGCAAATCTTAGAACGAGAATATTTTGAACGGTTTCTTTTCCCAAATAATGATCTATTCGAAAGATTTGACTTTCTTGAGCACATCCCTGAACTAGCGAATTGAGTGACTGAGCACTATTGAAGTCTCTTCCAAAAGGTTTTTCAATTACGACCCTGCTTCGTTTGGGATCTTTCAATAATCCTGCAGCAGCTAAAGCTCTACATCCACTTCCATAAAATTTGGGAGATACTGAAAGGTAGAAAGTTCGATGGCCGTGAGTTGCTTTTAACTTATCAATTATTTCAAGTCTTTCCCCAAGCTTTAAAAGGTGTTCTGGTTGTTGCAGATCTACAGGTTCATAGAAAAGATTTTGAGAAAACAGTTCCCATTCTCTCGGACTTTCTTTTATTTGAGAAAAAAGAGCTTCTTCCATTTTCTCTTTAAATATTTCATCAGTCCATGGTCTTCTTGCACAGCCTAAAACTGCAAACTCACTTGGTAATCTTCTCTGCTTAAAGAGCTCAAATAAGGCAGGAACAAGTTTTCTATGTGTAAGATCCCCTGAGGCACCAAAAATCACCAGACATTGAGGAGGAACTACTCGCTCTTGACGTAGTCCTATTCTCAATGGGTTTGTTAATGGCATGCTCATTGATAAATTCCTTGCCAATTAGATGATAAATATTATCTAAGTTGCTTCTAATCATTCCGACATTTTTTTTGTCGTATGTCCAAAAACAAAATTGATATTGATTGATTAAATATAGAAAAAATATTTCTAAAGTAATTAAAAATTATCGCTTTCCAGACTTTTTATTTCTCTAGTAAGTCTCAGCATGCCATCTGCCAGCTTTCCTAAGTTTAGGTCTAAGTTCAGACCAGTCTAAACCTTTTGCAGAAGCTGCAGTTGTCATTGCCTCATCTATACCTGGCTCCATTCCTTTTAATCCACACAAGTAAATGTGAGTTTTAGGATTTTCAATCATATTGAATATTTCTTCTGCATGTTCAAGTACCCGATCTTGAATATACATTCTCCCTCCTTTTGTATTTTGTTGTTCTCTGCTGATTGCTTTTGTGTATCTTAGATTGTCGGGGAATTTTGATTTGTAGTGCTCAAAATCAGCATCGTAGAGCAAATTGGCTGTCTTTGGTGCACCCATAAACAACCAAGCTTTACCCTTGAAATTCCACTTGTGTTTTTCAATTTCGGTAGGCTCAAACATTCTTCTTAAATATGCCCTCATTGGAGCTATACCAGTACCTGTAGCAAGCATTATTATGTTTGAATCTTCTTCTTCTGGGAGAAGCATCTCCTTGCCTACTGGGCCACTGATTTTTACTTTATCTCCAGGGGATAGGTTACACAAATAGGTAGAGCAAACACCATTTATGGTTTCACCATCTTTTTCGTATTGAAGTTGGCGAACACATAATGAAAGTGTATTCCCTGCAAAGTTATCGCCGTATCTTGTGCTAGCAATAGAATAAAGTCTCGGTCTATGAGGCTTCCCTTTTGCATCCTCACCTGCAGCAAGTATGCCACAACTTTGACCTTCAACATATTTGAAGTCTGGGTCTCCGCCAGATAGATCAAAAGTTATATGTTGAACTTTACCAATTGCACCTTCTTGAAGTGCAGAATAATTTTCAGTTACTGTCCCTGTGAATGGTGCTTTCGGCTTATATGTATTAACGGGTACATCTGCGTGTGGTTTCTTTGCAACAGGGGCCTTGGCGGGGGCAGCAGCCTTAGCGGGGGCAGCAGCCTTAGCGGGGGCAGCAGCCTTAGCGGGGGCAGCAGCCTTTGCAGGGGCAGCAGCCTTTGCAGGGGTAACAGAAGTTTTTTCGCTTGGAGCACTCTTACCAGTTCGTAGCATGGCACCAAATGAATATTGCCTGCGAATTAGGTAGAAAAAACCAATTATGATAGGAATATGTGCAAGACCACCAAGAACTACCTTTGTCTCTGAGTAAGCCATAGAAACTTAAATTAGAAGGTGAGATTACCAAGAAGAGGTGACTTTTTGGCTGTTTTATCTTGATATTACTAATTTATTGGTTCACCTTTTTAGACCGTCACAAGATAATATCCAAGCTTAGATATTGTATCTAAAGGGTTGTAGGGATTATGTTTTTTTTTATTTAGTATTCAAATATTATTTTTCTACAATGTTTTTGTTAAACGTTCAATTGATAAAGGATTTATAAATAGGCGATAGGCCAAGGAAATTAAAGATATAAAAAAAACCTTCTAAAGAGTCGTGCTCAATGGAAGGTTTCAAATAAATTTTATTTATAGCCCCAAGGGGATTCGAACCCCTGTCGCCTCCGTGAAAGGGAGGTGTCCTAGGCCTCTAGACGATGGGGCCAGATGCAGTGATAAATCACTTAATAAGTAATTGTTATCACAAATGAAAGTTACGGGCCCGACTTACCACTCGTCAAGGCTTCTTGATCCTTATTTTGACCACGCCACACAGGAACGGTGAAGTAGAAACATGCACCTTCAGTCGGTTTAGAAACGACCCAGATCTTGCCACCATGCACTTCAACAATTCTTCTGCAAACTGAAAGACCAATGCCAAAGCCGATTGTCTCTTGAGAAGTTTGCGGTAGCCTCACTCGATCAACAAATATTCTTTGTTGCTCTTCTGGGGGGATACCCGGACCATTATCTCGAACAATCACTTCAACCCATTGATTTGTTCTGTGAAGCATTGTTATAAATATTTCACCCTCGTCGTCGGAAAATTTCAAGGCATTTTCTATGAGGTTCAACAAAACCTGCATCATTCTTCTTTGATCTGCGAAAACAGAAGGTAAATCAGATGGAATATCTGTATTTATTTTTATTTTGCGGTTAAGCCATAGCTTTTCAAGCTCGAGTATTGCTTCTGCTGAGATGTTAGCAAGATCAACCTTTTGAGGATTAAACAAAGTTTCCCAACGAGTGCTTCCAACTTCTAATAAGTCCTTTGAAAGTAATTCAATTTCTTCAAGCCTTCTCTTTAAGACTTCTTGAAATTTATTCATGCTGATTTGTCCCAACTTTTGGCTTTGAAGAGCTAATCCAGCTGCCGTTAATGGAGTTCTTAACTCATGAGCAACCATCCTTAGAAGACTTTCTTGCGAATGTATCTTTTTTGTGAGAGTTTCGTTCTCTTGTCGAAGAACGAGTAGATCATCTTCTAGAAGAAGTTCTTTTTGTGTTTGATTAGATTCAAGTGTTTTAGCCCTTAGACTTATTCCCTTGCCGTTAATCAGCCCTTCGTTTTGCCATCTTGGAATCCAAGTTTTAATTTGTTCAAAAATTGAACTACCAGCAAAGATTTGTTTAGGCGAAGGTTCTAATTTTATTAATGCAGGAAGTGCTACTAATCTATAAAGCTCAAGTAATTCAGGATTATTAGAAGGATCTGAAAACTCTAGATTGACGTTAAACCCACAATCTTCTTTTTCCAAATATTCAATTAACGAACGAATATCTCCTCTTGATAGATGGTGGCGAGACGCCACAAGCAGCAGACTTAACTGCCGTCGATCGTTAGCTTCGGCACTATTCACAGTGTCGAGCAATATAAATAATTACGCATACCTTAAGGTAATGGGACTCATTTTAGGTATTAGCTAATAATTAAGTGAATACTTTTTAAATCTCTCATTTCCAGAAAATGGCTATTTCTCATTCATCTGGTATTGGAAGAGCAAAAAACACTTCAGTAGGGATAGATAGACTGAGAATTGATTTTGATAGTAATTTAAGGCGTTGGTTTGGTCGAAATGTTGGTTTGTGGCATTCAAGGAGACAATATTTTTTTGATGAAGAGAGGGCTATTAATTTGGAAATGTATATAAATGTAAGCAAGTTAATTCAAAGTGACTCTGAATTTGAAAGCTTTCGGTTTAAGTGGTGGTGCGAGGAAGAAACAGAATTTTTTATTCAAAGACCTACCTACAAAAGTGAAGGAGAAATAACTGCTCGATTGCAAGGTCATCAATTAATACGTGATTGTTCTTATTTATCTGATTCTTCAGGGATATCAAACATTAGGCAAGTAGATGAGCATGAATTGATTTTTGAATCTAATTACGATAATTGGCACGTATTAGAACATACTCGCTTAATAGATCAAGATAAATATAGATCGAGAAATATTTATAGTTGGTTTGATGATAAATTGAAAATAGTTGAAAATCATCACGAGATAAGGATTAAGAATCCCAACTGACAAGTTTGTAAAATCTATTTTGATAGACTTCAATGTATATTATGTATTTACTTTGCAAGAAAAGAACTTTCTATAAATTTTTTTCTGCATCAGATGTTTTTACGGATTAAAATCACTTGAGAAAAATGAAAAAAGCTCCAAGAAAAAAAATCTTGGCTATATCTATTTTTGTCGCCTCAATACTATTATCAAGTTGTAGTTCCTCTATAAAGTCAGAATCTAATACAACTAAAATTAGCTCAGATAAAAAGGAAATTAATTTTGTTCCTGCTAGTGATGAAGATATTTTTTTATATAGACAAATAGGAATTAGCTATCTATGTATGGCGAGACAGATTGAAGTTGAGTTTCCCAAGGCTATTTCTTTGGCTGCAAAAAATTATGCATTGCTTATTTCAAGTAGACATGGAGGATTTATTAAAGAAGTAGGAAAAGAAAGATTGCCAGAAAAAAATATTTATAATGGAGCGATTCTACAAATTCTTGATGGAGCTATTAAAAACTGCCCGGATATGGTCCCAGAAGAAGATAAGAATAAATTTTTAAAAACGGTTGAAAAAATAAAAAATAAAGGATAAATTATTTTTTATTTTTTTTAAATATTTAATATGTTAACTAATAAATCTATTAAATTATCGGACTATATTGAATATCCTTATCTAATACCAAGCGTATATTTAGATTTTGATATTTATAAGGATTTTGTTCTGGTTCAGTCTATAATGATAATTCAACCAAAGCTAAAAGAATCTTCTAGTCTTGTTCTTCAGGGTAATCAAATTAAATTAATATCAATATCAATAAATGGAAAAGAATTGAAGTCAGAAGAATATGATATTTCCGGTAATAAGTTGACTATAGACATTAATCAATCATCAGAGTTTGAATTAAAAATAAAATCCCAAATATATCCTTTTAGAAATACTTCGCTGGAAGGGTTGTATTTAAGCTCAGGAATGTTAACAACACAATGTGAGGCCGAAGGGTTCAGGAGGATCTGTTATCATCCTGATAGGCCAGATGTATTAAGTAAGTATACAGTTAGAATACAGGCGGACAAAGATTTATATCCTATATTATTATCAAATGGGAATAGGAAGTATTCAGGCAAAGTAAAGAATAAGATTAATAGACATGAAATTATATGGGAAGATCCTTTTCCTAAACCATCCTATTTGTTTGCCTTAGTCGCTGGCAAATTAAATAAAGTTTCTGATAAATACGTTACAAAAACAGGACGAGTAATTGATTTAGAAATATATGTGGAATCAGGTGATGAAAAATATACAAATCATGCTTTAAAATCCTTGAAAAAAGCAATGAAATGGGATGAGGATATTTATGGTCTTGAGTATGATTTAGAAGAATATAAAATAGTTGCTGTAAGGCATTTTAATATGGGTGCAATGGAAAATAAAGGACTAAATATTTTCAATTCTAAACTGGTATTAGCTGATTCTAAGACTGCAACAGATGATGAATTAGAAAGAATAGAAAGCGTAATAGCACATGAATATTTTCATAATTGGACTGGGAATAGGATTACTTGTCGAGATTGGTTTCAGCTTTCGTTAAAAGAAGGTTTGACAGTTTATAGAGATCAATCTTTTACTGCAGATCTTCATAATGCAGGAATAAAAAGAATAGAAGATGTTTCATTTCTTAGGAATTTTCAATTTGCTGAGGATCATGGACCTACATCGCATGCTGTTAAGCCTAAAGAATATGTAGCTATTGATAATTTTTATACAACAACAATCTATGAAAAGGGCGCTGAGTTAATAAGGATGCTTGAGCTATTGCTCGGCAAAGAAAAGTTTTTTAACGGCATAAATCTCTATGTTAAAACTTTTGATGGCAGTCCTGCTACAACTGAAGATTTTATAAATTCCTTAATAAAAGGAGCCTATTTAGAAGAAAAAAATTGTCCTTTTGATATAAATAAATTTCTTAATTGGTATTATAAATCAGGGACGCCAAAAGTTTATATAAATCAATCTTGGGATTCAAAGAATTCAATTTTGAATGTTTCTTTTGAGCAGAAATTAGGGAGTGATAGTTCTAGTGCAAACATAGAAATGGTTATTCCAATTCTTTATTCTTGTTATAGTAGAACGAAAGGAGCCAAACCTATAGTTGAGGATAAATTATTTGTTTTAGATAAACATAAAAAGAATCTACAAATCAATACTTTCCCATGGGAGAAAGAATCTCCCGTTTTATCAATCTTCAGATGTTTCTCTTCACCTGTCCTTTGGGAATCTGATTCGTATATAGATGATAAACTCTTTCTTTTCTTAAATGACAATGACTATTTTTCAAGATGGGACTCTGGTCAGTTTTTGATGCGTGAAATCATTAAAACTAGGCTTTGCAAGAATCCAAATTATTCTTTGGAAGATAAGTTTATTTATGCTATTAAACAATCCATAAAGTCTTTAGAAATTAATGATCCTTTATTCTTGGCAACTCTTTTAACAATTCCTGGTTTACAAGAATTGGAATCTTTATTTGAAAAGGTGGATCCTATAAATATATATAGAGAGTCGGTAAACTTCCAAATATTAGTTGGCAATAAGATTCTTGAAGAGCTAAGTCTATTAGCTAAAAATTTAATGGTTCATATTAATTATGAATGGCCAATGGGGAAAGGAGAACGAAAATTATTAGGAACTACTTGGTCTTATTTAACTCTTGCAGGGGATAAAAATGTACAAAATAATTGTGTTGAATTAATTAGTCATTCTTCAATGACTATTGCAAGGGCCGCTCTAGAGGCATTAAAGCCAATTGATAGCATTGAGACAGAAGAAGCTTCTAATTTGTTTTATAAGTTATGGAGAGAAAATCCAGTAGTATTGGATTCATGGTTCGCTTATGAGGCTTCAAGACCTAATAAGCAAGGAATTAATGTTATTGAAAAATTACTATCACATTCTAAGTTTGATTGGAAAGCTCCAAATGCAATAAGAGCTGTTTTAGGAGGATTTAGTAAAAATATTGAGTTATTCCACTCTCCTGACGGACAAGGTTATTTCTATATGGCTGATAAATTAATAGAGGTAGATAAAATTAATCCAATAACTGCTTCAAGAATGGTAAAAATTTTTAGTAAATGGAAAACCTACGTAAATAAAAATAAGGAAGGAATGTATCAATCTATATTAAAAATAAATAAAGCAAACATATCTTCAAACACAAGAGAGGTAGTTGAACTAATTTTGAAGTGAATTTATAAAATTATCTAAACATTGAGCTAACGGAACTTTCTTCATGAATTCTCCAAATAGCTTCCCCAAGCATATTTGCAACTGATAAGACCTTCAATTGTGAGAAATCTAAATTATTAGGTACTGGAATACTATTAGTAACAATAACTTGTTCAAAAAGACCTTTTTTTGAGAGTCTTTCGTAAGCAGGTGGAGAGAAAACAGCATGAGATGCACAGGCAATAACTTTTTTTGCACCCTCTTTCCTAAGTAATTCGGCTCCTGCGCAAATAGTGCCTCCAGTGTCGATCATGTCATCAATCAATATTGCAGTTTTTCCAGAGACTTCGCCAATCACTGTAAGACTCTCGGCAACATTATGACCTGAACGACGCTTGTCAATAATGGCTAGAGGTGAGTCTTTCATTTGCTTAGCGAAAGCTCTTGCTCTTGCCACACCACCTACATCAGGAGAAACGACTACGATTTCATCAAGTTTCATGGTTGATAGATAATCAACCAAAACCGGTGAACCATATATGTGATCGCAGGGGATATCAAAATAACCTTGGATTTGTGCCGAATGTAAATCCATTGCTAGTACTCTGTCTACTCCTGATTTGACAAGAATATTTGCAGTTAGTTTCGCCGTTATCGACTCTCTACCGGCTGTTTTTCTGTCTGCTCTGGCGTAACCAAAGTATGGGATTACAGCTGTAATTTGTCTGGCAGATGCTCTTTTGCAAGCATCCACCATGATCATAAGCTCCATTAAGCTGTCATTAACAGGAGCACAGGTTGGTTGTATGAGAAAAACATCACATCCTCTAATTGATTGCTGGATTTGAACATAGAGCTCTCCATCTGCAAACCTTTTTGACACTAGAGGGACATTCGTTATGCCCATATAAGTCGCAATTTCTTTGGCTAATGCTGTATTGGATGTACCACTTATTAATCTGAGTCTATTAGTGTCATGCTTGAGACTAGTAAGCTCAGAATGTGCTTCAGTGATAAAACTGGTCACGGTTCCACCGCAAGCAAGAAATAATATTTACCAATCTACCTTTATGTTGATACATGATCATCTAAAAGCTTTGTTTATTTTTGCTTATAAGAGTTCATTCTCTCTTTTGAAAATTGGGAACCATTGCCCTGTCTTATGTTTGGAGTGGATGAGTAAAAGAAATCTCTTCTGAAGAATTTTCTTTTGAAAACATTAATAATTTAAGTTCAGGAAAGGTTTAAAGATTTTAAAGGTGATTTTATGAAAACATACTGGTAAAGAAAGAACGATATGGGTATGAGGGGCTTTACAAGCAGTAGATTCTTTGAATGAAAAAATATAAGATCTAAATTTAAATCTTCTTTTTGTGGATGACTTAATTTAAAATGTTACTAAACTGTTCAAATAAATAATGCTGTTGTTAGTAAGAAAAATATTAAGGATTTTGTTTTAACCCAAGAAAAAATTTAGTTTTTCTGAAATAAATGTTTGATTATTAATAGATTTGTTAATATGAAATTACTAAATTTGTTTTTTTGATCTTTAAGAAAAAGATTTACCATTTACCAATGGGATCCATTTAAATTTTAATAAAAAAATAGCATCCTTAGTCTTTCTTTCGTGTTTTTTAAAGATAACAAAAAGTGAAATTGGTAAGAAATTCAGGAATCCTTCTTCATCCAACCTCATTACCTGATAGCCCGGTTTGCGGTAGTTTCGGTAATCCTGCTAGAGAATGGCTTAAAGAACTTTCTGCATCTGGGATAGGGGTTTGGCAATTTTTACCTCTTGCTCCTACTGATTCATTTGGATCTCCTTATAGTTCTCCATCAAGTTTTGCTTTTAACCCATGGTTCCTTGATCAAAATGATTTAGTGAGAGATGGTTTTTTGTCTAATAATTTAGAAAGGTCATCCTCTGAAAATGACTATTGGGATAAAAGAGTTGATTTTCAATTAGCTAATTCAAAAGTAAAGTTATTACGTTCTTCTTTGGTTGATTATTGGGACACACAGAATAGAACTATTCATGAAGAATTTGAAATATGGTGCTCAAGGCAATTTTGGTTAGATGATCACTCTATATTTATGGAACTAAAAATTCAAAACAATGATCTTCCATGGTGGGAATGGCCAGATAAGTATAAAGTTAGGGATAAAAAAGAATTAGCAAATTGGAAAAAAAATAATCAAAGAGAGTTGTTAGGCCATAATCTGCTCCAATGGCATTTAGATAGGCAGTGGAAATCAATCAGAAAACTAGCAAAAAATCTGGGAATTTTTTTGTTTGGAGATGTCCCTTTTTATGTGTCAAAAGATAGTGCTGATGTATGGAGTAATCGATCATTATTCTCTATTTTAACTAATTCAGATACATTCCTTCAAAGTGGCGTGCCACCTGATTATTTCTCTGATACCGGTCAGCTTTGGGGGAACCCTGTCTATCGTTGGAGTAGGCACAAAGCTAGTAAATATAGATGGTGGAGAAAAAGAATTTCAAGACATCTAGAACAGGTTGATTTTTTACGTCTTGATCATTTTCGTGCTCTTGAAGCTTTTTGGGCTATTCCCGGTAAAGATAAAACAGCTGAGAATGGTTTATGGATGCCTTCTCCTGGTAAAGAGATACTAGGTTTAATAAAAAAAGATTGCAATGGTTTTCTTCCTTTAGTTGCGGAAGACTTAGGTGTAATAACATCAAAAGTTGAAAAGTTGCGTGATGATTATGAATTAGCAGGAATGAAGATACTTCAATTTGCTTTTGATGGAAATTTAGATAATCCTTATTTGCCAGAAAATATTAAAGATGAAAATTGGATTGTTTATACCGGAACTCACGATAATTCAACTACTCAAGGCTGGTGGAAAGAGATGGATCAAGACAGAAAAGAACAAATTAGAAAAAGGGTGCTTGATTATGAGAATTTCTCTTCTTGGGAATTGATTCGAATTGGTATGGAAACTAAAGCAAAATTATTTGTAGCGCCTATGCAAGACTTGTTAAATCTTGATGATAATTCTCGATTAAATAAACCTGGCACAATAGAAAATAATTGGTCATGGAGATTATCAAGAAATGATTTGAATATTAAAAAAGCTTTAAAAAGCTATGGTGAATTAGCTAAAAAATATAAAAGATAGAATTATTTTTGCATTTTTATAATAGTCTTTTCTATATTGATAGGTTGAGTTGAGACACTATTTATTTTTATAAGATATTTTAGTTGACTATTAAGAGCTAATATCGATAAAAGCATAAAGATAATATACATTAAGCTTCCTATCCAGCTGTTAAGAAAGTCTATATTTATAAAATTAATTTTAAACCTAGATATGGGATTGATTTTAACTTTCTCTGAAGATAAACCATTTAAACTTCCCTTTTCTAAATTGAGCTTTACTTCAAGAATTTTGATCATAGAAATTAAATAAGTCGTTTCTGGCAAATATTTTTTCCATCCATTCTCAATAGCTATTAGAACATTTCTTGAAATTTTTGTCTCCTCTGAAAGTTTCTCCAAAGAAATCCCAGCGTTCTTTCTTTGAGTTTTAAATAAATTAATGGCCTCAAAAAATTTATTATCATGGCTAAGTTTATCTGGCCTATCTGATGAGCCTGATGAGGATTTTTTAAAGGAAAAATTTAAAGGCATAAAATGCAAATACTTTTTAATTAATAATTGAAATCCATTCCTCTGTCTTTAGCTCTCGCCATTTCCCTTCTTGTAGCCCATTTAACTTTATATTTGAGATCGATATTCTTTGTAAATCTTGAACTGGATGTCCAATGAGAGTTGCTACTCTGCGAATTTGTCGATTGCGTCCCTCTTTAAGAGTCACTTTAAGAAGAGTCTTTCGATTAACTTTATCCAAAACTTTTATTCTCGCTGGCATTGTCATTTTGTCATCAAGTAAAATTCCTCTTCTCCAATTATCTAATATTGATTGACTTGGCTGACCACTTATCCAAACCAGATAAGTCTTAGAGTGGGAGTACTTTGGATGTGTAAGTCTTTGGGTTAAGTCTCCATTATTGGTTAATAAAATTGCTCCTCTGCTATCAAAATCTAACCTTCCCACAGGATGGATACCACTTCGTAAGTGAGTTGGGATTAAACTTAAGATTGTTGCCCTTCCAAGATTATCGTGGCAGCTAGATATGACTCCATAAGGTTTATTTAATAGATAAACTTTATGATTTAGCTTCTTAGGTAAATCTTTGCCGTCAACTAAAATGTGATCAGATATAGGATCTGCTTTCTCTCCAGGAATAGCTTGCTTTCCATTTAATGTTACTCTGCCTTGTTTTATTAGTAAGTCAGCTTTTCGTCTTGACGAAAGTCCAGAGTCAGATATTATTTTTTGTAATCTATTAAGTGACATTATTTCTAATCTATATATTAATTTTGTATTAGGTTGATTGGAAAAAACAGCAGATCATATATATTTCATTAGAAAAATTCATCTATTTCTTTAATTGTTCCAGCTTCTACTTGGATTAATAAATCTTTTATGGCTTTCCACATGCTTATACCAAAAAGGATTGAGATTATAGAAGAGAATATTAAAGATTTAATAATAGAAAAATTGATGATGCTTAATGCACTTACAAAAATAATTGTTAGACCTGTGAAGAAAGAGAACCAACTTGAAATTGTTCTAGGGTTTTCTAATGGTAATGGTGATGTCTTTTTTATCGTCCAATTATTTAGTTTTGATTTCATTATATCGGCAAATATCAATCCAGACATCAGACAAATGAATGCACCACAAGAAAGCCAAAAAATAGGATCTTCAATTGGCTTTATTTGTTGATATTCGGAAATATATTCATTTATATTTTCTATATTTTCACTATCTATATTAACTGAAATAAATGTGATTATACTTTTAATATTTATATTGAGCATGGGTTCAAACTTTATTAAAATTTTTGATATTATATTTTATTGAAATCATCTATGCAACTTGTGTATTATTTTGTTTTGTTAGACCTGACGCCAATTTTATAGGATTGAATGTTTTTCGCACTAGTTTTATTAATTGCTTCATATCTTTTGTATCTATCCTTTCATCTTTGATAATACTCATTAATAAGTTTTTCCTTATCAGTGAGCCTCTAGAGCTTGTTAAGAGCTTAATACCTGCTCCTGCTACTGGGAAAAGCTCTTTTGCAGGCGTGACCGAGTCTTGCACTAGGACATCAAATAAATTTTCTATTCTCTCAACTCTTATATGTCCATTTTGGTCAAATATAACATCTAATAATATATTTATCATTTCACTAGTATCTGAAGTAAGTAATCTTTTTGCTACATAAGGATAGGCTAAATCTATAATTTTAAAATCAGGATCTAAGCGAAGAGCAAGTCCCTCTTGACTAATTACTGCTCTAATAATCAAAGCAAATCTTGCTGGGACCCTAAAGGGATAATCAAACATTAATTCGGAGAATTTATTGGTAATTTCTTTAAAATTAAAAGATGCAACATCTTTACCAATTGCACTTCCAAGTACTTCTTTTAATACTGGTACTAGAGGTTTAAGGTCTTGTGATTCATTTAAAAAACCTAACTTTTGAAAATCTTTTGCTACAGCATAAAAATCATTATTTATCAGATGAACTATTGCACCAGTAAGAGTTAATCTATCTTCCTCAGAAATTGAATCCATCATTCCGAAATCTACATAAGCTATATTACCTAAATCACCATTATGACCTTCAAGAGCAAACATATTTCCTGGATGAGGATCTGCATGAAAGTATCCAAATTCTAATAATTGCTGTATTCCACTAATAACGCCAGTTCTAATTATTTTTGATGGATTTAAATTATTTTTAACTAATTCATTTCTTTCTTTTAATTTTGTACCATCTATCCAGCTTGTTGTTAACACTTTTACAGATGACAAATGTCTTTCTACTTTTGGTATAGTTACTGACTTGTTATTATGGAAGAGGTTAGAAAATTTTTCAGCATTATTAGCTTCTTTTTTGTAATCAACTTCATCAAATAAACTTCTTCCAAACTCATCTATTATTTCACCTAATCCGAATCCAAGATTTAGAGGAAGTATTGGTGCACTGAGGACTCCAAGTATTTTTATTATAACAATATCTCTTCTAATGTTAAAAATCAGAAGAGGTCTCTGAACTTTTACTGCTACCCAATAATTGCTAGTTAACTTAGCTTTATAAACTTGACCAAGACTGGCTGAGGCTATGGGATTAGATGGGAATTCATCAAAAAGTTCATTTGCTGGTCTCCCCAGCTCATTTTCAATAATTTCAAGCGCTTTTTTATGTGAAAATGAGGGTAAATTATCTTGTAGGTTTGTTAATTCTTCCAGCCAATCTTTCCTTATTAGATCTGGTCTAGTGGAAAGTGCTTGACCTACTTTTATAAAACATGGGCCTAGACCAATAAGTGTCTTAAGTAGAAATTTAGCTAGATTTTTTTGAGTTTTTTCGTCATTGCTTGAACCTTGAAAAATAAGTCTTGCTAAAAGAAGTGATATTGCACCAACTATCTGAATAAATCTAGGCACTAATATCCATGGCCTTGAAATTAACCAGATTAAATCTCTTTTAAAATCGTATTTCATGAATCCATCATAAGATCTTTTAGCTACCCCCTTAAGAAGTTCTTTTGATTTGCTTACTGATTAATTTAACTACATTGACTTTAGATAATCCTTTTATTCGATGGGGCTTTTAAACTTGCTTTCTGCTAATAGAAGCGAAAATCTTTTCTTGCCAGCCCATGGAAGAGGAAAAGCTCTCCCAAAAAAGATACAAAAACTACTTAAGCTAAGACCAGGTATTTGGGATTTACCTGAGCTTTTTGAGATTGGTGGCCCGTTAATTAATGAAGGAGCAATAGCAGAAAGTCAAAAGTCTTCAGCTATTGCAGTAGGTGTTGATAGGTGTTGGTATGGAGTTAATGGTGCGACGGGTTTACTTCAAAGTTCATTGCTTGCTCTAGCTCGTCCTGGTCAAGCTGTTCTCATGCCAAGGAACATACATAAAAGCTGTATTCAAGCATGCCTGTTTGGAGGCTTGATACCATTACTTTTTGATGTCCCTTATTTAACTGATAGAGGGCATGCATCTGTTTTTGATAGGAAATGGTTGCAGAGAGCTTTTAAAAAAGCAAAAGAACTTGAAAATGATATAGCTGCGGTAGTTTTAGTTAACCCCACATATCAGGGATATTCTGCAGATATGGAATCTCTGATTCAGGAGATTCATTCACATTCTTTGCCAGTTTTGGTTGATGAGGCTCATGGCGCATATCTAATCAGTCAAATAAGGCCAGAATTACCTAAGTCATCTATCTATTTTGGTGCTGATCTTGTTGTTCATTCTCTGCATAAATCTGCACCAGGATTAGTTCAATCCGCAGTTTTATGGTCGCAAGGTGACAAGGTTGATCCATTTATAATCGAGAGAAGTATTGGGTTGCTTCAAACTTCAAGCCCAAGTTCTTTGTTGATAGCTTCTTGTGAAAGTTCAATAAAGGAACTTATTCAATCTAAAGGGATAAGGAAATTGGATTCCCGCATAGAAGAAGCTGAGTTATTAAAAGACTTTTTGATTAATAAGGAAGTTCCTCTTCTTGAAAACAGTGATCCACTTAGAATTATTCTTCACACATCAAAATTTGGTTTGAGTGGGATTGAAGTTGATAAAAGATTTATAAGAAAAAGAATAATTGGTGAATTGGCTGAGCCAGGAACACTAACTTTTTGTCTTGGGTTCTCATCTCATAAGGGATTAGGAAAAAGATTTGTAAGAATTTGGAATGAAATCCTTACATCTTTTGGTCAACAAAAATCTTGTTTTTTTAAAAGACCACCTTTCAGTATCGTTTCTAAGCCGTATAAGTCATGTTCTTATTCTTGGGGATCCAATTTTGAGACGCTAAATTTACAGGATGCCATAGGAAGAGTTTCTATTGAGATGGTTTGCCCTTATCCTCCTGGGATCCCTTTATTGATTCCAGGGGAGATTTTGGACAAAGCTCGTGTTGATTGGTTAATAGAGCAAAAAGACTTTTGGCCAGAGCAAATCCCAGACTTTGTAAGGGTTATTTCTTGATTATTGATATCTACTACCAGCTATAATGAAAATTATTATTAATAACCCCTGTTAAGTATGTTTTGTAAAAGAAAGCTATATTTTTTTATCTGATTTTAATGTTTTTAGCTGTTTCGAAAAAGAGATTATTAAGTGGACTTTTAGTAGGAGCTTTTGGCTTTCTAATAGTCTCTCTTGGTAATTGGTGGTTTGCTATTGCAATAAGTTTGATTGTTCATTTGGCTCTTCTAGAGTTCTTTAGGATGGCAGAATTTACTGGCATAAGACCAGCTACTAAGACAACATTATTAGCCTGTCAGATATTACTTTTCTTCACGCAATTATCTTCTCTTGGGTATATTTCTATTGAAATATCTGATGCTATTTTGCCATTATCAGGTGCTGCCATTTGTGGTTGGTTATTGTTGCAACCTGTTACTGGTTCAATTGCGGATGTAGCTGCATCTATCTTTGGATTATTTTATTTAGGCTTCTTGCCAAGTCATTGGATAAAGTTAAGAAATCTTTTAGAGACTGATTTAACAAATAATGTCAACTTGATTCCCACTAATTGGTCATCATCTATTACTTTTGGGATGTTAATAACTTTTTCTACATGTTTTATGATCGTTGGATTTGATATAGGCTCTTATTTTGTTGGTAAGAAGTTTGGCAATCACTCATTATCCCCAATTTCACCTTCTAAAACTATTGAGGGTGTTATAGGTGGCTTATTATTTTCAATATTTATAGGAGCTTCTTTTGGATATCTACTTAGATGGGAATTCGGAGTATTTATTGGAATATTTATTGGTGTTTTAGTCGCATTATTTTCCCTGGTTGGAGACCTTACAGAATCGATGTTAAAGAGAAATGCAGGGTTAAAGGATTCAGGTGATTTTTTACCTGGACATGGAGGGATTCTTGATAGAATAGATAGTTATTTATTTACTCCTGCAATCGTATTTTACATTGTAATTTTATTATCACCATTAATTATTTCTTGAAAAATTAAAAGCTAATAGTTGAGTTTGCAAAAACATTAATTAAATTATTTTCTATAATTACATTTTTAATATATATTTTGTCTTCAATCGGGATCTGAAAAATTTTATTGTAGAGTTTATTTTCTAAATAGATTTTACCTTTCTCTGTTTTTATATTAATTTGCTCACTTTTATTAATAGTGATATTTTTTTCAGAAGCTTTCATTAGTAATTGACCATTTAATATTTCTATATCTTTTAATTTTTTTTTATTTAATATTTCCTTGCTAATTATGTTAGCAAGGAAATTCCAATTGTTAGAAAATAAAATTGTTTTTAGTGAATTTTGAGATAAAGAGATATTGAATTCTATTATAGGATTATTTATAAAGGATAATTCTCTATTTTTTAACTTCAAATTTATTTTAAGATGATTAGCTTCTAACTCAATTTCATCGAATAAAAGACCTTTATAATTTATATCTTCGGCAATGACAATAATTTTTTGTATTTCACCTTTAAAGATTTGAGTAGAAGTAGAGATAATATCTATTTTAATAATGCTAATTTTTTTACATTCTTTTGATAGTAAGATTCTTAAACCTTGTTCTAATAATTTGGCTAGAATCCCTTTCTCTTGAATCCGCTTAGGTATCATTTACTTTTTTAATTTTTCCCAAGCCTCAGCAACTAATTTTGGTTGTTCCAAGTGAGGAAGATGTCCTGAATTTGTGGCTATTTCTATGATGGAGTTATAGATCCTGTTGGTTTCTTCCTTTTCACTCTTAGGAATAATTCTGTCATATTTCCCTAAAATAATTTTAAGAGGTTGAGTTGGTTTTGGGAGTCCGCAATCAGATACTCCCCCATTCGCTGCAAAATCTGCTAAGGATGATTGCCAACCAGGAACTTTTAAATGAATTGAGGCGATTTGCTCTTCCGCAGGGCCAACGCTATTTGTTGGGTCTGCGAATGCCTGCCTACATAGACCTCTACGAACAAACGGTTGACTAAGGAAAAAGGCTCCCCAATGATTAAAGGGCCAAGAGATTTTTGGATTTTTGCCTACTAAACCTGCTGGTGATAAAAGTAGTAATTTATTTACCTTTTCTGGGTTTTGTCGTGCGAGCTCAAGAGCCAAAGCTCCCCCCATTGAAGCACCTATGACTCCTATTGTTTGATTCCTAGAAAAATATTTCAAAACAGAATTCAAATGATTCATCAAGTATTTAAATCCATATTTTTTCCCAGGAAATCTAGGACAAAAGCCAAATCCATATAGATCTGGAATTATTAATTTATTATTCTTTTTTAGAACAGGTGCTAGACGTCTATATTCAAGAAAGCAGCTATCAAAACCATGTATGAGAAGAACCTTTTCTCCGTTACCTGTTAATACTGTTGGAAATGAATCAGATTTATTGGGTGAAATATCCTCTAGTTGAATCCACCTAAGATCTTCAAAAAGTTTATACGCTTGTTTGTCAATAATTTGATCTCGTATTTCATTAATGTATGCCTTCGTAGCAGTTGTTCTATCTAAGTTTTTATTAAGTTCTTTATTCAATTCGTTTAAGTATTATTGATTTTTATTTTGGAACCAGAAGGTAGGGATTGAAGGTTTTGAATTGCTTCAAAAAGTTCTTTTTCATTTATTTGGAAAGGTAATTGATGTATATCAGAGTTTTCATTGCAGGCAAATTTACAGGCCTTATGTAGTTCGTTAGAGCTAGTATTCCTAAGACAAATAGACTCAATTGAAATAGGTAGATTTAGTTGAGTGAAGAAATCTATAAGTTGCGACCTAGCTTGTCTTGGTAATTGACTTTCTGAATTTTTCTCTTCTAAATATAATTGTACTAACAAACCAAACCCAACAAGTTCTCCGTGAAGTGGTTTGTTTGTGTATGCAAGTTGTGTTAGTCCGTTGTGTATGGGATGAGCTGCTGCTGTCCTGCATTTAGCACCCCCAAGTCCTCCTATTATTCCAGCAGTCAAAGCACATCCTTCTGCAACAGTTTCCCAAGAATTACTTAGTGGATCTAAGAAAGCCTTGTAGCCGTTTAAAAATAATTGATCTCGTAAAACCCTGGCCATTTGAACTGCTTGTTGGACAAAACCATCTTGGCTTGTACTGCTTGTTAAGGATGACTCGTACCATTTTGCGACAGCATCTGCCATGCCGCTAGCAAGAGTTCTTGGTGGGGCGGCTCTAACAAATTTGTGATCAAAGATCAGTAAGTTTGGACAGTTTTTTAAAGATACATCTTTTACGAATTTGCCATCAGGGGTATAAATATTAGATAAAGCAGTCCATCCAGCACATGTGGAAGCGCTTAATGGCACAGTAATGCAATTAATTCCGAGTAGGTCAGCAATTAATTTTCCTGCGTCAAGTACTTTCCCACCCCCTGCGGCAATAATCCCATCGCAATTATTGTCTTTTGAAATTAGATATGCATTTTTGATATCTGATTCACAACAATCATGATCTAATTCAAAAGAGATTGATTGAATACCTTTTAAAAGAAGATCTTTTCTTAAAGAGGCTCTTATTTCTTTTGTTGAGCGACTTCTACCTATTAACAAAGGCCTTTTACATAATTTTCTTATTAGATCTAAAGATTTAATCCAAGCTTTATCACCCCTAACTACCTTTGAAGGTGAAATGCAGTGATTATTTATAGACATGTACTTGTTCTATGTAAAACTTAAACAGCGGCGCTTGCTAATTCAGGGGTGGAAGTATCTTTTCCAAGATGTTTAACAATTACTTTTTTGCTTTCATCAATATCAACCTCTGCTTTATCTCCATCTTTAATTCTTCCAGATAAAACTTCTTCAGCTAGGCTATCTTCTAATAACCTCATTACCGCTCTTCTCAAAGGTCTTGCACCATAAGAAGGATTGTATCCTTCTTCAACTAATCTTTCTTTGAAATCATCTGAGACAGTTAAAGAGATTCCTTTCTCTTTTATTCTCAAAAATACTTCTTTTAACATTATTTCGGCGATGTCTTTAACTTCGTTTCTAGAAAGTTGTCTAAATACAATTATTTCATCTAATCTGTTAAGAAATTCAGGGCGGAAATATTGCTTAAGTTCTTCATTTACCAATGATTTAATTCGATTGTATTGAGTGTCCTCTAAGTTCTCACCTGAGAATTCAAATCCCAATCCACCACCACCTTTTTCTATAACTTTAGATCCAATATTAGAAGTCATTATTATTAAAGTATTTTTGAAATCAACAGTTCTTCCTTTTGAATCGGTTAATCTTCCTTCTTCCAGTAATTGAAGGAGAAGATTAAACACATCTGGATGAGCTTTTTCTATTTCATCGAACAAAACTACTGTGTAAGGTCTTCTTCTTACTGCTTCTGTTAGTTGTCCACCTTCATTGAAACCTACGTAGCCAGGGGGAGAACCTATTAGTTTACTGACAGTGTGTCTTTCCATGAATTCAGACATATCTAAACGTATCATTGCTTCTTCGCTACCAAAGAAATAGGCCGCTAAAGCTTTTGTAAGTTCAGTTTTGCCGACCCCAGTTGGACCAGAAAAAATGAAACTAGCTATTGGTCTATTTGGATTCTTAAGACCTACTCTTGCTCTCCTGATTGCTTTTGAAACAGCTTTTACAGCTTCGTCTTGACCAATTAACCTTTGATGCAAGGTCTCTTCCATATTTAGAAGTTTTACTGATTCACTTTCGGTTAATTTCTGAACAGGAACGCCAGTCCATGATGCAACAATATGTGCAATATCCTCTTCATTTACTATAGGTTGAGAAACACTTGATTCATCAGACCGAGTAACAACTTGATTAGTAGATTCATTGTTTGAATCTTTGCTATTATTTGGATCGCCTACTTCATTTGATGAGGCTTTTTGTCTTATATTTTGTAAAAGATTTCTAATTTTGTCTCTAAGCTCGACTTCTTTTTCTCTAAGTTCTCCAGCCTGAGTGAAATTTTGATCCCTGATAGCTTCTTCTTTATTTTTTTGTATCACCCTTAGTTCTTTATCAACTTCTTTAGCTTCAGGAGGCAATTTAGAATTGAGTAATCTAACCCTGCTACCTGCTTCGTCTATTAGATCGATAGCTTTATCAGGTAAAAATCTATCTGATATATATCTATCGCCGAGATTAGCTGCTGCATCAAGAGCTTCATCAGTAATCTTTAATCTGTGATGTTGTTCATATCTCTCCCTTAATCCTTTAAGTATTTCAATTGTATCTTTAATTGAAGGTTCACCAATCATCACAGGCTGGAATCTTCTCTCTAGTGCAGCATCTCTTTCGATATGCTTTCGATACTCATCAAGCGTTGTAGCACCAATACATTGAAGTTCCCCTCTAGCTAAAGCTGGTTTTAATATATTTGCAGCGTCAATTGCACCTTCAGCAGCTCCTGCTCCTATCAATGTATGAACTTCATCTATAACGAGAATTACGTTCCCAGCGGATTTTATCTCTTCCATTATTTTTTTTAGTCTTTCTTCAAATTCACCTCTATATTTTGTACCAGCTACTAGTAGACCTATATCAAGGGTTAATACTCTTTTTTCTTCGAGAATGTCAGGAATATTTCCTTGTTGAATTCTTTGAGCAAGTCCTTCAGCAATGGCTGTTTTCCCTACCCCTGGTTCTCCTATCAAAACGGGATTATTTTTAGTCCTTCTCCCCAATATCTGAATAACGCGATCAATCTCCGAATGTCTACCCACTACTGGGTCAAGCTTTGATTCACTGGCTAATTTAGTAAGGTTTGTGCCAAATTCATCAAGCGTTGCAGTTTTTGCTGATCCTTTAGATGTCCCTGATCCAGTGGTGACTTCAGCGGTTTCACCAAGCATGCGGACAACTTGAGTCCTCACTTTAGTTAGATCAACACCTAAATTTTCAAGAACTCTTGCTGCAACACCTTCTCCTTCTCTAATTAGACCAAGTAATAAATGTTCAGTCCCAATGTAATTATGACCTAACTGACGGGCTTCCTCTAAAGAAAGTTCAAGTACTCTTTTTGCTCTTGGGGTGAAGGGAATTTCAACAGCAACGAATCCAGAACCTCTTCCTATTATTTTTTCAACTTCAACTCTTGAATCTTTAAGGTTTACTCCCATTGATTTGAGGACCTTAGCAGCTACACCTGTACCTTCTCCTATGAGTCCCAGAAGAATTTGTTCTGTTCCAACAAAATTATGCCCAAGTCGTCTCGCCTCCTCTTGAGCAAGCATGATCACTTTTATAGCCTTTTCTGTAAACCTCTCAAACATTTAACTTTTGCCTTTGACTATTTCATCTAATTTATCAGGGTTAAGTGTGAAATGTGTACGGTTAGGTTTTTTTTTATAAAGGGTAAATATTAAGTGTTCGTTGAAAAATAATTAAAAGTATTAATTGATGCAATGATCAGTCTATTTTTTTGTTCTTTGATTTCGGTAAACCGTACATAGCTATTGATTATTTAATTAGATATTAGTTTCTTTAATGAGGATGAGAGCATCACTTCCATCTTTATAAAAATTAGATCTATTACCTACCCTTTTGAAGCCCATGGAATTGTAAAAAGCTTTAGCTGGCTTGTTATTCTCTTTGACTTCTAAAAATAGCCTCTTTATTTGAAGTGATTTAGAACGTTTGATTAAATCTGAAATGAGAATTTTCCCAAGCCCTTTCCTTTGATGTATTGGATCAACAGCTATCGAAGTTATGTGTAATTCGTCTAATACTAACCAAGAAGAACATAGACCCAAAAGCTTTTTAGTTTCTAGCTCTTTGATTCCAAGACAAATCCTTTTAGGGTCAGTAAGTTCTCTTTCCCAAAGAGATTTTGACCAAAGTCCTTCTAATGATTTTTGGTCTAGATCCAAACAATCATTTAAATGCATTATTCCAAGTTGAATTATTGTGAGATTCATATCCAACTATTAATTAATTGATTAATTCCTTTTTCTTTAAAAAGAATACTAATTGGTTGATTGATCTCTAGATTGGCTAAACATTAAAGTAAGAACTTTCTATGCTTGACTCAAAGGCGTTTGAACCCAATAGGGATATATATAGTCCAAATCGAAATATAGCTCCAATCTCTTCAGAAATTAACGAGAGTGAAAAATTAGTAGTTGGAGGATGTCAACTTAGTGAGCTTGCAAAAAAATATGGTACACCTCTTTATGTCTTTGATGAGCTGTCTTTAAGGACCGCATGTAAAACTTATATCTCTTCTTTGAAAAAACATTATCCAGGTGAATCACTTCCTTTATATGCTTCAAAAGCTAATAGCTCCCTAGCAATTTGCGCAGTTATTGCCTCTGAGGGTTTTGGACTTGATGCTGTATCAGAAGGGGAATTACTTACTGCCTTAAAAGGCGGAGTAAAAGGGGAAGATATTGTTTTTCATGGAAATAACAAATCTTATGAGGAATTGAAATTTGCCTACAACAATAACGTGACGATTGTTTTAGATAATCATCATGATATTGAGTTGTTGAAAAACATAGCTTCTGATCAAAAAACAGCAAAGTTAATGTTGAGGTTTACTCCTGGAATTGAATGCCATACTCATGAATACATAAGGACAGGACATTTAGATAGCAAATTTGGATTTGATCCTGATGATGTTAAGTCTGTCTTAGAAGAATTAAAAATATATAATTGGGCAAATTTAACTGGTTTACATGCTCACATAGGGTCTCAAATTTTCGAGGTTCAACCCCATATTGATCTTGCTGGTGTCATGGCCGATACTTTAAAGCTTGCGATAAAAATTGGTCATCCAATAGCTGATTTGAATTTAGGCGGCGGTCTAGGGATCAAGTATGTTCAAGAAGATAATCCACCCTCAATAGAAAAATGGGTTGAAGTTATTGCTAATGCTGTTGTAAAGGCCTGTAAGGAAAGAGATCTAGAATTGCCAAGATTAATGTGTGAACCTGGTAGGTCTCTAGTCGCTAATTCAGGGATCACCATTTACAAGATTGGAGCAAAAAAAGTCGTTCCTGGTGTTAGAACTTACTTATCAGTTGATGGAGGGATGAGTGATAATCCTCGTCCAATAACTTACCAATCTCTTTACAGTGCATGTTTAGTAGACAAACCATTAAATAAAAATCTAGATAAAGTTACTATTGCTGGAAAGCATTGTGAGTCTGGAGATGTGTTGTTAAAAGATTTTCTTCTCCCATCTTGTGAAAGCGGCGATTTTCTAGCCGTTTTCGGAACAGGTGCATACAACTATTCAATGAGTTCCAATTACAACAGAATACCTAGACCGGCAACAATCATGGTTGGAGAAGGTGCGGTCGATTTAACACAAAGAAGAGAGCTTCCTGAAGATCTATTGCAATTAGATGTATTACCTGATCGCTTTATTCCCAAGAATTAGGTAAGTTGAAAGTACGTTGAGGAGTAGGAGTGAATTTTTGGTGGCTTATAAACTTGCGTGTTCTCCTTGATGTTTTGTTTGCTTCTGCTCTAGGAGTACTTCTCTTCTCAAGAGTTAAGGAACAAAGAACATTGTGGCTTTTAAGAGGCTATCTCTTTTTGGTTTCATTAGCGTGGTTCGTTCAGCGTTTTGCAAATTTACCAATTACTTCAAAACTTGTTGATGCCTTGGTTTTAGCTTGCTCATTATCATTGGCAATTTTATGGCAAGGAGAGTTACGAAGATTAATGGAATTATTAGGTACAGGACGATTAGCTGTGATTATTGGAAATACTCAAAAAGAATTTAGGGCAAGTTCTAATACTTTTGCTCAACTAACCGAAGCGGCAGGTCGCTTATCACAAAATAGAAAAGGAGCGTTAATTGTTGTTGATATGGGCAGTGACTTACGCCCTGAAGATTTCCTTTTCCCTGGAGTTCCTATTGATGCTCAATTATCGTCTGAATTGTTATTAAATCTTTTTGCAGCTGATACCCCTCTTCATGATGGAGCTGTTTTAGTAAAGGGAAACAGAATTATTTCAGCAGGGGTGATTTTGCCTCTTTCAAGGCAAGGGATTAGTAGATACGGAACTAGGCATTTGGCGGCTCTTGGTATAACTGAAAGATTTGATCGATGTATTTGTGTTGTGGTTTCAGAAGAATCAGGTACCTTATCTTTAGCTAGTCAAGGACGACTCGAAAGACCTATTACAAGCAGTCGGTTACTTGACCTTTTGAAAGAACTATTGGATCCTGCTAATGCAGTTGCGTCCAAGTCCACCAGCATTAATTCTTCATTGAAAACAACTTCCTCTAATATTGAAACTAAAGTCCCTCAATCTAGAGTCGATCTTGGGAAAATTAATGAAAGTAAGGAGTCTTTGAATTGAATTATCCTTCTGTAATAAGCACAGAGAATTCTAGAAAGGTAACCCCTTTACCTAAAGCATTGGATCGTCTTCGTATGCCCGATCACATTGCCGTAATTATGGATGGAAATGGTAGATGGGCAAAAGCAAAGGGTTTACCAAGGACGATTGGACATACTGTTGGGGTTGAGTCTTTGAAAACTACTTTGCATTTATGTAGTAATTGGGGAATAGGTGCTTTAACTGTTTATGCCTTCTCAACTGAAAACTGGTCTAGACCTAGTGAAGAAGTGAATTTCTTAATGACACTTTTTGAAAGTGTTCTTAAGCGTGAGTTGACTAATTTAAAACTTGAAGAAGTAAAAATTAATTTCTTGGGTGATCTGGACCCATTACCTACTGCATTAAAGGACTTGATAAATGAATCGGTTGAATCAACTTCTAATAACAAAGGAATTCATTTTAATGTTTGTACTAATTACGGTGGAAGACGTGAATTGGTACGAGCTGCTCAAAAGTTAGCAGAACGTTCTGTTAAAGGTGAACTAGATCCTTCCTTGATAGATGAAAATGTATTCGCGTCTGAATTGTTTACAGCTAGTGAGGTTGACCCAGACTTACTTATTAGGACTAGTGGTGAAAAAAGAATCAGTAATTTTTTATTGTGGCAATTAGCTTATGCTGAGATCCATGTTACGGATGTATTATGGCCAGATTTTAACGCAGATACACTTACTAGGGCACTCCTTGACTATCAATCAAGAAGAAGGAGATTTGGAGGTGTATAACTGTAATAATTGAATATATTAATTCTATGATTTTTTATAGAGTATCAGCTAAAACTAAATAGCAATTAAATCTTTTATATTCAAATTTTATGATTCTAATCAATCCGAATATTAATGAATCTGATAAATTCACTATTGAAGATGGATCGTATTTAGATTTTAACTCTATAAAAGTAGGAGGTGTTAGACATGATTGGTCTGTAGAGGAAGTAAAAGAGATACTTGATTTGCCCTTAATGGATTTGTTGTGGAGAGCTCAAATAGTTCATAGGTCTTACAATCCAGGGTATAAAGTTCAGCTTGCATCTCTTCTAAGTGTAAAGACAGGCGGATGCTCGGAAGACTGTGCATATTGTCCCCAATCTGTTCATAACGAGACAACGGTTCAACCTAATCCTGTTCTTCAAGTTGAGTCAGTTCTTGATAGAGCAAGAGCGGCTAAGGATGCAGGTGCAGATAGATTTTGTATGGGTTGGGCTTGGCGTGAGATCAAAGACGGAGACGCATTTGATTCAATGCTTGAAATGGTCAGAGGTGTTAGAGAACTTGGCCTTGAGGCATGTGTCACAGCTGGAATGATTACTGATTCTCAAGCCTCTAGATTGGCACAAGCAGGTTTAACTGCCTATAACCACAATTTAGATACTAGTCCTGAGCATTATTCCAATATCATTTCAACAAGAACATATCAAGATCGACTTGAAACATTGAGAAGAGTACGTATGGCTGGAATTACAGTGTGCTGTGGTGGGATTATTGGTATGGGCGAATCTGTATCCGATAGAGCATCTTTACTTAAAGTTTTAGCAACTTTAGATCCACATCCAGAGAGTGTACCAATTAATGCGTTAGTTGCTGTAGAGGGTACACCAATGGAGGATTTTTCTTCTATTGATCCATTAGAGATGGTTCGTATGGTGGCAACAGCAAGGATTATTATGCCTAAAAGTCGAATAAGACTTAGTGCGGGAAGACAACAATTAAGTAGGGAGGCTCAGATACTATGCCTACAATCCGGAGCTGATTCTATATTTTATGGAGATACACTCTTGACTACAAGCAATCCAGAGGTGGAGGCAGATCGTAAGCTTTTAGCGGATGCAGGAATTACGTTCAATTTCTCTCGATAATAAGTAGGTATGAAAACAGAGGATAGCTCTAAGAAATTCAAATATAAAGTTGCTGCGTTTTACAATTTTATATCGATTATTGATCAAGAAATTCTTTTAATCAAAGAAGAATTAACGAACTTAGCAACGAATCAAGAAATAAAAGGTACTATTTTAATAGCTTCTGAAGGTGTTAACGGAACTGTTTGTGGACCTGATAATGGTATAGATCAATTCATTAAAAAATTAGAGAAACTTTTAAAGGTATCGGATATTAATGTCAAATATAGTTGGAGTGAGAAACAAGCTTTTCGTCGCTTTAAAGCTCGTAAGAAAAAAGAAATCGTCACGCTTGGGCTAAAAGAAATTAATCCTAATAAATCTGTTGGTAAATATATAAAAGCTGGTGAATGGAATGAGTTTTTAGAAGATCCCGATAGTGTCGTTATTGATACTCGTAATGAGTATGAAATAAAAATTGGAAATTTTTCGGGTGCTCTAAATCCTCACACAAGCTCATTTCGTGAATTCCCTGCATGGGTGCAAAAACATTTAAAACCTTTAATCGAAGAGAATCCCTCTTTAAAAATCGGGATGTATTGCACTGGTGGTATAAGATGCGAAAAAGCTACCTCTTATTTGATAGAAGAGGGTTTCTCCGAGGTACATCATCTTGAGGGTGGAATACTAAAATATCTAGAAGATGTTTCCTCTGAGGATAGTTTATGGAATGGTGAGTGCTTTGTTTTTGATCAACGTGTTTCTTTAGATCATGAGCTGTTACCAGGTTCACATCGGATGTGTCATGCTTGTGGACTACCAATCTCTCCGGAGGACTTGAAAAAGCCAACGTATATCAAAGGCTTGCAATGTGAGGCTTGTGTTGACAAGTTTACAGATCGTGATAGAGCTAGATTTGCAGAAAGACAACGTCAAATTGATGAAATAATGAAACGTCTACCTGAAAATTCTATATGGCCATCTTCATGACTAAACCTAATTTAACTCAATTAGAAAAAGAAGCATCCGATAGGGGTTTTTTGCTGCGAATACAAGTCAGGAGGCCTCTTAATATTTGGTCGTTTAAGCTTGTTGTTGGCGAAACAACCAGTAATACTAAAATTCAGTTGTTGGGTGAAATGAAAGGATGGGCTTATCAAAATACTAAAGGACTTCAGCTTGATACGATGAAGGTTGGTAAAAACGTTAATTCTAATGTAGGTGATTTAATCTGGGCCGCAACTATGGCTTGGGCTTTAGAAGAGACTCCATGTCGTAGTGCGAGATTATTGGCTATTTATGACGAAAAAGATCAGCATGAAATATTGCAACGTTATTTTCGTAGGCGAGGATTTAATACTGTGCGCAAAGTTGGATCTTCTCCATTGGATTTACCTTTGAGAATTGTTTGGGGAGGTGCAGGCGCTTTTATGGTAGCTAATTGTGAGAAAGTATTTGAAAGAAGTTATCGGAGTTGGTCGGCGTAGCTAAAAATAATTTAAGGGGATTAATCTAATGTGTCATTTGCATGGTAACTGCTTCTGACTAAAGGGCCGCTGTTTACTTTTTTAAAACCTAATCCCTTTGCTATTTCAGCAAAATCATTGAATTTTGTTGGTGACCAATAATGAGAAACTGGAATGTGAGCAAGAGATGGTCGTAAATATTGACCAATAGTCAAATATTGACAGTCGACTTCTCTAAGGTCTTTAAGTGTTTGAATTATTTCATGAAATTTTTCTCCTAATCCAAGCATTATTCCTGATTTTGTAGGAATCTTTGGATCGATTTCTCTGGCAAATTTGAGAAGGTTTAGTGAATGTTCGTAAGTAGCACCTCTCCTGACTTCTCTTTGAAGTCTCTTGACAGTTTCAAGATTATGGTTGAAGCAAATAGGATTAGCGGAGAGAACTAGCTTTAGTCGCTCCCTTTGCTTTTTTACATTGTCCTTATTGTTGCCACCCCAGAAATCTGGTGTTAGTACCTCTATGGCGACACCAGGATTCAATGATCTAATTGCATCCATTGTTGTTGTAAATAGACTTGCACCGTGATCTGGTAAATCATCTCTTGCTACTGCGGTTAATACCACATATCTGAGATTTAATATCTGAACAGCATTTGCTACTTTTTCTGCTTCAAAAATATTTACTTTTTCGGGCGACTTTCCTTTTTCTACCTGGCAAAAGGCGCAGCTCCTTGTACATATTGAGCCCCCTAATAAAAAAGTAGCCGTACCAGAGGCATAGCATTCACCTCGGTTCGGGCATCTACCTTCTTCGCAGATCGTATGTAATCTGTTTTCCTTTACGAGCTTTTGAACTTTTTCCAGTTGACTTGCATTACCTATGGATGGCTTGATCCAATTAGGTAAACGCTCTTCCGGGAGGAAACTACTGAATTTTGTTGTTTTTCTTGTTGTTATTGTCATATGTTTGATTGTTAATCTAAGTCTCTACGACCTTCTAGAGCACGCGAGAGTGTCACCTCATCGGCATATTCCAACTCACTTCCAACGGGAAGTCCATAAGCAATACGAGTGACTTTTGTGAATGGTTTTAACAATCTACCCACATAAAGACTAGTCGTATCCCCCTCAATACTTGGTGTAAGGGCAAGGATGACTTCTTTGATATTTTCTTTATCGACTCTTTTGATAAGACTTGATATTTCAAGCATTTCGGGTCCAATCCCATCCATCGGAGAAATTAACCCACCAATTACATGATAAAGACCCTTAAACTCTCGAGTGCGCTCAAGAGCAAGCAAATCTCTTGACTCAGAAACAACGCAAATGAGTTCTTGATTTCTTTCCTTGTTTAAACAAATTTCGCATTGTTCTCCTGCAGTTAAATGAAAGCATGTCTTACATTGACCCACTTGACTTTTCGCATTAACTAGGGCTTCTGAAAACAATCTTATTTTCTCTTCTGGCTGACGCAAAAGATGAAGAGCTAATCTTTGAGCAGTTCTGGGGCCGATACCAGGCAATTGCTCAAACTGATCAATTAATTTTGATAATGGTTTAGTGAAGCCGCTCAGAGTTCAGAAGCAATTAACTTGAATGTAGTCAGAGTTTTATCTGGGTTGCACTAATTTAAAGAAGATTACCGTCAGTTAAATTAGAAATGTATCAAAATAGTGATGCTTGCGTCCCCCAAATGATCAAATTTTTTCAAACATCTTTTAAATCCTTTTTGGCTATAGCGTTGGTCTTGACCCTTGGAGCCTGTTCTACAGGGGGAGCAGCAGGGTTGGAACCTTTTAAAAGTCAAGATGGACTATATGGTTTTCTTTTCCCAACAGGATGGACGAGAGTGGCTGTCGATAATGGACCAGAGGTTGTTTACCATGACTTAATAAATTCCGATGAAACTCTCAGTCTTGTTATTTCTAAATTGGAAAATGAAGTGGATTTAGATGATTTGGGTGGTGCGGATGCTGTAGGACTAAGACTTTTCGGTGAAAAAAACAGTGATAACCCTATTCAATTAATTGATGCCTCAGAGAGAGAAGTTGATGAACGCAAATTCTATGATCTTGAATACTCTGTTAATTTAAAAGAAAACAATAGGCATGAAATCGCCACAGTTGTTGTCGATAGAGGTTATTTGTATACACTTGCTGCCAGCACTAGTGAACAACGCTGGTCAAAAATGCAAGATACGTTTAAAAGAGTAGTTACTTCTTTTACTTTTTTTATATAATTTAAGTATAATTTTCACCAGCTTGAATTTTCCAAAGGGAGTAATAGAAATCTTTATTTTTTAGAAGTGACAAATGTGTTCCTTTCTCTATTATTTTACCTTTATCTAAAACTATAATTTCATCAGCATCTATTACTGTGCTTAAACGGTGTGCAATAACAATTGTAGTACAACTATTTGTTATCTTTTTTAGAGACCTTTGAATCGCGGCTTCAGTTTCATTATCTACAGATGCTGTTGCCTCATCTAATATTAATATTGGAGCATTCTTTAATATTGCCCTTGCAATAGCAATTCTTTGTCTTTGTCCACCAGATAACTTTTGTCCTCTTTCTCCCACTATTGTTTTTAGCCCTTCAGGCAGTTGATTAATAAATTCAGTTGCTTCGGCAATGTCTGCAGCATTTTTAATTTTTGCCTTATCAATATTTTGTGATCCATAAGAAATATTTTCTTCAATTGTGCCTTGGAATAAATATGTTTCCTGGCTTACTAATGCAATGCATCGTCTTAGACTTTTTAAATCCAATGATTCAATTGAGTTTCCATCAATTTCTATTGAACCTTTGCTGATTTTATATAGCCTTAATAATAGTTTTACAAGTGTACTTTTCCCAGAGCCGGTAGCACCTACAATGCCTATTTTCTTGCCCGGACTAATATTTAAATTAAAGTTTTTGATAACTTTAGCTCGACCTTTATACGTAAAGTCAATATTTTTAAATTTGATTTCACCTTGAACACTATTAGGATCAAATTTGATTTTTCCAGTTTTGATTTTTATTGGAGTATCTATTAAATCTAAAACTCTATTTGTTGAGGCCATTGATCTTTGATAATCGTCCAAAATATGCCCTAATGTAGTTAAGGGCCATAATAATCTTTGAGTAATAAAGACTAAAAAACTATAAGTTCCCACTGGCATGAATCCTTTCCACGTTTGGAAGCCTCCAGCAATTAATATTGCAAGGAAAGCAAATAGGATTGCGAATCTAATTAATGGTATAAATGCCGCTGATAACTTGATTGCCTTTCTATTGCTTTCTTGATATGAATTGCTATCTAGTCTTAATCTTTCAAGTTCCCAATCCTCAGTAGCGAAACTTTTAATAGTAAGCATTCCACTGAGATTATTATTAAGTCTCGAGGCAAGATCTCCAGCTTTGTCTCTGACTTCACGGTAACGAGGAGCTAAGTTCTTCTGAAAATTAATCGAACCCCAAAGAATAAATGGAATAGGTATGAATGCTAGCAGTGCGATGCCGGGAGCTAATAAAATCATTGCCCCACCAACAATAAAAACAGTAATTATTAGTTGAATAATTTTATTAGCTCCTTCATCCAAGAATCTTTCTAGTTGATTGATATCGTCATTTAGTACAGTCATAAGCCTTCCTGTATTATCTGATTCGAAGAATGTCATCTCTAATTTTTGTAAATGGTCATATGCTTTGATTCTTAAATAGTGCTGTGTCTTCTGAGCTAAATTTCTCCATAACAATCCATATAAATATTCAAAAAATGATTCAGCTGTCCAAACTAAAAATGAAATTATTGCAAGTACAATTAACTGCTGCGGGACAGTATTAAAGCCAATTGAACCTAGCCATGAACTTTCTTTTCTTACTACTACATCAACAGATATGCCAATTAATACAGGTGGTGCAAGATCAAAAAATTTATTTAAAATAGAGCAAGAGATTGCTGAATAAATCAAACGCTTCTGACTTTTAAGATTGCTTAAAAGTCTTACTATTGGACTTTTATTTATTTTTGAATTCGATGTGTACATTTGATTTAGATTGTTTTCTTCTAGAGATTATATTTCTCAGAAGCTTTGTCTCTACAGTAATCACGAGAGCTCTTCAAAGAATTACCAGAATTATATTTTTTAAAAAAACATTCACATGTAAAATCACTAATTTCATTTAAATTTTGTTTATTCTTGAGATCAAGTTTTGATTTTAATGTCGCAATACAGAATTTATTAATAAGACTATTTTTAGTACTAATTTCTTTCCCCTGAGCTTCCAAATTTATACCCACATCTAAGAGAAGAAATGTGATAATGCTGCTGAATAATAATCTACTAAGCATCTTATTGATGGTTTTTTCTATCAGTCAGCTCTGTTTATCTGTAATTCTCTATTCATTACTTTAACTTTCTTTAGAGCTTGAAAAACATTATCAGGCATTTGTTTTGGTAAATCTACTAGGCTGTAGTTTTCAAATATTCTTATTCTGCCTATAGATCTCCCTTTTAGTCCCGCTTCGTTTGCAATTGCTCCAACTAGATTCCCAGGCTTAACTCTATCTCGGTGCCCAACTTCAACCCTGAATCTATCCATCTGATCTTCAAGTCTGTTGTTATCAAAATCACCTCTTCGACGTTGTTTGAATTTATTGTCTCGTCGATCATTTCTTGTGTTTCTTTGAGCTGATTGCCTAATCCAATCCTCATTCCCATTCTCAAGGAGTGCATTAAAACCAACTGCTAAATTTAATGCTGCAAGTGCTAAATCTTTTGGATCTATATCTAATTCTTTTTCAACATTTTTTATTAATTCTTCTAAAATATTTGCCTCTTCTGGGTTATCTCTTTCCGTTGAGGCTGCTTTTATTAATTTTGCTTGTAGCTTTTCAATTCGGTTGCTATTGATAAGTTCATTGTCTGGAATATCCATTTTTTCAATCGGTTGACCTACAGCTCTTTCAAGATTACTTAAAAATGATCTCTCTCTTGGATTAACAAAAAGAATAGCTTCACCATTCCTTCCCGCACGACCAGTCCTGCCAATTCTATGAACATACGCTTCGCGATCAAATGGCATATCATAATTTATTACTAAACCAATTCGATCCACATCTAGGCCTCTTGCTGCGACATCTGTAGCTACTAAAATATTGATAGAACCCTGTCTTAATCTTTCAACAGTTCTTTCTCTTTGATTTTGAGGAATATCTCCATTTAAAACAGCTACATTATATCCATATGATTCTAATTTTTCAGCTACTACAATTGTAATAGCTTTTGTTCTAGCAAATATTATTACTCCTTCTTCTGATACAGCTTCAAGTACTCTTTGAAGTGCATTAACTTTATAAATATTTTGAACACTTATATATCTTTGCCTGATAAGTCTTTCCTTCAATTCAGTTGCTTTTATAGTTATTTCTGCAGGACTATTTAAATATTTTTTTGATAATCTTCTTATCTCAGATGGCATCGTCGCTGAGAATAAAACTAGTTGTCTCTCTTCTGGCAATTGTTCTAATATCCACTCAACATCATCAATGAATCCCATCCTTAACATCTCATCAGCTTCATCTAGAACTAAACAACTTAGATGACTTGTATTGAGAGTCTTTTGACGCATATGATCCATGACTCGCCCAGGAGTCCCCACAACCACATCAACTCCCCTCCTGAGAGTGTTGATTTGATTTCTGAAATCAGAGCCTCCATATATTGCGAGTACTTTAAAATGCGGATGACCTGCGGAATATGTGCGAAATGATTCAGCTACTTGCATAGCCAACTCGCGAGTTGGAGCTAGAACTAAAACTTGTGGATGTCCAACATTCTTTTTCAGCCTTTCAAGTATTGGCAATGCAAATGCAGCTGTTTTACCTGTACCAGTTTGAGCTTGTCCAACTAAATCTCTACCAAGAAGTAATTCAGGAATTGCAGCTTTTTGAATAGGAGTGGGTGATGAGTAGCCTTGATCAGAGATTGTTTGAATTAGTTCATCACTAAAATTAAATTCAGAAAAGCCATTTTCTAAATTTTGATCACCTTCATCCAATATTTCCTCAGTAGATTCCCCGAGAACATCTTGTTCTACTGGACATGAGGAATCCTCATGTGGATTTTTATTTGTCATCTAATAATGGTTGCCTTTTTGTCCTTCAAATTAGGCAGACAACTTCCGATCGGTGTATAACCGTGCTTTGCTGACTCGCCTTGTTAAAGGGATATAAATTTCACTTTATCATCTCAAAAATCCTTTTAGGAATAAGTTGACCACATCTTTAAAAGTCTTCTTCTTTATTGGTTATTACCAGTAATTGTTTTTTTGCACGTGTTATTGCTGTGTAAAGCATTCTTCTTTCATAATCATCAGAATAAAATTTTTTGAAACTATTTTCTTCTGAAACTTTTGAGGTGCTTGGCCAAAGTAAAAGAACTTGATCAGCTTCACTCCCCTGTGCTTTATGAATTGTCATTGCATATGCTGGATCATACATATTTACTCTTGATGGATTTATTAATCGAGTTACAAGTCTTTGTTCCTCAGAAAAGACATTAAATAAAAAACGTCTTTTCTCGCCGTTGCCAATAATTATCCCAACGTCTCCATTTGCTAAACCTATTTCAGGTTGATTACTTTTTGCCATGATTGGTGTTCCCTCTCCCCACTTGTGTACTTCCTTCTCAAATCTGGTTCCTAAAAGTAACTCGTGGATTTTTTTTACACCCCAGGGTCCGTATATTTGCGGACAAAGTATAAGAAGATTTTCTATGAATTTAAAGAGATTTAGCATCTCAACTGATTGTGATACCTCAATCATGCTTGATTGCCATGCTTCATTAGGAATATAATTAATACAATTTTCTGTTAACTTTGTAAGCTTCTTTCTATAGTTGATAAGAGTCCTTACTACGGGATCTGGAATATTTTTTAGGAGTGAAAGGTACTGACTTACATTTGATGAATCTTCTTGCATTGAAAGGAGGTGCCAAAAGGCATCTACTCCATCATCTTTTAGAGTATTTCTCAATAAAGCGATATCTCCTTGGTTTCGGTATGACTTTATAAGTTTGACTGAGTTTGATTTAAAGTTTGCTTTCGTTGCTTTTTCTTGCAAAATTTGCCATATACCACCACTTCCTATTGGTAATAATTGGTCAGGATCACCTACTAAGATTATTTGACATGATTTTGTTAATGCATCGAGTAATCCATTAATGGTTGACAAGTCAACCATTGACATCTCATCTATGATTATTAGATCTAATTTTAATAGACGTCGTGAGTTTCTTCTGAAGCCATTTGGTCCTGCCTCTAGCCATTTATGTAATGTTTTAGAAGGAATATTAGAAAGCTTCACCTTAATATGATCTTCAAAATCTTCAATACCCGCCTGAATAGTATCTTTTAATTTTTTTGCGGCTTTCCCTGTTGGTGCAGCCATTGCAATATCAAGAGTAGGATTTCTTGTTAGTGCTTGCAAAAGCATTTGAAGGATGGTACTAGTCTTGCCTGTCCCTGGGCCACCACTTAATAAGATGATCTGTTGACTGTTAACAAGGTTAACAGCCTCTCTTTGTTGAATATTTAGATGCTCTAGATTTTTTGCATCAATTGGAACAGGCAATTCTTTAGATAGATGATTAATGGCTTGATTCCTTAAAAGTATTTTTTGAATGGTCTCAACTATCTCATTGTGGGTTCGACGCCAACTAATCACATTCTCATTTAAAACTATTGGGGAATTATCTCCTTTAGTCCACCCACTATCTAATAAGGCTTTCATATGATAGCTGGGCCAACCTTTATATCTAAGTTCCAGATTTTTAGGATTTTCCTTAATGTCTATATAAATATCACCTCTTGATAACCCATCCATTAATACATTTACGACATCAATTAAAGCTTCATTAAATTCTATTGGTGGGAAATAGCGAATTAGTGTAGCTAATAATGATTTATTTAAATCAGTTGAAAAAATTTTATTCAAGGGTTCTCTCATTTATGTTGCCCTTTAATCAATAAATCTAATTTTTTAATCCTTTCAATAGGCGCAGGTTCGACGATTAAGCCTGGAGTTGTTTGAGGAGAATTCTTTTCTTCTAAATCACTTTTATCTGGAAGTCCTCTCAAAAACACGTAAATGTAACCACCAAGATGTTTTTGAGGTGAGTAGTTAGGGAGTCTCCAATTTAAAAATCTGTGTAAAGCAAGTAAATATATATGTGCTTGTAGTGGATAGTGATGATGGTACATTTCTTCATCCATTCTGGAAGTTGAATAATTTGAGGGACCACAAGAAAAACTATCCTCTTTTGATAGAGGACTTCCTATCCAGTTACTTTTCCAATCTAAAACCCACCATTTAGCAATTTCATGATTTGGATTGTCTGCAAAAACTTGGTCTATGGAACCGGTCAGGAAACCGCTGCTATGGATATTGAGATTCATCAGTTTATTTATATAATCCGAGCCATATTTATTTTGGACATCTTCTCTAAATATTGATGATAAATCGAGAGTATTAATTGGATTAACTTCATGACAAATTGGAATATCAAATTTTAATTCTTTGATAGAGCAATTAGAATTTAAATTTTTCATTTTAAATTTACCTAAAGGACCACCTAAGGGGATATATGCAATTCTCTTTAATAAAATTCTAATTGGTTCAATAAATGATTTACTTATATTAACTATATTTAATTCTTCTTCTATTATCGATGAAACTTTTATATGATTTTCAATATCACTAAAATTTATTCTTTCAAGTATTTTATGAAGACAAGTCCCTGCTATAGGACCTCTTGGAAAATTACCAATGGGACTATCTTTTGACCATCTCTGATCTTCTAATCTGTTAATTATTTTATCTTCTTCAATTGATACTTGTACAGTTTTTTGGAGAGATAGATTCTGAATTTCATCTTTAAATTCATGATCTTCATTTAACTCATCTGAAAAATCTTTTAGAATTGATTCTTCATTTTTTTGTGTTATCCATTTTGAAAAGCTATACCTTCCCCAACTATTTTCAAATTTATGGTTAGGAATTGGGCCAAGTGATAATTTTATTTCACTTTTAGGTTGAGTCCATGTTTTATTAGTTTCAATATCTTTAATATCTTGAATATCAACTTTTAGTCCTCTTTTCTTGAATGACTTTTCCATCATTTCCTTTGTATGGTCTTCTATTTTTAGATTTATTGAGTCAGATCCAAATAAAAATCCTGAAAGAGGGTTCCCTTCTTGACCAGCAGCCTTTGCCCACAGGATTATTAATTGTTTTTTAGCTCTTGTAAAAGCAACGTAAGCTAATCTCTCTGCTTCATTTAATGACTCTTTCCTTATGAAATCTTGATATGAACTATATTTTTTATGCCATTTATATTTTTTAGAAATTAATAGATCATGATTATCTTTCCATAAATAACTTTTTTTATCTGGAGGCTTTTGCCACAGGTATGGACAAATTACTATTTTAAATTGAAGTCCTTTACTCTTGTGGATTGTAATTATATTGATGGAGCTATTACTAATTGCGCTGTTAGGTTGATATTCTTCAGGTATTGGCTCAATAGTTTGGAAACGTTGTTTACTAAGCCATTGCGATGCTCTTAAAGCATTAAATTTTTGTCGATGAATCTGTTCGTCTACTAACTGAGAGCTTTGATAAAGATCACCTAATAATGTTCCTCTATGAGATAGATCAGCTATTGATTTCCCTTCTAGAAAGTTTGATAAACAGCCTAATAATCCAATCTTGGGAAATAATTTTGCAAGTTCATAAAACTTCGAAGATAATGAATCAAAATCGCCATTAATTTTTGATTCATTAAGTTTTTCCTTTCCCCATTGCATTAGCTCAGAACAAGCTAGTAGGGCAAGTTTTTGTTGATTATATGGACTGACGATACAGTTAATGAAAATCTGCAGGATTTGAGCACCCTCTCTAGTAAATATATTTTCATTGCTTAGGAGTTGTGAAGGAATTTTTACTTGTGATAAATAGCTATGGATGTTTTTAGCTTGATCATGTCTATTTACTAGTATGCAAATATCTGAGGGGTTTAAATCTTTGGGATTATTGCTTAATAGTTCTAACAAATAAGATCCAATGAGCTTCGGGATTTTATCCTCTATTTTGCTTTTTGATTCTAATTTTATTTTTTGTTTTTTTTCTTTTTGATGATTGTCTATTAGATTTATTATTTTAAATGGCTGTTTAATTCCATTCAGTTTAAGTGGTTCTTCTTGTGAACATGGATTAAGTTCTTGAGTTGATAGATTTGATCTTATTAAACCATCAAGAAATATTTTATTTAGTATTAAAATTAGAGGCTTTGTACTTCTATAATTAGCATTCATTAAATGAATTCGATCACAAGCTTCTCTTGCTTTCATATATGTATTTAAGCTTCCACCTCTGAAGCTATAGATTGCTTGCTTTGGATCTCCAATCATTAAAAACAGATGTTTTGATCGGTTGCCAAAGGCTTCTTTTAGTAATCTTAATTGAACTGGATCAGTATCTTGGAATTCATCTATTAAGGCTACTTTATATCTAAGTTTTAGGTTCTTATAGATATTATTAGAGTTAACTTTATTTTTAATTTCATTATTGTTTACGTTTTTGGGATCTAATAATTTAAGTAGATCAGAATAATTTATCCAACCCGTTTTAGATTTTCTTTTTTCAAGCTCTCTTTTAGTCCATAACAAAGCATGTTCCCAAACAAATTCACCTGGACTATCATATAAATCTCCTATAATTTCAAGAATTGACTTCATATCTTTTGTACATGAATCAATTTTATACTTCATGTCTAATTGGTAAATATTTTTAGGATGAAAATATTTATTTATAAGGGTTTGATTTTGAATATCTTCATATGATGGTCGTTTTTTCTCTTTATATTCTTCAATCCAGTTACTTAAAATCTCATAACGATTTTTTCTGGGCTTGGATGAGTATGGCTTTGTATCTGTAATACCCTGAGATCTTAGATCCCTAGCAATCTCTATAAAGCCATCTTCAAGCTCCTTTCCTTTCCTTTCCCATATAGTTGTAAATTCTATCCATAATGTTTCTATGTAGTTTTTTAATTGATCTGAAAGACTTTCTTCTATTTTTAAGTCATTAAATGTTTGTTTGAAAATATTATTTGGATCATTATCCAATGAACTAAGAACTTGAATTAAATTGTTACGATTGAAGTTAGTTTTAAAGATCCCTTTTAATTCTGAAATCTCTATTTCTAATATTTCTTTTTTCCAATATTCTTCAACAATTTCATTTATTAGTGATTCTGAATCTTTTTCGATCGTTGGATTTAAATTATTTCCATTCTCAATAGCTTCTCTACGAAGAGTTTTACTGCAAAATCCATGAATTGTTGTGATATCTGCATTATCAATTCTCTCTAATGCTTCTAAAAGTAGGGAAGCTATGTATAGGGCTTTTTCTTTAGATGTTATATTTAATTCGACCCATTCCTTTAATACGTTGTCAATTTGATATTGTTTTACATTTGTATGTATGGATTCAATTATTTTTAATGCCAAAATTAATCTTTCAATAATTCTTGCTTTTATTTCCGATGCTGTTGCTTCTGTAAAGCTAACAACTAGTATTTCGTTTATTGAATATTCCTGTTCAGTTAATAATCTTAAGACAAGATGAGAAAGAGAAAATGTTTTCCCTGTTCCAGCACTTGCTTCTATTAGACGCATTCCATTCGTTAAAGGATATCTATTCGCTTGAAATAATTCTATATTAGACATATGAATTTCATAGGTAAATAATAAGATCAGAACTAATTTTCTTGCTCTCTATTATCCCATAATTTTGATGTTTTAAATTACATATTATTAACATTTTAGGATCTCCAATCTAAATATTTTATTTTTTTTATAATAGCTGGCACTTCTTTGATATATTTTTTGTATTCAGGAAATTTCATTTTTAGTATTTCTTCTTCCTTTAAGGCTTTTATTTTTAAAATGTAGGATAGTGATATGAGTAGAGATAGATGTATTAGACTTAATGAAAAAATAGATATTCCTAATGAAATAAATAATAATCCCTGATACAGGGGGTGCCGAACATTTTGGTATGAATTATTTTTAATCAGACTAGATTCATTCATTGGATAAGGAAGCGGTGTAAGGTTTTCTCCTAAATCTATGAATGCTTTTATGACAATGAATAGACCTAGAATTGAAATTGCTAATCCAAAAATTATACAAAAAGTATTTATTGAAAATGCTATATGATTTATTTTTGGGTAGGGAGGTATTAAATGTAGGAGGATTAAGAATATTTGAGTAAATAAATACCACTCTCCTTTTGAATTATTAAATAGACCCTGCTTGCTAAATCCCCATTTTGATAAGAGAGTTTTAATATCATTAATGCGTTTGCTTTTATTTAGCTTCATTTATTTGCTAGATCTAGATTAGTTGGTGTTTTTAAGGAGTGGTTCATAGAGACTCATTAATACATCATTAAATGATTCAACGTCTAATAAAGTAGAGGCTTTGCATTTTTTGCCAAAGCAAAGTTCCATTATTAGAGTTTCTCGTTCACCTTGCATATATAAATCACCTTCCCATTTCTTTTTAAATAAATCTTGCTCATTCTTTTTCTTGTCTTTTGTCGCTAGGGCATAAGCCAGGCCACTTTCTGGTGGTATGGGCCAACAATTATTTCTTCCTGCGGCTGCTAATTGATGTATTTGTCTTAGAGCTTCAGTCGCTTCTTTGGTATTGATTGGTAAAATCTCCTTGCTTACTTCGAACATAATATTTTTGCTATAATCTGTTTTTTTAGAAATAATCAGTGTTTTATAATTAAATGAACTATTTGCAGATAAATATAAATGATTAAGCCATCCATTCATAAGAGCTTTATATTTTAAACTTCCAACTTCAATCTGTATTAAATTATTCCCTCCAAAGTAAAATTCACCTTCTAACTCTTTCATCTCAATACTTCTTTTCGTGATTTGACCGGTAGCGTATATTGCGGATATTAAATTGTTCCATCGCTCCTCAAGAAGATCCTCCTCTATTAACCCGGAGCCTTTTGGAGGGAAAACCCCTTTCCCAGAATAGGTCTTTTCCCAGTAGTTTGAATTATTGTTTGTGTTGTTAAGTTTTCCGAAATTACTATTTTCTAGTCGATGTTTAAGAAGTTTATATCTTTCTAATTCTGAAAGCTCGAGTAAATCATTGTCTTCAATGAGATTGATAAATTCTTTTGATTGGATTTCATTCTCTTTTAACCATGTTTTTTGTGGATTGAGTAACCATTCTTTGGTTTTTTCGAAGGAATAAGATTCTAATTCGCTTATATTGATTTCTTTCCACTTTATCGGTAATGCTAGTGAGACATTTTTAGTCGGTATTGCTTTTTCAAGCCATTCTCTAGCTTCTAGATTCTTTCTATCACAACTCATGATTTGCGAATTTCCGGTGTTTATAAAGTTGCAATGATCAAGAGGATTTGCTGGTGGTTCAATGAGAATCTCTTGAAAGGTGTTGGCTCCTAATTTGGTTTTTAAGTAATTCAGCCATTGTTGAATAGGGCTTGGAGGCTCAAGATCTTCTCCAGTCTTTTCATCTTTGGAATTCCAAGAAACTAAAAGATTTTGACGAGTTGAGATTAAAGCTTCTAACAATGAATAGCGGTCTTTGTCATATTGGTTTGGGTCTCCAAGTTCTCTTTTTCTTTCTAGGAGATTAAAACTTCTTCTATTATCTATTCTTGGAAAAGTACCACTTTCTAGTCCCATGACGATGATGATTTGATGAGGGATTGCTCTCATTGGTTCTAAAGCACTGATCGTAATTTTCCCTGTCCTATGACCAAATTTGCCATTTGTAGAACTTAACGCTTTGGTGATAATGTCTTTGACTACTAAACAATCAATTTCTAGCTCACAATTATCTGTTATGAGACCCCAATTATTAACAATAGTTAGTAGTTGTTGCTCTTCCCATGCCCATTCCCCACCATCCTCAAATAAATCCTTTACGAGCGATGTTATAAGTTTTGTCCATTCTTTACATGAACGTTTACTACGAATCGCATCGATATAATTGCAAAGTTTTGAAAGTATACCCCAAGCTTTTATGAACTCCGTACTTGAAATATTCTTGGAATAAGGGGAGATATTGCTTATTCCATTAATTGGATCATCTGGTAAAACAAGACCAAGTAGAAATCTTTCTAGACACCAACATAGGCTATGAGTTTCTTCCCCAAATCTTTCTGAAGAATCAAGTCCCCAAGTAAAGCCAGCAGATTGAAGACTTTTGATTATGTCACTTACCTCATCACTATTTATATTCTGTTGTGTTTGTAATGCTGGATTAGTTAATAATTTTTCAAAAATTGAAGCGGTTAGACGAGATGCAGAAATCTCTAACAGATTTAGTACAAAATGTATTAAACCTACTTTATCTACTTGACTTCTATCTGTTATTACCCAGGGTAGCTGAGTAATATTGTGATTTATGTTGTTAAAGACAGAGGTAATTATTGGTGCATAGCTATCAATTTGTGGAGTCATTATTAAAATGTCTCTGGGTTGTAGTTTTTTGTCATTGCTGAAGAGCTGCAATATATGGTCTCGTATTAATTCCACTTGTCGATACTTCCCTGGAGATTTAAGGAAAAGTAGTGATTTGTCAGATTTTTCTTTAGTGAAAATACTTTCATTTTTTGTGAATAACAATTCTTGTTGTAGTTGTTCTAATAAATTTGGTTTGTTCCCTTTATTAGTTGCGATATCTGCCGTAAGAGAAAAAATATCTTCCTCATTTCTATTTCCCAATTGATATTCACCACTCCCCTCTAGCAATTGTTGAAATTCAGCCCCCATCCTTCCAAGGAAGGCTTCAAGTCTTGGAGATTCTAGTAACCATTGCCTGTCAGGTGGAGTATTCCATTTGTTTCTAAATTGCAGTCTTCTTGCTTCACATCTTTGCCAAAGATCATTGCAAGGGGAAATCAGATAAATTTTTATATTGATTACTTTTGAAAATGCTTGAATTAAATCTATTTGCAATGGTGCCAGAGTGCTAAGTCCATAGATGTATAGATTTTTCGGATAATCATGTATAGAAAAATCATTTTTCTTTAAACGTTTAATAGCTTTTTCGACTTGGATGCAGAACGGATCTTTGTTTATCTTTTTGTATAATAAATTAAATAATTTTTCTTGCCAAAGAATATTTTTATTAAGGCTAATTTCTTTAGATGCTTTTATTGTATCCTTGCTTAACCATTGTTTGATAATTTCAGGTCTATAAAGTATGTAATCATCAAATATCTCTGCAATACTGTTTGCTAGATCCCATGAATTTAGATTAATTTGCTCATTTTCTTTTTCCCTTATTTTTAGCCAGTATTGAATTATCTGTGATTCTTCCTCTTTCAATAACTCTGGTAATAATTCTAAAATATTCCAAACAAGATGATTCTTTTCCCATGGATCATTTTCATTAGGATCAATACCAATAATTTTCTTGACTAACCTTTTTAAATATGAACCAGGAAAAGGGTATTGAACCAAAGCATTGATGTTATTAATTATTGAAATTTTTTCACTTAACCATCTGCTTGAAGGCCATGTACTTACGAGAATATTAACTTCTTCAGTTATTTCAGGAGGATTTAATCGGAGTTCCTGTCCGAGTATTTCTGCTAGCCATTCAGCTTTATTACTTCGAAAAATTGTTAGCAAGAGTAAAAATGCGATTTAAATATATTTTTAAAGTAAGAAGTTGTCCTTTCTTGGATTTATAATTAGGCTTTTCATTTCTTTTACTGCCTGAGATAGACCTACTGAAAGGGCTCTAGAAATAATTGTATGGCCAATATTTAATTCTTCAATCCCTTCAATAGCTGCAATCGGTTCGACGTTTTGATATGTCAATCCATGCCCTGCGTTTACTCTCAAACCATAGGATTTTGCTTTAGCTGTGCTTTCCTTAAGAATAGATAATTCCAAATCTCTTGCCTTGTTTTTTGTGATTGCATATTTACCTGTGTGTAGTTCAATCCAGGCGGCCTTTACTTCAGCACAATTTTCTAATTGAGTTTGGACTGGGTCAACAAAAAGACTAACTGGAATATCCTCATCTGAAAGACGTTGAATTATTTTCTTTAATTTGTTTTTGTGTTTAATGACATCGAGTCCTCCCTCTGTAGTGATTTCCTCTCTTTTTTCAGGAACTAATGTAACCATATCTGGCTTGAGATTAAGTGCTATTGAAGTCATTTCTTCAGTTGCAGCCATTTCCAGATTTAGTCGAGTATGCACAGTCTCTTTAAGAAGATTTAAATCTCTATCTTGAATATGCCTTCTATCTTCTCTTAGATGAACTGTTATACCGTCAGCACCACCTAACTCAGCTAAAAGAACCATTTTAACTGGGTCAGGTTCAAATGTCTTGCGAGCTTCTCTGACATTTGCTATGTGATCAATGTTTACGCCAAGACTTGCCATAGGTATTCCAAATATACTTTGATTGTATTCATCAAAAGCAAAATAAGGTTTAGCCGCTGGAGTAACTGCCCAGTGCGACCGTTAATAATAAAGGTTTCGGAGTTAACTTCATTACATAGTTTGTTAAAGAGGGATTTTTTGCCCCTTCTTCATAGAGAAAAAAAAATATGCCTCGGGGTTGATCCTTTCTGGAGTCGTTTAGCAATGTTTGCTACGCAAGATTTTGCGTTGAACAATTTTTTTCGAAGAAGAATAGTTATTGGTGGAGAGAATTTACCTCTAAGTGGTTCTGTTGTACTTGCTCCTACTCATAGATCTAGATGGGATGCATTGATGCTGACTATGGCTGCTGGGAGAAGGATTACAAATCGAGACTGCAGATACATGGTCACCCGGTCAGAGATGAAAGGGCTACAAGGATGGTTCTTGAATAGGTTGGGGTGTTTCCCAATTGACCAAGGAAGACCTTCTTTGACTACTCTTAGATATGCCGTGGATTTGTTGATTTCAAGTCAGCAATTGGTTGTATTTCCAGAAGGAAAGATAAATCGATTTAGCGAACCTGTAAAACTAAAAAAAGGCTTGATTCGTCTAGCTCAACTCGCCTCAAACAAAAGTTTGGAAATCAAAATTGTTCCAGTTGGTTTAGCCTACAGCGATGTTATCCCTAAGTTTTATGGATCAGCAGCAATTTGTTTCTCTAAACCAATAATTATTTCGAGGGATTTTAAGCAATCTACAAATGACTTTAATATTGAACTTTCCAAAAGTATGAGAAGTGCTGAACAATCTGCATTGTCAGCTGTTGGTAGAAGATAATATGATTTAACTTAGTTTGAATCTTGAGCAATTACATTGATTTTATCTTCTCCAAATTCACCTAAATTCCTTATTTGAAAATGATTACAGCCCAAGAAGTTACTCATTTAATTAAGCAATCACTTCCCGATGCTCAAATTGATGTAAAAGATATGGGTGGTGGTGATCATCTTGAAGTCAATGTTGTATCTGAAGAATTCTCTGGCCTATCTCTTGTAGAACAACATCAACTTGTTTATGGTGCGTTAAAAAATGAATTGAAAACAGAAACAATTCATGCTTTGGCTTTGAAAACCTCAACTCCTCAATAACTTTTCAGATATGGATTCCGCAATTCGTGCGAAAATTGAACGCTTAATTAACTCAAAACCAATTTTTGTTTTCATGAAAGGGAATAAATTGATGCCACAATGTGGTTTTTCCAACAACGTCGTTCAAATCCTTAATTCATTGGGAATGAGCTTTGATACTTTTGATGTACTTTCAGATATGGAAATTCGAGAGGGTATTAAAGAATATTCAAATTGGCCGACAATACCTCAGGTTTATGTAAAGGGAGAATTTATCGGAGGATCTGATATTTTGATAAGCATGTATAACTCTGGAGAATTGAAAGAAAAGTTAGAAATTGCACTTGCTTCATAACTTGTTACTTCTTAGTATCTTTTTAAGATTCTCTTTGGAAAAAGAGGTTATTAATATCTCCATCAGGTCCAATAAAGCTTGAAGGATCCATTATCCATCTATCAATTAATGCTTCCAACTTTTCTTGATCCTTAGAGCCTAACCTCTTGCAATTCCTGAGGGAATGCAAATATCCGTCTGCATAGATCCTAAGTTCAGAAGGACTGTGGTATCGACTTGTTAGCTCCTGACAGGCATCACAAATTGATTGGAAGTGTTTTATTGCTTCTGGAGCATCAAAAGATGTCATGGTTTGCTAAGACACTGACTATTCTTGTTAGTCAGCGAACAGTTTGCTTTAATATCTTTTCCAGTCTAAGGGTCTACATTTCCGACTTGTGACATTAATACCTGCAGATCAGCTTGCTACTGAGCAAATTCAAGGATCCTCCTCAGGTTCTTCTTCTATTCAGGCAACCACTCAATCACCTTCAAAGGTGCTTGTTGTAGAACCACATCCAACTCTCAGAACTGTATTGGTTCAGAGGCTCAGGCAAGATGGGCAACTTGCCGCAGCAGTAGGTTCTGCTGAGGAGGCTGTTGATCTTTGTCGGGATCAATCACCAGATTTATTAGTTAGTGCAGAGATATTGGAAAAAAGTTCAGCCCTTCGACTTGCACAACAGTTGGGATGTTCAGTAATTGTTCTAACAGCAAGAACAGGAGTTGAACCCGTAGTAGGACTTTTAGATGATGGGGCAGATGATGTTTTAAGGAAACCTTTTGGCTTAGAAGAATTAGCTGCTAGGTGCCGGACTTTACTTAAAAGAGGAAGAATTGGTTTACAGGAACGTGTCGCGGTAGGTCCGCTTGAGGTTCACCTACTCCTTAGACAAGTGACCTTGCGAGAAAAACCTGTCGAATTAAGTCCAAGGGAATTTGCTTTATTGTGTGCCCTTTTGATGCCACCTGGAATGGTAAGAAGCCGCCATGAGCTACTTCGAATGGCTTGGCCTCCATTTAGTGGTGGCCCTCGTTCGGTTGATACGCAGGTTTTGACTCTTAGAAGAAAACTAGAACAAGCAGGTCTTGGTGATGGAGGAGGTATTACAACTGTTCGTCAACAAGGTTATAGGTTTAGTCTTGATAACTTGCCTTCATAGCTTTTGGTAGATCTTTGAAAATTTATTCTGGAAGTTCCCATTTGTTCATCCCAAGCTTTGCTCCTATTTTGTGAGCACAGGCATAGCCGCTAAACGCCACTGCATTTAATCCTTGACCGGGGAATGAAGAATCGCCAACACAATAGAGTCCTTTTATCTTTGTTGTGTTAAATGGCATAGGAAGAAGACCAGGTAATCTCATTGAAGGTATTGGCCCATAACTGCCTTTGTTTCTAGCAAGAAACCTTTTATGTGTTCTAGGACTACCTATTTCCTTGTGTAAAATATTTTGACTAAGGTTTGGAAATAATTTTTCTAATTTTGAAATAAGTTTGTCTCCATTTTCCTTCTTCTTTTCAAGATATTCTTTGTTGCTTAATCCTTCCCAGCGATCCATTGAAGAAGGAGTAAAGGCATGAACAATATGACTATCTGAAGGTGCTAATGATGGATCTAATAGAGTTGGGATTGATAGAAAAGTAACTCCTTGTTCATGTTCCATTTCCTCCCAAGTATCGAGAAGTAAGTGATGGCAATGTGTATTCGAAGGAATTGAGTCTTTGCTTACTCCCAAATGAAGAGATAAAAATGAAGGAGAAGGGATATATCTATTTTTCCATTTTGTCTCAGCTGTAGGAGTTTTACCTGGATCAACAAGTGGATCAGTGATTCCTTGTCCACCAAATGTATCCCATCTTGTGGCATTAGATACTATTGTTTTACCAAAAATTTCTTCACCATTTTCTAATGAAACACCAATTGCCTTTCCGCTCTCAAAAATTATTTTTTTAACTTTAGCTCCATATCTGATTTCTCCTTTGAAATTTTCAATTCCTTTTACTAACTTTTCTGCAATAATACCAACACCTCCTTTTGGATAGTTAATACCTCCATAATGTCTATCAGAGAAAACCATACCTGCATTTATCATAGGTGTTAAGTCAGCGGGCATGACTGACCAGCAAAAACATTCAATATCTATAAATTTTAAAAGTGTGGGATCTTTGATATGTCGCCTAGCAACATCTCCGGCATTAACTGGTAACCATCTTGCGAGCCCTAGACATGATAAAGGTGATTTGAAAAAAACTTTCATTAGATATCCGGGATCCTCTATTGAAAGTAAAGGCATCGAATTCAGACAATTAAATACATCCCAACATGTTTCGTAGAAATGATTTATTCCTTTCTCTTCATGGGGAAATAAATTAATTAGCTTAGTAATGAATTTTTTATAATCTCTATCAACTGTAATTTCTAAATGATTAGGTAGATGATATGCCAATTGTGTTGGGTCAGGAACCGTTTCACATTCTTGTCCAACATCATTGAGGGCTCGCGTTAGTAAATTGGTGTAACCCTTTTTACCAAAGCCGAAAATCATTGATGCTCCAACATCAAAAGTAAATCCTTTTCTTTTAAATGACCCACCACTTCCACCAGGAATTTTGTACTGTTCCAGCACCAGAACTTTTGCACCCTTGCTTGCTAATTGACTTGCAGTCACTAATCCACCAAGACCGGAACCAATAACTATCGAATCCCAGTTAGAAGAAGCTTTAGTTTTATTTGTTAATTGAGTCATGATATAAAAGGAATTTTTAAAATGGACGGTTGAATAGAATTTTTATCTAATAATGTTTCTTTAACTTTTTTATTTGACTCAAAGCCCTATCTCTATATTTTTTGTATCTTTCACGTTTGTTGTGAACTCTATTCTCGAGTTCAGGTAGTAATCCGAAATTAGCTGGCATAGGTTGAAAATTTTTTTTATTTTGAACTCTTAAGCTTGCTTGACTATTACTGACAAAGTTTGTCAATGCCCCAATCATGGTAGACGATGGCAAAGTAATTGTATCTAATCCCTTTGCCAATAATGCTGCGTTAGTTCCAGCCAACCAGCCTCCGGCGATAGCAGCAGCATACCCCTCTGTACCAGTGAGCTGTCCAGCAGCGAATAAAGTTTTTCTATTTATGAACTGAAGTGTTGGCTCTAATAGCTTTGGAGATTCAAGAAAAGTATTTCTATGCATTACTCCTAAACGAATAAATTCTGCATTCGATAAGCCAGGAATCAATCTGAATATACGTTTTTGCTCTCCCCATTTTAAATTTGTTTGAAAACCAACGAGATTCCATAGTTGACCTGCTTTATCCTCTTGCCTTAATTGAACGACAGCATGAGCTCTTTTGAGCCTTCGGAGACTTTTGTCGTTTACATCGCCCCATCTTGGATCCCAGAGGCCTATTGGCTTTAACGGGCCAAAACGCATAGTATCTAGTCCTCTTTTCGCTAGCTCTTCTATGGGAAGGCAGCCTTCAAAAAAAAGAGCTGATTCTTTATCAAAATCCTTTAATTCAGCTTGTTCAGCTTTGATTAACGCAGAGTGAAATTTTAAATATGACTCTTCATTCATTGGGCAATTAACGTAATCAGCATCGCCTTTGTCGTATCTACTTGCCCGAAATGCTGTTGAGAAATCAATGCTTTCTCCAGTAATTATTGGACTAGCAGCATCAAAAAAATGACATTCACTTTCTCCTGTGAATTTTTTGATGTCTTCAGCTAGCGATTCGCTTGTTAAAGGCCCTGTGGCCAGAATCGTAATTTGTTGAGCATTAGGTAGGCATGGACATTCATCTCTAATGATTCTTATTAGGGGATGAGAAGAAAGTTCATTTGTGATTGATAGGCTGAACTGACTTCTGTCTACTGCAAGTGCTCCTCCTGCAGGAACAGCGTGTTGATCAGCTTTTTCGATGACAATAGATTTTAAATTTCTCAACTCTTCTTGTAAAAGTCCTGCTGCTCTATCACTACTAAGCGCTCCAAAACTATTGCTGCATACAAGTTCAGCGAATTCTTGTGAGTGGTGAGCTGGAGACTTCTTCTTTGGTCGCATTTCAAAGAGTTTTACTTTGACTCCAGCACTTGCTATTTGCCATGCTGCTTCTGAGCCTGCGAGACCAGCGCCTATTACTGTTACAGATGGATCTTCTTTCAAACTGTCGTGTTTTCTTATTAAAAGCTTAATTAAATAATATTCGCATGTCCCTCAACTATTTATTAAGACTTCAAAAGTATCTAAAAAATCAATGAGGAAGGGAAATAAATATCTTCAAATTGTTTTTTAGTCCTCAAAAAGGAACAATAAGGCCGTTAATGCTTCTACAACATGATATTTTTCATATTGGACCAATTACTATTGGTCTATTGGGGGTCGCTAGCTCAGTGGTAGAGCATCCGGCTTTTAACCGGCTGGTCCTGAGTTCGAATCTCAGGCGACCCATTTTTACTTGAGACTATTTCTAAATAAATTGAAGTGATGACCACTTCTGAATTTTTCAAGAAGTATTTATTTTTGACCCTTTTGTTTTTCAGTTTTACATCGGTAAATGCTGGGTTAAATAAGTTTACTAATTTGGTTTTCGTTGATGATTGGCTAATTGAGAGGAAGGTTGATTTAACTCGTAATGAGACAAAATGCAGAGCATCAATACCTTCGCATGCAACTTGGTTTGGAGCTCGGGTAAGACTTGGTCCTAATAATGAATTAATAAAACCTATTTGGATATCTGTTAAAGCTGACCAAGTGATTGATTCAAAATTAACTAAAATCAAAGAACTTCTTGATGATTGCAGTTCAGGTCTTCTTTACCTTCCTGAAAATTTGTAAAATCTAACGAAAAATGTGTTGATGAGAGTATAAATACTTTCTCAATAGAAATTTTTTTGCTGAATTAATAAAGTAGTAATTTACTTTGGTATGAAAAAACTGACAGTAGGCGCTGCTATTGCACTAAACATATCTTTATATGTTTGGGCTTTAATGGATCTTCCTTTTAAATTTTAATCACTAAACTAAAGAAAAAGGTTTTCTTGATTGCTTTAGTTCTTAGATATTAATAACTTTTTTTGATTTCATAAATTCTCGTAATGCTATGAAGTTCAAAAAAATATCTAGGTTTAAAATAATTAATTTTTTAGTTTTTGTGTTCTGAAGGACTTTTTTAACTTTCATTTTTTTTTGCATTCTCAATCCTTTTTTTTTACCTGAAGCGGTTAGGGTCTTTGTGAGGTAAAAAAGCCTCTTTGTTTTATGGAAATGGGGGGGTATGGTTAAGAAATCTTCTTCAATCACAAAATCCAATTCTAATTGGCTGTGGAGATGGGCAGAACCTGAAAGCGAACTTTCAGTAATCCCTAAATCAAAAACCAAACGTTTAGCTCAACAGGCAAAGTTAGCAAATGTTGATGCTGAGAGAGCTGTTAGTCGTGCATACCAAATTGAATTATCTAGAACAAAGGCAATTGGAGAGGCGATGTTTAAGTCAGGTAAAGCATTAAGGTTTACACTATCTAGTTCTGGAAGGCAGTTAATCCTTAGAACGCAGGCAGCACGAAGGCAATTTGAGCCTGGTTTTAGAAATAAAAAATAAATCTCAGATAGAATATAAACCCCTATAAAAATAAGAATGCAGCTTTATATAGTTACTTGGAAATTCGAATCATCTGAGGACCAAAATTATTCATCTGAAGCATTTGTAGATTATGTCGAAAGTGGAAGATCTGAGGACCTTATTGATGGCTATGAGAGAATTGCATGGGCTCATACTCCTCAAGATGGAACAGGAGTGATTATTTGTAGAGCGGCAAGTGCATCAATTTTATTTAAGGTTTTTGGATCCTGGAGAGATAAATATGGAATGACTTGGGAGTATAAACCTGCCTTATCTACTGAGGAGTTTGTTAGTTTAATAAAAGAAAAATAGATTTAAATTATATAAAGAATAAACTTCTGTCTAAAAAACCTTTAAGACTGTGCCATACAACTTAGTCTTTTAAAAGTATTTTTGTATTTAATGTTAGCTCATTTTTTCTTTGCTTTGACTGCTAGTGAAATGGGTCTTAGTCCTACAATACTAGCTTTAATAGTAGTATCGTCTATCGTTTTTATTGTCGGCTTTGCAAAAAGCTCAAGAGAGAATGAATACAAAAAGTTGATGGATTCATTTATTGAAAGAAAAGAGGAATCTGATTGATTAATGATTGATTTATTCATATTAGTAAGAAGATCTTCTTACTAATATGAATTCGCTGATCTAATAAGGCAGGATGGTAGAAGCGTAGTTTTGAAATTGAACAATTTATTAGCGAAGGAGAGAATTCTCTCCCCCTCTAGAGATGTTCTTGCCGGTCTTGTTGTTGCATTCGCAATGATTCCAGAAGCGATAGCTTTTTCTGGTATTGCAGGTGTTGATCCAAGAGTTGGTTTGTTTGGTGCTTTTTTGCTTTCTGTAACCCTCGCAATATTTGGGGGCAGAATGGCCATGATTACCTCGGTTACTGGTTCAACCGCCCTTTTGATGACTGGTATTGTTCAACAAGGAGAAAATATTAGCCCTGGTCTTGGTCTTCAATATCTTTTGGCTGCAGGATTGCTTACGGGAATACTTCAGATCGCTTGGGGTTATTTAAGACTTGCACATCAGATGAGATTTGTGCCTCAACCTGTTATGGATGGCTTTGTGAATGGTTTGGCTATATTGATCTTCCTCGCTCAATTGCCTCATTTGGGGATTGACTTGGCTCATTCTTCGAAAGTTGTTACTTCAACACAAGTACCTGCAGTTTGGGGATTGACCATACTTACATTATTAATAATTTATTTGCTCCCAAAAGTTACCAAGATTTTACCTTCTGCTTTGGTTGCAATTTTTATTTGTACGGCAATTTCTATTGGATTTAAATTAAATGTTCCAACTGTCTCGAATTTAGGAATTCTTCCAAATGGATTGCCTGGATTTAGCTTTCCAAAAGTTCCCTTTAATTTTGAAACTCTTGGTTTGATACTCCCAACAGCTTTGGCAATTTCTTTGGTAGGTCTTATGGAGACATTTCTGACTCAAGATATTCTTGATGATATGACAGATAAAAGTACAAATAAAAATGTTGAGGCTAGAGGTCAGGGTATAGGAAATATTGTTAGTTCTCTTTTTGGAGGTATGGCTGGATGTGCTTTAGTTGGACAATCGGTTATGAATGTTGGCTATGGGGGAAGAACACGACTTTCAACATTAAGTTCAGGTGTTTGTTTAATAGCAATGATTCTTGCGGCTAAAGATTGGGTGAATCAAATTCCAATGGCAACATTGGTGGGTGTAATGATAATGATTGCAATTAATACAGCTAATTGGATGTCAATAAAAGATATACGCCGTATCCCTAGAAGTGATAGTTCAGTAATGATTTTAACTGTATTTGTAACTGTTATTACTCATAATCTAGCTCTAGGCCTCCTTGCGGGTGTTGGACTTGCCGCAATATTATTTAGTAGAAAGGTTGCAAAAGTTATTAAGGTTGAATCTTCTTTAACTGGAGAAGACCACAGAGTTTATAAAGTTAAAGGCCAATTATTTTTTGTTAGTAGTATTTACTTCAGGCAAGGATTTGAACTTCACGAACATCCTAAGAAAATTACAATAGATATGGCCGAAGCTCATATATGGGATCAAAGCGGTGTAACAGTTCTTGACCAAGTAATTAGAAGAATAAAACTAGGAGGATCTGAGGTTGAAGTGATTAATTTAAATGATGAAAGCTTGAATTTATTTTCTCGAATTGGACAAGCATCAGAAGCTGGTGGAAGAGGAGGAGAATTTAAATCTGCACATTAATACTCTAAAACTGTTATTTGAAATTTCTATAAATTTTTTGTAGAGCTTGTATTAACGGTTTGTAAGGATTCATTTCCATTTACTTTATTTTGTAAATTTTATACTCATCAATGTATAGGGCAGTGCTTCAACTAATCAAGGCTCATATTATATGGTCATACAACTCATAAGTTTTGCTTATCTATAATAATGCTTTGACTGCTGTATGAATTTTATTTTATGGGTATTTTTTTAGATTAGGTTGTAAGTTTAGAATTGTTTTCCTTTTTCTTGATTGAATTCAAATAAAAACCATCAAGCGAAAAACACTTGATGGTTTTTATTTGATAAAAGAATTTGACTCCCTAGATAGATTACGAAAATCTAAATATTTATAAGTGGGAAATTAGCTAATAGATTTACTAATCGCTGTATTCCTATGCTTAAGAATCAAATTTGGATAGATTTGGTCCAGCAATTACACCAACTAGTCCAAAGAGAACGAGGGATCCAACACCGACAATTGTTGCTGAGAGGCTTCCCCCTCCCAAAGCAAAGGTTAAGAATGGCAAATGAAGCATTTTTTTTTAGATGCAGGTATATATATAAACCTAAAATTGCCCAAATTTAGCGAAGTTGTAGCACCTTGATAAATTCAGACATTTTTAAAAGGGTTTAGAAAGAGTTAAGCGGTAGGGAAATCGTTTGGAAACATAGAAGCTAAGTCGTCTTTAGTTGCTTTGGATTCCCACTTGAGCCAGTCCTTTACACCGTTGGGCTTAACGGTCTGAGCACTGCGAGCAGCAAAAATAATCACATGAAATGGAATTACAATTGCAAAGAAGAAAAAATGAAGTAAGTACAAATCCCAAGGAATACCCTGGTAACCATAATCAGGGAAAAATATTGCAGTAATAAAAGGAAGTACCATGTTGTTCAAATTTTTACTGTATTAATCATTATCCATAAAGCATGAATTCTTTCGATCAGGCAGGATATTTTAACTTCTAGAAATGCTAAGGACTTTGTAAATGCATCAGAAAATCACTGACTTCTTCTATTTGATATAGATTATTAACTCGCAAATGATTTACCTAAGTATAAATAATTCCTTATAATTGAATATTTATTTATAATTCAGGAGCTACTCAAATATTAGAATAATTATTCGTCAAATTTTTAAAAAAGCTTAAAATATTTAATCAATAAGGCTTTCTATTAATTTTACTAGCCTGAAACTTAAATAGATACTTGCTATTGTCCATGTAGGAATAATTATATTCCATACTTTTTGATGCTTTAAAAGGATAAGCTTGTCTATAAGATAAGCGCCAGTGATGGGAAAACAAATTAATAAAGTCATTTTAAAAAAAATCTCAATGAAAGCTAGTGCTGCTATTGGGTTTATTAGCCATGCTATTAATATTCCACTTAGTAAGTAACCTCCATATTGTCCTAGTTTCTTTATCATAATTAACTGATTGTCTTTTATTTCAGTTTAACTCATTATACCTAATCAATACTTCTAATACTAAAAGATATTTATTTGATAACTTATTTTTAATATAAAAGAAACAGTTTTGATTATCATGAAAATACCTACGATTCAAAAACTATATACAGGTGAATTGTTAATAAATCAAAAATACCTTTAATTATGTTAATCTTTGATTTCTTTAGGTTTTGGGTATAATTTTCTAATAGCTTCAGTTTGAATTCTTTCCTTTTTCTTTACCAGTTTTAATTCATTAATCCTTCTAATTAAGATTCCTGGAATAAACCAAATAACTGTTATAAGTGCAAAAATAAATATCGGATTATTTATAGTCATATCAAGTAACATATTATTTAGTAAAATCAAATATTTATAATTAATGAACATTAGTTGATAATGCATTTTGAGTTAATTTTAGAATTTCTTTTTTTTTGATAGTTTAATTTAAATTGTTTCTCTCTTGTTCTTGTCTAGATTGATCCTCTAGATAGACTTTTGATTCCTCAATTATTATTTTTAGATAGTTATCATTTCCCTTAGATTCTGAAATTTCTTTTGATCTGCTGTAATTTATGTTTATATCTTTACCAGACCATGCAGCTTGATCCTTGAAAAGATTTCTTTTTGCTGCATAAAAAACATTTTTGAAAATAAAATAAATTGCTAAAATAATTATTGAAAAAAGAATAAATATTCTCATTTTATTAGGTCTATTTTTTTAATCATAACTTCTTTTAAACCCTAAGAAGATATATGAAAAAAAAATATATATACCATCTATGCCTTGTTTCCTTTCTGCTCCTTTTATTCTCATTTGTCATTTTAAGAAGCTTCTAAACAGCTTAGATTATTCAATAGTTGCGATTTTTTTTTAATAAATTTTAATTTTAAAATTGCCTATGCTTTAATTTTTTGCTAAATATATAGATATATTTTTATGTTTTCTTGAGATAATGATTTCTTGGCTAATGCATAGCAGAGTTATATATACATTATCAAACTTGTTTGTATTACCAGCCTCGCTTATTCCATCAATAGATTTTATTTCAAATATATCTTTTGTTATTGCATTTATCTTCTATCTTAATATTAATCTATTGCTATCATTAGTATTATCTGCTGTTCTAATTATTAAAAATAATTCAAATTATAGATTTCAGATTTTATTGAAAAAAAAAGGAGAGGAACTCTCAAAGGCAGATTATGAATGTGTCTATTTATATGCCTGGTGCACATTGTTTAGATATTTTCTAATTGGATCAGCAATAAATCGATTATTTATATTTTTTAATAAGTTTTGAATCGCTTATTTGTTAAAAAGGTTTAAAAAACTTTTATTTTTCTGCTTTTTGTTGGGATTAATTATTCCAGTATTTGCATTTAATCTGCTTTTTATATCTTGAATTATTTTTTGATCTCGCGCCTCATTTTTATCGGGATCTAAAGAGTCAAACCAATTTTGTAGATCCCAGTACTGATGTCCATCTTTATCTACCTCAACCTTAACAAATCCTTCTTGACCTGAAAAAAAATAAGTACCTTCAGAAAGCTTGTCGAGATCAAACTCTCCATCCCTCTCACTTCTGATGAACCCCATTCGTGTTTATAAAAGTTTTTCCCCTTTAAATATCCTATAACAGAAAATTAACTAGAAATCTTTCTTCTTTTCTATATGTAATCCTATCTAAATATTTAGGAATTATGATTTTTAGTTGCTTTTACCCTTGGTAGTGTGAATGATTAAAAAAATAGATAATCTTTATGTGCCCTTTTAGTAAGGAATTCTCTCTTCTTGCCAAAACATTTGAGTATTCAGATTACCTTGAAGATTCTGATTGGAAATTTCAGAAGTACAACTTGGTAAACGCTTCTTGTTACTCTGATCTATTGGAAGATACAGAGTGGGGAACAAGATCTGACGATTTAACTATTGCTTAAAAAATATTAGATAGAGCTTTTTCATTCATTTCTGTCCGCGATTGTTAGTTCAGAGATGAATTCTTCGCTTATCCATTCAAGTTGGTGATCTTCATTTGGGGTTCTACCTAAAATAATTATTGGTACACGAACCTCTTTATTTTCAATAATATTTCTATATCCAATTATGAGTTCAGCGTATTTTTTAAATGTCCATCCGTTGTTTCCTTTTGCTTTCCATTCTGAAGAGTTTCTAAGGGAGCGATGAAAATCTTCAATTCCAAATTCATTCCAACATTCTTGAATTGCAAGCAAGTGATCGTGACCATCTTTAAGTAGTTGTTGATATTGAATCATTTCAGGGGCTTCTTCTGAATTATCGGGCTTAAGTTCTTTGGCTAAATCATAAAGGGTTACTTTTTTGAGCTTGAACCAATCTCTATCAAAAAGAAAAACTGGAAAATTCAACGACCATATCTTTCCTTGTAGATTTTTGTATGTTTTGATAAATTCATTCATGTGCTTTTGGAGGAATTTATATTGTTTTTTCATAAATACCTCCTTTTATGTAATTACTTTTGGTTTTAACTCTTAGAATTAACGTAAAGCTTTTGGGTCTTTGAGTCAAACTATATACTTAATAAGTATAATATATTGAGAATATATTAATTATAGTTAATGACAACAGGTAATAAGCGTCCAGCATGGCTCAACTGGGTTTATCTTGGAATATTTTTATACTCTTCTTATTTCCTATTTAATTATTGGTCTTCAATTTTAGAAAAATAATTTTAATATTATTTTTCTAAAATTATTTATTAATATACCCTATTGATCTGCCAAGATTTATTGCTTTATTTATCTATCCTTATTCGAAAGATAAACATTAGAATTGAAGTTATGATATTTATTTTATAAATCAACCTGCAAAGACTGGTAAGCCAATTGTAGCTGTGCTAACTAGTGCTCCAGCGAAAATAAGGAAAGGAAGCAAGGGGTACTTTTCAATCATGAGATTCTAAGGTCTTGATTTACTATAGGTAATTATACCATACTAGGTATTTATACCCCAACCTGGGCTGAAAATGGTCATAATTGCTTGTCCATTCATGCGAGGAGAGGTTCGTCTTTTTACGTCTTCAATTGCCTTTTTGTAGTATCGATACTTTTTTGATGATCGCTGAAAATTTTTATAACACGCCATTGATCTATAGGAAATCTATTTTTCACATCTTCCGAAAGTAGTTTTTCCTTAGTATTCAAATTTGTTTTCTTTAGCTTGTACTCAACGTTTATCCAATCGAATAGCTTTTCCAACTTGCATGTGATTTCTCCATTATTTATCCATTTCGCTATGTACTTTTCATCACCATCTTCAATTAAAAAACATTTCTCAGGGGATGGTAATTTAATCTCATGCAGTAACTCGGCAAAATTTGGTATAAGTTTCAATTTTTATTTTGAACTAACAAATAGATTATGAAGGGTCTTTATCCTTTTCGTGAGAAAGAGGTAAGAAATCTATTTTTAACATTTTTAATATATTTCATAGATCATATAAAGTTTTTCTATAAAAGTTTTCTAGAAAGAAGGCAGTTTAAAATCAAATAAAAAAACTGCCTTTAATTCACTCATCGATAGAACACTTCAAAGAACTTTTTGGAGCGTTCTTCATCTACTATTAATAACATCTATACAATCTTCCAGTCACTAGCTGTTTATTCTTATTGGGGTTTCGTACATAATATATTCTTATGTATCGTTATTAAATATTGATTTTGAGTGATCTCAAGTTAAACAAAAAGTGTATTAACTTAGGTTATGGACTAAACAAGGGAAATAGTAAAGAATTTAATTAAACCAACTTTTAGTTTAATTAGAGATTGGCTGTATATGTAGGTCTCTCCATCAACAAGCCATGAAGTAGAAAATAGCTGAAATTGATAGCAAAAAAAGTAAGTGTCATATCAATCCTCACTTTCCTGCTGTAACCCCAACAGCGCAAAAGAAAATAAATTCAACTATTTCCCTTTTCTCTGATGTGATAGAGCCTAATAAAAAATTAAATTCCTATTGTGAGAACTCACTTTTCCTTCTATTAGATGCTGTGACCCTTTGACTTTTTAGCTGAATATTTTACCTCTAATTTGATCTAGGGATGGACCTCTTTTTCTCTCTTCTATAGTCAAAGGAATCCAGTTCCAGTCACAACTAATAGTAAGAAGGTACCCAACTAGTAAGTGCCAAAACAATATTAAAACTGGGTGGTCAAGATGAGGGGCCAAAAGTTTAACTCTGTATGAATCTATTCTAGCTATTAGACAGAATTCCCACGAGTTCAAAAAATAATACTAAAGGTATCTTCTGCAGCCGACCTTTTAAAGAGAGAACTCCCCAAAAGAATTAGATAAATAGCAGTTTTCTTGTCCTTACTGCATTGATCAATAGAACTTTCTGTAATTAATGCATTTTAGAAAGATTTAGAAATTTTATTTTTTTGATCTGAATTGTTTTTTCTTTAAATTCTTTCTGCTGTTTTCTTCTGATTTATCTTCGCTAGCCCATATTTTTAATTGAAAATATAAAACTGTGCAAATTAATATAAATATAGTAAGAAGAGCAAGCCATCCCCAAAATTTATGTTCTGTAAATAAATCAGTAAGTTGAGATTTCTCTGTATATTCAGGTAGTAACTCGTACTTTATGTAACTAAGAGTAGTTTTCATAATTTAATCTATTTTACTTTTTATTTGATAGATAATGTTGGTCTTCTTGTTTTGAAATTTATTTTCAAAACACATAAAGAATCTAATTGGCTTTTATTCAATAAAGGTTGATTTGAAAATAATTTTTATTTCCACGTAATTAAGCGCCTTTGAAGCCTTAAGATTAAAAAGTTGCGGGGCGTGGCGCAGCTTGGTAGCGCGGGTGCTTTGGGAGCACTAGGTCGCAGGTTCGAATCCTGTCGCCCCGATCAGTCAGAGACAGGTTTCCCAGCCTGTCTTTTTAATGGCAAATTTTACTTGTGTGCAAAATGTGCGCAAGCAACCCTTGATAATTCAGGGGTCTTCTTGTTTTTGTTTTATTTGCACACCATCTAACACCACCAATGGTGGGATTCCACCCGACTGGGTTGACTTTTAGAGAACTGTGGTTAGGTTCAGATCAACGTTGACTTGTTTATCCGCAAGGGGAGAGGCCGCTACTTACTACTTAGATCGAATGCGACGCATTATTTAAAGTCCCAGTGTTTTTTTACGAAGAGTCTCATATTCCTCCTGAGAGATGAGTCCCTTTTCTTTCATGGATGTCAACTCTTCTAAGCGTGTTTCAGTTGAAGGTGATGCGTCAGGCTTTTCTTCGACCTTCTCTAATTGTTCAACAGGTCTAACTTTCATTCCTGTTTCTGGTTTGCCAGCATCAACCCATTTCTCAACGAGAGCTTTCATATCACGTTCGTACTGTCTTCCGTTATTCCAAACAATTAATAAAAGAATGAGTCCTGGAACTACATATGCGCAGAGTCCAATGATTACTAGAAAGGCAGATAGGCATCCATTCCATTTTGAAGGGACTGGATAACCCATTGAAACAGCCCATTTAATTGCTGCTGATTGGTTTGAGTCTGAAGAGTTAGCAACTAATCTTTTCCCTTCCCTCTCCAGCTTCCCAATTACTAAACCTTGGTTAATCTTGGCAACAACCTTTCCACTCTGATCCCTTAATACATAATCAATGCCTTCATAGCCAGATAATTTTTCAGATATATGACTTTTTTGATTTGAGGTGAAATCTCCTCTTTCAACTGCAATGTTTAAAGCACTTATAAAATCATCATTTGCCATAAATTCTTTTTGTTTTACCCTTTCTAGCTGATCTAGTTCAACTCATCTTCTTGCTGTAAACAAAGTTACGCTGATATATACGGTATAAGTGCTACTACTGCAAGGAGGTGGTCTATGGGTTAAAAGATCTCATTATTCTTCCCTTTTCCACTCTCTATACCACTGGCGATCATCAAGCCATCTTATTAGAGGCCAATTAATGAGTATGGATACAATCAGAACTGCATAAGCAGAAAATCTTCCTGAATTAATAACGAATAGAAGAGTCGGAGGTACAGACATAATTGCTGCTGTAAGACAAGCTCTTCTAGGGGACATCTTTGTTCTCATAACAAAATCTTATCCTTTGAATAGTTAATTTGATTGTGTAGTCATTAATGCAATCAAATTATTAATACGCTTATATAAGAGAGAGATGTTTTGGTGATTTTTTAATGAGTGGAGACAATCAGTATGTTTCTCAGCCTTTGAAGTTCTATACAGAAGAAATGACAGAAACAAAAAGAATTGCAATAGCTCACTTAGAAAAGAAATTATTTCCTGTCGCTAACTCTGTAATTTATTTAGACCAAAAGCGCAACGAATCAAGAGTTACTGAAGCTGCATAGCATTACAAAGTAGAAACATCATTAGAAAATAGAGCTATTTCACTATTGCTATTTTTTTTATATTTTCTCCTTTTTCATCTCTTCCCTAATTTTTACTTCGTTCTTAATAACGATTGCTTCAGCTCCTTCTTCTTCTTTTTGAGTTGAGAGATGTCGAGAGGAATATAAAGAACTTTGTGTATCGTTGTTTTCAATAACCTCAATCTTTTTATTGAAATCTTTCATCAACTCAGAGGAGGCTTTCCTAACTTCTCTCTCATTCTTGATCACTATTTCTTGTGCACCTATCTCATGCTCTGGTGTTGAAGCATGACGAGAAGAATATGAGGATTCAGTCTTGCCGACTGTCGTTCCATCTTTAAAGTTGTCTGCAATAGATTTCAATAATCCTTCTGCAAAACTTCGAGGACAACCAAGATCCTCAACCATTTCTTCTATTTGATCATTTATGTCCTTATAAACGGCTGTAATAATGTCTTTCTTTAGCTCATCAGTCGTATTCCAGTCTTCTGTCATTTGTATAAGCTATTCGAAATAGATGAACATGATTTTGAAAGCGACCCTACCAAGCTTTCTGGAAAATAAAACAATAAATGATACTTCTCAAGGAGATTTGAAAGAATTATTTCTCTATTGACTTTATTTGATTCAATGATCTTATCTCATTAACAAATTAATGCGATGGAATCATTCCTTAGACTTGCACTGAAAGTGTTTACATTCCATAATTATTTTTTGTATAATTAGATACTTTTCCACAATTTAAGGTTTTGGCTCTCAACTTTTAAATAAATCAAAAACAAGAAAAATTCCATTTGAAACTCGCAGCATAAAAGTTGAAAGGTCAATTGCTTAAAGCCATTTTTTAGTTTTTGATTTAAATTTTACAAGAAGAGTTTTTAATTTTTTAAATGGAGCTGTTTTCTTAAAAACTAAGTGACTCAGAGTGATTTAAAGAAAGAATATTCAATGGCAGATCCTTTTGCTGGACTTACATATTCATAAAAGATTGAATAAAAAATAAGTCAGCTAATGTTGATTTGTCCTTATTAATCTCTTTAATGAGTCTTAAAAGATATCTAATATCATTCATAAGATAATCTAATCAATCAACTTTTAAGCACTTTCTTAAGAGTAAATCATTTGTTTTCAACATTTTTTCCACAGGGAACAAATTTTAATGCCTTTGCTGCTGTACTTCAGTGGAAAACCCTCAAATTGATGCTTTATTTGTGAAGATATAGGCAATCTAGTCTTTATATTTAATTTTTCTATTGACACCCTTCCCTCCCAGTGGATCTCTTGATGAGACCCCATGAGATTTGAGTTTTCTTTTTCCTTGACTTGTCCTCAAAAACCTTGATAGTGGTATCTCAACAAAAAAATATTTAATGCAAAAATCTGTGCTAGAAACGATTCAATCAAAAAAAATAGATCATCAAAACAGTATTTCTATTAATGATCAAAAAGAGTCGATAGTTAGTTTTATAGAAGATGTACCTGCCTATCTAAATGAGGCAATGAGAAAATATATAGATGACCATCCAAACTGGGATCAACATCGATTAATGCAAGCGGCGATCTCTGGTTACCTTTTGGAAAAAGGGGTCACATCACTAGAGATGAGACGTTTTTACACTCAAAGTATGTTTTGCAAAAGATCAATGAGTGGGAGCATATGAGCTTAGAGACAGAGATCCCTGAGGTTCTTTTCACAGAGATGAAGGATTTCATTGAATCAAGTTCTGACCTTGATAGAAAAAAATTTATAAATTCTGCTTTAACAGATTTCCTCTTTCAGAATGGATGTCAAGTTAAACATCTTAGAGAAAGCTATTTGAAATATCTTCTTAATCATTCTTCTGAACTTTGATTTTCAAATTCAATCTTAGGTTTTCGTAGCTTATATCCAAACTCAAGTAGTTGATGATATGTCAATTTAGCTTGAGAAGCGCTAAGAGATAGACGTTTCTCTTCATCCTTTTGAAGCTGGAAAAAACCTTTATTATTGTTGTCTTTTTCAATAGTTACATATTCCTTTCCTTTCTTTAGAATCCAAGGCTCTTTTTGATAGTTTTCATCATCAATTTGATAATCCCATGGAACTATTCCCTTGCTTTTATTTTTTAATGGCAAATTAAAAGCCTAATCTTCTTATGACTTGACCCTAAAGTATTGTTGACTCCTTTTGAGTTGACTTTATTTATCTAGTTCGTTTTGTATTATCTCTGTAGGAATTGCTAAAACTTCATCATTAATACTTTCTCCTAGCCATTCCTTGTATTCATGGAATAAACAGCGACGATCAGCAGGACTTCTTACGATTTTCATTCTTGAAACTGCATTCTTTACTGCCATGTGCAATATGTCTTTTAGCTGCTTATCAGCATTCATTCTTGTAAGAACTTATCTATTACTTATTCAATAGCTGGTAATCTTGATCTTGAAATTGGAGTTAATACTCTTTGTGTCTATACCAGGACCTTGGATAATTTATAAAGTGATTTAGTTTCGTCTTATTCCGCGTGAATTGATTTATTTAACAGTAAGGGTCTCATTGTTAAAAACTTCTGCCATTAAGGGGATTAAGGCTGTTTCTATTTGTTCTTCTGTTTTGAAACCAAGGACCTCTGCAGGTTCATTCCCTAAAGAGATAACAATTGATTCGACTGAATTAGTCATTAGATAATTAGCTGTCCTTAATAGATTTGTATGGAAATTACTTCTAAAACATTTGCAAGTAAGAGTTTTGTGTTGAAGAGAAGTTAATTAATTAACAACAATCACAACTACTTGCGCCTTCGGGCGCTGGGTTCTCGAATGCATCGGCAACATCCCTAAGCATGACTGCAATAAATTCAGGAGGACATTGAAGTTCATTAATATAACCAGCGCATTGCTGTGCTATCCCTTGCATGGCGGGAAGAATTATTTTATCGACTTGCTGATCTGTTGGTTGCCACGTCCCTTTTCTCTTGTCAGTCATCAATTATTTAGGGGTTAACTAACCCATCATGCCTCTAACTAACTAATTCTTCACTAACTACAGGGATTGCTTCAGGACCTGTAAACACAGTCCATATAAACAGAATAGTTATAGGGCAGAGAGCTATCTGAACTAGAGGAGCAAAGTATTTAAGTGACTTGAGTCTTTTTTCCATATTTATGCGACCCTCGCATTGCGCTTGGCATACAAATCAGCCGTACCGTCTGGAATGAATCTTGCATAACTTTGATGATGCACTTCTGTGGTGTGACCCATAGCAGCGGCGATGTTAGGTAGAGGAACACCAGCTGCATGAGAAGCCTTTGCATAACGATGTCTAAAGGTATAAGGGACTAACACTTCACCTATCATTTCTGCCTCCTTACTTAGAACATTCCATACTTTTCTCCTTCGGAGGTGAGTTCTTAGAGCTTCGCCTCCTTTTCCTTTTTGACCTAAAGGTGGAAGAGATTCACCAATTTCCAATCTTTGCTGAAGCTTCCAATCAATCGTATTTCCATCCATATCTTCAATAAGTAAAGGATGCAGGCGACGAGGTTTTGTCTTATCTCCTTTTGTTCCTCCCATACTTTTCTGGTAAATCGTCCAAAGTTCTTTTCCTTCTGCACCGTCTTTGATTCTTAAATATCGAAGTTCTTCTGGTCGTAATCCATAAACTGCGCAAAGTTGAATTGCGAATTTCCATCGTTCATCACTTACGTCTTCTAATAAGCGAAGTATTTGAGAATCAGTTAAAGCAAAACCAACCCTCTTTGGCTTTTTTATTTCTGGAATAGATGCAGGTGGTGCATAAGCCGCTGGTAACTTTCCACGCATTACAGCCCAATTAAGAAAACCTTTAAGAGAACGACGAGCGATAACTCTTGATCTTGTTCCTTGTTCCCATTGAGTCAGAGCTTTCATCATTAACCCTTCACCATTGAGGGGTTTTCCTTTTCCCTTCTGCATCAACAATCCAGTTTTGGTTAAGACAGGGACATAACTTTTCTTCCATGTTTTTTCTCCTGCATTAGGAACAAACTTTCGATATTCATTGATTAATTCTGTCCATGGGATTTGATGCTTTGAACTAGAAGCTTCTGTAATCGAAGCGGCCTGTAGAAGAGTCTTTTTCCCTTTCCCTTGAACAAAAGTTTTAAAGATCTGTTGAATCCTTGGCAGTGCTTTTATCGTTTCTGACTTATTGAAATCAAAGGGCAACATCAACGATTGAGCTTTTTCTCCATTCGGTCGATATTGCAATCGCATCTTGCCGCGACTGTCTAAAACTTTGAATTGCCCTGCTGTTGATTCATTGACTTGTTCCCTAAAGAACTTCACCCAAGTTTGTGTGCGTGTTGTTAGTGGCACTTAAGCACTAGGTCTTTTGATGCCTTCATTGTGTGCAAACTGTGTGCAAAAGTCAACTTATTGCGGCTTTTAACGACTTCTAATGATCTCTATATATTAGTTATAACCTTAGTTCATGACTTTAGTCTTAGTAATGGCAGTGATTTGACCGTTCGTTTTGGGAGCACTAGGTCGCAGGTTCGAATCCTGTCGCCCCGATCAGTAATAGCAACGGTTCCCAGCCGTTGCTTTTTTTATGGGAAAACGGCTTTATCCTAAATTTATCCCAAAAGTCATATGGAATAAGGGAAGTTACCTGGATTTGACTGATTTATGCGAAACGGAATCAAAGCTTGATCCGTAAATAGAGGATGTAAATCGAATACAAAGATATATCTAGTTCTTATAGTTTTGTAGTTTGCATTTAATGGTGAAGTAATTTCTTTTCCATGAAACCTTTAGTCCCTTTGGGTAATAGAGCTTTTTTAAAGGCTGCCCTATTTTTCTCTTTTATTACTCATTCCTCTACTGCTTTTGCAGGTAATTACAACGCAATTTGTGGAGGTATGAAATGCAATATCTTTGTTTCTCCTGAAGTTATAACTTCACCCTATGGATCAATACCAACTGCTCGCGTGACTAATTGGGGAGGTGGTGGTGATTCAAGCACTGCAGTAGGGACAGGAGTTGCAACAACAATATTTTTAGGCCCAATAGGCTTGTTAGGTTTTTTAGCGAAAAAACATGATTACAATTTTTTAATCAATGGGTATGACGCAGAAGGTAAAAAAACATCAATGCAATTTTCTTTTAAGAATGATAAACCTGCGAAAAGATTGATAAATGAATTACAAATGACAACTCAATTAGGAATGGGCCAAACAAGAACTGCAAAAGAAATAAGAGGTCGAGAATCTAAAGGCAAAGAAAAAATAAGACTTGGTAGATTTAAACCTTTTTAAAAATCACTTTTTACTATTTTTTTATTATGAAATACACCTCAAGCAAAAGATCTTTATCACTATTATTGACAACTTCTTTTTTAAGTCCGATAGGATTATTGACCACCCTTTCAACAAAAGCCGAGATTTACAAAGCTGCGTGTGATGAAAAGAAAAGAGAAATACATGAAGCTACGTTCCCGAAACCACGTTTCCCTGATCCTGATGAACCAGATCCTGTAATTCCTAAGTGCACAATGGATTTTGTAGCCAACAGTCAAAAAATAACTGGTCCATATCAATCTATCCCTACATCTAGGGTTACAAGTTGGTCTCTATCTGGAGAATCTAAGACTGACGTATCTGGAAAAGTTGCAGCAACAGTTGCCTTTGGAGTTATTGGCTTTTTAGTATCGGATCCCAAAAAACATGATTATCAACTAGTTGTAAATGGTTATGACGTTGAGGGTGAGGAAACATTTATAAGTTTGAGATTTACTGATGGGAAACAGCCTAAAAAGTTAATGACACAACTACCAATGCTTACTGGTTTAGGTATGGGACAAAAAAGAACACTTAAGGAAATAAAGAAAATTGAGAAGGAAGGAATCTCCAATAATCTTAATGGAAGTGAAGGTGATCCATACCCTGAAACGCTTTATTAACTAAGTCAACAACAACATTGAACCTAGGTAGTTATCAATCTGCTGACGATGACGGTCCGTATTGGGGACCAAGGCCGGCTTAATAAAATCATGTATCCTTCCCGTTCAAAGAACTCTACATTCTTAAATTCACGAGATTCTTTAATTAGTTCTTCATAATTTCATTACTCATTATTTTTTTGAGGGGTTAGACAATGAGAAGACTCTTAAATATTCTTACTTTCAATATATAGGTTTGATGAGTGATGAGATTGTTTTAAAGGGTATGTACAAGCCATTAATCAATCAAATAAGAGAAAAGTGCCTTATTAGCAATTATGAAGAAAGAGAACTAAATGAATTATTCACGAAGAAACTGTGCCAAGACAAATTCATTAATTACTTCCGGGCCAAACTATTATAATTTTGACTATGTTAATTTATCTTCTAAGAAATCCTTAGTCTATTGACTTAGTCGAAAGTCCTATTTTTAAGCCATCAATACTCCTAAGCACGTCTAAAACACTAATTACATAACCATGAGAAATATTTTTATCTGCATTGAGAACAACTAAATTCTTATTTTCATTAACCAAATTAACTAAATTATCTTTCAAGTCCTGAAATTTTATACTTTTCTTATTTATAAATAAATTACCAGACTTATCAATAGATATATTCACGAATTTATTATTCTGCTTGATCGAATTACTTGCCTTAGGCAAATCAACAGATATAGTCTCAACTCGCGTTAAATAAAGACTAGAAATAATAAGAAAAGCTAAAATAGAAAAGATAATATCTATCATGGGCAAAATTTCAATTTTATTCTTGTTATTAATATCTTCTTTGAAATAGGTCATTATTATAATTTATTTGTTCTATATAGCATTTCAAATCTACCACAATACTGATTTAGAATAGAATTTTGTTTCCTCCATAAACTATTAAAATAGTTAGAAAATATAAGTGTGATAATAGCAATAATTAAACCAGTTGCTGTAGAAATCAATGCCTCACTAATGCCACCAGTAACTTCTTGAGCATTAACACCAGTTTCACCAAGTTTTATAAATGAAAAAGAATTTATAAGCCCCAAAACTGTTCCTAAGAGTCCAAGTAAAGGGGAAACAGTAATAATTGTAGAGAATAAATTACTAAACTTTCCAAATTCAGATTGAATTGATTGAATTGATATTTCTAATGCTAATTTTAGATCAATAGTATTTTTATCATTTAGAAGACTTCTATCAATAATTTTCAAAGAATCTAACAATACTTTTTCTAATGGAATTGAAGAAATCTCATTTTTTTTTATAAAATCGACAGAAGAAATAGTTGAATATTTTTCAACCGTAATCATTAGCTTACTATCATTTTTTTTTATTACATCTTTCCAGTATGCAATTCTTTCAAATATGCATGCTAAAGAAGTAATTGAAATTAATAATAGTGGCCACATAACTATGCCGCCTGATTTGAAAAGATCAAACAAGAAGACTTATAATGAATATAACAATCATAATAGTAATAAAAGAAAGCTAATTGAATTAATAGTTTCCTAGAAAAATGAATAGAATCAAAACAAATAGAATCAATTATTACATCCTTCTGTCAGTAATGATTCACTCCTTCTTGTTTTTATTTATTGAAAAAGAGAGAGACGTTACTTTAGGTGAGAAAATTATTCCAATAGAGCTGGTTGATGATTTATCAGAGGCAGGATTTGGGGAAGCCACAGAAAGAAGCAAAAGATTAATTAAAAAACCTTCAATAAAAGAAGAATTAAAAAATGAGATTGAGAATAAAAATCCTTTAGATGAGAAAGAATCATTTGAAGATAACAAGATAATTGAAAAAAAAATTCAACTAAAGAAAGATAAAAGTAATTTAATAAATCAACCTATGTCAAAAGAGGAAAAAGGGAGCGGATTTATAAAAGGTGTAAAAAATAATGAGCCAGAAAAGGGTTCATTAAAGGGCAAAGGAACACTAAAAGTTACATGCTTAAAATGTATTAGTCCTATATATCCTCCTATTGCATTAAGAAGAGGAGCAGAGGGAACTCCTATAGTAAAAGTATGGATTAACAAAAAGGGAAAAGTCTTTAAGGCAGAGTTAATAAGTTTCAGTGGGCATGAATCAATTGATAAAGCTGCTAAAAAAGCCGCAATTCATTCTACTTTTTACCCCTTAGAGGAGGAAACTTCAATAAATATTGAATACGATTTAAAAATAAGATAAGGAGTTAAAAGATTTTTCTAAGTTTTAAACATGCACTATTAATACTCTCTAAGCTACCTGCATTTATCAGCCCATAGTAATTAAAACGATAAACTTGATCAGATTTAACTGCTTTCAAATTAGAAAATGGCTTAGATTTTTCAAAGTCAACGTATTGTTTAGGCCTTGTTTGGATAATAATTAAGTTATCAGGATCTTCTTTAACTAACCACTCTGGTGATAAATTTACGTAACCACGAAACTCACTCTTTGAATCAAGATCTTTAGTTAGACTATTTATACCAAATCTTTGAAGAAGATTTCCAGCCCAACTTTTTGAGTTAGGAGAGAGAATAGGTTTTATACTAGCAAGAATAACTACACTAGGCTTTTTATCTTGTTCATTGGCAATAACACATTCTTTCAAATTAGTGTTAATTAGTTCATTAGATTTACCAAAATTATTTATACCTAATTTAGTAGAAATTAAATTAATAGTATTTTCCAGGCTATTCCAATCACTTAATTCATAGGAAACTGTTTGGATATTAATATCTTTAAGTCTGCCTAGTATTTTGTCATGAAAACCTTTTGTGCCAATTACTAAATCTGGTTTTAAAGAAACTATTTTCTCTAAGTTAGGAGGAGTTCTACCTTGACTGATTCTTGGTAAATCAACAAATTCATCATTATTCTTAAACAAGGAACTCCCTGGAATTGCTACAAGTTTTTTACTAGAAAGTTTACTCACAATATCAGTACTTAATGAGGTTAAAGTTACTACCCTCTCAATCTTTACTGATGTATTCAAAATCTCTTTATTTCGAGATGATTGATTTAGTTCACCACAACCACAAAGTAGAAATGATATACCAATAGTAAAATTTAATACTTTCATTATTGAATAACTTATTAATATAAATTTTAAATATTAAAATATTTAGAAAATAAATTTAAATCCAGCTTTTATATTTCTGCCAGGTTCAGAAAATCTATTAACATCTGCACTATTTTTACTTTGTGCTTTTACAGTTGAATAATTAAAGTATCTAGTATCGTTTAAATTAAAAATCCCTACATCAACTGATAATCTTTCGTTAACATTGAAAACACTAGTTAAATCCAATACTGAATAACTTTGAGAGGGGTTATCATCCAATGCATCTGTAGTTCTTGCGTCGCCAACGTATGTATTAGTTAATTCTGTGCTCCATTTATTTTCAGAATCAGTATATCTTAATCCTAATATTGCTTTAAATGGCTCAATCGAAGTTAATTCTTTGTCTTCTGTACCTGAGGTATCATCACCATAACTGTAAGCCAGTGAAGAGATGAGAGCGAACCCAGTCTTATCTTCATTAAAATTATATTCTGAATTTAATTCAATTCCCCATATCTCAGCCTCCTCTACGTTACTGGGCTTGTAAACGGTGCATGGTCTTCCAATTAAAGCAATACAATCTGTGCCAGTGCTTGTAAGTTCAACATCAATTAAATCATCATATTTACTTATGAAACTAACCAAAGAAAAATCAAGTTTTGAATAATCACCCTTAAGACCAAACTCATAATTTTCACTAGTTTCTGGTTTTAAGTCAGGGTTACTAAGATAATAATATCCATAAAATCTATTTCCATGAGCTGTATTTAATTCAGAGTGAGTTGGAGACCTAAACGCAGTTGAATACTTACCAAAAGCTGACAACTCAGGGGATAAATTATAGATCAAAGCCAGTGATGGATTAACTGTAGAATTTTCTAAATCAACAGCTGGGTTAACAGCACCTACTCCATCTGCAGTATTTTTATATGCAGCATCACTCTGAGCATCAATTTCATATTTGTCATATCTAATTCCTGCTATTAATTCTAATCTGTCTGCCTTGTCAAAAGTGACCGCATCCTGTAAGTAAAATCCATACTTAGTTGTATCTGCATCTGCTGTATCTTTTATGTTCTCTATTGTGGTTGTACCAGACTGAGTAGTTGTTTTTTTTCTAGGTCTAGTATTAAAAGTAGTTGAATAGTCCACACCATAAGTAAACTTATGATTAACTCCAGAACTGTTTGAATCACTTCTCAGTTGAATATTAAAACCCTTACTTTCATCGTCGTACCTATAGTCATTGACTACCGTCTTTGCTGCTGAATATCTACCTCTGCTAAACCCTGCAGGAGATTCAACTTTGGAATCATCATTCCATTCTGCATCTTGCACATACAAATTTACCTTTGCATAATCAAATAATTTTGCTGAACTTGGATTCTCATACTCATACCCTAATTGCCCCATCCATCTATTTATATCAACATCTTCTTCAATACTTGAATAAGAAGAACTCAACCTAGCTTTTGCTTGATTAGTATCTCTCTTAGTATCAACATTTTCATATATAAAATTAATTCTGCTGTAATCGTCGATATTTTTCACAATGTTTGTATAAATATTCTTTTTAGTAATCTCACTATCATCAATATATTTATCATCAGCTTTTACGTTATCCTCCTCTCCATAAATAAGTGTTGTAACTAGCACCGCTTCCACGCCATTATCATCTCTAACAGCAACCCTTGTGGTTCCTGATGTTTGATTACTACTGCCATCAAATTTAACAGGAATTTCTATCTTAAAAGTTTCATCGGCACCAAGCAAATCTTCTGGATAGAGAGATTGATAACTTACCAAGCCACCCAATGCATCACTTCCATAAAGGGAAGAAGCAGGACCTTTTAGAACCTCTACAGACTTTAAAGTACTTAAGTCTACATACTCGCCTCTTCCTAGCTGATAGCTAAAGGAATAACTATTTGGAAGATTTATATTGTCTCTTTGTATAAGAACTCTATTTTCATCCATACCCCTGATATTGATACTGTTTTGTCCATAATTATTAAAATAACCGGTGGAATTACTTTTTATTGATACACCTGCATCGTATTTAAATAAGTCTCTTAAATCATTAATTCCCAGTGTATCAATTTCATTTTTATCAGTGACTTTTACAGAAGCTGGAACATCTTTTGTAGCACGAGGAGATCTAGTTCCTGTTACTGAGATTTTTAAAGTATTATCAGATGCTGTCTCATCAGCAAAACCATTTAAGGTTGGTGCCATAAGCATAGCTGCGGTTGCTGGAGCGACCAACAATTTCTGGAAAAATTTCACCCTTGCCTCACACAACAAGATATATACCTACTTTTATAGAGGCAATAGCAGTCAAGGACTTTTCAAAAAAGTATCGATCTATACATGTAAATAAGTAAAAAGATTCTTTCTAGTAATCCATAGGCAAAAAGGTGCTATTAGATCCTCTTGCGGGTATAAAGCTATACTTCTATGTTTATGAATAAATTGATTATGAAATTTTAGGAAGATTTAATTGTGCAGATTTGTAGACCAATAGGTGTTTCTAATTGGCATGTCTCAACTTGAAAAGCATTTTTCAAAAGCTCATGAGTAAGAACTTCTCTTGGTTTGTTGATAGCTAATAATTCGCCATCTTTAAGTACTGCAATCCGATCACAATATCTAGCAGCCAAGTTCAAGTCATGAATAACAGTGATAATTGATATTTTTTGTTCTTGATTTATTTTTTTAAGTAGGTCTAAGAATTGGAGTTGATAGCGAAGATCTAAAAAAGTTGTTGGTTCATCCAATAAAAGTGTTTTTGCATCTTGAGCAAGAGCTAAAGAAAGGAAAGCTCTTTGCCTTTGCCCTCCAGATAATGTATCAACAGATTTATCCTTAAAAGCGGTCATATCTGTTAATTCAATGGATCTCTCAACTTTTAAATGATCATTTTCATCAAGCTCGAGTTCCCACCATTTTTTATGAGGAGAGCGTCCAAGGCAAACCAATTCATAGACAGTAAGAGTTAAATTAGACCTCTGATGCTGAGGTAATACAGAGATCTTTTTTGCGATTTCTTTTGTAGAAGAATGATGAATATCATGCCCATCTAAATAAGCAATACCTGTATGTGCATCAAGTATGCGGCTAATACCTTTTAAGAAAGTGGATTTACCTGATCCATTGGCTCCAACAATCCCTAACCACTCAGATGCCTCCAATGAAAGACTGATCGATTTAATGATTTTATTTTCTTCATAACCGGTAGAGAAATCTTTTGTTATTAGTGTCATTATGTCTATCGCAGACTAGTTAAGGATTTTTGTCTTTTATACAATAAGACTATAAAAATTGGAGCACCTAATAATGATGTGATGATTCCAACAGGCAATTCAATAGTTCCTGATCTTGCAATCAAATCGGCTGAACTAAGTGTTAAAGCACCTAATAAAGCAGAGAATGGAAGAACAACTTTATAGTCTGTCCCAAATAAAAATCGTACGGCATGGGGGACAATCAAACCTACAAATCCAATCAAGCCACCAACGCTAACTGAGCTTGCAGCCAACAGAGTTGCAGATGCACCAATTAAGCATCTTGAACGAAATAAAGAATTTCCTAAACCTACAGATAATTCATCTCCCAAACCTAATAAATTCAAATGTCTTGAGAGTAATAATCCCACAACTAAAGCAAAGATGATTGGTGGTCCAGCTAACTTGATTTCAGTCCACCCTCTGGAATTAAGACTACCTATTAACCAAGTCAAAGCAGCTTGAACTCTTCCATCTTCTGATTGCAGAAGAAGCATTGACTGAATAGATCCAAAAAGGCTACTTAGAGCAACTCCTGCAAGAATCAATCTTTCAACTGATATTGAAGTCCCCGATTTTGCTAAAAGATAGACAATTAACGTCGTGATAATTGCTCCTATCCATGCAGCGATTGGGATCCAAGAGAGCCATAATCCCATGCTTATTAACAGAACAATTACTAACCCCGAACCTGCAGAGATACCGAGCAAGTAAGGACTTGCCAACCCATTTCTTAGCATTCCTTGTAGGAGAGCTCCAGACATACCTAAAGCCGAGCCAACAAGTAAAGAAGCAATTAATCTAGGGAGCCTGAGTTCCCAAAAAATAATTTGATTAGTTAAATCACCTTCTCTCAAGAATGCTTTGATTAATTCATGACTACTTAATTCAACCGAACCTCTACTTAAAGACAGAACTATGACTAAAGAAATAAATGCTAAAAGAAGAAAGGCGTTAAATTTGTTCTTTTCTCTAAATAAGTTTAAAAACTTCTGATAGGACACCTGAAAAAAATTATTTCAACTTTACGATAGTTATTCTAATATTTATGCCATGTACAAATATTACATGCCTTACTTTTAAGCTTGATGGTTCTTACAGAATAAAACCTATTAAAAGATTCAAAGCTAATTAAATTATGGTGAGGATGATTGAAGATAAAGCATTTGAAAAATAGGTTTAGTTTTTTAGTTTAAAAGCTTATAGAGACAAAGAGCATCAAATAATTTATGAGCTCTTTGCTTCCCAGTCTTAACAGGCCTAATCTTATCAAGTATTGACGCATTACAAGAAATCCAGAAACTTCTCTGTTTAAGATTACAAGCTTCGCATATATTCCAATGAGCAATTGATGGAGATGATGTCTCACAAATTGAACTCATGGTTTTAATATGTTCTCTCTCTAAGAAATCAATTTCTTCCTCTGAAAGGTTTCCTTTACTACAATAATCTTCAATTACTGTTCTAAAATTAAAAATCATATAATTAATTTTAGAAAATCAGGTCTGATCAATGCTTACTTTTGGATTATCAAAAGGATCATCAGTTAAGGCTGCTAAACAAATTCGTTTTCAAACTACTCGCCCTAACTTGAGGGTTTTATAGTCTATTGGTTACAAGTCTATGTGCTTAATAGGACTTTTGGACATGCCTTTTTTTATTCTCTTGCTATTATTTGTCTCAGTTTTTTAGATTAGGATTATTTTTTTTTGGATTAATTTGATAATAAATTTATTTAGTTTTATTTGCATGATTTTAGCTTTAATGTCTTCCGAGCTAGGAGTCAGTAGTTTCACCATTAATCTTATCCTTCTGATGGCTATAGTTGTTTTATTAGCTTTGCCAACATTTTTCCTTTTTAAGTCAGGTCAGGGTAAATCAGCTTTTTTGAAAAAAACAGATTCAAAAAAAACAGAGGTTGAAACAATAGAAGCAGCATAATTAAGGTTAGACATCGACTTCGATTAGAGCTCAAGGGATAATTAGTACACTATCTTTTATAACAAACTACAACTCCTCGAAGTGGTTGTGCTGACCTTACAGAACAAATGAAAATAAGAAGGTAAAGTCATTATGAGGATTATCTGGCTTTTTTAGATCGTGTCAGCATGGTTGAATGATTCAACAAGCGAGGAGGATTTCCTTTAAAGAATTCTCTTACTTGTAAACCCAATTGGCTTCAATAATTTTTGAGAATGGATTGCAATCCTGTGCCTGCCACATTGCCTCTTGTTTATTGTTGGCAATGACGGTAAGAAGCAGGCTAATGGCAATACAACTAACGACTGGGAAATAAAAAGTTGAGTTCTCACCTCTAAGAATGATGTCCCCAGGTAATCGTCCCAACCCTATTTGTTTTAAATAGGGATATAGAACGCCGATCGAAGCGATTACAAGTCCAAGTGTAATTAGTATCCTTTGCATTATTAGTTATTAATTAACCCAACTGTAGTAATACTTGGGTGATAGCACCCTTTTCAATTATTACGTTTTCAATTAAACCTTTCCAGGGTCTCAGCCTACACTTTGATTACTGGCTCAGGCTTTAGGGAGGTTTAGATGCCTCCCGCAAAAAATGCAAGATAAAACAGTAATTTATACTGATTTGATTTTTAGATCACTTTGATTAGAAAAGAATTATCAGAACTTTTATTTTAAGACTCGGTTCTGATAGTAGAGGGGAAGGCATTCAAAGTCATATTGGATGGAATGCCTCCCCAACATTTTTAGGAGTACTTATTATGTCTTGTGGAAATCCATTTAATCATCTACTAAAGAATGTCAAAGGATCTTTCCTGAACTATGAGTTGTTTTCCACTAGTTTTTGCTCTTTCAGTTATTGCAGGTCCTTCCCTTGCTTGGGGATGGGGTGAAGGTGGTTGCTCTAAAGACAAATCAAATCAAGATGCTAAAACTGAGCAAGTAGAAGAAACTGACACTTAATTGGAATACCAAGAAAACGAACCATTATTTTTAACGGTCAAATCCAGAGATACCGTTCTGGTTGGTGAGGATGAAATCTGCAAAGTTCTTTCATTTGTTGGAGGTTCTAGAGATCCAGATGCTCCCTCACTATTCCAAGTGGCAAATGTTGATACAGGAGAAATTAAAACTATTCATGCTGCTGAAGTTAAAGAGATAGTTTCCACTTACGAGCAAGAGGTAAAGAAAAGAGTGGAAAGCCCTACCCAAACCGAACAGCAGTTTTGAATCAATCCTTTTTATCCTCACTGCATCGAAGGGATGGAATGTTCAACCTTGTTTTTTCGATAATTTCCTCACACAATTTTTATTTAACACTCCTTTGAGAGAGTTTTCTTATATGGCTTCATTTGATAAAGCAGCATTCGAAAAGAAAGCTTTTAAGTTTGTTCCGTATCTCATTTTGGGAAAAGTTATTTTTGCCGCTTGGTTTATTTCCTACTTGGTCCAACTCTAACTTTTCTCAACCTAGCGAGTAGGGGAAGTAGTAAGCGTTTCATTTATTTACCTTTTAGTAATCCATAAGTACACAAAACTGGGTTTGTAATTAGAACAATCCAAAACGGTGGAGGTGGACCAGCATCAACAATGACTCCTGCATTAAGAGTATTGAATACTGCAACTATTAAGAGGCAAAGCATCAATACCAATTCACCTAGTAAAACTTTTTTGGCAGATTCGTGATCTCTGATGGAACTAGAAATTATTAATAAGAAGCCAATACCTATATTTGTTGCTGCAACAACATCTGCTGTCCCTCTAATATATAAGAATGTTTCGGCTGATACTGATGGTGCAATGGTATCGATAGAAAAAATCAACATGTTTATTAGCAGTACACCCAATAACAAGTGAAGAGATCCAACAGTTTTTAGGATTGTTTTTATTTTCATTTACTTACCAATAGCTTTTTGACTCGTACAGGTTTGATATGCCAAGGCTTTAGCAAAGTCATTTGTATCAAGTCCAAACTTTTCTAATTGTTTCGCATTAAATTTTTCAAGAACTTCAGGGACGGTATAAAGCTCAGAATATGTACGAACACACGAATTTTTATTCCTTGATTCTTGAATGACAGGATTGACCCAGCATCCGAATAGAAATAATAATCCACCAAAAGTAACGACTCTTCTATGGTTTCTCCACCATTCATAACTGTTGAGATTTAGTGCTTTATTTAAATCCATGAAATAAAATTTTTTTTGTCGAAGTCGCAGGACTTGTTGGTTCTCCCTCGAGATTACCAAGAATTTTAAAAACTAAATGACATCTTTTATATCTGTAGGTTTTGGATTACTACTCTTAAGTGTCCAAGAGCTGTATAAGGATCTTCTGTTTTTCTCTTCTTTAAGAATTAAACTATCTGCTGCAATCATTGGATTATCATTTGGTTCGAAAGGGGCTCTTATAGAAATACCTAGGCCTTTAGCTTCAATATGAATACCTCCTTCCATATGAACTATTTGAAAAGTCCAATTTTTTTCAATGCAGCTTGAAAGGATTGCTTATATAAACATTACGACTTTTAAAGAACATGACTTATTAAATATGTTATTAATAGTTAGCAAAAACCAGTAAACGTAAAAGGATTTACTGCTACTTTAATTGTCATTGACCTGGAAAAAGATCACCTCTGTTTGCTGTGTAAGTCTTACAACTGTCAGAAGGTGATCTATGGCTTAGTAACGAGCGTAAAGATCGAACAAAATACCTCCAATAAACTCTCCAAGTCCGAACCAAGGTTTTTTATTTGTTTTGTTGGGAGTAGTCATTACATGCACTGACGAAGTCTTTTAACGAGAATTGTTAAAAATCCAATGAACAATCCAGCAGGTATAGCCAAACTTGCAATAATTGTTGCTTCGTTAATTCCGTACATAGTTAAACACTTACTGATGTGGCGACATCAAATGAACCTGATGCAAGGATTAGCGCAGGGATACAAAAAAGAGCTAGGAACTTAGCTGCTGAAGAATTATTTATTGAAGTCATGGAAGGTAGAAGTTGCATTTACAGTGGAACTAAGACCTGATTCACTAATGTGTTAATCATAAAAGCATTCTTTTACAGATGACGTTCGGTTGGGGTAGGGCTAACCGTGGAATAAATTTTTCTTATGTATCATGCATCTCTTTGTTGAACGGATTTAACTTTCAGGCGGTGGTTTATGGGTTAACGCTTCCTTAGATAAATCAAGAAATAAACAATCCAAAAGACAGCTAAATAAATAATGAAAACTGCTATTGGGTTTAACCCTGCCACAGATGCGTATTTCAGCCCTAAAGGTATTGAGGCAAAAATCAAACCATATCCAAGCATGTGATTAAAAACTCCCCAGCTTCGGAAGTAGCAGGACAGGGCAAATCCAACAAGAACTAAAACTGCGAATATCGCCATTTATTTATTTTCATTTTTCATGTCGTAATTAAATTTGGTAGAAGCTTTGTTTCCTTGCCAACTAAGAGTGCCTTGATAAATATCCTCACCAAGTAAATAATTTACTGCTTCTTTCGACATTGGATCAATTGAAGGTGCTTTAGCTCTTTCCTCTTGAGGCATTGGTTCAACATCTTCCGCTTGAACTGCAAGAGGGAAGAAAAACAAAAAAAGACCATAAACAAAAGCAAAGAGTTTTTTCATCTAATCCAACCTATCTGCATAATCTCTAAGGATTTCTGCGATCATATTGGGTGGAATTTCTTCTTGAGCATCCTTGCAAAGATCAAAGAATTTATCCATAAACTCTTTTCTGGTCATAAGTCTGAATGGTCAGGTTTTTTCTATTAAAGGCCAAAACTCTTTTTTGTAGATCTCAGCACTAATACTTAAATTTTATTTGAATATGGACAAATGGTTCTCGTTTTCGCTTGAGTATCTTATATGTCCTTACTTCGCTATGGATTCTTTTCCCAAAGAGACTCATAGGTATGCTTTCGCAATGGTTAAGGCGGCAAGAACAATGCCTATAGATATGGCTGAAAAGCTAGATCATATAAAGAAATTAAGATTCAATGTTCAACTAAAGGAATTAAGAAAAAGGATCAACAGAAGGATTACTTAGCAATTAACTTTTTATTCAACTTTTTGTAGTGTTCTCCTACTCCCTATAAAAAAAAGAAGGATTAAACCAAAGGAGGACCCCTGAAACTATTTACTCCTTTCACCATTTCACATAGGGGTAACTGCGATTTGTGCAGGGTTCGGAAAACTACTATGAAGAGGGGCGAATATCCTGTCCTTTTTTGTTGCTGTTGCTGTTGCAAAAATGTATCGGAGGATGCGGCAGCCTAAAAAGTCGTGCGATACAAATAAATCAAGAGTTTCCACTCCACAATGGCAAAAGAACTTAAGACTTCTTCGTCCTTGATAATGGTTGGTGTAAGCGTGCTTATGTCTCTGGTACAATTACATTTTTTAACTATCTAAGCAGCTGCTTTTACTAAAAGTGAGGTTTCATCAAAAGCACTAGCTAGATCTTTCATTTGGAATTTGGAATAGCTCAAAAGGTGAGTGCCCAGGGTGTGGCCCATCGCATCCGCTATTTGTTTTGGTGCTCTATAACTTCCATCAGCTTTAGGTCGATTGTGACCGCAGTAGGCATATCTATGGCGAAAGCTGTAACTAGTTAATTCTTGATTTTCCTTGGAAACTTCTTTTGTGATAGCCTCCCAAAATTTTCTGCGACATAAATAAGTTCTACAAGCATCGTCAGCATGTCCTTCTTTACCAAGTGGGGGAAGTAGGTTCAAACCTTCCTTTTCACATATTGCTAATTGTTCTTTTAGATGCCAGTTAATGGGATCATCAATGTCATGGACCAGCAAAGGATATAAACGTCTAGCCTCTGTTTTTTCTCCTTTCTTACCACCTCTCGATTTTTCGTAATTATTCCAAATCTCTTCACCACCATTGCGGGTGTGGATGGTTCGGAGGCCTTCAGGTCTTAGGCCATAAACAGCTATACATTGAAAAGCAAAACTCCATTTATTACCAATTTCATTTACTGGGAAAGAATCTAATAATCGGAGAATTTGTGAATCAGTTAATTGATAACCAACTCTCTTTTTAGTAGTGACTAAATCTTTATCTGTTATGGCTGGGGGAAACCACGTGGACTCGAACTGCTGTTCCTGAACACAAAACCGAAGAAACCCAAAAAGGGCTAGGCGCATGTGTCTTCTTATCGGTGTTCCTTGTTGCCATTGCTTAAGTGCAACCTTGCAAAGTGTTGGCCCATTTAAAGGTGCTTTGGAAGTATTTCTAGTGGCCTTGATTACATTCTTAAAGACAGGGTGATATTTGCTACGCCAAGTCGAATCTTTTCACAATTTTTTTTAAATTCCCTATAAACCTCGATTGATTCTTCCCAGTTAATTTCTGTCTCGCTTGAAACTGTGTGAGCAATATTGAAGCAAGCTTTTATATCTAATCTTTGGTTTGATTTTTCATAAGCTTATCTGCTGATCTAATTCTTAAAATTGCATCAGGCTAATCTGATTCTTTCCATGCGTATGGGATTGTTATAGCTGCAATTTTTTTACCATCCTTGCGAATTTGAACCCTTGTTGATTCTTTCTTTCCTTGCATGACTAACCACCCTTTTGGGGTAGAAGCTTTAACAGATTTCCTAAATTCTTTTACCCAACTTGGTTGATTACCTGTTTTAGCCAATTAGTGAGCACTAGCTCGCATGTTCAAATCCTGTTGATTCGATCAGCCAGAGACAGGTTCTCCAGCTTGTTTTTTGATGAGTAGACACCAAAGGTCCCTCACGGGCCCCCCTCTTGAGTCTTAACTGGCTTGTAATAGCTTTATTTCTTATTTTTCCAGCCGAACATCTCAACCATTTTCCCAGTTGAAGCAAAGTATCCAATTGATCCAAGGAACAAACCAAAAGCAATCAGATTGGGAACGATGCCACCAATAATTTGAGCTTCTCCAAAAGTCAGAAACGTAATCACGACAAAAACCCTGGCCCAGTTATCAGCGAAGTTCATTTATCCATCATGGCAAAGGATATGAGAATCGTTGAACACTCTTAGTCTTTATCTGTATTGTGTCTTTTTCATGTGATGTATTATCTTTTCTATTAGGCATCACATAAAAAAGGGCTGTCCTAAGTCAGTCCCATTAATTATTTGTTTTGAGATCGCAAGTTTGATTAACTTGCACCTGAGCAAGAGAAAGCACTAACAAGGAAATTCTTGAAGATCGGTGCTTGCCCCAATCCGTAGAGGAAAAAAGTTGAGGAGGTCAACGTAAGAGCAATCTTGGTGAATCTGTTTATCTTGATATTTGAGGCTTTGGTAAGAGCTGAATTCATATGGTTTAAATAAGTCGAATCAATCTAATAGCGCAATAAAATTCTGCAGTATTAACAAATACGTCGAGACATAAAAAAGAATTGACTTTTGCCAGTCCCATTTATTTAATTATCCATCAGAGTGGATTGATTTAGTTTTTACGGTTTAGAAGCTAAAAATTGTTTAACAACAACACCTTTGTCGTCATCACCAGTACTGGTATCTTCAATAGTGAAGAAACCAGGATTAAGTGTAACGTTGTCGTTCAATGAATAAGTGTAAGAAACTTCAAAAAAGGAAAAGACTTTTATTCCCTATTGGCTAAAGAAAATTCGAGATGATGAATCTTCCTTACTTTGAGTTTCAAACTTTTTTTTAGACCTTTCTAGTCTTTTGATTTGATGAATTACCATTTAAAGGATGAACCCTAAGCTGATCTCTAAAATCCTTATCCCCCCAATAGTAATCATCGTAGAATGAAAAAGCTGACATAGCTACACCAGCTGTAAGTAGCGCCCCCACGATCAAAACAATATAGAGAAGGGCATAAGAAGGAACCCAATTACCGGTTCCAGAAATAACCGCAAAAGGCATAGTCGGGAGATAAATTAGATTTCGACATAACTAGATTCGCTAAGGAAAGTAATTTTTACTACCTGAAAGAAATACCCAATTTACAAAAGCTTAAAAATATCAAATTAGTTTGTCTTTGTACTTACTAATTAATTTTATTCCCTCTTTCAATCTTTTTAAATATTTGCGATCTCGTTATCCCATATCATTAGGTCGCAGGTTCGAAGCCTGTCGCCGCATTAGTCTTAGAATAGTTTTTCAAGCCTGTTTTTATGCCATTTTTTTTGTCCCTGAAGTTTTCCCAAAAGTTTATGGAATAGGAGAAGTTAAGGCGTTTTAACCGATTTATAAAATCTTGTACGTGGTCAAAAAGGATACTTCCCTTTCTTGATGGATTAGGACACAATGAACTTATGGATGAACCCTTATTTTTACAAGTCAGGATTGGTGACGCTGTCTTATACGAAGCTGATCAAATAGGAAAAGTTCTCAGATTTTTAGTTGGTTCACCAGATCCAGACGCACCGACACTCTTTCAAATCGCTAATGTAGATTCTGGTGAAATCCGCTGGATTCATAGAGAGGAAGTTACCGAGATAGTTCGCGAATATCGGACAACAATTAAAAAGCCATTTTCTTTTTACGAGCAAATACAACAACAGCAACAGCAACAGCAGCAGCAATAGTAATAAAAAGAGAATTTTGGCCTTTAATAGAAAAAATTGGCCCATTCATCAATTTGACTAGAAAAGAGCTCATGGATAAGTTCTTTGATTTAAACAAGGAGGCACAAGAACAGATTCCACAAAATGTGATCGCAGAAATTCTTAGAGATTATTCAGATAGTTTGGATTAGATGAAAAAACTCTTTACTCTCATAACTAGATTTTATCCTTTTTTAGTGGTTATCCTTCTTTTATTGTGATTCAAACAATCAGCTAGTATAGATTTTTGTTATAGCTATAAGTAGTAGACGTATTCTGTTTCTTGAACTTTGACTGCAGGAATATTATCTTTCGATATTGCTTCTAATTAACACCCCGAAAGTCGAAGGACGAAGGGAAGACTACCTTTCTTGTGGCGGCAAACACTCTTACTTCTTCGGAAACAAGCTCTATCTTGCCAGTGATTTTGAAATTATGAGTTGAAAATCCCAAGAACATTAAAGTGCCAAGATTTTGACGTTACTTTCTTCTTTACTCTTCAAGTCTTTCACTAAATTATAAGATTACTGCGGTATAAAAAGATTTTCTTTTGTGTAATAAATAAGACATAATAAGCGAAGGTTCGTCTTGGCTAAAGTGTCTGATCTCCTATTCAGGATAAATATCGAGATTGATCAAGTTCAGAAAAGTTTTAACTGCAAGTCAGACCAGACCGTATTGGAGGCTGCTGCAGATGCAAATGTAGAGTTACCAAGTTCTTGCCTTGTAGGCATGTGTTGCACTTGTGCTGCCTTTCTCAAAGAAGGTTCTGTCGATATGGATGCAATGGGTTTGAAGAGTGAATTGCAAGATGAGGGTTATGTTCTTTTATGTCAGGCGTATCCCAAATCAGATTTAAAAATAATTGCGAATCAATTTGATGCTGTTTGGGATCAACGATAAATTACAAAAAATTTATAACTGAATTCAAAGTTGCTTTTGTAGCAAACGTACTTCTGCGTTGCTTCTTTGAGCTTCAATCTTTGCTTCTTGTTTTGCTGGAGAAGTGTATTCAGTCAGCTTGGTCATAAGGTCGAGAGTTGTATGAGTGATGATCTCTGGGTAAATTGACGGCGAATGTAGTGTGGCGGACATTCAATAAGGCAGCAGCTTACACTAAATATGGTGGTATTTATCCTGAATGGAATCGGAATTTACACTTATTCTAGAAAACAGAAACTGAATTAATAAGGAATCTCGGATGCTGATAAAGAGGACTTTATCGAGATATTAAAAAGGATGAAATAGATCATCCTTTGTTCCATGGCAATCGGCTGTCAAGCGTCTTTATTTTGATAGGTCTAGGGCAAAACTCTTGGGTATGGTTGGTGTTTGTTCATTCATTAATGATGTATCTATTGGTTCGCGGATATTCATTAATGCGTTCAGACCAAATCAAGGACCTGTTGGCACATCAATGAATTCCTGAAAATTCTCCAAGGCAACTCTCTCCTAAACTTCCTAACCATAGTAAGTAGATCCATCGGAAGTTACAGCATTATCTGAATGGTTAAAAAAGCCTTTTTCTTTGTTGGCTACGACAGCCTCATCCCATACTCCACCTAATTAAGTTTTTCCCACTACGTAGATGAAGTACCAGCTCTGAATTCGGATGAACGATATAAAAGTTAGAAGCCATTGAGAATTTATTTAGCAGATTCTTTTTATCTTAAAATACGATTTTCAGTTAATTAATCCTGTTCTAATGATTTTGTTTTTTGTAAATGTAAAAATAAATAGAAGCACTATCTATCGACCAGGGATAGCGATAAGACAGTAGCGATATCTGAATATATGAACCTTCAAACTTTCGTTCTTAGTATCTATTATCTATTACCTTTTCTCTTTTCTCGCGCAAGTGCATCATTTTCTAGAGTTGTTTTTATCAAACCTTGATAGTCTCCACCTGCTGAGGCAATAGCAAACATCATAACAAAACCTAAGCTAGCAATAATCGTCACAATCCATGTGCCTGTACCCATGTTGAGAGGTATTGCAAATAATGGAGAAAGCATTAGAAATTTATCAATAAAAAGATCCTAGACACTTTTCTTAAGTGTTTCATCGTTATTTATCCGCCCAGGATTTTGTGCCTTTCATACATATCTGCATTAGCATCAGCAATCTCTCTCCAGCTTCACACAAAACTTCCTTTAAATTAATGTTTTGATATTCCATGATGTTTCATCAATAACTTTATCTGTAATTCCCTCTCTAGATGAAAATAGTGCCCATTCAAATTCTTCAACAGTAAGAAATAAAAAGATAAAGGCCAAAATAGAATTAACAATAATAAATCTAATTGCTTTTAATAAAGTTTTAAGATCGAAAATTTCTCTTTTGCTATAGCTATATGACGTCGCAAAAGTCATCCTTTGAAAATCATCAAGAATTATATAATAAGAATAAGAAATTCTTATTACTAGTCAAGTGGGATCAAGATAAAACCCATCGATTCATAGCGGTTGGAATTATGCCATAACCATCAGTAATATTTTTTCAACTCGAGTAGTTACATTTTACCTTTTTATTTTGATTCTTGTTCTCTTGGCCCAATACCCAATTATCACGAATTTGTGGAAACATAAGCACAGCGCATATCTATTTCAAGACGCATTTGAAAGATATGATTTGGAAGTACTTTTGTCAGAAGAGCCTGAAGGAATTACCTCCTATACAGAAACTTTCTAAGAAAGAGGCAATGCTCTCCCTACTTCCAATTATCTTATGTCCGTAGAAATAACAATTTTCACTTTTAAGATTTCAGTTCCCTTTGAAGGATGGGCAAAAGCTTTTGATAGTCCAGACGTTGACGAATTGCATAAGGCTAATGCAGTTACATCTCTATACAGAGGTGTTAGTAAAGATGACCCTCAATCTGTAGTAGTAGCTCATCAAGCAGAAAAGTGGGTTGCAAAAGCAATATTTGAAGGTGCAAGAGAACCAATAAAAGCTGGTGGATATATATGAGATTCAACTGTTATTACCAGTTACTTCGCAGATTAAAAAATGAACACTCTTATTGTGCCCACTTTTGATTGTTCTTATGATTTTTTCGATTAATTTTTGCTGATTTCCATGAAGAGGAAGGCCAAAAATACGTAAAAGAATATGAACTCATCAATGTAAATGATCATAATAGTCACTTAATACTTGAAGTCATAGATCCCGAATACTTTGGTGCTGCTACTAGTACTCAAGAGATGAAAGAGTGGGATAAGGTCAATGGATACAAAGATAATGTCTATTCTCTTGAGCTTATTGAATAAGTAAATGCTTTAATGGCAAGTTAGATGAGTAATTTCTGCTCTTACGATTTAATAAATACTGATGAGTTATAAGAAGACAGCAAGAGAGATTCTTGCAACCTATAACAGACAAATAAGAAGAGATATGGACTTTTGGATTAAATATCGACCTTCTCGTTGGGGCAGTTTGCTACCTGAAAAATCCTTAAAACCTTTAATTAAATTTATCAAAACGAATGGTGGTAAGAGGTTTGTTCTTTTTTTAGCTCTGATTTTTAGCTTGTTATTTGTTGGAGTTATTCCAACTTTAAATTTTATTTGGTCAAATATTTTCAAGTTATGGTTGATTCTACTTTTTATCCCATTGATTTATTGGTTATTTGCAATTACCTCTGTATACGCGAGGGTGATAATTCAGGTGCTTTGCAAATTTATAAGAGTTGTATTTATGAGTTGATTGAACGGAGATTCTAGCTATGTCAAATATGTATGAACTACTTCTAGTGTTGACTCATTTCAAATATTGCTGGAATATGCAGCAACAGGAAGTGTTATTTATACGCCCTAGAAAGAAATCTTCATTGACAGTCCCAACCTTTTATGGGCCCTTACTTCTTTGAACACATTGGTCAATTGAGCAAAGGTATAGTTATAAAGTAGTTTGTTGAATACCAAAAAGCAGCGCTTTTTTTATTTTCGCTTGAAGAGATAAAAAGTTCTCCACAGAAGGACATAAAAACTATTGATTAGATTTTCTTTTGCAGGTTTCTCAATAATAAGATCCTAGGGATAGTGTCTTGCCGACCTAGTTTATGGGGATTTTATCTCTACCAAAATCTCTTCTATGAGTCAATAATGCTATATCTAGGCCTTCTTGATGAAGTTATGTTAAATAAATCTATATATGGTGTTATGAGAATTTGAAAGTTTTGGAGTCCCCATTAAGGTTTTTATGACTGGGTGATGGGTCTCAGTCTTTTGGTTCGTAAAGGTCTAAGCATCGTTATTCAAATTGAGGCTTGATCTTTAATTCTTTGGAGTAAATTTTATGAATCTTGGATTGCTTTTTCTTGAATCAATTTCAACTGGAGTTATCACTTCAGATGAAATGAATTGGGTGACTTCAAATCAGTCTCATTTTTCACGAGTTGAGGAAGCTACCGCTTTGAAGCTTGGTCGACTACTAGATCGAGGCTTAATTCAAATTGGTTGTCGTATTGGTATCAATTAAGTATTTATTCGACTATAAAGATAGAGTAAAAATCAGATAAGCTTTTGGATTAGACCTGAGTTATTTACTAAATTAATTTTAATTATAACCGTGCTAGCATTTTGCATCATTGGGGTTACTTATCTAAAGTTTCGATCTTTTTACAATGAAGGTATTTTATTAAAGAAATATTTTGTTAGACAAACAACTTTTTTAATTTGATTTTTCATATTTGTCTTATTTTAGTTATGCAATATTTAAATAAAGGGGGGGCTAATTGCCCCCTAATGAGCATCTCTTCATACGTTTTATTCAAGTAAAACCTTTTATTTATTCGGTCGGCACTGTCGTTTTCTTCCCTTTAGCACCTGCTGAGGCAACAAAAACCACCATCTCTTCATCACCATTGTTTTCACAGTAATGAATAGTGTCCTGGGATGAAGCGAAGCTTTCACCAGCATCTACTATCAAGGATTGTGCGTCACTTGTTTCACAGTAAAGAGTTCCTTTTTGTACATAAATAATCCCAGGCTGTGGATGTAAATGAAGAGGTGTTTTAAAACCAGGTTGAGCAGTTATTTTTTCGAGTTTCATTTCAGCTTGTCCTCTTGGATATTTAAAAGAATCTCCATTCCATGATTCAGTTGCACTAATAAGAGTTTCTACCACCACGGGATCAATAGATGTTTTCTTCTTTGGACTGCAAGCAACTATTGGGATGGAAACTCCAACAGTTAGTGCAAGAAGTAAAAAACGGCGCATAAAGCTATATAAATACCAACTCTTTATAGCTGATCTTACTCAATCAGACATCAAATAAAAAAGAACTGACCTAAGTCAGTACCTTGAATCTGTTAGTAAGAGGCTTTTAGATTGTAATTAATTCAACCAACTAAACCTGTTTTTTGATAAGTTTCATCAACTTTGGTCATTTCATAATCGTCTTCATGAAAAGAACAGGTGTACATAAGATTTATTACACGGTCTAGATCAATATTTCTGTCTGCAACATCCTGCCAAAGTCTTTTGGTTAACTCTTCATCGCCTCTGTCAAACTGAGCCTGCACTAAATCTCGTACAAGCTGAAAAACTGCTTGACGATCATTTCTTGTTCTCGCCTCTTCCGTCCCTACTTGGACTTTGAATGACTTTGAAATGAATTTTCTTTTGAGGGCCAAGTTAGTATTTCTCTTATTTTGTATCTATTCTTACAAAAACAACTCATCTGGCAATCAGTATTTATTTGGATTCTTGTTCAACTTATACCAATCTAAGCAATATGTATGTTGATTGAATGCACGAATAAATTAGAGTTATTTATACAGTTGAATTTTGGTTGATACTCGATTTATCTTGGAAGCATTAGCCTTTTATACGAAATATGGGAGAAGCCAAAAGAAGAAAAGATTTGGGATTACCTCCAAGGGAAAAAAAGAAAAAAAAAGATGAAAAGAAAGCTGGCTTTATAAGCAATCTCTCAGCCAAATATCCTTTTTTGCCCTTTATCCTTGGAGGTGTCCTTTTGATTGTCCTTATTGTTGATCTTGTTAATTATTACAAATAAAGGATGCATTGAATTAGTTTTTATATGCGATTAGCGGAGCATTATTAAAAGCCACGTATGTTTTTTGGTACAGCTCAAAAGAGATGGAACATATCACGGTTAAGCATTCAATTTAAATAAACTGAATAAAAGCGACTAGAGATTAAGTTAACTTTATTAGGCTTGATATTAGGCATTAAGACTTATTGCATTTTTGTAGTAGTTGATACAAAAATGCTTCTCATTCCAGAAATGGAGTATAAGCTATGCCCCTTAGACAACCATTCCACGTAACTGACCAAGGTGGATCGATTCATTGTATAGAAGGCTTATCTGGCAGAATCTTTAGGGCTTGTTCTGCAAATCATTGCACTTACACTGGGGATCTTCATAGTGCAAAATCTTATTTAGACTTTATCGAAAACAATAGCGTTAAATTTCTACCTTCTGCAATAAAGAAGGTTGATATTCCATATCAACGTAAAACAACTCTTAAATGGAATTCTGATGGAAGTCTCTCCTCTATAGACATGACTAGGATATTAAGTCGTCTTGAGAAAAACAATTTGACTGAATGTGAACTTTCTTGTGAATGGGGAACCACCTCAAGCAAAGAGAGTTAATTAGTTGATAGACAATTCTTTTTTAGTAGTAACTAAATTTTTATCTGTTACGGATGGTAAAAGCCATGTCTCTTAAGCGAGAATCCTAATCATAAAACTATAAAACTAATGTAGTTGTTACTAAGGGATCTCCTGGGTAATGACTCTTTTATTTGTTGATCGAGACTTGAGACCATGAGAAATTATAGTCGTTAGTCTTTGATGTCCTCTCTTCTTTTGCTTCTCCCACCCTTCCTTAGTAAAAGTTAAATTGATAAAGAAGTAGTTCCATTGTCAGACTTAATAGATCATTCCAAGAATTGGTTAGTCCTAATTTTTTAATCAAATAAAAAGCCCCTTCTGTGTCATTACGGAAGGGGCTTTTTTGGCTATTTAAAGACTTGCTAGTTTTGAATTTTAATTACTTTATTTTTTAAAGAATACTCATAGTGGTCATCTATGTTGATAACTATGAGTAGTAGGTGTTCTTAAGAACTTTTAATTATTTAAAAAAAAAGTTCTTAACCAGACCGTTAAGAACTTTTGTTAGATCTTTTCAGTAAATTTTGGAAAAACTGTTGATAAGGCTTAAACGGATTGAGCTCCATTTAGAAAATTCCAGGAATAATTTGACCTGTTGTTGCATACGCGCCAAAGGCTGCAACGAAACCGAGCATGGCGGCCCAACCGTTAAACTTTTCTGCTTCAGGAGACATGGTTTTATTAAAAATATGAAGTAAATATAAAGAATAAATTGCTGGACTGTGAGTTTTTGCTCACTCTTCTTTATTATGGTAGCTAATTTTATTCATAAGACAAGCTTATTAATTATTGAAAAGATTTGTGCTGATTGGAATTAATCTTAGTGCCCTCAACATCTTTTAATTAGTGTTCTTATTCATAAGAGAGAATATTATAGATAAAAAATCTTAAATGCCTTAATGAAAATAAGAAACAAGAGTTTGTTTCATTTCTTCTAGACTTTTTTGGGATATCGGAGCGAAAATGTAATACATATTTTCAAGACTAAGAAATTATATGTTTTTGTCATCTGTTGATTCTATTTTCTTCAAGAGTCGTGCGGAATGTTTTAGTAATAGTAAGCTTCATGCTTTAGATAGATATTGGAGTATTACCAATTCACACCCTATGCATAAGCAAATGCATGAAATAATTGAAAATATTTTAATATCCAGAGGTGAAAAAACTATTAAGCAGTCAAGATTAGATTTAGTTAGGAATTTTGAAAGATCTTTATCAATCTCAAACCCTTTGGGTCGTTTTAGTGCAAAAATAATTTCACTTATTTCATGTTTTGTTATTCCTAAGGCTAATCAAACTAATTTATAAATATCAAAAATGGGTAGTCAATATAAATCTTTAATTGAGGCGAGAAATCAATGGCAAAGTGATATAAAAATGTACAAGGATTTTCTTCAAGGTGAAACTAAAACTTTTGAAGGTAGATATGGTGCAGAAGAATATATTTCTATGGCTGAAAATAGATTGAAAGATATCAACTTGAAGTTAAAGGAAATTGAAGAAAAAGTTTGAATAATGCTTTATGACTTTCTATTCCCTATCCAGTCTTCAGGCTTTTTCATCATCCAATTCATAATTCCCTCACTATCCATATTTTTTGAGCTAAGGCCAAAGGCAACGATAAATAAAATGCTAAAGGAAATTATTATGGCGATTAATAAAGGACTTACACCCATTTCCGAAAGGGTTAGACCAAAAAGATATTGCATGATTTGTGAATACAAAATTTTTTCTTTAAATTCTAAAACTTAAGTGAGTGAGTTTGATTAGCCGTGCCATAAAAGCTCAGATAATTCACTTTTTTCCATTGAGATGAACTGCTGAAACTTCGCTTCTTCGTACAACCTTCTAAGTTCCTTCTCATTTGCTTTGTCTGCTATTGCCTTTGCTAAATTTCTGGCTATCTCTTGATGATTAAGCTCCTGTACCATTTGTTCAGATTAAATTTAATCATCCCTTTCTAGAATTAATTATTTGTTTTACTTCGACAGTATTCACAAAAAGTATTTAGCATGAATCAAATTTTCTAATTAAAGGAGTTGGTGGCTCTAAAGATCAATACGTACCCAAGACTATCAAATTTGGATAATGGCAAAAATGATGGATACATGCATCAGAAATTAAAAAGATTGTCAATTTATATCAGCATATAAAGCAAGATACACAAAAAACCTCCTTTTTAGGGGAGGTCTTTTACTTCTTAGACCTGAGCTAGGAGATGCTAGCAGAGCTAAGTCATTAATTTGATGAAATCAGTATAGTCTATTTTTTCTTCCTCTTCTCTTTCTACTTTCTCAGCAAGTTCTCTAAGCATCTTGGCAATTACATCTTTTGACCAACTGAACTCTTCTTTCATCCCATCCACGCAATCTAAAACAGATTGAATGCTGCCTCATATTCTTTTGGGTCCACTTTTTCAGCCATGCTCAATGAATGATTTTTTTTATTAAACCGTCTAAATCTTTTTAAGCCAAAGTCCAACTCCGATTTATCTTTAGAGGATTACGTCCTCTTTTTTATGGGAGAAGCTAAAAGAAGAAAAGAATTGGGACTCCCTCCAAGAGAAAAATCAGTTGAGTTAAAGTTACCTGTGCTTGATAAAGAAAATATTCAAAAAAAAGTTAGGTCTTTTTTGTATAAAAATCCAATTGTTCCGTTTGCTTTTTATGGCTTTGTACTTGGAGCTTTTGGTTGGGGGCTATATAACCTCGTGAAAGGCTATCAATTAATTAAGTCATAGACCACTCACTAGCAATCACACATGTTGGGGTGTTCACCTGTCTCGCAATAAAATTCAGCATATTGGCCAGAAGCACCATCACAAGTGAAAGTTCCTGGCTGACCAGGAAAAGATGGATTCCACCCAGATGGAAAATCTCCTCCACCTCCTGTATTAGTGCAACCTGTAACTAATACTGTGAGAGAGAGAAAAAGTAAATTTCGCAAGAGTGTCGAAGCTCGTCCACACATATAAACACTCGTCCAACAAATGAGCCATTGCATAACAGTGGTTGGAAAACGTTAACCATATTTTTTCTTGTACCTAAATATAACTTCTTTTCCGTATTAATCACTTGAAAGTGTCTGGTCTGTAGTTATAACGAGCACAACTTGAAAAGTTTTATGGCTTTCATTTCTCGGTTGATTAACAAAAGGATCTCTAACTTAATTAGTAAATTTAATGTTTCATCTAAAGTTGTTGAACAGTTTGAAAACGACTACCCACTTGATGGGATGGGCGATCATTATAGGTTCTTGCTTTGAAAAATCACTTTAGATTGCAGAATCGAGGGTGAGTTAGTCAGTGAGGCAAGATTTTACTCAGTCCGTACAACTTGTCTTTAAGTCAATAAAAATTCAACAGTAAAAGCAATACAATTGTTTTATGAAATACAACTTGAAAGATCTTTAGTAGATGCTGCGATTGTGACTGTTGTTCTTGGCTTGTTTGCTCTGATCATTGGATCATTTCCTTCAACCTTCAGTAAATTTCTTCCTTTTCTTAAATAAGCATGGATATTAATTAACTATCACTTGCTTATTGATACTGTTCTTGTATTAGAGACTATGTCTTTTTTCTTATTTGCAAGGAAATTAAAAAAGAATGATTTCAATCCTCACATTCTCTACACAAGCGAACCTAGTTATCTATGTTGGCAGCGGTGGCTGTGTTCTAGTAGGTAGTTTTTCTTTGGCCGATTAGTCACGTTCTTTTATCCAAAAAACCATTAATTAGAAACGACAAAAAGAAAAAGATGAATGAGCCTGAATTTCTTTGAGTTGAACCTGGAGATAGTGTTCTTGTTGGAGAAGATGAGATTACGAAAGTTCTCTCATTTGTTTGAGCTGCAAGAGATACATATGCCCCTTCACTTTTTCAAGTTGTTAACGTTGATTCAGTAGAAATCAAATTTGTTCATGGTGAGGAAGTGAAACAAATTCTGTCTTAGCGCGAATAACGGCTAAAAATAATGTTTGAAGCTCTCTTTCCAAAATGCCTCTAAATAGACCTATTCCTGATTCTGTTCTTAATTACTGGGAAAATGTATTCAATAATTTTCGGTCGAAATTTAGTAATCTTAAAAAAGCCAACTAGTTATGGATCCAATACAAGTCTTAGGCAAAAAGGATCTTAGGAGAGAGATTAAAGTTAAAGATGAGAATACGGCAGGTCAGCTGTTAGTTAAAAATACACATGCAGGAGAACGGTATATAAGAGGAATCTCTAAGACTGCTAAAAAGCATTACATTAGCCGGAAAGATTGTCCTGTTAAAAATCATTTTTTTGGTTTACCAAAGTGGAGTAGAGAAGATGCTGTAAAAGCTTTTGATACTTATCTATGGTCCCAACATCAAAAAGATGCAATAGAAAAACCCCTTAAAGATTGGTTTAATGCCAGAGTAAAGGAGTTAATGGCGGGACATAATTTAGACCTTATTGATGATATTGATTGTGTAAAAGGGAATGATGATTCCCACGGTTTTACTTTGAAAAATTATATTGAATATTTAGCTAAAGAACTCAAGTGAAGAAAGCAACTCAGAACTTTTAATTACTTACCAAAAATACATGATCTACTCTTTTAGTTATAACTGCTCTCTTATATGTCAAAAGAACTAAACTTCTAATCTGCATGATTGGGCTTATGAAGCTATTGCTATTTCGGTTTGGTTATTTAATGAAAAATAATGGGAAAGAGCTTTTAAAGGATGCTGTTCTATGGGTAATTATTTTTGGAGCACTTTCTTTGCTGGTTTTTTCAATTACTTTGAAGTGAAAGAGATTCTGAATCATAAGTTTAACTAATTCTTGATAACCCCACCTTTGAACTGTCACGTCTCTGGGTATTTGTTCTTAATTTTGAAGTATCCTTCCACATTCACCTGCGAGTACAAGGTCAAATGGCTCAACGAATTAACGTTGCTTTAAATTCAATCCCATCAGGATGCAGAGATCTAGTTGAATTCGCCTTCTTCTGCGGCATTGGTTTTACTTTTGGGAGCTTAGGTCTCATATGACTTCAACCACTAAAGCAATATCTGAAGCAAGAATTAGAAAGCTTATTCCTTATTTTGTATTAGGTAAACTAGCTGTTTTTACTGGATTTCTTGTTTACATGATGCAGAGCTAGTAATTCTCCAAATTCATAAGAAAAATTAATTCCACGGTTAGCCCTACCCCGACCGAACCTCACTCAAACAACATAATTTCTTATCTTTATTTGAACAGATATTCAAGTCTGAGTTCCTCTGAAACCATTTCCTTCTTAATCAAAATGACTGCTGCATCTTATAAAAAGACTGCTTTGAAAGTTTTAGTCCTTTGGAACCTTCCTACGTTACTTCTTCTGGCTGGTGCATTCCAAATTGGCACTTCAGTAATCGTTTAGCTTTAGGACAATACAATGGATATGAACCCTTTTAAGCCGATAATTCAACATTTAGAGGAATTTTATGGAAAAATTCTTTTGATAAATTATCCGATAAACAAATTTTATCTAAAGTTCCTTTTAACCAAAGTCACTACATAATTTTTTAGGTTAGGATTTTTCAAAAATTCAATGCAGATCAAAGAATTTAATAATCATGGATTAGATACTCTTGGGATTCATTGGATGCAATACTTCTCAATAACGTTAATTTCTTTTTTGATTTTTTTTGGCCTAGATAAGGCTCTTCCAAGTTTCCATCATTTCGTTTTAGCTCTCTTATACAAGCTCCAGTGCAGTGGTCTCAACTTTAATGGTGTGAAAATCAATTAGTCAAACCTTTTTAGTTGTAATTGCAGCATCAACAGTCAGCTAGAAATTATATAGTTAATTTGATATAACCTTCGGAAGTAAATTGACTTATCTTGAGATATTTAGTTAATACATGGTTGCGCTAACACTCTTTCTTTTATTTGGGAATTGAACTACACGACTTAATTTTGTTTGAGATAAGAACTTTCAAATCATGATTGCTTTATGAAACGCTCATTATTACTTTCCATATCTTGGATTCTTCTCCCTTCTTTCGACTGCTGATACTTTTATGAAATAGAGACTAAAAGAGAATGTGATAAATGGGTTAATGAAGGAGGAACTTACATCATTCGGAAAAAAGATTGGAAACAAGTTGATGGTGGAATGCAAAGGAAATGGAAAATAAAGAGAGTTTCCAAAAGAGTCTGTCAAATGGAACAATTAAGCAATAAATTTATTGGATCAGAATACCAAGTCAGAAATGGAAAAGTTCTTTCAAAAAACGAGATAATTGGGAAGAGACATGAATTAATAATTAAAAGAACTTTTCTCTTTAAGCCATAGATCGTTTTGAACAATTTAGAATAAAATCAATCAATCTAATGGAAGATGAGTCGCACCTAGATGACTGAACAAATTGAAGTGCTTGGACAATTTGATCTCAGAAGAGATGATGTCGCTACTGAAAGTGAAACGGAACTGACAGGTCAGTTATCAATTGATAAAGCGAGAATAACCAATACATTTGGAGGAGATCAATTAAATGCTGCTTTGGACGCAGTAAACAATAAAAAAACATATTTCAGAGGTTATGAGAATCAAGCTAAAAAGTTTTATATCAGTAGAAAAGACTGTCCAGTAAGAAATTTTTGTGAGGACCTGGCAGGGCCTAATAAAAGAGCAGAAGCAATACAAATGTTTGATGCACTGTTCTGGGGTTCATGGATTGCTTGTAATGAGATGCCAGAGCAAGCAAAAGAATGGCTTGATGCGAGAGTAAAAGATTATAAAGATGGGAGTAAGATAGATTTTATATGTGATTGTCGAAAATTTAGAGGTAATGATGCTGATAAGACTCAGGCAAGCGAGATGACTAGGGCAGAATATCCATTTGATTGTCATGGTTATACTCTTAAAAAATACATTGAAGAAGAGGCAAATAAATAATTGGTGCTCAATAATTTATTTGCTTCTTAAAGACTCCAATATTTTAGTTTCAATGCTTTTCTTAATTTAGAGAATCACCTAAATAATTTTTTATCTTCTAATTAATTATATTTCACCATAACTATTATCATGTTTTTGGAGCACTTGATCTGAGCTTCTAATCCTTCCACAATTATCATTCAGAGACAGGTCCCCATTCTGCCTTCAAGGCAATGCCCTAAGAAAACCACATCCCACCATTCTTGCTTGCTTCCAAGAAACACTTGTTTTGTTCCTCAATATCCTCAATCAAATTTTTGGACTTTTGCAACCCATGTTTTTGATTGTTGTGAGGTTTTGCTGTCATTGGCCATAGCCTTGATAGCAATGATCTTGTTCTTGCTCTAGCAAATGAAACCATCGATCAATAGTCCTAAAAAGTAGTGGCAGCTGATTAGCTCCCTGTATTTTTTATAGCCTTAAAAAAGAGATTACCTATTACATATGTCATGAGATAAAGATCAGCATGGATGGAGATACAATTGATGATGAGAATTTTCCTGTTTTTTTTTACTCATATGGTCCTTTTGTTGCCTTTGGTTCTTTAAAGTAACTTTGCTTAGGGCAAGAAGATGAGTTGGGAAAGATCAGCTAGAAAGGGTTAATGAAATTCTTTTTACCTATTTACCAAGACCTTAATGATTACTTTGCTGTAAGAACCAAGACCATAGCCCGTATAGCTATGGCTGACATTATGGATAACAGTATGCTGATCAGATGGTATAGCAAAATTTTTGATAGCTATATACTCTTAAAAGACTTGAAAGGTTTTGGATATTTTGAATCTGATTACTCACATGGTTACGTACAAGCCACTTTTCGGTTTAATAAGCTTGCATTGGAAGTAATTCGCTTTCAATTAGAACTGCGTGGACTTAATAGAAAAAACACCAGAGAGATTTCTATTATTGAAGAAGCTATGAAATGCTAATTAAATTCTCCACAGTCATACTCCAGTAGAACTGAAAGTATGATAAGTCCATATATTTCAGAGGAACCTAAAGAGATATCTACTCCTACAGAAAAGCTATAGAAAAAATATAATACTAACTAATATTCTGAACATTTTTTATGAATACCCTAATCATTTCATCCTTTAGCTGTACTTTTGAAGAATTTGAAAAGGAAATTACTGAGAATTTTTTTGGTTGCTTGGTTAAGGATTATGTGAGTGATTATGAGTTTGTAAAAGTAAACGACCATAAAGCTCATACCTTAATTCATATTATTGATATGGAAAAATTTGGAGCATCATTAGAAAGCGATGAAGCTAAAGAGTTCGATAAAAGAAATAACTGCAAAGACACTGTTTATACTCTTGATCTTATTGAATAAGTAAATTTCTTGGAAGTTGAAGAGATCGTTTCTACCGGAAAAACTAATGAAAACTACAAATACCCTTTTCCCATTTATCGCTGCACTTGGGGTTTTCTTCTTAGCGAGTAATTCGGAGATGCAGAAAAAAATGATTCAAAACTACTCAACTGATATTGAAATCAAAACCATTCCTGTTGAGGGATTCAAACCGAATGAATGAATTCCAAAAAGCTATCTACAATTTAGGGGATATAAGCTCCTTCCTTTGTGATTGAAACTAACGATTTAGAATTAAAGTTCAAACTTTGTACAAGCTTTATAGTTAAAGAGGTTATAGCACTAGATCCACTAGCAAGGAGGCAATGGCTTTTTACATACAAAGGAGTTATTCAATACGCTGACTCTCATGGAAGTGAACTTACTAAAGAACAGATTGTAGGAGCAGATATCTATAGAGACCTAATTAAGCAGGTAGAAGAATTAATGAAAGAAGAAGATTTTGAAGGGCAAAATTACAACGCATTTAAAAGCCGTGATCCAGATTACGAAAATATTTATAAAAAACGTTTAAAACAAATACGAGATGATTTTCCAATACCTGATCAATTTAAAGATAGGACTTCTTAAAACCTTGACTGAAAAATAATAAAAAATAGGTTTCAGCACCTCCTTAGTTGATCCTTTTCCTTAAAGCTTTGAGTTGATAGTTAAATCTCAATTGTTTGATATGTTGTAACTTTTCGGCTATATCTACTGTCATTGATCTTGCCGATTTAACGAGCTCAAAAGCGTACCTATGAGTTTCTTTTGTATAAGAATCCATAGTCGTAGTAGGCACTCACATAACAGCGTTGTAATAAAATACTGATTTTGTCTACATAAAAAAGAAAGTTGAGTATTAACGCTGTTCTGTTCGGTGGGTATTGAAAATGTCCTGAATATGGATCTAAAACGTATATATCAATTATCTTGTTCCTGCCTCATCCATTGAAACAGAACAGTTTGATTTTGTTCTTTTTGTTTTTAATGCCCTGAATTTGAATATCGAGATTTCTTGAAAATTAAAATGGTTATGTCAGAAGAAGCTGAAGAGATGACCTAACACTACAGCATCTTTAAATTAAATATGCAATTGTTAGTTCTAACGGAGAAAAATTAATGTCATTTGGAGCCAAAACACCTTTCATTCTTCTTGCTCGTATTCAAGTTAAGCCAGATAAAGTTCAAGAATATTTATTACTCGCTGCTAAAACTGATAAGGCTGTTGAGGAGTCAGAACCAGGAATGTTGCACCATACTTTTGATCAGGATCCAGATAATTCTCTTTGTTTCGTTTGGTCCGAAGTTTATAAAAATGACGAGGCTTTCCTCTCTCATCTAGCTAATCCACCTGTAAGGGAATATTTACAGGGTCATGCAGAACTTGGCGACAATTTCAGTGTTGAGGTTTATGGAACTGTTGGAGATAAATGTAAAGCCGTAATGGAAGAAACTGGATTGCCATTGAAAATCTATGAGAGCAAGCTTGGTTATAGCAGGGTTTAATTTAATGGAAAAGCTTTTTATTGTATGTACGTTTGATTGCTCGTTTGAATACTATGAAGAAACGATTGAAAGGTTCGTCAAGGAATATGGTGATGGAGTAGTCGTTGATTATGACTTAAACAAAATCACTGACCATAAATCCCATTCTTTTTATAACGTCACAAGCTTAGAAGCTTTTATAAAAATACTTGATAATCCATTTGCTAGGGAGTGGGACAAAGCAAACAACTGCAAAGATATTGTTTACAAGCTTGAGCCGCTTGAATAATGTTTTAATGTTTTTTTAGTTACTCTCTTTTAACTTTTACTAAATCAAAAAAGTTTAAAATACCCTAAAAGAGGGTCTAAAAAACTAGTTTAAGGACTTAATTGATTACAGGTTCAAGAATAACTAAAGAAGTAAAATTAGCATCTGCTTGTCCAAGTGGGAAGTTGTGAGCACTACGCTCATGCATTACTTCCATACCAAGGTATAGGTTTACACGATTAAATACATCACTATTACCGTAGATAGTTAAAACTTTTCCTGATGTATCAACTACAGACTTTTTGAAGTAGTGCTAACCAGTTCGGGCTATTTATCCTTATCAGGACCATCAATAAATCTAATCATTAGTATAGATATCTCTCTAATTAGTTGATGTATTTAGTGTTTGGGCATCGTAGTAATTAATGATTAGAAGAAGCCGTACTCGACCGTATCTTTCTTCTAGAAAACTCATGCTTTACATTACTTTACATCAACGCAATTCCAGTAATGACCACTTCATCCTCATCTCAAGTAATCACTGAGTACGGCAAGCAAAATATCTTTGGCCGTGAAACACAGCCTCAGCTTGTAGAGGACTACACAAGCTATCCAGAAGAAGCTGAAAAGACAAATGGCCGTTGGGCAATGATCGGAATGATCAGTCTTTTGGTTTCATACTTCTCAACAGGTCAAATCATTCCTGGAATTTTTTAAACCAATACTTAATCATCACAATGCAACCATCTAACAAAACAATCCTAGAAAGAAGCATCGGCAGACCAGCCATGATGGCATTCGTTCTACTAACAGGTATCTACCTAACAACCGGTCAACTAATCCCAGGTGTCGTTTAATGAAAAACCAAACTACAGAAACTCCACGTGTCGAAGAAGGCAAAGTAATTGCCGAAAGACTTAATGGTCTTGCTGCATCTGTTGGCTGCTTGGCTCTTGTCGGTGCATATCTAACAACAGGTCAAATCATTCCAGGTTTCGTGTAATGAACAAAGAAATTAACTACTGGAAGACAGCCGAACAAATGAATGGTCGTCTAGCAATGATGGGTTTCTTTGCAGCTGTGATTAACTACGGAATTACAGGCTGGATCATTCCAGGAATTGTTTAGTCCTAATTTTCTAATCAAATAAAAAGCCCCTTCTCTGTCATTACGGAAGGGGCTTTTTTTAATGGCTTTTTGTTTGATTAGCTCGTGATTAACGCAATGCATATTATTTCAGTAATATTGATGATTATCAACTTTATGTAGTTATTTCTATTTGATTCTTGTATCTAGGATCAATATATCTTCCACTTTGCAACTACCATTAAGCCATTCCTTAAACTCTTGAGCAATTGCTAGCCTTTCTCTTCTAGGTAGTTTTTGCGCTCTAATTAAGAGCAATGTCATTGATTCTGCAATCAACTCTTCAACATTTGGCTTTTCTTGCATTTACGACTATTAACTCTTTCTCTATTAAGTTATCTTTCTTGTTGAATGATTACTTCAGACGTAAGGATATAAATAGAATTTACGAATACTTAACCATTAAGAAGGAAATATAAATTAGTCGTTCCATAAGCTCATATCTGACTGGCCTGAAGATCTTTGCATCCACGCTACTTTCCATTTCTCATCAATTTTTTTAAAAATCGAAGTGACTGTAGGGAGGTCATCATTCTGAGTCCCTTTATAAGTAAATTTTGAGCCTAGGGTGAAAACGCACATTGCAGCATTTGAACCTAAGAGTTCAAATTTGTGCACCTTTGTAACTTCTGCGGTTTGTAATACAAGATCTCCTGAGGACCACATCTCTTGAAAACCTTTTGCGTCAATGGGATTTCCGCTTGGTCTTATAAATAAAAAGTCGGGGGTTGCATTGTCTAAAAAGAATGATCCCATTCTCTCTGTTGAGGCAAAGGCTTCTAGGATGGATAGGATTTCTTCTTTAGAAGACATTGAGCAATTAAAAACTATAAACTAGGTTTACAGATCTGCTCAATATTGGATGTTCTCTTTGCCCTCTTTTCTTGTTGTGCTGACAATATGATCCAGCCCTTTCTATAGAAAATACTAAAGTAATTGATTTTAAGTAGAGAATTTAGGCAGCTTGTTTGGATATGTCATTTGCGAAAAGAGATATAATTTCACCTTTTGGTGTTTTATAAACTCTCTCTACAATTTCCCCTTTAGTAACGATTACTTTAGTATTCATTGAACCTGAGGGCAATGTCTTAATAGCTGGCACAAGAGCTTCTTTTAAATTTGGGAACTGATCCAAATCCTTGAAGTCTTTAATCTTCTTCTTAGCAACCATTCCAATAAATAAGCCGAAGTTATCACTTCCTTTTAACTAACTTTTCACCACTCGTAAAGAGCTTGTATACCTAGTCAGCTCTTTATAGGACTAACGTGAAAAGATTAGATATAGTTTTTGGATTAGGAATTGTTTTATAAGCTTGTTTTCATTGTTTTCAAAAGGGTTGTACCTAATGTCCAAAATCAATAACATTGCTTTACTCAAAAGCAGTTATCCAAAAATCACATGTTGTGGTGGACATATCATTCTTCTATCTTATTGAGTCGAAAAACAATCGCGAATGATCAATTGATTTTATCTATCAACAACAATCGCTCTCTTGTACTAAGAATAATTTTTTCCTTTTAGTTTCTCTGTTAATTTCTACTTCTTTTTTTTATTTTCATTTATGTTTAAGAGATATTATATTAATTTATATTTTTGACCTATAGATATGATTATGAACGTTTTTCCAAAGAAAATAATGCTTTTAGGTAGCGGAGAATTAGGTAAAGAGGTGGCAATAGCAGCAAAAAGATTAGGTTGTTATGTTATTGCATGTGATAGATATAATGATGCGCCAGCGATGCAGATAGCTGATCAATTCGAAGTATTAAATATGAATGATGGTAGTCAATTAAAAGAAGTGATATATAAATGTAATCCTGATATAATTATTCCTGAAATTGAGGCTCTTGCAGTAGATGTATTAAAGGAAATCGAACAGAAAATAACAGTAATACCAAATGCTAGAGCTACTGAAATAACAATGAATAGAGACAAAATCAGAGATTTAGCTGCTAACGAACTATATATAAGAACTGCAAAATTTAGTTATGCGATGAATAAATCCGAGCTTAATTTGCTTGCAGAGGAGATTGGTTATCCTTTATTAATTAAGCCAGTTATGAGTTCTTCAGGTAAAGGACAAAGTTTAGTTAATAATAAAAATGATTTAGTCCAGGCTTGGGATTTGGCTATTGAAAAATCAAGAGGTAAATCAAATAAAATTATATTAGAGGAATTTATTGATTTTGATTTAGAAATTACTTTATTAACTATTAGGCAATTTAATGGTAAAACATTATTTTGTGCACCGATAGGACACGAGCAAAAGAATGGAGATTATCAATGTAGTTGGCAACCAGCTATATTAAGTGAAAGTGTTTTAGATAAGGCTCAAAAGATAGCCAAATGTGTCACTGATAATCTTGGTGGAGTTGGTTTGTTTGGCGTTGAATTTTTTATTAAGGGCGAGGAGGTGATTTTTTCAGAGCTGTCACCAAGACCACATGACACAGGCTTAGTAACTTTGATTAGCCAAAATCTAAATGAGTTTGAATTACACCTTAGAGCTGTCTTAGGTATCCCAATTCCAGAAATAGTTTGTCATGAAGCTTCTGCGAGCAGAGTGATTTTGGCTTCCCAGAAAACTTCAAACATAGCTTTTACGGGACTTGATGATGCCTTAAGTCAATCGAATACAGGTGTATTTATTTTTGGCAAACCGAGCTCTACTGAAGGTCGTCGAATGGGAGTAGCTGTAGCAAAAGCTCAAACCCTCGATGAGGCAAGAATCAAAGCTGATAAAGCAGCTCAATCAGTCCAATTTATAAATGAATAATTTTAATTCAGATTGTTTATCTTATTTCATTAAGTGCAAGTCGATTTGGTTTCTATTTTTGACTGAGTTAAATTGGAATCCAAATGCTATTAATCCTCTTGAGTTGGTCCCTGAATCTTTTTGGCCTGAAGTTACGGATCTCTTAATTGAAGCTAGATATATTGGTCAAAGTAGGAATTATTACCTCAAAGAGTCTGATAAATATATGGATTATTTAAGTAAAGGTGGTAGGCCTTTTAAATCGGATTGAAAATCATACATATTCTTTTAACTGCTTACCAACTTCCTGTAGCCCATAATTGTTAACATTTTTATAACTGGCCTTGCCTAACAAAAACTAAATTAGAATAGATTTATGGGGATAGAGGATCCAAAACTTCGTTTGTTCATTCTTCTTTTGATCAATTTAATAATGATAGTAGTTTTTAGAAACTGGGTATTCAATAACGAGGCTTTTGTGTGGTTACTAAATGGTTTACCTTCTTGAAATGTTATGAAAGCATTTGATTCAATTTTTCAAAATATTGCTTCATCTGGGTTTAAGTCTTTAATTACTTTGATAATTTTTGCCATATTAGGATCCTTTTTCTGTGCTTTTATAACTTTTGCAAGAAGAGGGTAAAAGGGGAAGGTTGGTTTAGTTTAAAAAAAAAGAGGATAAATAATTAACTTTCTTAGTGATGTAAGGGGCCTTTTTAGTAAGAAATACAACTATTTCGGTTAACACTACATAATTCACTGTTTTATGTATCATGAGGAACATCGTTTAAAGATAATTTCTGTTATTTTTGATACACGTTCAGCTAAATAACAAGCTGCAGTAAGACTCGAGACATGGAACGGGGTCTTGAGCGCTACAAGAAAGAGCAATGACTGTTCTTACTTACAGAGGCCAAGAGTACCTTCAACATAAAGAAGCTACTCCAAAAAAAGTTGTAGAACTTAGTTACAGAAGTAACGTCTACACATCTAGGCAAGCAGAAGCTAAAAAGCAGATGCAAGCATCCTTAACTTACAGAGGTAATACTTACCAAAAGTAATTTAAAGGATATACAAAAGGGGTGATAAATTACCCCTTTTTTTAATGCTTATTTTCCCAATAATTAACTAGCAGAATAATATTTTTTGTTCTATGTATTTTTGCCTGAGTTCTATTACTCTGGTTTTATGGGTAGCTTCCGATGTAGAAATAAGAATGACTCCGAAATAATCACAATGATTACTCAACAGTCATGGCCTAGTTGCAAGTTGCCTAAAACTGAAAAGGCACTTGAAGCTATTTATTCAATGCTCTGGAAAAGACCAAAGGTGTTTAGATGGTATTACAGGTCAAACTAATACCTTTTTTAAAGGGAAACCGAACACGCAAATCACTTAAAAGTTGTTGAGAATAATTATTAAACCCTTAATTAATTAATGCAAAGATTATTTAAACCTAACGGTAGTGTTTTCGCCTTGTTTATGTTCTTACCTATTACACCAAGTATTGCAGCTATTACTGTTTTCACACAGTCAGTTTTAAGTGAAAGAAGTTCTGAGGTAACGTCTATTTCTCATCATGAACAGCGAGTGGTTGATGTTACTAGATATTAATGACTAGTTTGCACTTTGAGCTACCAGTAAAATTTATTATATGAATTTATTCTTTGCTCATTAAAGCTTTATTTAAAGTCTTATTAATTTTATCTCAGTCTTTGTTTAAATACTCTTTACGTAATGAGATCAGTAGGTTACAAGTCATAAGTAACAGCTTTCTCAAAGTATGGTTTTAACGAAAAAGTTTAAGGCCTTTGATGACGCAATCTTAGATCTGCATCCTGAGTTAAAAGAGGTTCTTAAACCTAATGATCAGTATCCAGAGCTAGAGATTCTTCTAAAAAAAAGATCTGTAAATCTACCTTCTGGTTCCTTGAATACGAAGGTAATTATCAATGATGGAGAAATTGTCGAACGCGTATTCAAGACGCCCATGGGCCAAGTCGTCTCGTTATTTTCAAAACCATCAAATGTAATTCTTGACAAAGTTGCTTAATAAGTGATTTTCAACTAATCATGGTTTTTTTAGATGTGAGATTCAATCTGGAGATGATTTAAACGCTTTTTATTTATACAGGTCTCTAAACTAACTTTTTGTAAAATTTTCACTATGGCTAATAGTCTAGTTAATAACGTCAAGAAAAAATCATGGATATAGCTGAAGCAATTAAAAAAAGAAGGACACTTCATATCTTTTCTAAAAAACGTGTTCCTAGAGGAGTAATTGAAAAATCAATATTTGCAGCTAATCAGGCACCCTGCCACAGAAGGACTTTCCCATGGCGTTTTACCAGCATTGGGATAAAAAAAAGGGAACTTCTATATCAATTCCAGCTGACTCTGAAGTTTGGTGATATGACAATAGATGAATCTAGTTTGAAAAAGATAAGAGACAAAATGCTAAACCCTTCTCATTTGCTTATTGCCACTCAAGTATGTACTAATAATAAAGTTCAAAAACTCGAAGATTATGCTGCTTGTGCTTGCGCGATTCAAAACCTGTCGCTTTCACTTGTTGCTGATGATGTTGGGTGCAAGTGGTCAACAGGACAAATCACTAAAGAACCTAATACCTATAAAATTGCACAAATAAACCCAAGCGAGGAAGAAATTATTGGTTTTATATGGATTGGGTATGGGACTGAGCCGCCTTTAATCAAAAGACCTTTAATTAGCACTATCTATCGAGAGAGGGAATAATTTTATTTAACTCATAGAAGAGAGATAATGAAACTGATAAGGTAGTGTTGATGCCACACTGAAAACAATTAGCATCATCCCTGTCTTATCTAATCGTTTCACGTTCAAAAAGGCTTTTGATTTTAACCTAATTGAAAATTCTTTTTCCCATGAGTAATTTTAGGTAGGGAGAACTAGACATAACTGATTAATAAGTTAATGAAAAACAAGACCAGGGGGAATAAACTTTTTGTCATGATCAATATATGAACTAATAGAAAATATGCCAGATCCTAAATCAGGTCTTAGTCCCTGCTTAAATCCACTAAATTGCGTTTTCTTTCAAAAAGAATTTGAAGATGTTGACAAGACCTTTGATCAACTTGTCACGATTACGCAGAAAATCCCTAGAACCAAGGTTTTAGTGAGTAATGACCATTATTGGAAAGGGGTTTGTCGTAGTTTGATTTTCAGATTTCCAGATGACTTGGAGATTTTAAAAGTAGATAAGAAGATTCAAATCAAATCCGCTTCAAGATATGGTGGTGGCGATCTTGGAGTTAATGGAACTAGAGTGGGAAGATTATTAACTGCTTTAGAAAAATTCAATAGTTAGCTACCAAAACTTTCATAAAACAATCAATTTGTTGTCGTTGGGGAATATCCTAGTTATTTTTAAATAGCTGTATAAAAAATATGAACAGAGCACAAAAATATTTTTTACATCTTCCAAAGGGGACTCATTTTGAAAAAATCATAGATACAGAATATGGGAAAGAGAATATATATGTAAGCCCAGACGGAAAAAAACATTCAATACCTATGATTCCAAATGCGATTTCTTTAGGAAGTTCAACACGTGAAAATTAGCAGTTAGGACAATTGTTTTTCCATCTTGTGATTTTTGTTCCTTCATAAATATGACCAGAGGCTTCAACAATAGGCTTTGTTTCCGGACTAATGAAAATGTTATATAAAACATTCTCTGGTCCTTCAAACATAACAGTTGCTCTTTTAGAGTCTCCTACACATTCACCGATATAAAAAGTTTTAACACCCATCTCTTTAAACATCGCCTGCTGCTCTGGGGCATTCATATGAGTGCAATACTCTGAAAAAGTATTACTAAGCTTGAAGTCTAAAACAGTGATTTCAGTTGCCATGGAAAGGTAAGTGAATATTAGAGGATGTATATGTTTACTACTTTACTTTTGTCACTACAGACTTTGTTGTTTTCGCTTCCATCGTCTGGGGGGATGTTAGTTAGTTTTTTTATTTATACCGTTAGCATTTTCGATGTCTTGTAAAAGACTTTTTGTGGCTTGATGAAAACCATTTTTCATTAAAAACATTTGAGCTTTATCAAATTTTTGTTGTATTTTTCTTATGTACGGAGTCATCTCATTTGGTGATAAAGTCATTTTTTTTTTAATTCTCATTTAATCTTGCTGTTTATTCAAATTGATATGAAGTGGCAACTACTACAAAAAAACATTATTAGTAATAACTACTCACTCAATTAATAGAGAAGCCTGGTAGTTTTGCATATTGCATCTATAGCTTCAAACGATATAACTAACTCAAGTTGCATTGTGACATTGTTTATCTTTAAGCGCTTAAGCAAAAGGTTTTCATTGAAAAAGATCGACAACAGCAAATGTTATTCAAGATGCGAAATGGAACCTTTACCTAATGAAATTTATCAAGACATAGTTGATTTTCAATCTGATGTGAATAGACCTATAGATATTTCTATTTACCGTGAATTCAAAAAGGAAGCTGCATGATCTCCTAGCCTAATTTTTTCTAGTTCTTATTTTCTTTGATTCCATTTATCTTTTGATAGGGTAAAAACTTTACAACTTGGCAATTTTGTTGAATAAGGCTTATTAATTTTTCCTTGAGTTATTGAATGACAGTAAAGTAGAAAGAAAGAAGTTTTTAAAATTTTATTGATGGATAGCTTGAAAGCAAAGTCTTTGGCTAATGAATTAAATGAATTAGCATGTAAAGGTTGCACTGAGGGATGGCTAGAAAAACACGATGGACTATCAGATCCAATTCAAGACATTAATGAGTGTGCATCTCATGGATTTATTACGCCTGAACGACAAGAGCGGTTAGTTAATGAAGTAAAAGAGCTTAATGCTGGAAATTAAATAATATGGATAAAAAAAGAAATAGTCCGAGTAAGTTTTCTGTTCATCCTTTTGCTTCAGATGATGAGATATGGATTAAAATTCTTGATCTTTTGACACCATCTGAACAGTTGGAGGCTAGCCGTTCAAAATCAGAGTTCAATGATCCGTATATTGGTGGTAAAGAGATTATTGTTAAACGCTCTGATCAGTCCGATATAGCTGTTGCTTTACTGTCTGAAGTTACTGCTGATGGTGATGAATGGGCAATATATAGAGAGCTTTAAGATGGATACTTATTCATTAATCGCATTGCTCACCCTTGTAGTGTCACTTTTGATTTTGGTTTTGCTTTCCCAATTATTTAGGAATTTAATTAGAAAGCAAATTGATGATCAAATGAAAGATATGATTCCGATAAAAGCTATTAGAGAAAGAATAGGAATCAGAATAAAATTGAGAAAGTAGCTAAAAAATCATTTTAATGTAAATTTAATTTATGTATCAGTATTTCTTATGCTTATAAGTTAGTAAGTAATACCGATAGAAAAAAATAAAAAGAAAGGATAAATTAAAGTCAATTATTGGAGACTTTTATGAATACAATAGATACTAAGAAAATGTCCCAAGGACAAGTGGATCCAATTGAAGATTATCTTGAGTGTGTTACATATTGTTCAATATCTAGCAGTGCGGAAGAGAACGATTGCCAAACTATATGCATGGAAAGGCATTTGAAAAGCTCATATTTTTAGAATATCTATCATAAAATCAAACCAGATAAGTTACGGCTCTCTCAATAATTCATTAAATCTTCTAATCTTTATCTCAAATTAGAGGCCTAAATACACTGCCTTATCCTGAGAAAAAAATGGTAGAAAATCCTATGAATAACCCAGGAGGAATATGTATATTTGGGAAAAGTGTTTCTTGATTTACACTAAATGTTTCCATATTTAATGAATGACTAGCGTATTTTCAGCTAATCCCACAAAGTTGATGATCTAGTGAATAGGGCAACAATCTTGAATTATTGTCTCTAAAAATCTAATTTTGATGTTGAGGTAATAACAAAGGGTTTAAATACTTATGAAAAAAACTTTCAAGATTGCCATCTTAAATTAAATGATATATAAAAATTTTGGCTCATCCTATATCTTGGTATTGGCTTGTTGCCTTTTTTCTATGGATTGTTCACAACGTTTTGGTTCTTAATCGTAAAGTCAAGATTGACAAAGAACGACAAATCTCAAAGCGATTTAATGCAATTTCAAAGCTCTATCCAGAAGGCACATACATTTCACATAGATAATAATCATTAGTTGATTTCATATTATCTTCAGCCCTTTTTAGTTGCTTTAATAGTGGGGGGGCTTAGAAGTCTCTTGAGGAAAATATTCTTCAGTTTCATTTTCATATGTGTCGTCTTTCTTTTTGAAGTATTCCTCTGATGGATCGCAACCATCGTTGTCTGGATTGATTTTCTCTTTCATATTTTAATATTTTTCTTTGGCATGATCAGTGGATCTGTAAAAAGTGTTTATCCAGCCATCCCATTACAAATAATTCCTGCTTGGGCCATTGAAAGTAAGACAAAATGATGAAAGCTAGGAACTGCTTTGTCTAATGCTATAAGAAATATAAGCAATGACATTGATGTCATTGAAAGATATTGCATCCAATGAATACCTGCTTTATCGAGTCCATTTTTGTCAAAACTTGTACTAGTCATTTTACTAAAGCTTTGGTCGGTGACCTTAACGCAAAAATTTATTTTTTGCTAGTTAATTCTTTTTCTTGTTTGATGCCTTTACAAAATTGATTAAATTGTCTCTGCTGATATTTCTAAGTTTCTAAGAACTTCTTCACCTTTTTTGAAGATCGTTTTAGCGTATTCAGTCCAAGCGCCCTGTCCCCAATAACGGAAGCAGCTAGTTTCTAATAGCAAAAGGTATAGTAGCGCTTCTTGATAGCTATGGTTTTTGGTTAACGATGGATTTTGAACTATCAAATGGTCAAATATTTGGTGAAAATAGGAACTAAGTTTTGAAATTGGTTCTAAAACATTTTTATATCCATCTTCCCAACTCAAATCGTTAGTCCAGCTGGATCCACTCAAAGAAAAAGATTGGTCTTCTTCTTCTAATTCATCAATTGCCTTTTTAAACGAAATTGGTGTTATTGGCCCTGATATTTTTTCCCATATTTTGTGTTGATTGATTGCTTGTATCAATGGATAACTATCTTCATCTATATTTAATGTCTCTAGGAAGTCGAGGTATTCAGATCCGTTCATAGCAATTGTGGGACTTGTATTCGTTTTTGGACCAATTTTTTTATATGCTTGAATGAATGCTTGAGGAAATTCGTTCATCATTACTCCGCCATTTTCTCCGTCAGCTATTTGGGTAACAAGAGTGGGAATAATCTGTTGCCCTAAATTCTTTTTAGATAATCCTAGTGCCTCGTAGTATGGTTGCATTTGTCCAACAAGCTTTGTATCTGATCCTTGAGTTTTTATTAGTGAAAGAATAGAGATGGTCTCTCCATTACTACTTTGAGCTTTGAGCATATTGGGAATATATTTTTGCTCGTCTCTTAGATTAGAGCCATCTACATTTTGAACACTATGTTCTTGAACCATTACCCAACGATATCCACATTCCTTAAGAGCTTTGATTAATTGAAATAGAACATCCGGATGGTTTGGAAGATGCATCTCAGGAAGAGAAAACCCATTTACTCGACGCAATGCATCTTCTCCAAATAATGATGAAAAATGGTGCTGCCAGGCTGTTATCTGTAATTTAAAGTCTGAAGGTGGAGTCGAAGAGGCTACTGCATGACTCCAAAAAGTGCCTAGCCATTCAACGTGTGGACGAACGGTCTCATTACACGTTAGGAGCTTTAACGATGTAAGAATATCCTTTCGCCCCATTTGTTCGATTCCCCAAAGAAGATTTCCTGAGTAATCAAGCATTATTTTGGGATCATATCCTTCTTCTATCAAGTTTGGAATGATTTCAGCTAGACGTTTATAGCATTGAGCAAATGGTTCAGCGTTGTGATTATCTCCTTCTGAAGTGTGTTCAAACATATATTGCAAATGTGAAATGAGCTCTCCATTTTTACCTGCTGGAATAGTTGGTTGATGCATATGGAGGGCACATGCAAACCCTGAATTGACATTCTCAAAATTTGACTTTTCTTGGATTTGTCTACTATCTCTTTCCTTATTTACTAACTTATTAATTTCAAATTCAAAACCACATATCGGTGGTAAGTCTTTCTTCTTCATCTTATTGAGGTTGTATATTTAAAGTAATCCCATTGATAGGGTGTTTTCTGAATTAATAGGAGTATATACAATAAAAAATGTTTTTCATACATTTAATTTGTTTTTAGGTTCAATCCTTTGAAAATACTTTTACTATTCATTGTGTTTTTATTACCTATGAAATCAGAACAATATAAATATATTTATTTTTCTAATTGTGCTAATAGACACTAATCGATTGTAATACAAAATTTATTTTGCCAGGCTTAAAGTCAGGATTCAATTCTCCTGGTTTGCCAAATTTGGAATGTAGTAATTGAAATTGGGTTATAGATTCTGATTTGAAAATAATTGGTAATGAAATTTTTTTTGCTAGAACAGTTGGTTCAAGGCTTTCAAAAGGTACTTTGATAGTAGTTGTTCCAAATCTTTTTGTTTGTATTTCTGCTACCCATCTGAGCCCCCCCGGTGATTTGTCTAAGAAAAATCCTCTTAATCCAAAAATTCTATATTTACATGACACTCCAAATTTTAAAGTTCGACCTTTACCTTCAATTTTTAATTCAAAACCTTGATAATTGGATAAATTTAGAACGGGTGAAAATATTGGAGATTTGCAACTAACAAAACCTCCTTTTTCCTCAACTACAACACCTTCCAGGGAGAGGCCTTTTGAGGAAGATCTACAAACTGCCTTACTTGAACCTCCCATAACAGTGTCGTTCAAAGAAAACCAATCATCAAAGTCACTTGATGAAACGACTTTGGATAGCTCCGTCATTTTTTATCGACAATTTTTTTAACTCTATAAAATTTTTTTGTGAATCATGAGTTTAAAAATGTAGATTTCACCAGTTAAAGAAAAATACCTTTGCGCCTCATCAAGTGATTCTTATGGTCTTTGAGGTAATTCTAATCACTAATAAGGTTATTAGAATAGCTTTTGATCTGAGTTGATTTGCTTGAGTTGGCATAAAGTTTTACCGATTAAAGGTCAATTATTAAAGAGAAGGCATGCCGGAGATGATGGATTTATAGAGCATTCAGTATCCCAAAAGCCTTCAACTTCGATACCTTCCCAATGATTAATCATTGTTTCTAATTCCTTGATTCTTTCTTTGGCGACATCAATTTTTTCAAGGAGATTTGATGAAGTTTCTTTCTTCATGATTATTCCTCGTTACTATCCTTATTTAACTACTAAATTGATATTAAATCTATCGATATAATTACGGATGTATTTGTTCCTATTAGAAACTGAATAAATGTTTTCAGAAAACTATTCTATTTTCTTATTTAAAATCTATCTTTGGTTGAAATAGAACGAATTACAAAAATTACCAACATTATTTGTCTCAGCTTTAAGACCTGTTTTCTTTGCAATCACTTTGATCTTCGCGTTTTTTTCTTTTAGTGAATAGTCATTCTGATTAAGGTACATTGTGTAGTATTCTCTGCATAGATTTGAGAGCTCTTTTTCTCTGGAAAAGGGGATACGGCCTACAGCTATCACTATCAGAGCTAGAGCTATTACTCCTGTAAAAGCTTTGTTGAGTGAGTGAGTCATTTGATTTGTATTTTCATTTTGTCTAGCAAGAATAGTCTTTTTTTATATATCTAGCTCTTCGATTAGATTTCTTTGAAATTTAGAACCAAGAATTGTATTGGCGGCCATAGCACCACTAGCGGCTACAGGTGGTATGCCGATTCCTGGGAATGTACTTGAGCCACACAATAATAGATTCTTAATAGGAGTTTTATTCCCTGGGAAAAACCCTTCTGCTGCTGACAAGGCTGGACCATAACTTCCATGTTTTGTATTTAAAAATCTTTGATGAGTAAGTGGTGTCCCTAGCATTTTTATTTCGATTCTTTCCTGAATATCAGGTATTAAGTTTTTTATTGGTTGCCAGAAGACTGAGCAGCGATCCTCTTTTGTCTTTTCATATTCTTTAGTACCAACTTTAAGATTTTCCCATTTCTCCCAAGGCTCATTAGCAGGCGTATATCCGTGAAGAATGTGCTTGTTGGGAGGAGACATTGTTGGATCCAATGCCGATGGAATAGAGAGAACTACTACATTCCTTTCAGCAGTAATACCCTTAGCCCAATCATCAACCCATATTGAATGAAGTGGAATATTTTCTAGTCCTTCTGCATTAAATCCAAGATGTACATGAAGAAATGACTTACATTTTGGAGTCATGGATCTTTCTTCTCTCCATTTTTGAGATATTTCTTTTGGGATTAAATCAAGTGTGTTCCAAATATCTGCGTTGCTAACAATATGATCTGCAAATATTTTCTCACCATTTTTTAACTCAATTCCGATTGCTTTATTCCTTTTTATAATTATCTGACTTACCTTTGAATTAATTCTAAGATTCCCTCCAAATAAGTAAATTCCATTTAATAGAGCCTTAACGATAGATTCACTTCCTCCCTTTGGATATTCCAGGTAGGCATCTTGTTTAAACCAATCATCAAAAAGGGTTGCCATTGCAGCTGCATTTGTTTCGTCCTTGGACAAACCGCTTATTAGAAAGCAAAGTAAATCAACCCAATTTCGTAAAAATGGATCTTTAAGATGTTCATCAACTAAATTTCCAAAAGTACCTCCTAGGTATTTAAATGATTTCAAGTGGGTGAGGAGTGTTTTACTACGTCTTAAGAGCTGATAGATAGTTTCCTTGTTTTGATTTAGTGCTATTAGGGGAATTGAATTAGCTGCTGCACCAATTGGTTTAATCACTTTAATAAAATGTTCCCATTCTTTAATGGCATCATTTCCGCTAATTGAATTGATCTGATCAAGGAATCGTTTATCTCCAACTCCAATTGTGTAGTCACCCTCAGGAATTTGAACATTCCAATCCTGATATTTAATTAATTCAACTTTTTGGTTTAGAGCTTTAAGTACTTGACCTAAAGGATTTGTCGTAGGCCAAGTACCTATTCCACTCCAAAGAGAGGGACCAGATTCAAATTTATAACCACTTTTCTCAAAGCCATGAGCGGCTCCTCCTGGTTTTGTGTGAGCCTCAAGAATTAGGACTTTTTTGCCAGCTTTTGCGAGTAATCCTGCGCAGCATAATCCTCCTATACCACTTCCAATTACTATTATTTCTGGATTTTTCATTTATTTTTTTGTAAAAAATTTTTTTCTTTAGATTTTCTACTACAAATTCTTCAGAATTGCTTCAGTGAATTCAGTATTTAAGAAGGGAATTTACTTAAATTTTTGTTTGGTCTAGAAGAGGAATTGATGGACGTATGTAAACAAACATTGCTCCGTGCATATCTCTAATGATTCTTAAATCTTCGTCTACATAGATCACGTTAATCTCACAATTTGGATCTTCTTTGTTCCATGGCAAAAGTTTCCATACGGTCTTTACTGGATACCACCTTTCCATGAGAATACTATCTAATAATGGAATTCTTCCCAGTCCATCTACCTCTGATACTTTAGTCTTCTCCAACTCCATTGAAAGAATGTTGTTTTTTAGTTGAAGCCCCTTAGCCAGAGTTATGACGCGACCACCAAAGGTAGGCAAAAGCTTGAACCACCCAAGGATTGGGATGGTTGTAAGTCCAAAGATAGTGGTATCAAAGGTGGAAATCATTTCCCCTTTATTAAAATTGAGATATTGACCGACTCTTCCTACTGTCGATAAACCAAATGAACCAACTTGTAAAAGATGAAGCTTGAAAAATAAATCGCTTTTTGATTTGTCGTTTAAAGCCTTTTCAATGGCTAAGAAAAATGGAGAGCTTCTAAATAATTCAACTGATGAGTAAATAAGCTCCCATTCACCTTCAATAGAACTCTGAGTTATTTCATCTGATAAGGGCAGTAGATCTTCAACTAGTTTATTCATCTCTACTAATTTGTTTTTGTACATAGGAGCGATCATCGCGTTCATCCTTTGACCTCTATCTGTTGCTGCTGCTACCTGGTAAATAAGGGTTTTGAGATCCTTCCTGTCTTGCATTTTATTGAATTGATTAATTCGTTTTTAACACCTTGACCTTAACTAAAATTTCTTCAAGACATTAAGTTTATATATAGGTTTAACAAGTAATATTTGAGCGTTTCTCATCGATTTGGCTTATAACATTTATATGATTACAACTAAAACCTTACTTCTAACAATATTTGTTCCCTTGGCTTGTCTTAAACTTTTTGGCTTCTATAAAAAAATTCTCAAGGTCTCAGAACCGTCTTTAAAGCAAATAAAAGCAAAATTAGAAAGAACATTTTCAATAGATAGCTAGGCTGTTTGGTCGAATTTTTGTGTTTTGTTTTTTATAGCGATTATTGCTTACTTTTTAGAAAATGAATAAATCTTCAATTCCTTCTTGATAGTCATTTTCGCCATAAGAGAGACTTTTTCTATCTATACCAAAACGTTGCTGTGACTTGTTCTTGCTACTCCTTATGCCTTTTTATGAATGGTTTTTTATGTAAATTAATAAGATGCAAATGCTATTTACATCTACATGTAAATAGATTGTTCGGTTTGGATACCCACAATGTGCTAGATGTTGTATATAGGTAATTCTTAATTCAATGTCTCAATTAAGTATCAAAGTTAGCGCTAAAGGCGAAGCAATGATCGCTACTCTTCAAAAGGAAATCTTTAACCGGAGAAGAAAAAAAGTAACTGCATCACAAGTTGTTGAAACTCTTGTAGAGAGCGGTGCTAAATCACAATCTGATAAGCGATATGCGGCTTCTTGGAAAAACTTAATAAAGGATATTGAGAAAGCTGCAAAAGTTTCTGAGATCCATGGTAATAAGCCTGCAAATGTTAGTGCTGATGAGTGGGCTTTGATTCTTTCTCATCGTACTCGTAACGCTAAGAGTGCCAAGAAGGTATCAGCAAAGCCCTCCGCTAAAAAGACAACCGTCAAGAAAACCCTTACTAAAAAGGCTGCTGTCAATAAAACCGCAGCTAAAAAAGCAATTTCCAAGAGAGCAGTAACTAAAGCTGGTCCTGCCAAGAGTGTTTCAAAGGCAAAAGTTAAGACTTCTAAAGTTAAGACCGCAGTTAAGAAAGTAGCTTCTGCTCAAACTAAAAAAGTAACTTCAACCGCTAAGTCAGTTTCTAAAAGAATATCTAAGCCTGTAGCAGGCAGGCCTGCGAGGCGTGCAAGAAAAGCTAGTTCTAAAGCCGTAAAAGCTTAGTTAAAAAGCCAGAGCCGTCAAAGCGGCGTGAAAAGTGCAATGCTTTTCTCTGGCTATTTTGTAAATGTGTTAATTAGTATCCCAAGCCTACATTGCCTTTTGTGTAGCCTTGGCAGTAGTACTTGGCATGGTAGTAGTGATTAGTAATATCAGCATTCTCTCCTTCTAGCCCCTCGATTCTTCTCTTTCCTAATTTTAATTCTCTTGCAGCCTCTTCCCCTGTAATTAAATCAGCGCTAAGGCGTCCGCAAATATCATTAACTTTGAAGTCTTTCGCTGAGGGAGCTCTGACATAGCCAGCAAAAAATGCCAGAAATAATCCAAGGGTTACAAATCTTCGGTGGTTTCTCCACCATTCATAACTATTGAGATTTAGTCTCTTTTTTAAATCAATGTTCATTTATATCAATAATAGATTTGTTCACCTTAGGCTTTAGTCCTTTTCTTTATTGATGAAGTCCTCATTTTAGCTTATACACATACTTAAAGAATTAACCCTATTCGCTTTTCAATTGATCATATTCACCAAGTACGATTGGATTATTGAAAAATCTATTTAGGAATGCTTGAGAAAATTTCAAAAGATGATTGGCAATATTTTGTCCCCTTCTTGGCTTGCGCTATTTGTTTCTTTGCAACAGATTTCTTAGGAATAATTGATAAAACTTCTATTGCTTATTGGTCTGGACGTTTGTTTTATGAGCCATACAGGATTATTACATCCCATTTTTTTCATGGTGATTTTAATCATTTATTGGCAAATATCTCTGGAATCATAGTAGTTAGATATTTTCTTAAATCTTTAAGCCTTCAAAGTGACTATTTCTTCCTGGCTTTTATTGTATTGATCATGCCTCTCCAAGCGTTCATTTGTTGGTGCGTTGATATTTTGGTTTATAGAAATCCAATGTCTCTAGCTATTGGATTTAGTGGAGTTTTATTTGGTATCGACGCGTTTATTCTCATGACTACAATTTATGGTAAGAAAAAATTTGTTTCCATTGGATGCGAGCTAAAGAAAGATCCAAGATTACTTAAATCTATTTCTGTTCTCACAGGTATTGGAATTGTTTGGTCATTCCTACCTGGAATTAGTTTGTTAGGTCATATGTCTGGACTTTTTGCGGGATTTCTATTGTTTTGGCTCTAACTAAAAAATTGATTTAATGTTATTGCTTCTTAAGAAAAACGTGGTCATCTCAATGGTGAAAATTCTCAACGCAACTTTAATTGAGTTGCCTTCACTTCACTTGATAAACTTTTGATCTTCCATTGCATTTACGCACCGCCCACTCGATTGGAGATTTTAAACTTTCTTGTTCCACGCAAATAGTCTGATAATTAGCCCATTTAGCTATTGGCCCTAACCTTATTGCAATTAGTGCAAGGCTAAACGCACATAAAAATGCACACAACATCAATGCAATACCAGTAAACAGATCATTAAACTTGAACTTCATTTCTGTCAGATTGAAGTTCTTATTTTTCTTGGTCTCACTCATAGAACTTAATGGGTTGGAATAAAATGCCTCAATATTTAAAGACTTTTATACAGTTACCTTTTTTATGGTGGCATAGCGAATAAAAGCAGAATGAATTTTATAGATCTATTTATTGATAGTTAACAGTTGGCAATTTTCTTAGGCTTCTTCATTTGTTTTTTCCCCATTAAACATCCTTTTCTCTCCGATCACGATTGTTAACCATCCAAGTGCCAGAAGCCCTCCAGCTTGATAGTCTCCTTTAAGAAAATCAAATAAACCGAGGGTGCTTGCAGAAATAGCAAGAGTACGAACAGCAAACCTTGCAAAGGTAATTTTCTTTTTTTTAATAGGTTTATCCATAGGTCCATTTTGCAGGCACTAATTTCGTAAAACAAACTTTGATTGGATGAGTTATTAAAAGTTATTCTTTTGAAAACAACTTGTTAATAGAATTAAATCTATCATTTCTTCCTTGTCGTAAGAAGATTGATCCTTTTCCCTCACACCGCTCCCCTCTTTTAAACCCTGTTGTTCTAGTTTCTTTCTAATCAACATTTTTCTTTCTGCACTTGAAAGACTTTTAAAACGTTTTTTCCTCTCTTCACGACTTTCACTATTTTTCATTGGATTTGTTTAATAATAATTTGTCTATTAATAATGAATTGATAATTGTTTTTCCTAGTTTAATTCATTAAATAATTGTTATCTAGAAGTGCATCAATGACTTTTGCTCCTCTTGATTTCTTCCCAAGAGAAAGGGGATTGGCCTTATCTAGTATTGAAGCAAAGCATGTGATCCAACTACTACCTTCGCATACTTGAGCTGCCTCGCAAATGTGCTTTGGTGCTTTTTCTGTGCAACCTTGTGTTCGAGAAAATTTAATAGATTCTAGTTGAGAATCAAGTTCTAATTCTAGTAATGATAGCTCGTATTTATTAATACATTCACCAGCAGCGTAGCTTTCAAGCAAGATTTGATAGTTCATTATTTAATGAGTTTTCGTACTATTGAAAATTAAGATCGAAATAGTTTTTCTAAATCTTGCTTCGCTTTCTCCAGGTCATTTGGTTTCTGTTTGTTTGTTTTTTGCCCCCATTTATCTACTTCTCCAGTTCGACCATTTTTAATTGTCATCCTTATCCACCACAATTGAAGACTCAAGAAAATCAGAGCAAAAAAAACTAGTTCAATAGTTCCTTGTTTCATTTCAAACTATAATTCTTACAAATTGAACTTTTTCTTATCGTTGTACTGATTTTTCATTTCTTTATTACTCATTAGGATCAACTTCTGTGATTTTTAGATTTAACCCAACGTAGAGAAGAATACCTCCAATAAGAGGTGTCCAAAGACCCAATTGGTTTAAATCTTGTGATTGCAGAAATTCCATTTATTCTTCATCTCTTCTAATGATGATTTGATTTGATTTATATTCAGATACTACCCTATTAGCTATTTCAATAATAAATGAATTTGGACAGTGTAAAGCCTCTTGTAACTCAGCTAATTCATCAGAAATAAACTCTATACTCCTTGCAATAACTGCTTGATGTTCTTCTTTTGGTTCCCATTCTTTAGTCATTAATTTTCTTGATAATGAGCTGCTATTTTGTTAAGTAATTTGAAATATATTTTTCACTTGCAGTTGTTTGCTCTTTTATTTTTTCGCATGCGACCTTAACTTGGAGCTATGCACTTTATATCTCTTCAAGTTCTCCTTTGTAGGATGCCATTCTTGAGGCATATTAAATATGAGTCAAACCAAACATGATCCCTTTAGAGATTGCCCATCCAATACCTAGACATATGACAACTGTAAAAAGTGTTTTTAAAAGGTCCATATTCTTTTAGTCTCTCCCAAAAGCAGTTCTTAAAGAACTTGAAAAATCGAATTGAACACCATCATTAGATGAACCTAGGTTTTGAATTAGCTTTGAACTGGCAAATCTTGATTGACTTGATGAATAAATTGATTGAGATTTTACTGCTGATGATTTTACTGCCGCTGTTTTCTTTGCTGTCGTTTTTGTTGCTGTAGCTGAAGTCATTAAAAAAATTGTATTTCTTATAACTTAGACAAACTGAGTTAAAAGACGATAGTTGTTAACTTTTTACAATCTTAAAATCATCAACCAAACAGGGATTGATATGAGTGCGATGATCGTACTTAATACAACAAGAGAAGTGGCTTCCTCCTCATCTCTTGACGCTGCTTGCGATATTAGTAAGACAGATATTGCTGTTGGCGCAGCTGATTGAAGTACTAAAGCCTCTCGCATGACGTTGGGTAATCTGATAGCAGCGGAAATGATCAACATAATGACTGGCAATCCAACCAGTTTCATGACTAAAGCATTTTTTATGGATATTATTTGGATTTTTATTCTTGAGAGATTTGCTTTCCTCAGCCAACTTAAACGCATTCCAACGATTACCAGTGCTAAAACAATTACAACCCTTGAAGGTATCCATAGTAAGTCTGTTATTTGTTTATCCCATGGTGATGAATGAACAATTAATGCGCCAATTAATCCTTTTACAGCAGGGCTGCTAAATATTGCTTTTATGAAATTCTTCCAATACCTATTAGAACTTAAAACATTTGAAGGATCTGTTAGCAGTATTGGTCCGATACTCCAAATTACTAATGTCGCACCAAGGTCAAAACCTATACTGTAAATCAAAGCATGATTTGGAAGTAGTGCTAGTGAAGCTGGTATTCCGAAATACCCAGTATTTCCAAATGCACTACCTAATTGAAGAGTTCTGTTTGGTATAAAGTTTTTTATAGCAGAAAAACCATTTAATATAGCCATTAATGAACCAATAGCTACCAATGCTAATGCAGCGGATTCTATTAAAGGTAATTCAAGGCCAGACTTAAGTAATATTCCCATCAAGCTGATAGGAATCCCATAGCTAATAAGAGGACGAGAAATCGTTAGGGATAAATCTTTTTTAAATCGTCCGAGTAAATAGCCTATTGAAAGACAAGGTATCAATTCAGCTAATAGAAAGATTATTTCCAACTGAATAAAGCAAATAGCATCTTGTTTTTATGAGAATTTAAGAGTAGTTTTATTGATTTATTTCTTTATTTCAACTTTAGCTTATCTTTGCCAGTACTTTTTACGTTTTGGTCATATTTTTCTTTTTCACTGATTGAGAAAGTTTTAATTCGTAATCACCTTATTTCTCCTTGTAAATACTTTTTTCTGAACAGCCAAATGTTTCTCCAAAAAGAATATCTGTGCACATTGCATTACATAAAAGATAAACGACCCAACTGGCAACAGGAACACCAACTAAATAACTAAATGGGTGTTTTACTTTGATGAACCCAACAGTGGCAACGAATAAAACAACAATCAAGTTGATGATTCGCTTGAGGTCTTTTCTTGTTATCTGCATCAGCTATTTCTAGCAGATACTTTTCTTTTTTATCTAGTTTTTACAACAACTGTTAGTCAGTTGTGTTTTGTTTGGTATCGTTTGCGCATATTTAAAGATTATCGATGTCTTCTACTGTCACCTCAGTTTTTACTTTTAAGGTTGAAAGCACCTTTGATGAGTGGGCTGCAATCTTCGACAGCAATGAAGCTACCAGAAGGCATAGAGAGTTTGATATTCAGCCTTTGTACAGAGGGTGTAGTGATGAAGACCCTCAAAAAATAATTGTTATCCATCAGCACCCAGAGGGAAATATTGAGAAATTTATAGAAGCCAATGGAGACTGGATGGCTAGCCACAGAGTCGATTTATCTACAATGGAGAAGTCTGCTTGGACTTGGACCGATAATAGGAGTCTTCAGCTTAAAGCCGCTTAATAAAATTCGTGCTGTGTCTTTATGTAATAGCCATATATCTATTCCAGAGTTTTATTTTTTTAGCCTTCAAATTCATTAATAGTTATGCATATCTAAATTTTAATGATTTACCATATTGAAAAATAGTTCTCTACTTAATAGAATTTTTTGTATAGATATCTTGAGTTAGTAAAAATTTAAATTGAATTAGAAAACTCTATGGGTATTGATATTATTCCAATAAATAAAATTAGAATCGGGAGGTTCCACAATATAATTAACTGAATAAACTTAAACTTGGTGAATTTAAACATAGCTAGTAATCGGTACGCTTGAGTCCCCATAAATTTCCTTGCTCTGACGCTTTTACAATCGCTTTGTAAATATCTAAAGTCATAACTTTAATTAAGTCGAATAACATTTTTAACTTACCTTTCTTATCACTGACTGTATGTAGGGAGAAATACCAAATTTATAAAGTAAAAATTATTCATGTAATTAGTTTTTCTTATAATTGATTATTTATTGACCTCGTTATTTTTAAGTCTTAAAAAATTATGTAAAATCTATAAACATAGTCTAGCTTACATTCTTATAATGCTTACTTTTATCAAGAATTTAGCTCTGATGTTATCTAAGATCTAAGGGTCTTAAGCATTAATAGAATTAGATTCGGTTTCCTGTCCAATAATTGTTCGGTAGATTTCTTTCAGAAATATTTTTTTGTTTTTAGCATTCATCTAGTTTAATTTTTAGAAATGTCCTCAAGACCGATTACATCCTGTAAAAGATATGCTGTTAGCTACAGAGATTTGGCTAACAAAAGACATGAGTTAGGGTTTTATGCTATTGATGCTTTTGAAGCAAGACAGCTAGCAATTGAGTTCAACAAATTTGTTCGTGAGCATCCTAATTCTATTGATAGGATTTCTCTCAGAAATAAAGTTATCGCTTGATGTCACCACTTTTGCCTGATATTTGGCTAAATATTAATAAATGTCCGGCAATATTTGTCATATGAAAAATATTCTTAGAAGTATTTCTCCAAAAAATATTTAAGAGGAATTTTACAAGAAGTAGCTCATTTTTCTTGTATCCAAAGAGCAAGTCCTCCACCCTTCCCCCTTGCTGACAACCACTTACCATTTGGATCGATAGCTATTAATGCAAAAAACGGTCTCTTCTTTTGATCCGTTGCCGGTAGAGATCTCTTTAAAATAGTCAATGAAGCTAGTTTTATATGAATGCAATCAAAAGAAAAGGGTAATAATGGCTGCTTCCTTTCTAAATTTGCATAGCCGCTAAACCTCAAAGTTAATAATCCAAATTTAATTGCGTTGGCGATAGTAAATTTCTCTTCTTCAGGATTACGTATATCCTTCTTCAACTCTAGACTGGCTGAAAGAACTTGTAGCAAAGTGCTTGAAATCGAGTCTTCTGTATCTGATCCCTGCTTCCAAACTGAATTAAATTTCCAGAGCCCTAATAGAGATTCAAATTCAATACCACTCCCTTCTACTCTTGCGTTTTTTTCTAATTCTTTCAGTTTGTCTAGAGAAGGAAGATCCATTCTATTTCCGACCATTTCAATAAATTTGTTTAGATAATTTTAATTAGATATCTGACGTCGAGTTGTTTTAGCCTTTTTTAATTTTTTATTCATGAGTAGTTTTGAGTTGATTATTGGCTTAATTGTACAATTTTTATTTATGTGTTTTCTTTCAATATCTAATTTTCATTATGTATATTATGAGACTTTTATATATTTAGGTCATAATTAGAAATTAATAAGAGCGTGAGTCCCTAGTTTTGGCTAATGAATTTAAACCAAGTACATCACTCTTAACAGTAGGACTAAATTTATTTATGCTTATTTTTTTGCTTTTAGCTATTTAGTTCATAATATTCAACCTATGGACGGTGCTTATTCTTTTTGTTTGAATGGAGTGTTAATTAACTTCCCAAATGACTACCTTTAGAGAAAGAATTAATTCACATCTCCCGATAGTGCTTCAATTGTTAAGCACTGCATCCTTGGTTGTGATTGCTCTGTCTGCTATTTGTGGATCTCAATCATTGAAGAAATTGTCTTCTGCCCATGAAATGCCTAACTCGGCAGAAGTGCATCACGATCATTGAAGTCCTGATCTTATAAAATGTATAAAAGGGCTTGTATAAGCCCTTTTTTTGTCTTGATTTTATAGGAAGGATAATTGGTCGGCATTAGGTTGGTTCATTGGTTCGGCCGTCCATTCTTTTGGGTCCCATTTACTCATTAGAGGTTTTAAAGCTTTAAGGTCTTGAGCATTTTTGACCGAAGAGATCCATTCTTCTTCTAGCCCATTTGGAATAATTACGGGCATACGGTTATGAAATTGTTTGACTAAATCATTTGGCTCGGTCGTTAGAACGCAGCAGCTTTCTAGTTCACATCCTTCTTTAGACATCCATCTATTCCAAAGTCCACCTAACCAGAAAGTTTGGGAATCTTTTCTACCTATTAGGTGACCTTTTTCTAGAAACCCACTGGCTGGTATCAAACATCTCTTATGCCTCCAGCTTGCACGAAAAAGCTTCTTCTCTTCAACACTTTCTGATCTCGCGTTAAATGGCTTTGGCCTTGTGTTGTCAAAAGGGTCTTTACTCCACTCAGATATAAACCCCCATAGCATTATGGATGTTTGTGTCTTGCCTTCATTCTTAAGAACAAGAATTGGAGAACCTGGTTTGATTAATATTTGTGGTTCATAATTTTGACTCAATCCCCTTGGCACATCTTTTTTTAAAAGATCTGGTAAATTTATAAATTTTGTTAATAGCTGATATCTTCCGCACATCCCATTAATCCTTTAGACGCTTTTTGATCAGAATCATTTTTAAAACTATTAGCGTTTTTAAAATAATGGCAAAGTTCCTTGTGTACTTTCTTTTTTACTTGAATTTCCTGAAAATAGTATTTTCGAATATTGATCTGCATAGGCGCAGTTCTTGCATGAAGGATTTGATTCTGGAATCTCTGATTGATTCATTAGTGTGACCATTTCATCTAGTCGACTCTCTATCCAATCATTGCTCCATTTGTAGGGAACAAGATATTCATCAAAACGCATGGTCTTATTAAATTCATCTTCATCTCTTTTTGCATTGCAAACTAGAAAATAAGATATTGGATGAACACTAAAACCCATCCCCGAGAGTAAGTAAGCATAAAAGTCCATTTGAATTTTATAGGCCTCGTGAAAAGGATCCTCTAAATAATCTTTCTTATCAACTCGTCCGTTTTTTGCTTGTGATTTGTAATCCACAATTATTAGTTGTCTTGTAATAGTGTCTTGCCAAATATCGTCTACACCTCCAGTCAAAATTATTCCGGTATCCTTGTAACGATGCATTAGTCCCCGATGAAGTGAGTTTCTCCAGTTATCCATTTCAGGATGATCAAATGGAACAACATGAGATAGTCCATTAGATGCAAATATTCTGTGTGGAACCTGCTTTTGTCTGCAATCGTCAAATTCTTTTTTTAGTAATAGGTCAGTGGTTTCATTAAGAGTCCAACCTGGTGTCCCAGGAGGATCAAGACCTCTTACCCTATCGAGATAAAAGCACCTTTGACACGTCAGAAAATTTGAGAAACGACCTCTACTAATTTTGAAATCTTCTTGTTGATTTGGCTTATATAGAGAAGACTTACGACTTCGAAGGCCTGTGGCTTCAATTGGTTCTTTTTTGCTATTTCTTTTGAGGTCAATCATTTTGTGTAATCACATAAAGATTTCAACTGGATTTATTCGATAGATTTAATTTCTTTAGCGCAATTGTCTTTTTCCTATCAATTAAAAGATTTAGAACCTTTTTACTTAATTGAGAAGGATTTTTCAATTAATCGTTTTTAAACCTTTATAAGCTACTTTTCCGAAGATTTAGGTAAGGACATATTTTTGTAGCTCGCAAATTCATTCAAATAACAAAAGTTTTCCACAGCTCCTGCATTCTTAATCTTGACGAAATCCCTCTATAAAAGGTTTTCCAATAAAAAAGACCCTAGGTATGGTGTCCTACGGGTCTGGGTGATGGGGATACTATTTCTAACCCTATTTCCCATATAAATCAACCCCCCCCCTACAGATGGTGTTCATTTAAGCCTGAGATAAAACATATGGTGCTTTAATGTTGCCTAATCTGATTGATTTGATTATTATTTTTGAAAAGCTGGGTGATGGGGATCCTTCAGCATTTTATTTTGCCCTCATGAGATGAGGGCTTTTTTATTGCTTATTTTTTTTGTGGTGGACCTATCCGTTTAATTATTTTTAATTAGCCTTTATATCCTTGAAATATTCATCGTGTTTGAGCATTTTGTTTGTTCGATTTTTGGTATTGCAGGCGACATGTATTAGATGTTTTGAAATATATGACTTGACATTACCTATTGATTCTTGCTAGTACATGTGTACTGCTAAAGGTCAATGACTTTATCCGCTTCTCCGTATGCTGTCTTTAAGGCTGAAGAATGGGTATCTGCCGTAGCCCAACCTATAGGAATTGGTCAATGTCTACGACTCACACCAAAGAAACTTGCACCGATCAGATCTTCGGTCAAGAAGAAGAGTTGCAATTCCTTGAGAAAGGGATTCTCAAAAAAACATGTTCAGCTTGCGTTTGCATGACATGTCAACATTTCAATTATTCCAGCGACAAGCATTGCAGAATAATTCTTTCTTGTCTTGTTCATCGTCGTCTTATTCCTCATTGAGACCATTTGATTTCACGTTGTCTTCTTTGGATTCGGCAACGAGAGAAAGAGATTGGTTGGTGTCCAGAGGTAGCCTGACACTTTAATAGGTCAATTTGTTATTAGTGTTCTCATGCCATCATTGATCAGCATATGAGGTCTATTAGCTTTATTGACTAGCATTGGTTTTGTATTAGTTTTTGGCTTTTCTCTCGCCCACTAGATATGGCTTTATAGTTAAGATCGAATTATTTGAAGGTATCACTTTAAGTGATATTGATAGATATATGAAAATTTAGTTGTCGATTAAGCATTGACTATTGAATTAAATACCCTATATGTGATAGATGTATTAAGAAAGTAATTATTGAGTTATGTCTCAGTTATCCATCAAAGTTAGTGCTAAAGGTGATGCCTTGATTGCTACCTTGCAAAAGGAGATCTTTAACAGACGTCGTAAGAAGGTTTCTGCTTCTCAAGTCGTTGAAACCCTTGTTGAAAGCGGTGCTAAATCTCAGTCTGATAAGCGTTACGCAGCTTCTTGGAAAAACCTAATTAAAGATATCGAAAAAGCAGCTAAAGTTTCTGAGGTTCATGGAAATAAGCCAGCAAATATTAGCGCTGATGAATGGGCTTTAATTCTTTCTCATCGCACACGTAAAGGCTCTGCTCCAAAAGCTGCAGCAGCAAAAAAAGCTACAGCTAAAAAAGCTGTCGCAAAAAAAACAGTTGCTAAAAAGGCAACAGCAAAGAAAGCAGTAGCTAAAAAGCCTGTAGCTAAAAAGGCTGCAGCCAAAGCTAAAGCTGAGGTTTCTGCAGTTGTTAAGCCAAGTGCTGGTAGACCTGCTAGACGTGCACGCAAAGCGAGAAAAGCACCTGAAGCTGCTAAATAAAGCTTACCCAGACCGTCAGGCGGCATGAGAGGTTCAATGCCTCTCACTGGTATTTTTTGTAGATATCTTGTTGATATTTGTTTGGATCTGTTTTGCCGATTTCGGTCTCTTTCTTTAATCAGTAACTATTAAACCTGCATTGCATAGAGCGTTGAATACCTTTTTTTTGCGCTCCATTGTTTTTCCTGTTGGCTGAAGCGTATCAAGTATGGACGCAATACAACTTATTTCATAGGAACCCTGGGAAATGAGAGCTGCATCACATATTTCATTATTAGCAATTACGGGTTCGATACCAGTGAATTTCAATTTCTGAATTGATGCTTTTAAAACTTGCTCGAGATATTCTTGTTGTTCGTTATTCAATGTCTTTCTGTCTACATAATCCATTAGAACTAATGAGGGCTTCACTACTAAATCAACAAAATACTAATTTAACTACTTTTTAGAAATATTTTGATCCCTTTGGATTTTCTATCTTTTAGTTGTCTTTTTTATTCATATCGGCTTTATATGCATTGAGAGCCTCTTTAATTCTTCCTGGTGCAAAAGGATTTTTACCTTTTACTTCTTTCTTTGCTTCTTGCCATGCATTGTCGATTTCTTTCTTTGCTATCGGATCGTTATTGAAATTTGTGTATAGCTTCATCAGATACCAAGTGCTTAAAACTAATAGTCCAAGACCTAATAAATACATGAGACTGTCTCGATAATTACGACAATCTAACCAATTGAATGGAAATTACGCCTATAAATAAAAAAAATACGTATTCGCTATGCCACTTATCGTAGATCCTTCTAAAGATACGAGTAATGGAGTTGGGAAGATTTTTAGAACAATCAATATCACACTTGCCATCGCACTACCTTTGTCAGCAATTTTGGTGACTATCTTTTGGGGCTTAAAACATGGTTTCAGTAGTTTCATTTGATTTAATGGAGACATCATTTTTTATCCAAATAAAGTTTTAATGAGTTGAACAAATAATTTGATACTCCAAAAGAAGATGCCACCATAAATAAATCCTGCCAGGCCAGAAGACCAGTCATTGAAGAATTTCCATGAAATGATTATCACGAGGATTCCAAGTAAGAGTGAATATGTAGCCATTATTTTGTTATCTCTTTCAAGAGACGCTTTGTGAAAAACTTTAGAGGTCGGTATACCTATCTTTTGAGTAGTAGCAACCGAAGTGAGTTGTATTTACCGAATCAATTTCTACGGTATGCCTCATCCCTAACTGAATTACTTTAGGACAGAGTAGTTGTGTACTTTGAATGAAAAGTTATGTACACTTCACTCTTCGACACTTTTTTCTCTGATTCTTTAATTGCACCTACCAGAACTGTTTATGTGGTTTCTGATAGTCAGCTTGAAGAGCTTAAGCGTAATCAACGTCAAGAGGAACTCGATGACATTGAGGACTCCAGAAAAAGAATAGAAGAGCGCTATCAAGCTCGTATTAAAGTTCTTGATGAACGTCAAAATGAGATAAAAGAGGAACTTAAGGCTTTGTCTCCCACAAAGGTTAAGGCTGCCCTTAATAAGAAGTAGCTGTTAGTTGGTCTGAAGAATGTGTTTCTTAGCTCCTCCACTAACAAAGTGGAGGAGCTTTTTACTATATGTCCAAATTATTTTCTCAAAGTATTTTTTTGTACCTAAATCTATGAAAGTGTTAATTATCTAGATTCTCTTTTTGGCTTTCTTCAAGTGCCTTATTACCTTCTTTGATGGTCGTTCTGACCCACCAAACTGAAATTCCTGTAATAGCGATACCTAATGTCATTATTGAAATTATTGTTGAAGTCACTTGTCATAACCCTTAATTACTTGAGTTGAGTTTTCTTTTTTTGAGCAAGTCATCAGATGTCAAAAATTGATTTTTCCAAATTAAAAATATTTTAAATGATGACTCTAAAATAATTTAAGAGAAAGATGAGGATAAATTCACTTGCAATAAGCCTTCTTGATGGTTTATACCGAGATTAATTGAAGAGGAAAACTATGAAACTTCAAACTTCATTTAGTGTCCCCAGAGAAAATATGGGTGACATAGGTAGAAAACACGAGGCAGTCAAAAGAGGAATGACAGCGATCGCTTCATACTGGGAAAGAGAGTGTTCTTTAAATCCTTCCTCACCTGCATGTCTGATTTTTGAGGACTAGTATTTGAAAGGAAATAGGGATATATACTTTCCTTGAGCAAATAGTTAATCTTTTACTTCTCAATGAAAAGTGTTATAAAAACTTGGTTTGGATTATTTCTGTCCCTGTTTTTAGTAATTAGTTTTTGCTTCCAGTCAGTTGAAGCACAGCCGGTTTTAATGACAACGGATGTTGATATTGAAAATGATCAAGGCTCAATGGATACAAAAAGTATTGATGATCTTTTAGGCCCAGATACAAATTTTCCCTTTGATCCAGCAAATCATAGAGACGGGTCTAATCCGATCAAAAGAATTGGCAAAATAAGCGAAGATAATTTGTAAGTAAGTATCTTTTTATTTTCTAAGCAAAAGTTCTAAACGTTTTTTTTGTTCTTCAAGAGAATCGGTTTTTTCATTTCTTTTTGCTTCCATTCTATTTTTTATTGATTCCTCAGCTTGTCTTGCGATAGTTGCTTTCCTAAGGAAGACAAGGATTGAAATCACAGCAAATAGAAGTGCAAGTGAACCCAATGGAACTATTGTTGCGCTCATTTCTTCCATTAGTAATTACAGGCGTTATATAAACGATTAGCTTTCTGTTGATCCTCACATTTTTTTAGTTTCGTTTCTAACTCTTCCATCTCTTTTTGAGCCTGATTGATTAATTCCAATGACCATTGCCAGTTTCGCTCGTTGCAATGTTGTTTCGCAGAATCCCAGTCCATGGTTGGATTGCTTTAATGATGGATGATTTAGTCGAGCAGAACTCTTATGACTCCAAGAGGATAACAAGTTTATGAACTAAATATTGTGTTTTTATCTTCTCTTTGAAAACTTTATTTGTATTAACTTTGGGCTTATCAATTTACACCCAACCTTTGATCCTCATTTTGACTCTGCCTCATTTAAGCTCGAAATATCATTTTTTATTCCATGGAAACAGCTTTTGCTTGGAGCCTTTGCCTGTCTGCCGTTGTTGTTTTGCTTTCAATTGGGCCGCTAACTTATGGCCGAGTCAAAGCTGGATATTCGGCCGAGAATATGAGTGCTCCAAGAGCTTTGTTTGATGAGCTCCCCGATTTTGGCAAAAGAGCTGTTTGGTGCCATCAAAATTGCTGGGAAAGCATAACTCTTCACGCTCCTGCGTGTTTACTATGTCTGATTGCGGGTGTTGTCTCTCCTGTAGCAGTGATAGCTGCGTGGGTTCACCCATTCGTTAGGTTTATTTATATCGGTGCTTATGTTGGTGATATTCCTCCTGCTAGGGGACTTTGTTGGGCCTCGGGCCTTTTATGTTCAACTCTTTTGTATAAAGAGGGCTTAACTGCTTTGCTTTCTTCTTAATTGATCAACGATTAAACTTCTTGGCTTGCCAGTCTTAACAGGATTTAATCGATCAAGTACAACTGCTACTGCTGTCAACCAAGAACTTCCCTCTGGAATATTGGTTTGATTACAAATATGTTTTGGAGCTAGTTCAAGGGAGAGATTCGTATCTATTTCTTTGATTACCTGTTGATAATGTTTTTCTAAAAGCTCAAGATCCTCTTTCTCGAGAATGTTGCCTGAACAATACCAATCTAGTGATGTTTTCCAATCCATTATCAGATGATACGTCTATTGTTTGATAATGTCCCATGCTTCTGAAGCACTATCGGCGTATTCAAAGAGATTCATGTGCTCATCTGAGATAAGTCCGTGGTCTGAAAGGAATTGAAAGTTGATCACTTTCGACCAATAATCTCGACCAAATAGAATAATTGGAATTTGTGTTTTCATTCCTGTTTGACGAAGAGTCAGTAATTCAAATAGTTCATCAAATGTTCCAAAACCACCTGGGAAAAATACTGCTGCAACTGATCTCATTACAAAATGAAATTTTCGTAAGGCGAAATAATTAAATTTAAAGCAAAGTCCAGGCGTGATAAATGAATTGGGATGTTGTTCGTTTGGGAGACTTATATTTAAACCTATGGATTTACAGTCGGCATCAAAAGCGCCTCTATTGGCAGCCTCCATAATCCCTGGGCCGCCACCAGTGACAATTACATGAGAATTGCAGTGTTCTTTTTGGTTTTGTCTTGAGACAATCTTTGCGAATTCTCTGGCCGAATCGTAGTAATGAGATATCGATTGTAAATTCTTTAGACGTGTTATTTCTCTCTGTAAATTAGATGAGCTTGGATCTTTGGTGAGAGAGTTCTTCGCTAGTACAAGTCTTTTATCTATTGAGCTTTTATCGGTAAGGCTCGCTCCTCCAAAGACGATGATGGTTGATAAAATATTTTGTTCTTCTAGGATTTTTTCTGGTTTATTAATTTCTAGAAGCATTCGCACTCCTCTCATTTCATCACTATTGAGTAACTCTCTATCTTCATGGGCTAATTGGTAATTGTTTGAACTAATAATTAATTCAAGATTTTTCCTTACTAGTTCTGGATCGTCACTTCTATTTTGAGTACTCATCAAAATATGCCTCCTTGGGTTTTAATGCTGTAAGGAATTAGATCAATTCATCCATCCATTTGAAATGAATGCAGAAGTGGCTGATGCCATTATCTACATTCCCATTGCTCTTCTAAGTTTTGTCGCCTCGTCCATTCCCTCCATGATTGTGAAAGTAGAATTAACTGTCGCTGCTGTACGTAGCTTTGATAGCTCTTGATATTCACTGGATTCATAAGCTTCTACTGCTATTCGCATTGATGGGAATTCACAAATGACGGCTAGGTTTGAATCTTCAGTTTTTTCTTTCCCTATTGGGTCTGTATCTTTGGCAAATACCTCCCCACCATTTTCTTTGAGCCATGGCCCAACTTTTTCGACATATTCATTAAATAATTCTTGATTAATAACCTTTGCAGTTGAGATCCAGTACCCTTTGGCTCCTTTCTTATCCATTACCTTTTAATCAATTATGAATTTAGGATAGATCAGACATACCTCAAAAAATAATTTTCAAATCAATGGCCTATAAGTCTCAATAATTTATTTCCATAGACTTCTTTTTTTTAAGAGATCTTCGATATTTGGCCATGCTGCAATTAGTTCCTTGAGGGCTTGTCTATTTGGAGTGTATAAAACACATGAGAAGGCACTGATGACATAAAAGACAAACCACGACTTGTTGATTGAGTACACAGAGACAAAGGAGAATATAAAACTACCAATGAATACAAAAAAGAGTGATCGATTTATCACTTCAAGCGGTGATCTTCTTAATCGTCTAAGCAATCTTTTTGTAGATTTTGTCTTTGAGAATCTTTGAGCCTCTATTTCTTCTTCTTCTTTGATTAGTTTTTCATTTTCTTGATCTAAGATTTCATTTGATCTGACAATATCCTCTATCTCTTGACTGGATAAGTTATCTAGAGGCTCAGAGTCTTTTTTTATTGTTGCCATTAGTTCAACAAACTTAAAAGTTAGATGGTTATCTGCATCTACATTACTAAAGAGAATGTTTGCGTTTGATTAATTGCCTAGGCCTGGTGGAAAAGGAAAAACTTGTTCATCCCCAAAAATATCTTCCATACTCAACTCTTCACTTTGTGAATCTATTCCTAAAGCTTTTTCTTCGGATTCCATTCCCATTTCATATGAGTCACCTTCTCCATAATCCTCTGGTGGAACCCAGCCTTGTATTACAGCCTCAGCACTATTCAATCCTGAGAAAACAATGAATACGAATAAAACTAATTTGATTAGAAAATTTTTCATATAACCATGCTCTCATTACTTAGGCTAATGCTTGATCAGAAGCGTGTTTAGCTTTAGGACTTGTAAAAATACCTTTTGGATTGTCTTCTCTAAATTGAGGTTTTTCTCTTCCTTATTCCCTACTGATGTTTAATCGGCATTTTGTCTAACAGGTCTCATCATTCCGCCTCCATCATCGTCGTCGTCCCCAAAACCAAAAAATAGCCAGGTGATAGCAAATACTGCTAATGCCCCTGATAGCGTCAATGCTTGTAACTCGTTCACAGCTTTGCGGCTAAATTTTTCAAGACCTTAGCCCCTATTTTGTTTTTTTGTTGATGAGGAGTGCTTTCTTTCTGGTTATATTGTCGAAACTTAATTTGATTACTAATGGAAGAATTAGCCAAAAGAGTGGAAGAACTTGAGCGTCGAGTCCAGCATTTAGAAGCAGTGCTGCAATACCAAGCAAGAAAAAACAAATAATCTCTGTTGCCATCTAACCAATACCTGGAATGTCAAAAGGGAGTTTGTCCTCCAGTACTACTAAGTATTTTTGGACTGCTGGAATACGAAGAAGAGCTAATGGAACAACAATATTCAGAACAATCCATGCTCCTCCAACTAATGGAGCCCATTTACCAGCTTTTTTAATAAAGCTCATTCCCTTCTCTTTCTCTGGAGTCTGATTCATGTTTTTGATTTATTGATTAGATCTTAGCTAGAGCCCAAACTTACTATTTTTGAACAGGTTAAGTGGAAATGCAATGGGCATTAAGGCTGATTGCGTTGAGGTGCGAATAGAGCAAAGATACGTTTGTTGAGCTCAGAGGCACCATTAATGGTCGACACTCCACCTGAGTATTTAAGAGAAGCGAACTGAATTCTGGTTCCTGCTCCAACATTCTCAATGAATAAGTAGGCTATTCGTCTGATGCGACAAGGATCAATGATATAGGTGCGTCAATTCAGTCGAAACTCCTCTGCATCGTTTAGGTGCCCTAACGGAGTACAAAAGCCTTTCTACTAGTCACTTGGCCCCAGGCCACCAATATCCAGAAGCTTCCAAAGAATCGGTAAAGAAAAAGGGCCCCCTAGGGCCCTTTTTAAATGTCTATTTAAAAGAGATTTGATATTTCTACGGTTTCCCAACCTAATACGTACGGTCCTACAGAAGCATTGAAGAAAAGGAAAATTTAGGATAAATGTACGTCAGGCAGTCAATTGAATTGGTCATCAATTGATTGGCTTCTGGGGGGGAGCACTGACGTTTTTTATTCAAAGAAACAACCTTCTAAAGCTCAGTATAAAAAGAAGGTTGTCCTGAGAAGTTTCAAAAATATAAGAACAAACCAGTATCAGCTGTGTAAGAATAATTACTCAAAAATTCTGGTTTTATTTTCTTTAAGATTAGTTTCCATCGCAGTCTTCATCTTTTGGCAACTGAAGCCATCCACTCGTCCACTTTGAGTATGTTTTTAATTCCGACCATGGAACTTTTATAAGAATTTCGTTGTTGTTAACTGGAAATAGTTCTACCCACCGTTCATCTTTTTTGCCTCCATAGCTTTTAACTTCAAAGTGTCGATAACCTTCTCTTTTTACGGCTGAGGTCCAAGCTGCATTCGGTGGCCATCTCATCTTCTTTCTTTGTAGAGGTATTAATTTGCACTTATAAAATTTTAGTTGATACTTTCTCTAATATCTTTAAGTCGTTTTATTTCTCCATACCTATATTTAATCCATTAATAATCCATCTGTTGATATCTGTTTCCGGATTTCATGGTTTGGATATTGATCGAAATAATAACCCATGCAAAAAATAATTGAGCAAGTAAAAACCACTGTTCTAATTAATTTCTTATGAAAATTAATTTGCATACTGGATTTAGCTATCAAGGCATATTAGGACATATCAACTATAATTGATATGTAATACAAAGCTTGTTCGTCCTTGTGGTTGATCACTTGTCTAAGAATCCATCCAAGTCAAGAATTTTAATTGTTGAAGACGATAAAAGCATTCGTGAAACACTCCGTGAAGCTCTTGTTGCAGAAGGTTATGCAGTCGAAGTTTGTCTTCACCAGTAAAGCTAGTAGTTGATTTAAACTTCATCTCATATGTTGAGTGAAGCTCGTCTCCATCTGCTGAGTCTGTATTAGAACCAATAGTGAAATTAACGCTGCTTCCTAATTTTGAAGTAGGACTAAATGCTGTATCAGCATTTACCGCTATTGGCGCCATAAGGCCGAATGCTGCTGGAGCTATTAATAAGCTCTTAAATAATTTCATCGTGTCCTCACACAGGATAAAAGTAAAATTGGATATGAGATCCAAAATGAAATTTATAGGATGTACATTTAGACCTGACTAAAGATACGTAAACAAATGATTAAATGTTGGCAAAGTTTTATTTAAATTATTTCCTTGAAAATTCGCGTTATTTTAAGTTCATTCTTTTTTAAAAAGTAAATTAATCTTGGTTAATCGAAAGGTTAAGAATAGATCAAGAAAAATTGATGAATTGCTAATTTGATTTCTAATGACAAATTTTTTGATCAATTAGATGCTATGAAATAAGAGCAAGTTTTTTATTAGGCCTCATGACCTTCGCTAAGAAGGCCCTCATCTTTACTTCTTTGCTTGCAGTGGGCGCAGGCATGTCCGCAAATGCAGCTAGTCGTCTTAGTGGAGCAGGTGCATCCTTTCCCGCTAAAATCTACACTCGTTGGTTTTCTGATTTAGCTAAAGAAGGTGGACCTCGAGTCAACTATCAAGCTGTTGGTTCAGGTTCTGGCCGTAAAGCTTTCATTGATGAAACCGTTAACTTCGGTGCTTCTGATGATCCAATGAAAGCAACAGATATTGCAAAAGTTACTCGTGGATTAGTCCAAATCCCAATGGTTGGTGGAACAATCGCCTTTGGATACAACTATGACTGTGATCTTAAACTTACTCAAGAGCAAGCTGTTCGCGTTGCTATGGGTAAAATCTCAAATTGGAAAGAAGTTGGTTGTCCTGCAGGAAAAATGACATGGGCACATCGCTCTGATGGCTCCGGTACAACCAAGGCTTTTTCAAACTCTATGCAAGCTTTCTCTAAGACATGGAATTTAGGAACAGGTAAATCTATTGCTTGGCCTGCTGGTGTTGGTGGAAAAGGTAACGCAGGTGTTGCAGGCGTAATTCGTAATACTCCTGGTGCAATTGGTTATGTAAACCAGTCATATATTAGAGGTGTAATTAAACCTGCCGCTCTTCAAAATTTATCTGGTGAGTTTTTAAAGCCAACAACAGAAGCAGGAGCAAAAGCTCTTAATGGTATAAAACTAGATAAAAATTTAGCTGGTAAAAATCCTAACCCAAAAGCTAAGGGTGCATATCCAATCGCTACGCTTACATGGATTCTTGCTTACGAGACTGGTAATGGTAGAAATACTAAAGCCGTCCAAGAATCACTTAACTACTTGCTAAGTGATAAAGCCCAGGCTAAGGCTCCTTCTCTTGGCTTTGTTCCTCTAAAAGGTGATATTCTTTCCAAGTCTCGCGCTGCTGTAAAGCGTATTGGTAAGTGAATTAATTCCTTATAAATTAAAAAGGAGGCAATAGCCTCCTTTTTTTATTGTCTTTTTTTGCTTGCTAGTAACTTCTTAACTTAAGCTTAAAAAAAGCTCTTTAATATGAAAAAAAAAGAATCAATGAATAATTGGAAGGAAATTGTTGGATCACCCATCTGGTGGATTCCAGTTTCACTACTAGTTTTATTTATTTCGATTGAGGGATTACATCTAGCCGAGCATGGTAAAAACTGTAAAACGAAATCAGCTTGGATGAATGAAGTTGGACTTGAATATGACAGAGAATCAGAGGTTCAGTAGCCCTTCTTTCCCTTGATATTTAATTTTTTTAATTGATATTGGATCTTAGGCTTTTTCAATAGCTATAGCACTTGAAACTGGTGGTAGTCGTAAGCTAGTCAACAATGAGATAAATACAAATAGGCTTGAACACCATAAACATAGTTGCATTCCTATAGAGGCATTGCTCCCAAGCATAAATAGGACACCAGATAAGAGCGTACCAATCAGTCTTCCTGCCGCATTTGCCATGTAATAGAAGCCTACGTTTAGGCTCACGTTTTCCTTGTCCGTATAAGCAAGAACCATATATGAATGTATTGATGAGTTCATTGCAAAAATGAAGCCAAATAATATCAATCCAGCTGTAATTGCTATTTCTGGATTGCTTTGCCGCCAGAGTGCTATTGCTATTAGTGCTGGTATTGCAGTTAAGGCAGCGCTCCAGAATTGAACAGAAGAAACTCCTGGGCTTGTTTTATTTCCCCATAAATTTCTTAAAGACGGCGCAAACGCTTGAATAAAACCATACCCAATAACCCACAATCCTAGAAAAGCTCCAATTTCAGAAAAATTCCAATTTAGATACGTTTCAAGAAAAACAGGTAGTGCAACGACGAACCATACGTCTCTTGCCCCAAAGAGAAAAAAGCGTGCAAAAGAGAGGACATTGATCCCTTGAGATTTAGAAAATAAGTCTTTAAAGATGGGTTTGCTTTTCATCTTTCCAATATCTCCAGGCAAAATTAATGTCATTAGAAATGACAGACCTAAACCGATAGCCATTAATTCAACTGCTTTATTAAATCCAAAACTTGTAAGCAAAAGTCCACCAAGAAAGAAGCCAACTCCTTTGAGTGCATTTTTTGAACCAGTTAAGATGGCTACCCATTTAAATAATTGATTATTTCCACCATCTTCTTCTGAGGAGTCTGGAACGACAGTTTTGATGGCACTTTTAGCACTCATCTTATTGAGATCTTTTGCTATACCACTAATCGCTTGAGCAACCATGACATAAATGACACTCAAAAGTTTCGACCAACCACTCGAAACTGGTATCAACATCAATAAGGCGCCGATTTGTAAAAGAGTCCCGACCCATAGTGTTAGACGTAATCCATATCTAGCTCCTATCCAACCTCCATAAAGATTAGTGATGACGCCAAAGAACTCATAAAAAAGGAATAAGAATGCAATTTCTAATGTTGTATATCCAAGGCTATGAAAGTGAAAAATCACTAGCATCCTGAGAGCACCATCTGTCAGTGTGAATGCCCAATAGTTGGTCGTTACTATTCCATATTGTTGCAATGCAGTTAATCGCATGTTTTTATTTTTAGCCTTTTTCGAGATTTATGACATGGCAAACGAGATCTGCCATTCGACAGCTATAACCCCATTCATTGTCATACCAAATATAGACTTTCAGTTGAGTTTTGTTGATCACCATGGTTGAGGGCGCATCAATAATTGAACTCCTTGAGTCATTGACATAATCAATTGAGACAAGTGGTTTTTCTTCGTAACCAAGTATTCCTTTTAGTTCTTCTTCGGAAGCTTTTTTGAACACATGATTGACTTCTTCTTGTGTGACCTCTTTCTCTAATTCAAATACAGCATCAGTTAAAGATCCATTGAGGAGAGGAACTCGAACTGCATGACCATTTAATTTTCCTTGTAATTCAGGGAATATCATCCCTATCGCTTTTGCTGATCCTGTCGTTGTTGGAATTAAGCTTTGTGATCCGCTTCTGGCTCTTCTTAAATCTGACTTAAATGAATCAACGATTACCTGAGTATTTGTTAGGTCATGGAGTGTAGTGATACTTCCATGCTTAATACCAAAGGTTTGATTAACGACCTTCACGACTGGAGCTAAGCAATTAGTTGTGCAGGATGCTGCTGTTACTAAGCGATGTTTATTGGGCTCATATAAATCATGATTAATACCGTAGACGATATTTAGAGCATCCTCTCCCTGTATTTCACCTTTAACAGGACATGCAACGACAACTCTTTTCATTCCAAGAGTATCGAAATATGGATTTAATGTTTGAGGGGTTTTGAATTTTCCTGAACATTCGAGAATTAGTTCTATTCCTTTTTCCTTCCATGGCACTTTTGTGAAATCACTTTCTTGAGAAAAAGATATTGGTTGACTTTCAATACTCAGGTTGTTTTGGTCGTTGCTTATTGCTTTGTTCCAACGACCATGTACTGAATCAAATTCAAGTAAATGCGCAGCTCCCTTTGCATCACCCAATGGATCGTTGATATGTGTAATCTCGATATTTTCTCTACCCCAGAGCGCTCTTAGAGCAAGTCGTCCTATTCGACCGAAACCATTAATACCGATTCGCATAACCTGTAATTGAGTTAATTGAGTTAATCAATGAAGGACTGGATTCCTCATATCAATTTATATTGATGTAAAGAGGTTTGTCGATGCAAGCCTTTTCTGAAGTTTGTTTTATCATGGGATTATATTTTTCATTCTGTGATGGCCACAGCGATAAAGAACGAAGTAGTTCTTGAAAATGCAATGGCCAGGAAATTGCTAAAAGCTTTATCTGATCCATTGCGATTGCAAATCATTGAGTCTCTTTCAGGCGGAGAGCGATGTGTTTGTGATTTGATTAATGAAATTGGATTGGCGCAATCGAAAATATCTTTTCATTTAAAAGTTTTAAAAGACGCAGGTTTGATTACCGATAGGCAAACTGGTAGATGGGTTTATTACCAATTAAATATTGACTCATTAAATTCTTTGCAAGATTGGATTGAACTGTTAAAAGAAAGCTCCCAGCAACCATCGCAAGCTTGTAAATAAAGCAATTAATTTAAATCTAGTTTCCAATTGATTTAGCTCTATTCAGAATTGTTCTAATAATTTTTAGGTAATTATTTCTACTAGGTATCAATGGATACTCTTTTATGCTTGGATAGTAATCATATTCTTATTACATCAAGATTTTTTGATATGAGCAAGAAAATCTCTAAGAAAGCCAGTGCTATTAGAACAATTTCTTTAGCAGTTGGTTCTCTAAGCCTTCTCGTTATTGCTGTTTCTCAAGTTACAGGCAATGAGGCCTGCACAAGTAATGCTTATTCGATTGAAAATCAAATACGACTTTCATGATTTAATTTTCAATCTGAATATTTATAGTGCTTGATATTTTTAGGTGAATTTTTCAAGAGATATTTTTATTACTAGTTTGATCATTTTGGGATCCTCTTCGATTGTTGGTTATTTTTGCCAACTTCAAATTGCTATTGGATATGCATTGTTTAACGTGTTGGTACTGCTTATTTGGTCAAAACTCGCATCTCGCTAAACCTTTATTCATCGCGACTCATACATAAATTATCCTTGGTCTTGTGAAAAATCTGCTAGTTCCATTATTTTTTTAAATTCGTCCATCTCTTCATCCGAAACTCCTGTTTTCTCCTGAAGTTCTTTTAATAAAGCATCTATTTTTCTTTTGATATTTTCTTCGCTCAAAATTTTTAATTAAATAGATGACTAATTATATATTCAATTCACCCTTGAACCTGTTTAGAGACGACAAATTTTAGCTGTCAATTAGTACATATTGTTTTGGTAGTCAATTCAGGCCTGTGCTCCATCTGCTACACGCATCGTCATTCCTCCATCCATGTCATCATCATCGTTGTTGTCCATTATTGCCTTTCCAACCTCATAAAGAAGATAAGTCCCAACAATGATTAGAACGAAAAGGAAATTAAAATCTCCTGAGTTTGAAGCGTATGTTTGAATTTCACCCATAATTATCCTCTGTTAAACAACCCTCTTCTCTTTTGTTGTGGCTTAGCTGCTCTAGTTCCACGAGACTGCTGCATTTCAGCTTTGGTAATTGGCTTACGATTTTGGAAAGTATCCCAACCAAGTAAAGCCACAGTTCCAATGGCTCCAAAGAAAAGAACTACACCTGGTATTAAATCCATCTAGTTGAATTAAGTGCAACAAAGTTAGTGGAATTGTTATTTAGACCGTGGATAAAAAATATTGCTTCAGCTAATAACCCTTATAACTTTTGCTGTGTACGGGCGCCCCCTTTACATTCCTTTACTTTTCCTTTACATTCATGCACATTATTTGAGATTAATCTCGTGACTCCAGAAGCAGAAAAGTTTAATGGTTGGATGGCAATGATCGGCTTTATTGCTGCTTTCGGTGCTTACGCAACAACAGGTCAAATCATTCCAGGCATTTTTTAGGTTTATAAATGACTTCTAGTAACCCAGTTTCTGATCAATCAATTGATCCAACTGATAATAAATCAGATGGTCAATCAGTTGATCCAACAGGAATCCCAGCTTACAGTTCTGCTTCTAACCAGATCATTACTGAATACGGTAAGCAAAATATGTTTGCGACCCAGGTACAAACCCAATTAGTTGAAAACTATTCCAACTATCCTGAAGAAGCAGAAAAGACCAATGGCCGTTGGGCAATGATTGGAATGATTGCTTTACTTGGCGCTTATATCACTACTGGTCAAATAATCCCTGGCATATTTTAAATAGCTCTAAATTAAATCAATTTTATATAAATCTAGAGATTTTTCTCTAGATTTTTTTGTTGCACCCAATAAATTAATCCATCTTTCAGTTTTTTTTAAATAAGAAATTTACTAGCAAAAATGTTAAAACTAATCTTGTTAGGAATAATTCCTTCGATCATCTCGTCTTGTCCAAGCAAATTCATTCTTATGAAATACGATCACTGATCATCCTTATCAATGGCGCAATTGAACCAATTGCAAGCACTGCAAACATAACAAAAATGATTATTTTTGATTCCCATTTTTCCATGAAAATGGTTTAGCTAATTAGCACTTATATCTGTGGATTTTTTATAGCTTTCGAAAAAATTAGTAATTTACTATCAATCAATACTTTCAAAAAAAAGATAATCAGTCTTTACCAGAATTTTTACCAAAACCTGGAATAAAAGGAAATGCTTGATCATCTCCAAGATCTGGGGCAGCACTAGTTTTCGAGCCATCCATGGCATTACTTGATTCTTCGATCACGATACCCATAGAGTTGTCTTCATTCATATCAGAGCCCATTTGGGCCGACTCTACAGGGTTAATTCCTGATAAAAAAGTTGATGAAGCTATAAAAATAGACAAAGCTAAAAAACTAGCAGCCCTAAATATCTTTTTGAGCATGAATATAAAACAGTTATATCCAATCTAACGTCGGTATTCCCCCGAACGTGTTAGGTCTGATTACTCAATTAATGAAATTCAGTTAGATAATAGGTGTTGTGGCAATTGTTGAAACCTCTGAGAAGATAGCAACAGCCATGAATATGTAAGGAACTAATTTCATTGTTTTTGTGAATATGTATTAAGTATATTTGCCCATCATCTAATTAGTGGTAGCTGATTGTACGGTTCTCGCCCCAACTACCATAAGCAAATTTGTTTGTGGCTATAAAAATATCTGATAAGCAATATCAATTGCTATTACTGTTTTGTTGGATCGCTTTTTTAGCAAGATTCTCTAATTGATCAGGTGAAACTGGTGTCGTTTTGTTTTTCCCTTCTTTTAGTCCTCTTAGTAAAGAAGTAATTATTGCCAGTCCTAAAAATGCTCCTAACCCCAACCAAAAAATTCTCTCTACTAAGAGTGCGGTGGGATTACCAATTGCATCAGTTAATTGTTCCATCTGTTCGATTTGAGAAAAACATAAGCATCACAACAGTTTTTTACTAATTTTGCCTAAATCCATCATAGAACTTACGTGCAGAAATTCATGGCATAAAAAAACCCTCAAATTTGAGGGAGAAGATACTGAGAGATCCCCATCACCCAGTAATTCAAAAATACTACTCGCTTTGTATATATTACGCAAGCTAATAATTCCAGATATGGGACTTTTTTTCTGTTTTTTTAATCTTTCTAACACCAGATATGGTAGGGGTTGCAATTTGGATGAAAAACAGTTAAAAATAAGATCCCCATCACCCAGGCCCGTAGGACACCATACCTAGGGTCTTTTTTATTGGAATTGCTTTTTATTTAGAACTTGGAGTTATTTAAGGACTCTGAGGCTGTGGAAAACATAGACAACTTGAAGTGTTTTTTACACAACTATCGATTAGATAAACATTCACTTCGTGCTAACCGTAACACTAAATATTTTTAGATCAGTTAGGTTTGTGCAAACAATTTTCTGATACATGTCTGAGCTTCAGCTAGTTGACTCATTTCCCATCTGGAAAGCTGTTTTATGGTGCTTCTATCCTATGGCTGCTCTAGTTCTCGTAGAACTAATTTCAAGAGCGCTTCCAGATGATGATGACGATTTCGGTGGTGGAAAGATGATTCCTGCTTACCAGCCTGTCCGAGCAAGATAGATTTTGTTATTGATCTACTTGCTATTCAGTTACAGTTGATATTAATAATTAAATAAATAAGCCATTATCCATATTTATCGGTTGAGTATTTATACTTAAGGAGTAGGTCTTGGGTCATGAAAGTTTTTAATTCATTTGTTTTAGATTTTAGTGTAAGTATTCTTGATCGGATCTACGAAGGTAGACCGATACAACGTTTTTGGGTTCTTGAGGTAATTGCTAGAGCACCTTATTTTGCATTCTTATCAGTTTTGCATTTACAAGAATCGCTTGGTCTAAAGACTCCTTTAAGCAACATGCTTATGAAGGCTCATTTTTACCAAGCAATCAATGAGACGGAGCATTTAGAGGAGATGGAATCAAGAAGCGGCAATAGATATTGGGTTGATCGATTTCTTGCTAGGCATTTAGTGCTCTTCTATTACTGGGTAATGGTTTTTTATTACTTTCTATCTCCATCAAATGCATACGATATCAATATAAAAATTGAAGAGCATGCGTATGAAACTTATGCAAAGTATCTAACCGTTAATCCAAACGATCAGAGGATACGTGAAATTGCTCAGGATGAGATCAATCATGCGAACGAATTAAAAGAAGCAATTGCTTTGATAAGTTAAGACGCCAACTTTTTGTTGATGATAATAATGATAATTTTTCTTTGAGTTTTTTAAATTATCTAAAGCAAGCATCTCCAACAATTCTGAGCTTCTCGATACGAGTAAGGTTCTCTCTCTTTAACAATGTTCTAGGCGAAACAGCCAAGCCTAATTTGATTCTGTTTGGCAATGATTCAATTAATGATTCCATATCTGTTAGATCTTCATTAGAAGATGCAACCACATCTTTCGTGCATTCCCAACCTTTGGTCGTAATGATTTGAGGCCATATAAACCAGAGACCGCTAAATGCTCCGAGAATTAAGAAAAACAGATTTCTAACCATTGTTCAGATTTAATTGAGACTAATCTTTTGACTTGATTCTTTATTTATACCTAAGCAATGTGGATCCTCAAGACCAGAGACTAGGTTCTGCAGTACTCATGACTGCACCATTTTTTTCAAATATTTCAATGTTCTCTTGTATATGTTTCCCTAAGACACCCTCTAAAGCTTGAACTACAACGATCGCTTTTTCAGGATTGTCTTTGCTGACACCTCTGAAAATCACCTTTATACCTTTGGCTGATCTAGCTGGTGCCTCATCGTTGTCAAACTTTTTCACCCATTCATCGTAAGGTACATTCACATCAAATGTACATACAGTTGTTTCAAGCATTAGGTGAGAAATAATGTTATTTCTTCAATTTAAAAGCTTCCACCTTGCTTGCAATAACGCATCATTTTTGTGGCCTGAATTCAATAAATATATTATCGGATGTCTTTGCTAGAGGAATTTTCCGTATGCTACACAAGCAAATTATCGCGTTCATTCGTTAAGCGGATCGTATTAGAAAATTGCTAAAACTACTTTGAATTGGGGAAGTGTTTTGAATAGGCATCACCATTTAAGATGCAAAAATCGAATAAAAATATCTTAAAGTTTTCTGGGTATTCTTTCCATGGCAGACTTTTTAACTCTTCAAGCTCCGTTTCGCTAAGTTTTTTCATATTTGCGTATACGTAAAACCCATCGTCTAAGTCTTTAGGGATATCTTCATTAACCGAGCTTGTTGATTCATTTACATCAGTGAAAAATGCTTCCTTAGATGAATTGAAAAATTCAATTTTTTGATGATCAGATCTACATCCTTTTGCTATTTCACCGAAAATGCTTATTTGGTCTTGTTTGCTTGTTTGTTCCCTCGACATATTGATGGTTTGATTTGAGATAAAATTCTATTCCCCAAACTTACTATTTTTGAACAGGTTAAGTGGAAATGCAATGGGCATTAAGGCTGATTGCGTTGAGGTGCGAATAGAGCAAAGATACGTTTGTTGAGCTCAGAGGCACCATTAATGGTCGACACTCCACCTGAGTATTTAAGAGAAGCGAACTGAATTCTGGTTCCTGCTCCAACATTCTCAATGAATAAGTAGGCTATTCGTCTGATGCGACAAGGATCAATGATATAGGTGCGTCAATTCAGTCGAAACTCCTCTGCATCGTTTAGGTGCCCTAACGGAGTACAAAAGCCTTTCTACTAGTCACTTGGCCCCAGGCCACCAATATCCAGAAGCTTCCAAAGAATCGGTAAAGAAAAAGGGCCCCCTAGGGCCCTTTTTAAATGTCTATTTAAAAGAGATTTGATATTTCTACGGTTTCCCAACCTAATACGTACGGTCCTACAGAAGCATTGAAGAAAAGGAAAATTTAGGATAAATGTACGTCAGGCAGTCAATTGAATTGGTCATCAATTGATTGGCTTCTGGGGGGGAGCACTGACGTTTTTTATTCAAAGAAACAACCTTCTAAAGCTCAGTATAAAAAGAAGGTTGTCCTGAGAAGTTTCAAAAATATAAGAACAAACCAGTATCAGCTGTGTAAGAATAATTACTTATTATCTAAATTTTCTAGGCATAATTTTTTTTACTCGATTTGAATTTAATTTTTTATGTAGGAAGTTTATATTTTTTAATTCATCATTCTGAAGGCAATTACCCCTATCGGTATTTACGGTCGCAAACCCTAATTAGGAGTGGTTAAATTTGCATCTGATTTTATTTTATTTAATGTCTACAGAAACTTACCAAGAAATTAAAAGAATTAGTGGAGAAGAATTAAGAGAAATCCTATCTGATCTGGATAATGTTTTTGATTTAGGTACAGGTAATCTAATGGGCGATAATTATTTAACTTCATTAGATTCTTAGATTTCTATTTATTGCGGTTGTGTTGTTGAATTTGTCATTTGCCTTTTTTCCTTTACATTTGTAAAAATTCAAGTTTCTAATGAATCATCTTTTGGCAACATATATAGATCTTATTCAAAGTATTGGCTTTATATTTCTTCTATTCTTGGTTGCTTTTATCTCCAGAAAACTTTTTTTAGATAATAAAAAAGATAATTACATTGAAGCCGTGAAAATAAAAGTTGATGAATAAATTATTTGCTAGAACATGAAAAAATAGAAAAATGCCAAAAGCTTTTGAGGAGTTTAAATTCTCTGAGGATCAAAAAACAGGAGCAGTGTCAGTATTTTGGGAGAAAGTTCATCTTGCAGCCAAGGCCTTGAAAGAAGATACTGATTGTCCTAACGAGATCATTGCTAGTGGGTTAAGAGCCGTAGCGGCTGAATGGGATTGATTCTGTAGCCAGAAAATTTATGAGTTTTTAACTTTTAATTTTGTTTTTGATTGCTATTTGATTCTAGTTTCTTTTTGTCTTCTTCTTCTTCTTTCTTGAATTGCTTCATAGCTTTACTGCCTATTGCATCTTCGATTAATTCAAAAAACCACTTTTTAATAGGGTTAGCCATTCTTAGCGAATTAGATAGTTAGTGAATAACCAGATAGCAACGATAAACATAGCTACTCTTCCATGAATAACTTCTGATCTGCTTAGACGAGCAAAAATAGTCATTAAGTGCCGTGCTGGTATCCTTTTTATACCAGTACTTCTCAGAATATGCATGGGTAATTGTTGGGATCTTTCTTTTATTTTAGGTTTTTAAGCTTTTTCTGAAGGCTTTTAAATTCTTTTACTATTTGCCTCTTATACTTTGCAGTTTTTCTTTGAATAATTGCTTCTTATCTGAACGTGTATTTACTTTTAATGTTGTGTAAATACGAGGTGCACCTTTGCTATGAACCACCTCATGGCAATTTTTTACACATTCAAAAACTAGATCCCACTCCCCTTCAATGGCAGTACCATTTGGACCCAGTTCATACTCGAGCTTATGTTCTTCAATAATCGATAAGCATGCCTTTATGTATGGAGTTAATGAGATACCTGCTCCTATTGGTACCAAGCAAAGATCTATGCTTACCCACATATGAACTTAAGAACGAAAGTATTTGTTGAAATTCTAGCTTTTAATTTTTTCAGTTTATGTCTTCTTAACTAATAGCTTTTAACCAAAATTTTATGTAGGTCGGTTATTACGCATGTTTTTACGCAGTTATTTATCTCGTCTTATCTGAGGATTTACTAGGGTCTATAAAAAATCAGATTTATGGATAACAATCAAATTCAGATTCTTCCATTTTTCATAATCACATTCGCTCTTTTGATTAGCGGTATTAGCGTTGTCTTTACGTAAGTGGTTGTAGTCATACTTCCTGTTAGATTAAGACAACCAGTCATATCAATAATTCTTCAATGAATTTTGCCAATATAGTTATAATCACAGTTATTTCTACTGCAACTCTCTATATTATTTTTTTAGTGCTTGGTGTAGGCGGTATTGCTAAAAACCGCGCAGCTCAAGGTCTTGATCAAAATCAAAAAAGTGATAAATAATTGATTTAGTAAATACTTGAAGGAGTATTTTTATATTCTGTGAATCAATCTTCTTAACCTCTTCCTTTTTGACAAGTACCTATCAAAGTTCTATTCCTTTGTGGAAATATAACTGTATATGTCCTGTGAGGTCCATTAATTTTGTAGATATTTTTAATGCTGTTTCTATTATCTCTGTGAGTAATGGTGTATGAATTTCGTCTAATCAAAGTCCTTCCTTCTTTTTTTATTCCTTTTTCGTCAATAGTAGATATTAATCCATCTAGATTAATTGTTAGATAACTGGTTTCCCAATCTGGTTTAATTAGAGCACCTCTATTTATTTCAAATTTTCCAGTACATTTTAGAAAAATTTCTTCCGATCTGGTTTGTTGCAATGGTAATAAGAGCACTCCTGGTACCAAGACAGATATGAAACGAAATCTCTTCGGTTTGAATGAGTTTATTAAATTGTTGAAATTTGTAATTAAATTTTGAATATTTTTATTCATATATTTCTTGTATACAAGTTTCTTATTCGATTTTAATCTAAATCCCTAATTTGTTGTTGTTTGTTTAGTGACTCACAATTTTATTTATCGATAAAATAGTCAGGTAAAACAATTTAATCTTTCCTTCCTTTTAAAATCATTATTAAGGGTATACCTACTGTAAATATTATTCCTATGGTCAATATAGTCAATCCCGTTGGGGAAAGGATGTCTACTCCTCCCATGACTTGCGATGTTTTTTGGATTACAGAGAAAATCATTAATTTATGGCGTATGCCCAATGAATAGTTAGATTATTTTCTCCAAGATACTTTTGCAATTTTCTTGAATTGATTTTCAATACTATTCCGTTTGTTGGATAGCTTTTAAATAATTTACCCTCTTTCCAACATTTAAGATAGATTTCTATATCTGAAATAAAGTTTGTAAATTCAGTTTGAGGAATTTCAAAATTGAGTTTTTTTAATTCTTTAAGTGATTGAAAATGATTGATATTGCAATGAAATATTTGAAAAGCACAGAATCTAAGTCTTGTTAACTGTGGTTTATAATTCTGAATTTCTACTAATTCGGTATAAATATTTTTATTTGATGTATTTTTTTCATCGTATATAACCCCTCGTATTTCCATTCTGTTTTTTATCCGTATGATTTTAGGAATATTTTTTAGAGACCTTACGCTTTCTGTTATGTCTTGATTATTTTCATCTATTGCCTTGTTTATTTTCCCGTTGAAATATTGAATGCCAATACCTGATCCAATTATTTTTGGTTCTAAAATTATTCTTGTATTTGGAAGAAGTGAATCCAACCATTCATGAATTTCACCTTGCCCTAATGATAAGAAAGCTTTTCTTCCAGAATTGACATTAAAGATAGAATTTTCAGGAGATATTCTCTGAAGATTCCTTATTAGATGATCTGATCCATGAGTATCTTTTCTCATCCTTAAGTCCTACATTTAATCAATTTAGTTTGCGTTTCATAATCCTATCTAGGAATATTTAGCGTAGTTAATTTTGGTTTTTAAGATCAGAAATGAGTCGATATTATTGCCCTTTTTGCTCTTCTCGTTATCAATTTCATAAAACCAGGAGTGACGGTGTCTTGATTTGTGGCCTTTGCGGAGACCCATTAATAAAAAAACCTTTACTAAATTCAAGAAGAATTTTTGGAGTATTAGCCGCATCAGCATTTCTAGCTCCTTTACTAATAATGATTATTTTTGTTATTAATGATTTTACTAAGGATAAATATCCAAACAACTCTGAATCATTAGTCCTATTAACTATTGATAAAACATGGAATATATAAATCTAGACAATCGATTAAATTTCCCTGCGACGACAAGAAATCGTGATTCCATTGCCGCAGTTTTGAGTAATTATATTTCTTCTAACGGCTTGCTTTTAGAAATAGCTAGTGGTAGTGGAGAACACGGAGTATTCTTCCAACAAATATTCCCATCAATTATCTGGCAAACGAGTGATCCTGAATTAGTACATAGAAAAAGTATTAATTCATGGATTAAGCATGAGGGGCTTTTTTCAAAAATGCCTGAACCGCTTGATCTTGATGTCGAAATGCGTCCTTGGCCAATAACTAAACAGATTAGATCACTGATTAAAGGAATTGTATGTATAAACATGATTCATATCTCCCCATGGACTTGTACACAAGCTTTGTTTGAAGAATCAAAAAGTCATTTAAATCAGAATAATTTTTTGATGCTCTATGGTCCATTCTTAAGAAAGCAAGTCCAAACCTCTCAAAGCAACTTGAATTTTGATCAATCCTTAAAATTACAGAACCCACTTTGGGGTCTCCGCCAATTAGATGAAGTTAATGAACTTGCACTAGAAAATGGATTTAGACAAGACAAGGTGATTGCGATGCCAGCTAATAATCTTTCAGTTATTTATCTCTTAGATTAATTTTCCGATAATTTTTGTTCTTTTTACTAGACAGCTAGAAAATTTTGCTTATTGGGAGAGGAGAATATAGTGAATACTCTTTTTTTAGTTGTGGATTTTTCTGGTCCAGATGCAATTGATAACGCCATCAAAGCTGGTTTAGATCTTGATGGAAGTCCTATTCCTTCTGAAATGCTAGACCTGTATAGAGAGGTCATGGAAAAAGAAAATGCACGAAAAAGAAGTGGTGTTAAGAAATCAATGCGAAACCGCATAGTTAAAACGGGAGCCAAACACTATGATCAGGACACCCTTAATTCACGTTTGATCAAAGCTGGTTGGGATGGATTAAAAGTTAAAGAAATTGAATTTTTTTATAAATGAAATCTTATAAAAGAAAAGTTAGTATTCGAAATCTTTCACACTAGTGTCACACTTTTGATTAGTGTTTTAATATTTTCATCAAATAATTTTTTGAGTAAGAATCAATCTTGTGTAGCCAAAGTTACTGTCATTACAGGTTAAATTTGTAACTGTTGTACCCAAATCCTATATTAATGAGGCAAGCCGTACTTCTTGGACTTTACATAGATTAATATTTGCTTTACATTTATTCATATAAACATTTTGGATTTCATTATGACTCCTGAAGCAGAAAAGTTCAACGGTTGGGCAGCAATGCTTGGCTTCGTAGCAGCCTTTGGCGCATACGCAACTACAGGTCAAATCATTCCTGGAATTTTCTAAACCAATACTTATTCATCACAATGCAACCATCTAACAAAACAATCCTAGAAAGAAGCATCGGCAGGCCAGCCATGATGGCATTCGTTCTACTAACAGGTATCTACCTATCAACCGGTCAACTAATCCCAGGTGTCGTTTAATGAAAAACCAAACTACAGAAACTCCACGTGTCGAAGAAGGCAAAGTAATTGCCGAAAGGCTTAATGGCTACGCAGCTCTTTTTGGTTGTATTGCTCTCATAGGTGCATATCTAACAACAGGTCAAATTATTCCAGGTGTTGTGTAATGACTAATCAAATCAACACTTCAAGAAAAATTGATCCAGAAAAAATTACAGCTGAGAGGCTTAATGGCTACGCAGCTCTTTTTGGTTGTATTGCTCTCATAGGTGCATATGCGACAACTGGTCAGATTATTCCAGGGTTTGTCTAATGGATAAAAGCTACTGGAAGACAGCTGAAATAATGAATGGTCGTCTTGCGATGATGGGACTTCTTGCAGCTGTAGTTAATTATGGATTTACTGGCTGGATTATTCCAGGTTTCGTTTAACCCTATTTTTTTATCACAATGGCTCTAAGTTACTGGCTTCGTGCAGAAGTCGATGATCTTCTCAATGAAGATACTTTTTTTGATAGTTCTGATTATTCATGTCTTTTAGAAGATACTGACTGGGCATAAGTATTAAAGAGATTTGACAATGAAGAAATAATTAGTTTGTTGTCATTTATGCACAATAAGTCAGCTTAAACTTGGAAAATAAGTTAAGGCTTGATTATTTAGAAACAGTGCTTCGAAAAACTCAAACATAAGATCTTAATTTACATGGTTTCCCCATTTTTAAGTTCAATTATGTTCATATTTAACGATGCACTCTTTTGACTTAATACTTAATTAACGTTTACACATAATAGACTAGCTTTTAGTTTAAACACTCAAAAATCTATTTCCTTTGCCTAATAATTTTTTATTTAGGTAAGTTTTCTAGCTTTTTATATTTTAAATATTATAAAAATTAACTATTAGATAAGTTGATCAGATTAATCCATTTCTTAATTATTCTCTTCAAATGATCTATTCTTTAGGGCTATTTGGTCTAGCCCATCAGTTGATTCTGGTATATTGTTTATTGAAAAAATAGGGCTCTAAGTAATTTTCATTTATTAATTACCTAAGTTGAGTATAACTAAATATTTAATTTATATATATCATTTAAATATCAATCAGGAGAAAATGACTGTGTTTAACGTCCATTGTTAAAAGTTTAATAGCATTTTCCAATTCTTCTTTTGTTTGGAATCCTAATACCTCTGCTGGTTCAAGACCTAGAGAACTAAAGTCTGGCTCAATTCCGAATGGCTCTATGTTTTCGAGACTTCCAACTATGTCCTCTAGCTCTTCTAATTCAGTCATAATTTTTTAACATGGATTATATTTTCAAAAAAATAAATTTAGGAGACTTCGAGTTTGAAACCTTTGTCTAAAAGTTGTTGATATGTGAGTCTTGCTTGAAATGCAAGGATCTCAATAGGCTCTTTATCGTCTCTTTGCATAATGAAATAGTGGTTGTCTTCACCTTTTCTAGCAAAAATGACAATTTCAGATCCTCTTACTAGCCTCCAATTTGGTTGAGATTTATGCTCAGATAATGGTCCTAAATCCCATGGAGCCTTTTCTGGATACTTTTCTCTTTTTACCCTTGGCATGTATTAAAAGTGACTATATCTTTAAGCCTACACTTATGCTCTTCAACGTCAAGAAATAGTTTTTTAATCAGGAAATGGCTGCCAATGATTATCCTTCGTCAAAAAAACTTTGGCAACTAAATCTAGCTTCATATTCTTTATATGCCTTTCTTTTCCGATCATTCGTTTGTATGTATATATAATTGTCGTCTATACGACTCCATGTGAATGTATAAAAGATGTCTGCTTTGGAAAGCATCCATTTAATTGATTTTTATTTATGTTGATAGATAGTTGTTAAATTCCATGGAATTGCTTCTGTTATTACTGTGGTGTCGTCATTCAAAAAGATATGTTTTTATTAGTTGTGGTATGAAATTATTGTAGAGATGAGAATATATACTGTTTTTTTACATCATATCTATTTGATGTTGATTTATTCAATGTATTCATATCATTTTTTAGCTCATAATTTAAAGAACCTCTACTAGTAATAAATTTGTCTCACGTCCAAACCGATTATTTATTTTATCCAAGCTATTTAATTTATTAGGCTTTTACTCCAATCTCTTTTTTTAGAGAAATATCCAAAATTTTATATTTTAGTTATTTTGCCTTTTTACTTTTTGCATTTTTGATGTTGATATGCCATAACCCCCTTTCTATTTCCTATGATTCCTTAAGAAAAAAAGTTAATGAAGTGACTTGGCTCGACATTTTCCTATTGATATATATATGAGGTTACTCGGACTTGATAAAGATTGTTTCTCTAACTGGTGGTCAAAGTTACCAGAAGGATCAACCATGGTTGTGCAGCCCAAAATTGAAGGTTGCGCAATAGGACTTAGATATAAATATGGCCAATTAGTAGATGCCTATTCTCGAGATTATAGCGAGATCATTGAAAACATTAGGAATATTAATGCTATCCCTTTGAGCATTGATGACTCTCTAAAAGTTGAAGTTGAATTGGAAGGCGTTTTATATTCACCTTCTTCTAATTCCAATATTTCTATAGAGCAATTGATATCTAACTCATTCTCGAAAATTGATAATAGTACTTCCCTATTATTTAAAGCATTCCAAATCTTTTGCTCAGACAGTGATGAATTGTCAGATTTGACCCAACTTCAAAACTGGGGATTTGAGGTACCTATCACTCTAAGAACTGATGATCCTAAGCAGGTCAAAAGATGGCATTCTCAATGGATCAAGAATGAATTGTTTTCCAATCTTCCTACCAATGGAATCGTCGCTAAATGCAATTCTTCTTTGACCAAGAATATCTTGGGTGTTAGCCCTTCCTATCCAAATTGGGCTTTGGCTTTAACTAGATAATTGTTTGATTAACTATTCTAATTATCGATTCGTACAGCTCCTTTTGATTTTTAATGGTTTTAATTCAGTTTCCCTTATTTAAATTGCCAAATAACTTCAATGAAAATATTCTTTATTGAATTGGGCTTTTTCTTTAAATGACATTTACTGATAAGCAAATGTTTGAAGCAATAGAGGCAAACGAGTATGTCAAAGAATGCTTTGAAAAAATTACAGGTGCATGCAAGGAATTAAAAAGCAAGACTGGCTGCCCTAATGATGATGTGGATCGATTTCTTGAATTTGCAATTGGTAAGTGGTCTGATTCAAATTGAGTGAGCATACTTATTTATAGGTTTTATCAAAATCTGAAATTATTCATTGGGTCAATCTTAAACATTAATCTTTATACCTAAATCTGACTTTATACTTTCTATAAGGAAATAGTAAGTTGAGGTTTCCTCTAGAGATATTTGAATAGCTCTGATTAATATGTTTTTATGAGTGAAAAATGAATGATTTTACCTCTAAAATTTACTTAGGACTTGTTGTTGTAGGCTTTAGTACACTTTCTATTCAACTTTTCCCTATTTCAAGGCTAGCCTCAATTTGGAATCGATGCTTAAGAAAAACATCATACACACTGAACTAAGTAGAAGCTATTGAGTAAATGAATGAAGAGAGTAAGGAATTATTATCAGTGATGATATGTAATGGCGCTTTATTTGATCCCAAATTCAAGACGAATATGCCATAAAGTGTCAGCATTTATTTCTAGAAGATTTTATTCCTTTTCATTTTTAAGAAGTTACCTTCTATAAATTTAGCCAGATTAAAGGGGAATAATAGATCTAAAGGATTGGATGAAAGTAATTCTTTCTTATTGATACTAGGAATTTATAGAGTTCCATATAATTCAGCAAGTACTAAAGGATGAATATAGATGCAACACAAATCAGACAAATTTTAGAGAAATTAATTTTTTGTTGTAATAAGTAATTTTATTCTGATTCACCGCTTATCCAATATTCAAAAGTAATGCTTTAAATATTAAACGATTTAACTTTGTGAAGTTTTAATTTGCTCATGGCAGTCTGAAAGCATCAATAGATTTTTCCTTATTTTATAAATTATCCTTGCTATTGCTGGCGATTGAGCGTTTTCTAATAGATAAATGACCTGCCGAATCATTTATTTTACGGTATAGCAAAAAGGATCTTTCCTATAAATCAATGCCTTTAACCGTGATTAATTTTCAATAGAACCTTGAATTCCTGAGTTTAATCTAGTTGCTTCTGTTCCCATAACTTTTAGCTTTAATGTCTAGGACTAATGTAAATATTGTAAGTTTGTTAATTATAAGTTAGTATTATAAGTACAACCATTTATTTATCATGCTCACTGGTAAGGATTTATTAGCCAAGGTCAAAGACTTGGGAGATGTCTCAAAATCTGATCTTGTTAAAGCTTGTGGATATGTTTCCACCAAGAAAGGAGGCGGAGAACGTCTTAACTATACTGCTTTTTACGAAGCACTTCTTGAGGCTAAAGGTGTTAACCTGGCGGCTGAAAGTGCTGGTGGAATTGGTAAAGGTGGAAGAAAGCTTAGTTATGTGGCTACCGTTCAAGGAAATGGAAACCTATTGATAGGAAAGGCCTATACAGCTCTTTTAGATCTCAAGCCAGGTGATAATTTTGAGATTAAGATGGGACGCAAAGGCTTCCGTTTGGTTCCTGAAGGAGAAGGTTAATCCCTATAAAACTGAACCTAAACCTTTAGATTTAGCCGAGAAGCATATCTGCCTCTCGGCTCTTTTATTTGCTTATTTTTCCTAGTTAAATTTGTCTGATTATTCATCTATCTTTTATTTACCTAGCGAGATCTTTATTTTCTTTTTCATAGCGTTTTCTATTTTTCCTTAAAAGGATTATTCATTTTTATTCCTCTTTTTTTTTTGTGTTTTATTGAATTTTGTTTTTGGCCCTTATAAAAACAATTATATATACCTTTTTGAATTAGCCTTTTTTATAATTTTTTGTTTCTTGCTCATGTAATTTTTAAGTATGATCGTTTTGTTTTTGTCCATTTTTGACTTGACAAAATCTTAGCTCTTAATTTTTCTACATCGTTTGCTCCTGAGATAAACCCTTGTCCAGCTTTCTCTTTTATGGGCAATAACGCTTTTAATTGATCAGGTTTATACTCTTTCTTATCTTGTCAGTAATTATTTATATTCACATTCCGATATCTAATTTCGTTATCATTAAAGGGTTGTACGTATCTTGGATTCTTGTTTGATCCGCTTTATGAAGAAATTGTTACTAATAATTCGGGCTTAATGGTTTATATGGTCAAGCATTTTTTTTATGAGCTTGTTTTGCCATTGTCCATTTTCGTCGCTTCGATGCTTACACTCTTTGTTGAGTGGAGTTGGATACCTCTTTCAAGTATTGATCGAGAGAGAGGGCGTAGTCTCGAGGAAATTAAAAAGCAAATACTGGAATAAGTTTATTTTAATTATTTTTTTTTGATAACCTTACTTGTTGATTAGCTCCCTTTTAAACTATTCAAATAATTAAAGCTCATTTTATAATTTTTTTTTAGCTTGGATTCCGAAATATATTGATAGACCAATCAAAAGAATAACTAGTAATGAACTGCTATTACCAAGGATTTCTATAAGCATATTTAGCTAAGATATATAAAATCCTATTTTACATATTTAAACTCGTAATATCCATTTGAACTATCCTCTCATCAACTGATGTTACAAATTGAATATTAAACAGATATTCTTAAAAATTGAGTTGTTTTTAACAATGTCTTGGATTAATAATGATTGCATTTTGGTAATTAATAACTGCGAAAGATTTCAAGTTATAAATACTATTCTTGATTCGAATCAAGCCTTATAAGTTTTTGATTGAACAAAGACAAACCTATTAAATTCAATTTATCTAAGATTGTTATGTTAGAAATTACTAAATATTTTTACAATCATTTAGTAAGATTTAATGTCAAGATCAATAAAATTGGCTATTTTCGCTAACTGGTTGCCATACCTTTCCTTTAAATGTCAGTGATAATCTTCTACCCCATAAAAGGAATGGGAATAAGAATTTAGTCCTTTTGTTAGAGATGAAAATAAGTCGAAGTACCTCTAATAATGAATCGGTTGGCTCATTGATTTCAGAGCAAATCCAATTAATAGCATCCGCACCATGCATTATATGTCCATTTCTTATGAGAATAGCTCCTTTGTTCAAATCATAGCCTTGGTCATAGAGTTGAAATAATAGAGGTAGATTTTTTCTTCCATCTAATATTTCGAGTTCAGGAAGACTGCTCTTTAATTCAAGTAATTGCGCAAAGTGATTACAGAATGGACAATCCCCGTCATATATAAATAAATTTTTATCTGTCATGATTAATTTTTAATGAGTTTATTGTACATACAATTTGTCTGATAACGTGTCAATTAATGCTAAAAATAGAAAGTTTGATTAACAAATCAAAAACATTTTTCGTAATAATATAGCTCTTTCTCTACATTGCAGTAAATGGTCTATTGAGCTTGATAGATATAAGAGAAAATAAAATTTTCTAAAACTAGTAAGTTAGTCTTGAAATTAGTATATAAATACATTTAATCATTTTAGCTTATACTTTATTTGATAAATTTTGAATATTTATAACTGGATTATTTTTTTTCTTTAACGCTTGAAAATATTGCTCTTTACATTCTCTTCTTGAATCTGAGGTCGTAATAAAGACATTGGAAGTGCAGTTACTACTGCGAATGAAAGTACAAGGATCAAATCCGTAGTGAAATGGCTTATACCTAGTTCTGAGTGCGAAAGAGCAAAGTTTAGTAATGACATTTTGTTGTGTTCATAATGTATTTTATTTTATTTTATTTTGTATGAAAATATATATTATGTAGTAAAAATTATTGCTCAAACAAATGCGTTTTTACTATTATTGGTTATGATTTAATATGTCATTCATATTTAACGTTTTAATCAGTCTTGGTCGAAAGCCTCAAATTTCTAAAAATAGCTCTATTATCTACAATCTACTTTTCTTTTGTATGCATTTGTTGATAAGTGACATAATATTCAAAGACTTTGCCTATGTTCGCTATTCAAATGCTTCAATAATGTTTGATTGGCATATTTTTCTGGGAGCGCTCATCTTTTTTATACTCTGTGGGATCCTGATATTTCAAAATCAGATTTGGGAACAGGAAGATTATTCAAGAAACAAAAAATGGTACAAATGGAAAGCTTCGGCTATTAAGGCAAATAAAGCAGATTTGTCTGGAATTTATCCAACATCAAAAAAAAATAATTTATAAACTCAGTTTTCTAGCAATATCTTGAGTTGACATGGTTCTTAGTTCTTAGTTGGTTTTTGAGATTGAAATAATTCTTGCTTCTCAAGGCTAAAACAGATAAAAAGAGAAAATAGTTGGTTTGTTTCTTTAATTCAGATATGAATGAAATTAAATGTCCTGAATGTGGTAGTACGATCAGCATTGATGAAGATAATTACTCAAATATTATTAAGCAGGTCAGAGATAAGGAGTTTGAGGATGAAATGAGCAAAAGACTTGAACTTCTTGAAAAGGATAAACAGAAGTCAGTTGATCTTGCTATTCAAGATATTCGATTACAAATGCAAGAAGCGTCGTTTATAAATGAAAAAAAAATCCAAGGGCTTCAATCTCAGTTGATAGCCGCTCAGGCTGAAAAAACTATTGCTGTAAATAAAATTAAGCACACTTTCGAAAAAGAGAGAGACTCACTCTCATATTTATTGGAAAAGACAAGGGAAAAGAGTGAATATGATAAAAAGCTTGCAGTTTCTAATGCAATTACTGAATTAAAAGAAGGGTATGAAAAAATAAAAAACAATTTAGATAAAGTTCAACTTCAAAAGGAATTATCTGAAAGATCTATTAAAATGAAATATGAAACTCAATTGAATGAACGAGATGTTTTAATTGAGAGACTTCGTGATATGAAGATTAAATTGTCCACAAAAATGGTTGGTGAGTCTCTGGAAAAACATTGTGAAAATGAATTTAATCGCTTAAGGGCAACAGCCTTTCCTAATGCTTATTTTGACAAAGATAATGATGTTAGTTTTGGTAGTAAAGGTGATTATATTTTCCGAGATTATGATAAGGAAGGAAACGAAATCGTATCTATTATGTTCGAAATGAAAAACGAATGTGATAGGACTTCTAATAAGAAGAAAAATGAGGATTTTCTAAGAGAGTTAAATAAAGATCGTATAGAAAAGAATTGCGAATATGCTGTTTTAGTTTCTTTATTAGAATCTGATAATGATTTATTTAATTCTGGTATTGTTGACTTCTCATATCGTTATCCAAAAATGTATGTTGTTCGACCACAATGTTTTTTACCAATAATTTCTTTACTAAGGAATGCTTCACTTAAGGCTCTTGAGTATAAATCAGAACTAGCTGCAGTTAAAGAGCAGAATATTGACATCACTAATTTTGAAAATAGTCTTGAACTATTTAAGGATTCATTTGGTAAAAATTATACGCTAGCCTCCAAACGTTTCGAAACAGCAATATTGGAGATTGATAAGTCTATAAATCATTTGCAAAAAACAAAAGATGCCTTACTAGGTGCTGATAGGAATCTCAGGTTGGCGAATGACAAAGCCCAAGAAGTTTCTGTTAAAAGATTAACCAGAAACAATCCTACGATGAGAGAAAAATTTAACTCTATAAGAAAAAATGAAGCAGCATGATTCATTAATTAAAGTTTAATAGTTATCATGTTTAATTAATATGAGTGGGTGGCTTTATTTAATCAGAAATCAAGATTTATATAAGATTGGAATAACAAAAAACTTTGATAAAAGGATGCGACAACTAAAGCCAGATAATGTTGTTGCTAAATTGTATACAAGAGATTATTTGAAATTAGAAAGAGAGTTACATATTCGATACAAAAAAGTTAGAATCCCTCAAACAGAGTATTTTCGATTAGAAGATTCTCATGTTAATGAGATAAATCAAATACTATCCAAAATTGATTTGTCTAAGAGTGTATTAATAGGTATTTTTATCCAATCCCTATTATTTATAATATTAATATTTTGTCTAATATTCATTTTTATATCTTTAAATGTTAATGATTTCGATATTATACTTTCTAAGTCATTTGGATTGATGGATAGAATTTTATTTGGATACTCATTTCTTTCTTTATTCCTAAATTCACGCAAACACTTATGCTTTTTAAGTGAATTAAAATTTAGATTATCAAGATCAATTGTTTTTATTCTATTTGCATTCTTCTTTAGGATCATTCCAATCTTTTTACAATAAAATATAATCAAATTTAGTTTTATGACTTGTCTCTTCAATGTTTAAATAGATATCTTTCTACCACATGTCCTTGCTGGATTTCCCTTCCTCATTCTGCTTTAGAAGATCAAGTCTTTTGTCAAATTCAATCTCTTCTGGACTTTTTTGTTCAAGGTTATGATTTTTATTGCATTTTTCTTTAACTTCAAGAATTTTTTGACTTAAGTCCTCTGAAAAATGATCTTTTATTTCTTCCCATGCTTCCTTCTCTTCAAGATTTCCAACAGTTCCTTTGATTTGATCGATGAAGATTTCCTTTACAAATTTCCTAAGATCACTTTCAGTCATAGTGTTAACTCGACTTGATATATACAAATCTTTAAGAGTGTCTAATTCGGTTTCGCTAAGATCCTTAAAAGTAAGTTCTTCCATTTTATTTATGATTGGATACTATTTATAGACCCAGTTCGTTTCTAAGACTTTTGATTTAGGATTGGATTTCTGCACAGTTCTTCTTGCCTTCTTTTCATTATTGGCAATAATTGTCTCTTCGTGAGGATTGCCTAGATCGTTAATCATGGAAATTTTAAATCTCATCTTCATTAAATATTTTTTTTATTTTATGCCAATTAATTCTAAAAACAATTGGTCTGTCTTAAATGTTGAAAGTTTGACAATTGATAATTTTATCTGTTATCTCGATCTGTAATTTTATTAAATATTGCTTCGACTAATATTGCTGTAAAAAATAGACTTAATGAAGGAATAAATACTGGATACCATAGCTTTTGGAATAAAATATATAAATCAGAGTTCCCATTAACACTTAATGTAAAGCTGATGCCAAGGAATAAAGACCCAATGATTAAAACATAAAGATTATAAATTAATATATTATCAAGTCCTTTCTTCCATTTATTTTCGATTTTTTTTGTCATTATTTTCAAAAGTTTAGGTTCTATTATTAAAACTGACATGTCTACAATAATTTAGGTCGAACCTCTAAATGCATAAAGATCGATGCCAATTGATTTAAGGTAAACTGCACCTCCAATGGCAAGTATGTTGAGGCAAAAAACAAAAAACCATAACTTCCAAGATTGATTTTGTGAGTCCATCTTTTTGTAAATTTGTACTTGTATATCTCATGATGAGATTTATAAACAAATTTTGCTTTAGCTACATACTAAAAGTATCAACTCAAAGCATCAAGATCTCTTCTGTAATGTTTTAGAGATCCATAATCATTATAAATTGATTTCCATTCGGTGTCTTCTAGCAGATCCGAATAATTATTACTGTTTGATGGAAATTTTTTTTCTAATCTCCACCCAGCATCGTTCAGGAAATCTACGTAGTCTTTTGAAAATAGACTCTCATTAATTTTTGAACCTATGATACTTGTCTTTGATTGAGCTGATACCCCATTTTTCGTATGAAGTGACATCTATTGAAAATCTACTTAAGCTGTTCTAGTCAGATTTTTTTTAATGTGTTAATTGTTTCTTGTAGTGTTAACCCACGTTGGTGATATCTCAAGGATTACTATGTGGTTTTTATTAACACTTCTCTTAAGCGAAATCTAATCCTTTTTAATTGCTCCTGACTTCCAAGGAAAATCAAAATCATACCTGGAGAGATAGATAGCTTATCTTTAGGATTACCAATTAATTTACCTGAGACTTTTGCTGCTAATAGTACGGCTTCTCCAGGTTTTGATAAGTCTAAATTATTTTCAGTTTGACTTTTAAAAATGTCTATTTTATCAATATTATTGGTGAGCTTAAATTCTTCTATTTCGCAATTAGAGCCTGCAAGTAAATCTATAAAATCTACAGCAATTGGTCTTAAAGCAGAAGCAGCCATTGTTCTTCCTGCTGCAACATAAGGGCTGACTACAGCATCAGCTCCAGCTAGTTTTAATTTATTAGCAGCCTCCTCGTTCGCAGCCCTGGCGATTAATCTACATGTATTATTTAAGGCTTTTGCACTAAGAACAACATATAAATTTGCGGCGTCACTTGGAAGGGTAACCACTAAACTCCGACAATTTTTTATACCTGCTTGTAACAAGGTTTCGTCCATTGTGGCATCTGCTAAAAGTACGTTGAATCCTTTTTCTTCGGCTTCGGTTTTTCTAGATGTGTCTATTTCAATTATTAGGGTATATATTTTCTCAGACTTTAATTGATCAGCAATTTCTTTCCCTGTACGTCCATAACCACAAATGATTACATGATTTTTCATTCTTCTTATTAACCTCTTTAATCGTAGCTCTTCTAATTTTATGAAATATCCTAGTTCAGACAATTGTATAAACCTTTGAAGAGTTAATTGAACTACAAATAATCCCCCTCCGATGATTAAAAAAGTTATTATTCGACCTGCCGAACTCAAAACTTCTACTTCACCAAAACCTATTGTTGTAATCGTTATCAGTACCATCCATAAACAATCTCCCCAATCCCATCCTTCAGTAATTCGATAACCTAAGGCACCGAATAAAAATAAGAATACGAGTAATGTTATTGGAGCTGCCCAGACTTTTATGTAGCCTTTAAATTTATTGGTTTTTATCAGATTCAATTTGACTCATTAGTCTTAATTTTTACAGTATAGTGATGATTGAATTAAATATTTATTCGTTTTTTTAATAGGTATAAATCTCACTTGTTATTTAATCAATCGTCTTCATACATTATTTATAGTATGATTTAATTAATAGTTTTAGTAATTATCTAATATGCAATCTCTTACATCTGAAGACAAAAAAGAATTATGTAAGGATGCTTTTCAAGACATTTCAGCTGTTCTTGCAGGTTTACGCGATCAGGGTTTATCTGATTTAGAAATTTTTGAGTTTGGCAAGTCCCTGATAGATCATTTTGATCCAATTAAAATGGAGAATTTGAAAAAAGAATCAGATTATCAAGATGCTTTGTTTAGAGAAGCTAATGATTTGTAAATATATTCTTATTTTATATTTTTTAGCATTTTATATACCGAGTACTACCATATCATTTTTTTAATTTATGAGAAAATAACTTTTTCCTTATTGCTATAAGTTATATGTGTTTTAATTATTATATCTCTTATTCATTTTGCTTACTGTTTATTTGTTGAATATAGTCAATTATCTCTTTGCTCTGTTCTATTGATAATGATGTTAGAGGTGATGAAGCAGGTATTTTTAGAAGTGCGCATGTTGCAATTATCTCTGGCGAGTCAACGCCTAGAGCTTCAGCGAGTTCTTTTACTCTCAATCTAGCCAAATTAAAAATCATTGTTCTTCATTATCATATAAAGATCTACGTGTGTTTTTTTTTATTTTATTGCTATGTGTTGAAGTAACAGATTTGAAAATGATTAAATGAATGATGATAATGATTTGAAGGTAACGCTACACAAGGTTGTTTCATATGCGGTGTTGAGAATGGAAGCTGAATCAGATGCAAATGTTAGAAGGGCCATATTTCAAGAATATAAAGAATGGTTAGGAACATCTATTGATGATTGGGTTTTGGCATTGCCTAATAATTGGGGTAAGTCTGATGCGAGCTTTTATTAGTTTTTTGCAAAACAATAAATTTAAATCTCTGTAGATTTCTTATTTATAGCGTTTTAATTAAAGTTTTTTTGAGCACACTCATAACCTGATTCTCTAATATCTTTATCTTCATCAATAATTGATTTGAGGGCACAATCGCAATAATTTGTTATGGCGATTTTAGAAATCGATTTGGTTGCTGGGTTTTCTAATGCACTTGAAACGCAGTCATCCATTTGACTTTGAGGATATGAATAAGCTGTTCTCGCAAAAGAAAGAATTAATATAGATATAATTAGAATTGCCTTCATTGATTTTAAAGTAATAAACTAATTATACAATTATTTTCATTTGAGATAATTATCAAATTGAATAGTTTATGCTTTGTTGTTATTTTATTCATAATTAAATTATTAGGTCTTTGATAATCTAAAGTAATAATTATAAGATACTAATTGGCTTTTCATAAATGTCACTAGATCAACTAAGAAAATTTTTAAAGGAAATGCAGAATGATGACTCTTTAAAAGATGAAGTCCTTTCTTCTTCAACGGCAGATGACGTCGCCCTGATTGCACTAAGAAAGGGTTATGAATTCTCAGGAGATGAATTGCTCAGATTTTCAGGAAAAAAAGTTGGTAGGGTTACGGTTCAAAAGAACGATGTGCCAGGTGAATATAATTAAATAGTCTATTTTCTTTTACTTAGCTCTTTGACTACACCATCCCACTTTTTACCAGCTTTAAGAAAAGTTTCTCTTCTTCGCCTATAGATTAAATAGTATAATAAGTAAATAGTTAGTACTAATATTATAACTAGTATAAAAATAAAATTCATTTTAATTGATTTATATACTTTTTTATTATATTGTTATTTATATAATATCAATGATCTACCTCTATCTCATATTGATTTTTATTGACATTAAGCCATGATACTCATTTTTTCTATAATAGCTACCCATTTCTAATCATTTTCAACTAAGATATAATGCAATTATTACTAAATTTATGGATATCACATTAATAGCTATAGCTATTTTTATCTTGATAGCAATAGTATTTCTTTCACTATTTTTGTTTAAAAGTATTAATAAAAAATCATTTATAGCAGATGACGGTTCAATTTTTGATAGCCAATCGGATTTAGACTTATATCAAAAACTATATAACGATACAAAGCCTTTATTTAGTCCAGATACTGAGAAAGGTTCTTCTCAGCAAATACTAGGGTTTGACAAAACATTTTTATCCAAAGTAACAACAGAAGGTTTCCCAGATTTAAAGACCCTTGTAAAATATAGAAAACAACTTAAGTCATTATCTGATTTGATTAATACTTAGGTTAAATTCCATTTTTTATCGTACTGGATATACTAATATCAAAACAATTATATAGGTCACTATGAGTAAAGCTGAATATACTGAAGATCAACTGTCTGAAATGAGAGAAGATGCCTTTGTAAATATAAAAGAAGCATGTATGAGACTTCAAGAAAGAACAAAGTGTGGAAACGGTGTTGTTATTAAAATGTTAAACGAAGTATCTCAATTTTATATTACGCAAGATGAAAAAAATAAAACATAAATACTTGATACTTTTTTTATTTTCAAATTCTGTATTCTTTAAATTGTTCAGGATTTATTAAACTAGTACTAGTACCTTTAAACAAACTAATATCTTCAACTGATCCATCCATTTTGATTAATCTATTTATTATTCCTGTAAATGTAATATCTCCCCCTGTTGTACTTGCAAAAATTTTAGATGGATTAAATAACTTTAATAATTGAGGTAATACAGTTTTCCCTTTAATAAATTTACCTGCAAGTGGTAAAGAAAAATCTATTACTGGTGTAATTAATAAATCTATATTCCTAGGTTTTATTTGTTTATCAAGAAAGCCATGTGGCTCAATATAAATTGAACCAAAGCCTAATTCGGAATCAATAATATAGCCATTTTCAATACTTGGTACTGATGCACCAGCTGTGGCTTGAATTTTGAGGTTGTTATTTTTAAAGATTTCTCCTGGTTTTAGTGTGTTTATTTTTGTAAAACCAATCTGGCTCACAACTTTGCTAGCTGCTTGCGAAGCAATTACTGGGATACTTTTATCTATTTTTTCTAGTGTCGGAGGATGGGCATGATCGGGTTGGCCTTGAGTTAGTAATAAAAAATCAATGCCTAGAGGTACCTTGATTTCTTTACCCAATTTCCCTTTTATTAGCCAGTCTCCAGGAGGGAATGTCAAGTCGCCATTCAACCAAGGATCAATCAAAATTCTAGTTTTGTCTATTTCAATAAGCCAACCATTCGCTCCGTAATAAGTCGCTTTAATTGTCATGAGTTTTCTATTAATATAACTATTGTTAATTAATATGGTGGATTATTGGTAAGTCTTGATTGGTTAGTGATATTAATATATCACTAAAATGATTATTAATATAATAAAAGCAAAAATTATTATATATGCAAATTTTTTAATATATTTTTGAAATTCATACAACCAATCATTTTCCATGCTATCAATTCTTTTATTTTATTATATACTTTCAACTTACACATTAGTCAGGGATATCGATTTATTTCATTTTTTTGAATCTCTCGCTTAAGAAAATATTTCACTAGTATGTAATTATATCTCTAAATATCATGACTATTCGAGATTGGGAAGGAGTTGCGCTAATTATTGGTCCTGGTGATATTGGTATATGTATTTCAGACTATTTGAAAACTCTATCACCACATTTGGATGTTATTATCTGTGGTCGAAATCTCACTAATAAAAATGATATTTATTTAGATTTAGAGAATGAGCATTCAATTACTTCTTTTGAAAACCAAATTTCCCTTTGTAAAAAGCCACTTCGTCTAGTTTTCAATACAAGTGGATTTCTACATTCAAAACTTATAAAACCTGAAAAGAGACTTTCGCATATAAATCGTTCTAATATCATTAAAAATTTCTCGATTAATGCTATTGCTCCCATTCTTATTGCTAAATGTATTGAAAAATTTATTAGACCAGAACTTCCCTTCTCTTTTGCAAGTTTAAGTGCCAGAGTTGGTAGTATTGGTGATAATAGGCTTGGTGGTTGGTATTCATATAGAGCTTCTAAAGCTGCTCAAAATCAATTCTTAAAAACCCTTAGTATTGAATGGCGTAGGAAATTTCCATTGTCAATTGTATCTATTTTGCATCCGGGTACTTGCGATACAAAATTATCAAAACCTTTTCAGTCAAATGTTCCTAAGGACAAACTGTTTACTCCTTTACAATCGTCAGAATATTTAATTAAAATTATTTCTGAGCAAAAGCCATCTGATTCTGGTAAGTTTTTAGCATGGGATAAAAGTATTATTCCATGGTGATTATTTGATAAGATTACATATAATCTTTCTATTTCTAAATTTTATTATTAATCGTGTTTTTTCTATTCTCAAGTCGTATTATATTAAAAGCGTTACCCTACTTATTTGAAAAAGCATATAATAGCAATAGGTGGAGGTGGGTTTGGAAGAAGTAATACTTCTTGTTTAATAGAAAAATATATACTTAACCTTTCAGGAAAAACTAGCCCTAAAATTTGTTTTCTTCCAACCGCAACTGGAGATGATGATACCTATATAGTTCGTTTTTATTCACTTTTTAACAAGTTCAATTGTAAACCAAGTCATATTGAATTTTTTAAAAGAACTACAAATATAAAAAATCATATTATGGATCAAGATGTTGTATTTGTTGGCGGTGGAAATACTAAGAGCATGCTTGCGATTTGGGATGACTGGGGAATGGGTGATTTACTTAACGACGCCTACAATGAAGGAGTTGTTATGAGCGGAGTAAGTGCAGGAGCGATTTGTTGGTTTACAAGTGGTATTACAGACTCATGGGAAAATGAATTAAGAATCTTACCTTGTTTAGATTTAATTAGTGGGACTTGTTGTCCTCATTATGATGAGGAACCTTCTCGTATTCCTTATGTTAAAAAAATACTGCATGAAAAAAAAGTAAATAGTTGTATTTCTATTGAAGGTGGATCCGCTATGCACTTTATTGATGGAAAACCATTTAAAAATATTAGTTTTAAAAATAATAAAAATACATATAACGTATTTATCGATAAAAATGATATAGTTGAGCGTCCTTTCGATAAAATTCAATTATAGATTATTTTGTAATCATTTACATTTGTTTCTCTACTTATGAAATCTATTAATATTAAAAATATTCTATTTATTTAGTAGTACCTTTAATGTATTTATTCTTATTGTCATTTTCAGAGATGGGTCTAAGTTTCCCAATTGTATTTTTATTATTTATCTTTGGTGGTTTATTTCTTGTTAGTTTTTTTATAACAAGTCCTAATATGGATACTAAAGGTTTATTAAGAGTTCTATATTCCAAACCCGTTAGGAAGGCGGATGGTACAGTGGAGTATCCAGAAAGTAGGAATAACTAAATTGTAAACATATTAGTATTTGTTATCGATTTTCAACCCCCTCTAATCGTTGATAATCTGGAGTAATAAATGGAATTTAATTAGATTTGATTTTTCACTAGGGATCTTCCTTTTGTGAAAGTTAGAAATTCCTATAGCCTCATAGCACTCTTGAAGAGTAACGTCTTATGTGAACCTTAATCATGTTGTAAAAATTGAAAAAAAGCCTGCTTTCTAATTTCGAGAGAATCAATAACGAAAATATTAATAGGACTTTTCTCCCTTCTGGTTTAAATGGGAAAGCATTAGAAATTTCACTGGACGACATCCCATCTAGAAAAGAAGTTAGAGAAGCAATACCCAAGCACTGTTTTACTCGCCAGACGAATAAATCTCTTTTTTATCTCTCTAGAACATTAGTAATTCAGATTTTCGTTGTTTTGTTAGGTCTTTCTATTCCTCTTACAAAAGAGATGATTCCCATTTGGTTTATATATGCAATACTATCTGGTACAACGTCAATGGGGCTTTGGGTTTTAGCTCATGAATGCGGACATGGTGCATTTTCTGACAATCGTAAATTAGAAACATTTGTCGGATATTGTCTTCATTCCTTTTTACTGGTTCCATACTTTTCATGGCAGAGGTCGCATGCTGTTCATCATGCTTTTACCAATCACATAACCGATGGAGAGACACATGTTCCTGTGGTGATCTCCGGCGATGGTCAAATTGAAAAAAAAGGTGGTGAAAATGAAATAAAGTCATCATTATTCTTTGGGAAGATTCTTTATGGCTTGAACCAATTATTCCTTCACTTGATTCTTGGATGGCCAGCATATTTACTTCTTGGTAAAACAGGTGGACCTCGATATGGAACAAGTAATCATTTCTGGCCAACATCCCCCTTCTCTAAAAAACTTTGGCCTTCCGTATGGGCTCGAAAGGTATGGATATCAGATTGGGGAATAGGTTTTATGTTGCTTCTATTGACCTCTTGGTCTTTAATTTATGGACTTAATTCAATGATTAGTCTCTATTTAGGACCTCTAATTGTTGTCAACATTTGGTTAGTGATTTATACATGGCTTCACCACACCGATACTGATGTTCCACATCTCGGTGCTAGTCAATTTTCCTATATGAGAGGGGCATTCTTATCAATCGATCGACCCTATGGAAGAATATTAGATTTTCTTCATCACTCAATAGGCTCTACTCACGCTATTCATCATATTGAACCAACAGTACCTCACTATCATGCAAAACTTGCTACGAGAATATTAAAAAATAAATTCCCTAAAGTATACCTATATAATCCCACTCCAATTCACAAGTCTCTTTGGCATATAGCTACAAATTGTGTTGCAGTAGAGAAGGATTATACTATTGACAGATATGTATGGAAACAACCTAAACACTATCATTCTTAATTATCAACACTATATTTTGAGTATTTAAATATTAAATTAAAATGTCCAAAAAAGATTATGAAAAGTTCCTGTTCAAAATTGATCAATTAAATCAATTAATTGAATTAATTAATAATTCTCCTGAAAAGTATAAATTATTTGTTAGTTGTAAAACACATGGAGATGTAGTGCAACTTGCAAAGCACTGGGGATATGAAATTGGAAAGAGGTGGGGAGAGTCCTAGCCCATCTAATTAAAGCAGAAAGTTACTGTCCTCCTCCATTACAACTCCAAACTTTAGAGGGCATTCCTTGTGTATTCTTCCCGTCGATGCGAAATGTTTTTGTTATGCATTCATTTTGTGAGTCAGCCCATGCTGAAATTGGTTGTAAATCTGTTGATATCTCCTTAACGGATTTAGAAACGGAAATAATTGAGAATGAAGTGAATATGAGAGATAGAGTACTCAACCCTGCACAGATCATGTATTTGTTATTGTCGAATAATTGCTTCAGCATCTCTAGAAATGATAATTTATTATCAACATTACTTATGATTTAGAAATTGATCTCATTAAGTTATCCTTTGAAAATATTAGCTACTTCGTCAATTTAATTTTAAATAAATAAATTTGTTAGTGTTTACGTTCTTCCTTGATAAAGGTTTTAATTCTTTTTTTCAAACAAGTCTAGGATCTTTTTTAATCTATCTGTATTTTCAAAGTTAGGACTTGCTGTAAGGAAAATTACTAAAACTATCATTACTAAACCAATACTAGATACTCCTACTATTAGTTGTTGGAATGGGTCTAAGGATTCAAGCATTTCTATTTGGATTAAACTAACTAAATACTGTAATTATGATAATTGAACAAAAGCCTTTATAACGTTATGGAAACTATATGTTTTAGTTCTTTGATAATTATTTTTTCTCTTTAGTTTCTTTTGGCCATCTTGCTTTTAAATTTAGAGGGTTTTTGAAATTTATTTCTATAGGTTTTCCTTGAGCTAATGAGATCAATGCTTTAAAAGCCCACCCACCAAAAATTAATAGCACTGAGATTAAAAATATATAACTTATGTTTGTAATCATAAATCTTAAAAAATTCAAAAATATATTATGATGTTATTTGATATTTTTTCTGTTTATATACAAATAGTCAATTATTTTCTTAAATTTTAATAAATTAACTATCTTTTATTCTTTTTACTTTTATGGTTTTTAACTAATTCTATAGATTCTCTCGGTTAACATGTCGCGCATACCAATTCACACTAGCTAGTTATAAATACTTATTATTTTTTATTTTCTTATTGTGTTTGTTCAACCATGTTTTTTATAATTTTTTAACTTCTATTGATTTTTATCCGATTTGGTATGAATATAAAAAAGTTATTATATTTTTGAATGTTCAACAGTACTTATTTATATTCCTTTTTTATATTATTTGGCATTTGTTCTCTCATTTACTTGTTTTTCAATTTTAGATCTGGCAAGAATCAAATAAACAATAAAATCGTTTTAAAAAATTTATTAGAGAGTTTAGATATGGATTTGCCAGATGAATTGAAAGCTTTAGATAGTTCGCCTACTGATCCTCAAAAATTCTCATAGTCTGTAATTAATTAGAATCTAATGTCGAAGTTTAGTTTTGATGATACTGAAACATCAGGAATTTGGTGGTCTACTAATGTTTCTATTAGAGATCTTTGTTTTGAGCTTAAGGAGGATACCTCCTGCAATGACTCTGAAATAGTTGAACTGCTCAGATCAATAGCAAAATCAATTGAGGTTAATGGCTTATAAGTTTATAGATATAGAGTTAAATAAACTTTATTACTTATCCCACTGTAGTTTCCATTGTCTTGTCCATAAATTTTGAGTCTTATTCTCATTTTTAAGTTTTGCTTTTAACCAATCTCTAAGAGATGTTGGAACAATCTTTAATTCTTTCTGAATCATTTTCAATTTAACCATATCAGCACCATATCCTGATCTTTCAATCCAATCTGCCATCACTCCTATGTCGTGTTCCAATAGCTTAATTGCTGCTCTTGGCATCATAAAATAATTGGTTTGAATTCCTTCTGCAGAAACTATTCTTTGGAGAGTCATAGCCATTTCTAGCCCTGTCAGCTCTTCACCAGCAATATTGATAGATTGATTCTTATATTTTTCTGGTTTTGATAAAACACCTCTTACCCATTTACCTATATCCTCTACCGCGATGGTTTGCCACTTAAAATGCTTCCCAACTATTCCAGGGAATATTTTCTTCGAAATAGTGAAGCCGGGTAATTTATTTTCGAAGTTTTCAAAGTAACTAACTGGCCTTAATATTGTAGTTATCGTTTTAAGTTCTAATTTATCGATATATTCCTCTATATCCCATTTACTCGTAAAATGTCCTGGAGCCAAATCATTTTTTAGTGGATCTTTCCCTTTGCTTATTGAGCTAAATATAAAATGATTTAGCTTACCTTTTTCAAATGCAATTTTAACTTGATTTATCAGGTTAAAACCTTGTTCCATTTCATATGACCTAACAATACTTCCTCTAAATAATTTCCAACCTTTTGTAGGAGTTGTATTACCAAAAATCACGTCTACACCATCAAAAGCTCTATTGAGGCTTTCAGGATCCATTAAATCCCCTTTAACTAGTTCAACATTCTTTAGTTTTCCAAGCTCAAATGCTTTAGAGCTTTTTAAATTTCTTGTGATTGCACGTATTTGATATTTATTTGTTTTACTTAGTTCTTTAACAACCCCGGTACCTTGCCTGCCTGTAGCCATAGTTACTGCTATGACTGCCTTCTTGTTTATACTTGACTCGATAATTTCTCCTTGTTCAAGCACGATTTACAACCTATCGACTAAGGAATGTAAAGCATAAGTGAATTTATGTAAAGCTGCGCTGCATTCCTAGCCGAAAGTTATTTGTGATTGGCTGACTAATGTTGTTTGTGCTAATCCCTAGATGTCAGGTCCTCTAGTTTGAGCTTTCGTAAAGGAATGTTTTATTTGCTTTTATAGATTGAAAATATTAGCTATGTATTTATAAGTACTAAGTTTGGTCATTATGGCAAATGAAGTTCTTGCGGATATTGATCGACAAAACATTATTTTTGATGTTGTCGACGGTATTGCTCCATCAGAAGATGAATCCGATGAAATTAGATCATTCCGCTCTCAGATTGAATCTGACAACCTGATGCTTGAATATTCAGCCGAAGAGTTAGGTTTTAATAATGTGTTGTTTGAGTATCTAAGTCAGGGATAACCGTTAGTCAAATTAGAATTTTAATCTAGTCCTTGGAATAATTCTTTGTGCACTACAAATGTATGGTATAAACAAGTCCCGTTTTCTGGCGATAATCGTTCTCCGTCTTTATTCCATGCCAATGAACAAACAAGATCTCCATCCCATTTTACTTTATGTTCATTAATTTCCTTAGACCACTTTCTGACTTTACTAAAGTGCTCAGGCATATAATTCCCTATCTTTCTGCAAATATCACATAGCACAGAAAGTATTGGTGGCTTTGAATCTAGTCGGAGTTCTTTTGTAAGTGAAGGTTGAGTAAATACACCAACATATCTAATGTGATCAATAATCTTTTGTTCTTTATTATTTAAATTAGCTTTTATACATGCTTCTTCAAATTCTTCGACAGGTGTAATTGGACGTAAGTTTCTAATCACTTCAACACTTTCAGTTTTCTTATATTTTCTTATGTTACCAAACACATGTACTTTTATTATATTAATTTTGAAATTAATACACCATTAAATTATATTTTTCTACTTTTATCTTTTTTTGTATTGAAACAATCAACCTCTTTGATAATCAGCAGATTGTTCATCTATCTTGAATTTGAGAATCTCTGACTTTTCTTCATGATTCCCTTTTTAAACCCAGTCATAGCTTACTTTGGCTTGAGTTAAATGTTACAAATTAAAATATCAATGGTCATATTCCCTGATGACTGGTATTTATATTGGGTCTTACTAAAGAACATGCTTCCTTTAACATTCGCTGGACTACTAAGTACTCCAGCTCCTACTGCACCAATCATAGGTATCGCGTTTATGGCCCTATTTGGAATTATGGCTGTCGTTGTTGGCCCTAATTACGATGGTTTTAACGATCCAAATACCTCTAAATAATTAGTTTATCTAGCTAAATTAAGTGGGTTGATATGTTATGCATGTTTACCCACTTTTTTTGCGTTTAAAAGCATCACATATTAAATAAATAATTATTTCCCATTATCCAATAGTTTTTTATGTGTACGTATAATAATTAAATATGTATAGAATATTTACTGGCTTTTAAACAATAGTCTCTTATATGTGTATCAAAATGTCTGTTTTGACTATTTTGGTTCAAAACAAGTTACTAATTAATTAATTTTTTCCTTTTTCTGCTATTTATAACTAGCTTTATTTATCTTTTATGGGAAATTTGTTATTCGCTGGCCTTACTAGTACTCCAGCCCCAACGGCAGTACTAGTTGGAGTTGCGTCAATTGCCTTATTTGCAATCGTGGGATTAATGGTAGGTCCTGACTATGATGGAATGAATGCTCCAGAGGTGAAAAAATAGATTCAATAAATTTCAATATTTAAAAACCAACTAAGAGTAATAAATTAACTATTGCTCTTAGTTGCTTTTTATGTTTTGTAAGTAAAAGACTAATTTTTCATAGGAATTCTTATCAACTAGATTTAATTCTATAAATTTATTTTTATTTAGAAAGTTTTGGACATTTTTATAAAATAAATACCATGACTTATTAAATCTTTTAGTGACTTCTCTGCTACTTCTAGCTCTTTCTAATTGATCTCTTTTAAGTCTTCTTTTAAAACAATTGTCTTTTTTTTCTTCACATACAATATTTATAGTCTCATTATAATTTAAATTTAATCTATGAGCAAATATTCCTTCTAATATTATAAATTTCTTGTTTCCTTCATACTTCATTATTTTATTTGATTGGGATGAATGTTTTCTCTTAAAATCATATTCATAAAATGAGATTATTTTATCCTTATTTACTATCGATCTAAGTATATTATCTAATTTGTTTTTCTTGATACTAAAAGGTCTGTCATAAATATCATATAGAAATATTGATAAAAATTTGATTAATAAATTATCTCTATAATATGAATCAGTTTTTATTACTATTGAATCACAAAATAATTTAGATAATCTACTGCTTAAATAAGACTTTCCAGAGCCTGATGCTCCTGTGATTACTATAATTTTCATTATTTACTTTATTCTTTAATTTTTATAGTCTAATTATGAATTTTATCTTAATGATAAAGGTTCAGGCTGTTTCTTTATAATTAAGTTCTTCGGTAGTCCAGTTTCTATTATTAAATCTGTTTTCAATAAATCTTAGAACTATTATTATTACAGGAATATGCATAAGTCCTCCCAGCACCACAGTGATTTGGTTGTAAGGCATAATCTTTTCAATTGTTATTATCAATATACGTTATTAATCATTTGTAATCTTAATATGTAGCTTTTAGTCATATACTAAAATTCTATTTAGGTATAAATTACATTATTTCAGATAATTCCTTTTCGAAAAACCAATTTATTTCACCATTCATAAGTTTAACTACCAAACCAAATTGATTGCCATCTACCATTTTATATCCAACTAGTTCGACTACAGGCTCCTCTCTTATTATTTCTAAAATATTGTGTGGAAGTCGATCTTTTACCTCATTAATTTCTACTCTTAACTTTTGACCCTTTTTAAGAGTTGTGGAGTCTCTTATCATAATTAATTTTCTATTTATCAGCTATTAGAATAATTCACTTATCCAATTATTGATAGGGATAATTGATTTTCTATTCCACTATATTTAATATATTCTTGAAATTCTGATGAGTTAAATGCCTTTTGAGCAGCGGCTTTAGACTCAAATTCAACTATTACCCCTAATTGTCCACCATCCCATTCGTTTAAATCTGAATTTTGATTTACATCTTTAGCAATTATTGTTCCACCAACAGATCTAAGCCATGGAACCACGGTTTTTACATATTCTATGAATTGTGCGGTGCTTTCAATTTTGGCCTGTTTAAGCCAATAGCCTTTGGTTCCCATCCCTTTATTTTTTCTTTAGATTCTCTCATGCATCCGACATGTTTGGTTCGATAATGGAAATTCTTTAATGTTTATATTTTATAAGTATATTTACCATTCTTTGTGGCAAATAACATTCAAATTGATAAATTTAGAAAATCTATCAATATAGATATATCTTTAGATTAGATTCTTTGTTGTTTTATTTTAAATGATTAATTAATTGGATTTATTTTTTCAAGTTTCTCTTTTAGCTGCATCGCAAGATGTTGTCTACCGACTGCTAGTACTTTAAGCGTGTCTTCATGCATCCTTAGTTGTGCATCAGCAACTTGCATACCTTTAACAAGTTCCTGAATTTCCTTGGGCAAGTTTTTAAGATCATATTTTTTATCTTCAAATGTTAGAACTGCTTCTCTCTCATTTGATGTGCTATTTGACATTCATTTAAAATATATTCGATGTTTAATATAGCATTGATTGCATTATCATTAGCTATTAATTAATTGTTTATCGCAAAACTCTTTATATCTTCCTTGTCTATTAATTAATTCATTATGGTTTCCTACTTCACATATTTTTCCTTTATCAATCACCACAATTTTGTCTGCTTTTTGTATTGTTGATAATCTATGAGCTATAACCAAAACTGTCCGACTATGCATAGCTTGTTTAAGACCTTTTTGAACAGATTCTTCTGCTTCCGCATCCAAAGCACTGGTAGCTTCATCTAATAATAAAATCGTTGGATTTCCTAGTAACGCCCTTGCAATTGATATTCTCTGTAGTTGACCACCAGAAAGATTTGTTCCTCTTTCTTCTATAAATGTTTCATAGCCATTTGGTAATTGTTCAATAAAATCGTGAGCATTAGCAATTTTTGCAGCTTTTACAATATTTTCTCTTTTTGTAGGCCTTCCAAATCTTATCGCATCAGCAATAGTCCCTGAAAATATAAATGTTTTTTGTGGAACTATGCCTATTAATCTTCTTAAAGAGTTGGTATTTACTTGATTTAAATTATATTTGTCAATATAAATTGATCCTTTATTAGGTTCTATGAATTTTAATATTAATGAAAATATTGTACTTTTGCCTGCTCCCGATGGTCCAATCAATGCGAGTATTTTACCGCTATCTATATCTAAACTTATATCTTCTATTACGTCATTATCATGACTATACGAAAAGAAAACATTTTTGAATGCTATCTTCCCTTCTATTTTGTCAGGAGTAATACCATTATCCGTTGTAGATATCTCTTGTGGATTAGTAGTTATTTCATTTAATCTTCTTAGTGATGCTTGACCTTGCTTTAATTCGTTGTAGTTCGTAGTTATATGGCTTATTGGATCAATTAACATTATTAATGCTGTAAAATAACTTCCAAATTCTTCGTTAGACATGCCTCCCGTTTGAATTCTATAAGTTCCAATTGCGAGAATACTTAAAATACCTATTATTTCTATTAATCCAACTATTGGATGTTGAAGGGCTACAAGTTTAAGCATATTAAATTTGGCTTCTTTATGTAATTTGACTTGTTTGTCAAAATCATTTTGCAACCAGTCTTCTACCGCAAATGCTTTAACCATTGGTAGTCCTTGTATAGCCTCTGAAAGTAAACCTGCTAATGAGCTGATTTTGTTTTGACTTTTTTCAGATGCTTTTAAAACTCTTCCTCCAAAATCACTAACTAATAGTGCAATTAAGGGTGCTAATAGGATTGTTGCAAGTGATAAATTCCAGTCAATAATTATCATATAACCAAATACCGCTAATAATTGAAATATCGATGGTGTAGTGTCTTGAATAGATTTATAAATAACTTCCCCTACCCGATCAACATCCTCTGTAAGTCTGTACGCAATATCTCCTGACGAGAGTTTTTCTATGAAAAGAATATTACTTTTTTGAAGTTTTCTAAAAAGTGTTGTTCGAAGATCTTGGCTTAGTGCTAACGCTGGTTTTGCCAGGAGACTATCCTGCAAATATTGCGCTGTTTTTTGAATTATAAAAATAACTAGGGCTTGTAAAATTACGGTTAAAACTAGTTTTGTATTTCCTTGACCAATCGCAGGTATTAACTTTCCAGATAACCACGCGAGTATTGGCCAACATATCACGTATACAAACATGCTTATTCCACCTAGAAGCAAGATTGGCAAATGTCCCCTCAGTTTCCTTATCAGGTAACTGAAATTTATTTTGTTTTTTTGTTTCATTCCATCAAACTATCCATGTTTAATTTAAAAGCTCATAAATGAAATTAGATCAATTTCTAAAATTTATAGGGATCGTTCAGACTGGAGGAGAGGCAAAATTTCTCATTAAGTCAGGGAAAATATTAGTTAATGGCATAGTGGAATACAGAAGAGGTAGAAAATTAATTGATGGAGATCAAATTATTTTTGCAAATGAAACATACATTGTGCCGAATTCTGATCCTCTAGGCCGTAAGTTGGCAAGAAGCGAAAAGTGAGGAGCTCTAGCGTGCGTAAATCGGTCATCGCAGGCAATTGGAAGATGAACATGACGTGTACTGAGGCGATTGAGTACATGAGTGTATTGTTCCCATTATTGAAAGATATACCAAAAAAAGATAGAGAAGTTGTTATTGCACCCCCATTTACAGCCCTATACCCTCTCTCTGAGTTCATTAAGGACAAAGGTGAGTATCTTTCTTTGTCTAGTCAAAATGTTCATTGGGAGGATAGTGGAGCCTATACAGCCGAGGTTTCACCTCTCATGCTTAACGAGCTTTCTGTTAGATGTGCAATTGTTGGCCATAGTGAGCCAAGAAAATATTTTAGTGAAAGTGATGAACAAATAAATAAGAGAGCCCAATCTGCTCAAGATCATCAATTAATTCCAATTGTTTGTGTTGGTGAAACTATTGAACAAAGAGAGTTGGGTGAAGCAGAAAGGGTTATTAGAAGGCAAATTGATCAGGGTCTTGAAGGCATCGATGTAAAACGTCTCATAGTCGCCTATGAACCAATTTGGGCAATAGGTACTGGTAAAACATGTGAAGCAAATGAGGCTAATAGAATTTGTGGATTGATTCGTAAATGGACTGGTTACGACGACGTCATTGTTCAATACGGTGGATCCGTTAAATCAAATAATATTGATGAGATTATGTCTATGTCAGATATTGATGGTGTATTAGTTGGTGGTGCCTCTTTAGATCCTATTAATTTTGCGAGAATTGCTAACTACAAAACAAAATAATAATAATTATCTGCCAAAACATTGGGGAAGTGAAACCCATTTAATGGCAATAGTGAACATTACTGAAGATTCATTTAGTGATGGAGGACTTTATATTGATTTACCATCTGCAATTAACCACGCATCATTATGCATTAAACAAGGAGCACATATTTTAGATATTGGTGCTCAGAGCACACGCCCTGGTGCATCTGAGGTTGGCGCCGAAATTGAGATAAAAAGATTAATTCCGTTAATAAAGGAATTAAAATCATTATATCCTGACATTCCAATTTCAGTAGACACATTTCATCATTCTGTCGCTGAGAAAGTATTAAATATTGGTGCTGATTGGGTTAATGATGTTAGTGGTGGTCGACATGATCCTGATATCTTTAATGTTATTGCTGATAAAGGTTCAACTTATGTTTTGACTCATAGTCGTGGAAATAGTAAGACAATGGATTCTTTCGCTAAATATACAAATGTTGTTAAAGAGGTTAAAAATGAATTAACAAATCAAATTGATTTAGCATTATCTAAAGGTATAAAAAATGAACAAATTATTATCGATCCTGGTATTGGTTTTGCAAAAAATGTAGATCAAAACTTAACTTTGCTGAGGAATATAGAAGAATTTGTCACTATGAATTATCCAGTATTAATAGGAGCATCTAGAAAAAGATTTATTGGCTCAGTTATTGATGAACCTGACCCTACTAAAAGAATATTTGGAACAGCTGCAGTATCTTCAAGATGTGTGATTGCAGGTGTTGATATATTAAGAATTCACGATGTTAAAGAGATTTCCCAAGTTATAAAGATGACTAAGTCAATTATTTAATTTAAACTAATCTTCGGTATTAACTCCTTCGATTCTATCTTCAACTTCTTGATATAGCTCTTTTAATTGTTCAATATTTTCATCGGATGTTTCCCAATATCCTCTACCATTTACTTCTAATAATGTACCTACTATTCTTCTAAAACTATGAGGGTTTAATTCCATCAACCTTTTCCTCATTTCTGGATCATTTATAAATGTTTCATTTGATTCTTCATATACAAAATTATCAACTTGTCCACTAGTTGCACTCCAACCTAATGTGTAATTAAGTCTATTAGAGACTTCCCTTACACCCTCATATCCAGACTTCAGCATCCCTTCATACCATTTTGGGTTAAGTAATTTTGTTCTTGAATCTAGTCTAATCGTTTCACTTAATGATCTAACCTGAGCATTGGCGGTGGTTGTGTCGGCTATATAACTACTTGGTGCTTTCCCATCGTCTCTAAGATTTTTAATTAAATTTGTTGGGTCCGAGTCAAAGTAATGACTTACATCTGTTAAAGATATTTCTGAAGAATCAAGATTTTGGAATGTAACATCGGCAGTTTTCATAACTGATTCAAAAACGTCTCTGTTCTGATTCATTTCACCAGGATTATCCGCATTGAATGCATATGTTTTTCTAGAAAGGTACATTTCCTGTAATTCATTTTCTTCTTCCCATGTTGAATTCTCTACTGCCAAATTGACATTCGAGCTATAACTTCCACTTGCATTTGAGAACACTCTGCTTGCTGATTCCCTAATACTTTTCCCTTCCTTTTCTGCCTGCTCTAGGGCATGTTTTCTTACGAAATTTTGATCGAGTGGTTCATCTGCCTCAGCAGCCATTTTTACTGCTTGGTCAATCAACGCCATTTGATTAATAAACAAATCTCTAAATACACCCGAGCAGTTAACTACAACATCAATTCTTGGTCTACCTAGTTCCTCAAGAGAAAGAAGTTCTAATTTATTTACTCTTCCAACTGAGTCAGGTTTTGGTTTGACTCCTACAAACCAAAGTATTTGAGCTAATGATTCTCCGTACGTTTTAATGTTGTCTGTACCCCAAAGGACGCAAGCAATAGTTTCAGGCCAGGTACCTTGCTCCTCTTTTTGTCTTTCAATAAGCTTATCTACAACACCTTTGGCTGAAGCCACAGCAGCTACTGTTGGTATTGATTGGGGATCTAATGCATGAATATTTTTACCACTTGGTAACACTCCAGGGTTCCTTATAGGATCACCACCAGGGCCAGGAATAACATAATCTCCATCAAGAGCTTTTAAAAGGCTCTCCATTTCTTTATCTGCACAGATTTGTTCTAAGCAAAATCTTAAATAGTCAAACAATTTGTCTAATGAACTAGCATTTACATTTTCAAAACCTGCTTTCTTAGCCGAGGCTTGCCAAGGCGAAGGTATTGAGAAACCAATTCCTCTCAAGAACTCAATAATTAGGGTCCAAATATTCTTCTTCATATTTACCCTCCCATCTCTTCCTGTTAAAGACTTAACCATTGAAGCAACAGCTTCTCTTGATGTTTCTGTGATTAATTTATTAAGTTCAACATCTTCTAATTTTCCCTTGTTATTACCCTCATAGACTTCCTCAATTGTTTTTCCCTTAGATTCAGCTAATAACCCTGGTAAAGATCTGATTCCGTCATCCTCTCTTTCTATTGATGCGATACTTACTAAAGTTGCAATTGCTTCTTCTGCCGTTGCTGGTTTTCCAATAGTATGTAGTCCACAAGGTAATAATCGACTTTCAATTTCCATTAATTGTTTATAAACATTCCCTACTACCAAATCTCTTTCATCTATTTCTAATTCTGAGGCATCTTTTTCAGGTAGGTTTACATCTTCATCAAGATTACATTTTTTTGATGTTTCAACTATTGCGTTAACAATTTGAATACCTCTTCCACTTTCTCGTAATTGTTGATATGAGCCAACTAACTCGCCAAGTTCTTTTAAGCCTTTATATAGACCAGCATTTTCTGCAGGGGGGGTTAAATAACTAATTGTTGATGCGTACCCTCTCCTTTTTGCAATTGTTGCTTCCGAAGGATTATTTGCAGCATAGTAATAAAGATTAGGTAAGCCTCCAATTAATGAATCGGGATAACAAGTCTCACTCATACCCATTTGTTTACCAGGCATGAATTCAAGCGATCCGTGAGTTCCAAAATGAAGAACTGCGTCCGCCTTCCAAACCTTTTCTAAATAAGTGTAATAAGCTGCAAAACCATGATGGGGACTAGCACTTCTTGAATAAAGTAATCTCATAGGATCACCTTCATATCCAAAAGTTGGTTGGACTCCAACAAATACATTCCCAAATTCTTTTCCGTATATAAGAAGATTTTGTCCGTCACTATTTAAATTTCCCGGAGGTTTCCCCCAGTTTTCTTCTAGCCTCTCAGAATATGGAGTTAGTTTTTCATATTCTTTTACGCTCATTCGATGAGCTATTGATAGTTCTGGTGAACCTTGTAAAGCTTCGGGATCGTTTATTAACTTCTCCATGAGTTCTTTTGGACTCCTAGGTAAGTCTTTTATGTCATAACCTTTTTGCTTCATTTCTTCTAAAACCCTGTAAATAGAGCCAAAGACATCTAAGTAAGCTGCTGTCCCAACATTCCCTTTATCAGGTGGAAAACTAAATACAGTAATAGCCAATTTCTTCTCTTCACGTCTTTTAATTCTTAGTGATGACCATCTAATAGCTCTTTCAGCTATTGCGTCTACTCTGTCTTGAAGTGTATGAGCTTTCCCAGTGGCATCATCTCGACCAGACAAAACTATTGGCTCAATAGCACCATCTAACTCAGGAATTGCAATCTGAAGAGCAACTTGAACAGGATGAAGACCCAGATCACTTCCTTCCCATTCTTGTGTGGTTTGGAATACTAGTGGTAAAGCAACCATATAGGGGCGATTGAGTTTCTTTAAGGCTTCAACTGCTTTGGGATGATCTTGTCTTGCTGGACCTCCAACAAGTGCAAAACCTGTAAGTGAGACAACGCCGTCTACAATTGGTTTGTCAGGGTTGATTGGATCGTAATAGAATTCATTGACTGGTTTAGAAAAATCTAATCCTCCACAAAAAATAGGTATGACTGTCGCTCCCCGATATTCGAGTTCTTGAATTACTGCGACGTAGTGCGCATCATCTCCAGTAACAATGTGACTTCTTTGAAGTACAAGACCAATTACTGGTCCTTCTTTTGACTTATTTGATAGGTCATTTCTAGATGCAGTCCAATTTAAATATTCTTTTTTATCTTCAAACATATTTGGGGCTAAAGGGTGCCAAATTCCTAAGTCTGGAAAAACTTCTGGCTCTGCAACCTCAATTTTTTCTTCTTCAATGCTTAATTCAGGAAATACATATTTGTCTCCAAGCATTAATAGGAAGTTTCTTAGATTCTCAGGAGTCCCTCCTAACCAATATTGGAAACTAAGCATAAAACTACGAGCATCTTGAGCCTTGTCTACAGGTAGATACTTAAGAATTGAGGGAAGAGTATTCAGTAGTTTCAACATTGAATCTTGAAAGCCAGCACCGCCAGCCTCTTTCCTCTTCTTCATAAAATCGCCAATAATACTTTTACTTTGGCCTAACTGGGCCATAGAAAAAGTACCCAATTTGTTCAAACGCATCACTTCTGGCATTGATGGAAATACCACTGACGCTTTTAGATTTTCCTTATGTGGTTCGACTGCTTCAACAACCTTTTGAGCCAAATCTTCGATGAAAATCAATGAAGCTACGAATAAATCAGCATTTTTAATATCTTTTTTAAAGCTTTCATAGTTAGCTGAATCTCTTAACTCTTCAATTAAATATCCATTAAGTTCAATACCAATAGGACCATTTTGCGAATTTAGTGAGTTTGCAGCCTGCGTAAGAGCATTTTGATATTGAGGTTCAAGAACTACATAAACAGCCTTCATCACGGCTTTATGGCTGTGATTCTCGACAGGTGAAACTCTGCGATTGGCTGAGCGAACCTGTGTAAACATCTTTTCTTCTATCGGAATTCGACCAAGCCTAGTGTTCAGTGGCCCTTTAGTGTGTTATTTAGTTAATGCGTGTTACAAGGGATATCAAATATGATTCTAAAAAAACAAATTCAATGAGTTCTGCTAATCAATCAATACCAGTTTTAGTCGCAGGGGCTTTAGGTCGAATGGGATCTGAAGTTATAAAAGCAATTAATTCATCAAAAGATTACCAACTTGTTGGAGCAATTGATAGTCAGTCGGAAAAAGAAGGTCAAGACGTAGGATCATTACTGGGTTTAGGGCCACTAAATGTATTCCTGTCAAACGATTTTGAAGGCACTTTGTGTGCTGCAAGTCAGAGTGTTCCTAAAGATGGTTTAAATAATGGTGCTGTTCTAGTTGATTTTACTCATCCCAAAGTTGCTTATAAACATACCCGTACATCAATTGCATATGGAGTGCATCCAGTTATTGGTACAACAGGAATAACAACAGATCAATTAGATGATCTTTCTAAATTTGCAGAAAAGGCTTCTCTTGGTTCAGCTATTATTCCTAACTTTTCTGTAGGTATGGTTTTGCTACAGCAAGCTGCCGCTGCGGCAGCTCGTTTTTATGAATTCGCTGAATTAACAGAAATGCATCACAACAAAAAAGCTGATGCCCCAAGTGGTACGTGTATTAAAACAGCAGAATTGATAGAAGAGCAACGCTCTACGTTTAATAAACCTTTAGTAAACGAAGACGAATCAATTGAAGGATCTCGAGGTGGATCGCGTTCTAGTGGTTTGAGACTTCATTCGGTTCGATTACCCGGACTTGTTGCTCATCAGCAAGTAATGTTTGGTTCCAATGGAGAAACTTACGAGTTAGCTCACAATACTATTGATCGTTCTGCATACATGCCTGGAGTACTATTAGTCGTTAAAAAAATTCGATCATTTAATAAATTGATTTATGGGTTAGAGAAAATCCTTTAGTTATTAATTCAAATGTTATTTCCTATTAAGCAAAATGAGATAAATAAATTAATCCCTTCTGTTGCAACAGGGAAACAATTTAATTCAGCCTTGGGAAATCCTCAGAAGATTTTTCAACGGATTATGATTTCATCTATTGGTGGTGTAATAACTTTGCTCATAAGCCAAAGTCAAGTAACAAGTCAATTTTATTCTTTATGGTTGGTATTAGGTGTTATCTTTCTTTTATATATTTTATGGGGACCAATACTTGAAGCTAGTAGAAAAAATTCTAAGTTTAAAAGTTTCTCTTTTTCAGCATTAGTTGATGGTTACATTTCGGACGTTTATGTTGAAGACAGGGTAGAAAATCAACAGGAACAAGCAAATAAAGATGGGAAGCTAGAGGTGCTAGAGAAGAAGAGAACATGGGTGGTTTTGGATATAGAAGATGAAGACGGCTTTATAGGTAATATAAGTTTTCCATTACAAAATAAGTTCAATATACTTAGAAAAGGAATGAGAATTAACTGTGTAGTTTTTAGTAATAGAAGAGATTTTGACAGGATTCAAGCTATTAGTGATGCCTGGTGTCCAGAGATTAATTTATGGGTAGGTTCTTATCCATTTCTACTTCGTCCTGCATTTGAAGAATTTGTAAATATGAGAATTATAAATTAAATAGTTAATGTAATAAATGATATAATAGGGCTTATGAATATAGCAATTATTGGTTCCGGATTAACTGGATCATTGGCAGCGATATCATTAGCAAAAGCTGGCTGTAGAGTTGATCTATATGAAAGATTATCTGATGAAGAACTTATTAATAGAGATAGAACATACGCTATCACACATTCCTCAAGAAAAATATTAGAAAATCTTGGTATTTGGTCTAATTTAGTACCAAATTTTGTTCCTTTTCAATATCTTAATGTTATTGATTATGAATTAAATAAAAAGTTCCAATTTCTAATTAATGATTTAGGAATCTCAGACCAAAGGTATTGTGCCGTAGGATGGATTGCAGATCATAAATATTTAATGATATCAATATTAGAATTTATTTCACAAATAGAAAATATTAATAAAATACCTACATCAGTTATACCTAACACAAATAATTATGATTTAGTTTTGGCAGCTGATGGTTCAAATTCAAACACTAAGAAAAAACTTAAAACTCGTTCTTTTAATTTTAATTATGATCAAATTTGTATAACAGCCAAAGTGCTATTAAGGGGAGTGAATTCAAATGAAGCTTTTGAAATATTAACCTCTGAGGGTCCATTTGCAGTGTTACCACTTGGAGGAGATTTGTTTCAAATTATATGTAGTCAATCCATAGAACAGGGTACTTATAATATGAACTTGTCAAAGTCACTATTATTGGATTATTTTTCAACAATTCTTCCATACGGTATTGAGCCTGATACTATTATTAATCATCCAAGCTCTTATCCAATAAACTTTATTCTTAACTATTCATTTTTTTCTGGTAAATATATTTATCTAGGCGAAACTGCACATAAATGTCATCCTGTTGGAGGCCAAGGTTTGAATCTATGCTGGAGAGATGTTGATTGCCTATCTAAATTAATCTCCATATCCTTTTTAAAAACTAATTATTTTTTAATACCTTTTGTTTATTCATTATCAAGACTTATCGATGTTTTATCAATTACTATTTTAACTGACTTTTTAGTAAGATATTCCAGAAGTAACTTTAATTTGTTTAAATTCCCTAGATTCTTAACTTTCTTTATTTTAAAGAAATCAGCTATTTTTAGAAAGATCCTTCTTAATGTAATGACAAATGGAATATAGATTTTATAGTTATGATTAGTTCCTGTAATTCAATTAATCCCCCTTCTGATGCATTGTGCAATTTTATTGTTGATAAACTTGGGATAAGTAAAAATGCATTGGAATTAGGAGTCAAAAGATGTTTATTAGAAAATGCTCCATTACCTATTGTCATGTGGAGTTACGGATTGATATCTCTCTCTCAACTAAAAATTATACTTTTGTGGTTAAATGATAATTAATACTTTATAAGACTTTCAATTAATAAATTAGAATCTAATTTGTTTCTTCCTTCAAGTGCAGTAAGCTCCACAAGAAAAGCATATCCAATTAAATTAGCTCCTGCCTCTTTGATCAAATTGCCTGCGGCGTTAGCAGTTCCACCTGTTGCAAGCAAATCATCCAAAATAATGACTTTACTATTTCTTTCAATTAAATTCTGCTGGATTTCTAATCTGTCTTCACCATACTCAAGCTTATAATTAACACCTATTACTTTTCCTGGTAATTTATTAGGTTTTCTAATAGGTATAAAACCTAACTCGAGTTTAAATGCTAAAGCTGATGCAGAGATAAAACCTCTCGATTCTATGCCAGCTATGTAATTTGGCTTTGCCTCAGATATTAGCTTTTCTAACGGCAACATTAATTGGTTCCATAGTTTGGGCTGCTTATAAATTGGATTGATGTCTTTGAAAACGATTCCTTCCTTTGGATAATCTTTTATTTCTGATATGTATTTCTTTATGTGTTCCATTAAGTAAATATATTGGAGGTGTGCGATTTTATAAAACCAACATTAAAGCTAGCGAATCATCTATCTCCTGTCATTATTGAGTCTATGAAAACATCTAATTTAATTGGTACTAATCGTAAAGACATTAATAATCGTTCAATATTTGGTAATACCAATGATGACAATATTTATCTAAATTGTTCTATTGCTAGTGATGCATCAAGAAAACTAGATTTTTTGATACTAGTTATTGAGACGCTTCAAATCAATGCGACAGATACACTTCTATTAAAGGCAAAAAATTATGGCCTTTCTGATCATTTTTCGAGTAGGGTTCACCTCTGGAAAATGAGATGTTCTAATCCATTGAGGAAAACTCATACTTTTTCAGCACTCTCATCTGAACAGATTGATTCCCTTGTTGAACTTATTGCCTCCATGGCAGAAAATCTTTATCCTTTGATTAGGCAGTTATTATCCTCAAAAGAATCAAATACACTTAATCAAGAGAGATGGACTTTTTTTAGTTCACGTCTAAAGTCTCTTATTCGTGAAAGGATGAATACCCAGCGCAGTTACATAGCCTCCTTATTAAGTGACGATAAAAATGAATTTTTTAGAGAATTGTTAGTTATTCTCTCACTGTCTTGTGGTAAGGCTGGTGCTTGTCGCTTAAAAGCCTCTTTATATAATCAACCATAGGATATTAAAATGATTAATTTATCTTATAGATTTGATCAAAACTCTTCTTCCCTAGAACTTGAAGGTGTCCCAGATGTTTCTAATGGAGACTCACAGGATACTATTGGCATCTTATCTTCATGGACTTTGCAAATCATTGGTTCACCTCCATTGGAGGGAGAAAAAGAACATCTTGATAATTTGATGAATGTAATTCTCCAATATTCAAGATCTTACATATCGGGTATTCGTAAAACATTTATATCAAAAAAGAATATTGTCACAATATCTCCTTTCGGTTGTAGTCATAAATTATTACTGAATAGCACAAAAAAGGGAGTTAATCCCTTGGAAATTATTTTAGATGACTCTGAATTATCTGATTTAACTAGATGTCTAGATCTTTTAAGATTTGATCCCAGATTTAATATAAGTTGGGATATCAAACCAGAAAGACCTTACAGTAAGAAATATATCCTTAATAATGTTTCAAAATCTAGGAATAATAATAATTTCTTTTATTCTTTAATTTTATTTCTATTTATTAGTACTATTTTAATACTTATTCCTACAAACAATAAGTATGAGATAAGAGATACTACTAATATTTCTCAAAATTATAGGAATTAATTTTATAATTTTACATACTTCACTTCATTCTAAAGTACTTTTTTATTCAATTCTCTTTTTACATGATATATTCTATATCTCTTTAATATTCTCAAATAAACTAAAAATCATTTACAATTAATTAAAAAATAATTTGATGAAACTTTCAATTAAAGATAGAGAAAAATTAGATTTTGCTGATGATCAAATTTTTTATCAGCAGCCAAGATATGTTCATCATCTTAGTGCTTCATTCAGAACTCGTCTTACAAACTTGTACTCCAAGTATCTATTCAGTCATCATATTATTCTAGATTTGATGAGTAGTTGGGTAAGCCATTTGCCATCTAATATCAAATTTAAAGAAGTGATTGGACATGGAATGAATGAAGCTGAGTTAAGTTCTAATGAAAGACTAGATAAGTTCTGGGTCCAAAATTTAAATAAGACACAAAACATGCCAATAGAAGATTCTTTTATTGATGTTGGATTAATCGTTGCAGGATGGCAATATCTTCAATATCCTGAAAAAGTTTCTTTAGAATTATCAAGGGTTATCAAATCTGATTCATTATTGATAATCTCCTTCACTAATCGAGCATTCTGGACAAAAGCTCCAAACATCTGGACATATTCGTCAGAGGAAAAAAGAATTGAATATGTAACTAGTGTCCTTACTTGTAATGGATGGAGGATAGAAAAAATATTAAATGAGAAAACTCAAGATAAAAAGCTTTTTGGTTTGTACTCATCAGAGAGTGATCCTTTTTTTTCAGTGATTGCAAGAAACAATAAGTCTAATTACTGATCTACTTTTTATTAATACTTGTATTTAGTATAAGTTCATAATAGTTTTTTTTTATGTCCTGTTCTCTAATTAAATTTAGTTCTGAGGATTGTGGAACTTGTCACAGGATGAGCTTCTTTGATTCTAAAGTTGCGACCGAATTAGGTATAGAATTTATTAGCGTAAAACTACAAGATACAGTGGTTTATAGAAAATATAGACCAATATTATTAAAGCAATATCCTACAAAAGAAGGTATGGGCTGGCCTACTTATCTATTAGTTAATGATCCGGAGGGAGACTTTGAGATTATTGGTGAGCTTAAAGGTGGTATTGCTAAGGGTGATTTTAGAGAGAGACTTTCAAACCTAATATCTAATTGATCTTCAATTAATTGACTGGTTGCATCAAGCCACCACTTCCAGAGTCAGAATCATCATCGTCGTTTCCGGCGTCTACAGTCAAAAGCGTATACACCCCTAAAGCTAAAAGACTTATCATTCCGCTAAAAAGGCTGAGTCCATATTGGTTTGAACTAATTTCTATTACTTCACCCAAGGTAAAAATACTCAAATTTCGGTGACTATAGCAATCTTTTACTTTTAAAGCTTTTTGTTCAACCAATTGATTAATTGACTTCTTATCCTATTTGTCTGAATTGAGAATTAGATTTATTAAGCGTTTATTTCTGAATTCATAAGTTTTAGCCATTCTGTTAATTGATCTAGAAGTTTATCGCTATCCAAGATTCCTAGTCCTCGAATAGTCACCGTTGAACACCTATCCCCTTTCTTGTAAATAAATCTTCCATGAAGATGATTAGCCAAACCTTTCCTAAGTAACTTGAATGCTGGCTCATCCATCATTGTCTCAAGCTCAACATTTGGTTTGGATAACTTGATTCTTGAGAAGCCACACTTTTTAGCGATTATTTTTAATTTCATTACTTCTATTAATGATTCAACTGCTTTTGGTAATGTTCCATATCTATCAACCATGTTGCTAGCAAATTGAACTAATGAATCATTGTTTTCGCATTGTGTGGCTAACCTATATGCATTTATTTTTTCATCTGGATCAGTTATCCAATCTCCCGGTATAAAAGCTGTAACAGGTAGATCTATTTGAGTATCGTCAACACTAGGAATGTCTTGCCCCTGTATTTCGGCAATAGTTTCCTGCAATAATTCCATATACAAATCAAATCCTATTGTTTCCATTTGTCCGCTTTGTTCAATACCTAAGATATTTCCAACGCCTCTAATTTCCATGTCCCTCATGGCTAACTGATAACCACTGCCCAAATCACTAAATTCTTTTATAGCCTTTAAACGTTGCCTTGAGGTCTCATTTAATTTCTCATCGCTTGGATAAAATAACCAAGCATGTGCTTGTACTCCACTTCGGCCTACTCTGCCTCTCAATTGGTAAAGTTGAGATAAACCAAACTTGTGAGAATCTTCAATTAAAATAGTATTTACTCTAGGAATATCTAATCCACTTTCTACAATAGTTGTACAAAGCAAAATATCGGCTTCTCCTGCATTAAATGCAAGCATTGCATTCTCTAATGCTCCCTCCTCCATTTGACCATGTGCAATCAATAATTTCACATTTGGGATCATAATTTTTAATTTCTCTGCTACATCTTCTATTCCTTTTATTCGAGGAACAATATAAAATATTTGGCCACCTCTATCGATCTCTTGTGAAATTGCACTTCTTATTATTTCATTATCGAGGGGTGCTAAGTGTGTTTTAATTGGCCTTCGGAGGGGAGGCGGTGTTGTTATTAAACTCATTTCACGGACACCAGAAAGACTCATATAGAGTGTTCTTGGAATTGGAGTCGCTGAAAGGGTTAACACATCTACACTTTTTTTTAACTCCTTTATTTTCTCTTTTTGATTAACTCCAAAACGTTGTTCTTCATCTATAACTAGAAGTCCCAAGTCCTTATAAACTAATTTTTTGTTCAAGAGCTGATGTGTACCAACAACTGCATCAATTTGTCCATCTTTCAGGCCACTAACTATATGTTTTTTTTCACTATTTGTTTTAAATCTATTGAGTAATGAAACTTTTATAGGATAAGGAGCAAAACGATCAGAAATAGTTCTCCAATGTTGTTGAGATAATACAGTCGTTGGTGCTAATAAAGCTATTTGTTTTCCTGAGGTAATAGCCTTAAATATTGCTCGTATAGCAACTTCTGTTTTCCCAAATCCAACATCGCCGCATACTAATCTATCCATAGGCTTTTCACTTTCCATATCAGATTTAACTTGAGATGTAGCTGTTGCTTGATCAGGTGTAAGTGCGTATGGAAATGAGTCTTCTAATTCGTTTTGCCATGGTCCATCACAGGGAAATTTATACCCTTTTTCTTTACTTCTTTCTGCATATAACTTAATTAAATCAATAGCAACTTTTTTAACGGATTTCTTTGCCTTTTCCTTTATTTTGTTCCAATTAGCTCCTCCTAATTTACTAATTGTAGGATTCTTTGCATTTGAACTTCTATACCTACCTAAACTTCCAAGTTGATCTGCAGCAACACTTAGCTTTCCATCCATATATTTTATTACCAAATAATCTCTTGACTCACCATTAATATTTAATTTTTCAATTTTCTGAAATAAACCAATTCCATGATTTCTATGAACAACATAATCGCCTGGTTTCATCTTATTAGGATCTATCTTTTTACTTTGAGATTGTTTTCTTCTTCTTACATAACCAGTCGTAGAAATATTTTGTTGACCGAAAAACTCCTTATCCGTTAATAGTGCAATTTTCCATGCAGGAAGATAAAATCCTTCAATTTCACCTTCATTTTTATTTTTAATAGCTACAGGAATATTGTCATCAATAATATTTTTAATACCATTAAGATCCGTATTATTAGGTATAAACTTTGAGATACATTCATGTTCTTCTAACAAAGAAACTGCACGACTAGGTTGTGCTGAAATTATCCAAATATAATATTTATTCTTAATGTAATCTTTTAAAGATAAACTTATTTTGCCGTATTGATTAGGTAGCCAATTATGAACTTTGCTTGAAATACTAAAAACATTCGTTTTCTTTGTAGTGTCTTCTAAATCTGTTATATCAATACCTTTATAATTATTTAGAGAATCATATATATCATTAATGTCTTTATGAAGATTTGGTTTAAATATATTCTTTATTGCTTCACTACCTTTTATAGTAGTAATTACATCTGTATAATTTTCATTAACGATGTTATACCAAGCTTTTCCATGAGATATACCTTGAAGCCTCTCATCAACCACAATAAATGTCTTATCATCTAAGTAATCTAATAATGATGAAGGCTTATCAAATGCAACTCCTAAATATTTCTTTGCTGAATCCAATTTATTTGAATTTACTAACTCAGAGAACTCATCATTAGTAAATAAACTCGATATATCCTTGTTGTCAGTTGATATAAGCTTATTAATGATTAGTGGATCAAAACCTGTGGGTGTTATGCATACATTGTTGATTTGATCTAATGATCTTTGTGAAATTGGATCAAATTCTTTAATCTTATCTAATAGATCACCAAATAACTCTAATCTAATTGGAAGTTCACTACTAACAGGGTAAATATCAATAATATCTCCACGTCTTGTCCATGTTCCTTCTTGATCTATATTATTAGACTTGATATATCCACTTTCACTCAGTTTTAAAGATAAATCACTTAGATTTATTTCATCACCTACGTTTAATTTAATACACTTTTCTTTAAGGTATTCAAATGGGGGCAGATGTGGTTGTAAAGATCTTTCTGTTGCAATTATTGCGATATTCTCATCATCTTTTAATTCCAATATATCGCTTAGTACTTGTAATTGACCCCAAATGATTTCTGAAGTAACCTGCGTAGTTTCATATGGTGAGACTTCACTTGTTGGATATAAACATGTCTTAGTCCAACCGCAGTCTTTTACAAGGGGGTACCATCTAGTAGCATCTTCTAATGTTGGGACAATTACTAATAATCTATTGGATTCATTTTTAGCAAGAGAGGTTGTTATTAATGCCTTTGCTGTCCGTGATGCTCCTGTTAATATTAATCTTTCTTCTCTATTTGTTCGTTCAATCAACTCAGTTGTTAAATGATGCTTTTCTAAATACTTTGCAATTGACTCTAAGGACACTATTCTTTTTTACTTATTTTTATCTAATTAACCATAACATTTTAATAGTCTTGTTGAGAAGGCTTAATGAGCTAGATATTCATTTCGAATCAATTTTAGCTTCTCAACAAATGATACTAATTGTGTTTCACTAAGTTCCTTTCTAGTTAAAACATTAAACTCCTTTTGTAGAAATTCTCTTCCCTGTTTATGATCCCAGGATAAATCCCTAAGTATAATGTCAGACTCTTCTATTAAAGTATTAAGATTCCCATTTGATACTTTGAATTGATTTGGAATATCAGTCTTTTTTAATAGACTTAGATAGTTCACTATATCAGCATAGCTAGTTATTTTATTTCGATTATTATAACCTAATGTTTTTTCTAGGAAATTTATTTCATCATCTCTGGACCATTTTAGCCGTTCAATTTCTGCATCTATCGCTGTTAATTCGCTACTCCAATCATTTGGCTCTTGATTGATATTAATATCTTCAACCTTTTCTCTCTTTGGTAATTCAACCTTTTCACTATTAGGAAGTTCAATTCTAAATGGAGTTTTGGTTTTATGTTCATTATTAGTATTAATACTCGACACATCTTTTGTGACTGCATTTATCCTTTCATTCAGTCTTGATATAGCTTTATCTTCTGCTACTTCTACTGTTGGCCCTTCTGCTAGAGCACTTCCTAAATTTCTGTCATTAAGCCAACCATTTACTTGAACAACAGCTTTATTTTCTGATATGTGGCAAAGCTTTGATTCGATTCTCATAACCCTTTTGACCTAGCACTGAATTGAATAATTAGAGTTAACATATACGAAACAGTAAATATTAATAGCTCTTTTTCTTTAATTTAATGGATTCAGCATCTCTTAGATCATTAACTCCATTACTAGATGATATTGATAGATGGGTTGAACTAGCTCCTCTTTTGCCTGTTATCGTTTCATTAGAGCTTGTATTATCAGCTGATAACGCAGTGGCTCTTGCTTCAATAACTAAGAATCTGAATAATATTGAACTGCAAAGAAAAGCACTCAATATCGGTATATTTATAGCTTTATTATTAAGAATACTTGTAATTCTTACGGCTCAATTTTTCTTAAACTTTTGGCCAGTTAAGCTTATTGGTGGTATTTATTTGATTTCTCTTTCAATTTCAAAGTTTTTATCTTTGAATAATAATGATTCTGATAAAAATATAAACGAGAATATTGAAAAATCTAATATTTCATTATTTAAGGTAATTCTTTTATTGTCAGTAACTGATTTAGCCTTTTCTATAGATAGTATTACCGCAGCTGTCGCAATCAGTGATCAATTCCTTTTAGTTATTACTGGAGCAATTATCGGAGTTATCGCATTACGTTTCACATCAGGACTATTTATTAAATGGCTGGAGATATATATTAATTTAGAAAAAGCTGGTTATATTGCTGTTGGACTTATTGGAATAAAGTTAATTATTCAATTAGTTTTATACAAATTAGTTATACCCGAATATTTATTTTTCTTGGTAATGTTATTTCTTTTCATTTGGGGCTTTTCAAGGAAGAATAGTTCTATTGATAATGTTTAGACTCCAAGTTTATCATTGATGCTAAGATTTGACTGGATTGATAGCGTATAACTGTCTGTAGCTTTTTTGCCTTCTAACTGTGCATATTTAATAAGAACAGGATAATCATTTGTCATTATTTCTATACCAATTTGTTTATTTATATTAATTATTTTTCCAGGTATTCTATTTGTCATTGATTGAGTTTTTAAATCTAAATTTTCTTTAGATTGATTATTATCACAAGATATGATTGCATCTAAAATCTTTATTCTTTTAGCATTATAAAATGTATAGGCATTTGGGTATAATCCCTGAATTTTTTTTATTATCTTTCTTGCATCTTGATTCCAATCTATTAAATTGTCATCTTTTGTTATTTGTCTTGCATAACTTGGAATACCTTCTAAATTTGTCTGGTCAATTGCATTCAATTGTTTAAGTCTTGATGATTTGTTTAACCCTTTGGTTAGCTTAATTTTTTCAAGTGATCTTAGTAAAAGTTTTGAGGACATTATCGATAGTCTATTAGTAAGTATCTCAAGATTATCTGAATCTTTTATAACTGTTGACTCTTGTTCAATAACTGGTCCTGTATCTAAGCCTTCTTCCATTGACATAATACAAATACCTGTCTTGGCATCAGCATTAATTATGCTCCACTGAATTGGAGCGGCTCCTCTCCATACAGGAAGCAGAGAAGCGTGGCTATTCCAGCATCCAAGTTTTGGCTGATCTAATATTTCTTTTGGAAGAATTTGACCAAAAGCAACAACTAGATAAACATCAGCTTTCAAATTTAGGAGGATCTCCTTTGTTTTTTGATCTTTGCTTATTGATTGTGTTGCATAGACAGGTATGGATAGATTTTCAGCAGATTCTTTTACTGGAGATGGTGATAAGTTTTTGCCCCGTCCGCGCTTTCTATCTGGTTGTGTAACTACAGCTATAACTTCATAGCCAGCCTTAACGATGGTTTTTAAATTATCTGCGGCATATTTAGGTGTTCCCCAAAAAACAATCTTCACGCTTCCCCAGTTATTGACATGTTTTCAACCCAAACATGGGGGCTGATTCCTTGATGTGTAACTATTTGTTCATTTTCTATTTTCACAATACTTGATAATACTTTTAAAATATCACCTGCAACTGTAGCTGCTTCAATTGATGTCTTCTTCCCATCATTAACTATCCAACCATCAAAGGGCAAAGAGAAGGAACCTTGACTAGCTTTTACTCCAGAATGGATTGCAGATAGCTCATCTATTAATATGTATTCTTTAATTGTATCTTTGATGCTAAGGCTTGAGTCTTTATCCATTTTCGATTTACTTTTGCTTACGACTAGCCAATCAGGAGAGACTGATACCTTAGCTCCTAAACCTGCATGTCCTGTTGGTCTAACACCAAATTTTCTTGCAGTTGCCTCTGAATGAAGAAGATTGGTCAAAATTCCATTACTGACCAATTGAATATTTTGTGTTGGTGTTCCTTCACCATCAAAACTAAAAGCTCCAACATTTTTAGGATGAAGACCTTCGTCGCTTATGTTTAAATTTGGAACCGAAATTTGATTACCTACTGAGTCTTCGGTCATTAAACTTAGACCATCAATAATAGATCGTGCATTAAACATTGAACTAAATGCACTTATTAGTTGAAGAAAGGCCTCAGGAGTAAAACAAACAAGATACTTGCTGGTTTCTATTGATTTATAATCTAAATGACTTATTAACTTATCAGATGTTTCACTTATACAAGAATCAATATCAAGTTCATCTAAATTAGAGTTTATTCTTATACCCCCTGCACTTCTAGGTTTTTTATTTTCTTCCTCAGCCTTGGCATACAAATATATAGAAGATTGTGATAATTTCATATGTCTATTAGCACCTTCACTATTTATATATATTCTTTCCATATAACTTTCATTTAAACCATTGTAAGGAACAGAATCTATTGACTTATGAGTATTAATTAATTGTTTTTCAGCCTTTTTTAAAATACTAAGTAATTGATCAATTGTATGAGAATTTGAAATTTCAGGATTAATTTCTTCTAATTCTGCTTTTGCCAATGAGGAGAACTCAGGAGACTCCTTTTCATTACCAAAAAGGCTAGCTTCAATTGCTCCTTTCATTGCTTTTTTGATACCTTCACTTGTTAGATCGGATGTACTCGTAATTCCTACTTGATTGTATTTATTCCATACTCTCAAGGTCATGGAATTTCTTTGAGAACCTTTTAATTGTTTAGCATTTCCTTGCTGAACTTGAACAGATATATCCCTACTGGAAGATGCGCCCATATCCCATTTATGAATTTCTGATTGTGTACTATATTTTATTAAAAGATCATTCAATACTTTTGGATCTAATACACCTATTTTTTTATTTGTAATTTCATTATTCATTTTATCTGCCTCCAACTGTTATTGAATCAACTTTTATATGTGGTTGACCTACAGTAACGTTAACACTCCCACTTACAGAACCACAAAAACCAGCTGCAAGATCAAGATCGTTTGCACACATAGAGATTCTTGGTAGTATTTCTTTTGCTTCACCAATTAATGTTGCACCCTTAACTGGTTTATCTAGTTTACCATTCTTTATTAGATAACCTTCCTCAACTGAGAAATTAAATTGGCCAGTGGGACCTACACTTCCTCCACCCATTGATTTGCAATATAGGCCATTATCAATGCTTTTAATTAATTCTTCAGGGGAGAATTTTCCCTGTTTAATGTATGTATTTCGCATGCGACTTGCTGCAGCGAATGAGAAATTTTGCCTCCTTCCACTACCTGTTCTTGGATGACCTGTTCTTAAAGAGCCTGCTCTATCCGAAAGGAATTTTTTTAATATACCGTTTTCAATTAGTAATGTATTTTGAGGTTCCATTCCTTCATCATCCATAGATATCGAACCAAAAGCATGATTCGAGAGTCCTTCGTCCACTGCACTTACAGCTCTGTGTGCAATTTGTTTGTTTATAGAGTCATGAAATGGTGATGTACCTCTTTCTAATTGAGTAGTTTCAAGGAGATGACCACAAGCTTCGTGAAATATGACACCTCCAAATTTATTAGCAAGAACAACAGGCATTTGACCTGCTTCAACAAATTCTGCGAAAAGCATCTTTTGAGCACTTTCATTTAATTCAACAGAACTTTTCTCAATATCCCAGTTTCTTAAATCATCTGGATTACCAGAACTACCATATCTTCTAGCAGAGGTTGATCTGTTTTTATCTTTTTGAGCAATTACATTAATACCAACTGTTTGATGAAGACGTATGTCTCTAGCGAAAACGCCATCAGTTGCCGCAACCAAAACCTCTTGCCAGTTTCGAGAATAACTAGCCCTTCTTACTTGTAGATTTTTATTTTTATTTCCGAGTGATCTAGTAGCATCCAATAATTTTGTAGTCGATTCATCCAGATCTGGTGAATGATCTAACCAATCATTCTTTTTACTTCCAAAATCTTTAAAATTTGCTAAGCCATCAAATTTGTGATTTTTATTTGATCCAATAACTAGACCTAACATATCTAACGCTTGGTTAAGAGCGAATAAAAGTCCTGCAATAGATAAATCATTTGTACTTACAAAACCATCTTTTTTGCCGAGAAATACCCGAATTCCGGCTCCAACTCCAAAAGATGGACTCACATTTGATATGTCATCTTGCTCAGCTAGAAGGGAGATATTGTCTGATTTTTCAAGAAAAATCTCTACAAGGTCAGCTCCGGCTGATTTGCCAAGGGCTAATAATTCTTCAATTTGAGTTCTTAATGTGTCATCAAAAGTATGAAATAACAAATTCTCACCTTGCTTAGTTTGTAAAAGAGTCAATTTTTTTTTTTTTTATTATGGCATTTGAATGGGTTAACTGCGTATTTGTATATAAAAAAAATAATATTTATTGTTACTATTTAATAATGAGAAATTTAAAATGATTTATGTGATAACTATTAAGTAAATGATATTCAGTTTACACCAATCCATTTTTGACCATTTAATCTTTGAAGTACTCTAGAAATTAATAAAGGTAATGTAGTCTTTTTCTCATCAATTAGAAATGATTCGACAATACTTGGTTCTGAATTTGACTCGGCTAATAATATAGTTTTATCTGAAGAGATTATGTCATTATTAAAGCATAGCCAAAATCTTCTTTGTTGAGAAATTTCGCAGTAAACAATCCAACATTTTCCTCCAACAACTGGTCTAATGCCATCAATTAATTTAATATCTTTAACTAATACACCTTTATTTTCGATTGAAGACTTTAGTCCAGGAATGAAGTGTTTATCAATAAATTCTAGAAAAGGTTTATCTTCAATTTTAGGTGGCTTTACAGGCTTCTTAGGTTTATCAGCATTGGAATCTGAAACTGAATCAGTTTTATTTAGGTTTAAAGTTTTATCTTTTAAAATGGGTTCTGTATTTGGTTTAGTTGATTCGCCTGACTCATTTTGTTTATCTGGTGAAAATTCTTCCATATCTAAGGGAGTAGAAGCATCATTAGTTACTTTATTGATAGAATCAATTCCTTTTGAGGGGTTTGGATTTTCCATGTCTAAATTTTAGCAAATTTATTATGAAGGTTGTTATGTTATTTTTACCAGTTTAAAAATGATTCATCATTCCAGTCTGTTGAAATGGTATTTACTTGATTAGAAGATTCATTATGATCATTAGGTTTATTCATGTTTTCATCGAATCGATCTGGCTCATCATAGTGAATATTAGTATTACTATAATTTTTAAAACCTGAATTACTTCTTACATTATTTCCTATTACTCTAAAACTAGCATTTACTGTAGGGGATGGTTCTCTAATATCCCTCTCTATTAAAGTTTTCTCAAAAGAAGTGTTCGTATTTAAATTATTCATATTATTTACATTATCATTAATTTTACTAGCCTTATATTTAATAGACGTTTTTAATCTTATACGATTAGAATTTGCAAAATTGCTTGTTGCTAAGTATGAAATTAAAAAGCCTGCTGATGTTGAAATTGCAAGATATGTTCCTAATGAAAATGATGGAGTATTCCATATAAGTATTTTTAATCTAGTATTTTCTTTTTGATTACTTATCAGTAGAAAGATTATTAATAATAATGTGGTTAAGAACGGTATAGTTTTTATTAAAAATTTGTCTTTCATTTATTTGGACCATCCCATCTTTTAATATTGTTTAAATTCTCACCCAATGAATCAAACAATCTAACTACTATAAAATCTATCAAATCATCAATTGTTTGTGGGTTAGTGTACCAAGCAGGAATGGGAGGAACGATTAAAGCACCTGCAGTTGCTAAACGCTTTATGTTTTCTATATGAATGAGATTTAAGGGTGATTCCCTTGGTGAAATTATTAACGGTCTATTTTCTTTTAAATGAACATCTGCACATCTTTCTATTAAATCTAGTGAAAAGCCAGAAGCAATTCTTCCAAGTGTTCCCATTGAACATGGAACAATTACCATTCCTTTTGTTTTATGGCTTCCGCTTGCAATTGATGCTGAATTATCATTCCATCTATAACAAGTTAATTTCCCTAATTTAACTCCTAATTTAGTTCTCCAAAAATCACATTGTGCGTTTGGTTCAACTGGAATATTGATATTACGTTCACTTTTGGCTACTTCATATGCACCTTTACTGAGTATTAAATCTACAGATCTATTATTTTCTAGCAGTACCTGTATTGATCGCTCACCAATTTGCATAGCAGAGGCACCTGTAATTGCAATAACAATGCTATTCATTTATTTTTTGGTATCTGAATCAATGTCGATACTATTTGTTGATTCATGATCAGTTTCTTTTACAAGCTCTAAGTCTATTTGATTTTTTATGATGTCTACTTTTAAAACCCTAACATTTACTTTTTGTGCAAGTTGATAAGTTCTTTTATTTTTTCTACCAATTAATAGATTTTGTCTAGACCTATATTCATACCAATCATCCCCAAGGGTACTTACATGAACTAACCCTTCAGCTGTTAAATCTTCTATTTCAGCAAAAAAACCATAACTTTGAACTCCAGTAATAATAGCTTTTACTTCATTTCCTACTATATTCTGGGCCTCTCTACCTTGAGCAATAGAGATTATATTATTCCTAAATGATTTAGACTTTTTTCGAATGTCATTTAAATTTTGAACTAATCGTAACTTTGCGATATTATCAATGTTTTCTTCTACTTTAGATGAAAAAGTATCCCAACTAACATTTATCCAGCTATCTTTTGTACCCAAATGTATATTTTCTTTGCTACGACTTGATGACTTACTTTTGCCATCAATTAAAAGAGAAGTTAGTATGAATTGATTGAATATATTCCAATAGTTTAATGTTGGACAACACCAAGGAGATTCAATGTTGTTTGTTTGAATTTCACTATTTATAGATTCATTTTCTACATTGGATCTGATTTTGTAAAGTTTTAAATGAATTCCAGGAATTATATGCTTTACAAGTTTATGAAGTATTTTCTTTTCTGGGCTTGATTCATAAATCTTTATTAGTTCCTGAATAGTAACAGAACCATCAATATTTACATCTATTTTATTATCCAAGGCTAATGCTGATTTAGTTAGTTCGTTAATAAAAGCTGGATCAACTTCCTCATGTTCTTTATAAATAAATGGTAGATTATATTGAATTAGATGCTTCGCAAGAATATTGCCTGAAAGCCTAATGAATACATCTAGTACCGATTGAGAATCACAACAATCATATGTTTTTTTCCAGCCATTAAAATCTCTAGCTGGAAAAGCTTTTTGTAATTCACTTAACCTCTCTAAATTAGGTATGTGTTCATCTAATTTAATTGATGCATCATTATTATGAATTAGCTTTGTTGCGTGTAAAATAGTATAAATTACTTCTAGATTCTCTTTTATAGATTTAAGGGCTATTGGAACGGACTTGGATGTTGCTTTTCTATTGTTAATAGCTTTAAGATGTTTTGGTGTAATTAATTTTACTGGCTTAATGATACTGGTTGTAAATTTCCAGTCAGTTACATTACCATCGCTACTCATATCTATCATTAGCGAAACTGCTTCTTTTTCTTCGTCAAGTTTGAATTGAGATGCTTTTTTAAGTGGTTCATTAAGGAATTCAATCCAGTCATTTCCCAAACAAATAACTTCTCCTTTTTCTTTAAGATATTTGTCTAATTTACTACCAAAATTAATTCTTTCAGAAATGGTTGGAGCATGAATCCATATCCTGCTACCACCTTCATATGGTTGTGCAAATAGTGCAGGTAATGATGGTGAGTTTTTAGATTCCCAGCTTTCAAATAACAATGAAGGTTGAGTAGTTAAATCCTCCCTGCCTTTTAATGGAATTTTTTTTGGAGCCACTTTTGGCGGATCAATATTTCTTGATATGTAGTTCTTTGAAAGTAATAAATCAATGTCAGCTGCTACCCCAGCATTGGTTGGTAACTCTCTAATTATTGAACCTTCTGCATTAAATTGACCAATGGGATATTTTCTAATTTTAATTTCATAAATTAGTGAATTATTTGATAAATTTATATTATTAGATTCATCTTTTTCTAGTTCAATCACAACTGGTATCCTGTCATCCAATGGGTGAGCCTTAATTTCTCCACTTAATTTGTCTAATTCAACCCTTGCAAGTAACTTATCATTGTACCTTTCTAATACACATTGTATAGACCCTTCAGGAGCTCTCCTTTTTACACCTTCTTTTGTGATTAATACAATTACTGAATCACCATGCCATGCATTATTTAAATTAGCTTCTCTAATGTAAATATCTTCTCCTTGATCTTCTCTTACAACAAAACAATAACCCTTACTGCTACAACGAATCCTACCTTGTATATAATTTTTGTCATTATTAATGCATAGTTTCTTATTATCAAAACTTTGAATAATACCAAGCTTTGTAAGGGCTTGAATCGCTATATTTAATTTATCTCTATCGAGCTTTTTAGTGAGTTTTAAGCTCTTCTCGAGTTTTGATACTTCTAATCCATCCTCTGTTTCAAGACTTTCTAGTATTTTTAAAACTGATGTCATAACAATGAGGGTAAATTAATTTAATTTCATTGGATTTAAGCTTTTAAATAAAAGATTATTTTGATTTAAAATAATCTTTGTTTACTAGCTATCACTTTTAGAGTCTTTTAGGCTTTGAGCTAAAAGGTTAATTCCTATAATTAAGAATACTATTCCAGAAAGCAGTTTAAGTAAGAATGCAGGGATTAGATTAGCAATAGAACCACCTGCTAAAGCTCCCAAAAGCGTAGCTAAAATAAGAGCTGCGGACGACCCAAGAAATACTGCTAAGGGTTTGTTAGTTGTACTACTTAAAGTTATAGTCGTTAACTGGGTTTTATCCCCCATTTCAGCAAGAAATACCGTAACAAAAGTTGTAAAAAGTAGAGTTAGAATCATTAATTTAGTTCAAATTCTAATTTTCATATATTCTATAAACCCCTGTGTCACCAGGTATATTCCTAAACTTAACATAATTATTCCAGAAACGACTGTAAACCTTTGTCTTGGTAAATTATTTGCTATCCATCTACCGATTAGTACTCCAAGAAGGCTAGTCGATATAAGAGCTAGTGCAGCACCTATGAAGATAATGAGTGGTCTCCCGGATTGGGCCGAAAGCATTAATGTAGCAAGTTGAGTCTTATCTCCTAACTCAGCTAAAAAGATTGTACTAAATGTTGTAATTAATATATTAAAAAAAGGAGTAGAATCCTTTGAGTCACTATCTTCTGATTTAGAATTTGATTTAGGTACTCCCATTACTTTCAATTAAGTGATCTTATTCTTTTTTTAGGTTTATACATCTTTTGTATTGTATATATAAAACGTCTATATGATCAAGTTTCAACAAAACATCTATTTTTAAACGATTTTAATCAATGTCAGAACTTTAACTATCTAAAGAAAAAATAAACAATTTCATTTGCATAATGCCAAATTTAAGGTTGTTGAAGAAGTAAACACCTAATCTATAAATCGACATAGATGATGATTGAACATCAAATTATTTTACTTATTGCCTAGGAATGCCAATTGTTTAGTAAGATAGCATTAGTTTTTAAATCAACATGGGAAACCTATTGCCTCTAGTAGCAGTCTTTCTTGCAGGACCAGCAATCATTGCTTTGATCTTCTACAGAAGGGGCGTTTAAACCCTAAGCAACCTTACCCAGAGCAATCTCTGCAAAAGTAAGAATCTTTTTTGCAAATAACATTTGTCTTGAGCTTAGGTTTTTAGAAGTTTTATATTGATCTGAACTAATACACTGGCCATTAGCGTTTGTTATTAATATATTTCTATTGTCATCTAATTGGCATTGATATATCTTCTTATGAATTTTTAAATCTACTATTTTATTATGTTTTTTAATATCTAATATATTTAATTGAATTTTTTTGCTATTTTTCCAAGTATTTAATTCTATGAAATATGCAACATCAATTAAATCATTTGTCTTTAATTCTATAGATCCATTCCACTTAATTGCCTCTATTGAAGTAGTACCATCATTAAGTATTATTTTTAGGTGATCACCTTTTAGTTTGTAAATATTTAAAATTTTACATTTTCTCGTCCAAAATATCGGTGTTGGATTCATTATTCCAAATGGACCTATTAAACATAGCTCCTTATAGAAATCAAGATTAATATCTATAAGACTTATGTATGCATCAGGTTTTATTGATTTAATTAAATCAATATTTCTAAATTCTCTATGGGCAATTACATTCAACCTTTCCTTAAGCATCGGAATATTTTTCTTTTTAATTGAAAACCCAGCAGCAGCTGAATGCCCTCCATAAGCCAAGAGAAGATCATTACACTCTTCTAAAGCAAGATTAACCTTTAACTTAGTATTTGATCTAATTGATCCTCTGAAGTTACCATCATTTGCTTCTGCAAGTATTGCTGTAGGTAAATTAAACTTATCAACCATTCTAGCAGCTACAATTCCAATTATACCAGGATGCCAATCTTTATTTGTTAGTACTAGAAACTGTTTATTACTTCTATATTCAGTTAGTGCTATTTCTAAAGCTTCTTGTTCAATTACTGTTGTAATTCTTTTTCTTTCTCTATTTATGGCAAAGCATTCTTTAGTGAGTTTATCTATTGTCGAAATTGAATCATTGGTTAGAAGATCAATTATATGTTCTGGATTACCAATTCTACCAACAGCATTAATTATTGGAGCAATTTTATAACCAATATCATCTGATGATATAGCAATATTATCAAGTGATAGTTTTTTTAAAATAGATAAAATTCCTTTATTAGTCGTTGAATTTAGCTGTGGCAGAAACTCTTTTAGCCACTTTCTATTCGCCCCTCTTAAAGGAGCCATATCAGCCACAGTCCCAATACAAAATAATTCATTTGCGGTAGATTTGTTAATATCATATTTTTTTTTATAACAAATATTTCTTGCCAATAGATATGCAATTCCAACACCTGCTAAATATTTATATGGAGAATTATTAGGTGTTCTTTCAGGATGTATTAGTGAAAAGATTTCTAGATTTCTATTAGGTATTTTATGATGATCAGTTATAATCAAATCTATACCATATTCATTTGCTTTGCTAATAGCATCAAATGCTGAAATACCATTATCTACAGTTATTATAAGGCTATCTTTATTATCATTTATTTCATTTATCATATTAATATTAAGTCCATATCCCTCGTCCTGTCTTGATGGTATATATGGCTTTACTTTTGCCCCAAGAATTGATAAAAGTTCAACTAAAAGAACTGTGCTTGTAATACCATCTGCATCGTAATCGCCACAAATAGCTATCTGTTCATTTCTTTCACAGGCTTCTATTATTCTATTCGTTGAAATACTTAATTCATTAAAATGTTCTTCAGGATTTGGAAGCTGTGATGGATTTAAATATTCATCCAGTTCATTACTTATATCTATTCCTCTTCTAATTAAGACTTTCTGTAATGTGATGTTTAAATTGCAATTATAAATTTCATCACCATTTATAGGTTTAGGTAATATCCATTTCTCTATCTGATTATTATCTGTTTTCAAAAGCTTATCCTAGATTGATTTCTATGTTTTCAGAATTATATTTGTTTTATAATAAAAATCATGCATAAATTACAAGCAGTTTTTTGGGATGTTGATGGAACCATCGCTGACACAGAAATGTGTGGGCATAGGGTCGCATTTAATTTAGCTTTTGAAGACTTTAATCTGGATTGGCACTGGACTGAGCACCAATATTTGGATCTTTTAAAAATATCTGGAGGTCTAAACCGTATCATCCATTATCGAAACAAATTACATAGTGGACTTAGTGATAGCAAATGTTCCAAGATCCAATCGAGAAAGCGTCATCATTACAGAAATTTAATTCAATCAGGAAAAATCAATCTGAGAGATGGTGTTCTTAGGCTAATTAATGAACTTTCTTGTTTTGATATTGATCAATTTATTGTTACTACTAGTGGAAGAGATTCTTTGGATCCTTTTATAAATTCATCATTGAGTTCTCATTTACATTATTTTTCAAGAATAATCACTTATGAAGATGTAAGTAAACACAAACCGTTTCCTGATGCATATCAGTTAGCAGTTAAATTAAGTAAGAAATCAGAAGTTAATTGTTTAGCTATTGAGGACTCGACGATAGGTGTCGAGGCGGCAAGGGGGGCAAATCTCAACTGTCTCTTGACTTTGCCTCCATGGGAACAATCTATTCAAAACATCACCAGAAAAGCAAATGCATGTGTTACCAGTCTTGGAAATAATCTTAATCCAATAAATTTAATTTATGGTAAAAAATTAATTACTAATAATGTAGATGTTGAATATTTAACTAGAATAATTAATTGATAAATGCAGAAAACTAAATTCAGAAAATTTATTGAATCTCTAATAGGAATTATCAATCCATTTATCTCTGATTCTTGGAGTAAAAGAAGTATTATATTATTTTCTTTACTATTCGGATTCTATTTTACTAATAGTTTACTTTCATTTTTATTAGATAAATCTATTAATACGATTTTTCTTGCAATTATAATATTATTAATCATGGAATTATCAATCCATTCATCGTTATTATCTAATTCTTCTAAATTTTCAATTTTTGTAATATCAATAAATAATTTTAGAATCGGCTCTACATATGCCCTAATTCTTGAAGCCTTTAAACTTGGCTCTTAATTTTCACTAATCAGATTCTTCTTCCGATGTCTCATTCATTGGGTATACAAATCCCTGAGCTTTTCCAGTAAGTACTGATTTCCCTATAGATAAAGCTTTTTCTGCTGCAATAGCAGCTTTACCTTTCCATGTGGCATGCCTCTGATTTCTCTTCCCTTTGGAGGTTTTTTTCTTGGGTACCGCCATTTTTTCTGTTCATTTATATATTTTTTATCTTATAACGTCATGTACCAATTTATCAAAAACCCTTTGAGGAAATCTCACTTCTTGTCTCTTTTTCTATATAAAGTCAAGTTAGTAAACATTTTGACTATAGTTTATTTATAAATTCTTTTGAATTAGTTGATTTAATTATCAAATGAATAAAAGTTATAGTCAATTATTAAGGGATATTGAAAGTGGAGAAATTATTTCTATTATTTTAATCCCAAATAGAAGAGAGGTTTTAGTTGAATTTATTAATGGAGAAAAAAAATTAATTCCAATATTTTATAATGATCAAAAAATTCTACGAATATCTGAAGAATATAATGTTCCTCTTACTGTTAGAGATATTAGATCAGAACAGCGATTTGCTAATTTCATTACTGGTTTTGGACTTACATTAATATTTGTTTTATCTCTTTCATTTTTGATTAGAAGATCGTCAAAGTTGTTAAGCAATATGCAGAATTTTTCTGGCCGTTCCTCTCAAGTAAAAGAAGATGATATTAGAAAATATACGTTCGATGATGTTGCTGGCTTAAATCAAGAATCTGGTGAATTAAAAGAAATAGTAACTTTTTTAAAAAATCCACAGATTTTGATTGATCTTGGTGCCAAAACACCAAAGGGGATTTTGCTTGTGGGTCCTCCTGGAACCGGAAAGACTTTATTAGCACGAGCTATTGCCGGTGAAGCAGATGTTCCTTTTTTTTCTATTTCAGCATCGGAATTTGTTGAAATGTTTGTTGGTGTTGGAGCTAGTCGTGTTCGGGATTTATTCAAAAGTGCTAAATCAAAATCTCCTTGTATAGTTTTCATAGATGAAATTGACTCAATTGGTCGTCAAAGGGGAGCTGGAATAGGTGGTGGTAATGATGAAAGAGAGCAAACGCTTAACCAACTTCTAACTGAGATGGATGGATTCGAACCTAATAATGGGGTGATAGTAATTGCAGCCACCAATAGGGGTGATGTCCTTGACCGGGCTTTAACACGCCCAGGAAGATTTGATCGACAAATTGCCATTTCTCTTCCTGATAGAAAAGCGAGACATAAAATATTGTCAGTGCATGCAAGAACAAAACCTCTATGCGATTCTGTGAATCTTTCTAACTGGGCAACTAAGACACCTGGTTTTTCCGGTGCAGATTTACAAAATCTTCTTAATGAGGCAGCAATTTATGCTGCTAGAAAGCATAAATCAAATATTGGAAATTTTGAACTTGATAGCGCCCTCGAAAAAGCTCGATTTGGCATATTGTCTAAGCCACTTTCAGATGGAACCAAGAGAAGGCAGATTGCCTATCAAATTATTGGCAAAACATTAGTGTCTTTATTAATTCCATCTCAAGATAAATTAGAAAAAATTTCATTATTTAAGTCTCCCGGAGATGTGTCAGGAATGACTTACTTCACTCCAGATGAAGAGACGATTGATAGTGGTCTTCTAAGCCGAAACTATATCTATAGAAAAATTGTTGTTGCACTAGGTGCTAGAGCAGCTGAAATTATCGTTTTTGGATCTAAAGAAATCACACAAGGATCTCAAAAGGATCTTGAAAATGTTTATTTTTGGGCAAATCAAATGGTAACTAAATTTGGATTCTCGGATCTTGGGCCTATTGCATATGAAACAGAAAGAGAATCAATTTTTCTTGGTAAGGATATCATGAAAAATAGACAGGAATATTCACAGAACACAAGCAAGGAGATTGACAAACAAATTATATCCATTGCAAATAAAGCTAAAGAACATGCGATTCATCTTCTTTCAGACAAAGTTCCATTAATGGATTCTCTTGTTGAAGAACTAATAGTTAATGAAACTCTCGAATCTGAATTCGTTATAAATTCGCTTAATTCTTACCTTTCAACTAATTAAACACATATTAGTTATTACAGAGCTGAAAAGTATTCCTTGCTTCCCTTAGGGTCTTCTTTCATGGTTTTGTCACCAGGAGTCCAGCCAGCAGGGCATACTTCATCAGGGTGAGATTCAACGTATTGATAAGCTTGTAAAATTCTTAGTGTTTCATCTATGTTTCTGCCAACTGGTGCTTTGTTGATTGTTGAATGCATAATTATTCCACTTGGGTTAATTATAAACAAGCCTCTATCCGCTTCTCCATCGTCATTTAAGACATTATAAGATTGGCAAATTTCACGCTTAAGATCAGATACCAGAGGATAGTTAATATCACCAATTCCTCCTTCATTTCTTGGTGTCTGAATCCAAGCTAAATGTGTAAATTTACTATCTACAGAGACACCTAAAACCTCTGTGTTTTTACTACTAAAATCGGTATATCTATCACTGAAAGCAGTAATTTCAGTTGGACAGACAAAAGTGAAATCTAATGGGTAGAAAAATAGAACCACATACTTCCCTCTGTACTGAGAAAGTTTTATGTCCTTAAATTCTTGATCAACGACTGCAGTAGCAGCAAAATCAGGAGCTTGCATTCCTACCCTAAGGCACTCGTTTGTCGTCATGGAATTCGTTTCGTATTTAGAATGGTTTGGAGGGTAATGAACTTCCCCTTTTCCTTTTTATAATTTATCATGTAAAGACCAAAGAAATTTACTCTCTCAATTTAGTCAAACTAATCTATAAAAATGAATGATCCAATAAATTGGGACCCATCCCTTGTTAAAAAATATAATTCCTCTAGTCATTATAAGTTATTAAACCAGTTGAGAAACGAAGTTAAAAAGTATCCATTAAATAATAAGAAAAATCCTTCTACAAATAAGAATAATAATAATAATAATAATAATAATAATATAGAAAATACTAATAAATCAAATAAATTGGAAACCCAAAATATTTCATTTGATAAGAATTCTAATTTTAGTAATGATCCAAATAGTAATAAATCATCTGTGAGTTTTAATAATTCAAAGGATTTTTCTATATATAACCAAAACAATAATAATAATATAAGTCGACAAAATTACAGTAACTCTTCTGATCAAATGCAATCACCTGAAGTCTCTTCTTCTCAAACATTCAAAGACCGCCTGAATCAAATAGATATGAAATAATTTAATCTTTTGAAGACTAGAGAAAAAATTTTGTTCAAAGCAAAATTTGGGAATTTAATTTATCAAGATTGATTTATTTATCTGATGTAATCAATAAATGTAATGTCAGTGGAGAGACTTGAACTCTCGACCTCAGCGTTATGAATGCTGTGCTCTAACCGGCTGAGCTACACTGACTGATTGATACCCAATCAAATAGCAGATTTAGCTTTGGCTTATCGAAGAAAAGCTTCCTTGAGTAGGATTTATCAAATCTGATCTGATAGAAAAGGTATTCATTCAACATAATAATTCAGCATGGCCATCTGCGGTAGAAATCTTTAGATCTAAATTTCTCTATATGACTCTTAATACACCAAATAAAATCAAAGACCTATTTTTTTGCCCGATAAACGTGAATTGATGATAAATCTGTAGCCTATGATGAGGTATTTTTTATCTAACAGAAAGCTGAGTTTAAAAATTATGCAAGCAATCAAGAAATACTTTTAATCTGTATGAGTTTAATTCATGAATAAGCAATTTAACTTATTTAGGCCATAAATTTGTAAAGCAAAGTGAAAGAGAATATTAAAGTATTTTAAATTTGTTTAAAGCTGTATTAGATATAAAAAAAACTTGTGAACTTAATGACTAGTAATTACTTAAGCGCATATCAATCTGTTGTCGAGTATCCCGATAAGATTTCTTCCACCAAAATATCTAAAGTTTCCTATCTCTTAAAATTAAAGGCTCAATGTAACTCTTTATCTGATCTTGATAAAAAACATAAGGCTTGGGGAAAAGAAAAGTTGAGATAAATTGTAGTTCTATAAAAAAATAGTAATAAAGTAAGAAGAGGAAACTTTAAAGATTTCTAGGAATTTTTGCTATTTATCTTATTTTTTGATCATAGTTGCCCATACAAAAAATAATTGCTATCAATATAAAGAGGGTGATTGGAACATATTTAAGCTTCCCAAAGAGTTAGCTTTTCATCCTCATTAATTTAAGGGTTGATTCGTTCCTCCTTCCATTCTTTATTTAGGATCCACTTCCTTCTTTTATGAACAGAAGAATTAAGAATTAATTGATCAACGTAATTAATATCAATCTTTATTAGAGCAAAATTATCTGATAAATCATCCGTTCTAATTTTTTTAGCTTTTTCTGGCTGATTGACAAAAAGTTCACCTGGACAGGGCCAACTCCACATACATTTAGATTTTTCACTTAGACTGTCCCAATGTTTCTGATTGGCTTTAGTAATATCAAAACTTGCTGTTCCTCGAAATCTGAATTGACACTTAGATTTCAAAAAAAGCCAGCAAATCTCTACTTTGTTATTCAAATCTAATTCATAATATTTTTGACTTCTTTTATCAGTATATATTTCCATTTCATAAGATTCACTCCATCCTCTAAATACCACTGTCCTTACTCTTGGAGTATTATCAATTCCAATTGTGGCTAGTTGAACCCATCTATAAGAGTCAAATTTTGATTCTTTTCTCTGTGCTGAGTTTATTTGAGATAACCACGGAGGCATAATAAAAATACTTTTAATTTTTAAAAGTTAAGTATTCCAATAAAGATTTTAGTAATTAATATAATTAAAATTTCTATTGAATTTCAGAAATATTTGATATGTATGAATTCTAAAATACTTTTGTGCTAATAAATAAGATTAAATTTATTTATGGTTCTTCATCTTCATTGCCGATCCTAATTTCGACACCTACAAAAGTTGCAAACAAGACTATTAGTAATCCAATAAGAGTTTTCAAGATGCCAATATGAAATACTGGGTGAGGAGATTGAAAGAAATCTGGAATCATAAGTTGATAATACATCTATTTTTCTTCTTCCCAATCCTCTTCGGCCTTGTCGAGCATATCTTCAACGGTATTATCAAAAGTCTCTGCTACAGACCTCAACATCTTTGAAATAGTCTCATCTGGACATGCAAGATCTTTTTGGATACTCTCTGCACAGTCCTTAATTTCTTCCCATGCATCTACCAGGACTTGGGAATCTACTGGTTTCCATTCTTCTTTCATAGATAATCTCCCCATGTAGGATATTTAATGGAATATTTCATGAACCTTCGAATATTAGCTTTAACTTAGATAAAAACTGTCTTGGTTTCTTGATTTTCTTGATAGGTGTTGACTCAAATGCTATTTTTCCTTTCTATGAAAAATTCAATCGAAGAAATTCAGATCCTTCACTCAAAAGAGGAAGCATCATTGAAAAAAACTGCTCAGCGTCATCAAGCGTTAGCACAAATAGATGCGGCCCTTTCAAGAAAGGAAAATCAAAAGGTTACTGAGAAGTCACAAAAAAGATAATTTTGATGAAGCCAGAAGTTTCAAATTTTTACTTCTTATTTACGTATGCTGAAAACGACCTATAAATGAATATAGAGATAGTTATTTATCATGCTTTTGCCTAAGCCCGTTAGACCTGTTGATTCTGAAAAGAAGGGAAAGGAAGATTAGTTCTGAATTTAAAACTAAATTATTTTAAAATTATTTAGTTTTAAATTTATTCTTTTATAAAGAACATAGGTTGTTAAAGCTATCTATGTTCTTTTTATTTTCTAAGTAATCAATAATAAATTATTAAATTAAAATAATATATTTCTATGTACTTATAGTAAATAAAAATTTGTCAAAAGATTGTCATTAATTCTATTGACATAACGAAAATATTTGGCAATGTGAGATTTGTTCTTCTTCTTATTGCTTTTTAAACAATTTTTTTGTTTATCTTAAAATACTGAATTTGTTCATTTTCACCATGAAAACTGCATCTAAAGAACTTAAAAAGCTAAGATTGATGGCTGAGAGCTCATTGAGCAAGACTGCTGAATTGCAGATAGTTTTGGCTCAAATTGAGGCTAATCTCTCCAGAGCTGAAACTCAAAAGGTTATTGATAAGACAAAAGTAAAATAAAAACTATAAATTGGTAGCATTAAATGCAGATTACTAAGTTAAATCTGATTAAAAAATAGTAGATATGCTAACTTTTATGCTTTTACCAAAGCCTACACGTCCACTAAAAGATAATGATAAAAATAAAAAATCCAAAAATATCAATAAAATTACCTAAATAAATTAAAATTTGAAATAAGATTGATTTTATACTTCTAGATACAATCTAGAGATTCATTTACGTTGTCTTTCCTTTTGTCTGCGTTTGTATTTCCGATTAGTTTATGTAGTAAATAAAATACCGGGTATGATCCAAATGGTTGCAATAATAAAGCTCATCAGGAATTGGTTTTTAAATACTTCTTCTATCATTATTAACATATACTGGTAAAAGTGAATAATAATCGCGATAAAGAATTTGATTTATAGATACTTTTATTGTATAGGTTTAACTTTTGGATTCAAGTGTAGATAAACAATTAATGATGTTATCTGAATTCAAATGAGATATAAAAGCATTACACAGAAAAGAATAATAAACTCTATTTAATTTTTAATGATTTATGAAATAGTGGAGAACGAGTGATAGCAAAATACCTGTCCATAGGCCTTTTATCCAACTCAGCACTAACATTTGATAATTGGTTAATCCAAAATGATTTTGAATAGCAAGTGCAGCTCTTTTATCGAAACCAAGTAAAGAACCTTCATTTTCTCCTGAGTTAAATAATTTTCTATTCATTTCTCTGATAAATCTTATCAATGATAAATCAATAATTAACAATAAAAATTGTAATTAATAAAAATTTAATGATTAATAACTATTAATTCCAAAGATAATGGAAGTTAACCGTACAATTTCAGATCACGCTTAGATAATAGATTAAAGATAATCAAATAATAATACTTTTTTGTTTTGATTCTTTAGTAAATTTAAAATCACAACATAAGTATCATAATAAATGTAATTTTGTTCCTTTTACTTCCTTATTGAATTTAAATTGAAAAGATCAACCCAATTGAGCAAGAAAACAATAAAAATCGGAATGACAGAATAATCTCATTGCTAGCAGAATTAAATTCCATTCTTGACCTTTATTATGAGAGCGGCATTGAAAACGAAGTGGCTTCTAGAAATATATAATGATAGGTTGAATTACTTTGAATATAATCAACTCAGCATAATAGTCCTGTCTTAAATTTTTTGTAGAGAAAAACTTGATAAATGGCTTATTGTTGTTAAATTAATGATATCTATCATATTAAGACTTTATATTATCAAACCAATTAGAGGAAAGTAAAAATTATTCCTCCTTCAATCCAAAAATTCTAATTAATCTTTTTAAAATGAACTGTAATTGCCAACACTGTACAGAAATTAAAAAACAGCTAGATAGAGCTGAGCAAAGACAAATAGATTTGTTTAAGACTAGGAGTACTAAATTAAATATTAGGTAGTGTTTTAATCATTATATGGAATAACAGGAATTTTTATTCTAAAGTTTTTATCATCAGTGCTAGATTTAGCTTCTGGATATGTGTGATCAATATTAGTATTTATTACATTATCTTTATCTTTCTTAGCTTCAAGATTAACAAACAAGAAATAAATAGCAATTAAAAGAAAATAAGGTAAAAGATTTTTTATATTCTTTAGTATAAAATATATTGAGCTCATTTACTCTAAAATTCATTATTTTATTATTTTACTATAATGTGAATATTATTTTTATGAAAACCCTAGTTTGTTAATCCTTTTATTATGTAAATAATGAATTAGTATTTATTTGAAGATATCTTCCAGGATAGTATTTCTGCTTTTATCACTTCAAAGCCCTCATGTTTACTATTAAGGTTTTCAAAAATAATTTACAAAATGAAGATAGAAAAACTTTATCAGAAGAATAACGTAAAGCAAATTACAGCTTTTAAAAAATTTCTGGTCTGAAAAGTTTGTCACGATCGAGACTAATCTTAGTTAAATTGGGCTAAGATGACATATTGTCGTGCCTACCCTTTCAACTGCATTATTTTTTCCTGATTATGGAAGTTCTGGTGTTCCCTGGGATTTAGTCCTCTTACATTTTTATTTTTTTTCAATATTTATTCCATTAATTATCATTTTTAATGCAGCAAGAAGTTCAGACCGAGAAAATCCAACAAGAATTAAAGATCAAAATACTAAGTACCCAGATTTACATCCCCGTGCTTAATTGTTCAATTATTAACTTATTTTATTTAAATACAGCACATCATAACTTTTATTATTACTTTCAATAGCATTTATCCATTCTCTGAATTCACTCTCAAGAGCTTTTTTGTCGTGACCTTCAAGTCTTGAAAGCCTTTTCAGAGTGGAATTTATAGTAACTTCACAGCTCCCTAGCAATCTAGTTTTTGACATTTTGTTTATTTATTGTAAACATCTTATTCCCTCAATTAACCATTGTTAATTAGTAAAACCCGTAATTCAGTTAATTTTCTTTAAAAACTCAGTTCATAATTTCAATAATAATTAAAAAGGTTCAATTTTTTATTTTATTTGCTTCTAATTTGGAGAATATTGGTTTTATTTTGTAATAATTGAAACTGAAACAAAGTTGATCATCAACTAAAGTAGAGTTAATTTATATTTCCTCTATGTCTTCAAGGCAATCTGGAGCTTTAAAAGCAGTTGAGGTAATGCTTAACGGTTCACTTAAACGACTCAATAATCTGAAAGGTTATAATAGGAAAGCTCTTTATGATGAATATAAAGAATGGCTAGAGGTAGATGATAATAATGTAATAAATGATGGAGTTTTATTCTGTAATTATCTTGGATAAAGAGATTAAACTATTTGCTTAATAAATTTAATTGTAAACATACCGAATAACAAACTATCCCACAAGCAACAGATAAATTTAAACTTCGAACTCCTCCAGTCTTTAATTTATTCTCACCTCCAGGCATCGGTATCCCAGAAACTATTTCACACTTATTCATTATTTTATCGGGTAAACCTGTATCCTCTCGCCCGAATAAAAATATATCTGTTTCTTTAAAATTTATATTTGATATGGAATGACTGCTTTTTTTGGTAAGAGCGATAATTCTTGAGTTGCTATATGAATTTTTATATTCTTCAAATGATTCAAATAAATTTAATTCTACATTTGCCCAGTAATCTAAACCTGCTCTTTTTAAATATTTATCATCAAAGCTAAAGCCAGTTGGTTTAATAATATCTAATGGCAAATTAAACGCTAAGCATGACCTACCAATTGTTCCCGTGTTTTGTGGAATTCTAGGTTCAAATAATGCGATTCTTGGTCGAGAACTATTTAATGAATTCATGGGATTGCTTGACCAATTTTATCTAGGTCAATTGCTGTCCCATTGACAGCAAGCCATCTTTTCTTTGATTGGCGACTTATCAATGAGGTTAGGGCGCTATGTCGTTCACGAAATAAATGACCTATTGGTGTGGCAGGAACAATTCCCCAGCCAACTTCCTCAGAAACAACAACAATACATAAATTATCTTCTGAAAGGCAATTAAGAAATTTAATTTGGAAATCATTCCATTGATCGTCATCTTTTATTAGGTGCTGCTCCACTAAGCCACCTAATGAGTCAATTAATATTGACTGATTTCCTTTAATCGTGTCAATTGTATTGCAGATGTCTTTTGGATGTTCAATGAGTGTCCAGCAATCAGGTCTTCTCTTCCTGTGAAGTTCGATTCTTTTTTGCCAACCTGTATCATTTGGTCTTGGTTTTGATGTTGCTATGTAAGTGACGGGATCTTGCTCCGTTATTAAAAATTCAGCTAAATTACTTTTTCCGCTTCTTGTCGATCCAGTAATTGATATGAGTCCCTTATAATTTTTGGCTATTGGTGTGATCATTTTATGAACTAGTGAATAATCTATTAATAGTGTTTTTTTATATATTATATCGATATAGCTTAAAGATTAAAGGTAGGCATTTATATGTATAATATAGAATCAATATATTTATTTTAACTTGATTGAATAGATAAATGTATAAGATTTCTAGCTTAGTTATAATATTTGGATCTTTTTTACTAATTTTATCAATTGTAAATATTGGCACTGCTAACCAAGTTAATCCAACTCTAGTAAGAGCAGAGACAATATCTGGAATTGCTTCAATAGCGTTAATAACAATAGGTTATCTATGGACTGAAATTAAACCTAAACAACCTTCTAAGGTTAGCTTGGATGGTAAAGAGGGTTTTGAACTTTGTACTAAATTAACTGACGATCAAAGAAATGAATTGGCGTGGGGAAGTCAGCAAATACTTACTGCAACGGCAGCTAGTACAATATTAATATATTGGGATAATAAAGTAATACTTAGAAGAGGCTTGATATCTGAAAAAATATTTGAACCTGGTGAAATATGTAAAAGATCAATTGATCAAAAACGTTTAATCTCATTAGTTAATACTGAATTATTTCCAGGTAGAGATGAGTTTGATGGTGTGTTGAATAATTTACCTGCAGTGATTGTTTATCCTCTGGGAAATAGAGGCCTTACAGTAGTTGGGGGTTGGTCAAAGAGATCATTTACCAATTCAGATGAAAAATGGATATCAGGATGGTCAGATAAGTTATATGTATTACTGAGTAAGTAGTAAGTTAATAGTTGTTTCTACCTGTTTATCGTTAGATGTAAATACTAAAGTATTATCTTTTTTAAACCATTTTGCAAAATCAGATACAATTTTTACCTTATACCACTCTTCACCTTTTGAATTATATATCACTCTATTGAATTCACTATTGTCTATTTTAAGTAAGCTTGCATCAATATTATAAAATCCATTAGTTGCATTTATTCTAGTATTATCAAAATTAATATTAACTGAATTATTTATATCAATAATAGAGTTATTTAAATCCCAATCAAAGGAATTAGTATTTATATAGTAATCCTGATTGTCAAGAAATGATATGTTTACACTATTAAAAGCTCTAATAGAATTAGTTAAATTGTTGAGAGTTGAATTGCCAGACTTAACTTTAAAGTCTTGACCATTTTTATTAAGTAATTCAATTGAGCTGTCAAATATATCTATATCATTATTTGTCGGGTCAATTATGGCTTTAGGACTAGTGATTATAACGCTGGTTTGATTATTAGGATTATCCTGAATTAGTTCAAAATCATTAATGTAGCTTTTATTATCTATCTGAGTAGAAGATTTGTTTGATCTTTGACACCCAAATAGAGGTAATGTAGTAATTATTAGCAGAAAATAGATCGGTAAATATTTCACTATACAGAATTCTCATTAAATTCAATTTTATCCATTACTGGACTAGGGTCTTGTAGTCCTTTATCAGGATCTAACAAACCCCAATGTAATGATTTTTGAAAATTGATAGTTGAGGAATCAATATTTAATTGATTTAATATTCTAATACTTAAGTTGGGTACAAAAGGATTTAGCAATATACCAATAATTCGGCATGATTCAAGTACTGAATATATATCAAGAGCAACAATATCTTTATTTTTTATATCTTTAATTAGCTTCCATGGTGCACGATCATTTAGGTAAAGATTTGCACTATTAGATATGTCTATAATTGCATTTGCTGCATTTTTAAAATTGCTAACTTTAAATGATTGTATATATTCATTTATTTTCATCTCCGATTGAACTTTAAGAGGAGATTCAGCTACCAAAGAATTATCTATTGGAATTTTATCATTAAACCATTTTTTAGACATTGTAATAGTTCTGTTTAACAAATTACCAATGGTATTACTTAAATCACTATTAACAATATCCACAAATCTTCTCATTTGAAAATCACCATCTTCACCAAATTCAATATCTCTTAAAAGATACCATCTCATCGCATCTATACCCCCATATTCCAAGAGTTCAATCGGGTCGAGCACGTTACCTAATGATTTGCCCATTTTTTGGCCTTCTCGGGTTAAGAACCCATGCCCAAAAACACTTAAAGGTGGTTTCATACCAGCTGAAAGTAGCATTGCTGGCCAATAAACCGCATGAAATCTGAGTATATCCTTTCCAATTACATGTATATTTGCAGGCCAATTACATAACGATTCCTCGGTGAGTTCAGCAAAGTTTTGATCATAAAGAGATCCACTAATATAACCTAATAAAGCATCGAACCATACATAAAAAGTGTGATTAGTTTTTCCAGGAACATTTATACCCCATTTTAAGTTTACTCTAGAAATTGAGAAATCCTTTAACCCTTTTGAGACAAAATTGATAATTTCATTTTTTCTACTTTTAGGAGAAATAAAACCATCAATTTGAATTAATTTTTCAATTTGTTCTTGATATTTTGATAATTTAAAAAATAAATTTTCTTCATCTCTCCATTCTAATTCCTTTTTATGAATAGAACATATTGGTTTTTTGTCAGCCTCATCTACATCTTTATATTCTTCACATCCAACACAATACCAACCACTTTGTCTACCCATATAAACATCATCAGATTTCAAAACTTTTGAATAAAATTGATGAACTAATGATGTGTGTTCTTCAGAGGTTGTTCTTACAAAGCGATCATAACTAATATTTAATTTATCCCATAAATATTTATACTTTTTTGTGATTTCATCACAATGTAGTTGAGGTTGAAGGTTTTTACTTTCTGCGGTTCGCTCTATTTTTTGACCATGTTCGTCAACGCCAGTAAGAAAAAGTACTGTATTTCCGCTTAGTCTTTGAAATCGAGCTATTGCATCACATGCGATTGTTGTATATGAACTACCTAGATGAGGCTTGTCATTAACATAATATAGTGGTGTTGTAATTGTGTATTTCATATTAATCCTATATTCTGATTATTATATTGTATTTTTAAAACACTTGCACACTTATGATGAGCGCTTATTTTGATATTGAAATTAATTCAAAAAATATTGTATCATCATTATTATTATTGACTATATTTTTAACGTTAAAGCTCTCGCCAATATTTAAGTTCATTTTTGATTTTAGATTACATATAGTAGAGAAATGGTAGTCTAGAAAGTATAAAATACAAAAGTTTTTATATCTGTTTACCCAATTCAGTAAAATCACATTATATACTTTGATAGAGTTCTTTTCGAACCATTTACGTAACCAATATTTTTGATCCTCTCTATATCTCATAATATTTTGTCTTCCTTGATTGTTTATCTGAAGAATCATTTGTTCAACATCTTCTTTAGATATAAGTTCATTATTATTTAGATATCTATTTAATTGATAGTTGACTATCAAGTCAGCATATCTTCTTATCGGTGATGTGGCATGTAGATAAGATGTTAATCCTAAACTCGTGTGAGGCATTGGATTTATAGAATAATATGACTTACCCATTGTTTTCTTAAGTACAAAGTTGTATAAAACTTTATTATCAGAATCTTGAATATTATCGTTAGGAAGTTTGTCTATACGTTGTTGGACTCTATATGGAACAGGAATATTATTGACCTTAGTAAAATTTGAAATAAGATTTCCAAACAAGATCATTGCTTCACTTATTAATTGTCTCGATAACGTTGGATCTATTATCTTAAGAGTGGGATTGTTATCTTCCACAATAATCTTTCCAAATGATTCTAAAATTTCCGTAGCACCTGAATTCTTTCTCCAACATTTTCTACTTTGTAAAATTTCAGAGATAATACTTAATTCTTCTTCTTCTTTTGGCGCATAATCTATTAGTTCATCAGCTTCTGTATAGTTTAACCTGAAGTCTACTTTAATAATACTCTGGACTATTTCTTTAGAACAAATACTACCGTCTTCGTTAAAAATAACACCTAAACTTAATGATTCTCTCTTTTCTTTATTACTTAGACTAAACACATCATTTATTAAAATTTCAGGAAGCATATAATAAGTATTAGTTGATAAATAAACAGTTGAAATAAGTTTCCTTGCCTTCTTATCAATAGCTGATTGATATTCGAAATATGAAGTAGGGGAAGCAATGTGGATCCATAACTTATGCTGATAAGATATTTTTTCTAAAGAAATAGCATCATCTATTTCAGACGTTTGAGAATCATCTATTGAATATGTTTTAAGATGTGTAAGGTCTTTAACTGAAGTATTTAACTTATTTGTTTGATTAAATCTAGAAATTATATTTTTAACTTCATTATCTATTATTTTATTACACATTCTATTATTAATAGAATATTAACTTACCCTTCTGGATTCACAAAGGGAAGTAAGGCAATAATTCGTGCTCTTTTAACTGCTGTGGTTAAATCTCTTTGTTGCTTAGCTGTTAACCCCGTAAGTCTTCTAGGTAAGATTTTTCCTCTATCTGTAATAAATTTCTTTAATAATTCAACGTCCTTATAGTCAATAGGATCCCCAGGCTTTATAGGAGAGAGCTTTTGTTTGAATAGTGAATTAGTCATTTTTAATGTGTGTATAAAAAAGAAATGATTATTTGATTTCTCTATGAATAGTCATCTTATTTAATTCAGGGCAGAATTTTTTAAGTTCCAGTCTATCAGTAGTATTCCTACGATTTTTTTCTGTGGTGTATCTAGATACTCCTGCAGAACGCTTTTCTGAGCTAGGTACAGATCTAGACTCAGTACATTCTAAAGTGACCACTATTCTGGTACCTTTTTTAGCCATATGAACTTAGCTCAACTTTTGTGAGTCTAGGGAACAAAGTACAATCTTACTAGGCTAAGCACCCTTTTTTATAAATTCATTCGAGCACCTATGTTTAACTCCTGTCAGAGCAAATCATGAAGGTATCCCTTTCTTGGCTAAAAGATCTTGTCGAATTTAACAATGATATTGATGAATTGGCTGAAAAGCTTTCAATGACAGGCTTTGAAGTTGAATCATTAGAAGACTTATCAGCCCAAGCAAAGAATGTTGTTATTGGTTATGTTGACGAAATCACACCACATCCGAATGCCGAAAAGCTCAAAGTTTGTTCAGTAGATGTTGGTTTACCAAAAAAATTAAGTATTGTTTGTGGTGCACCAAACGTAAAAGCCGGATATCACGTCCTTGTGGCAAAGGTTGGAGCCTATTTATCTTCAAAGTCATTAAACATAAAATTATCTAATTTAAGAGGAGTAGAAAGCGAAGGAATGATTTGTTCATTGGATGAATTAGGAATTGAAAGTAGTAATGAAGGTATAGAAATTCTTGAAGAAAGTGAAACAAATATCCCTCCAATTGGTTCAAATGCTGTCGATTATCTTGGTTTGAATGACACCATTATTGAATTAGCTATTACTGCTAACAGACCTGATGGTATGTCTATTGTTGGTATAGCACGAGAAATCTCAACAATAACAAATTCAAGATTAACATTACCAACTTTAAATTTCAATAAAGAATTTGAAAAATTTGAGCCACAAATAAAAGAAAAAGAAACGATAGGATCAGACTTTATTTACTCACTTACGTATATAGATAATATAGACAATACGCGAAAGATAAATAAATCTATATCTAATAAATTAAATTCATTAAGACAAAATTGTATAAACCCTGTTGTAGACATAACAAATTTTTTAATGTTTGAGCAAGGCCAGCCACTACATGCTTTTGATGCAGATCTATTAGATAATATAGTTGGAAGAATAGTTATGCCAATTGATTTTGGTATTAGATATGGTATAAAAGGCGAATCATTTGTTGCACTCGATCAAAAAGAATATAAATTAAATGAAAATATAAAGGTAATTACATGCGACGATATTCCAATTGCAATAGCTGGGGTTATCGGAGGAAGCAACAGTTCCGTAAGTGCTAAAACTACAAGAGTTTGGTTGGAAGCAGCTGTATTTTCTCCGACATCAGTTAGAAATAGTAGTAGAGAAATAGGGCTTAGAACAGATGCAAGTAGTAGATACGAAAAGGGTATATCACCTAACATGACAACAGCTGTTTCACTAAGAGCTAGTGATCTTATTTCGTTAGAATTAGGCGGTAACATTAAATCAACTTATGTCAACAATGAATATATTAAAAAAGATATTAGTGTCAATCTTAGAATAGACAAAATAAACAAGGTTCTAGGTAAATTGAGTTACATAGATAATAATCAATTAGATAAAAGTTCTAATACATTCCGTTATCTTAATAAGGATGAGATTGAGCCTCTTCTAACAAAACTTGGATGCCTAATTACGTCAACATCTAGTGGTTGGGATGTGCAAATTCCTCCTTACAGATCATCTGATTTAACTAGAGAAATCGATTTAATAGAAGAAATAGCAAGACTAATTGGATATGATAATTTTGATTCGAATATGCCAGATCCTCTTGAGCCAGGAGTACTAAAACCTTCAAATTTAGTTGAAAGACGTTTACGAAATTCCTTTATCCACAATGGATTTCAAGAAGTAGTGACTTCATCACTTGTAGGTCCTGATAACACTGATGAAAATGCTGTAATAATCAATAATCCATTACTATCAGAGACTAGTAGATTAAGAACAAATGTATGGGATGAACATCTTAAAATTCTTCAGAGAAATGTATCATTTGGAGCTGAAGGTTGTTGGATCTTTGAAATAGCAAAGACATACAAAAAAAATAAAGAAAGCTTTGTTGAAACAAATTTATTATCAGGTGCTTTGACTGGAAATAAACGATTTAGCAAGTGGGGCTCAGCATCAAAACAAATATCATTAGATTATTTTGAAGCAAGAGGAAAACTTAAGCAATCCCTTGATGTTCTTGGAATTGAAACTATTGATAAGCAACTTATGGAAATAGATTTCATGCATCCTGGTCGAACTTCTGAATTATTTGTTGAAGGAAAAAGTATCGGCTTCTTCGGACAAATCCACCCTTCTCTCTCCGAGAAATTTGATCTAATTAAAGAAACATATTTATTTAACATTGAGTTTGATTCATTGATTAAAGCCTCGACAAGGAAAACAAATTGGACAAGAATTTACAAGGATTACCCCACTGTTCCTTTCATGGAAAGGGATATAGCACTTATTCATTCAAGAAAATATAGTTCCTTAGAAATAATAAATCTAATAAAAAAGTCTGGTAGACCACTTTTAGAGAAAGTGGAATTGATAGATCGTTACGAGGGATCTTCTATTCCCGAGGATTCGATTAGCCAGGCTTTTAGAATAAAATACAGAGATCCTAAGAAAACCCTAATAGAAGAAGATATAAATCCAATACACGAAAAAATAAGAAGTACTCTTAAAGCAAAATTAAATGCGGACCTAAGAAGCTAGTCTTTCAAGTCTTGTATGAGACTCATAGCAAGTCCTATCCTAAGACCACTATTGGACCAATTAGATAAAATTTTTTCCCAAAAATATAAAAATGAGCCTATCTATTCGAACAATTAGATTGTTCATTTGGATTGGAATTACACTTGGATCAACAACGTTTAAGGTTAAACTCGATAAACATTTCAAAAATCATCGAGAAATAGTCTTACAAGTCCTAAAAGGGATTCAATCTTAGACCCATAAATAGTCTTATACTAGACTGACGAGAAACATATTAATGTTAATTCCAGAAACAATTTCTTGTAAATTCAAAAAATAGAAATTTTACATACATACTGATGCATAACTGTCTATAAAGCAGTTATGCAGCCTTATAAAGCCCCTCATATAAGTGGATTACAGGATCAAACGAATGAATGGACAATAGATGGACATAAATAGCTTCTAGCTACATCAAAAATGAATGAATCTAGATATAACTGCAATAATAAAAGCAAATTTTTTGCATTTAAAAATGTAATTGATGACTTCTTATGCCTGTAATGTATTTTTTTTATACAAAGATGCATTGACAATATTTAGATTTAAATGATCTAAGTTGTCCGATTCGTTGTTTTTTGATGAAAGATAAACTTAACCATAGCTAGTCTATCCTGGCTTGAATGTGTCTTACTGTTAGACTAATAACTGGACACATTTAAGATCAATGAGAATCTAATTCTTGTATAAATCCTTGAGTAATTGATAAGCTTCATTAAGTTTTCTCATGGTTTCGTTAGATCCTCCAGCATCAGGATGATTGGAAAGAGCTTTTTCTTTATAGGCATCTCTAATAAAAGAAAGTGTTAGTGATGATCCAGCCTTAGTTGGTAAACCCAATAACTTGAGAGCACCATGAACAGTCATCGTAGACTCAAGGGTTTGGAATGAAGTCACATTTTGACTACGTTTGAATTTATTAACGAATCTACGAATGAGAGTTGGTATTCTACTTCTAAGGTTTTTAGCTGAAAAGGGGTCTTCAAGAGCACCAGCCAATATCACCACATCATCAAAAGTTACTGAGTCAATTTTCCATTCACTGCAATAGGAATTAAGCATTTTACAGGCAGCATTCCAGGTGAAAGGTATGCTGTCTGTGCCATCTACATTTGGCCAGATATCTCTAGCAAGCCATATCATTGATGCCTCAATCACACTTTCAGTAGGTTTTTGCCCGTAAAGATAGATCCAATGTTTTTCTGCAGCATCTTTTGCCTTTAATAGATCATCAATATCAATAGTGGTAATTGAGGTATCTTCCAAATTTTTAAAAGTTTTATCTTTACTCAAACTTCTCTTTAGGTTGGTAGTTTGTTTTCTAATAAAACCTGGTAATTCAATCCCTGTGGAGACAGTATCTTTTTTATTACTTACAACATCATTAGCTTTGACATCATTGAAAGCAACATTTTTTATTTCAATATTCTTGTTACCAACTATCACAAGTGCTTTTTCTTCCTGGTTACTATTGTCTATTACGTTTTGAGGAGTTGAAGAATTATTATTACTATTATGATTAATATCTAATTGTTCATTTTCAATTATTTCATCATCTATATCGTTAGATAAAATAACCTCTAATAATCTCTCGAAAACTAGTCCTCTAGCCCTAAATCCCCACTCTTTGCGGAGTCGATCGACGCCATCAACTAGTTCAATTGGTAAATCAATTGATATTCTCTTAACTTCCTTGCCTTCCCCTTCCGTCACAAGATCCTTATATCTAGACACATATTAATGGCCTTTTTATTTTCAACACACGTTTAGCTTTGAATTTATATAATTAATCTCTAATTACAAAATATGCAAAAAAATTTTCTAATAATATCTTAAAATTAAATTATGGCCACATAGATCAATATAATTAAGTATTATTTGCGAGTGAATCAAATGTTAATCAGAAATGAACTTCTGCGAATCTTCCAAAAACTGGAGTGAAAGAAAAAGAATTTTTCAGACTAGAAAATTAAATTTTTTAATATCCGTTAAAGAATCTTATGAGAGAAAGCTTGCCGCTATCACAGCATCAATATCAAAGCTTGAAGAACAAATGAATTCAACAGCTCCTGGTGTAGAAAGCTAAATTAACCTTAAGCTACTTCTTAAATCACATCTTTTAATATTTTTTCTGGACCAAATTTAATAAGAGTTTCAACATTAGATCTTTTTGTTCCAAGAAAATAACCAGCGAAACCAAGCGCATTTATACTAAACCCGTTTGATCTATCAGTTTTACGTGTTATTAGAGAAATCCACTCAGGTGTTATAAGTAAATTATATGGTTTTAATGGTTTTTTAATTATATCTATATCACCTAATTTCATTTCATCTATCATAGATTTATATAAGCTGAATAAATCGTAATCGCTTGAGTTTACGTTTTTACTCCTTTGTCTAATTGAAATACTATGAGATATTTCAGAGTTATTACCCTTTGTGTTATTTAATAATGAGCAAAACCAATCAAATCTTGGACAAATACTCTCATTGTAGCGTCTTGGTAATAATTGAAAATGTCTATGAGGCTGACTGGCACCAGCCTCTTTACTACTGTTAAAGAACCATAAACCAGTGGTATCATTATCAACATTTTGAATAGCTTCAAAATCATCTTTATTTAACCAGCCATTTTGTGGCATCCAGGTATTAGTTATTAATAACATATGCCCTATTTGTACTGGATATTTATTTAATATTAATGTATGTTTATTATTTATTGGCTGTATTTCTAGTCTAGAATCCCAAGGAATAAATGGATTTCGTTTTGGACCATATTCTATTAAATACTTAGGTATTGGACTTTTGAGAAAACGAAGCTCAAAGTCACAACATTCTTCAATGGATATATATTTTATAGTATTCAGAGGAATTACGGCTCCGCAATGAACAGCTTTTCTACTAATCTCCAAAGCTCTTGACCATATAGATTGGCTCTTCACCTCAAATAGACCTTTGATAAATATATTTATAGATTATATAATTAATAATCTATAAATTTAAAATTTAAATAAAAGCTTATTAAGAAATGGCTAATCAATAAATTAAAAAGCTTAAAGAACGTAGCAAATATTCTAGGAGTCATGGAATTTATGCCTTATAAGCCGACCAATGCATAAATGGTCAAAATCATATGCAGGTAATTGATTCGACGCTCTAGAGACGATTTGCGGGGTCCTGGAGACGGTTTAACTGCTTGCAGGATCTTTTTGTTTATTTGAATAAAACTTTCTATTGAAAAACTTTTTTATGAAGTTTAAAAAGAATAAAAATTTAAAGTCATGAATTAGTTATCAACTCAGTAAACTCTCGAGATCGATTGTACTGGTTGGGTTTCTAGATAAGAATTGAAAATTCAAATTTATCAATTTGCAAAATAGTTTCAGATTTTTGGCAAATAAGGTTGACGAAAGCAGGGGGGAAAGAGGTAAAACCTCATTCAGTAATGTGTCCTCAATGGATTGGGACTTTTCTGAAGACGAAGCTTTTTTAGCTCTATGCGATGCGTTTCGCGAGAGCGGTGAAACATCTGCCATGGAATTTTTGGCAACGGGCGAGGGTGCTTTTCACTTTCAGGAATTAACTCAAAATGCCGCAGGAGAGGGCATTGATTTAAGCGACTCAGAATCAATGGCTGAGTTTCAGATGGAAGTATTAGAAACTATTGATGAAATGAATAGATAGTTTATAAATTGGGCAAGATATTCAAATTCCAAAGTATTTAGCTACTGGATGTAAGGCAACAATAGCTGTTGTACTTTGCTCAGGGTGAAGTTGCTCACTTTCATCCATGGAAATATTAATTTTTTTAGCATCAAGCCATAACAATTGTTTTCTAGAATCTGAGACTTCAGGACAAGCTGGATAGCCAAAAGAATAACGGCATCCCTGATATTTAACATCTAAGATATCTTTTATATTATCTGGTTCATAGTCTTCAAATCCACATTCAATCCTAATAACAGAATGTATGAATTCAGCAAGTGCTTCTGCCAGCTGGACTGTCAAACCATGAAAAAATAGATAATCTGAGTATGAATCTTGACTAAATAATTTATGAGAATATTCACTAGCTGATTCACCCATTGTTACAGCCTGCATTGGCAAATAATCTGTAGGCTGATTGTTATTTAAGTCATTATAAAAATCTGCAATACAAAATCTTTTTCCAGATCTTTGCCTAGGTAATAAAAAATCACCTAAAAGGCTTTGGTGATCTTTATCATATACTTTTAAATTATTACCAACTCTACCACAAGGAAAATATCCATACACTAATGATGGATTAATAAGCTTTTCGTTTATTATTTTGTTCATCCAGTAATCCAACTTGGGTTCTGCCTTCTTAAGTAAAAAGTCCTTATAATCAGAAGCAGACATTTGCTTGGAACGTTTCATTTGCCATTGGCCTGCAAACAAAGCATTACGATCTAAGAATTTATAAACTTTAGTTATGTCTATATCTTTTTCTAATAAAAACCTTGGACCTATGAAAGGTGGTTTAATAGGATCTATTTGAGATATATCTTTTGATCTTGAGGTATCTTCAATAGGCTTTTCTTTGATTTTGTTGATATTAATTTTTTGATGAGTATTTGTATTTTTATAATTACCAATAGTAATCCCCTCGGGAGCACCTTCTTTAAAGCCTGAGAAATTATCCCAGTTATTTAATTCCTTTGCTTTCATATATGTATCCATAAATTTTAAATCTGTAAAAGCATCTTTACCGTAAATAACTTTCCCTTTATAAACACTTGCACAATCTTGATTAACAAATTTTGGAGTCAGAGCTGCACCACCAAGAATAATAGGCACAGATATATCTTCTTCATTTAATGCTTTAAGATTATCTTTCATAAATGCAGTAGATTTAACTAGTAGACCACTCATGGCTATACAATCAGCGTTATGCTCTTTCTGAGCATTAATTATTGAATTGACTTCTTGCTTAATTCCTAAATTAATAACTTCATAACCGTTATTTGATAAAATAATATCTACTAGATTTTTGCCAATATCGTGAACATCACCCTTAACTGTAGCGATAATAAATTTTCCTTTTGATTGATTAACCTCAGATTTATCCATAAAATCCTCTAAATATGAAACAGAGTATTTCATTGTTTCCGCAGATTGGAGAACAAAGGGTAATTGCATTTGACCAGACCCAAATAATTCACCAACTACTTTCATGCCATCTAGTAAATATTCATTAATTATTACCAAAGGTTTGTATTTCTTTAATGCTAAATCAAGATTTGAATGTAAATTAGTTTTTTCACCATCAATAATATGATTCTTTAGTTTTTCCTCTATTGGTAATTTAATATCATCATTATTTGTACTTTTGTTTAGAAGTGTCTTAGAGTCATCGAAATAACTAGTTAAGGTTGTTAAAGGATCATATGTGCATACTTTATTTTCAAATATTCTTCTATCATAAATAAGATCCATGCAAATTTTTATTTCTTCTTCACTTATTTTGTTTAGAGGTAAAATCTTGGAGGGAGAAACAATTGCAGAATCAAGGCCTGCCTTAATTGCTTCATTAAGAAAGATAGAATTAAGAACAATTCTTGCACTAGAAGATAAACCAAAACTTACATTGGAAATTCCAAGGATTAAATGAACTTCTGGATGTTGATCTTTTATTAACTTAATTGCTTTTATAGTTTCTAAACCATTCTTTCTATCTTCTTCTAATCCTGTTGAGATAGGTAATGCTAGAGGATCGTAAAAAAGTTCATAAGATTTTAATCCAGAATCAGTCGCATCCTTATAGGCTCTTGTTGCTATTTCTGCTTTTATATCAGCAGATCTAGCCATTCCATCTTCGTCAATTGTTCCAATCACGACCGCTGCCCCGTATCGTTTAGCAAGATCAATTACTTTATAGAATCTGTCTGGTCCATCCTCATAATTAGTAGAATTTAAAATACATTTTCCGCCAGCATGTTTTAGCCCGCTCTCCATTTTTTCATAATCTGTTGAATCAAGCATCAAAGGCAAATTAATATTATTAACAAGTCTTTTGACTAACATAGACATATCTTCGATTCCATTTCTTCCAACAAAATCTACATTTACATCTAAAACATGAGCATTTTCCTTCAGTTGAGATTTTGCAATTCCAACAAGTCCGTCCCAATCCTCATCGTTTAGGAGTTCTCGTACTTTTTTTGATCCACTAGCATTTAATCTCTCACCTACGATCAAGAAAGAGTTATCTTGCACATACGGAATAGACTCATATATTGATGATGCAGCAGGAATTATAGATCTTTCTTTTGAAAGAGTATCCAACCTTTTCTCAGAAGATAAAAGCTCTTTAGATAAATCTGAAAGTTGCTTAATATGTTCCGGTCTAGTTCCACAACAACCTCCAATTAGTTGAACTCCTAAATCATTAATAAAATGACTAAGTTGGAACTTAAGTTCCATTGGAGTTAATCGATAATGAGCCTTGCCACCTACATTCTCTGGAAGTCCTGCATTTGGTATACAACTTATATGGAATGGTGAATGTTGTGATAAATATTTAATATGATCTTTCATTTCTTCCGGGCCAGTTGCACAATTAAGGCCCAAAATATCAATATTAAATGGCTCCAGTATTGTTGTAATAGAAGAAATATCACTACCAATAAGCATCTGGCCGGTAGTTTCCATGGTTACCGACACCATTAATGGAATTCTCTTTCCAGAACCAATAGCTTCATTTACACTTTGCAGAGCAGCCTTGATTTGAAGAACATCTTGGCAAGTTTCAATAATAAAAAGATCAATTCCACCTTCAATAAGTGCTTTAGCTTGCTCAAGATAAGAATTTTTTAGCTCATCAAAACTGATATGACCTAGGGTTGGTAGCTTGGTTGTTGGTCCAAGAGATCCAGCTACAAATCGTGGTTTTTCCGCTGATTGATATTTATTTGCAACATTCCTTGCTATTTGTGCTGCTTTTAAATTGATCTCATAAGCTTTATTACCAATTCCATATTCATCTAGAACAATTGAAGTAGCACCAAATGTATTTGTTTCGATTACATCACAACCTGCGTTTAAAAATGATTCATGTACTTTTTCGACGCTAGAGACTGATGTCAATACAAGGTTTTCATTACAACCTTCTAAAGAAGGTCCGCCATAGTCATCTGCAGTAAGTTGTTGATCTTGCAGTGACGTGCCGGTAGCGCCATCAAAGACTAATATCGGTCTCTTTTCAGAGTTGAGATAGCCTAAAAAATCAGTCATAAATTATATATTTAACTTATAAAAAACGAAAACATTAATTTAAATAAGTTATATAGTCTTATTTTAATCTATGTGTACACGTTTAACCCAATTTTCATATTCAGGAACTAAACCTTCTGTAATTTTAGTCAACTTCTTTCTTAATGAATTCATTATGGGCATATCTTTGCTCATTAATGTAGTTTCAATCATTTTTATAGGGGTAATTTTTGCCGCCGTTCCTGTAAGGAATACTTCATCAGATATAAACAATTCTGTTTTATCTACTGGTCTTTCAATAACTTTTAAACCATCTCTTTTTGCCAGTTCTATAACACTTAAGCGAGTGATACCTTCAAGAATATCTTGATCAACACCAGGTGTAATTAATTCACCATTACGGACTATAAAAATGTTCATGCCACTAGCTTCACTGATTTTACCTTGACTATTTAATAATAGTGCTTCATCAAATCCACTTTTTACTGCTTCAGTTTTAGCTAAGGAGCTAGTAATATAAGCGCCACTAATTTTACCTCTTAATGGAAGTGAGTTGTCTTGCTGACGAGTCCAACTACTAACGCGACAAGTAACCCCATCAGGTGATAGATAATCACCTAGTTCTATTCCATAAATAAAGAAATTAGTTTCTATATTATGTAACCTTGGCGCAATACCTAAGTCACTAGTATATACAAATGGTCTTATGTATACAGGTTGAGTCGGTTTGTTTTTAACAAGAAATGTTTCAAGAGACTTTAATACAAAATCCTCATCTAATTCAGTCATCAAAAATCTAGCACTTTGACATAATCTTTTTGCGTGTTTATCTGCTCTAAATAATAAAAATGATTTACTATTATTTGGATCAGGAATAGCCCGCATTCCTCCAAAAGCTGCGGTTCCATAATGAAGTGCATGAGTAGCTATAGATAGCTTCGCCTCATTAAATGGGATACATTGCCCTTCAAACCAAGCGAATGGAAGAAAATTATGCATTATTAGTTCCAGCTAAGATGAAAACAACCAGCATTTCAGTTTTTACTGCTCTTATTACACATAATAAATGAATGCATAGAATTTCCACCCTTCCAGGGAATGAACCTCAAGAAGAAAATACATTTATCGAACAGCCATCAGCTCCAGTTATCTTCCTAACTAGCGCTACATCTGATATAACCTGTTTATCTACAGTATTAAAGCTCCCTGACAATAGTAAGTGGAAAAATAAAATAAAAGCATTACCTATAGCTTATTTATCTTCAAATGCATCAATTGATCATTATATAACTAATACATGTAATAAAGCTGAAATTATTCTTGTTAGGTTTTTAGGGTCAAGATCATACTGGTCTTATGGATTTGAACAATTAGGTTTATGGCAATTAGAGAAACCAAATAGACATCTGATAATAGTCTCTGGAATTGAAAGTACAGCAAATGATGTCCAAGAAATTAGTAGCTTAAATCAAGAGAATGTTGATTTAATTCAAACACTTTTAAATCAAGGAGGTCTAAAAAACTATAATTATATGCTTCAAACCTTAGAGAATATAATTGATGTTGAAGAAATTAATTTAAATTCAAATTTAATTGAATATCATGATGAGTTAATAAAATGGAAATGGAAAAATAATGATAATCCATCTATTGCCGTATTTCTCTATAAATCACTTTTACAATCGGGTAATACAGAGTTAGCTGATAAAATAAATGATATATCTAATAAATATAAATTAAATGCTAAAATAATATGGATTACAAGTTTTAAATCTAAGAATATAGAGAATCAAATAATAAGTCTATTAGAAAAAGAGAACATAAAAGCAATAATAACTACAACCTCATTTTCATCAGTTGAATATAAACATGATGATGTAAAGAAAAACTTGTGGGATAGATTAGATATACCTGTATATCAACTACTAATATCTAGCTCATCTATAACTGAGTGGAAAGAATCTTTAGTAGGTCTTAACCCCATTGACTTATCAATTCAAGTTGTTTTACCAGAAGTGGATGGTCGTATCTGTACAATTCCAGTTGCATTTAAAAACCTTACTTATACAGATAATGAATTATCAGTTGCTGTATATAAAACAGAGCCATATGAAAAACATATTGAATGGTGCATAAAATATATAAAAAATCTAACTTATCTACAACAAGCCAATAATTCAAATAAAAAGATAGCTCTGGTGATAGCAAATTACCCAGTAAAAGACTCAAGAATTGCGAATGGAGTTGGTTTAGATACACCTGAAAGCCTCTTAAATATTTTGAACTGGCTTAAAGACGAGGGATATAATCTAGGAAATGAAAATATTCCTGATAGTAGTAAAGAACTAATTAACCTTATATTAAGTCATAGGACTAATTCTGAAGAGACAATCTCAAATGAACCTCAATCATATTTAAATATTCAAGATTATTTACTTTATTGGAAAGAACTCGAATCTAACGTTAAAGAAAAGATATCAAATCGATGGGGAGACCCCATTGATTCTTTTCAATTAGAAAAGTCTGGATTTCCTATTAATGGAATAAACTTTGGAAATATAACAATTTTAATTCAGTCAAATAGGGGTTATGAGAGCGATAATTTATCTGATTTACACTCGCCCGACTTACCTCCTACACATAAATATATTGCACAATATTGTTGGCTATATAATACATTTAAAGCGAATGCAATTGTACATCTGGGTAAACATGGAAGTTTGGAATGGTTACCAGGAAAAGGGGTTGGTTTAAGTCATAATTGTTTCCCATTTATTCTTTGTCCTCCTATTCCAAATATATATCCATTTATTGTAAATGATCCTGGCGAAGGCTCACAAGCAAAAAGAAGAACACATGCAATCATTATAGATCATTTAACCCCACCACTATCTCATGCCGGAAGTTTTAATGACCTACTAAGAATTGAAAATTTAATTGATGAATATTATGAATCTAAATTAATTAACGATAATAGAAATGAATTATTAGAAAAAAAGATACTAGATCTTTTAATTAAAAATTCATGGCCAGGGATTGAATCAAATAAATTAAAACCAGAAAAAGATAAATTAATTATACAAGATCTAATAGATAATGCAGAGAGTTATTTATGCGAAATTAAGAATTCTCAGATAAGAACTGGTCTTCATGTGTTTGGAGTTAATCAGAGTATAGATAAATTATTAGAATTAACACTCACAATTTCTAATGTACCTACAGGAAAAATTCTCGGTCTTACACAAGGTTTAGCAGAAGATTTAGGTTTTACATTAGACCCTTGGAGTGACGAAGAGAGTAAAAACTTAAACCAACTTGACATTGATTTATTTAAAGATTATACAGATATTAATGCAAGGAAAGTCGGTAAAGTAGTTGACTGGTTGAATAACATCGGGAAATATATAATAGAGTTTCATTATTTTAAAATACTTAATCACAAGGATAAATCAAAAAAGAAGATAAAACTTGATAGTAAAATTTTAAATTACCTAGATCACGAAAAACCTAATATTTATATAAATCATTTACTAAATAATATTTTACCAAGACTATTAAATAGTTCAGCTAACGAAAAAACTAATTTTCTCGAAGCTTTAGACGGTAAAAGAATTTCTAGCGGTCCTTCTGGGGCTCCTACAAGAGGGAAATTAGAAGTTATACCCACAGGCAAGAATTTCTTTTCGGTTGATATAAGAGCAATACCAACTGAAACAGCTTGGGACTTAGGGAAAAGAAGTGCTGAACAAATAATGGAACTTTACCTACAAGAAAATGGTGAACACCTTTCACACCTTGCTATTTCAATTTGGGGTACTTCAACGATGAGAAATGGTGGAGAAGATATTTGTCAGCTTTTTGCTCTCATGGGTTTAAGGCCAATATGGGACGGTACTTTAAGAAGAGTAGTTGACGTTGAGGTCATTCCCCTCAGTGTATTGAATAGACCAAGAGTAGACGTAACATTAAGAATTTCTGGTTTATTCAGGGATGCATTTCCACAGATAATTGAATTGATTCGAAGAGGTCAAAATCTTATTGGAAATTTAAAAGAATCCTCTTCCAATAATCCACTTGCTGAGTCATATAGAAATGGAAATACAAAATCAAGAATATACGGATCTGCCCCCGGATCATACGGAGCAGGATTACAAGAAATAATCAATAGTGGATCTTGGGAGAATCAATCAGAACTCGCTGATGCATTTATCGAATGGAGTAAATGGAGATATGAAGGTTCAAGTAAAATCATAAAAGACAAAGATGGATTAGAAAGTAATTTGTCAAAGGTAAAAGTAGTACTTCATAGTCAGGACAATAGAGAACATGACATACTTGATTCAGATGATTACTATCAATTTCAGGGTGGATTAATTTCTGCGATTAAAAAGACTAGTGGAATAAATCCTCAAGCCTATTTTGCAGATAATTCAAGGTATCAACGGCCAAGAATTCATAAACTCTCAAAAGAAATTGATAAAGTTGTTCGTAGCAGATTATTAAACCCTAAATGGATAGAGGGGATTAAAGAACATGGATATAAAGGGGCTTTTGAAATGTCAGCTAGCCTTGACTATTTATTCTCTTATGACGCAACTACAAACTTAGTTCCTAATTGGTGTTATCAATCTATAGTGAATAATTGGTTAATGAATAATAATACGAAAACTTTTATTAGTGAAAACAATCCTTGGGCTTTAAGAGATATCGCTGAAAGATTACTGGAAGCATCCAACAGAAAACTTTGGACAAATGCAACTATTGAAGAAATATCATCTATAAAACAATTACTATCAGATATAGATAGTAAAATTGAAAACTATACTTCTAATAATAATTTATAAATTATTTAACGCCTAAGAAGAGATAGTCCGTGGCTATCGGTACCACAGGTTGATAATAATGAATAAGAGTTTGCGCAATCAAAAATTTTATCGCATACAAATTCTGATGGGATCCAATTATGTGCTCTTTCATAGTTATACCAAGTTTCAACAGCATCAAAACCAAGTTTTGATGCTTCATTAATCAAGAGATCAAATGGAAGCTTATATCTAGCGGGATGAGCTAAAACGGCAATTCCATTAGCTTTATGAATCGAATCTACTACTGTCGAAGCTAATAATTCATTACCAATAGCAGCCTTATAATCAACATAAGGTAATAAGTATTTTGAATTATGATCAAAACCAAGACCTAAAACATGAACTAAACACCCCTTTAATAGACAAGTAATTTCTATACCAGTCCAAAGTTTAGGAAGATTAGATCTCTCCTTATATATAGAGTCGTTAATTTTGCTTAATTCAATATATGCATTAACTGAATGATGATCTGTAATTGCATAATGATCAATATTTAATTCAATTGCTTGGTAATAAATTTGTTTAGCAGTCAAACTTCCATCGCTAAATGTTGAATGCATGTGAAAGTTGATAGAATTTGGACAACTATTCTTAGTAATTGATTTAATTATGTTAATTAATTCAGTAGAATCAATATGAGACATACTAGCTAAGTGAATTGTTTCCTATTTCTTCTCCATTTAGCATAAAACTGTATACTTGCAGCCATAAAGAGAATTAAGCCAAATATCAACCAACTTGCTGCACTGGTTGGAAACTGGTTTTTAAATACAACAAGCATTACAACAACTACTAATAATAGTGTAGGCAACTCATTCAAAGCACGGAGTTGCTGTCCGCTATAATTGTATTGATTATTAGTTAATTCGTTCATGATTTTATAGCAATAAAAATGATAAATAAGCAAAAAAGTGACAAACAATAATTTAATCTGCATCCATGTTTGTGTAAGATATACAGGCTGCATATATAATAATCCAGATGCCATAATGACAGCTAAAATCATGCCAGGAGTTGTTATAATATTAGCTAGTCTTTTTTCCATTAATGTATATTGCTTATTAAATACATCCCTTATTTCTTCTTTCTCATTCTGGACTTCTACATGATAAATAAATAATCTGACTAAGTAAAATAAGCCAGCAAACCAAACAACTACCCCGATAATATGAAAAGATTTAAACCATAAATATGTCTCTGGTGAAAAAATCATATTCTATAAAATGTTTCGTACCTTCATATCACTCTATACATTACTATAATAAAGATTAACTGTCCCATGGTCGTTAATAATTTATCAATAGATTATTTATTTTCATTTGGGTGAAAATAATTTCGAATAACACCAGCAGTAGATGATCCCAAGCCTGGTGCTGATGAAAGTTCGGAAAGAGATGCCATTTGAATAGCCTCTATTGATCTAAAATGCTCCAATAATAATTTGATTCTTTGTGGTCCCAATCCTGGTATCTCATTTAATTGAGAGCGTTTCATACGTTGACTTCTTTTTTGTCTGTGAAAGGTAATTGCAAACCTATGAGCTTCATCTCTAATTCTTCGTAACAAAAGCATTCCAGGTTGATTAGGGTCAGTGTCTAATGATTGTTTAACATTTGGAATAAATATCTCTTCTTTCTTCTTGGCTAAAGATATGAGATTTATATTTTGATCTAGCTTCAACTCTTCTAAAGCCTCTAATACCGAACTTAATTGCCCTTTACCTCCATCTATTACAACTAAATCAGGCCAATCATTCAAATTATTCTTGTCTAAAACACTACATTCATTACTTGATAGTTTATTCATATCACCACCATCATCTTTATAACGAGCCCATCTTTTAAATCTCCTAGTAATAACTTCAGCCATTGATTCGAAATCGTCACTATGTCCTAGTTTTATATTTGAACTTTTAATTTTATATTTTCTGTAATGTTGCCTAGCCGCAATACCATCAATAAATACTACCTGAGAAGCGACAGCATCACTACCTTGAATATGACTAATATCATAACATTCAATTCTTTTTGGAATTTTTATTAACTCAAGAATATTGGTTAAATCGTCAAGCTCAACTAGATTTTTATCTTGAGATTGTCTAATTCTTTGCAACTCCATATTTGCATTCTTTTCTACTAATTTTATAATTTCCGCTTTCTTAGATCTTTTTGGGATTGTTATATTAACTTTTTGCTTTTTTAATTCACTTAGCCAATCCGATATTATATCTGTATTTTGTAATTGATGCTGAACTAATATTTCTGAAGGTATTTCAATCGGATCAACATTTGAGTAATGATTTTCTACAACTTTTTGAAGTATTTGAGAAGTACTGAGATTATTATTATCTGAGAAATATCCAAGTCTTCCAATTAATTTTCCTGAGCGCATTTGAAAAATTTGAATAGAGGATATATTCTCTTCTGATGCCAATGCGATTATATCTCTGCATACAGATGAATCAGGAATAATCATCTTTTGAGATTCATACAATCTATCTATACCATTTAGCTGATCTCTGACAGATGCAGCTTCTTCAAACTTCAATGACTCTGAAAAAGAATGCATCTGTTTTTCTAATAATAGTCTCAATTCTTCAGTTCTCCCTTGAAATATCATTTCAACTCGTTTTAGTGTATTTTTATAATCTCCTGAACTTATTTCTTCTTGACAGACGCCTGGACATCTTCCAATTGAATAATTAAGACACGTTCTATCTTTGTAAAGCGGTATTCTTCTTTGTCTAAGAGGAAAAAGTTTTTTTATACTAAATAGGGTCTGTCTAAGTAAATAAACATCAACGTATGGACCATAATATTTATCTTTTTGCTGTCTTTCCCGTCTTTTCCTAGTTAAAAAGATTCTTGGATATTTATCACCCCAGGTAATACAAATATAGGGATATTTCTTATCATCTTTTAATAGAACATTAAAATAGGGTTGATTAGATTTTATTAAATTTGATTCTAGAGTTAAGGCTTCACTTTCGGTATCAGTAACTATCAACTCAATATCTACAACTTGCCTAACCATTAAAGAGATTCTTGGACTCAATTCATCACTGGCTCGAAAATAACTTCTAACTCTATTTCTTAACTTTTTTGACTTACCAACATATAACAATCTATCCTCACGATCTTTCATCAAATAACAACCAGGATCGTTAGGTATATCCTTCAAAAAATTCGATAGTCTTGACTTGTCCTTAATTAACGGCGTTAATTCCACCGATCATGTCTCGTTAAATTAGCCGCCATAGTTCCAACCTGTACTCGCTAAATTTAAAGCAGATCCATCTTTATTCAATACTGCACTCTTTACTTCAGCAACAAAGACTGTATGGTCGCCGTGTTCTACGCCCGAAATAACTTCACATTCAACTCCACCTATTACATCATCGATTAAGGGCATACCAAACTCTCCATAAGTGAATTTACAAGCTTCAAATCGTCCACCTAATCCTTTTTGCGGCTTAAAGAACACAGCTGCTAGATCCTTTTGATCTTCTCTCAATACATTGAGAGAAAACATCTTAGTTCTTTGAATAATTCCATGACTAGATGCATCAGCGCGAACAGCCATTACAACTAATGGTGGCGTAAATGATCCTTGTGTTACCCAGCTAGCAGTAAAACCATTTATTTCATCTCCTTCTCTTACTGCACATATAAATAATCCATGAGGGATTTTGCGCAAAAGAACTTTTTTGGCATCCTGATCAAGAGTCATGCGCTTTGATACGTTTATATATATGAGATTCTATGAAAGAAATGGACTTTTTTAAAGTTAAAAAACCATGAAGGCACTTTATCCTGGTAGCTTCGACCCTTTAACGTTTGGACACCTTGATCTAATTCAAAGAGGAAGTGATTTATTTGGAGAAGTTCTCATTGCGGTATTAGAAAATCCTTCGAAAAAGGCAACTTTCTCTTGCGAGAGAAGAATAGAGCAGATTAAAAATGCAACCAGAGAGATACCAGGTTGTAGAACAATAGCTTTTAAAGGTCTAACTGTGGATTGTGCTCGTGAACATAATGCGGATCTAATTTTAAGAGGCTTAAGAGCTATGAGTGATTTTGAATATGAACTACAGGTTGCTCATACAAATAGGTCATTAAATAATCAATACGAAACAATTTTTCTCGCGACAGAAACACATCATAGTTTTTTAAGTAGTTCTGTAGTTAAAGAAGTCGCAAGATTTGGTGGAGAGATTCGTCATATGGTTCCTGAGTTTATAGCCAATGATCTTATGGCACTAAATACTAATTAATTACAAGTATCAGCATTATCTACTGTTGATAATATATTCATTATATGTTTTGTCGAATTTTCCATATTGTTAACTATAATACTAAAAAATTTGCCTTCTCCTAAAATAACACCAGAAACGGATCTAACATTATTAAGTCTACCGGATTTAGCCAAAATTCTACCCTTAAGGTTTACTGGAGCTTTTACATTAGATAACGAGCCCCTAACACCTAATATAGAAAATGATGAGAAATAATAGTCAGAAAATCTATTAAGTTTCATTCTTCTCAAAAACTGAGTTAAACCATAAGTGGTTACTCTATTCTTTCTCGATAAGCCACTAGCATCTGCAAAGACAAAATTGTCAGAATTAAAGTTTTGATCTTTTATCCAATTATTGTATTTTAGATTAGGGAATTCATGAGACCAATCACTTATTGAATGTCTGAAAATAACTTCAGCAGTAAAATTGTGGCTCTCAGAATTAACAAGATTAAGTAAAATATATAAAGGAGCAGAATTAATAACTTTTTTTGTGGAAATATATTCAATAGGATAGTTTTCATTAACGGATTTTACAAAATATTTTTTTGATAAATTCTTTTTTCTCAGTGCATTCTCTAGCTCATAAATAAAATTATCAATTGGATTATTTAAAGAATTAATACTTGCATTACTAGCTATTGAATATTTTGTAATAGGTGCCCCATATTCTTCATTTCTATCGGCATACGACCAGCTTGAAGGCCACCAATTTTTTGGATTGCTTTTTTTAACAACTATTGGCGTTTTTAAACGTAAATTATAATTAATATTATTAAGATCACTAATTAACTCTTCTAAATGACTTTTATCAAAATCTGGATCACCTGATGCATCTATATATAAGCTTCCATCATTTATCTCCTTAATAGATGTATTAAGAGTATAATAAGGTCCTAAAATATCTAAAGAGAAAGCACTAGAAAGGATCTTCTGATTAGAGGCAGGAATCCTAGGTATTTGACCATTAATATCTGCAATGAATTCACCAGAATCATCTAAAATACTAACGCTAATATTAGAGTTAAAGTTATAAGTATACTCCTCCAATTCATCTTGCAAAGATTGACATATATTAAACTTTTCAAGACCTGTAGTATTAATATTAATTCTTTGTCTTAAATATGAATATAATTTAAATAAATTACTATTTAATATATTTAATGATAATAAAATTATGCCAATATATAAATAATGTTTTTTACTCATAGAGTTATAAGTTTAGAATTATAGTTTCATCATCAGGACGTTTGTCAAATGATTTAACAAAAGAATATCCTTTAGGGTTTAATTTATAAAGCTCCCAGTCATTAGGAAACTTTTTCAATAGTGCACCCATCGATAATGGTTGAACAAAGTAAAGTACTTTCCATTTTTCAGCAAATCTTTTTCTCATTTCTCTACCGACACTTCCGATTCCTACTATTGGATCTTCCAACTTACCGTTAACCATAATTACCGTTGAATTAGTATGAGAACATACTTGCTCGAACATCTCAATATCATATGGTTGAGGAGAACAGACTAATAATAAAGAATTCAACAAATCTGTAGAATTAATAAACTCCTTAAATGTAAAAATCTTATTGGCCAATTCAGGGTTATCTCTTTTAGCAAGAGCCGCACCACCAGCATCGGCCCATAATAAAACATTATCTAATTTAATTTCAGTTAGTTTGTTAGATAAACGAAAAATTATTGGATTGATTCGTAATCCTTCAAATTTAAGATTGATAGAAAGAAAGGATTGTTCAGAATTACTTAAAAAATAACTTTGAATTGATTCAAATACATTTGTTTCAGCTTCTCTAAGATCTGAGGGTAGAATATTCATAATTTGAGGATCATTGTTTTTTGAGTTCTAAAGATTGCAATAATTCATATATTATATTTGAAACTGAATTAATATCATCATTTGAAATCCATGGACCAATAGTTATTCTTAATCCAGATTCTTGGAGTGGTTTATCAATATTAATTGCTACCAGTATTGGATTTGGTCCTTGACTAGATGATGAACAAGCACTACCACTGCTTATATAGACGCCATGTTGTGACAATAATCGAACAATTTCCCTACCATTAATTGGAATCATTGATTTTGTATGACAGAGAAATGAGAGATTATTCGGTAGTCTTTCTTTAGGATGACCAGTAAATGTAAGTTGTTTATTCTTAACTAGATTATTTTTTAAAATAGAAGTCATTTTAGAAACATTATTCTCAGGAAATAAAGTTTCATTAGCACTAACTTCTACATATTCATTTAGTAGGTCAATTGCTGTCGAAAAACCTGCAATAAGCGGAACTGACTCAGTACCAGATCTTATAGAGCCATTCTTAAATCCATAGGAAGGATCATTTATCAATAAATCTCGAACGCCATTTCGCAACATTAATAATCCAATTCCTTTGGGGCCTTGAAGTTTATGCGCAGAGGCACTAAGCATATCAACATTTAAATTACTCCAATCAAAAAGACCGCTAGGGAGGACCTGTGTCGCATCAGTATGAAAAAGTATATTTCGTTTTTTACATTCCATTCCTATAAGATTTATTGGCTGAATGGAACCAATCTCACTTTGCCCCCAGATTATCGAAACAATTTTTGTCGGAGGTGATAACATTTCATCCAACAGATCTAAGTCAATAATTCCATAATTATCTACAGGCCAGTATTTAATATCCCAGCCATCATTACGCAATTGATTGGCTATTAAATTAATAGAAGGGTGTTCAACGTTACTTATAACAAGTCTTCCTTTATCAAGATTTTTAGATACAGATTTAAGAGCAAGATAATTCGATTCCGTTGCTCCAGAAGTGAAAAATATTTCGTCAGAAGAAGCTTTTAATTTATTAGCTATTGATAATCTAGATCTTTCTAAAATATCTCTTGCAATAACCCCAACTTTATGAATACTTGATGGATTCCCCCAGCATTTAGATTGTATATCCTGTAATTTATTAATAACATCAATATGTGGCGGAGTAGTCGCTGATGCATCGAGATAAATATTTTTCATATAGAAGAGTGATTAAATATCTATCTCTCCACTAAATACTTTTAATGCAGGCCCCTGCATTAAAACTGGACCTGCTTGATTGGGCCAATCAATTTCTAACTTTCCTCCTGGTAAATAGACATTAGCTTTATTTAAAGTTTTACCTAGATTAGCTGTTACTACAAGACAAGCGCAAGCTCCAGTTCCACAAGCGAGTGTGGGCCCACATCCTCTCTCCCATACTTTAACTTTAATATTTGATTTATCAATTAATTCTACAAAGTGAACATTGGCATCATTGGGAAATGTATTGTGTTTTTCAAGGTATCTTCCCCAATCTTCAAATGGTATATTTTCTATTTTATCAACAAATACGATCATATGAGGATTTCCCATGCTAGCAGCATAAACATTTAATGTTTGATCATTTATTGTAATCTGTCCATTGGGAATAGTTAAATTATTCATTAACAATTTAGTAGGTATATCTTCGGGAGAAAGGATAGGTTCTCCCATATTTACTTTGATATTTTTATTACCATCAATAGAGGTAATAAGGGGACCAGCTTTAGTTTCAATTCGAATCTCAGACTTATCTTTAATTTCATAATTATCATTTAAAAAAGCAATCAAGCATCTTATACCGTTTCCACACATTTCTGGTTCAGATCCATCAGAATTAAATATCTTCATTCTCACAAAACATTTATTTTTGGACTCTAATACAAGAATAATTCCATCAGCTCCAATGCCAAAATTTCGATTACATAGATGTTCAATAAAATTATCTTTATTTTCAGTAAACAAATTATCTAAGTTATTCCCACGAGCATCAAAGATAATAAAGTCGTTACCAAGTCCTTGATATTTTGAGAAATTATTTTTCATGATTTAAAGTTTGTTTAACTATGTTCGTAGAAAATAAAGCTTTCTTGGTTGTAATTTCAGTACTAATCGCGTATTGGGCATCAATTTATGAGAACATTATTTGATTGGCAAATCAACTACTGAAGGAGATCTTCCTTGAATAATACTACTTCAGAGATTATTGACCAGCGTTACGAGCCTCGTGATATAGAAGCTTATTGGCAAAAAGAGTGGGCTAATAAAGGGCTCTATAGAACAAATACGGATGTAAACAAAGACAATACTTTTTACGCCTTGTCAATGTTCCCATACCCTTCCGGTTCATTACATATGGGGCACGTCAGGAATTATGTCATTACAGATGTACTCGCTAGATATAAAAGGATGCAAGGTTATAACGTTCTTCATCCGATGGGATGGGATGCTTTCGGTTTACCGGCTGAAAATGCAGCAATAGAGAGAGACACAAGTCCATCTACCTGGACAGATAAAAATATTTCACAAATGAAAGATCAATTAGATCGACTTGGATTATCAATAGATTGGGCTAAAGAAGTTACTACTTGCAAAGAAGATTATTACAAATGGACACAATATATATTTAATCAATTACATAAAAATAATCTTGCTTATCAAAAAAAAGCAACAGTGAATTGGGATCCAATTGATCAAACTGTTCTTGCAAATGAACAAGTAGATGCTGAAGGTAAATCTTGGAGATCTGGAGCAAAAGTTGAGAAAAAGGAATTAAACCAGTGGTTTCTACGAATTACTAGTTTTGCCGAAGATCTAAATAAGGATTTAGTTATGCTTAAAGACTGGCCAGAAAGAGTCAGGGTTATGCAGAAAAATTGGATTGGTAAATCAATTGGTGCAGAAATAACATTTGAAATCAAAAATCATAAGCAAAAGATAACAGCTTTCACTACAAGAATAGATACAGTCTATGGAGTAAGTTATCTTGTCTTAGCATCAAATCATCCATTAATTAATCAATTAATCAATGATAAAGATATTGATCAATTAATAGAGTTTAGGAATACACAAGAAAAGTTAAGTGATCTAGAACGTAATTCAGATAGTAGAAAAAAACTTGGAATGTATTTAGGAGTAAATGCAATTAATCCAGCTAATAATAAAGAGATACCTATTTGGATTGGCGATTATGTGATTATGGAATATGGAACTGGAGCAGTCATGGGTGTTCCCGCTCATGATAGTAGAGATTATAAGTTTGCTAAATCATATGATTTACCAATTAATTATGTCATAAGGCCCAATAATGAAGAAGATGATAGTTATTTAAATTCTGAGTACGTAGATAAGGGAATCATGATCAATTCAGATACATTCAATGGAATTGAGTCTGATATTGCAAAAACAAAAATACTTGAGTTAGGTTCTAATGCTAATTGGGCAAAACCAAAAATTACGTATAAATTAAGGGATTGGCTTATATCTAGACAAAGATATTGGGGCTGCCCGATTCCGATAATTAATTGTAAGAAGTGCGGTCAAGTTAGAGTCCCAGACGAGGATCTACCTGTTTCTCTACCTATTGATATTAAATTAACTGGTAAAGGAAAGTCACCTTTAACCACAAAAAAAGAATGGATAAATATTTGTTGTCCTAAATGTGGAAATAAAGCAAAAAGAGAAACTGACACAATGGACACTTTTATGTGTTCATCCTGGTACTTTTTAAGATATATAAACCCCGATAATGAGCAAAATCCATTTATAAAAAGCGAAATAGATAAATGGCTTCCAGTTAAACAATACGTTGGTGGTATAGAGCATGCAATTCTTCATTTACTTTATTCAAGATTTTTAACTAAAGCTCTAAAAAGCTGTGGATTATTAAATATCGATGAACCCTTTAAGAAACTATTAACCCAGGGAATGGTTCAAGCTGTTACTTTTAAAAATTCAAATACTAATAAATATTTTTCAAAGGATCAAATTAAAGATATTAATGATCCAAAAGATCCAATTACTGGAGAAAAAATAGATATTATCTATGAAAAGATGTCAAAGTCAAAATATAATGGTGTAGACCCATCATTAGTAATAGATAAATATGGTGCAGATACAGCTAGAATGTTTATTCTTTTTAAAGCTCCTCCCGAAAAAGATTTAGAATGGGATGACTCAGATGTTGAAGGTCAATATCGATTTATACAGAGACTCTGGAAATTTATTATTAATACTTTAGAACTAACAAAAAGTAATTCAATATTAAATATAGAAAAAGAAAAGTCTAATGATGATGAAGCTTTACGTCTAATTAATATTGCTATTAAAGAAATTACTGATGATCTGGACAATCTTCAATTTAATACAGCAATATCTGAACTCATGAAAGCTGTAAATGGCTTAAGTTCAATAGTTAATAACTGTAGTAAGGAAACTCTAATTAATGTTGTTTCAATATTAGTTAAAATAACTTCTCCATTTTCTCCTCATATTGCAGAGGAGCTTTGGAAGACAATTGGAAATACTCAAAGTATTCATCTTCAGTCATGGCCAAAATTCGATGAAGGTGCAATTGAACAAGATACTTTTACGCTTATGGTTCAAATTAATGGAAAAGTTAGAGGATCAATCGATGCTAGTAAAAATTTATCTAAAAACGAATTAGGGGATATTGCTATTAAAAGTGAAGTAGCTCAGAAATGGATAGATGGAAAAGAAACAAAACGAATAATTATTGTTCCAAACAAATTAGTGAATATAGTTATTTAGAAATCAATTTGTCGAAATAATTAGTTGATCTGGATTTGATTGATTACCATCCATTGAATAATGATCAGAATTTTCTGAAAGTTTTCTCAGAATTAAATAAATTGACTCAGTTGAGTCAGTAGACAATGCATCATTAATTTGACTTAAAGTTCTTTCTTTACCATCTTCCAAAAGTTCTTCTATTTCTTTTTGTAGATTAATTATGTTTGTAGCCGCTTTTTTTCCAGCTTCAACACCAGGTTGGTTGTAAGCATTAACATTGATCAATTCTGCATATAGACTTACTGCTCGCTCAAACAAAGCAATTAAAGCCCCAAGACTTGATTCATCAAATGATTTAAATGTGATTGTCAAATTTTGTCTCCCACCTTCAGTCAATGCTGATCGAGTTCCTTGAAGAAAGCCTGATAAATAGTCTCCTGGTCGTTTATTTTTAACTTCAACAATTTCAGATGGATCGTGAAGAATCTCAATAAAATTAACAAAGAAATTATCAACACCATCTCTTAATTGCTGCACATATGCATGTTGATCAGTAGAACCTTTATTTCCATAAACTGCAATACCCTGATTAACTTTATTTCCATCTCTATCTAACTTCTTGCCTAAGGATTCCATCACAAGTTGTTGAAGATATCTACTAAAAACTTCTAATCTGTCTCTATAGGGAAGTACAACCATATCTCTTAACCCTTTTCCATTTCCGGATTTGTACCAAGCTAAGGATAGAAGTGCTGCTGGATTATTTTTAATGTCTTTTTCTCTTGTTAGAACATCCATTTGAGATGCACCATCTAAAAACTTGTTTATGTCAGCTCCAATTAGGGCGGCAGGTAATAATCCAACAGCACCAGTAATACTTGTTCTCCCACCAACCCAATCAGGTAAATCAAAAATATCTAACCAATTATCGCTAGTTGCTAAGACATCTAATTTACTACCTTTTGATGTGATTGCTATAGCTCGAGATGACCAATTTTGGTTGTTATCTTGGACAAACTTCATGGCTTGCTCCATTCCTATCAAAGGTTCCGGAGTGCCACCTGATTTACTAACAACTACAAATAATGTGGTTTCAATATTAGGAAGAATGGAATTTAATTTATGTGAAATGCCTTCGGGGTCAACATTGTCTAAAAAATGTAGATTCAATCCGATCGACTCCCTCTTAAATGACTCTTTAATAAGTAAGGGACCTAAACCACTACCACCTATACCTATCCAAAAAACATCTGTATATTTTTCTCCACTGCTGTTAGTAACTTCACCATTTAATATTGATGCCCCAAACCGTGATATGTCTTGAATTTCTTTGGTGATAGAGTCTGAAATTTCTTGAGTTGGAGCAATTTTCGGATTTCGAAGCCAGTAATGACCAACTTGTCTATCTTCATCAATATTGGCAATTGATCCATTCTCAAGACTTTCTAGAGATTCAAAAGCTTTGGAATAAACGTCCTTAAATTTTTGAAAATCGCTCTTCTCGACGTCCATTCTGCTTATATCTAACCAAAAACCTAATGAATCATCGCAAAATAAAAGATCGCAGTACCTTAACCATTTATCTTTGTTTTTCATCTGGAAGATGTCAGTTATTGCCATTATTGATATAAGAATACTCCTTAATGAGTTCTGTTAGCAGGTACTCTCAAATGAGCACCATTAACACATTGATTTAATTTATATTAGTCAATAATGGTTTTCAAATGGCGAATGTTTAGTAATTGACAAATAGGAATGTAAATAAGCTTGATAGTTATTTTTATCAAACCTTTGGGATATCTAAATGTTGAATTAACTATCATTACTATTAAATATGTCTTTATATTTAGATATTGTAATTTCTTCTATAGGTCATATATTTAGTAATAAATAATCATTGTTTGATGAAACAAGATAATAAAAAATATACGGAGAACAATTTATCTTATGCTTTAAATGAAAATAGCCTAATAAGCCCATTAGATTCAGAAAGCCCTTTTTTTGCACCAAAAATAAGATTAGGTATCCTTGCTTCAGGAAATGGCTCGAATTTCGAGTACATCATTAAATCAATTAAAAAGAAACAACTTAATGCAGAAATATCTATATTAATTGTCAATAATCCAAATTGTCTAGCAATAAAAAAGGCAATCAAATACAAAATACCTTATGTAATTATTAATCATAGAGATTGTAATTCGAGATTCGAACACGACATGTTAGTAATGAAAAAGCTAGAGGAATTATCCGTTGAACTAGTTGTTATGGCGGGCTGGATGAGAATTGTTGGTGAAGAAATAATTAAAAGGTTTAAAAATCGATTAATTAATATACACCCATCACTTTTACCTTCTTTTAAAGGTGTTGATGCAATACAGCAGGCTATAGACAAAAGGGTAACTATTACTGGTTGCACAGTTCACTATGTGCAAAAGGAAGTTGATTCAGGAGCAATAATTATTCAAGCCGCCGTCCCAATTAAAGAAAAAGATAGTAAAGAGACTTTAAAAACAAGAATTCAAAACATGGAACATATAATATTACCTTTAGCAATAGCAAAAGTAGCAAATAATATAAGAACTAGATTCAAGGATAATAAGTAATCTTGGGAAGACCAATATCTGATTCAATTCCGTGCATAATATTTAAATTTTGAACCGCCTGTCCTGCTTGACCTTTTAGGAGATTATCAATAACGCTCATTAGTACGATTCTTCCATTACGATTATCAACTTCAACTGCAATCATAACTTTATTAGTATTTTTAACCCATTTAGTGGCTGGATACGTGCCTACAGGCAAAATATCAATAAAAGGTTGATTTTTATAAAAAGCCTCAATAACAATTTTACAGTCCATTGCTGTTAAACCAGGATCTCGTAGACGAGCATAAACTGTCGTCAGAATACCTCTAACCATTGGTACCAAATGAGGCGTGAATTGTAAATTGACTTCATGACCAGCAAAATGACTGGCGACCCTCTCTATTTCTGCTGTATGTCTATGTCCAATAACTCCATAGGGTTTAATTGATTCAGAGCATTCAGACAATAGAAGTTGCTCACTAGGATTTCTGCCACCGCCAGATGTACCAGATTTTGCATCAATTATAATTCCTTCACTTTCTATTAGCCCTTGTTTTAAGAATGGGATAAGTACACTAAGTGACGAAGTTGGGTAGCAACCTGGACAGGCAATTAATCTAGACTTTGAAATATCACTACTAAATTCTTCGGAAAAACCATAGATAGCCTCTTCACATAATTCGTAATCATATCTTGGATATTGTGCCGCTTCTTTGGAATAGACTTGCTTCCATTTATCTAATGATTTAAATCTATAATCAGCTGATAAATCAAGTACTTTAATACCTTTTTCTAATAATAAAGGGGTGAGTTGTGATGACAAGCCGTTAGGCAGACTCAATATTGCATAATCCGAATGTTCAGCTATTTGATCAAGATTGCTTTTAGTTATCTCTTTATCACCCAAAAGTTTCATAAAAGGGTTTATTTCATTCCAGCTTTTACCTGCAGATCTCTCTCCATTTAAAGATGAAATCTCAAAGTTTGGATGTTCATTTATCAACTTAACGAGTTGAAGTCCTCCATATCCAGATGCTCCAATAATTGCGATCCTCCCAGCTTTCGATGTACTAATTGCCATAACTTCAAGGTTATTTCGTAGAATGATGAGATATTCATTTGAGAATAAGTAGCAAAGAACCATTTCACCACAAACACGAGGAATAAGTTGAAATCAGAAGATTGTTATGAAATTGAATTTGATGATATAGCGGATGCTCTTGCTGCTATTAGGAACGGCGAATGTGTTGTTGTAGTTGATGATGAAAAAAGAGAAAACGAAGGAGATTTAATTTGCGCTGCTCAATTTGCGACTCCGCAACAAATAAATTTCATGGCAACTGAAGCAAGAGGTTTGATATGTCTTGCAATGCAAGGGCAACGATTAGACCAACTAGACCTCCCTTTAATGGTCGACAGAAATACCGATTCAAACCAAACAGCATTCACTGTAAGCATCGATGCAGGTCCTGAATTTGGAGTATCAACGGGAATATCTGCGGAAGATAGAGCTAAAACAATTCAAGTTGCTCTTAATAGTCAAACGAAACCAATTGATTTAAGAAGACCAGGTCATATCTTTCCCTTAAGAGCAAAAATAGGTGGGGTGTTAAAAAGAGCTGGACATACGGAAGCAGCAGTAGATTTGTCTTTGTTAGCCGGTCTATCTCCTGCAGGCGTAATCTGTGAGATCCAAAATCTAGATGGCTCAATGGCAAGACTACCCGAATTAAAAACATATGCGAAGGAAAGAAATTTAAAGTTGATAAGTATTGCAGATTTAATTCATTACAGACTTGAAAATGAACGATTTGTATACAGGCAAGCAATTGCAAAGTTGCCTAGTGTTTTTGGAGATTTCAAGGCAATTGGTTATAAGAACGAATTGGATGGATCAGAACATGTAGCGATAATAAAAGGAGATCCAGAAAACTTAAAAGAACCGGTGCTAGTAAGAATGCATTCAGAATGTCTAACTGGAGATGCATTCGGATCGTTAAGGTGCGACTGCAGACCTCAATTAGAAGCTGCCTTGTCAAGAATTTCAGAAGAAGGGGAAGGAGTTGTTGTTTATCTAAGGCAGGAAGGAAGAGGGATAGGTTTGGTTAATAAATTAAAAGCCTATAACCTTCAAGATGGAGGATTAGATACGGTTGAAGCTAATGAAAAGTTAGGTTTTCCAGCAGACCTAAGAAATTATGGAGTAGGCGCACAAATTTTGACAGATTTAGGAATAAACAGACTTAAATTATTAACCAATAATCCAAGAAAGATAGCAGGTCTTGGTGGATATGGACTTCAAGTTGAATCTAGAGTTCCATTAGTGATTTGCCCTGGAGATCATAATGCTGCTTATCTTGAAGTTAAAAGAGAAAAACTCGGTCACTTGATTGGTAATAATATTCAGACCAATTTAAGCAATGAAAGACAAAATATTGTTGTCTATTGGGATGGCAAAGTTCAAAATAATGAATTAAAGCATTTTGAAGATAAAGCAAATAAATGGTCAGAAAATCATTTTTTAAATATTTCTATTCAAAACGCTCCAAGATTAATAGCTCTATGTGAAAATCCATTATTTATATGGAATGTTAGACATAGAGATATAAAGACTCATTTAGAAGGAAACTTAATAGATAAAAGATTACTTGAGTCTCTTCTTAGAGAACTAAGTAACTGGGAAAATACAGAAAGAATTGGAATAATTAAAACTGATAATTATGAAAAACTTTTACATCCTTCACAAAATATATTAATTGAAGAGAAAAAAATTAGCGAGCTTTCAAATTTTGAAAATTCGCCATTATTTAATTGGGATTTGAAAGACAAAACAAGTACTATTGAATGGAGTTAATAATAAAAATAATTCTATTTAACAATAGTTACACTATTAATTTTGGTACCATTAGTAATAGATAGAAGTATTTTCATATCTTCAGTTTTACCAAAGACAGTATGAACTCCATCCAAATGTGGTTGTGGAGCATGAACTAAAAAGAATTGGCTGCCCCCAGTATCCTTTCCTGCATGCGCCATAGACAAAGAACCAGCAACATGTTTGTTGGAATTAATCTCACAATTAATAGAATATCCAGGGCCTCCGGTTCCAGGCATACCTCTTGAACCCTCTCTTGTATTAGGACAACCTCCTTGCGCCATAAAACCATTAATTACCCTATGAAAAGAAAGACCATCGTAAAAACCCTCTTTAACGAGCTTCAGAAAGTTTTCTACTGTTTTTGGCGCATCATTATCAAACAGGTCAATGTTCAATTGCCCTTTATCTGTATTCATCAAAACTTTAGGCATAGATCAAACTAATTTTTTTTTATAATAACTGGTTTTAAAATTTAATGCAGAAAGTATAATAAAAATGCGATAGGTTTAATTGATCATAAGTCAATTACAATTAACATTAATTAGAGCTGTTCTTAAATTGCCCTTTGAATCATTAAGTAATTGCTTGGCCTCAATAATATTCATGCCAGACAAAGCGATTAATAAAGATAGTTTTACGGATCCATTTGTCTTCTTTAAAAGTTGAACAGCAGTTTCTTTATCAACTGAGCCAATATCAAATAAGATGCCAATTGCTCTATCCATTAATTTATCGTTACTAACTGATAAATCGATCATTCTATTGCCATAAACCTTGCCTAATTTGATCATCACAGATGTAGAAATTATATTTAAAGCCATCTTTGTTGCTGTTCCAGCTTTTAATCTTGTAGAGCCTGCAAGTATCTCTGGTCCTGTAATCAATCTAATATCAATATCATTATCTAAAGATGAATCATTTTCTGGAACTGATGAAATAGAAATAGTTAAAGCATTAATACTTTTGGAATAGGTTAATGCCCCAATAACATATGGAGTTCTTCCACTAGCTGTTATACCTATTAAGACATCTTTATTAGAAAAATTTCTTTCTTTAAGATCAGCCATAGCAGACTCAATCACATCCTCTAGAGATTCAGAACTTCTTGTTAGTGATGGAATACCTCCAGCGATAATTCCCTGAACTAAATCTGGATTGGTACAAAAAGTTGGAGGACATTCTGATGCATCAAGTACACCTAGTCTTCCAGAAGTACCAGTACCAATATAAAACAATCTGCCATTTGATTTAAGTTTTAACGTAATTTTATCAATAGCATTAATTATATCTGGAATTGCTTTTTCAACGGCCATTTGAGGTTCTTTATCAGCTTCAGAAAAAATATTGACTATTTCATATGTAGATTTAGTATCCAATTCATTTGATGTTAAATTAATTTGCTCAGTTAATATTCGATAATTATTATTTTTAGAATTCCTGTTTAAATTAATCATAAAAGATTTTCTAGACGTTTTTTAATATCTTCAAGCTGATCATTGGAGGATGTTTGTTTATTTATACTATCTTGATTATGCCAATTTTCAACTTCTAGATTTGAAAGAGGTGGGGAAATCATAAGCCGTTCTTCATCGGTACTTGGAATAAAGCCTTTTTCAACATAGCGGGGCTCATAACCTGCTTCCAGACAAAAAGCTTCAATATCTCTCCTTGTCAACTCCTCAACGGATGGGGTTGGAAAATCTTGAGCTTCTAAAAGGCCGCAATATCTTTCAGCATCATCCTTATCTTCGAACATGAGGATCACTGTTGAATCCTTAAGTTCGAGAGAGTGTATACCTTCACTTTCAGTCCCCGCTTCATACAAAAGGACATGAACCAACATAGCAATTAAATAACCAAATTAATTATAAATCGATAAAGTGAATAAACAATATGTTCCTAATAATTCTCCATAGATAATTCATTTAGACGTTGATAAAGTGCAATTTCAGAGTCACTTAAAATATCTGGTAAGACAATAATTATTTCAACAATTTGATCACCGCGATATTCCTCATATTCCAATCCACGACCTCTAAGTCTTAATAACCTTCCTGTTGATGAATTAGGAGGTACTTGTAAAGTAACCGATCCATTTAGAGTTGGAATATCGACTGCACAACCTAATAAAGCATCATGTGGAAATAATTCAAGACGATACATGACTCTTAACCCATCAATTCTTAATCCATCTTCGGTTTGTACTTTTAATTGAACAAAATGGTCGCGACAACCAATTGCAGCACCTTCAATTCTTAATCTCCATCCATCTCCCGCAAACGGTGGTGTTAAAACTTCAACAAGAGTCCCGTCCTGCAACTGGATTTCGACAGATGATCCATAAAGGGCCTGATCGGGAGAGATTTCTACAATTGATTCTTGATCCTCATAAATTAAAGTTGGTGGTGGTGTTGGTTCACTTGTTGTAGGAATATATTCATTAGAATAAGGCTGTTCAGAATCTTCATATCCGTCTTCAGAAAAGTCTGAAGATTGATCATAAATATTATCAATTTCATCAATTTGATCTTCTAAATCAATTTTTATACCTAATACAACTTCTAAGTATTCTTCATAAGTAGGAAATCTATTTTCAAAGACATCTTGACTTTTATTATTTTTTGTCTCCCATTCTTTTCTCTTTTTAGGATCGCTTAAAATCGCATAGGCTTCATTAATTAATTTGAATCTTTCTTCAGCGTTGACATCATTTTTATTTAAATCAGGATGCCACTTTCTTGCCTCTTTCCTAAAGGCGGATTTAAGTTCACTAGAATCACAATCTGGGGAGACTCCTAATAGAGACCAATAGTTCGGATCAACGGTAGTAGTCATTATCCCAAGGATCTATATCCCTTCTCCCATAATAATTATCACCATTTTTGTTTTGTCCTCTTTGTGAATAGTCCCAAGGATCATCATCCCAGTAATCATCTGAAAATAATTCGTCCTTTAAAGATCCAAAAGTATTTTTTATCCCTTGTATGGGATTAGATTCTGTTTTCCTTTCTGCTGATAAACGACGATTTAAACCAAATAATGCTTCTTGGAGAGAACCCACCGCATATTCAAGCTCTTGCAAATCATTGTCTTGAAGCATATCTTCAACGTCCCTCATAGCAACTTCTACAGATCTTTGTTGTCTTTCAGCTCCATAAGGTCCGAGCTCTAGAGAAGCGTCTCTTAAACGTCTTTCAGCTTGCGCAACAAGAGTTAAAGCATTATTTCTCTGATCAATGGAGGCACGCTTCTTTCTATCTTCAGATGCCTTTATTTTAGACTCCTCAATCAATTTATTAACTTCATTTTGATTCAAGTTTGAGCCACCAGTAACACTTACGGATTGCTTCCTACCAGTTGTTCTGTCAGTTGCACTGACTTCTAATAAGCCGTTGGCATCAATATCAAATGCAACCTGAACCTGAGGTACACCTCTTGGGGCAGGAGGAATTCCCGATAATCTGAATTTACCCAATGATTTGTTGTCTGAAGCCATTTGCCTCTCACCTTGCCATATATGTATCTCAACGGATGATTGGTTGGATTCCGATGTACTGAAAACATCCGATTGTCTCACTGGAATAGAGGTGTTTCGAGGAATAAGAACTTTCATTAAACCTCCAACAGTTTCAAGTCCTAGAGAAAGAGGGGTGACATCATTTAACAAAAGGTCTCTTAACTCACCTGAAAGAATCCCGCCTTGAATTGCAGCACCAATAGCTACTACTTCATCGGGGTTAACAGATTGACAAGGTGGATTTGGAACTAGAGTTTTAACTAATTGCTTTACCATTGGCATACGTGTACTCCCTCCTACAAGAACAACTTCATCAATCTCCTCAGGATCCCAACCTGAATCATCAATAACAGTATTAACAGGATCGAATAATCTATCTAAAAGATCATTGCAAAGAGCCTCGTAATTTTTTCTACTAAGAGTGGTCTCTATATGTAACGGACCATCCTTGCCTGTAGAAATAAAAGGAAGTGATATAGGAGTGGTTTGAACCCCGGAGAGTTCTTGTTTAGCCTTCTCAGCCGCTTCAGTAAGTCTTTGTAAAGACTGCCTGTCTCTTCTGAGATCTATTTTATTTTTTTTTAAAAAATCTTCAGCAAGCCAATCAACAATTCTTTGATCAAAATCATTACCGCCCAACTGGGTATCACCTGAAGTTGCTTTAACGTCAAAAACGCCATTTGAAATGGACATTAGAGATACATCAAATGTTCCACCACCTAAATCAAAAACCAAAACTTTCCTAGAAGAACTTTTATCAAATCCATAAGCAAGAGCAGCTGAAGTTGGCTCATTTAGAATCCTTTCAACAGAAATACCAGCCAAAATCGCGGCATCACGAGTCGCTTGCCTTTGTGAGTCGTTGAAATACGCTGGAACTGTGATTACAGCGGAATCAACATTTTCTCCTAAATATGTTTCGGCGTCATCTATCAACTTCCTAATAATATTTCCTATCAATTCTTCGGGGGCATACTCTCTTTTGGTTATAGGGGAAGTAATTCGAACATTCCCCTGATCATTTGAACGAACGCTATAAGGGACAGAGAGACTTGTTTCTTCAAGCTCATCCCATGCTCTGCCAACAAATCTTTTTAAATTGGAGAAAGTGTTTTTGGGATTAAGAACTAATTGCCTTCTAGCAAGTTGACCGACTAACAATTCAGATTCCTTAGTAAATCCAACAACTGATGGCGTAGTTCTAGCACCTTCAGCACTAGCAATAACAACAGGCCTACCAGCCTCCAACACCGCTACAACGGAATTAGTCGTTCCCAAGTCAATGCCAACTATTCTCCCCATGGCAATACTTATTTAAGCCCCAAAGTAACTAGCATTTAAGGGTATTCAATACTTATTATGTACCCTTCAACACTTAAAGCCAATCCTTAAGCCTCTCTTAGTGAAAAATTTGAAATTAGATATAGATTCATATTGTAAATTGCTTTTGCGCGTGGACAAAGCAAATACATCAAAATTTTCACTAAGAAAAAGACCAACTTCAGAGAAGTTGGTAGATGTTGGTTTTAAAAATATTGTTGTTGCGATGGCTTCAATGGTAGCTGTGGTGCTTTTTTCCATATTTGCAGTCGTTTACTATGAATCTACTGAATCAATTTCAAGATATGGACTGAGGTTTCTTTTTAATTCTGCATGGAATCCAGTTACAGATGAATACGGTGCATTCACTGCTATTTATGGGACCCTTATTACATCGATTGCTTCATTATTAATTGCCATTCCATTGGGCGTCGGCACTGCAATATTTATAACTGAAAATATAATTCCCGAATATATAAGAAATGTAATTGGAATAATGGTTGAACTTTTAGCTGCTATTCCATCAGTAGTTTTAGGACTATGGGCAGTATTTATTATGGAACCTTTTATTAGACCATTTTTGAACATAATCTACGAACTATTTGGATTTATCCCATTTTTCAGCACCCAACCTTTGGGCGCTGGAATGATGCCAGCAATATTAATTCTTGTGGTAATGATACTACCTATAATTACATCTATTTCAAAAGATTCTCTAAAACAAGTTCCATCTAAACTTAGGCAAGCTGCCTATGGAATTGGAGCATCTAGATGGACTACTATTTTTAAAGTTATTATTCCAGCAGCAATTTCTGGGATAACAGGAGGAGTTTTACTTGCTCTAGGAAGAGCTATGGGTGAGACAATGGCAGTTACAATGATTATTGGCAATTCAAATAACTTTAGTTGGTCAATATTTGCTCCTTCATATACAATTTCATCCATGCTTGCTAATCAATTTGGTGAAGCAGATGGAAGCCAAGTCTCTTCTCTAATGTATGCAGCATTAATCCTAATGATATTAACATTGTTGGTTAATGTATTTGCCCAGTGGATTGTAAAAAAATTAAGCTTAAAATATCAATAAATGAATTACACTTCACAAAAATCTCTAACTTATAATCCCTCCCTAGCTAGAAATATTGGCAACAGAACCTTAACTATTATTTCTGCTCTTTTTGCCTTCATTTCTGTACTTCCTTTAATATTAGTAATAAGCTATGTATTAATAAAAGGTGGAAGTTATATAAACATAGAAACTTTAATACTTGAACCAGAGCCACCCGGAGATGATCTTCTATCCGCAGGAGGGATAGGACCAGCAATAACTGGAACTTTTATAATGGCAGTTATTGCTTCAATCATATCAATACCTGTTGGAGTAGGTGGTGGAATATATCTTACGGAATATTCAAAATCAGGAAAGTTTGCAAAATTTATAAGGTTTGGATCAAATGTTCTTGCAGGGGTTCCTTCTATAATTTCTGGTGTATTTATATATGCAATTATTGTCTCTACCAAAATATTATTTGGATCAATGTTCAGCGGTATTGCAGGCGGAATATCACTATCAATTTTAATGCTTCCAACAATAATTAAAACTACCGATGAAGCACTTAAATTAGTTCCAGATGACATGAGAAGAGCTGCATTAGGAGTTGGTGCTTCAAAATTCACAATGATAACAAATATCACATTACCAGCTGCATTTAGTTCAATTTGTACAGGCGTATTATTAGCACTCGCTAGGGCAGCAGGAGAAACAGCTCCATTAATCTTTACAGCTCTTTTCTCACGTTACTACATTACAAGTTTTGATGATCTTTTCTATGAAATGGGTTCATTGTCAGTGTTAATTTACAATTTTGCACTTGAGCCATATGAAGCTCAAAACCAACTAGCATGGGCAGCATCATTCATATTAGTTGTTGTACTTTTAAGTCTAAATATTCTTTCAAGATGGATAGGCTCACATGGTGCTTTTTCAAAAAATAAATTATAATTAGGAGCAAAACTACTAGTAAAATAAGCTAATGATTAAAAAAAATATAAAATCTACACCTTCGGTCTCACTTGATAATGTTTCAATTACATACGGCAATTCAGTTGCAGTTAAAAATGTGTTTTGTAATATTGAAAAGAATCAAGTTACATCTTTTATTGGTCCTTCAGGTTGCGGTAAATCAACCGTCATCAGAGCAATCAACCGAATGAACGATTTAATAGAAGGTTGCAAATTATCAGGCAGTGTTATTTTTGAAGGGATAGATATATATGCAGAGGATATAGATCCAGTTGAAGTTAGAAGGAAAATTGGAATGGTTTTTCAACAACCCAATCCTTTTCCTAAAAGTATTTACGAAAATATTGCTTTTGGTGCAAGAGTTAATGGATATAAAGGTAATATGGATCAATTAGTTGAAGAATCTCTTACAAAGGCAGCCGTTTGGGATGAGTGCAAGGATAAATTAAACGAAAGTGGTTATTCATTATCTGGTGGTCAACAACAAAGATTATGCATAGCAAGGACAATTGCTATTGAACCTGATGTGATCTTAATGGATGAGCCATGCTCAGCACTTGATCCATTATCTACATTAAAAATTGAAGAGACAATTCATGAATTAAAGAAGAATTTTACAATCATTATTGTTACTCATAATATGCAACAAGCCAATAGAGTCAGTGATTACACAGCTTTTTTCAACACAGAGAAAAAGGATAAGGATTTAAGTGGAAAAATTGGATTTTTAGTTGAGTTTGATAAAACAAAAAAAATGTTCACTTCACCAAATCAAAAATCAACTCAAGACTATATCTCTGGAAAATTTGGATAAACACTAAAGCTTTTTTAATTAAAAGTTACCTTGCGGGACGGAGAGAGAGGGATTCGAACCCTCGATAGGGTTGCCCCTATACAGCATTTCCAGTGCTGCGCCTTCAACCACTCGGCCACCTCTCCTTGAATTCAGCAATGAAGAACTTTTTCAGTTGCTCGATTTAAATATATACCACAATAGAGCTATTGTTAAAAATTAAAATGTCGGATTTATTTAATAAATATTTTTACGATAAAAAAGGTCCTATTAATAATTAATTTCTAAATGAGAATAAATTGATTTAAAGATAAATAGATTCATCCAATAGCAGTCCATTATTATAATTAAAAACATTAGTTATGAAGAAACCTTCCTGCAAAACCGCAGCCTTAAATGCAGGTCTAACTAATGATGAACTTAATAAATTATTAGATATTGCCAAGCAGGCTGCAGAAAGAGGTGGAGCCTCTCTGATGAATAATTATGGAAGAATTAAAACTATAAATTGTAAGGGAACTGCTGGTGATCTTGTAACTAATGCAGATATAGAATGTGAAAAGATAATAATAGACTATTTAGAAAAAGAAACTCCTAATATTTCTATTCTTGCTGAAGAAAGTGGATATAAGTTAAAAGATGGAGAATTAAAATGGTGTATAGACCCTCTTGATGGAACAACAAACTATGCCCATGGGTTTCCATTGTTTGCAACTTCAATAGGTTTAATTTGGAATAGCAATCCAATTTTGGGAGCAATATCGGTACCTTCTTTAAATGAAATTTATTATGCCTCACCAGAGAATGGATCATTTTGTAATGGTGAAAAGATAAATGTTACGGACACAAATTCCTTGTCTGATTCACTCCTAGTTACTGGTTTCGCATATGACAGACGAGAAGTATTAGACAATAATTATTCAGAATTTTGTTGGCTAACTCATCGCACCCATGGCGTCAGAAGAGGAGGAGCAGCAGCAGTAGATCTAGCATTTGTAGCCTCAGGAAAAGTGGATGGTTTTTGGGAACGCGGTCTTTCTAAATGGGATATGGCAGCAGGAGTACCACTAGTTGAAATGGCAGGTGGAATAGTTTCCAACTATCCTTCTGGAGATTTTGATCTGAATACCGGCAGAATTCTTGCTTGTAATCCTAAGATTCAAAATGAGCTAATAAATGAACTAGAAAAAATTAGACCATTAACTCCTAATTCTTATGGTGGAAAATATTCCCAATTTATGTGATCCTTAAGTAATAAAAAGATTCAAATAATGACATTGCAACCTGCCTCGGGTGCGCGCGACTTAAATCCTCAGCAAGTAAGAAAGAATCATCTAATTGCATCAAAACTTTCATCTTTATATCAACTTTGGGGATATGAGCGAATATCACCACCACATATTGAACGTCTAGACACACTTATGGCAGCGGGTGGAATTTCGAACAATGAAATACTAAAAATCGTTTCTGATGAACCTCTTGGTTTAAGACCTGAAATAACAGCGTCAATTGTTCGTGCTGCTTCAACTAGATTTAATAATTATGAAAGGCCCCTTCGTTTCTGGTCGACAGGCACCTCATTTAAGTGCAATCAAAGCATTGATGGTGGTATAGACATCGAGGAGTCATTTCAAAGCGGGGTAGAATTGATTGGAACTAAAGCTATTAATGCAGAGATAGAACTTCTATCTCTACTAATTGAATCATTAAAAATAATTGAAATTGATCAGGAATATAAAATGACATTGCTAATTGGTAATACATATCTCTTGGAACTTATTTTAAGCTCATTTGATTCAACCATGATAGATCAAATAAAAAACATTCTTTGCGATCTTGATTACATTGCATTGAGTACGCTTGATGTTAAAGATGAACAAAGAATGTTTATAAAAAAGATCATGAATATGAGAGGTACACCAGAAAAAGTATTAACAAATCTAAAAAATATTTATGGATCGAATTCTTACATTGATAACCTAAGGGAATTATTTACAATTATTGAACCATTAGCTAAAGAGAAAGGGATAGAAGTACAATTAGACCCTACATTAGGAACCAAATATAAATTATATAGTGGATTAACATTTTCTCTTGTTTCATCATCATCAAGTGCTCCTGTTATCCTTGCTAAAGGTGGGAGATATGATGATTTAGTAAAGAAATTTAGTTCAAGCGATCATAATTGCTTTGGAATTGGTTTTAGTATTAGCATTGATAAAATCAGGGAGTTAGTCTCCTCAAATGAAGAAGTGAAAGTTAATAATGATAAAGTATTAATCGCATACAAGCAAAGTGCAAGTTTATATAAAGCATTAAAACAACAAAAGGAATGGCACAACAAGGGAGTTATTTCTGTGATTACACATGAACCTCTAAAGACAAATGATGCAACAAATCATCTTTTAAAATCGAATAGATGCACAAAAATTGAATGGATAGATTGATATCAATCTCGTATATCTTTTTAATAATTGTCAGGAATCGAAAACTATTGAGCTTTAATCAATAACACTTATGCTTTTAGCACCTAAATAGAAATTTGTATCGCTATGATGTTAGAAATTTTGTTAAGTCATGCCTGTTAAAGAAGAAGGAACTATTCTAATTCACACAGAAAATATATTTCCAATAATTAAAAAAGCAGTCTACTCAGATCATGAAATATTCATTAGAGAGCTTATAAGTAACTCCGTAGATGCAATCAAAAAAAGGAAAATGGCAGCCTTTGCAGGAGATTGTTTAGCAGCTGATGATGAAAAAATAAAAATCTCGATTGACAGAGAACATAAGACATTGACAATTAGTGACAATGGAATAGGAATGACTAGTGACGAAATCAAGAAATATATTAATCAAGTAGCTTTCTCAAGTGCAGAAGAATTCCTTGAAAAATATAAACAACCTGATGATGGATTTATAGGTCATTTTGGACTCGGTTTTTATTCAAGTTTTATGGTTGCGGAAGAAGTCGAAATAATAACTAAATCAGCAAAGAATGATTCACAAGCTATTAAATGGAAATGTAATGGTTCACCTCAATATTCACTTGACGAATCAGATAAAGAAGAAATAGGTACAGATATAATTTTACATTTAATGGAAGAAGAAGTTGAATACATTGAACCAAGCAGGATTAAAACATTAATAAAAAAATATTGTGATTTTATGCCTATTGAAATCTCGCTTGAAGAAGAAGTTATCAATAAAATGAATCCACCTTGGAGAGAAAGCAAACAAAATCTAAAGGACGAAGATTATATTGAACTGTATAAATATCTCTATCCTTTTCAAGGCGATCCTCTTTTATGGGTTCATTTAAACACAGACTATCCTTATAATTTGCAAGGTATATTATATTTCCCAAAGATAAGTGGAAGAGCCGATTGGGAAAGCGGTGAAATCAAACTATTCTGTAATCAGGTATTTGTTAGTGACTCAATTAAAGAAATTGTTCCTAGATACTTATTACCTTTGAGGGGTGTAATAGATTCACCCGACATCCCCTTAAATGTCAGCAGAAGCGCATTACAATCAGACAGAAGAGTTAAATCTATCGGTAACTTTATTGCAAAGAAGTTAGCCGATAAGCTTAAAACATTAAAGAAAGATGAAACCCAATTTTACGCCGATATTTGGGACTCCATATCGCCCTTTATAAAAATAGGTGCTATGGAAGATGAGAAATTTGCAGAACAAGTAAAAGAGATAATTTTATATTCAACATCAAAAAACATTTCAGCAGAAAATGAAGACACTAATGAACTAATAAAATCTGGATCAAAGACTTTTACCACTCTTGATGCTTATAAGAGTAGGCTAACTGATGAGAACAAAAAGGTTTTATATTCAACGGATGAAGTCTCTCAATCAACAGCACTCAATATGTGGACTTCACAAGGCAAAGAAGTATTAAAACTTGATACTGTTATTGATACCCAATTTATTCCTTGGTTAGAAGAAAAAAATAAAGAAATAAATTTCGTGAGAGTCGACTCCGAACTTGATGAAAGTATTAAAGATGATTCACCTGAAATCGCAGATAAAGATGGAAATACAAAGTCAGAAACACTTAAAAAGATGATTAGTTCAGCTCTAAACAATGAAAAAGTGACCGTACAAGTACAAAGCCTTAAAGGCGAAAATTCTCCACCTTCATTAATATTATTACCAGAACAAATGAGAAGAATTAATGATATAACAGCATTAATGGAACAGAAACTTCCTGGTCTACCTGAATATCATAATTTAATCGTAAATTCAAATCATCCACTTATTCAAGGATTATTAAAGTTAAATTCCAACCCAATAGTTATTGAAGGATCTAGCAAATCAGAGGAAGGTCAATTAGCAAGTGACATTTCTATTCATGTTTATGAGATGGCAAAACTGTCAATTGGAGGTCTTGAGAATAAAGATATCGCAGCTTTTCAAACTAGGAATGCTGAGTTATTAGGGAAATTAATGCAAAAATTCGTTTAATCTCAACCTCATTTGATAGAATACAAAAACGATAAAGTTTAAAAATGTCTAGAGTTTGCCAACTTACAGGCACAAGAGCTAACAACGGAATGTCAGTCAGCCATTCCCATATTAGAACCAAAAAATTGCAGCAAGCAAATTTGCAGCAGCGAAGATTATGGTGGGAGGAAGAAAACAAATGGATCAATATAAGAGTAACGACAAGAGCACTAAAAACTATTCAGAAGAAGGGATTAGGTAAATATGCCAAATCATTAGGAGTAGATTTAAACAAACTTTAAATTTGATTTTTTAATCAAATGAAAAGAAGTCAATTTATAAAATCTTTTGTTTTATTTTTTAGTATTTTATTTAATAAACCTTCAAGATTATTCGCAAGTATAAATTCGGTTAAGCTTGGCCAAAAAGCACCTGAATTTCTATTAAATGGTTTTAACAAAAACAATCCAAATAAAAAGGAATGGTCTCTAGACGATTTTTCAGGTGAATGGCTGATTTTATATTTTTATCCTAAGGATTTCTCAAGTGGTTGTACATTACAAGCCAAAGGATTTCAAGATAATATTTCTAAGTTTAAAAAACATAATGCCTGTGTAGTTGGAATCTCTGCTGACAACGAAGAAGAACATGAATCTTTTTGTACATCCGAAAAACTTGGATACACCCTTCTTTCAGATACGACAGGGAAAATAAGTAAATCATATGATTCATGGTTGGAACCCTATTCAAAAAGAAATACATTTATGATCAATCCAAAGGGTATAGTTATATATAAATGGATTGGAGTAAGACCAATAGGACATGCTCAAGAAGTTTTAGAAGAGCTTTTTAAACAAAAGAAAATATATGCATGAACTTTCTTTAGGAACTTGGTTTATCCATATTGCAACTCTATTTGAGTGGGGGATTGCAATAATAATAATTGACTATATTTCATCTATATCCAATAACAAGGCTTTAGGTTATTTTGCTTTAGCAATGTTGCCAAATCTTGCTAGTGCTATGGCAGCAATCACTTGGCATATATTTGACAACAGTAATGAATTAAAAGGATTAGTTGTACTACAGGCAGCTCTTACAACTATAGGAAACATATGCCTTGCATTTGCTGCTTGGAACTTGTTTAGATCTGAATCATCACAATCAAAACAATGAATATTTCAATTCTTAGTCTTGAGTCAATTGCACGAATTGATCCTAGTCCATTTTTCGTCCTTTCACTAATTCCTTATCTAGTTTTTCTGCGTTACGCAAGCAAAACAAAATCTATACCAAAAATATCAATTATTGGTTTTAAGTTAACTCTCTTATTTGTATTCATGACGATAGTTTTTGCAATAATCGCACAAGTTTATTTTGGTGATGAATTAACAAATGTTGATGTGCTGCACGGACTAGCAGAATCGTTTTTAACGATTAGCGATGCATTTGTTGTTTACGGTTTCGTTTTGATGCTGCAGTCATTTAAAAATAAAACGGAAGTAAAAAACTCTTAAGAGGTGAGTAACATTTGACGCAAAATCAATCTTTATGGTCGATAATGAATTTATTCAATAGGGATAAAAGATGCTCACAACATTATTAGCAGCAGCTGATCCAGTGACATTTCAATGGTCTCCAAAATGTGCCGTTGTGATGATCCTTTGCAATTTACTTGCTTATGCAATAGCAAGATCAAATATTGAAAAGCCAAACGAAGGTTTTCCTATGCCTAATGCTCAGTTTTATGGAGGATTAAGTCATGGTTCTTTTGTAGCTGCAAACTGCTTAGGTCATGTTTTAGGAATAGGATCAATTTTGGGCCTTGCGGCAAGAGGCGTTTTATAAGCTAAGTTTAAAAATTAAATATAAAAAAAGGATTATTAAATATATAATCCTTTTTTTTATATTTAGAAAATTACTTAAAATTAAATTTATTTCTAATTTGATCAACCATCATTTCGGGAGTCAAGCCAAGAGATTCTTTGCTTTGTTGTGGAGTTGCATGATCTACTAATTTATCAGGTATACCTATTCTTAATGTAGGAACAAAAATATCATTGTCATTGAAAGATTCAACGACTGCTGATCCAAAACCACCCAATAATGTTCCTTCTTCCATTGTTACAACTTTACCAATTCTTTTTGCAGCGTTATGAATAGTTTCCTCATCTAATGGTCTTATAAAACGAGCATTAATAACAGTACTATTCACACCATTGGCCTTTAGTATTGCCGCTGTTTTAATTGCTGGGCAAACCATAGATCCATAACCAATTATTAATAAATTATCTCCTTCTTCTATTATCTCAGCCTTACCTATTTCTAGAGACTCCCATCCTTCCTCCATTAACGCTGCTCCCTCTCCAGAGCCTCTAGGTATTCTTAGAGCTGACGGACCACTGTGATTAATACATGTAACTAACATTTGCTGCAATTCAGACTCATCTTTTGGAGCCATAACAGTAAAATTAGGAACGCATCTTAAATAACTAATGTCATATTGCCCCTGATGAGTTGGGCCATCAGCTCCTACAATTCCAGCTCTGTCTAATACAAAAGTTACAGGTAAGTTCTGTATCCCGATATCATGAATTAGTTGATCATATGCTCGTTGTAAAAAAGTACTGTAAATAGCTACAACTGGTTTAATACCCTCACAAGCCATTCCACCAGCAAGAGTTACAGCATGTTGTTCAGCTATACCAACATCAACATACTGATCTGGAATAGCTTTCTGTAAAAGATTTAAAGCTGTCCCTTCTGCCATAGCAGCAGTAATACCAACAATCTTGCTATCTTGCTCGCAAAGTTTTACTAAAGTTTGACCAAAAACCTTACTAAAACTTGGAGGTTTAGGAGTTTTAGAAGGAAGAGATTTTCCTGTTGTTAAATCAAAAGAAGACTGAGCATGGTAACCAACCTGATCAGCCTCAGCATATGGATAACCTTTTCCCTTTGTAGTAGCAACATGGACCATTACAGGTCCACCAACTTTATGTGCAGCATTAAATGTCCTGGTCAGTGCAGCAATATCATGCCCATCTACAGGCCCCATATAAGTGAAACCCAATTCCTCAAAAACAGCTCCCACACTAGGAACTGCTAAACGCCTAACGCTCCCAGTAAGAGATTTAAATTCCTCTTGTATGGCATCTCCCATAAAGGGTAGGTTTTTGACGCTTTCTTGAACACTGTCAGATATAAATTGAACTGGTGGGCTATGACGCATACGATTTAAATAAGTCGACAATGCTCCAACAGGAGGCGAAATCGACATATCATTGTCATTTAAAACTACCAATAGAGGAGTTTTTGGTAGGTGTCCCGCGTGATTTATAGCCTCTAAAGCCATTCCACCGGTTAAGGCACCGTCACCTATAACTGCTACACATTTATATTTTTCTCCTTTTCGATCTCTAGCTATCGCCATTCCAAGAGCAGCTGAAATAGATGTGCTGGCATGTCCTGCTCCAAAATGATCAAACTTACTTTCTGATCTTTTTAGGTAACCAGCTACTCCTTTTTGCTGTCTAAGGGTATCAAATCGTTGATATCTTCCTGTTAGTAACTTGTGTGGATAGGCTTGATGTCCAACATCCCAAATAACTTTGTCGACATCTAAATCTAAAGTCTGATAGAGGGCAATTGTTAACTCAACAACACCAAGACCTGGACCTAAGTGGCCACCACTAGTAGAAACTACTTGAAGATGCCTTTCTCTAATTTGGCAAGCAACATCTTCCAATTCACTAATGGCTAAGCCATGAAGCTCATTCGGATGACTTAACTGGCTCAGACGCATGTAACTCTGAGATTGAATTCCTCCAATCTACGAGGTCTACCCTACATTTTGATAAAACTTGCACAAGAACAAATGGAATGTAGAAAATACATAAACCAAAAATCGGTGAAAAACTAGATATGGAGGACTATTTACAAAAAATACTCAGAGCTCGTGTTTATGACGTTGCTCAAGAAACACCACTAGAAAGGGCAAAAATCTTAAGTAAAAAATTCAAAAACGATATCTGGTTTAAGAGAGAAGACCTTCAATCTGTCTTTTCATTCAAGTTAAGAGGTGCATTTAACCGCATGTCTCAGCTAACCAAGGAAGAACTTTCTAGAGGAGTAATTGCATCAAGCGCTGGTAACCATGCTCAGGGAGTTGCATTAAGTGCATCATTCCTTAAATGCAGATCAGTGATTGTGATGCCTCTAACTACTCCCATAATGAAAGTAAGGGCTGTTGAGTCGCATAAAGCTGAAGTTATTCTTTTTGGCGAGACATATGATGAGTGCTACGAAAAAGCATTAGAAATATCTAAAAAAGAAAATCTAACCTTCATCCATCCATTTGATGATCCTGAAGTTATTGCCGGGCAGGGAACTATAGGTCTAGAAATACTTAGACAGAGTAAAAAGCCACCTGATGCTATATACATCGCGGTTGGAGGAGGTGGACTAATAGCCGGAGTAAGTGCATACATAAAAGCAATATGGCCGGATACAAGGATTATTGGAGTTGAACCTGAAGATGCTTGCGCAATGACACTTTCAATTAAGGCCAACAAGCCTGTGAAGCTTAAAAGTGTTGGCCTTTTTGCTGACGGTGTTGCGGTAAGAAAGGTAGGAGATAATACTTTCTCTATTTGCAAAAAAAATGTAGATGAAATGATTACCGTAAATACTGACGAAATTTGTGCAGCAATAAAAGATGTTTTTGAGGATACAAGATCAATTCTTGAACCAGCAGGTGCATTATCCATAGCTGGATTAAAAAAACATGTTGTTAATAATCAGTTAAAAGATAACAACCTAGTTGCAATAGCTTGTGGTGCAAATATGAATTTTGAACGACTTAGATTCGTCGCAGAAAGAGCAGAATTAGGTGAGGAAAAAGAAGCTATGCTGGCAGTAGGTATACCCGAAAGAGCTGGAAGTCTAAAACTTTTATGTGAAACTCTCGGATCACGAAATTTAACTGAATTTAGTTACAGAATGTCAGAAGGTAAAACAGCTCAAATATTTATGGGTGTAGAAGTATCAGATATAAATGATAGAGAATTATTAATTCGTTCGATAAAGAGAAAGGGTTTTGATTGTAATGATTTAAGTAATGATGAATTATCAAAGGTTCATCTCAGGCATATGGTTGGAGGCAGGCTCCCAAGATCAATGAATCAAATATCAGAAGGGAGGTACAAGGAATTACTATACAGATTTGAATTTCCAGAAAGGCCAGGGGCCTTAATGAGATTTGTTAACTCAATGAGACCAGAGTGGACAATAAGTATTTTCCATTATCGAAACCATGGAGCTGATACAGGAAGGATAGTAATAGGAGTTCTTGTAAACGAATCAGACTTTCCAGCTTGGAATGA